>JANRIX010000040.1:0-4290 GCA_033764435.1 Burkholderiales bacterium
CCTCGACTCGAAAACCGAACAGGCCATCCAGTCCCAGCTCGAGCAGGTCGCGCGCGGTCACACCACATTGATCATCGCGCACCGGCTGTCCACCATCATGGACGCCGACCAGATTCTGGTGATGGATGCCGGCCGCATCGTAGAGCGCGGCTCGCATGCCGAACTGCTGGCACTCGACGGCGCCTATGCGCAGATGTGGGCGCTGCAGGCGCAGGAAGACGAAGGCAGGTGACTTGCACCTGCAACGGACGAAAAAAACCGCGCAGTGCGCGGTTTCTTCAAAGGCTCGGAATCAGTCAGGCTTGCTTGCGGCAACGGGTCAGAAGCATGCCCGCAAGCGCTACGCCCACCAGCGCCAGTGATTCCGGCTCCGGTACGCCGGTCGAGGGCGGCGGATCCTTCGGGCGCTCCGTCACTGTTGCAGAGAATTTGCTCAGCTTGATGTAGTCTGCACCCTTATCGATAAGGGTACCGGACAGACCGCTTGCCCCGATCAGCCAGTATCGCGAAGTCTGTGTCGTCCCGGTCGCTCTGGTTGAATTGGCGCTCACATTCGAGAAATCAGTTCCACCGATCTGCGTCCACCCGCCCGCGGCGGTCGTCAGAGACGGGAAAGTCGTCGTGGTGTCCCCAAAGACGGTCTGAGCGTTGTAGTTCTTGTCACCGCCGGTGTAAGCGAGAATGGATACGTCCGCCCAAGAATGGTAATCATACGTGCTGCTTGTACCAATATTGGCCTCGCGTGCCCAACTCAGCATGAAGTCGGTGATTGACCCGACATAGTTGCTTCCGAAGTCGATGAGTACCGCTTCCAGAGCCTCGTCGTTGTCGATGGCATGATCAGGCTGGTTGGTGGACTCCGACTGGCTTCTCACCTGCAACGTGCCGGAGCCGCTCAGGTAGGCGCCAATGATCTCGCCGCCCTTGTAGCTGTCGTAGGTTGAACCGATGTTGAAATATTGGTCCGTTCCGTTATCGGACGTATTTGAACTCGGCCATTTGCTGCTCCACGCCGTTACCGTGACGGCAGGGGTCGAGGCCGGCGACGTCACGGCGCTCGCTTGCGACGAAGTAATGTTCGTGAACGTATACGTTGCGGCCGACGACTGTCCGACAACACCGGACATCGATATCGCCGCTGCTACTGCAATCAGTTTATTTTTCATCGCTGTTCCCGCACTTTGTGATGTCTGACAGAGAATTGCAAAGCAAACCTTGTGCCAATAAAATTACCCCAATTAATTCATACACTTGATTAATTCATATCGTCGTAGTGTAAAGAAACGCGACAAATCAGAGAGGGTTCCAGTTCTGCGCCGCCAACGCTCTGGCCTGCTCGTGCCCGACAAACGTGCGATCGCCAGTCAGCGCGGCCCTGAATTCTTCCCGCGCTTCGGATTTGCGCCCGGCCTTCAACAGAGTCCACCCGAGGTGGTAGCGGATTTCGGGGTTGTCTGGGCTGCGCAGACGGGCTTCTCTCAGGTAGCGCAACGCGGCATCGCTCTGGCCCTGCTGCGCCAGTATCCAGCCCAGCGTGTCGAGTACTACCGGCTCGTCGGGCGCGAGTTTGAATGCACGCTCAGCCGTCTTCAGCGCAGCGGGATCACTGAGTTGCCACTGAAGCAGGGCAAGGTTATTCAGCAGCGGGGCAGAATCGCCAAGTTTGAGTACGCCCTCGAGAGTCGCCTTGGCTTCCCGGAGCTGGCCTGTTTCCGTCTGAACCTGCGAAAGCAGAAGCTTGATCGGAACATCCCCAGGACGCGCCTTAACAAGGGCTTCGATCGAAGCCCGAGCCTGTGCCGGCGTTCCGGAACGGAGGTCTGCCTGATAGAGACGAGCCGCGACGTCAGCACCGGCACCGCTGGTCAGCGCGGCACGGTAATGACGCGACGCAGCCGGCCAGGCGCCGGTGGAGAACGCAATGTCTCCGGCGAGTCGATGCGCATCGGCAGGCGGCGAGGGCATCTTCAGAATTGCCTGCGCGAGCGAATCCGCGCGGTCAGCCGCACCTTCCGCAAGTAGCAGATCAGCCTGCAATATCTTTGCCGGTATGAAGCCCGGGTCACCCTGCAGCGCCTTTTCAACGCTGTACGCCGCACCTGCATTGTTGCCGGCCTGCCGTTGCAACAGCGCAATGCGGTACTGGGCCGTCGCGTCGAAGTCTGCAGCCCGGGTCATTACGCTCAAAGTCGCTTTCGCGCCTGCGCTATCACCCTTGAGCAACTGCACCTGCACCAGCGCCGCTTGCAGCACCATGTATCCGGGATCTCCCGAGCGGCTCTCCTTGGCGAGGGAAAGCGCTTTGTCGACGGCGCCTGTTCTGACATACGCATCAATCAGCGCGAGTTGGCTCTCGACGTGTCGCCGGTCCTTTTCACGCAGTGCTTCCAGCCTGCTGATTGCTTCGGGAAGACGCTTTTCCGCGATATCGAGAAGGGCGCGCTCGTACTGTGCAGCAGAAAACGTCGGTCTGGTCTTGATCAATTCGTCCAGTCGCGCCCTTGCCTGATCCGGCTTGCCCTCGGCCACATCGAGACGCGCGAGGTTCAGCTTCGCGCTGTCGAAGCCCCGATCGGCAGCTAAGGCCTGTTCGTATGCCTTGCGTGCGCCGGAGAAATCTCCTGCTGCAGCACGCGCAACCCCCAGAAGATTGATTGCAGACAGATTGCCCGGCTCGCGCTTGATGACCGCTTCAGCCAGCTCGACCGCTTGCATAGGCTTCTGCTCGCGCAAAGCATTCACTGCCAGCACAACGCTGGCGCGCGCCTGGCCGGGTTCCTTTTTGAGCGCACCACGCAACTGCTGCAATCCGGCCTCGGTCTGCCTCGAGCCGATCATGCTAAGGCCCAGCGCAGTTTGCAATCTCGGCGAATTGTTTTCCTTCGCGGCTTCTTCCAGCAGATCAGTCGCCTGCTGATGGCGCTTCAATCGCGTGTATGCACTCGCCATTAATGTCAGGACTTCCGGATCCGTCGCACCGCTGCGCCGGAGCGGCTCAAGTGTGGTCAAGGCGGATGCGGCATCACCCTGGGCAAGCTGTATCGCGGCAAGGGGTTTGCGGGAGGCAGGCTGAGACGGGAAGAATCGGCCGTGCAACTCGAAGTAATCGCGCGCCTTGACCGTACTGCCTACCCCCAGATGAGCAAGGCCAGCGATCAACGGCAGATGGGATCGGCTCAGCAGAATGGCGCGTGGAAGCGGATCGATGATGCCGATCACTTCGTTCAGCAGCTTGCTCGCCGCGCCCCGGTCACCCTCCAGTTCGGCGATCACTGCACGCAGGTAGGCGGATCGCGGCTCTTTGGGTGCCACCTTGGCCAGCGCACTCAGCGTCAGCTTGGCATCCGCCATCCTGCCCAGATCCATCAGTGCAGAACTGCGTCCCAGCAGAGCTTCACGATTGTCCGGCGACAGCTGGATGGCACGATCGTAGAGCGGAATCGACTGTGCGACCAGGCCGCTTGCGTAAGCGACATCTGCGCGCATGGCCCATGCACCGGAGTCCGCCGGGTCTATGGTCGTGGCTTCTTCCGCACGTTGCGCAGCGTCGTCGGTCCTGCCCGAGTGCAGGGCGACCCGCGCACGCATGGTCAGCGCACCTGCGGCCGCCGGATTCAGCGCGAGAGCGTCGCGGGCAGTGCTGTCAGCGGCAGGAAGCTGATTCGCATCAAGGTAGGCTTGGGCTCGAAGCAACAGCAGTTCGTACCGAACACCCGGGGGCAGACCATCCGGTTGCAGGTTATCCAGTAGCTCTTTCTGGCGGCCGGTTACAAGCAGCAACTGCGCATAGGGCAAAACGTATTCCGCGCGCGACACACCGCGGCGTTGCGCTTCTTTTAACGCAACATCGGCTGTCGAGTAATCGCCGTTGCGCAGCGCAGCACGGCCCATCAAAAGATGTGCAGCGAGCAGGCTCGGGTCAGCCTGCAGCGCATTCTTGAGTTGAATGACGGCACCCGCGTCATCCCTGCGCTCGAACCGTTGCAAGGCGTCCTCGTAGTAGCGCCCCGCCGCATCGGCGGCTTGCGCCGGCATCGACGCCAGCTCGGCTACAAGCACCAAGGATGCGATCAATGACCAGAGGAGACGTTTCATGGCGTTCGGGGTGGCGGATCAGCTTCGCATTATAGAAGTCGTCCTCCAGCCGGAACCGTGACCATGTCACGACGGCCGCGGTGAGCCGCCGCCGGCAACGGCCCTAACCGCGCAAGCGCGCCGCGGCACTGCCAAAGCGTTGAAGGTGAAGATTTGTATCGACACTTTCCGCTGCAGCCGTGCCGTGCCAGCCGA
>JANRIX010000071.1:0-21763 GCA_033764435.1 Burkholderiales bacterium
CCCCTCCTTCGAGCCGATGGTGACGATCGCTTCCTTGTCCGGGTCCAGGTCGACGTCGTAGCGGGTCTTGTACCAGTTGCAGATCGCGCGCCGCAGGCGCGGGATACCACGCGACACCGAGTAACGGTGGGTGTCGCCACGCTGCGCGGCCTCGCACATCTTGTCGACGATGTGCTGGGGCGTGGGCTGATCGGGATTGCCCATGCTGAAGTCGATGATGTCCTCGCCGCGGCGGCGGGCCGCCATCTTGAGTTCACCAGTGATGTTGAAAACGTAAGGCGGCAGGCGCTTGATGCGCGGGAAATCAGCGGACATGATTGTTATGGGATGCAATGACGAGGAGCGGAACCCCAATAATAGCGAGTTGGCTGCTGCGGTGCAGCATGCGGCACGCGCCCGGAAACAGCGATCAGGATCCGGACACTTTTCTGCCGCTGTGCGACACTGCGCGCCGATGAAACTCCAACTCGCCCAATCCGGCCCGCAAAACGTCGTCACCGCCCACGGTGAAGGCTATGTCGAGATCAACACCCGGCGTCATCAGCAGAGCCTGATGCTGGGTGGCGCCGTGCTGGAACCGTGGCCGCTCGCGAATATTCGCGAGGTGACCGCCGACCATTTCGCGCCGGTCACGGTCCATGCGCCCGAGGTGCTCATCATCGGCACCGGCCGCCGCTTCACCTTCCCCCCGCCCCAGGCGCTCCGCCCGCTCATCGAAGCGCGCATCGGCCATGAGGTCATGGACACGCCGGCCGCATGCCGGACCTACAACGTGCTGCTGTCCGAGGGACGTAAGGTGATGGCGGTGCTGGTGGTGGATTGATCCGTCGGCACCGCCCCAACTGATCCTGCAATCAGCCCAGCCCGCGCAACTCCCGCAGCACCACCGACAACATCGCCAGATCCATCGCCGGCCCGGCCTTGAGGTCAGCCACCATGCCCGCGAGGCGCGCGCGCGGCAGTGCAGTGACTTGCTCCCACGCCGCCAGCATGGCCGCCGCATCCTTGCCGCCCCCCTTCACCACCGCCGTGGTGAGCTGGCGTTGCAATGACGACAGGTCATCGCGCATGGCGTTGCGCGCCAGCGCCTGCCAATGCGTTTCGGACGGCAGCGCGGTGATCTTGGAGTTGAACCAGCGCAGTTCCAGCTTGCCAACCAGGGCGAAGTAGACGGCGGACACGAGATCCGGGCCGTGCGAATATTCGCCGGCCACTTCGACGATATCGAGCACGGCATACAGCGCGTGGATGCGCGCCACGCGGCGCGCCAATTCGGCGGGCACACCAGCCGCGACATAGCCCTGCTCCTGCTTCAGGTTGTCGGCCTTGTCGCCTTCGGTGAGCAGCGCGTCCAGCTTGGCGGACAGGTCCGCAACACCCGGTTTGAAAATGGCAATTACATCAGCCATGGCCAGCTTTTCGCGACGACGACGCAGGAACCAGAGTGTCGCACGCAACACAAGGCGCCCTACCTCGATCAGCATGTCGTACTGCGTGGCGGTGGGCACCTTGTTGTCCAGCGCATCGATCTGCGCCCAGATATCGCCCAGGCTGAAGATGTCGCGGACTAGCATGTAGGCGCGTGCCACTTCATGAGCCTTGGCGCCCGTTTCTTCCTGCATGCGGTGCACGAACACGCTGCCGGTGCGATTGATCATGGTGTTGGATACGACCGTCGCGATGATCTCGCGCTTCAACGGGTGGCGCGACATGACGTCGCGATACCTTTCCTGCAGCGGCTTGGGGAAGTAGCCGACCAGCTCCTCTGCGACGTAGGCGTCATCGACCAGGTCGGAGGCGATCAGCTCATCGAAGAGCTCCATCTTCGAGTAGGCCAGCAGCACGGCGCGCTCCGGCGCGGTGAAGCCCTGGCGGGCCGCTCGACGGGCCGCAATCTCTTCCTCGTCCGGCAGGAACTCGACCGCGCGATTGAGACGGCCAACCTTTTCCAGGTGGCGCATGAAATCTGCCTGCGCGTTCAGCAGTTTCTCGCCGCGCACTCCCGAGACCGACAGCGACTGGGTCTGGTAGTAGTTGTCCGCCAGCACGAGCTGGCCGACTTCATCGGTCATTTCCGCGAGCAGCTTGTTGCGCTGCTTCTCGGTGAGTTCACCGTCCTGCTCGACGAGGCCCAGCAGGATCTTGATGTTGACCTCATGGTCGGAGCAATCCACGCCGGCCGAGTTGTCGATGGCGTCGGTGTAGATACGGCCGCCGGCTTGCGCGTACTCGATGCGGCCCAGCTGGGTGCAGCCGAGGTTGCCGCCTTCGGCGACGACCTTGCAGCGCAGGTCCTTGCCATTGACGCGGATGGCGTCGTTGGCGCGATCGCCCACCTCGCTGTTCGACTGCGACGTGGCCTTGATGTAGGTACCGATGCCGCCGTTGTAGAAGAGATCCACCGGCGCCTGCAGGATGGCCTTCATCAGCTGCTGCGGGGTCATGGATTCCTCGGTCACGTCGAGTGCCTTGCGCACCTCGGGTGACAGCGGAATCGACTTCGCCGTGCGCGGGAACACGCCGCCACCCTTGCTGATGAGCGACTTGTCGTAGTCATCCCAAGAAGAGCGCGGCAGGGCGAACATGCGCTCGCGCTCCTTGAAGCTGGTCGCTGAATCCGGATTCGGGTCGAGGAAGATGTGACGGTGATCGAACGCGGCGATGAGGCGGATGTGCTTCGACAGCAGCATGCCGTTGCCGAACACGTCGCCCGACAGGTCGCCCACGCCGGCCACGGTGAAGTCGGTGGTTTGCGTATTGAGACCCATTTCCCGGAAATGGCGCTTGGCCGATTCCCAGGCACCCTTGGCGGTGATGCCCATCTTCTTGTGGTCGTAACCGGCCGAGCCGCCGGAGGCGAACGCATCGCCCAGCCAATGGCCGTACTCGAGGCTGATGGCATTGGCGAAGTCGGAGAACGTGGCCGTGCCTTTGTCTGCCGCCACCACGAGGTAGGGATCATCCGGATCGTGGCGCACCACATCGACCGGCGGCTTCACCTTGCCGCCGACGAGGTTGTCGGTGACGTCCAGCAGGCCACGCAGGAAGGTGCGGTAGCACTCGATGCCTTCCTTCATGAAGGCATCGCGATCGGACACGGGGGCGGGCTGCTTCACCACGAAGCCACCCTTGGAGCCCACCGGCACGATGACCGAGTTTTTGACCTGCTGTGCCTTCACCAGGCCCAGCACCTCGGTGCGGAAATCTTCCGGTCGATCCGACCAGCGCAGGCCGCCGCGTGCCACCTTGCCGAAGCGGAGGTGGATGCCTTCCACGCGCGGTGAATAGACCCAGATCTCGAACAGCGGCTTCGGCTCGGGCAACTCCGGCACGAGTTTGGATTCGATCTTGAAGGACAGGTACTGCTTGCGTTGGCCGTCCTTGCGCTGGTAGCAGTTGGTCCGCATGGTCGCCTGCATGACGGCGAGGAAGCGACGCAGGATGCGGTCCTCGTCGGCATTGGCAACATCATTCAGCGCGGCATGGATCTCGGTCACCACCGCTGCCTCGGCGGCAGCGCGGTCATCCTTGAATGCCGGGTCGAAACGGATGGCGAATATTCGCGCAAGCAGCGTCGTGATGCCCGCATGCGTGGCCAGCGTGTTTTCCAGATACGCCTGGCTGAACGTGAAGCCGGTCTGCTTCAGGTACTTGGCATAGGCGCGCAGCATGACGATTTCGTCGGCCTTGAGCCCTGCGGCCAGGGCCAGCCGATTGAAGCCGTCGTTCTCGGCATCCTTGTGCCAGACGCGCAGGAATGCCTCCTCGAACAGCGGCTTGGCCTGCTCCAGGTTGTCCAGCGGCCGCACCAGCTTCAAGCCGAAGTCATGCACGTGCACCGTCGTGCCGTCCTGCGGCGTCACCGCGTAGGACTGCTCGTCTTCCACCGTCACGCCCATGTTCTCCAGCATCGGCAGGCTGCCGGACAACGGCAGGCTGGCACCGGCGCGATAGACACGCAGGCGGAGCGTCTTGGCATCCGCATCCACCGGGCGATACAGGTTGAGTGCCAAGCCAACGTCAGCCCCATTGGCGCTTAGCGACGCCATGAAGCCGATGTCGCGCACGGCCACCCGAGCGCCGACCTGCTCTTCGTACGCAACCGGGAAGGCATCGCCCCAGGTGCGCAGCAAGCGCGCGGCGGCTTCCTCGCCTTCGGCTTCAGTGAGCGCCAGTTGCAGGTCATCGCGCCAGCGACGCAACGCACGCACGATCTCCGCTTCAAGGGCGCGCACATCGACCTGCGGCGCATCCTTGGGCGAGGTGCGCACCAGCATGTGGATGCGCGCCAGCGTCGCATCGGAAAGTTGCACGGTGAACTCCGCACTCTGGCCATGCAGCGCGCGCACCAAAATGCGTTCGATGCGCTGACGCGTATCGGTGTTGAAATTCTCGCGCGGCAGGTAGACCAATGCCGACCAGAAGCGGCCGAACACATCGCGGCGCAAGAAGAGGCGCGTCTTCCGCCGGTCGCCGAGACGCAGGATGCCCATTGCCGTGTCGTAGAGCTGATCGGCATCAATCTGGAAAAGCTCATCGCGCGGATAGCTCTCCAGCACGCTGACCAGGTTCTTGCCCATGTGGCTCGCAGGCTGGAAGCCGGCGCGGCTGATGACTTGGTTCACCTTGTCCCGCAGCAGCGGCACCTGGTCCGGATTGGCGTGGTAGGCGGTGCTGGTGTACAGACCCACGAATCGCTTCTCGCCGATGACTTTGCCGCTGGCGTCGAACTGCTTGATGCCGATGTAATCGAGGTAGCCCGGCCGATGCACGGTGGAACGTGAATTGGCCTTGGTCAGCATGAGTAACTTCGGTTCACGTGCCAGCTTGCGGATGGATTCCGGCAACTCGTTGAAGCTGGCCGACACGCCGCCCAGCTTGGGTTCGCGCAGTACACCGAGACCCGATTTGGGGACGATGGCGAGCTGATCCTGGCCGTTCACGTCTGACAGCGAATATTCGCGATAGCCGAGCATCGTGAAATGGTTGTCTGCGACCCATTCAAGGAACGCGCGGCCTTCGGCCACTTCCTCGGCGTTCAGTGTCTTGGGCGGCTTGGCCAGGGCAGAGATGATCTCCTTGGCGCGCTCCTGCATTTGCGGCCAGTCGGAGGTTGCGGCGCGTACATCGGCGAGCACAGCCAGCAGGCCTTCGCCCAACGTCTTCAGCCGGGCCGGGTCGATTTCGCGGTCGATCTCGACGTGGATGAATGATTCCTGGCGGCCCTCTCCGCCGGCCGGTTTCAGTGACTGCAGGCTGCCTTCCTTGTCGCGCAACGTACGCAGCAGCGGATGCACCAGAAGATGCAGCGTGTGGCCCTGGCGATTGACTTCCATCGTGATGGAATCGACCAGGAACGGCATGTCGTCATTGACGATCTCCACCACGGTGTGCGCGGAGGTCCAGCCATGTTCGTCCGGGCGCGGGTTGTACACGCGCAGCTTCGGATGTCCGCTTGCGAAGGTCCGCGCGAAGGACAGATGGGCCATGGCCGCGCCATACAGATCCTCTGCACTGCGGCTCGCGATGTCTTCGGCGTCCACCTGCGTGTAGTAGGCGGTGATGAAGGTCTCGGCTTCCGTGCGTGCGGCGCCGTTCAGGCGGCTTGCGGCAAGCTTGAGGGTCGCGGCCATGGCGGCCTGTTTCTGTTCTTCCATGGGGGATGTCATCCGGGTCTCCGATGCGTCAATGGATGGTGCCTGACGGGAATCGTGTCCCCGCAGCGCCTTGTTGGTGGAATTGAATGGGCGCATTTTCGCTCATTCAGGGCCGGGTTTCGCGGTCGATGCGCGGATTGCATAACCCGACCACAGGGTTTTCGCCTACATGCGGAATCGGCATTGGCGGCACAATACTGAGTGGGCCTAAGATGAATTCCAGCTCATCCGGAGGCGCAAGCCATGAACGCAGGCACGACCCAATCACCAATCCCCGCGCCGCGCCCTGTTGGCATCCTCGGCGGCATGGGACCGGCCGCCACGATCGATCTGCAACACAAGATTCTTACGGCCACGCCCGCCCGGAACGACCAGGAGCATGTCCCGACCGTCGTCTGGAACTTGCCACAACTCCCTGATCGTTTGGCCGCCATACTCGGGAATGGACCGTCTCCCCTGCCGCATCTGATCCACGCGGCGCGGTCGCTGGAGTCGGTCGGCGCAACCGCGATTGCCATGCCCTGCAACACCGCTCACCACTGGGCGGAGGAAATGGCCGCCTCGGTGCACATCCCGCTGCTGCATATTGCCGACGCCGTCCTGAATGATTTGCCGGCCGGCACCCGGCGGATCGGTCTGCTTTCCACACCGGCCACCATGCAGGCCGGCTTCTACCAGCGACGATTTGATCGCCGGGGCATCGCCACGCTTCTCCCTGACGAAGAGAACGCCGCGCTGCTGATGTCAGCAATCCGCGCCGTGAAGGCGGGCCGCCTGGAAGAATCACGTCCGCCTTTCCTTGCCGCAGCCCAGTCTCTGCTGGATCGGGGTGCCGACACGCTGCTGCTCGCTTGTACAGAACTTCCCCTGATCTCGCCCGGCACAGCGATTGAGGCACAATGCGTGGACCCGACGGCGGCACTGGCACACGCCTGTATCCGCCACGCCTTCGCAGCACCCACTTCCTGCACCGCATCGGAACGAGACCACTCCCGTGGAGTTGAATTGGCTTGAGGATTTCTTGTCGCTGGCCGAAACCGGCAGCTTTTCGCGCTCCGCGCAGATGCGCCATGTCACCCAGCCGGCATTCAGTCGCCGCATTCGGGCCCTCGAGAACTGGATCGGCGCCGCGCTGGTCGACCGCACCTCGTACCCCACCAAGCTGACGCCTGCCGGGGAAGCCTTCAAGGAGAGCGCGGCCGCCCTGCTCCGCGATCTTTATGACGCGCGGGCCATGGTCCGCGGCTCGCGCCCGATTCCGGCGGACACGCTGGCATTCGCCGTGCCGCACGCATTGTCGCTGGGCTTCTACCCCCGCTGGCTCACCAAGGTCGAGCGCGGCTTCGGCGCGTTCGGCTGCAAGCTGGTGGCACTCAACGTGCATGACGCGGTCATGTCCCTGGTCGAAGGCAATTGCGACCTCCTGATGTGCTATCACCATCCACAGCAGCCCATCCAGCTGGACGAGCTGCGCTACGAGATGCTGCCGCTCGGTCGCGAGATGATCCGGCCGTATGCGAAGGTGACCAAGACCGGTGCACCCATGTTCCGCCTGCCCGGCACGGTGGAAAACCCGGTGCCGCACCTGGCCTACTCGCCCAACGCCTTTCTCGGGCGAATCGTGGATGTCATCCTCGAGAACGCCCGTACACCGCACTTCCTCAGGCGCCGCTACGAGACCGACATGGCCGAGGCGCTCAAGGTCATGGCCATCGAAGGGCATGGTGTGGCCTGGCTGCCGGACAGCGCGCTGGCCACCTCCAGCCAGAGCACGCGGACACGGACGCTGACCCTGGCCGGCGATGACCGCTGGAGTGGCGAAATCGAAATCCGCCTGTACCGCGACCGCACCCAGAACAAGCCGCTTTTGGACCGGCTGTGGACCTTCCTGGCCCGACAGGAAGGCCCGCGCGACAAAACTATGCGTCAAACGCATAAGTAAACCCGGGCCGCGCGTGGTACGTTACGGTCATGGTCCATCGTCGTCGGGCAGCACGCCCGAAGATGACGACCGCGCAAGCCGACACGAGATCGGCAGCAGACTGTTGGCAGACTGGAACCAACGGGGCCGAGTTTGGTACATTTCCGGGATTGTCCCGGGGAACGTGCCGCGGCACCCGCCCGCTCGCGACAGGACAATCCGAAATCAGGCTTTCATCGATTCGATTCACCACACCACAACGAGGAGTCACTCAACCATGCGCAAGATTTCCCAGAAACTCATCATTGGCGCCATCGCCGCCACCCTGGCCGCGCCCATGCTGGCCCAGGCCGACACGCTGAAGAAGGTCAAGGACAGCGGGTCCATCACCGTGGGTCACCGTGACGCCTCCATCCCCTTCTCCTACCTCGACGACAAGCAGGCCCCCATCGGCTACTCGATGGATCTCTGCGCCAAGATCGTCGACGCGGTGAAGAAGGAACTGAAGATGCCCAACCTGAAGGTGAACTATCAGGTGGTGACCTCCGCCACCCGCATCCCGCTGCTCGCCAACGGCACGGTGGACATGGAGTGCGGCTCCACCACCAACAACGCCGACCGCCAGAAGCAGATCTCCTACGTGGTCACCACCTTCGTGACCGCCAACCGCTACGTGGCCAAGAAGTCCTCCAAGATCGGCAAACTGGATGACCTGAAGGGCAAGACCGTCACCTCCACCGCCGGCACCACCAACATCAAGTGGCTGACCGAAACCAATGCCGCCAAGAACATGGGCATGAGCATCATCACCGGCAAGGATCACGCCGAGTCCTTCCTGAACGTGGAAACCGACCGTGCCGTGGCGTTCTTCATGGATGACATCCTGCTGGCCGGCCTGGTTGCCAACAGCAAGAGCCCCGCAGACTTCATGGTCGGCAGCGAGGCCTACTCGGTCGAGCCGTACGGCATCATGGTGCGCAAGGACGACCCGGCCTTCAAGAAGCTGGCTGACGACACCATCAAGGGCCTGATGAAGTCTGGCGAAATCGAGAAGATCTACAACAAGTGGTTCATGTCCCCGATTCCGCCGAAGAACATCAACATGAACACGCCGATGAGCGCCCAGCTCAAGAAGGTGATCGCCAATCCGACCGATTCACCTGATCCGGCTGTCTATCAGTAAGCCGCGGCTGGCCTGAACGGCAACAGCGACTCACTGACGCAACACCCGACGGGGAGGTCGACAGATCTCCCCGTTGTTTTTTCTTGGCTGTCCGGTTGTGCCGGACGGCTGACGATGGCAAGCTCGCAGTCATAACAATCACAAGCAGTTTCCGCTGACGGCAGGCCGCGCGACTCACGCGCATCCACGGGACGCATGCAATAGGGAGGCAGTTCGTGCAATACAACTGGAACTGGAAAATATTCTGGGAGGCGAGTCCGGATGGCTCGGGCACCTACCTCTCGACACTCTTCGTCGGGCTGCAATGGACGCTGGCGACAGCGCTGTCAGCCTGGATCATTGCCCTGGTCGTGGGCTCGTTGCTGGGAGTGATCCGGACATCGCCCATCAAGTGGGCGGTGCGACTCGGCGACGCCTACGTCGAACTCTTCCGCAACATCCCGCTTTTGGTGCAGATGTTCCTCTGGTACTTCGTACTCCCGGAGCTCATGCCCAAGGCGCTGGGCACGGCGATCAAGCAGATGCCGCCGCCCTGGGGCTCGTTCGTGCCTGCGGTGCTGTGCCTCGGCTTCTTCACTGCGGCGCGCGTGGCCGAGCAGGTGAAAGCCGGCATCCAGACGCTGCCGCGCGGGCAGACCATGGCTGGCACGGCGATGGGGCTCACCCTGCCGCAGGTTTATCGATTCATCCTGCTGCCAGTCGCCTATCGCATCATCCTGCCGCCCATGACCAGCGAGTTCATGAACATCATCAAGAACTCGTCCGTGGCGCTGACCATCGGATTGGTTGAACTGACCGCGCGGGCTCGCGCCATGCAGGAATACAGCTTCCAGGTGTTCGAGGCCTTCACCGCAGCAACGCTCATTTACATCATGGTGAACATCATTGTGGTGTTCGGCATGCGCTGGGTGGAACGCAAAGTGGCCGTGCCCGGATTCATCGGGCCGCAGGTCGCGGGCGGGGGGCACTGATCATGGGAGATTTTGATTTCAATGTCATCCAGCGTTCGTGGGTCTACCTCTTCAAGGAGGGCATGACCTTCACCCTGACGCTGACCGCGATGGCCATGGTGGGCGGCATTTTCTTCGGCACGCTGCTTGCCATGATGCGCTTGTCCAAGTTCAAGGCGCTGTCGATGTTTGCCGCCGGCTACGTAAACCTGGTGCGCTCCATTCCGCTGCTGCTGGTGATCTTCTGGTTCTACTTCCTGGTGCCGTACATCGGCGCCTGGGTCATCGGCAGTCCCACACCGATCAAGGTCGGCGCCTTCTGGTCCTCGGTCATCACCTTCACCATGTTCGAGGCGGCGTACTACTCGGAGATCATGCGCGCCGGCATCCAGGCCATTCCGCGCGGTCAGGTGTGGGCAGGCTATGCGCTGGGGCTCAACTACTGGCAGACCATGGGCACCATTGTGCTGCCGCAAGCGTTCCGCAACATGCTGCCCATCCTGCTCACCCAGACGATCATCCTGTTCCAGGACACGTCGCTCGTGTACGTGCTCTCCATCACCGACTTCCTCGGCGCAGCAGCCAAGGTCGCCCAGCGCGACGGGCGCCTGGTGGAGATGTACACATTCGCCGCCCTGGTCTACTTCGTCATCTGTTTCGGCCTCTCATTGCTCGTGAAGCGCCTGCAGGCGCGCATCGCGATCGTTCGCTAGAAAGGACGCACCCAACATGTCAGCGATGATTCAAATCAACAACGTCAGCAAGTGGTATGGCAGTTTCCAGGTGCTGACCGACAACACCACCAAGATCGAAAAGGGCGAAGTGGTCGTGGTCTGCGGCCCTTCCGGTTCGGGCAAGTCCACGCTCATCAAGACCGTCAACGCACTGGAGCCGTTCCAGAAGGGCGACATCATCGTGGACGGCATTTCGCTGTCCGATCCGAAGACCAACCTGCCCAAGCTGCGCTCGCGCGTGGGCATGGTGTTCCAGCACTTTGAACTGTTCCCGCACCTCAACGTGACCGAGAACCTTACGCTGGCCCAGATCAAGGTGCTGGGCCGCAGCAAGGATGATGCGATTGCTCGCGGCCTCAAGATGCTGGATCGGGTCGGCCTCATCGCCCACAAGGACAAGTTTCCCGGTCAGTTGTCCGGTGGCCAGCAGCAGCGCGTGGCCATCGCCCGCGCCCTGTCGATGGACCCCATCGTGATGCTGTTTGACGAGCCCACCTCGGCGCTGGACCCCGAGATGGTCGGTGAAGTGCTGGATGTCATGGTGCAACTGGCGCAGGAAGGCATGACCATGATGTGCGTGACCCACGAGATGGGCTTCGCCCGCAAGGTGAGCCATCGCGTTATCTTCATGGATGCGGGAAAAATCGTGGAGGATTGTCCGAAGGAGGAGTTCTTCGGCAATCCCGACGCGCGCTCACCGAGAGCCAAAGACTTCCTTTCAAAGATCCTGCACAACTGACACGCGAATATTCGCACCAGTCAACGGGCGCAGTCATGCGCCCGTTTTCATTTTAACGGCCATGCGAAGCGCACCCGTCAAGTGATTCCGGTCACGACTGGTTACACGCACACCCCCACACTACCGCTAGAATTCCTGCATGAATAAAGCGATCCCGTTTCTGGTTATCGGCTCCGCGTTTGCCCTCACGGCCTGGTGGCTGGCGGGCGGCACGGATGATGCCCAAAAGCCCGCCGCGCCAGCCCGTACGAGCGCGTATTCGCAAGTGGAAGGTCGTTCCGCAATGTCTGGGACATCCATGCAGGCTGCATCCACCCCGGTTCCTGCCGCGCCCGAGCCCACGCCAGTTCGCACGCTGCTGACACCTGCTCAATTGGAGAAGCAACGCCTATCGGCGGAGTTCGACAAGGCGACCGACCTGAAGGCGCTGTACGACAAGTACGCCAATTCGAATGAACCCTCACAGCGCTACATCGCTGCGAAGGCGCTCATGGAATGCGCCGAAGCCACGCGGCAGCGGGGACGCAATGCCATGCTGCAGACTCAGCGAGACATTCGCGTGTCGGCGACCGACCCCAAGGCCACGCAACGCAATGCCGCTTTCGATGCGCTGCTCGCTGATCGCTGCCAGGGCTTTGCGCCCGAACAGCTCACCCCGGCCGCCATCAACGCCGCCATGGCCGAGGCCGCACGCATGGGCGATCCGGCCGCACGCGCCGCGCAGGCACGCGGGGAGATCAACAGCCGCATCGCCGCCGCGGCGCGACAACGCCAGCAGTACACGCTGACCGAAGCCGATCTCAATTCGCTGCAGGACGCGATCAAATCGCGCGATCCGGAAGCACTGCGCCAGATCGGCGACTTCGGCACGCTGTGGAATCGCCCGGACGGCCTACGCGTCGGCCCGGACCAGAGCGCGCCCGCTGCAGGCGCCTGGCGGGCCGCTTGGCAAATGATGGCCTGCGAAGGCGGGCTGGATTGCGGAGCGGAACACCGTGAGGTGCTCGCCGCGTGTGCCCTTGAAGGTGCGTGCGGCGCGCCCAACTATCAGGCGTATCTTCAGCAGTTTGCCCAGTCACCCTATCAATATCAGGAAACCCTGCGCTATCAGGCGCTCATCCGCAGCGCCATAGAACAAGGACGCTGGGACTGGCTGGGACTGGGCGGTTCGGCGGTACTCGGCTTCCGGCCGCCTCCCGCACCGCCGGCACCACCGAAGAAATGACCACGCGACCGCGCCAGCGCGTGAATGCGAGTCGCGTGCGAGTCGCGTGTGAGTCGCACATGAGTCTGATGTGAGTTGCGCATGACCCGCGCCGGCGTGGCCCGCTGGGACACACTCAGCCTGACCTGGCACGTCGAACCGCCACTGGCGCCAGCCGCCAGCGATATCGCCTTCTACGAGCGATTGGTCGCCAGTGCAGCGCCTCGGCGCGCGTTGATGCTGGGTGCGACGCCCGCCGTGGCCGGCATGCACTGGCCACCCGGCCTGCACCTCACCGCGACCGACTGGTCCGGCGGCATGCTGGGCCGCGTCTGGCCCGCGCAGCGTGCGCCAGCGGATGCCTCCCGAGTCCGCGCGGATTGGCGTTCGCTCCCCTACGAAGACAGCACCTTTGATGTCGTGGTGGGCGACGGCTGTTATTCCGTCTTCGATCGGCCCGAATACATCGACCTGTTGAATGCGGAGATTGCCCGTGTGCTGCGGCCGGGCGGCACCTTCTGCATTCGCTGCCATCGTCGGCCGGATGAGCTGCCGTCGGTCGACAGCGTGTTCGCCGACCTGCTCAAGGGTCAGCCGGCCAACCTCGACCTCTTTCGCTGGAAGCTGGCGACAGCGGTACAGGGCGATACCGAAAACGGTGTTCGCCTGGGCGATGTGTGGGACGTGTGGCATCGCCATGTCCCCGATCCGCACTCAATCGGAAGGCAGTTTGGCTGGACGGACAGAGCCATTGCCAACATCGAAGCCTGGAAGGACTCCCAGGCGCGCTATCTGTTTCCGTCTCTGCGCTTTCTCATCAGTGAGGGCCAGCGGCGATTTTCGCAGGTGGCGGTGGAGTTGCCCGACTATGAATGGGGCGAGCAGTTTCCGCGCCTCACGCTGACGCGATGATCTGATTCGCTGCATTGCGAATATTCGCGTCCTAGAGAAAGCCTTCAACGCCCGCAGCCACGGCCCGATAGGCCTCGACCACACCCGGCATCCGTACCGGCGGCGCACCCGGCGTTCGATTGACATCGAGCAGCACGCAGCGGCCCTCATGCATCACGTAGTCGAACTTGCCAAAGTCGAACTTGAGCCGTTCGCGCCACGCCCGCAATTCATCGGGCACGGCGACCGGTTCGCCATCGATGAAGTTGGCCGACTTGATGACGTCGGCAGCTGATCGGTAGCGCATGCTGCGCTCGCGATCGCCCAGGAACACCCAGACCCGCATGTAGTTGCCGCGCGCGTCCTGTTCCGGGGTGAATTTCTCCACCACATAGTGCGGAGACATCCAGTACTGCGACGGCACGGCTTGCAGGGTGGGATAGACCGGATACTCGTCCAGCACCGGCGCGTCGGCGATGTCCGCCGCAAGGCCCAGCTTCAGTTGGCAGTCGCGCAGGTATTGATCGATGCGCCCGCCGAAATTTGCGTTGGTCTTGACGATGACCCGGCCAGGCCAGCTGCTGTCGCGGGTGAGCACATCATCGCCGCGAAAGCCACGCTTGCTGATGTCGGTGACGCCGAGATTGATCGTCCTCGGGTACCGGCTGGCCATCTCGACATAGGCTTGCGGCACGGTCGTGAGGTCGACATGCAGCACTGCCAGATCAGCCGGCGGCGGATTGTCCGTGCCGCATTGCAGATAGACCTTGTGGCCCTGCTCGCGCCAGAAGCGGGCGAGCAGATGCGCCATGTAGTCCGTGCCGGTCTGGCGCTGCAGCGCGTGCTCGATGAGGACAATGGTCGCCATGCGCTCAGCGATTCCGGGCCATGTACACCGTGATCACTGGGCCTGCAGCACCGCGACATGCGCGACCGAGCTGCTCGCCAGCGCCGTCAGGCTGTAGCCACCCTCCAGCGCCGACACCACCCGCCCCTGCGAATATTCGCGTGCCAGATCGCAGATGATCTCGGTGACCCAGGTGTAGTCCGCTTCGGTGAGGTTGAGGTAGGCCAGCGGGTCGTCGGTATGCGCGTCAAAGCCTGCCGAGATGATGATCAACTCCGGCTCGAACTTGCGCAGCGCAGGCACCCACGATTGTTCTATGGCGCGGCGGAAGGCCGGTCCGCCTGTCTGCGCCGGGAGCGGTGTGGGCACGATATGGTCACTGACGGTGTCGGCGCCGGTGCCGGGATAGTACGGATGCTGGAAGGATGAGCACAGCATCACTCTCGGATCATCTGCGAAGATGTCTTCGGTGCCATTGCCGTGATGCACATCGAAATCCAGGATGGCCACGCGTTCCAGGCGGTGCGCCTCCAGCGCATGCATGGCCCCAACGGCCACGTTGTTGAAAATGCAGAAACCCATGGCCCGGTGGTAGGTCGCATGGTGACCGCAGGGGCGCACCGCGCAAAACGCATTGCGCACGTCGCCCGCCATGACGCGATCAACACCCTCCACCACCGCGCCGGCCGCACGCCGCGCTGCCGCGAGCGAATACGGATTCATCGACGTGTCGGGATCCAGGTAGGCGTAGCCCGCTTTCGGCGCCGCATTGAAAATGGCGGCGACATAGTCCGGGTCGTGGGCCAGGGCCAGCGCCGTCTGCTCCGCCAGCGGCGCCTCGAACAGCGTCATCCGTTCACGCAGGCCGGACTGGGCCAGCCCCTCCAGCACGGCAGCCAGCCGTTCGGGACATTCCGGGTGATGCGGACCCATTTCGTGCTTCAGGCAGTCGGGATGGGTGATGAGTGCGGTGGTCATGGTGTTCTCCTGCGAACCGATCTGGTCGGGATGATGTCAGAATGCTCGACAAAGGCGGTTGATCCAGCGCATCCGCGCCACGGCCGCCACCGTAAGGACAGTCGAGTCCTGCGGCAATTCCACATTCCCAACATTCCAACACATCATGCTGATCGAGCGCATTCGCGAATTCTCCGGCTCCGGCCACCCCTCCCTGGATGCGGTGCTGAAAGCCGCCAACGGCATCATTCTCGGCAAGGAAGTGCAGATCCGCATGGCGGTGGCCTGCCTGCTGGCCCGGGGCCACCTGCTGATCGAAGACATCCCCGGGGTGGGCAAGACCACGCTCTCCCACGTGCTCGCCACCCTCCTTGGCTTGCAGTACCAGCGGATCCAGTTCACCAGTGACCTTCTGCCCGCCGACATCATCGGCGTGTCCATCTTCGATCGCGACACCAGCAGCTTCCGATTTCACGCCGGGCCGATTTTCTCCCAGGTCATTCTGGCTGACGAAATCAATCGCGCCTCGCCCAAGGCGCAGAGTGCGCTGCTTGAAGCCATGGAAGAACACCAGGTCACCTCGGACGGCGTGACGCGCGATCTGCCTGATCCGTTTTTCGTCATTGCCACGCAGAACCCTGTCCACCAGGTCGGCACGTTTCCGCTTCCCGAGTCGCAGTTGGACCGCTTCCTGATGCGGGTGAAGCTGGGCTATCCCGACCGCGATGCCGAGCGTGCGCTGCTGAAGGGCGAGGATCGGCGCGATCTCATTGCCCAGTTGAAGCCCGCCATGACACCCGACGAACTGCGTGCCATCCAGAAGGACGTCCAGCGCGTGGTGGTCTCCGATGCCCTGGTCGACTATGTCCAGGCCATCATTGCCCACACCCGGGACGGCAGCAAGTTCGAATCTGGTCTGAGTCCGCGTGCAGGCCTTGCTGTGCTCCGTGGCGCACAGGCCTGGGCGCTCATGTCCGGCCGCAAGCAGGTGCTGCCCGAGGATGTTCAGGCGGTCGTACCTGCAGTGGTCGGTCACCGGCTGAAGGCGCTGGTCGCGGCCGGCACCCAGGGGTTCGATCCGGCGCAGGAAGTCATCCGCGCCGTCGCCATTCCCTAGGCCGGCTGAGCGGACGCCGCAGCATGCAGTTGCAGATTCGCGAACGCATCGCGGACTGGATCTATCGGGCCAAGGCGCCGGAAACGCCGCCGGTTATTCTGGTCCAACGCCGCATCTACATCGTGCCGACGCGGCATGGTTACCTGTTCGCCTTCATCCTCCTGCTGCTGTTGCTCGCATCTATCAACTACCAGTTGTCGCTGGGCTATCTGCTGGTCTTTCTGCTGGCTTCGATTGGCGGCATGGGCATGCTGCACACGTGGCGCAACCTCGCTCAACTCTCGCTGTCGCCCGGGCGGGCCGAGCCCGTGTTCGCTGGGGATACCGCGCAGTTTTCGTTGCGCCTCGGCGACAGCCTGCTGCCGCGCTACGCCGTGGCTGTTCGACGTGCCGGCGGCGATGCGGAGTATGCCGATGTGCCGCTGGGTGGCGGGGCCACCGTCACGCTTCCAGTCGCAGCAAGTCGACGCGGCTGGCTGCGCTGCGGGCGCCTGGAGATCTTCACCCACTATCCATTCGGCCTCTTCCACGCCTGGAGCTACGTGGATTTCGGCATGCGTTGCCTCGTCTATCCGCGTCCCGATCCCGGTGCCGGCTCGCTGCCGGTCGAGGCAGCACAGCATGGCGAAGGCACATCACTCATGCCCGGCGAAGATGAGTTCCACGCCTTGCGTAGTTGGCGACCGACCGATTCGCCGCGGCACATCGCCTGGAAGGCGCTGGCCCGCGAACAAGGCCTGCTCTCCAAGGAATTCATGTCGACCGCCAGTTCCGACCTCTGGCTGTCATGGGACCACTTCCCGGGCCTCGGCACGGAGGAACGGCTTTCCCGACTGACCTTTTGGGTGCTGGAAGCCGACCGCCTGGGTCTGGCCTGGGGGCTCAAGTTGCCCGGCACCCGAATCGCATTGAATGTTGGCGATGCGCATCGCATGGCGTGCCTTGAAGCACTGGCGCTGTACCAGATCGAGGCGCCGTCGCCATGAGCAATGCACCGGATCAGGCAGCATTGAAGCGCGACAACGTGCTCTGGCTGCTGGCGGCCATGGCGTTCGTGATCGCGCCGCATGCCGAACGGTTGCCGCTCTGGGTGAGCGCAACCTGTATCGGCGTCGCGGTGTGGCGCGGCCTCATCGCCTGGCATGGCTGGAAGATGCCGCACGGGTTGTTCGTGGCCGGCCTTGCCATCGCCACGGCGGCGGGCACCTGGCTGTCCTACAGCAGGCTGTACGGACGCGATGCGAGCTCGACGCTGCTCATCCTGATGCTCTGCCTGAAGCTGCTTGAGATGCGTTCGCGGCGCGATGCCCTGCTCACCGTGTTCCTGGGCTTCTTCCTCGTCTTCACCAACTTCCTCTACTCGCAGACCGTGCTCATGGGTCTCTACATGCTGATCTGCGTGTGGATTTTCATGGGGACACTGGTCGGCTTCAACCGTGTCGGCACACAGGCCAGCTTCCGCGAGCGCGCCCTGCCCGCAGGCAAGATACTGCTGCAGGCCATTCCGCTCATGCTGGTGGTGTTCATCCTCTTCCCGCGGGTCAGCACGCCGCTGTGGCGATTGCCGCAGGAAGGCACGACCGGTCGCACCGGCCTCTCGGAGTCAGTCTCGCCAGGTGACCTGAACAAACTGATCCAGTCCGAGCAGGTGGCGTTCCGGGCCGACTTCAAGGGGACCATTCCCAAAAACAATCGCCTGTACTGGCGCGGGCCGGTCATGATGGAATTCGACGGTCGCACCTGGACCATGCCGCCCTTTCCCGGCGTCCAATCCATCCAGACCGCCGGCATCGAGGCCAAGGGCGACGAGATCGATTACGTCGTCACGCTCGAGCCCCATGGCAAGACCTGGATGTTTGCGCTGGACATGCCGTTGATGCTTCCGCAGGACAGCTATCTCCAGACCGACTACCAGATTCGCAGCAGCACGCCCATCAATGCCTTGCGTCGGTATGAAATGCGCTCGGCGTTGAACTACGTGTTGCAACGCCCGCTTTCCCCCGAAGCGCGGCGGCGATTCACCTCGCTGCCCCTGAATTCGAACCCACGCGCGACTCAGTTCGCGCAACAGCTTCGTGCCAACAACCCGACGGACCGTGGCCTGATCAACGCCACCCTGCTGCTCTTCAACCAGCAATTCATCTACACGCTGGAGCCGCCGATGCTCGGACGATCCCCCGTGGATGAGTTCCTCTTCGACACAAAGCGCGGTTTCTGCGAGCACTACGCCAGCGCGTTCGTCTATCTGATGCGAGCCGCCGGCATTCCCGCACGGGTGGTCCTGGGCTATCAGGGTGGCGAGATCAATACGGTGGGCAACTACCTCATCGTGCGACAGGCAGATGCGCATGCCTGGGCTGAGGTCTGGCTCGACGGCGAAGGCTGGGTGCGCACCGACCCCACGGCGGCAGTCTCACCCGACCGGATCGAGCGCGGCATGGATCTCGCCCTCGGGCCGGTGGGCGTGCTGCCCAACCTGATCGCCGCCGACCGCCTTGGCCTGTTGCGCCAGCTTCGCTATACCTGGGACGCGTTCAACAATCAGTGGAACCAGTGGGTGGTGGGCTACAACACGGACCGCCAGGCGTATTTCCTGCAGAACCTCGGGATCGACGCCAAGGACTGGAAACAGCTGGCAATGTGGTTGATGTTCGGCGGTCTCGGGGCCAGCGGGTTGGTGGCTGCCCTGATCCTGCTGCAACGGCGTGCGAGCCGAAAGGATCCGGCGCTGCGGGCGTACGAAAAATTCCTGACCCGAATGCGCGCACGGGGCGTGGACAGATTGCCGCATGAGGGGCCGGTTGACCTCCTGGCGCGCATCGGTCGCGAGAGACCGGAGCTTCTGCCCGGCTCGACTCAGGTCACGGACTTGTACATCGCGCTGCGCTATGCAACGCCAGGCAGCGTCAGCGAGAAGGATCCCCGCCTTCAGGCGCTGCGTGCCGCCGTTGCGAATATTCGCAACGGCTGAACACCCGGTTGATTTCTGCGAAATCGATCAGGACGCAGGCAGCAGCTTGGCGGGATCGACCGGCTTGCCCTGCTTTCGGATCTCGAAGTGCAGCTTCACCTGATCGGTATCGGTTGCGCCCATTTCCGCGATCTTCTGGCCCTTCTTCACGTCCTGGCCTTCCTTCACCAGGATGTTCTGGTTGTGCGCATAGGCGGAGAGAAAGACGTTGTTGTGCTTCAGGATGACGAGCTTGCCGTAGCCGCGGATGCCGGTGCCGCTGTACATCACCTTGCCATCCGCCGCCGCCAGCACCGGCGCGTTCAGCGTGCCGGCAATGTCGATGCCTTTGCTGGCTTCGGTGTAGCCCGCAAGAATCTTGCCCTTTGCGGGCCAGGCCCAGTCGATCTTCTCGTCATCAGGCTTGGTCGCTGCCGGCGCGGCAGCAGGCGCAGGTGTCGCAGCGGTTGCGGAAGCGGGGCCGCCACCAGACTTGGCTTCGGCCTCGAGATCGGCCAGGGCCTTGTCCGAATAAGGCAGCTTGACGGCAAGCGGGCCCGTCTTCAAGGCACTGCCGGCAGCATCCGCCGTACCGGCCACCGGTGCAGGCTGGTCAATCGGCCGCGCGACGGGCACGCCGGCAACCGGCAGTGGCGTCGCCACTGCACCGGTGGGCACTGCCGCTTGGGTGGGAGCAGCAAGTCGCAGTTCCTGGCCGACATGGATCAGGTTGACGTTCTCGATATTGTTCCAGGCCGCGAGCTCCTTGTAATCAAGGCCGTACTGCAGGGCCACGGCAATCAGCGTCTCGCCCTTCTGCACCACATGAATCCGCGGCGTCGCGGCGGGCGTGGTTGCCGCGCCAGACGTGACGCTTGGCTTGCTTTCTGCTGGCGTCGACCGGGCAATGTCAGCAGGCTTTCGCTCAACCACCGGCGCAGGTTGGCGGGTCGAGCAGCCGGCAATGAGCGCGACGGTCAGCAGGATGACTGCAGAATGAAGTTTCATGAGCGTTCCTATGCGACGCCGGGCAGCAGCGGGACAAACCGCACGGCCTCCCGGCGAGTCTCCTGAAAGCCGGTCTCGGTTCGATCGACCACGTAGAGAAATTGTTCATTCGTCCCGACCGGAATCACCAGGCGTCCGCCCGGGGCAAGCTGCTGCTTGAGTTCGTCGGGAATATGCGTCGACGCGGCGGTGGCGATGATGCCCTGGTACGGTCCGCCATCGGGATAGCCGAAATGGCCATCCGCATGCTTGAAGATGATGTTGAAGAAGCGCAGGTCCCGCAACGTCCGGCGCGCGCGATCCATCAACGGCTGGATGCGCTCGACGGTGTAGACCTCCTTGGCAATGCGCCCCAGCACCGCCGTCTGGTAGCCGCAGCCTGTCCCGATTTCGAGCACCTTCGCGGGGATGCACTTCTCGCACAGCAGTTCGGTCATCAACGCGACGATATGGGGTGTGGAGATGGTCTGTCCCAGTCCGATCGGGAGCGCATTCTCCTCATAGGCGCGGCTGGCGAGCGCTTCCTCGACAAAGACATGCCGCGGAATTTCCTGCATGACGGCAAGGACGCGTTCATTGCGGATGCCTGCCGCACGCAGACGCTCGACCATCCGGGCGCGTGTGCGCTCCGAGGTCATGCCGATGCCGCTGGGACGAACGTTCATCAGCCGGATTCAGCGGGCGGTGGCGTCCAGCCAGCCCTTGACCGCATCCATCTGGCCGAAATTGGTGAGGTCCATCTGCAGCGGCGTGATCGAAATCCAGCCGTTCTCGACGGCATGAAAATCAGTCCCCGGCCCCGCATCGGCAGCCGCACCGGCGGCGCCCACCCAATAGACGGCGTCACCGCGCGGATTGACCATCTTGATGACCGGCTCCGCCTTGTGGCGCTTGCCCAGGCGGGTCGTCTGGATGCCCTTGATGGCATCGGCCGGCAGATCCGGCACGTTGACGTTCAACAGTGTCGGCGTCTTGATGGGCTGGCGACGGACCCGCTCGACCAACTCGACGGCTGCCTTCGCGGCGGTCACATAGTGGGCGTGCGTGCGGCCGTTGAGCGAAATGGCGATTGAGGGGATGCCGAGCAGAAAACCTTCCGTGGCCGCGGCAACGGTTCCCGAATAGATCGTGTCATCGCCCATGTTGGCCCCGGCATTGATGCCGGAAATCACCATGTCGGGCAGATCGGCCAGCATGCCGGTCACGGCCATGTGCACACAGTCGGTCGGCGTGCCATTCACGTAATGAAAACCGTTCGCGGCGCGATGCCACATCAGCGGACGGTCCAGCGTCAGGGAGTTGGAAGCACCGCTGCGGTCGCGTTCGGGTGCAACCACCGTGATCTCGGCCAGCGGCGCGAGCGCCTCGGCCAGCGCCGCGATGCCCGGCGCGAAATAACCATCGTCGTTGGAGAGAAGGATGCGCATGGGCCTTGGCGAGGGAAAAACTCAATCGGGAAACAAAAAACCGCCCCGTGGGGCGGCTTCTCTGGGGATTTCTTTTGGTCGGGGCGAGAAGATTCGAACTTCCGACCCCCTGCACCACATGCAGGTGCGCTACCAGGCTGCGCTACGCCCCGACTAAAGCGCGCATTATAGCGCGACG
>JANRIX010000017.1:0-2671 GCA_033764435.1 Burkholderiales bacterium
CCAGAGCAACTCGGTGGGGTCAAGGTGGGCGACAGGGTGGATTTCGAGATCGATTGGGATGGCAAGGTAGGGCGGATAACAAGGATATCCGCACAAAATCCGGCCGTCGAATAGGGTTGAGCTTCAGCGGTCTGCAAATGATCGCTTGGAGAATAACGGACCAGACCAGGATTTCGAAGAAACCTGCCAAAGGCTGGCGACTGCAACGGCCATGCATCTCCGGCGAGTCCTTCTGGTGCCTGTGCTGGGTTATTCCGCATGACACCCGGGCTGATGCCTGCTAGAAGACGGTGTGCTGTTCCTCTCGCGTCTCCTTCTGACACTCGTATTGTCAGCGCTCGTCACGAGCGTCACCCTCGAGGCCGGGGAACTGCCGGGTGCGCCGACGTCAGAGTGCGCCGCTGAATTTCATGACGAAAAGAGCAACGGGAACGAGCAGGGCACGGCTGACAAGGCCCTCCCCCATCACCACGGCATTTGCCATTGCCCGGCGATCCAGGCTCCAGCTGATATCGGCGTTGCGCCCCGATTTGGCTCGCTTTCAGTGCCGCTTTTCGCGCGCTCCACGCCTCCGCTTGATTCTAGCGCGCCCGAACCGGGTCTGAGGCCGCCAAACGCCTGACACATGACTCTGGCCGGAATTTCCGGCCGAGGTTATCTGTCAGGAGAATTCCCAATGAACATTGTGCGAGCAGCCGTTCTGGCTGCTGCGACCTGCACATCCGTGGTGCAGGCGCAACCGCAGGGGGATGCGCAGGTTATCCCCGCTGCCAAGGTTTTTACTCTCGAGGAAGCTGTCGCGGCTGCCGGAGGCGCGGCGCCAGCATCCGAGGCCGCAGCAGCTGCAGTTGAGGCAGCAGAAGCAGGCCAAAGGTTGGCAGGCTTGCGCCCCAACCCTGTCGTACAAGTACAGGTAGAAAACATCGCTGGTTCCGGGCCTTACCGCGGCTTGAGAAGCGCTGAAACCACCATAGGCCCCGCTATTCCCATAGAACTCGGCGGTAAGCGAAGCGCCCGCGTTGCCGTGGCACGGGCGCAGCTGACCCGCGCGGAGATCCAGCAGGCGATCACTGCCGCCGATGTCAGGTTGCAGGTTACTCAACTCTATGTCGAAGCGGTAGCGGCCGAACGGCGTCTTGCCACGGCGAGAGACCAGGCCCGGATTGCCAACGATGCACTGCGCGCGGCAAGCATAAGGGTGCAGGCGGGACGAGCCTCGCCTCTTGAACGGCAACGTGCAGATGTTGCTGTCACCTATGCGGAAGCCAATGTCGAACGGCAAGCTCGTCTGGCTGAAGCAGCCCGGATCAATTTGGTGCGCCGGATTGGGGAGCCCATCAGTGGCATACTTGATGAATCGGTGCTCGACATCCTCCCGGGTACAAATGTGTATGGTCCTGCCGTGCCGGTGGACCCATCTGGCACCCTTGCCCTCGCAGCAGCAAACGCCGATTTCACGATAGCCGAAGCCGGCGTGCGGCTTGCCCGTGCAAACCGGGTCCCTGACCTCAACGTCGGCCCCGCAATCCGCCGCCTTGAGGCGACCAACGATCTGGCAGCGGTATTCACTGTCACCATCCCGATACCGGTCTTCAACAACGGGCGCGCGGCGATCGCTCAGGCGACTGCACAACAAACACAAGCTGATGCTCTGCGCCGTTTGACGGCCCTGGATATCGAGCAAGCGATCACTGATGCGCAGGCCGAGGCGGCCAATGCCGCCACCACGGCGCGCGCCGCAGCGGGTCCGGCGTTGGCGAGCGCGCAGGAAGCCGCGCGCATCGCACGGATCGGTTACCGCGAAGGCAAGTTTGGACAACTCGAATTGCTCGACGCCGAACGTACCCTTGCAGAGACGCGGGTCGCCGCGATCGATGCCCTTGCCGCCTATCAGAATGCCCGAGCGCAATTGGAGCGATTGACCGCCCGTGCGCCCAACGTGGAGTACTAATCATGAAGAAGCATAATCTTGTTGGAGCGACGATCAGTGCGCTCCTTCTGGCGAGCTGTGGTGGCGCAGATCCATCCAAGGAGCAGACTGCTTCCGGTTCTGCAGACGCGGGCGCTGAAGCTACCCATGTCAATGAAGGGCAAGTGACCCTCACGGCGGAGCAGATTGCTGCAGCGGGTGTCGAGGTGGGTCGTCCTGTCGTTGGCGGCGCCGGCACGATCGAACTACCGGCTATCATTGAAGGTGATCCGCAAAACACCCAGGTGGTTTCTGCGGCCATCGGCGGGCGTGTAGTGGCGCTTACACGCAATCTCGGTGAGACGGTCGGGCGCGGTCAGACAATCGCCGTAATCGAAAGCCGCGACGTCGCCCAGATGAAGGGCGAGGTCGAAGCCGCTCGGGCGCGCCTTGCTCTGGCCAATTCAAACCTTGCGCGAGAGCAACGGCTGTTTGACGAAAAGGTTTCGCCCGAACAGGATCTCATCGCCGCGCGAACGGCTGCAACGGAAGCACGCATCGCGCTGACGCAGGCACAAAGCATGGTCTCGGCTGCGGGTGTCGGCGGCGCCGGCCTTAACCGGCTCGGCATCACAGCTCCGATTTCAGGCCAGATCATCGGCCGTCCGGTCACGCTGGGGCAAACGGTTGCGGCCGACGCCGAGCTCTATCGTATCGCCAATCTGGGTCAGGTGTCGATCGCGCTGAACCTCAAGCCTGAGG
>JANRIX010000023.1:0-1780 GCA_033764435.1 Burkholderiales bacterium
CAGCGCCGGTGATGATCGTGGCAACGATGTGAACAAGGGCAATGACGTCGACAAGGGCAATGACGTCAACAAGGGAAATGACGTCGACAAGGGTAATGACGTCAACAAATAGCGTCGATCCGCTGCTTGATCGCTGCGGACTGGTACGCCTCCTCCTGATAGCGGCGGTCGGGGCAGTCATGCTGGCTGCAACCGGGGCTCGGGCGCAGGCCCCTGACCTGACCCCGGCCGAGCGGCCATCCGGAGTGACCGACGCTGCAAGGCAGGTCGAAGCCGAGCTTGAGCCGGCCGACGCAGTCAACCTTGCCACTCTGCTGGCCAATGTTGCCGAATCCGAACGGGCGGCATTCTACGACTTCACCGCTGTGCTTCCGGAAGGTGACCGGGGGAACTTTGCGGATCTGCTGCTCGGCTTTGACCCGGCCAACCGCCAGCGCCTGTTGACCCTCCTGACCCGGTTAGACCCAACTGACCAGACCAACCTCGCCGCCTACTTCGACGCGCGTGAGGTGCAGCGATGGGGGGAGCTGGCCGGATTGCTGGCCTACGACCGCCCTGATCTGGTCAGGGAGTTTCTGGACGGCACTGGTGACTGCAGGATCCGTGAACTGGGCAGCGATCCCGACGGCACCCCGAGATACGACGTGGTCTGCACGGCGATTCCGCCGGCGGCGATCAATTTCGACATTGCCCAGCGCGACGATGCCCGGTGGCAGGCACAGATTTACCGGGCAGGCGAAAGCGCGGCGGCGTTCAAGACCCCGCTGCAGCGCGCGCAAGACCGGAAGATCCACGGCCACGTCCTGCCGGACTGGGAGCACGAGCACGTCTGCGGCGCGGTCTACATTGGCGGCCCATGGGTGCTGACTGCCGCGCACTGCATCGGTGACAGCTGGAAGGCACGCCCGGCCGCCTTCTTCGAAGGACGCAGAATCCGCCTCGGAACGTTCGATATTGCCAGCCCCGGCCTCAATCTCGCGATTTCCTCGGTGGTGGTTCACGCAGACTATCGGGATACCCTTCACGGGGATGACATCGCGCTGATCATGCTCGAGCGGGCACCCACCGCTGCCGAGCTGCGCGCCTACCAGATCAAGATCGCCTGGCCGCCCACCTTCAGGGGGGCCTTGCCGATCGGCACGACCTTGGTGGCAAGCGGATGGGGACTGACGGGTGCCACCAAGGATGCCGGGGCAGTGCGCGACCAGTTCGGCTATCTGCAGGAAATGGCGCGCTTTCTGCGGGTCGGCGACCTCGAGTATTATCCGGCGAGCAAGTGCGAGAGCAGCCCCGGCTACCAGGCGCTCGTCCCGGGTGGCTTCAAGCTGGTGCCGGGACAGATCTGCGCGGGGTCAGACGCCGGTCGCGACACGTGCCGCGGCGACAGCGGAGGCCCGCTGGTGTGGGAGGCGGCCGACAGAAACTATCTTATCGGACTGGTCTCGTTCGGCCCAGGCTGCGGGCAGGAGGATACCCCCGGGATCTACACCGATGTGCGCCACTACACCTCGTGGCTCCCGCGAGCGAAAAAGGCAGCACGGCCGGGCCGGATGGTGTTCTCGCGCTAGAGCTGGTCGGGCCGCTGCGAGTACGAGACCGAAAGACGGAAGGCAAGTGGTGGACAGGGCTGGATTCGAACCAGCGTACGCTTGCGCGGGCAGATTTACAGTCTGCTGCCTTTAACCACTCGGCCACCTGTCCACATGGCTTGCCGGAGCGGGAATTCCGCACTGCTTGAGGGGCCCGATACCCGGGCCCGTCCGACCGAGACGCGCCCCAT
>JANRIX010000034.1:0-10206 GCA_033764435.1 Burkholderiales bacterium
CCATGTGGCCGATCTGGGCGGCGACCAGCGGGCCGACCTCCTGTTCCGGAACACAGGAGACGGCAGTGTGATCCTGTGGGAGATGAATGGACTCACCGTCACCCAATCCACCCAGATCGAAGGTCCTGCCACCGGCTGGACGATCAAGCGAGCGCGGGACTACTCCGGCGATGGCAGGGCGGACCTCTTGTGGGAACACACCGATGGAAGCTACCGGCTCATGGTCATGAATGGCGGGGCCATCACGGCCAATGCCATCCTCATCGGGCCGGGGACGGGGTATCAGGCGGTGCCGTAGGGCTGCACCCGGCAAAGCCACACGCTGACAACGGGCGCCTTGCGCCCGTTGTCACATTGAAGTATCGGCACCCACCCCATCCCGCGACCTCGCGATGCGCGACCGTTGCGTCATCTTTCGTTGGCGCTTGAGCTCAGGACATGGCCAGGCAGGCCCGAATACAACGTACGGTGCCTGATTCCCCATCCTTCAATCCAGCCTTCACGAGATCTGGTGTCCCGCCTGTGTAAGCACCGGGGGGCAAGACGCATGGGTGCTCGACGAAAACGCGAACGAGGCGGCTGTCGAGTCCTCAGCCTGCAGCCGTACGAATACAGCAACGCCGAACCAACGGGTTGCCATCGCCCTGATGCTGCGGAACATTTCAGGGCGGATGCTGGAACAACTCAATCAAGAACCGATCAACCATGTTCAAACAAGAGGTCTGCATGACAGCATCGCCGAATGCAGTGCGGCAACGAACCCGGCTTCGTCAATTGCAGCGCCGTCGGCGGCAACGTCATTTCGTGGATTGGCCTGCAGGTTATCGAAGCCACACTCATCGCCACACGCGCTCAGGCCAAGTGCATGATCGACCCTTGGTGAAAAAGGGTGCGGGTGCCACAGCGGAATAGCGTCAACAAGCCGGGTTGGTTCTTCAGGAAATGCCAGACCGGCGCGGCCACATGGGTGGTATCACGCTCACCACCAGCGCGTTCATCATCCAGATCGAACCCTCATGGGAGATTGTGGCAAGACATGAGGGAAGCGAGAAAAGATGCAGGGGCGAATGTTCGCACCGTGGTGTCTGTTGCGAACATCGCCCTCAAGTTATCTCGCCAGCGCCTTCTCCGCCTGCCGCAACCACACACTGCCGGGCGCATGATGTTCACGCATCAGTGCAATTGCCCGCCCCAACAGTGCGTTGCCGTCATCCACCTTGCCGTTCGCTTTCAGCGCCCTGCCATGCACGGTGTATGCATAGGCCGAGAGATAGGGCATCGCGTCGAGGCTGGCGAATTTGCTGATGAAGGCAATGCCGCGGTCGCTGTATTGCAACGCCTCTGCATTCAACTCCGCAGAGCGGCCACCGGCTCGGCCGGCCTCGACGAGCTTTGCTTCCGCAAGCCGCAGCCACACCTGCGCACCAGATTCAAAGAAAACCTTGAACGGCACATCGCCGGTGAACAGGCCGTAGTGCCAGACCTTGACGGCGGCTTCCGTCTCACCGCGCAGAAGGTGAATGCCTGACACATCGAACCGGTAGGCTGCCAGAGTGGGTGCATCGGCAGAGTAGAGCGCGGTGACTTCCTTCATCTTGGCCAGAGTGCGGTCCGAGGCCACGAAGTCACCGCGCAATGCATGAGCCAGCGCAAGCGTCGTCACCCACGACACGGCATTGGGGAAGAACTGGTTGCCGTGCGTGGCGAGGCTGTTGCCATACTCGGACAACACGGCAATTGCCTTGTCCGGCTCCCCTTCGGCCACGTGCGCTTCACCTTGATAGAGCGCCAGATTGAAGTCGTTGGGGGACTGTTTGCGAGATTCGGCGGGACCGCGCAGGCGCGCGAACTCGGCGTGCGCGTCCGCACGCCGCCCGGCACGGTGCAGCGTGCGCGCATGGAGCGAGCGCAGGAAGATCACTGCCTGCGACGCCGCGCCACTGTTCTGCTCCGCTAGGGCGATGCCGCGCTCCATGTGCGGCAATGCCTGGGCAGGTCGACCCATCTGCGATTCGCCGTAGCCTCGCCAGAAATGCGCCTGAGCAAGCAGCATGACGTCCTTCGATCCCGTTTTCTCGAAAACGCTGACGGCCTCCGCGAACAGCGGCGTCGCAGACTTCCAGTACCCGCGCACCCGCAGGGCATTTGCCAGTGCGAAGGCGGTTGTCGCATGGCCGGGGTGATCGGCATGATGGTTGCGGTAGATGTCCAGGGCCTCTTCGAGCAGCATCATTTCGCGATCATGATCCTTCGCGAAATGATGCAGCGACGCGCCGAGCACCATGGCGCGGGTCAGTGAGGTCTTGTCGCCCCGCGCATTCATCGCGATGAGGGCTTTTTCACGCGTGGCCAGCGCATCACTGCCCCGCCCGCCGACGCGATAGGCGTTGATGAGCGCAACAAGGGTTTCAAAGTAGAGGTCGAGACGGGTCGCCTCCCGCGCCTCCATCAGCCTGACTGCTTCTTCGAGCAGACTGGCACCGCGCTTTGCCTCCTCGACATCCACCAGCAGATTGCCGATGGTCCGGGACAGCTCCTCACGCAAGAGTTTGTCGTTGCTGAACGCAGTGTTGATTTTCTCGGAGGACTCGATCAACACCTCGCGCACGGTCTTGCTGCGCGCCGCGGCGGCATTGGTCTGGAGCCGCGAATTGCGTTCAAGGAGGCCGGTCAGGAATTGCTTGATGGCGTTGGCGCGCGCGGCCTCCTCGGCTGCGATGCGGGCCTGCCAGAGCGCGGCGATGAGGCCGAAAAGCAGGGCCAGCGCCACCGCTGATGCGGCGCTGACCGCGAATCGGTTGCGGCGGACGAATCGACTGGCCGCGTAGCCGAACGAGTCCGGTCGCGCACGCACGGGCAAACCGCGCAGGTGGCGATCCAGGTCGTCGCGAAAGTCGAGTACGGAGTGATAGCGTTCGCCCGGACTTTTCTTTAGCGCCTTCAGGATGATGGTGTCGAGGTCGCCGGCCAGTTTCCGCTTCAGCACGCTCGTGGTCGCACCGTATCGCTCAGCAAACGCGGCTCGAACAGAGTTGCTGGGCCGGTTTGTGTCGGCGGTGAGTATTGCCTCCTCCAGCTCCGCCGCGGTGCCGCGCTTCAGGCGGTAGGGACGGTCACCGGTGACGAGCTCAAACAACATCACCCCAAGCGAGTACACGTCGCTCGCCACGGTCAGTGATTGACCGGCAATCTGCTCGGGGCTCGCATAGTCCGGGGTGAGCACACGCCCTGCCAACTGCGTCAGACGAGTGGAACCGGCGCGACCGGACTCGTCGATCAGCTTGGCAATGCCAAAGTCCAGCAGCTTCACTTCGCCCATTTTGTTGACGAGGATATTCGCGGGTTTGATATCGCGGTGGAGGATCAGAGCGGCGTGCGCCGCGCCCACCGCCTCAAGTACGGAGATGAAAAGACGCAACCGATCTTCGATGGTGAGGCCTTGCACGTCGCAGTGCGCCGGCAAGGCCAATCCATCGACATACTCCATGGCCAGAAACGGGACCCCCTCTTCGCTCACACCGCTCTCCAGCAGGCGCGCGATGTGCGGGTGGTTCAGCGCAGCCAGGATGGCGGCTTCGCGCGCCATGCGTTCTCCGGTGCTGCGGGGCATGTGGGTCGCCGCGGCCAGCTTCAGTGCAACAGGCGGGAGATTGGCCGATTTCCGCGCCAGCCAGACCACGCCCATGCCGCCCTGGCCCAGCACGCGTATCAGTTGATAGCCCGCGACCACCGCGCCTGGCTGGTGGGTGGATTCCGCGAGTTCCTCTGCGGGGACCATCGCTGCAGCGCCCGCTTCCAGCCTTGCGGCCTTGCCGGACTGATCGCGCTGCGCCAGCAAGCGCGCGAGATAGGGTTTCAGCGGCGCATCCGCGTCGTCCAAAGTCTCCAGCCACCGTGCGTGATCCGCCTCGGGCTGATCTAGCGCCTCGTCCAGCAGGACAAGCAAGCGCTGGTAGGCCTCCCGTTCCAGTTGGTGGATCGGCACGTCAGACTCCGTCGCGGATGGCTTCCATCAGGATGAGGCGGGCCTTTTCCCATTCCCGGAACAGCGTCCGTTCGGACAAGCCGATGACCTCCGCCGCCGCCTCGACCGAGAGGCCTGCAAAGAACCGCAGTTCGACAATTCGGGCGAGCTGTGGGTCCGCGCCCTCGAGTGCGTTCAATGCTTCGTCGATATGCAGCACGTCGGTTTCCAGCGTGATGTTGTCTAGGATCTCGCTGTTCAGCGTGGTGTGCTCGATTTGGCCACCGCGCCGGGCCGCGTTCCGCATGCGGGCGTAGTCCACGATGACAGAGCGCATGACCCGGGCGGCATAGCCCAGGAAGTGGCGCTTGTCGGCTATGTCGCGATGCGCTTCGGCGAAGCGCAGATAGGACTCATGTACCAGCGCTGTCGTTTCGAGGGACTGCGTGCGCGGATGCCGGGCGAGCTGGGATCGCGCTATGCGGCGCAGGTCCTCATACGCCTCGGCGTAGAGGCGGGCCGACTCAGGGGGCAGGCCAGGCAAAGCGGCTTCGTCAGCAGGATGCATCGGCAGGATCTGGTCGGACTTGTTCAGGACGGTATCGACGTGGTTCAGCAAGTGTAGGGGGCAGACGGCCGGGACGCCAGTGGACCGTCTGCCCCGGCCCAGGGTCGGCTACCCAGGTTGTGCGACCTGGATCGGTCGCCGGAAAGCATATTGCGAGTACTCGCCGGGCCGGATTGGCAGAGTTTGCCTCGAAAATTCCGTTTGAAAAGACAAGGATCAACAAAAATTCGCAAGATCAATGCATTGGAGCTTCGCCATGTTCCCGATTGCCATGCCCCGCCCCATTCTGTCCCGCGCGTTGCACGCGCTGGCCGCAGTCAGTCTGGCCTTGTGGAGCTTCAGCCTGGCTGCGCAACCCACCGTTGCGTGGACCGCGCGAACCAACGGCAGCTTTGACGGTGACGCGTCGCCTGGATGCGGAGTTGTAGCTAATCAGGTCGCAACCCGGAGTCAGGCTCGGGATCCCAGTGGCAATGTGTTCGTGACAGGCTGCGCCTTCAACGGGCAGAACAACGACACCATTACCTACAAGATCAATGGCGCCACCGGGGCAGTCATGTGGGTGCGGACCTACAGCGGCAGCGCCAACGGCAACGACGGCGGTCGCGCCATTGCCGTGGATGCCGAAGGCAACGTGGTCACGACGGGATTCAGCAGTGACACCGGACAGGGTCAGAACATCCGCACCATCAAGTACAACGGCGCCACGGGCGCCGAACTCTGGAACGTGGCCTACAACGGCAGCGCCAATGGCAACGACGATGGATGGGCCATCGCCATAGACGCTGGTGGCAACGTGGTGGCGACGGGGGCCAGCACCGATACAGGCCAAGGAGCGAATATCCGCACCATCAAATTCAATGGGGCCACAGGGGCCGTCCTCTGGAACGTGGCCTACAACGGCAGCGAAAACTCTGACGACCACGGGTTGGCCGTCAGCATCGATGCCAGCGGCAATGTGGTCGTGACGGGTGACAGCTTCGATGCTTTGCAGGCTTCGAACATTCGCACCATCAAATACAACGGTATTACGGGCGCCCAACTCTGGAATGTGTCCTACGATGTCGGCAGCTTTGACAAAGGTTTCGCCAATACCGTGGATGCAAGTGGCAATGTGGTGGTGACGGGGTTCAGCGAAGACTTAGGCATGGTTCGGCGTATCCGCACCATCAAGTACAGCGGTGCCACTGGGGCGGAACTCTGGAACGTCGTCTATCTTGGCGGCGCAGGCGAAAGTACGGGTCGCGCTATCGCATTGGATGGCAGCGGAAATGTCGTGCTGACTGGGTACGAATTCGTGAACGGTCAGGGCTGGAACATGCGCACCATCAAGTACAGCGGTGCCACAGGCGCGCAACTCTGGAGCGCTTCGTACAACGGCAGCGCCAACGACAACGACACTGCCAATGCTGTCGCTGTTGATCCCAGCGGCAACGTGGTGGTTGCCGGATACAGCGCCGAAACCGGGCAAGGGGCGAATATTCGCGTCATCAAATATGACGGTGCGACCGGTTCGGAACTTTGGAACATGGCGCAGAACGGCAGCGCCTCCGGCAGCGACGCCGCCTATTCTGTTGGCGTTGATTCGAGCGGCAACGTTCTTGTGACGGGCGTCACGACTGACACGCTTGGTTCCGCGAACATCCGCACCATCAAGTACAGCGGCACCACGGGTGCGCAGCACTGGTCTTCGAAGGAGCCGGCGTTCCCCACCCCACAGTCGGTCGGGGGCGCCCTGTTGGCCGCCAAGGCCATGGCGGTGGACACCGGCGGCAACGTGTTTGTGACAGGGGTCAGCAACGTTCCCGGACAGGGCGACAATTTTCACACAGTCAAGTACAGCGGTACCACGGGCGAGCAACTCTGGAGCGCGTCCTACAACGGCAGCGCCAACGGCAATGACGTCGCCTACGCCGTCGCTGTTGATTCCAGCGGCGACGTTGTGGTGACGGGGTACAGCACCGACACCGGTCAAGGTCCGAATATTCGCACCATCAAGTACAACGGTGCGACCGGTGCGGAACTCTGGAACGTGGCACAGAACGGCGGCGCCAACGGCAGCGACGTCGCCTATGCCGTTGGCGTTGATTCAAGCGGCAACGTCGTGGTGACGGGAGTCACCACAGATGTCGGCCAGATGGAGAACTTCAGGACGACCAAGTACAACGGCGCCACGGGCGCCCTGGTCTGGTCGCGTGCCTACAACGGGAGTGCCGGCATCTTCGACTATGCCTATGCCATCGCTGTCAGCCCCGTTGGCGACGTTGCGGTCACCGGATTCAGCAATGACATCGGGCAGGGCCAGAACATTCGCACGATCGTCTACAACGCCGCGGGGACGGAACGATGGAACGTGGCCTACAACGGCAGCGCCAATGGCAATGACTTCGGCTACGCCATCGTCTTCGACGCGGCCCGCAATGTGGTCTTGACCGGCTACAGCAGCGAGACCGGTCAGGGCGAGGACATCCGCACCATCAAGTACGACGGCCTCACGGGTGACCTGATGTGGACGCGAAACTACAACGGCGGCTCTAGCGGCGCCGACAATGGGCACGATGTCACTGTCGATGCCAGTGACAACGTGATCGTCACCGGGTTCAGCACGGATGCGGGCGGGCAGAACATCCGCACCATCAAGTACGACGGTGCCACCGGCGCGGGACTCTGGAACATGGTCTATGGCGGCAGCGCGGGCGGCAACGATGTCGGGCGCGCCGTTGCCGTGGATGCCAGTGGCGATGTGCTGGTGACGGGATTCACCAACGACATCGGTCTGGGTTCGAACATCAGCGTCATCAAGTTCAAAGGTGCCACCGGTACGCCGCAGTGGGTCCATTCCTATGGCGCCACCGGCAACGATTTCGGCCACGCCATCTTCGCCCAAGGCAGCAGCTCGGTCTATGTTTTCGGGACCTCCGTGGAGCCGGGTTTGCCGCAAGGATTCCTGGTACAGAAGCTGAGCGACCTAAGCGTTCCCGCCGCGCCCAGTATCACCTTCGTCAGTGCCTCCAACGGCCAAGCCTCGGTTTCATTCGCGACAAGCAATGACGGTGGCTCCAGCATCCTTGACCATACCGCGACCTGCACGTCGACGAGTCCGCCCGGCTCGGTGAGTGCAACGGGCGCCTCCTCCCCCATCACCGTCACTGGCCTCACCAACGGCATCACGTACACCTGTACGGTGGTTTCGCGCAATGCCATCGGCACCAGCCCTGCCTCGGCTGCATCCAATCCCTTTACGCCGAAGGCTGCCTCGGTGACCACGCTGTCCGGTTTGTCCAATTCCATTTCGGGCGCACTGGTCCATTTCACCGCCTCCGTGACGGGGGATTCGCCGACCGGCACTGTCACCTTCAAGGATGGCGCCAGCAATATCGCCGGCTGTGCCAATGTCGCGCTCTCTGCGGGCAGTGCCCAATGCGCCACCAACGCGCTGCCCGTCGGCGCACGGTCCCTCACCGCCGAGTATGCCGGCAACGCCGCCAATCTGGCATCCATTTCCAACACCCTGTCGCATACTGTGAGCACTGCCGACACCGTGCCCGATCCCTTCAGCTTCATCAGTCAGATCAACGTTGCGGTGTCGAGCGTTCGCACCTCCAATACCATCACGGTGAACGGGATTAACACTGGTGCGTTCATCTCTGTCAGCAATGGCGAATATTCGCCAGGCTGTACCGGCACGTTTACCAGCGTGCCGGGCATCATCAATGCAGGTCAAACCGTGTGTGTGCGCCACAACGCATCCCCCACGGCGGGCACCTTTGTGACGACGCGGTTGGTCATTGGCGGCGTAACGGGCAGCTTCACCTCGGTGACCATGGTGCCAGCCGGGTCCGGCGGGCTCATCAACACGGTGGCGGGAACGGGCACCTTCGGCTTCAGCGGCGATGGCGGCGCGGCCACCGCGGCGCAGCTCCGCAGCCCTTCTGGCATCGCGCTCGATGGCACGGGCAATCTCTACATTGCGGATACGAACAACCAGCGCATTCGCAAGGTGACCCCTGGCGGGGTCATCAGCACGGTGGCGGGCAATGGCGTTCAAGGCTTCGGTGGCGATGGCGGTGCGGCGACAGCGGCACAGCTAAACAATCCCCAGGCCGTGGCGATTGACAGCGCTGGAAACCTTTACATTGCGGATACGAGCAACCATCGCATCCGCAAGGTGACCCCAGATGGGGTCATCAGCACGGTGGCGGGCACTGGCGTCCAAGGTTTCAGTGGCGAGGGCGGTGCTGCGACGGCTGCACAGCTCAGCAGCCCCCGCAGTGTCGCAGTGGATGGCGCGGGAAATCTTTACATCGCGGACACTTTCAATCAGTGCATCCGCAGGGTAACGCCGGGCGGGATCATCAGCACCGTTGCGGGGAACGCCACGGGGGGGTTCAGCGGCGATGGTGGCGCAGCCACGGCGGCGCAACTCCAGAATCCGAATGGCGTCGCATTGGATGACGCCGGCAATCTCTACATCTCGGATACGGACAACCAGCGCATCCGCAGGGTGGCGCCAAGCGGCGTCATCAGCACCGTGGCGGGGAACGGCCTGGGCGGCTTCAGTGGAGACGGGGGCGCGGCCACGTCGGCGCAGCTCCTTAATCCGCTCGCTATCGCGTTGGACGCTGCAGGCAATCTCTACATCCCCGACTTCAGCAATCAACGCATCCGCAAAGTCACGCCCGGCGGCATCATCAGCACTGTCGCAGGCGATGGAGCAATCGGCTCCGCTGGCGACGGCGGAGCAGCCACGTCGGCGCAAATCGGTCCCGTGAGTGTTGCCATCGACATCGCAGGCAATCTTTACATCTCGGATCAATCCAATCAGCGCATCCGCAAAGTCACGGTCTCCACCGTTCCCGCCGCGCCAATCATCGGCAGTCCGACGGCCGGCAACGCCCAGGTGTCGGTCGCCTTTACGCCGGGCAGTGACGGCGGCAGCCCGATCCTGGACTACACCGTCACCTGCACCTCGGCGAGTCCTCCCGGCTCATTCAGCGCCACGGGAGCTTCGTCACCCATCATCGTGACCGGGCTCTCCAACTTTGTGAACTACATCTGTACCGTAGTCGCAAGAAACGCCGTAGGAACAAGTGCCGTTTCAACCTCCTTAACCAGTATCGTCCCCAACAACGGCCCCTACCTCCTCAACATCAATCGTTCGGGCAGTGGCACGGGCAGCGTCACCAGCTCAGGTCTCGGCATCAACTGCGGCAGCACCTGCAGTGCCAACGTCACCTACGGCACCGCCGTCACGCTAATGTCCACCCCGGACGCAGGGTCCGTCTTTAGCAGCTGGAGCGGCATCGCCTGCAATGGCGGCAACAGCGGCCCCACCTGCACCTTCACCCTGACTGCGAACACCACCGTCACCGCCACCTTCGATCCCGACATCACCGCCAATGTGGCCCCCAACGACCTCAACGACGACGGTCGTAGCGACATCCTCTGGCGCACCAACCCGGGCGGGGTAGGTGATACCGCAGCCTGGCTCATGAACGGCACGGCGGTGCTGGCCGGTGCCGGTCTCACCGCAGGCTCCCCCTACCAAGTCACCCATGCCGGCGACTTCGACGGCGACGGCAAGGCTGATCTTGCCTTCCAGCACCTCACCGCCGGTGATGTCACCCTCTTCAGGATGGACGGCACCACCGTCGTTGCAGGCGCAGGCATCCTC
>JANRIX010000047.1:0-30482 GCA_033764435.1 Burkholderiales bacterium
ATCGAGACTTGGCGGGAGTTCTACAACCATCGCCGACCACACAGTGCCTTGGGATATCAGCCCCCCGCGCAGTTCCGCAACGAAGCCCTTAAACTTGAAAAACTCACAGCCTGATTGGCTACAAATTACGTACTCAGGTCAGAGGAAGACCGCCAAGACCTGGCCTCGGAGTTAAACTCATTTCTTGCAAGCAACTATCTGGCTGGTCCTGGCTTTGAGTACTTGGAGGAGAAGCTCGATGGGGCAGGATTTCGTGGAAGGACGCTGACCTCGGAGGATGCTGAGAAGCTCCTTCAGATTGGGGTCACAATGGTTCCATGCGATTGGGGATACTGCATGTACCGGTCCGAACTTTCAGCTTGCGAAGGAACTACATCGACTCCCAATATTCTGAAGCGAAGTCCCGAGGTTTGCGTTGGCTGCAAGAACTTCGCGATCAATGAAACTTCGATTGACTGGTGGCTGTCCAGAGAGGCGAAGTATGTGAGCTTCATGAAGCTGAAGAACATTGAATGGCAGGGAAAACTCATCGCAAAGAGACGCTTGGAGAGCTGCCGAAAGGCTCTTGATATGGGCAAAATTAAGCGCCTTCCCGATGAAAAATAACACCCGTGCCGATCTTGAGCGCGCATTCGAGCGTATGCAGCGAGCGATGCGCAAGCGAGGAACTTTGGGCGTCTTAACTGTGGTTGATCTTGCCAGAGAATCCGGCGTGTCGCGGTCCTTGATCTATCGTGACCATGGCGACTTAGTCGAGCGACTTTCCTTGCTCAAGAGAGAGAAGAGCAAAGCCAAAGTGGACGCCGAAAGGCACCTCATTGCCAAGTTGCGGGCCAAATGCGCGCGTCAAAGCGAGACCATAAAATCACTCGCAACTGGATGCGCAGAGCTTCTCAATCTGCTTGAGCTGGAGAAGAGGCGATCGAAAAGGCTCGCTGAGCGAATTCAGCGAATCTCTCAACTCCCGCCCAATTTAGGCCAAGTTCAATCGTGATTGGTTCTGGCACCACGAGAACTAAGCGTCACTCCGGCGCTGATGCCTGAGATCAGCTTTGACTCAACGTCTGCGATAGTGAAATTAAGACCGCACTTGATTTTTGGACGGTATAAGGTGGCCGGCTTCACTCGCTTGCGACTGGCGACCCGGCACTTATCAACTCATTTTCGAGCAGTTCTCCCGGAGCAATAGGCTGCACGAATTCGTGTCGACTTTGGGGATTGCGGTTACCCCAATGTATTGTCGCCTCGTAAGCACCGTTAGGGCCGATCCGGGCCGGTGGATCGACTTACTCTTGCATTCAAAGTATTGCTCGCTAGAAACTTCAGCTCATCCGCGGACGCCTCAAACTCACCCAAATGCGCGCGCATGAGGCTCTTCCAAAGCCGCCCATGGTTCGGCACAAAAAAGTGCAGTAACTCGTGCACGATCACGTAGTCCCACAGCTTGCTGTTGAGATTCGGCAGTTCGTCGCTGAAGTTCAGGTGCCCGGCCGTTGAGCAGGAGGCCCATTTGTTGCGCATGGGGCGGATGCCCAGCCACACCACCTTCACGCCCAGCTTGTCTGCCCAATGGCGGACGCGCTGTTTGAATGCCTCTCGCTGGTCGTTCGCGGCCATGGCTCTAGATGCGGTTGGCTTTGTCGAGCAGGGTAAACAAATCATCAACCAGGGCAGTCACCCGCTCCACGTCATCGCTTTCCGCGTAAATGGCGAAGGTGACTTTCTTGCGCAGTTCGCGCAGGTCGTTTTCGCTTCGCTTCCAGTTTGGAAATTCGGTGAAGGCATGGCGAATCTTTCGGCTGACGACTTCGGCGTTTTCAATCTTCGCGTCGAGCAGGCTGCGGTAGACAAAGTAGGTCAGCCCATCGAAAGCCTTTTCAGCCTGCTCTTTCTTTCTGGCTTCGTTCCCTTCCACCTCGCGTAGCAGTTCGGCCAGAGCCTCCGCGGTGCTGGTCTGGCGGCTCTCGAAGCTCTCTTGCACCAGCCTTGCACGCTCCGCCATTGCGATGAGAAAGGGGTCATCGCTGCTCTCCTCGGCCAGCTTCTCGATGCTCTTGATCAGGTTGATGACCTTGGTGCCATCCCCACCGCTCTTGTTCTTGATCAGCTCGATGGTGTTGCCATCGATTGCGACAATCTCGCCCAACGTGCCCACGCCGTAGCTGCCAACCTGCTGCTGCACCAGATGGTTTGTCTTGGCCTGAAACTCACGGTCCACCATCACGGTCTTGGTGTATGCCTTTCGGACAACCTGATAGATCGCCGACAACGTTCTGTAGTCGTCAATGAACGGGTGCATGAAGGCATCGGGCGAGATGATCTCGTAGAGCATCTCGATCTCTTTGTACTCCTTGAAGAATTCCTTGCGCCGATCCGGGTCGCGGAAGTGTTCTATCAGGGTGTCGACATCCTTGTCGTTGAAGTTGCGCTCGATCAGGCCAAGGTAGGCCGGGGCCTCGGACTCCATCTTGTTCTTGAACAGTGCCTTCAGCAACTTCAGGTCTTTGACGATGGCGTTGATCTCATCGCTGTCGAAGGCCAGCGCCTTTTCCAGCTTGTCGAAGATGCCCACAAAATCCAGCACGAATCCGTGCGGCTTCACCATCTCCTGCGCCTCGTTCTCGTAGGGGCGGTTCACCCGAGCAATGGCCTGCAAGAGCGTGTGGTCACGCATGGGCTTGTCGAGGTACATGGCATAGAGCACGGGTGCATCAAAGCCGGTCAGCAGTTTCTCTGTGACGATCAGGATCTTGGGCTGCTGGTCGAGCTTGCCGAAGCTCTTCCGGATCTGCCGCTCCTTCTTCGGGTCGAGGTGGAATTCCTTTAGCAGCTTGGAATCGTTGTTGCTGCCGGTGTAGACCACTTGCGAATATTCGCTGGGCAGGTATTTGTCGAGCGCATGCTTGTAATGTGCACAGGCCTCGCGGTCCACGCCGACGAGGAATGCCTTGTAGCCCAGCGGCTCGACATTCTCGCGGTAGTGCGAGGCGACGAAATTGGCCACTTCATCGATCCGCTCCTTGCCCTTGAGGAAGTTCTTCAGGTTCACTGCCCGTTCAAGAATCTTGTTCAGCTCCTCGATGTCGGCCACCCCTTCGGCTTCGGCCAGCGACAGGAATTCCTTGTCAAGCGTCTCGTGCGGAACCAGCATCTCGTTGGGGGCGAGCTGGTAATACAGCGGCAGCGTGGTGCCGTCATCGATGCTGTCGGCGATGGAATACTTGTGCAGGTAGCCCTGGTCATCCTCGCAGCCGAAGGTCTTGAAGGTACCCTTGCCAAACACCGTCTTGTCCACCGGCGTGCCGGTAAACCCTATGAAGGTTGCGTTCGGCAAACCGGCCATCAGGAAGTTGCCGAGGTCGCCACCGGTGGTGCGGTGGGCTTCGTCGATCAGCACATAGATGTTCGTGCGCTTGTTCAAGTCCGCCGGCATGTCGCGGAACTTGTGAATCATCGTCACGATGATGCCGCGATAGTCATCGCGCAGCAGCTGGTTCAGCCGCGCGATGCTGCTGGCGTGCTCCAGATTGGCAAGGCCCAGCGCGGCCAGGTTCTTGAGCATCTGGTCTTCCAGCTCATTGCGGTCGATCATCAGCAGCACGGTTGGCTTGTCCGCCTCGGGCGCGCGGAAGAGCCGCTCCGCCGCCTTGATCATGGTGAAGGTTTTGCCGCTGCCCTGGGTGTGCCAGACCAAGCCACGCGTGCGCTTGAGGTCCAGGGCACGGCTGACCGCCGCCTCCACCGCGCCAGTCTGGTGCTGGCGCAGGATGTACTTGTTCAGCTCCTCGTCTTTCTCTGCAAAGACGATGTAATCCTTCAAGAAGGCGAGCACCTGCGGAATGGCACAGAAGCTCTTCACCTTGGTCTCTAACTTGCCGACCTCAACATCCTTCCAGTTGAAGATGTTCCGCCGCACCGTGTTCCAGCTCACCCCATAGGAAAAGCCGATGGCATCCGTGGCGGTGAAGATCTGCTGCGACACGAACAGCTCGGGCGTCTCACGGTGATAACGGCGAATCTGGTCCACCCCCAGCGCAATGGCCTCGTCCTTGCTGGCGTTCTTGCACTCAATCACCAGCACGGGGATGCCGTTGATGAGAAAGACCACATCCTCCCGCGTTCCGTAGTGGCCGTTGTGAAAGGCCCACTCCTCAGTCACCTCAAAGACGTTGCGCGTCGGATCGTCGTAATCGATCAGGATCAGGTCACGCTCGCGCTTCTCTTCGTGATCGAAGAACTTGCCCCGGTTGCGCAGGTGCTCGACGAATTCGCGGTTACCGTAGATGTCGGTATGCAGATGGCGGAACTGTCCGAGCAATGCGCCATCGGCCTCAGCATAGCGCGGGTTGAACTCGCGGACCTTGGCGCCGAGCAGATCATCAAAGAAGAGGGAACGGTTCTTAGCGCGGTCGGCGGGTGGGGCTTCCGGGTCGAAGCCGCGTCGGCGCTCCGCTTCCTCTCGGGACACAATCACCCATCCGATGGCCTCGGCGTATTCGAGGATGCGGGCTTGGACGGTTTTGTGTTCGCCGGGGGCGGGCATACTACTTTCGACTCACGATTGCAGCCTCAATCGCCTTAATTGCGTTGTAGCGACTAAGAAACATTGCTTTATCTGTGTTTACATACGAGTTGGTAGGGTCGTCATGTTCCGTAGTGCTAAGTTTCGCGTAAAGATCTTTAAGCGCCTGAGCCTCTGCCGGGAGCAGCGGGACCACTTTAGTGAAGTCGTGAAAGGCAGAAACCGCCTGGCTCTTCTGCTTGAACTGATGCCGCTGGTTGTTGAAAACATGCGTGTTTACCACTGCTTCTAGCAATCGGCGCATCTTCCCTGCGAGGACTTCCTTTTCCGCTTTTGTGGGCTCACCCACTCCGCTCAATCGAGAATCAATCTCTGTCTTCAAATCCGCAATCTTTTCACTGTACTCCGCGAGTGAGACACAGTTTTCCAATACACACACAGACATCTGGTGTTCCAGCCTGGCATCTTTGAGAACTTTCTGTATCTGCATAAAGAACTCCCAGTTGTGGGTGAGCACAATGATTTGGCGATTCGGGTGTGCTTGAATCAAATCACGCAGCCGATTGCAGTAGTTGCCGATATAGTTGAAATCGAAGCTGGATATTGGGTCGTCAAATACGATTACCTGTTGCTCACAAGTCTCTAGTTCCGCAAAGAACAAGGCTAGGGCGTGGATTCGTTGCTCACCCTCGCTCAAAACTGAATCAATCCGTTCGCCCGCGACGTGATGATCAACTGTAACGGCCCCATCACCACCGACGTCCTTCAAATCAACCCCAAATGCGCTCATGCCCTTTTCAGCGAGCGCGAGATACTCCGAGTTAAGTCGGGCCTTAAAGTCACCCACCACAAGGTCTTTGTGAGCCCTCTTCGCTGCGGACGTAAGCTTGCGCTGCGCAGACGTGAATTCTGGCAAATCGCGATGCCAGTCAGCAGCGCCAAGCGTTCGCCGAAGCGCGTCCCTTATGAGATCGGAACTCTCTGCAATCCTCTTGGCGTAGAGCAGTGCCTTGCATTCGGAGGAGAGTTCACCCAACTGCTTCAATAGCTCTGCCCTGCTTTCGCCCGCTTCCTTTATAAGCTTCTCTTTCACTTCCAGTTGACTTGCAAGATCATCAAACAGGGCTCGAAGCATCAACGCTGCATCAACACATTCTTGGTCGATTTCCTTCCCGGCCTTGAAGCAGGTTTGAATGGCCGTCCCAGCATCCTTAATCGCGGCAACCGTCTCCACAGCCAATACCGAGTCCTTCGCCCAGCTGTCCGGTGAAGAATCAGCGATCACATTCAGATTCCTTTCAGCTGATTTGATCAGCTTACGTAGTTCCGTGATGGCCGTATCCAGCTCGCCTGTCAGGAGTGCTGCGTATTGCCTGAAGAGTTCGAGTTCACTCTCCCGCAGGCCTTGCTTGCAGAGTGGGCATGATGCTGCTTGCGATGAATGGAGATTACAAATTTCGTTGGCTGGACGGAGGAGTGCCATCAATTTGTCGAGCGTGGCACCCGACGGAATTAGCGCCTTTGCTAGCAGTTCCAGCTCCGCTTCCTTTGCCTTAAGTGCTTTCGACTTTGAAACGGGGTCGATCTCGATGAGCCTTTCGCATGCATCGAGAATCGGTTGGACTTCTCCATGGATTGCTTTTAGGGCAGATGCCTCTCCCTTAAGTAGTTTAAGGCCATCTTCAGATGTAGCTTTTTCGAGTTCCGCTTTACGCTGCAGCTTTCCGTCTAACCCGCTCCCCTTTGAATAGCTCTCGCCCAACTTCAGCGCAGCTTCTAACGCGGTGACTGTCGGGAGCATCATTTCAGCAAGCACTGATCCCTTGAACTCTGCAAACTCGGCACGAATGCGTTCAACTAGACCTGACAGCTGAACTGCGTTCTCGCTCTGCTTGAGCACCAACTCGGCCCGCAAATCCTTTAAGTGCCTAAGCGCCGTCTCGAACACATCAAGCTTGAATGGTGAGAGGGCAATGATCCGCCCGGGTTGAACAGTGTTCTGAACATTGAGGATTGCGATTCCAGTATCGAAGTACTTGATGACGCTTGACTTGGCACCGTAAGCGCTACGAGGAGTCCAGAGTTGCGCTGCAGCATCTGAACTGAACTTGTAGGTGAAAGAGGGTGATGTGGTCGCCGCGCTAAGAACGTCATTGAGTGGCCTCCTGGGAGCATCATTCGATGCCAAGATTTGCAGCGCTTCGCAGAAGCTGGACTTCCCGCTTCCATTGGTCCCAAAAATGATGGTGACTGGTTTGGGGAATGACGCTGCTAGAGAATCGCCTAGCCGCTTGAACCCAGTAAACGGGCCTATTTTTTCGAGGCGATCACTTGCGGCCGCCGCGGCCCGAGTTGCAGGCGCAGCTGCGGGTGGTGCAGGTTGGCGAATGTAGCTGGCGCGCTTGGTGAATAGCTGAACGAGTATTTCTAGGTCAGCCGCGTTCAGATTCGTGGCACCTGATGCCGCGAGATCACAAATCATCTCAAGCCAAGGTACACCCTCGGAATGCCCAAGATCGCGAATATATCCAATTGCATCTGGGTGAGTTGGCATGGTTTGTAACGTCTCAGTTAAACATCGAACGCGGCGCAATGAACGCGGATCTTTGCGGTCATCAGTTCGTGAAGGAGGGTGCGGAATAGGTCTTGGAGTTGATCGCGCTTTCGCTCGGCTACGTCTGTCTTGTTGCCGACAGCATCCAACATGTCTGCGATCTCTTGTTGCTCTCCCGAGGATGGCAGCGCCAACTCAATTGCACTAAAGGTGTTCCTGTTGAGCGTGGGGACCGCAACTCCTTGGCGGTATTGAGTGAGGTCGAGAGCCAGGATCTTGTAGTAGACGAATTTCGGCACGTTCCCTTGGAAGTCCTTCACATAAAGCAGGACGTTGTGAGCCCAGAAATCTTCAGGAATGAAGAGAGGCTTACCTGCGGATGATCCACTTCGAACGACGGTAACTCCCGGTGCCTTTACGTTGGCGGTGTCGTGATAGCCGATCACCTGAGTTGCACCGATTACCGGAACGTCACCCTTCCTGAAATCCTGCTTACGAAGATCATGGCCACGCTGAAGCGTTACAAATTTGTCGAATTGCACTACCTTCCAGCTTTTCGGGACGGGGCCGATCTCGGTTTGTTTTGGGGGTTCGTTGCGGAGGCCTTCGGTGAAGAGCTTGTGCATGAGGGCTTTCTTCAGCTCTGTGGTGGCCTGAATGATCCGCTCTTGCGCTTCGATCCCCCGCTGCACCGTCAAAAGGATGTGCGCGATCTTCTTCTGCTCGGGGAGTGGGGGTAGTGCCATGGGCAACTCCGCCAGCTTCGACTGTGAGAGATTCGGAATCGTTGTGACGTTGCCGCGGCCGAAGTAAAGATTCGCCACATCGAAGGCATACCAAAGCCAATACACGCCAAATTGGGGGTGAGCCTTGTCGCCCTTGGCACGGAGGCGATGGAGATGGTTCTGGTAGAGGCAGCCATCAACCTCGTTGTTCCAAAGTGCTGTTCGTCCAATTGAACCTCCCTCACAAACAAGTAAATCATCCGCCTGAAGTTCGAGGCGTGTTTGCTCGGCCTCGCTGAAATGCATTTGATCGAGATCAGTCAGTTCGAGGCGATTCCAGAAGACGTTCTTGGTGCGGAGAAATGGGCGTTGGTGCTCGCCAGCCCGGTTCCTTTTCGAGACCTGCTTTCCTTGCTGAATGTCGAAAGCTGAATCAACTCGGTCAACTGACCAAGCGGCCGGGAGCTCACCAATTTCAGTTTGCTGGAGGTCAGTGCTCACGCCTTCCCTCCCTTCCGCTTGAGGTCCTTCTCCGAATCCTCTATGGCTTTCAAATCCTTGCCGTCAGCGGCAGTTGTCAAGGATTCCTTGAAAACGGAACCCTCGGCCAACTTCCCGTCTTCAAAGATGTTTTTGGCGTGAAGGCTGACATTCTGCTTGGTCGTCTGGAAAAGCTCGGCAATTTCGAGTTGGGTCAGCCAGACGGTCTGGCCCTCGATACGCAGATCGAGCCGGGTACGGCCATCCACCGAGGTGTAGAGGACGAGATCGCTCATGAGGCTAGGCCCAACTGTTTGAGGATTTTCCCGAGGGCCGCGTCGGATTCCCGCGCATCCGCTTCAATAGCGTTTAGTTCCTCAACGATCTCCGCGATGGGCCGGTAGGTTTCTGCATCGTTGGTATGGATGTAGCGGCTGGGGGAGATGTTGTAGTCGTTCTTCTTCAGCTCTGCGTGGTCAACGATGCGGCTGAGTTTCTCCACCTCATTCCAGCCGATGAGGGTATCGGTGATGCGCTGAATACCTGCTTCGGGGATGAAGTTCTTGGGGTCGCCCTTCTCGAAAATCTGGCTGGCATTGACGAGAAAGACCTTGCCCTCGCGCTCCCTGGGCTTGGCCTTGTTCAGGAACAGCACGATGCCTGGCGAAGGAGTGTTGTAGAAAAGGTTCTCCGGCAGGTAGAGCACGCTTTCCACCAGATCGTGATCGACAAACCACTGGCGGACGGTCTTTTCCTTGTTGGTTCCGGCATTGCCGGAACCGCGGGAGACAGCACCGGTGTCCAGCACCACGGCCGCGCGGCCAGTGGCATTCAGGCTGGCATGGATGTGTTGCACCCAGCCCCAGTCGGCAGAGGATTTGCCGGGGAAGCCGGCACCGGCGGGGAAGCGGTCAAGTTCGTCATTGTCGTAGTCGGCCTCGGTGAACCAGTCCTGGTTCCACATGGGATTGGCAACCACGCGGTCGAAGGTACGGAGCTTGCCTTTGGTCCTGAATTTGGGATTCTTGAAGGTATCGCCAATCTCGATCTGGCCTTCCATGTCATGAATGATCATGTTCATGTTGGCCATTGCCCAGGTCTCGGGCGTGAATTCCTGGCCGAATAGCTTGAGCGGGGCAACGGTGCGCTTCTTGCCTTTGACCCTCTCCTCCATGGCGATCTCGCATTTCACCAACAAGCCGCCAGAGCCACAGGTCGGGTCGTAGATTTCCATGCCTGGCTCGGGCTGCAGCACGCGGGACATGATGGTGCCCACCTCGGGCGGGGTGTAGAACTCGCCGGCACTCTGGCCGCCGCCCTCGGCAAACTTGCGGATGAGGTATTCGTAGCTCTTGCCGATGATGTCGGCTTCAACATCCTCCAGCCCGAGGCGTTTGGTGCTGATGGCCTCGATCAGGTTGGAAAGGCGATCGTCGTCAAGGTCGCGCTGGCCGTGCGTAGTGGCGTTGAAATCCACCCGGTCAATGATGCCCTGCAGTAGCGGGTTCTCCCGTGCGATGGCGCGCATGTGGGTGGTGACGCCTTCGCCGATCTTGTCAGCGAGCTTTCGAATGACAGACCAGACGGGCTGCTCGGGGTCATCCGGCATCAGCGGGAGGTAGAAGCGAACGAGCTTGTGGTCAGCCTTGGCGAGCTGGAAGGCTTTCTTGCGCGAGCCGACTTCCTTTGCGATGCGGTTCAGCTCGTCATCGAAGACGTCGCACAGCCGCTTGGTGAAAATGAGCGGGAGGATGTAGTCCTTGTATTTGGGTGCATCCTTGGCGCCGCGGATTGAGCAAGCCGCATCCCAGATCCAGGATTCGAGGGATTTGTCCGCACTTTTCTTGTCGAATTTCTGCATTGAATGATGGCTAGGCGATGCAATGAACTATGTGGTTGTGAATTCGATTGACCCACCAGGCGGGCGCAATGAGCAGCACGTCAGTGAGCCATAATATTGCAAAGAAGGTTGTAGATTTGCAGGGATGAAATCCAACCCTGTCACGCACCCGCCCCTTTCCAGCAACGAGATCGATGCAATAGCATCCATGCATCGCTCCGCAGCTGCACTCTCCCTATTGGAAGAGGTCGAACGGCTACGTAGCCTCGAATGCGTTGCCATGGATCTTGTAGGCATCATTCGGGCAGGGAGAGTTGATCCGAGCACACTCGAGCCCTACCTACTTGGACTGGTGGAACGGCACGAAGGCAGAATGCCTAGTTTTGGCCGATTTGGCCGCGGAAAGAAAGACTGAAGCGATCCCAAATTCAAACTGGATCGTAAGAATTTTCGCCTGGAACACACAGGGGGGACTTGCTCCCCCCTGAGAACCGCCTTACTTGCTCTTGCGATTACGTGCCTGTGTCAACGCGGAAGCAGCAACGCTTTTTTGCGCAGGCGTTGCTGTCTTGCTGCGCATAATTTTTGACGCAGCAGATGCTACTTTTGGCGATGTGAATTCGCCCTTGCCCGATTTATTAGCCATGCTAATATCTCCTTAGATGTTGCGTTTAACCGATTGGGTTGATCGCCACTCCGGCCCTACATAGCCCTCTCCCGTCCAAAGTTGGGAGCTATGTGGGGCCTTTTCCATTGGGGCCGGGTGTCGGGGGCGATGACTGTCCGGCCTCTGCATTACCTTCTCATCGGAATCCTTCGCTAAGGGTTTCCATCATCTTACTCTGCGCTCAGGGGAGTTATCCACAGCCCGGAAGGGGCAGGGAAATACCAAAAAACGCGACCTATAGTGTGTTTGTTACAGCAGTCACACTATATAGCGCGCTTCAAAAGCTTTGCAACTGTAATTTTTATGGGCCTAATAAGTCATAAAAAACAAATAGTTGCGCGATAGAACAGTTACTTGGCAAGGCTTAAGGACAGGACTTGCATTAAAGTGAAATCTGAGCATTTCTGCACTACGCACAGCCAGTATTGGCACTCAAGCGACTTTAGTGCTAGCAGCTTTCGCCAGGATGGGAATCCGTTGAAAGTGGCAAGGACGCTCAAATTTGCGAAGGTTTGAGGTGCAGGTTTTGATCTTATGTGCATTGGAAATGTCCGATGAACCCGATTGCGACGTTGAGGCTGACGTTAGTCGTCAACTTATTGGGCCGCTCAGGCACTGTCCTGAGTGATACTGTTCAGACGCTGCCATGATCCTTCGTGCGCTTGACGTCTTTCTAGCTTCTGATCGAGTTGGAACCTTGATTCAGCTGGGCTTAGGGAATCAGGCGCGCACCCGCTTTGTTCCTGAAACAGGCTTGGAGAATGGCGCAAGCTCATCGATCCTGACCTGGGCGACGAAGGTTCCAACATCGTATCGAGCTGCAGACTCATGCGACGACCATGCTGGCGAGATTTTCCATACGCAGAGCGGGACGTTGCCGGCCTTTGTCCAGAACATGCTCCCGGAGGGTCCGCTCCGTGAACACCTTGCTCGGATCCGCGGATGCGCGAGTGATGACCACTTCGATATCCTTGCTGCTTGCGGGAATGATCTGCCTGGTGGGCTGATAGTCAGGCCGTCTGAGATAGACCTTCAGCGGCTTAGCGGGTTGATCGCTGGCGTCACTAGCAATCTTGAACCGATTCAAATTGCGCCAGCACTTCGAAACGCTTCCTCACTTGCTGGTGTTCAGCCCAAGCTCGCACTGGCCGAGTCGGACGGTCGATACGTTGCAAGTCTCAACAATCCAGCAGGACGGCACATCATCGCCAAGTTACCGACGATGGATGCCGCCGGGCTGACGGCGGTTGAGGCCTTGTCGATGCGACTAGCTCACGCCTCGGGTGTCACCACCTGCAGAACGGCGCTTGAGCCGATGGCATCGATTGACGAGGAAGTTCCATTCAATCTTCCGGACGAGCCGTATTTTCTGGCAGTCGAAAGATTCGACCGCGGAGCAAACGGGAAAATCCATTGCGAAGAATTCGCGCAGATCCTCGCCATCCCACCTCAACAGAAGTATAAGCATCCTGCTGCCACCTACGCGCACATTGCGGAAGTGCTCATGCAAATGGGGAGAGAGGAGGATGTAGCGGAGTTGGTGCGCCGCCTGGCTGTCAATGAACTGCTGGGCAATCGTGACGCGCATGCGAAGAACTTTGGGGTGATATATGAACAACCAGGTCAACCACGGCTCTCTCCCGCGTACGACATCGTGGCTCACGCAGCCTACTTCTCCGGGGCGGGCCATGCGTTGCCATTTGTTCACGGCGGCGCGAGTGCAAAGCGCGGCATGTCCCCTCTAGTCCTTCAGCAGTTTTGCGCCGCCATCAACTACCCCGAGACCAAGGCCCGAGAAGTTGTACGCCGAACGGGCGAAGCTGCGCTGGATGTGTGGCCGTCCTTGATTGCTGATAGCAGGCTTCACGATGGTCAGAAACGAAGACTGCTTTTGCATCTGAACTCCAATGCAATATCAGCCAGTCTCATCAGGCGTAATCGTGCGCGGTGATGTTCCTTTGGCATTGTCCCAGCTAAGAAATAGAGGATCGCCACAAATTACTGCGTCGGGTCAGTGTCTTTGCGGCCCAGCCTATTGAAACGCCGGCGCGGCGGCTCTGCATCGCAGTCGGTAGCCGTTGGGGCCAGATGGTTCAGCAGATCGAGAATGGACAACAAGACTTCGGGATCATCCGGTCTGGTGCGTATCAATCCATCCAGCCGCACCAGGAAGTCGGTCTCGATTTGACGGGTGTGCGGATCTTTCGAGAAAAGCGCTGCCAGCGCATTGTTGTCTGCGATCGGGCTGTTCATGGGGCGCACCTCCAAAGCGAGTGATGACAGCGGACGGCTGGAGGCGGTTACAAATGCGTCGCTCTAGGAGAATGCTGACTAAAGCATCACCCTGGAACGGGAAACTAGCTCTACGCAGTCCAGAGGCTGCACAGATTGTCCCCCGCTCCTTGCTACGACTTCTGCAGCGATGACTTTATGTAGCTCAGTGCACAGCTGCATCACATTGTTGAACATGGGAAGCCGACCCTGATCTTGGGCATTTTCAAGCAAGACGGTGGCCAAATACAGAAGGTTGGGCATGGGCAAGGGAATTTTGTCGTCGCTGCCCAATATGGCGTCATTGCTTTCCTTCATTTCTCGTAAGCAGATCGACAGCGCCTCATCCGGCCACGACTTTAGGTCCAGAACAAACGGCGTCTTGCGCAGCACTTCCATCAACTTCGGATCTACTTGGAACTGGTATTGCATTAAATGTCACTCATAGAGCGTGGTCTTATAGTGTACTTAATCCTACCTTTGTGTGATGTCAAGCACAAGGAAGGCACATCCCCCTCTTCGCGCCTTTGGAGCCGCAGTTGCAGCATGCAGACGCGGCCGCGGCCTTTCGCAAGAAGCGTTGGCACTTGAGACTGGCATAGCAAGAAGTTATTTGAGCGGAGTTGAACGGGGAGTGAGAAATATCTCGCTGCTCAACATTGTTCGACTTGCAAAGGCGCTGAATATCACTGTGGCTAAGCTGATGCAGGGGATAGATCAGGGATAGACAGTAACTTTGGTGATGCGAGCTTGCTTTGTCCCCTCCAAGTTTTTCGTCCGCAGCAGGATCAAGTAGACACGTGCGAACTCCCTCTAACTACGAGTTCGTCGACGGCAAGTCGATTCAGGGCAAACGCAAGACCATGAAGGATGTGCCCGCCAGCACGCCGGAATCGGACGCGCTGTCGAAGGACTTGAAGAAGCGCGGCTTCACCTTTGTCGGCACGACCATCATGTACGCCTTCATGCAGGCGACGGGGCTGGTCAACGACCATCTGGTCGATTGCCACCGGCACGACGCCTGCGCCCGCCAGCACTAGCTGCGTCGCGCGCAGGCCGCCCGGGGGCCCCTTTGCTGGCCGGTTTCCCCGGGCGCACAAGATTTGTGTGAACTGAAGTAACCTTTCGGCCCTGACACTGTCGAATCCCGCCGGGGACGCCATCCAGCAAGAGATAACGCCCCGTCGAGCCTGGAACACGGGCTCGCATGCGCCGCACGCATGTTCAACCCGACCTCAGGACCTTTCATGCCGATCCAGATCATTTCCCAAGCGCTGCGCCGCTTCCTCAAGCTGGAAGCGTCCGGCGGACTCATCCTCATGGGCTGCGCCGTGCTGGCCTTCATTGCCAGCAATTCCGCGCTCTCGCCGCTCTACGACGCCTTCCTCAACGTGCCCGGCCAGGTCCGGGTGGGCGAGCTCAACATCCAGAAGCCGCTGCTCCTGTGGGTAAACGACCTCTGGATGGCGGTGTTCTTCTTCCTGGTCGGCCTCGAGATCAAGCGCGAGTTGCTGGAGGGCAGCCTGTCCACGCGCGAGACGCTGATGCTGCCCTGCATCGCGGCACTCGGCGGCATGGTGGCCCCCGCGCTCATTTACGCCGGCATCAACTGGGGCGACGCGGTCGCGCTGCGCGGCTGGGCCATCCCGGCGGCGACCGACATCGCGTTCGCGCTGGGTGTACTGGCGCTGTTGGGGAGCCGCGTGCCGATCGCGCTTAAGGTTTTCCTCACCGCGGTCGCCATCGTCGATGACCTGGGTGCCATCATCATCATCGCCCTGTTCTACACGGCCGACCTCAATCTCACCTCGCTGGGCCTCGCCGGGCTGGGTGTGCTGGCCCTGATCATCGCCAACAGGAGCGGCGTGCGCGCGGTACCGGTGTATCTCGCCATCGGTCTCTTCATGTGGGTGTGCGTGTTGAAGTCGGGTGTCCACGCCACGCTGGCCGGTGTGGCCACCGCACTTGCCATTCCGCTCACGGGCGCGAAGCCCGAGGACGAAAGCCCGCTCAAGTCGCTGGAGCACAGCCTGCATCCGCTGGTGGCTTATCTCATCCTGCCCACGTTCGCCTTTGCCAATGCCGGCGTGTCGCTTGCTGGCGTGCAATGGTCCGCCATGCTGCAGCCGGTCACGTTGGGTATCGCCTGCGGTCTCGTGTTTGGCAAGGTCATTGGCGTATTTGGCGCATCGTGGATCGCGATCAAGCTGGGGCTGACCCGGCTGCCGGATGGCGCCAACTTCAAGTCGCTTTTCGGTGTGGCCCTGCTCTGCGGAATCGGCTTCACCATGAGTCTCTTTATCGGCACCCTGGCATGGGAAGAGGACGCGGGCAGCATGGCTGTGGCCGTGCGTCTCGGCGTGCTGGGTGGCTCGATCATCGCCGCTGTTCTGGGCTACATCTGGCTGCGCATGGTGCTGCCAAAGTCGGCCAGCGCCGAATGAGTGACGCCGGCGAGTCTACCGCCGTCCTCGACACCAACGTGGTGCTGGATTGCTTCGCGTTCGATGGTCCGCTGGCCAAGCCGCTGGCGGACGCGGTGCGCGCAGGCGCAATGCGCGTCATCACCACCGAGGAATGCCTTGCCGAGCTGGCGCGGGTGCTGGCGTATCCGAAACTGAAGCTGGATGAGGCCGGCCGCGCACGCGGGCTGGCGCGCTTTCGTGAGGTGGCAAATGTGGTGCCGCAACGCAGGGTCGCGGATGTGCCGCGCTGCAGGGATCGGGATGACCAGAAGTTTCTTGATCTCGCTGCGGCGGAGCGGGTGCAGTTCCTGTTCAGCCGGGATGCGCGGGTGTTGGCGACGCGGGCGAAAATGCTGCGAATATTCGCAGTGAATGTCACGGAACCCAAGCGCTGGGCAGAGCAGTTCGCAGGCGCCGCCTGGACACCATCTGCAAGCGCTGCCGACCCGCCATCAGAAGTCAGGCATGCGCATCAGTGATTCATCAAGCCGACTTGCGGGCACCCTGACGTTTGCAGTAGCCGTACTGCTGACTCTCTATGCGCCGGGCGCTTGGGCAAGCGTGCCGCCCGAAGTCGTGCATTTCGACAGCGCCGACGGCAAGACCCGCCTCGTTGGCTATCTCTACCGTCCCGACAACAGCAAGTGGTCGGGCGAGCGGCCGGGCATCGTGCTGCTGCACGGCCGATCGGGACTGTTCAGCGCGACCGCGAAGCAGCTGGATACCTCGGCACTTTCCGCCCGCACCAAACTCTGGGGCGGATTCTGGGCAGAGCGCGGCTACGTCGCGTTGTACGTGGACAGCTTCAGCCCGCGCGGCCATGCCCGCGGGTTCGCGGCGGGGACGAACAAGCCCGGCCAGCGTCCCCTGGAAGTGAACGAAATCACCGTGAGGCCGCTGGATGCGTATCAGGGCCTCGCCGTCCTGCGCGCCCGAGACGACGTGCGCAAGGACAGCATCTTCCTTCAGGGCTGGTCCAACGGCGGCAGCACAACGCTTGCTGCCATGTCCGAGAAGCTGGTCGGCGCGAAGCAGTTGGCTGCATCCCGGTTTCGCGCGGCCATTGCGGTCTATCCCGGCTGCGGTGGGGTGAAGCGCGCGGCAGCCGAACCGTACCGCAGCTACGCCCCCCTGCTGCTGCTCATCGGAACCGAGGATGAAGAGGTGAGCTTCAGCCAATGCGAGTCGCTGGCGCAGAAGGCCCGCCGCGGTGACGTCGAATTTGTCCGCTACGACGGCGCCACGCACTCGTATGACACACCGGCACCCAACCGAATGGCGGTCGCCGCGAATGTTGCGGCAACCCGGGACACGCTCGAGCGCGCCGAGAAATTTCTGGCACGGTTCAGCCCGGCACAGAACGCACCCGCAGCGGCAAATTAGATTTCAGCCGGTCTTCCGCGCCTGCGCCGCGATGGCCTGCGCCGCCGTCACCGCGCACACCAGCGACAGTGCCACGCCAATGAACACGCCGCGAGGCTGGCCTGCATCGAGCAGGATGCCGAAGATCAGTGGCGCCGTGGCCAGACCGACATCGAGTCCTGAATACACCAAGCCATAGACGCGACCAAATGCCCCGGTGCCAAGGCGTGCAGCCGTGGCCTTGCGCACCAGCATGTCGCGCGACGGACCGGCGAGACCCACGCAGAAGCCCATCACCGCCATGACGCCGATGACGGCCCAGCCGGGGATGAGCGAGAGCGCCAGCACGACGGCGAGCACTGCGCCAATGAGAAACACGGCGGACACCAGCTTCTCCTGCCCGCGCTCGCCGCCGGCGAGAAACCCGCCGGTGGCAATGCCGGCCGCGCTGCCCAGAAGATAGGCCGTCAATGCGGACGTGGCGACCGCGAGCGACAGGCCGTACAACTCGCGGAACAGCGACGGCGCAAAATTCTGCAGCGCCCCGAACACCAGCGTGGAAAAGAAAAAGAAGAAAAACGCGAACAGGACCAGCGGCAGCTTGATCAGGTCGAGCAGGCTGCCGTCGTAGCGCTCTTTCGGTTTGCCGTCCGCGCGAGAGAGTTCATCGGCCAGCACCTCGCGCTTCCACCAGAGCAGTGTCAACGAAAACAGTCCCAATGCGGCGGCAGCCAGCCCGGCGTAGCGCCAGCCAAATGCGGTGGCGACGGCGAGCATGACGACCGATCCTGCTGCCCAGCCGAGGTTGCCGGACAGGCCATGCACCGAGAACGCATGCCCCAGCCGCGCCTGCGACACACGGTGATTCAGAAGAGCGAAATCGGCCGGATGGAACACGCTGTTGCCGAGACCTGCGACGAAGGCGGCGACATACAGACCCCACACGCCGGGTGCCGCTGCGAGCAGCAGACCCGACAGCGCCAGCGTGGCCACACCGAGACACAGCACGCGATGCGCGCCCCAGCGATCGACCAGGAATCCGGCCAATGCCTGGCCGATGCCGGAGACGACGAAGAACACCGTCATCAGCGAACCGACCTGCGTGTACGACAGCGAATATTCGCTCATGAGCCACGGGAACAGTGGCGGCAGCATGAGGTGGAAGAAATGCGATGTGCCGTGGGCGAAGCCCACGAGCGAGATGACGGTGGCGTCCTGGCGGAAGGTCGGCCCGGGGACCGGTGCGGTGGCGGACATTGCGAAGCCCCGCCCTAACGGGCCTTGAGCGCATCCATGATGTTGGTGGCGAGATTCTCCACCGGGGCGGCGCAGTCGACAAAGCCTGCTTCGATGGCCGCGCGCGGCATGCCGTACACGACACACGATTCGCCGCTCTGCGCGAAGGTGAACGCACCGGCAGCCTTCATGAGCCCCATGCCGTCGGCACCATCGCGGCCCATGCCGGTCAGCAGCACGCCGGCCACGGCGGCGGCCTTGAGCTCCGCCACGGATTGGAACAGCACATCGACCGATGGCCGATGGCGATTGACCGGATCGGTCTGCTCGATGCGCAGCTTCGGCTTTCCCGCAGGGCCCGTGACCCGCATGTGCCAGTCGCCGGGCGCGAGATAGGCATGGCCGGGTTGCAGATACTCGCCGTCCTCGCCCTCCTTCACCGTCATGGGGCAATCGTCATTGAGGCGCTTGGCAAACATGCGGGTGAACATCTCCGGCATGTGCTGCACCATGACAATGGGCGGGCAGTTGGCCGGCAGCCGGGTCAGCACTTCCTTGATGGCCTCGGTGCCGCCGGTCGAGGCGCCGATGGCGATGATCGAGCCCGGCTTGAACTGGATGTCGGGCGGCACGCTGCGCCGCAACGTGGAGACGGGTTTCAGCTCGGCCTTGGCGGCATTGCGCACCTTGTCGCGCAGATCGTCGCCGAATTCTTCCAGCGCGGCGTTGCCCGTACCCGACGGTTTGGTGGCGAAGTCCACTGCGCCCAGCTCCAGCGCCTTCAGCGTCGTGTCGGCATTGGCCTCGGTCAGCGAGGACACCATCACCACCGGCATGGGCCTGAGGCGCATGAGGTTGGACAGGAACGTGAGGCCATCCATGCGCGGCATTTCCACATCGAGCGTGAGCACGTCCGGCTTCAGCATCTTGATGCGCTCGCGCGCCTCGAACGGGTCGGGCGCGGTGCCGACCACCTCGATGTCGGCGTCGGTTTCCAGCAGCGCCTTCAGCATCTGCTGCATGATGGGCGAGTCCTCGACAATAAGGACGCGGACGGGATTGCGGGCGGAAGGTTGAGAAGACATGCCAGAAATTCTACACAGGAAGCCTGTGCTGACGCCGGGCCCTCATCGCAGCCAACTTGCGGCCTCTGCGGCCGGCATCGGTCGGGCGATCCAGAAGCCCTGGCCTTCGTTGCAGCCCAGTTCGGTCAGCCGCTTCAGGGTGTCCTCGTCTTCGATGCCCTCTGCCACCACCGACAGGCCGAGGTTGTGCGCAAGCCCGATGGTCGAGGACACGATGGCCGCATCCTGTTCGTTGGCGATCATGTGGGTGACAAAGCTCACGTCGATCTTCAGCGCATGGAGCGGCAGGCGCTTCAGATGTGACAGGGACGAATAGCCCGTGCCGAAATCGTCAATGGCGATCTTGAGTCCCATGCCGTGCAACTGGCGCAGCGTCTCGCTGACCCGACCCGTGTCCACGATCAGCGAGCTCTCGGTGACCTCGCACTCGACGGTGGTCGGATCGGAATCGTGGCGGCGGAGCAGCGCCTCGATCTGATCGGGACAGCTGCGATCCATCAACAGCCGCGGCGAGAGGTTGATCGCAACCGGAATCCCGGCCCCGCTGGCCCGCCACGCCGCCTGCTGCTTCAAGGCGGCATCAAAGATCCACAGGGTGAGTGGCCGGATGGCGTCGGAGATTTCCGCCAGCGGGATGAATTGTCCTGGCGGCAGCAGGCCGAGTTGCGGATGGCGCCAGCGCACCAGCGCCTCGAACCCGGCCAGTTTGCGGTCGGTCAGCGTGAGCCGCGGCTGAAAGTACAGCTCGAATTCGCCTGCGCGCACGGCACTGCCGAGCTGGCTCATCAGCCCGAGACGCGCCGGGGAATACGGATCTTCTTCGGCGTTGTAGATTTCGCAGCCCGCACCGGAGCGCTTGGCCTGGTACATGGCGATATCCGCGCGGCGGAACAGTTCGGTGGCCGATTCCCCATGGTCGGGATAGAGCGCGATGCCGATGCTGGCCCCGATTTCGAGGCGGTATCCGGAAATGTCGAACGGCGCGGTGATGGCAGCCAGCGCGCGGCGTGCGGCGGCCTCGGCAACCTCAGCGGTGCCCGCTTCGGGCAGCCAGATGCCGAACTCGTCGCCGCCCAGCCGTGCCACGGTGGCGTCATAGGACTGGCGCATTTCCGACTGCAGGCGTTTGGCAGCGCGAAGCAGCAAGGTGTCGCCCACTGCATGGCCGAGCGTGTCGTTGATTTCCTTGAACCGGTCCAGGTCGATGAGCAGCAGCGCGCCGCGGCGCGGTTCGCCAGCCGGCCCGCGCCGCTGGCCCATCTGTTCGGCAATGGTGCGCTCAAGGCGCAGCCGATTGGGCAGCCCGCTCAGCAGATCGTGACTGGCGCGGAATTCCAACTCCTTCAATTGCACGAGCCGTTCCAGCTCCGCCGCGGCGCGGATCGCGAATATTCGCAGGAGGCTTTCAGCCATCTCGGAATCGTCCAGCGGGCGTCGGAACAGCACGGACATGAGGCCCAGCGCGTGGCCGCCGGAATCCAGCAGCGGGGCACCGACATAAGCGCGCATGCCTTGTTGCGCGAGCGGCCGATCCTCCGGAAACAGTTCGGCCACACGGTCGGGATAGCAGCACATCCCGTCGCCGAGCACATTGGTGCAGGGCGAGCCCTGAAGCAGATAGGTGAAATTCGGGGCTTCCCTGCCGTCTCGCCAGACCGCCACCGTGCGCACGTGGCCATCGGCATCGTCGGCCAGCTCGCCGACAAAGGCCATGTCCGCACCCAGCGAATCCGCCAATTGCGCGACCAGGGTGCGAAAGAATCCCGCGCCTGTGGCACCGGCCATGCTGTCCGAGAGCTGGCGCACGATCTGTTCCTGGCGCCGCGCCCGGGTGATGTCGCGGGCGGCAGTGAGCACGAAGGGCTCATTGCCGATGTGCACGCGTTCGCTGGAGAGCTGGAAGCGCCGCACCTCGCCGGAGCGCAGGCGCAGGCTGGCCTCGAAGTCCATCGCCTTGCCGGTGTCGGCGATCAGCCGGTTCCACTCCCGCATCTCGGCCTGATCCGTCCACAGATGCAGGCTCATGATGGTCTGGCCGCGCAATTCTTCGATGGTGTAACCGGTCTGTTCCTCGAAATTGCGATTCACTTCCACGATGACGTTGTCCGCCGCGCGCACCAGGACCATGTTGTCCGGATTCAGCCGGAAGCTGACCTCGAAGCGCTGTTCGGATGCACGGAGCCGGGCCTCGGCCTGGCGTCGTTCCTCGGTTTCGTGCGCCATCGCCACCAGGTCTGCAACCGATGCGGCGAACTGCTGTTCATCCGGTTGCCAGTCGCGCGGGTTGCCGACCGACTCGACGCACACCACGCCGAGCGACGCCCCGCCGCGCCAGATGCAGGCGTCCAGCATCGACTCGATGCCCAGCGGCACGAGATAGGTGGTCGTGAACTCGGCCGTGCGCGGATCGCTGCGCGCGGACACCGCCGAGATCGCGCGGCTGCCGTTCAGGGCCTCGAAATAGCGCGGAAAGTCAGCCTGACGCAGCACCATCCCGCCACTGTGGAGTCCCTCGCTGGACAGGTAGAGGTCCTGCAACACGAGTGCGTCACCCGCATCATTCATGAGCCAGATCGACGCCCGCTCGACGCCCAGCGCCTGGGCCGTCACCTCGTTCAGCTGGCGGCAGGCGGCGGCAAAGTCGTTGGCCAGAATGCCGCCGCGCACGACATCGAGCAGCGCAGCCTGCTGGGCCTCGACGCGCTGGTACAGGCGCAGCGCTGTGGCCGTCGCGTCCGTGGGCGCGGCAGCCGGGGTGGATGAAGGGGATGAAGGTGCGGGCATGGCTTGGAATGGCTATGGATCACGGGGAGCGTGATCAGGCCGTGCGCATCGCGGTACGCCGCTGTCCCTGATCAGCCGTTCCCGGTCCCGGTTGTCCATTCTGTTCCCGGCCAGCGCGCGGGTCAACGTGCATCGGCGGGCATCGCCGGACGCCCGCATGTGGGTCGAATGTGGGTGCGATGTGGGGCGGATGCGGTCGTTGCCGTAACACACGCCATCCACGATCAAGGCACAATACTCCGTTCAATGTGCGGCGCAGGTCGGCGTAACCCAATCGCCTCGCCACACCGACCATGACATCGCCGCATCCCCTTTCTGCCCAGCGCCACGCATCGCGCAACCGCCCGAGACAATGAAAATTCGCGTCCTTGTCGTCGATGATTCCGCCCTGATCCGGGGCATCATTGCCGCCTACATCAACGAACAGCCCGACATGCAGGTCGTGGGCGAAGCACCCGACCCCATCGTGGCACGAGACCTCATCGCCAGCCTGAAGCCCGACGTCATCACCTTGGACATCGAGATGCCGAACATGAACGGCCTGTCATTTCTGAAGCGCCTCATGGCAGTGAAGCCCATGCCGGTGGTGATGCTCTCCTCCTACACGCAGGACGGCTCCGACATCGCCTTCCGGGCTCTGGACATGGGTGCGGTGGACTTCATTCCCAAGCCCACGCAGCAAGGCGGCGGTGGCATCGACTATGGCCGGGTCATCGGCGAGAAGATTCGTGCCGCCCATTCCGCGCGCGACAAGCTGAAGTCGCCCGACTCGGTCGAGGTCTCGGAAGCGATCGCGGTGCTGCCCATGCTGGCCCGCGCCGACAATGCCGACAAGGCCTGCATCTGCATCGGCGGCGCCACGGGTGGCGCCGATGCGCTGAAGGCCATCCTGCCGCGCCTGCCGGCCGCATTTCCGCCGGTGGTCATCGCGTTGGACGTGCCCGCCTCGTTCGCCGCGATCCTTGCGCGCAAGATGGCCGCCACCTGCCAGGTCAAGGTGAAGGAAGCCGAACACGGCGAGCCGCTCCTGGCCGGGCATTGTTATCTTTCGCCGGGTGCCCGACACATCAGCATCCAGCATCAGAAGGGTCGCGGCCTGTTCGTCCAACTGAGCGACGCTGCCCCGGTGAACGACCGCCGTCCGTCGGCCGACCTGCTCTTCAATTCCGCCGCCGCGCTCGGCTCACAGTCCATCGGTGTCGTGCTGTCCGGCTGGGGCGAGGATGGCGCGAACGGCCTCAAGGCCATGCGCAAGGCCGGTGCGTTCACCATCGCCCAGGATGAGGCCACGAGCATCGTCAGCGCCATGCCGCACGCGGCCATTGCGGCGGGGGCTGCCGAGGAAGTCGTGGCGGCCGAGCGCATTCCCGATGTGCTCCTCGACCACCTCAACGCCATGCTGCTGCAGGAGTTCGAGTGGTAATCAGCTAGCGGCGCGGCGCGAAAACACCGCGCCTTGCGAATATTCGCAGTTGCCCCCTATTCAGCCAGCACATCCGCCTCCGTCATGGGGCGCCCGCAGTCCACACTTCAAGCATGCCTTCCTCCCGCAACGGTCTTTACCTCGCTGCCGCCGCCTACACGCTCTGGGGCGCGTTCCCGATCTACTTCAAGCAGCTCGCCGGCATTCGCGCCGACGAAATCCTCGCCCATCGCATCGCCTGGAGCGTGGCATTCCTCGGATTGGTGCTGCTGGTGCTCAAGCGCTGGGCCTGGATACGCGAGGCGGTCACGTCGAGGAAGGTCCTGCTCGCCTTCGGCGCAAGCGCCCTGCTGCTCTCGCTCAACTGGCTCATCTACATCTGGGCGGTCAACGCCAATCACGTCGTCGATGCCAGCCTCGGCTACTTCATCACGCCGCTGGTGAGCATCCTGCTCGGTCAATGGGTGTTCAAGGAAAAATTGCGATCCCTGCAGTGGGTCGCCGTCGCCATCGCATTGGTCGGGGTGCTCTGGCTCACCTGGGATGCGGGCACGCTGCCCTGGATCGGGCTGTCGCTCGCGGTGACGTTCGGCCTCTACGGGCTGCTGCGCAAAGTGGCGCCGTTGGGCGCGCTGGAGGGCCTGTCACTGGAAACAGTACTGCTGCTGCCACTGGCGCTGGGCTGGATCGCGTGGCTCTCGACGCAGCAGGCGAGTGCCCTCACGACCAGCCCGACCATCACGGCGGCATGGCTGATCGCCTCCGGCCCGATCACCGCCATACCGCTGCTGCTGTTCGCCGCCGGCGCACGCCGCATTTCCATGGCCAACCTCGGCTTCCTGCAGTACATTGCGCCCAGCCTGCAGTTCGCGGCCGGCACCCTGCTCTACAACGAGCGCATGACCGGCGGCCGCCTCACCGGATTCATCATCATCTGGGCGGCACTGGCCGTGTACACGCTGGAATCACTCTGGTCGCAGCGCGCTGCAGCAAGCGAGCCGGCCTGACATGAAACGGGCCGGTGCGAGATCCCGCACCGGCCCGATGGTTACACCCGATTGCGCTTCGCGGTTCAGGCGGCTTTCTTCGTCGCCTTCGCCTGGGCCTCGCTGGCAAAACTGATCACCCCGCCGGTCGCGCGGACGACAATCGTGTCCTTGGCCGCGAACGCACCTTCGAGAATCTGCTTGGCCAGCGGATTCTCGATCTCCTGCTGGATGGCGCGCTTGAGTGGCCGCGCGCCATACACCGGATCGAAGCCTGCCTTGGCGATTTCCAACAGGGCGGAGTCTTCCACCTTCAGCCCGATTTCCAGCGCGGCCAAGCGCTTGCTGAGCCGCTGCAACTGGATGCCCGCGATACTGCGAATATTCGCATCGTCGAGCGGATGGAAAACCACGATTTCGTCGATGCGGTTGACGAACTCCGGGCGGAAATGCGTCTTCACCTCGCCCATCACGGCAAGCTTCACCACCTGGTAATCCTTGTCCGCCATGGCCTGGATCATCTGTGAGCCCAGGTTGGAGGTCATCACGATGACCGTGTTCTTGAAATCCACCGTGCGGCCCTGGCCGTCCGTCATTCGGCCGTCGTCCAGCACTTGCAGCAATACGTTGAACACATCCGGGTGGGCCTTTTCGACCTCGTCGAAAAGGATCACGGCGTAAGGCTTGCGGCGGACGGCCTCGGTGAGCGCGCCACCTTCGTCGTAGCCCACATAACCGGGAGGCGCACCGATCAGACGCGAAACGGAATGCTTCTCCATGTACTCGCTCATGTCGATGCGGATCAGGTGATCCTCGGCATCGAACAGGAATTCCGCGAGCGCCTTGGTGAGCTCAGTCTTGCCCACACCCGTGGGGCCGAGGAACAGGAACGAACCATAGGGACGGTTGGGATCGGAGAGCCCCGCGCGTGAACGGCGGATGGCATCGGACACGAGACGCACGGCCTCGTCCTGGCCCACCACGCGCTTGTGCAAGCGATCTTCCATGTGAATGAGCTTTTCCCGTTCGCCCTGCATCATCTTGGACACGGGGATGCCGGTGGCGCGTGACACGACCTCGGCGATTTCCTCGGCACCGACCTGAGTGCGCAGCAGCTTGTTCTGCGACGGCTTCTCACCGGCAGATTCGGCCGCTTTCAATTGAGCTTCCAGCGCCGGCAGCTTGCCGTACTGCAGCTCCGCCAACTTGTCGAACTGGCCTTTGCGCTGCAAGTCAGTCATCTGGGCCTTGATCTTGTCGATCTCTTCCTTGATGTGCTGCGAGCCCTGCACCTTGGCCTTCTCGGCTTTCCAGACTTCGTCGAGATCGGAATAGTCTTTCTCCAGCTTGCGGATTTCATCCTCGATCAGCGACAGGCGCTTCTGGCTGGCTTCGTCTTTTTCCTTCTTCACCGCCTCGCGCTCGATCTTCAACTGGATGAGACGACGATCCAGCTTGTCCATCACCTCCGGCTTGGAATCGATTTCCATCTTGATGCGCGCAGCGGCCTCGTCAATGAGGTCGATGGCCTTGTCGGGCAGGAAGCGGTCCGTGATGTAGCGATTGGAGAGTTCAGCCGCAGCCACGATGGCCGGGTCGGTGATGTCCACGCCGTGGTGCAGCTCGTATTTCTCCTGCAGGCCGCGCAGGATGGCGATGGTGTCCTCGACAGACGGCTCACCCACGAGCACCTTCTGGAAGCGGCGCTCCAGTGCGGCGTCCTTCTCGATGTACTTGCGATACTCATCCAGCGTCGTGGCGCCCACGCAGTGCAATTCGCCACGCGCCAGCGCGGGCTTCAGCATGTTGCCGGCATCCATGGCGCCTTCGGCCTTGCCGGCGCCCACCATGGTGTGCAGCTCGTCGATGAAGACGATGGTCTGTCCTTCGTCCTTGGCAAGATCCTTCAGGACCGCTTTCAGCCGCTCCTCGAACTCGCCGCGATACTTGGCCCCGGCCAGCAAAGCGGCCATGTCGAGCGACAGGACGCGCTTGTTCTTGAGGGTATCGGGCACTTCACCGTTGACGATGCGCTGAGCCAAGCCTTCCACGATGGCGGTCTTGCCGACGCCGGGTTCGCCGATGAGCACCGGGTTGTTCTTGGTACGGCGCTGCAGCACCTGGATGGTGCGGCGGATTTCATCGTCACGGCCGATGACCGGATCCAGCTTGCCCTGACGGGCACGGTCGGTAAGGTCGATGGTGTATTTGGCGAGCGATTCGCGCTGGCCTTCGGCTTCCTGCGAGCCCACGCTTTCGCCACCGCGCACGGACTTGATCGCATCCTCAATGTGCTTCTTCGTGGCGCCAGCGGCCTTCAGCAAACGCCCTACTTCGCCCTTGTCGTCCGCAGCAACCAGAAGAAAGAGCTCAGAGGCGATGAACTGGTCGCCGCGCTTGGAGGCTTCCTTGTCGGTGAGGTTGAGCAGCGACCCCAGTTCGCGGGAAATGGAGATTTCGCCGCCCTGGCCCTCCACCTTGGGCAGGTTCTTCACGGCCTGAGCCACGCTGTCCTTCAGCTTGGGTACCGCGACGCCGGCCTTGGCCAGAAGTGATGCCGTGCCGCCGTCCTCCTGCGTCAGCAGTGCGGACAAGAGGTGCACCGGCTCGATGAAGCCATTGTCGTTGCCCAGGGCCAGACTTTGCGCATCGGCAATGGCCTGCTGGAAACGGGTAGTAAACTTGTCGAAACGCATCATTGCTCTCCCTGCCAAATTTTCAATTTGAAGGCAGTTTGTTGAAAAGCGTAGCGAGCGGCCTGAGTTCTCGTCGAGGAGCGGACACGTACCCCGTGTACGGCGAGCACCGCAGGCGAGAACTCAGGCCGCGCAGTAGCTTTTCAACCACCTGCATGGCATGTAAGGCAAATCCCCTCAATTTCAAGGGTCTTTATCATGGCCACGCGCAAAGCAGCCCCCACCCGACCCATCCACCCCGCCCAGGCCCAGCACGAAATCCATGATCTGGAGGCCGTCATCACCGATGACGTGACCCGTGCATTGGCCGAGGATATCGGGTCCGGCGACCGCACCGCGGCACTCGTGCCCGCCAAGGCGCAGGCGCAGGCCCATGTCATCACGCGGCAGGACTGCGTGCTGGCAGGCACCGCCTGGTTCGAGCGGTGCTACAGCGAGCTGGATCCGGACAGCGAGATTTTCTGGCATTTCAAGGAAGGCGCCCGGGTCCCGGCCGGTGCCCAGCTGTGCGAGATCGAGGGCAACGCCCGCGCCCTGCTCACCGCAGAACGCGCCAGCCTCAACTTTCTGCAGACTCTGTCAGGGGTGGCCACCCGCACGCGAGTATTCGCAGATGCGGTCAAGGGCACCAAGGCCCGCATATTCGATACCCGCAAGACCCTCCCGGGTCTGCGCCGCGCGCTGAAGTACGCCGTGACCGTGGGCGGCGGTCAGAACCATCGCATTGGCCTCTTCGACGGCATTCTCATCAAGGAAAACCACATCATGGCGGCCGGCGGGGTCACGCCCGCGCTGGAGGCCGCGTTCAAGGCGGCTCCGGAAGGTGTCTTTGTGCAGATCGAAGTGGAAACGCTGGATCAGCTTCGCGAAGCGCTCGCTGCCGGCTGCAAGCTGATCCTTCTGGACAACTTCACCCCGGCCCGGATGAAGCAGGCCGTCGCGACCGCAAAAGCGAAAGGCAGGCGCGGCACGGAACTGGAAGCCTCCGGCGGGATCACACTCAGGAACGTGCGGCGCTATGCCGAAACCGGTGTGCAGCGCATCTCCGTCGGCACGTTGACCAAGGATATCGAGGCGGTGGATCTGTCGATGAGGTTTCATCTGAAGTAACACAGCCCCGGTAGAATCCTGAAAAACAACAACTTCTTCTTACCTTCTCTTCTCCTCCATGCGAAATTTCGTAGCGTTTCCTGTTGCCGCTCTCCTGCTCCTGTCCGGCTGTGCCGCCACCCAGGGGCCGCCCACCAAGGCTGACCCGTTCGAATCCTTCAACCGCGCATCCTTTGCGTTCAATGACACCGTCGACGGCGCCGTGCTGAAGCCCGTTGCCAAGGGCTATGTCGCGGTGACCCCCGGCTTCGTGCGCACCGGCGTCAGCAATGCCTTCGGCAATGTGTCCGACGTGCGCAGTGCCGTGAACAACCTGCTGCAGGGCAACCCGGGCAAGGCGCTGTCCGACACCGGCCGGGTGCTGGCCAACACCTTCCTCGGCATCTTTGGTCTCTGGGATGTGGCCACACCCATGGGCCTGCCCAAGCACGACGAGGACTTCGGCCAGACCCTGGGCAAATGGGGCGTGGGCAGCGGCCCGTATCTGGTACTGCCACTGCTTGGGCCCAGCACGGTGCGTGACTCGGTCGCGCGCATTCCGTCCCGCTACGTCGAGTATCAGTTCCACGTTGATCACACGGCGACTGCCAACGCGCTCTTTGTCACCGACATCATCAACACCCGCGCCAACCTGCTGCCGGCCGAGGAGGCGCTGAATACCGCCGCGCTGGACAAGTATGTCTTCCTGCGCGACGCCTACTTGCAGCGCCGCCTGCGCCAGGTGCATGACGGCAAGGTGCCGGCCGAGAAACTGGATGCACTCGAGGAATCGCTGGAGCGCCCGGCCGCCAAGCCTGCTGGAAAATAGGCAGCATGCTGAACGCCGGACTGATCACCGCCTTCATCATCTTCTGCATCGTGCTGGCGATCGTGCTGGGTGTGGCCATCAAGGAGCGCCGCGCCTGGCATGACTTGAGCACGGGCAAGGATGTGGAAGGCACGCAGGAAGCGGGCCAGGCCAGCGACACTCGCGTGGCCCTGGTCATTTTCGGCAGCATCATTCTGGGCGCCCTGCTCGCCATCGTCGTCGGCTACCTCGTCTTCTTTTCCGGGCTGGAGTAGCGCCGGTTGACGCTGAACCTTCCGTCGCAAGCCACTCGCGTCGGGCGCGGCGCACTCGCACTCCTGGCCGCGGTCGCATTGCCGGCGTGGGCCCAATCGGCGGGAACACGGCTGGACATCTCGGCACCGCCCACGGTCAAGAGCCTGATCGAGAGCCGGCTCGCACCGCGCGGCGCGGCTGTCACGGACGAGTTTGAGCTCCGCCGCCGGCTGGCCCAGGCGCTTGTCGAATCGAAGGAAGCGCTGGAGTCGCTCGGCTTCTACAACGCCAAGGTTGATGCGGGTCTCGGTGAAGAATCCGGCGGCTGGGTCGTGCGGGTCAACGTGACCACGGGCAAACAGACCAAGGTTTGTGCGCTGGATCTCCGCTTCGAAGGCGCCATTGCAAAAGAAAATCATCCCGAACAAAACAGCGAACGTCTGAAATCGCTGTGGCCGATGGCGGCGGGCGCCGAATTCCGCCACGTCGACTGGGAGGCAGCCAAGGCGGCGCTGGCCAAGGCGGCAGCGGACCGCGTCTACGCCGGCGCGCGCATCAAGGACAGCCGCGCCGAGATCGACGTCACCACACACTGCGCCAGCCTCACCGTGGTGCTGGACAGCGGCCCGGCGGTGCGCTTTGGTCCGCTCACCGTCACCGGACTGAGTCGCTACGACCGCCGTATCGTGGACAACCTGAACACGGCCGACGCGGGCAACGTGTTCGACCAGGACGCCCTGCTGCGCTTCCAGCTCGCGCTGCAACAGTCCGGCTTCTTTTCCGCCGTGAATGTGACAGCGCAACCGGATGTCTTGAATCCCGCAGTGGCACCGGTGCAAGTCAGGCTGGAGGAACAGCGGCTCAAGGCGCTCAGCTTCGGCGCGGGCTTTTCCACCAACACCGGCTATCGCGGCCAGGTCGACTACGTGCAGAACAGCATTCTCGACAAACCGCTCAAGCTGTCGACCTCGCTCAAGCTGGAAGAGAAAGCGCAAAGCGCGCGCGGCGACCTCATCTGGCCGCGCGAAGCAGGCGGATGGCAATGGAGTGTCGGGTCGCGCATCGAGCGCAAGGACGTGCAGGATGTCATCACCCGGAGCTATGCGAACTTCGTGCAGCGCGGCAAGAGTGCAGGCGACATCGATCGCATCTGGACACTCACCTACCTGTCAGAAGACTTGACCGTCGCGGGCAGCAACCCGACGGTGAACCGCACGCTCATGCTGAACCACGC
>JANRIX010000053.1:0-45703 GCA_033764435.1 Burkholderiales bacterium
GGCGACAGCTCCGCGCGCAGCAGGTCGAAGTAGATCGCGCTGAATTCGCGATGCGAGCCGACGCCGAAAAGCTGGAAGAAGTCGCCATGCGCGAGGCGGCGGATGCCCGCCAGCTTCAGTTCCAGGAGCGCCGTCTGGCGCGGGTTGGCATCGACGGCGTGGATGACGCGCGGACCCTGAAGGGCATAGTCCAGCACGTTGCAGCCTGCGCTGGTGATGACCAGCATTGCATCATCGGCGGAGAGTTGCAGCGCCTGCCGGTCGACGGCGGGGTCTTCCCAGCAGGTGTTGTAGACCAGCGACCGGCTGTAAATGAAATTGAACAGCGACTGGTCGAGCCGATCGGAGAGAGTCAGCCGGGCATTCAGACGTCACCTGTGCGCAGTGCATTCATGCGCGCAGGGTAGGGCTGCAATGTGACAGGGCCGTGAAAGCCGCTGCCCGGTGTGCCGCGCGATTACAGCGAGCCGCGCGGATTCTCCTTTGCAAAGTAGAACCACTCGTTGCCGGGCTTCGCCATGGCGTCCGGAAAGAGAATGCAGCCGTTGTCCGGTGCCTTGAGCTCGGTGCCATCCTTGCGCACGCCGATCAGGTCGCCCTTCTTCAGCACATCAAAGCTGGCCCAGGTTTTCACGAAACGGTCATCGGCATGCTCGCGGTCGGTCACGGCGACCATGCTGAGCGACTCGAAATCGGTGACCGGTTGCGGTGGCGCTTCGTTGCTCATGCCGAGAAAAGCGAGCGTGTTGTGAATGGCGCGGTAGCCGACTTCGGGTGATTCCGGGTCTTCGTGCTGGCCGCATTCCAGGGTGATGGCGTAGCCCCCAACCGAGCGCATGTACTCGGTGGTGCCCACGCCATAGCGCGGATCGGTGTTCAGGATGTCGGCGCGGGATTGGGCCGTGCCCACGCGCGCCATGCGCTGGGCCACACCCTTGGCGTAGGTGTCCAGCCAGCCGTCGACGAACTTGCTCACGCCCAGGTGTCGCGCCAGCGCCCGTTCCTGCTCTTCGTGCTTGAACGGTTGCAGGTCGCCATCGTTGTCGCGCGGCCCCAGCATGGCGAAGGCGCCGTTCTTGGCGCGGGTGGAATGCAGGTCCAGCAGTGCCTCATGCTCGGCCAGCAGCGGACACAGCCAGTTGGCGACGTGGTCCTCGAAGTCGTGCGGCAGGTTGGTGGGACCCAGATTGCGGTTGAGATTGCGGTCGCCCGAGCGGTCGCGCTTCTCGTAGGCCAGCGGATTGGTGATGGGGACGAACGTCACGCGGCCGGCCAGGATATGCAGCGTGCCGGCCTTCAGTTCCGCCAGCACGCGACGGATGGCCTGCGTGCCGCAGACCTCGTTGCCGTGCACGGCACCGGTGATGATGAGTTTCGGGCCGGGCTTCAGGCCCTGGAAGGTCTGCGCGTGAAAGTGGTGAACAGAGGCGGTCATGCTGGGATCGTCGCAAAGGTCGGGAATTCACGTATTTTACGCTGGCGCCCGGCGCCGCCCGCGGTCACCGCAGGGGCTTCGCCGCCTGCCCGGACAGATAGGTCCACACACAATGCGCGGCGGCATTGCTGGTCAGCTCTGCATGGTCGTATGGCGGCGACACTTCCACGCAGTCCATGCCGATCCAGGGCAGGTCCGCAAGCGACTCGAGGAGTGTGAGCACCTGTGCGGTGCTGAGCCCGCCAGGCTCTGGCGTGCCCGTTCCCGGCGCAAACGCGGGGTCGAGACAATCGATGTCCAGGGTCAGGTAGGTCGGCCGAGTCCCATCGAGGTGCCTGCGAATATTCGTGATCACATCACGGAGTTGCTCGGCACTCTCCCGGCCGCGCAACTCGCGCGCGGTGAGGACGAGCCCGCCACGATCGCTCACGAAATCGCGCGCATATTTCTCTGCGGCCGAGCGGATGCCGATCTGCACCGTGGCGGCCGGATCCACCAGGCCTTCCGCGATGGCTTCGCGCGTCCAGGTGCCGTGTCCGGAAGGTTCGCCGAAGTGATCGGCCCAGGTGTCGCAGTGGGCATCTAAGTGCAGCAGCGCGAGTGGTTGGCCCGCGTGCTGGCGATAGGCACGTAGCAGCGGCAGCGTGATGGAATGGTCACCGCCCAGCCAGCAGCAGTGGTGCGCGGCGAGGATTTCGGGCACCTCGGCCTGCAGCACAGCACGCATGCTTGCGAGGTCGGTGTTGGGCAGGGCGAGATCGCCGAGATCGGTCAGCTGGTCCAGCGGCGAGCAATCAAAGTACGGGTGGGTGCCATCGCACAGCATGTGGCTTGCTCGGCGGATGGCATCGGGCCCGAAGCGCGCACCCGGGCGGTTGGTCACCGAGCCATCCCAGGCAACGCCTGCCACGGCGAAGCGCCGATGGCGACTCGTTGCAGGCGCCTTCATGAAGGTGTTCTGCGACAGAAAGGCGAAGCCGTGATCGGCCATGGTCAGCCGGCGGAGATGGAGAGCGACAATCCGCGCGTGCGGTCGATGAGATCGCCGTAGCCGCGCTCGATGCGGGCAATCGACGTGATCGTGGTCTCGCCTTCGGCCAGTGCCGCGGCCATCACATAGGCCAGCCCTGCGCGCAGATCCGGCACGTCCAGCGTGAGGCCGGAGGATTTAAGCGGGGTGGGGCCGAGGATGATGGCGCTGTGCGGGAAGTCATGGCCACGGAAGCGGCATTCCAGCGAGCCCAGGCAATGCGTTTCGATCTGCGTGCGCGCACCCAATGCGGAGAGTGCGGCGAGATAGTCGAAGCGGCGCTCGTACACCGTCTCATGAATGATGGAAGCGCCCGACGCCTGCGTGAGCATCACGGCGAAGGGCTGCTGCCAGTCGGTCGCGAAGCCGGGGAATACATCCGTCTCGATGACCGTGCTCTTCAGCGGGCCGCGGCGGAAGAAGCGGATGGACTTGGCGCCTTCGATCTCCACGCCGCCACCCACGGCATTGAACGGGCCGAAGAAATTGATCAGGGTGGAAGGATCGATGCCGTCCACGGTGATATCGCCGTCGGTTGCAGCCGCCAGCGCCGCCCAGGAAGCCGCTTCGATGCGATCGCCCAGTACTTCGAATGACGTGCCGTAGAGCTTGTCCACACCTTCGATGATCAGCTCGCGATTGGGCCGCAACTGCACGCGCGCACCCATGGCGTTCAGCATGGTGATGAGCGCGATGATCTCGGGTTCGGTGGCGACGTTTTCAATGATGCTGGTGCCGCGCGCCAGCACGCCGAGGAAGAGACAGCTTTCCGTGCCGCCCACGCTGGGGTAGGGCAGGCGATAGTGGCAGGCCTTCAGCGGGCCCTTGCGCACGGCGTGATAGCCGGTGTCGGACACGGTGATCTCCGCGCCGAACATCTTGGCCGCTTCAAGGTGGAAGTCCACCGGGCGCGCGCCGATGTTGCAGCCGGACACGACCGGCACGTGCGCCTCGCCCAGGCGGTGCAGCAGCACACCGAGCAGCAGGATAGGAATGCGGTTGGAGCCGGAGTCGGGCACGGGCACTTTGGCACTGCGAATATTCGCAGCGTCGATGGCGAGCGTGGACGGCATGGACCAGTCCAGCTTGGCGCCGGAAGCTTCCAGCATTTCGCAGGTGATTTCCACGTCGCCGATGCGCGGCGCGTTGATGAGTTTGGTCGTGCCTTCAGCGAGCAGCGCGGCCACCATGGCCTTGGTGGCGAAGTTCTTGGCGCCGAGACTCTGGATGCGGCCGGTGACGGGCTTGCCGCCACGAATGAGGTACTTGCGGGTCATGGAGAATTGTCGAGGCGAATATTCGCGTGGCGGGTGAGCGTGAGAAGTTGACGCGATGGTAACCCAAGCGTCGGAAGATCGACCTCGGGCTAGAATCGGTATTTGTTTGGTCTCATCCCCGCCCGAATTCCGCCACCATTGCCGTCATGACCGCATCCATCCGCTGCGAGGACATCGCCGCCCATCCCGATTTTGTCCGTCTCGGCGAGCTTCCCGGCGTGGCAGTCGACCTGCGCTATCAGACCAGCGACAACTTCGTGGGCCGTGATCTGTATTCCCCGCTGGACTGCGCCTGGATCCGGCGTGAGGCGGGGCAGGGCATCGCTGAGGCATATGCCGCCTTGCAGTCTCGGGCACCGGGCCTGCGCTTTCTCATCCTCGACGCGCTCAGGCCGCAGCGGGTGCAGGAACAGCTCTGGGCGTCACTTCAGGGTACGGGGCTGGAAATGTATCTGGCCAATCCGGTGCGGGGCTCCATTCATTCCTACGGCATGGCGGTCGACATCACGCTCATCGATGCCGAGGGGCGCGAGCTGGACATGGGCACGCCCTTTGATGATCTCACCGAGAAGTCACACCCGAAGCTGGAGGCAGAATTTCTCGCCCGTGGACTTCTCACGGCACGGCAGATTGCAAATCGCCAGCTCCTCAGGGAAGTGCTCACTGACGCGGGATTTCGCGGCATCTCGACCGAGTGGTGGCATTTCGATTTCGGCGATCGGGACCAGGTACGGGCTGGTTTGCCGCGCGTGCTTTAGCGTCCGAAACGGCCGGTTTCCGGTCCGCACGCGGAATTGGGCACCATTTCCACGCCTGTTCACAGCATGCGCAGCGCCGGGCGTGGGCGACACTGGCCGCCATGAAACACCATGGATCGGCCATGGTGTCCCCGCCCTTGGGAGGGCGTCATGTCGACACCCGCACCGCACGCCACCACGCCACCCACCCCCGCCAACGACGGCACGCCGGAATGGAATGAGTCCCGCTACCGCGAGGGTCTGAACGCCATCCAGGCAACCATCCGCGAGCAGGAACGGCGCATGCATGAGGCGGCCTCGCCGGTTCAGGCGGCTGCGCGGACTGCCGCACCCACGTCAGCGACCGCCGCTCCGCCCGCTCCGTCTGCGAAGCCCGCGCCGGCAACCGCCCGCGGCGCAACCGCCGCCCAGCCAACCCCCCCACGATTTACTGGTCCGCCACCAACCGCCGCCGATTTGCAGGACGCCGCTGCGACCCGTGCCGCCGTCGAAGCACGCCTGGAACAGACGCTCGCCGAAAAGGTGCGCATTGAGCGCGACGCCCGCGATGCGCTGCAGAAGCGGCTGGAAGCCGAACAATCCGCTTGCGAAGCCCTGCGCGAGCGCACCCGCAGCGAAGAAGCGGCCCGCGCCGAAGCGGCACTGCGTCAGCGCCAGGAGCGCGAGGCCGCCGAGGCGCTGCGCGCCCGCGAAGCTGCTGACCGGGCACTCGCCGCCCTGCACGCTGAACAGGCCACGTCCGAATCCGCCATTCGCCAACTGGTGGAGGCGCGACTCGCCGCCGAACAGGAGACCGCGAAGCTGGCCGAGCAGCGCCGCGCCATCGAGGCCGAGGCGACCGCACGCGCCGATGCCGCGCGCGAGGCGGAACGCCGTTTGCATGCCGCCGAGTCCGCGCGTCGCGATCAGGAAAACGCCGAACGCGCGCGCATCCTGGAACGCGAAGCCGCCGAACGCGAGCTCATCGCCGCCATTGCCGAACGCGAACGCCTTGAGGCGGAGGCTGCCGCGTCGCTGAAGCAGCGCCTCCAGCTGGAAGAAAAATTGCAGCGCGTCGCCGCCGACCGCCTCGATGCGGAGGCTGGCGCCCGCGCCGGCACCGAGCAGGCCGAAGCGTCGGCCGAGGCCGCCCATCAGGCGCGGATGGCGGAAGCGCAGCGCCTGCAGGATCTGGCGCGTGCCCGCGAAGCCGCCGAACATGCGGCGACCGACGCGGCGCGGCAGAAGAGTGAAGCCGAAGAAGCGGCCCGGGTCGCGGCGCTGGCTGCTCGCGATGCTGATCGCGAGGCAAAGACCGCCGCCGAAGCGCGCGAACGCGCCGAACGCGAAGAAGCCGCCGCGGCGGAATCGCGCGCACTCGCCGAGCGTCGCGCCCAGCAGGCCGCGGAAGCCCGGCGCCGCACCGAAGACGAGGCCGAGGCGCTGGCCACCGCGCGCGCCATCCAGGAAGCCGAACTGACCCGACGCCGCAGCGAAGCGGAAACCCATGCCGAGGCCGAGCACGCCGCACGCGTGAAGGCGGAAAAGAAGGCGCTGGCCGCAGCCGAGGCGCGGCTTGCCGCCGACCGCGAAGCGCGCCAGACCGCGGCACTGCTGACCGAGACCGATGCTGCGGCGGAGGCCGCATCGCGGCTCCGCATTGCCGAAGACAGCAAGGCCGCAGCGGCTGCTGCGGCACGTGCACAGGCAGAGCAGCTCGCCGCCGAAGCAGCGGCTGCACGTGCTGAAGCCGATGCAGCCGAGCGTGACGCGGCGGAAGCGCGGACGGCGGCCGATAGCCAGCGGGTGATGGAAGCAAGCCTGCGCATCGAGGCGGAACAGCGGGAAGCGGAACAGGCCCTGGCGCTGGCCGAAGCCGAGGCTGCGCTGCGCGAAACTGTCCGTCAGCGCGCACAGGCGCATCAACAGGCTGCCGCCCTGGCGACTGCACGACAGGAGGCGGAAGCGCAGGCGCTCAAGGCAGAGCAGGATGCCGCCGCGGCGGAACGGGAAGCACTCACGCTCGCACGGGCACGCGCCGACCAGGCGGAACAACTGCGCCGTACCGCGACCGAACGCGCAGCCATTGAGCGGCAACTCTTCGCCGCCGATCAGGAAAACCTGACGCTTGAGCGCAAGCTCGTCGACACCGGACGGCAGAAGCGGCTCACCGCGCTGCAACTCATCGCGCAGCGTCGCGACCGTCTGCGTGTCGAAGCCGAGGCGCTGGAACGGGCTGCCGAAAAACTCGCGAACGAGGATCAGCTGCGGGCCACTGCCGCGCAGTTGCTGGGTTGGGAGAAAGCGGAACTCATCGCCATCCAGGATCGCATCCGGTCCCAAGAAGCGGCGTCAACGCTCAAGAGCCATCGCGTGGCCGAGGAATACCGGCTTCGCCACTGCGCCCGCGAGGAAGGTCGTGCCGAAGCAAAGGTGGTGAAGGAAGTCAGGACACTGGCCGCCTGAGGTCGCCACACCTGCCGCCACACCTGTCGCCACACTTCGCATCCTTGCGAATATTCGCGAGGGTGCGCATGCAGCGGAAGCATGGTGCCTAGGACAGCGGCAGCTTCGTCAGCGGGTCCGGCCAGTCGTCGGCGGCAGCCACACCGCGTGACAGCACCTCGTTGACGATCGCATCCAGTATCGGCCGCACCACGGGTCCCGTGCCGCGATCATCATTGATGATCACCGCGATGGCGTGCATGTCGCCCACGGCATCGGGGGCGTAACCGGCCAGCGCCCAGGTGTTGCGCAGCGTGCCGGTCTTCAGCCGCGCCTTGCGCGCGGCCGGCGTGCCGACGAAGCGGTTGCGCAGGCCGCCGTCCGTCGCTGCGATGGGCAGCGCCGCAGTGAATTCCGGCGCCCAGTCGCTTGCGTGGGCGATACGCAGCACGCCGACCAGCTGGGCGACGCTGATCCGCTCGGTGCGCGAAAGGCCGGAGCCGTTGTCCAGCACCATGCCCCGATCATCAATGCCACGCTCGCGCAGCCAGGCGCGCACGCGCGCATCCGCACGCTGAAGCGTCGTCCCGGCACCGGCCGATGCCGGGGCTGTCGCACCCAGGACGAGGAAGGCAAGCCGCGTGATCGGATTGTCCGAGCGTTTGTTGATGTCGCGGGTGAATTCCGCCAGCGTCCGTGATCGGTGCGTGGCCAGCACACGCGTGGTGTTCAGCGCCGGCAGCGCAGCACCCTCGACCGCACCCTCGCGCACCGCGCCGGAGAACGAGCCGCCGAGCTCGCGCCACAGCGCCGGAATCAGGCGCGCTGCATAGTCGGCGCGATCGAGCACGCTGATCTGGGTCACCGCCTGGCACGTCGCCGGAAAGTCGCCCTGCAGGCGGATGACGAGCCGGCCATCGCTAGTGCGTTCGACGACAGGCAACTTCCAGCCGTCTTCCCAATCGACGCACTTGCGCGCGCTGCGGGTCATCGCGCTGGTATCGATGCTGACGCCATCCAGCGCAGGCGACGCGTTGGCGCGCAGTGTGGTGCCGTCATCATTGAACTGCAGCGTGTGCAGATTGGTGTTCAGCAGCAGCGCGTCCGGAATCACGTTGTAGCGAAACTCGGGTGTCTCGTCGAAGGGCGGCAGCCCCTCGTCCAGCCGCGTGGGCGTGAAGTAGCTGCGGTCGATGAGGATGTCACCCGCGATCTCGCGAATGCCGGCGAAGCGCAGCGTCTGCAGCATGTAGCGCAGTTCCTGCCAGGTGAAGTCCGGGCTGGCTTCGCCACGCACTACCAGTGCGCCCTTCAGCACGCCGTTCTCGACCGGCGCTGCGGCGCGCAGTTCCACCTTGCCGGTATGCGTCGGGCCCAGCATGTCCAGCGCGGCGATCGCGGTCAGCACCTTGAGCGTGGAGGCCGGTTGCAGGGGCTGGTCAGCCTGATGCGAGGCGAGGGCTTTCCCGTCCCGGAGTCGCACGGCCAAGACGCCCACAGAACTGTCCGGAATGTTGGCGCGCCGCAACATCGACTGGGCGCCAACCGGGAGCTCCGCATGGGCAATCGGCAGCATGCCCAGCAGCTGCAGGGTCAACCCGAAAAAAATGGTCAACTTGTTGAAATTCATGGATTTTTGTGGACTTGGTGCGGACCGGATTTCAGGCGTCTGACAGGTTGTCTGTCGGCATTGCGACACTCTGTTTGCAGGCTGTTGCATTTTTGCCATCGGGGTCTTGCAATTCTTGGCAACTGGTAGCAAAGTTCGCTCAGTGGTAGTTTACTGGTATTACCAGTCCGGGCAAGCCGGCAGGGTGGTACACAGGGATTGCCGCCATTTTTTTTGTGGTCAGCAACAACGCATTCAAGGAATGTCCGACCCCATGTCGCATCGAGGGTCGGTTGCGCCTCGCATGTCCCCAGCCAGAAGGGACAGCAGCAGTCAGCCGCGGCACGTGTCGCGATGATCAACCGGAGTCCATCACAGGAGAGTCCCCCGTGAAAATCAAAAGAATCGTTCAAGCAATATCGCTGGTGCTGATTTCCGGCCCGGTGCTCGCCCAGGCGCCGGCCACGCCGGCCAAGCCGCCGGCCAAGCCGGAGAAGATCGAAGTCACGGGATCGAGCATCAAGCGGGTTCAGGACGAAGGCGCATTGCCGCTGCAGATCATCACCAAGGATGAAATCGACAAGGCCGGCATCGTCAGCGCCGAGGAACTGGTCGCCATCATCTCCGCCAACGGCGCCGGCCGCGACAACATGTCGTCCAACGTCGGCATCACGGCCAACTTCGCCGACCGCAACAACTTCGGTGCGGCCAGCGCGAACCTTCGCGGCCTGGGCTCGGCCAGCACACTGGTGCTGCTGAACGGCCGCCGCATGTCCTCTTCCGGCATACGTGGCGTGGCGGTCGACTTGAACTCGATTCCGCTGGCCGCCATCCAGCGCGTGGAAGTACTAAAGGACGGCGCGTCCGCCATCTACGGTACCGATGCCATCGGCGGCGTGATCAACTTCATCCTGAAGAAGGACTTCAACGGCATCGAGCTGACAGGCTTCACCAACGTCACGCATGACGGTGGCGGCGACATCAATCGTTTCTCGCTCACGGCCGGCATGGGCGACCTGGCCAAGGATCGCTACAACGTCATGGTGAGCGCCACGTTCGACAAGCAGGAAACCCTGCGCGGCCGTGATCGCGACTTCGTCAACGGCAACCAGCCCAACCGCGGCCTGACGCCGGACACGACGGGCACGCCGTTCGCCACCCAGACCGGCGGTCCCGGCACGGCGATGGGTGCCAGCTTCGTGGGTTCATCCAACATCAACGGCATTTTCCAGTTGCCGGGTGCCACCCAGACCTACAACCGTGCCAACCTGTTGTCCTTCACCGGCAATTGCGATTCTGTGCCGGGCATGACGCAGTACCGTGGCGACATTCTCGGCCCGTCGTTCTACGCGTCCTCGCGCGGTTGCGCCTATGACTATGGCCGTGAGCAGATCCTGCTGCAGCCGTTCGAGCGCGTGAACTATGTGGCGCGTGCGACGTTTGAACTTTCCGCCAACCACACCGCCTTCGTGGAGGCGGTCGGCTCCAACACCAAGTCGGAGCGCACGTTCGAGCAGCGTCAGATCACGACCAGCATCGCTGCCGGCAACGCCTATCCGGTGAACGGTCCGTTCTATCAGGATTTGTCCCAATTCATTCCGACCTTCGACCGCACCCGGCCCATCGCCTATCGCTGGCGTTGTATCGCGTGCGGCAATCGCGTGATCGAGACCGAATCCGAGTCCTTCAAGTTCCTGGTCGGCATGGAAGGCACGCTGGGCTCGTGGGACTACAAGGTGGGCCTCGCGAAAGCTGGCAGCAAGTCGGAATCACTGTTGAAGGCCGGCTACTACCGGACGGTTGACTTCAACGCCGCGCTGGCCACCGGTTTGATCAATCCCTGGCTGCTGCCCGGCCAGTCGCAGACCGACGCCGCCATGGCACTGCTGCAGTCCACCAGTGCGGCCGGCTCCAAGCTGCAGGGGGGCGAGTTCAAGCTGACCCAGTTCGACGCCAGCCTGTCTGGTGAAGTCATGCAGGGACCGGCCGGCCCAATCGCGGCTGCCGTCGGGTTCGATGTGCGCAAGGAAGAGTACTTCCTGAACAACAACGCGACCGCCACTGCCATTGCCGACGCGCCGTTCCCGACCGACATCTTCGTCAACAAGCGTGACCGTGACATCCGTGCGGTCTTTGCCGAAGTGGCCGTGCCGCTGATGAAGAATCTAGAGTTCTCCGCTGCCGTGCGCCACGACGACTACAGCGATTTCGGCACGACCACCAATCCGAAAGTGTCGTTCAAGTTCCAGCCGATCCCGGAACTGCTGATCCGCGGCTCCTACAGCGAGGGCTTCCGTGCGCCGAGCTTTACCCAGCTCTACAGCCCGTCGTCGGAATCGCAGATCCCCGGCAACATCGCCGACCCGGTGCTGTGCCCGCAAAACCCGGGCAATCCGGTGTTCTGCGCGATCCGTCCGCTGGGTCGCAGCGGTGGCAACCCCAACCTGCAGCCGGAAACGTCCGAGCAGCGCTCCATCGGCTTTGTCGTATCGCCGACCAACTGGCTCACCGCCAACATGGATGCCTACGAGATCCGCCGCAATGACCGCATCTATGTGGTGACTCCGCAGCTCGTGGTCGCCAACCCGGATACGTTCCCGAACGGCATCGTGCGCGGCCCCAATGGACGCATCGATGAAGTCGGTGGCTACATCCAGGGCGGTCTGGTGAACGCCGACGGCGACATCACCCGCGGCATCGACATCGGCATGCAGGTGCGCACCAAGATCTGGGACTGGAACTTCAGCGGCAGCGTCGAAGGCACGTACGTCGACAGCTTCAAGTCGCGCATCTTCAAGTCGCAGGCCTATCGCGAACTGGCCGGCCAGTGGGACGTGCAGGATCTGTTCCCGCGCTGGAAGCACACGGCGCGCGCCACGTTCAGCCGCGGTCCGTGGAGCACGACCGTCTCCCAGTACTTCACCTCGGGCTACCGTGATGAGGCGCCGGCGGGTGTGGCCAATGCGCCGGACTACAAGTCGCGCGTCGAGGACTACATCACCTACAACGTGTCGGCGACCTACACCGGCTTCAAGAAGCTCACCATCACCGGCGGCATCCTGAACGTGTTCAACACCGACCCGCCGTTCACGGCGCACAACGTGGACTTCGCGGCCGGTACGGCGTGGGATCCGCGTGTTGCCAGCCCGCGCGGCCGTGCGTACACGCTGCGTCTGACCTACAAGTTCTGACCGGTCTTACGACACAAGGGCTCCGATGCAGGGTGCCGGGCAACCGGCCCCTGCATTTTTTTTGGGCTTCGGCCACTGGAACAATGCGGCATGAACCGACGTGAATTTCTTGCTCTTGCGGCAGCGGGGGCGATCACCCTGCCGGGCTGCGCAACCGTCATGCCGCGCAACGTGGCGGGCGCAGGGCCCGCGCTCATCAAGCCACCCCGACTCAAGCCCCGCGCTCTGGTCGGCCTGATCGCCCCCTCCGGCATCGTGACCGACGCCACCATCGAACGCTGTGTGCGCAATTTGGAGGCGCTGGGTTTTTCGGTGAAGACGAGTGCGAATATTCGCAAGGGCTGGGGAGGCTACGCCGGCACGGTCAAGCAACGTGTCGACGATCTGCACGCCATGTTCGCCGACCGCGAAGTGGCGGGACTCTGGGTGGCGCGCGGTGGCTCGGGTGCCGCGGCGCTGCTGCCGCATCTCGACTACGGCCTCATCGCACGCAATCCGAAAATTCTGGTCGGCTATTCCGACATCACCGCGCTGCACCTCGCCATCCAGCGCCACGCCGGACTGGTGACGTTTCATGGCCCCGGTGCGGGCGCCACGCAGGGCGAATATTCGCTGATCCATCAGTACGCCATGCTGATGAGTCCGCAGGCGACGTATCGCATGGAAGGCTCACCAATCAATGCCGACCGCGGCGAGCGGGAATCCGCGTTCAAGCGGGTGACATGGAAAGGCGGCACAGCGGAAGGACGCCTCACCGGCGGCAATCTCTCCGTCCTCACCGCGCTTATCGGGACGCCGTACTCGCCCGACATTCGCGATGCGCTGCTGTGTCTCGAAGACGTGAGCGAGGCACCGTATCGGATCGACCGCATGCTCACCCATCTGCACCAGAGCCTCGGACTCGACACCATCGCCGGCGCTGCGCTGGGCGTGTTCTCGCGCTGCGAGCCACGCGACAACGAGCCCTCCCTGACCTTGCGTGAAGTGCTGGACCAGCACTTTGCGACCTCACCGGTGCCGGCGGCCTACGGGCTCTCGTTCGGACACATCGCCGAGAATCTCACGCTGCCATTCGGCATCCGCGCGCGGCTGGATTCGGGAGAAGGCACGCTGACCTTGCTGGAGCCGGCAGTCAGCTGATTGAGCAGGCAACGAGCTCTTCGCCGACGAATTCAATCCAATCGTTGTTGAATGGCCCGGCGATACAACGCATCCAGAATCTGTTCCTCGTGCCGGTAGAACGCCGAATAGGTGCCGGGATTCGTGTCCGGATTGAATGACGGGCCGCCAATGAGATAGATCATGCCGTTGCGGCTGTCGCGGTTGAATACGAACGCAGCGGTGAGTCCCCACGCGTCGCCGAGATGGCCGACGGCTGTGAATCCACCGTCCCTGACCAGCCGGTCGCCCTTCGCCGGGCCGGTGATGTCGAGGAAGTGCTGATTGCCGAGCCCCCAGGCATTGAAGAACAACGCATGTTTGCCGAAGCCCTGCTCGCCATTGGGATCGCCATTCGGTTTGCCATCGCAGCCATCGCAGCGATAGCGCCAGCTCTCGGCGAGCATGGCATCCACGGACGATTTGGCCAGGATGCGCCTGCCCTCCGACTCGCCGCCATTCATCAGCATGAGCATGATCCGGCCAAGCGACGCCGCCGAGAGGCGGATGTTGCCCTGCGGCCCGAACGCGGTGCCGTTCGATCCGATCACGTAGTCATCGCCGGCCCGCGATCTCTGCGGCACGGTGGGGTCGTCCACTTGCGCCACCCAGGGCCCGGCAGGATTCCACACTTCCTTGCCATTGACCTCGCTGCGCTTGCGATAGAGGGTGGCGAGGTTGTCGATGTCCGCCGGCGGAAAGTCGTAGGGGTGATAGCCGCCCTTCAACTGCATCGGGTCGAGGATGAGGCGACGCATCAGACGGTCAAAGCGTTCGCCGCTCGCCTTCTCCATCACGGTGCCGATGATGCCCCACGGCAGATTGGCGTACTGGAAGAACGCGCCGGGTTTTGCTCGTGGCGACCAGCTTTTTCCACCGTCAGCTCCCTTGCCGTAAGCCTTGCCGCCAGGCTCCAATGCATCGCGAATATTCGCAGGGGTGGCCCAGTAGTAGCCGCCGTCATCGCGCAGCGACGAGGTGTGATTCATCAGCATGCGCAACGTGATGCGGTCGTTCGGAAAATGCGGATTGCGCAATGACCAGCCCAGATAGTCGCTCACGTCGCGATCGAGGTCGAGCTTGCCCTCCTCGACCAGCTTCATCACGCCCAGTGACGTGACCAGCTTGGAAATCGAGGCCGCACGGTACATCGTGTCGCGATTGGCGGGCTTGTGCCGACCTGAACCCGACGGATCGATCCAGCGCGAGCCGAACTGGCCTTCGTACACCACCTTGCCGTCGCGGATGACCAGCGTCGACAGCGATGCCAGGGTGTGCGTCGGGCTGGCGGTGATGGCGGCGAGCTCGGCGTCGAGCTTCACCTTCCAGGCTTCATCAACGCTGGCCGGTGTGCCCGGCGTCACGCAGGCGGTCAGGGTCATTGTCCCGAGCAGGGCGGCGGCGAGCTTGGTGAGGCGGAGCGGCATGATTCGATTCTTCACTGTGGCGTGGTCAGCACTTCGAGGATGGCGGCCGTTTCCGCATCCGGCACGCCGTCGTGCTTGGCGGGCCGGTACTTCATCTGGAACGCGGTGAGCGCGTTGCGGGTGATCTCATCCATGAGACCGGTGGTCGCAAGCGCATAGCCATGCTTGACGAGTCGATCCTGGAACCACATGACGTCGGGCACCTGCTGCTCGAACACGGGCAGCTTCTCCGCGACCTTCTTCGCGTCCGGCCAGAGAATGAGGCCTTCATCGGCCAGCCGCTTCCACGGAAATTTGGGCCCCGGGTCCTGTTTGCGTGACGGCGCGATCTCGTTGTGGCCGACGATGCGATCCGGCTTGATGTTGTGTTCCTTGACGATCTTTTTCACCAGCGCGACCACGGCCTCGATCTGGCCTTGCGGATAGTCCTGCCACGTGAGCGTGCCGTCGGGATTCTTCGTGTAGCCGAGATTGACGATCTCGATGCCAATGGACGCGGCGTTGAGTTGGGTGTGGCCCTGCCAGGAACTCACACCGGCGTGCCAGGATCGCTTGTTCTCGTCGACCAGACGATAGATCTCCGGCGGGTCGTCGCGCACGAGATAGTGACTGGACACGCGTCCGCCCTGCACCAGCACCTGCATGGACTTCGGGAAGTCGATGGCCGTGTAGTGGATGATGAGGAACTGCGCGCGGCTGTCCTGCGCGATGGAGCGATAGCTGTCGTCGATGTAGGGCGTGGCGCAACCGGTAAGGCCGAGGGTCAGCGCAAGGAGGGCGAGATGGCGTTTCATGCGACGTGCTTTCAATGCGTGGATGTGGTGATCACTGGCCGAGCGGTGCATAGGTGATCGCGCTGGCGTTGCCTGCGCGGTCGATGGCCTGCACGGCCACGCGGTTCAGCGTGCCGAACGTGGTGATGCTGGCAACTTCAACCGAAGCCGTGCCGTCGTCGCGCGCAGGTGCGGTGGAGAACACCCAGCGGTCCCCGTAGCGTGACGATATGGCGAACAGTCGCACTGGCTCAGCGGCAGTGTTCTTGACCAGATAGCGCACAGACGGCCGGCCCGTGGGCGTCGGATCGTTGTTGACCTTGGGGGCTGTGGGCGCCTTCACGTCCAGCCAGGGCGACGCCGGCATCAGCGCGGGCACGGCATAGCTCGCCTTCAACGCGTCGCTGATGCCTTTCCGATTCTCCATCAGCGCGATCATGCTGAAATGGATCTGGCCGCCTGAGCCGCTCCGTGTCCGCGACAGCGCGATCTGGTTGGTGATCTCGGCGGGTTGCCACGAGCGCGGCGTGTTGTCGATGCGGCTGGTGTACAGGCCGGGAATGATGTGCCGCTCAACGCGATTCTCCGCGATCCAGTAATCGAGCAGCACATCGAAGGCCTGCGCCTTCTGTTCAATTGGCCAGTAAAGTTGGGGCGCGAGGTAGTCAAGCCAGCCTTTCTGCAGCCACAGCTCCACATCGGCATAGAGCTTGTCGTACTGCGAGAAACCGGCGATGCCGGCCGGCCGCTTCTCCGGCTTGCCGAGACCGAACGGGCTCACGCCGAAGCGCACCCAGGGCTTCTCTTTCTGGATGCCGCTGTAGATGCGTTCAATCAGGCGGTTGACGTTGTCGCGCCGCCAGTCGTTGCGCGCCAGCTTGCCGCCGCTCGCGACATAGGCCTGCCAGGTCGGGTCGTCGGGAAAGTCACGTTCCACGACAGGTTTGCCCGGTTCCACAGCTGCCGCGGGGTCCTGGGGGACAGGATACGGATAGAAGTAGTCGTCGATGTGCACGGCGTCGATGTCATAGCGCTTCACCACATCGAGGATGACGGACATCGTGTGGTCGGCCGCGCGCGCATCGCCCGGGTCCATCCAATGGAAGCCGCCATAGTTCTTCACCGCCTGCGGCAGGGTGTTGCTCACATGATTCTTTGCATTAGGTCCGACCGCCTTGGTGTGGCGGGCGCGATAGGGATTGAACCAGGCGTGCAGCTCGATGCCGCGGGCATGTGCCTCGCGAACCCACATGTCCAGCGGGTCGTAGAACGGTTGTGGCGGCTTGCCCTGTTCGCCGGTGAGGAACTCGCTCCAGGGCTCCAGCGTCGAGGGATACAGCGCATCGGTGGACGGCCGCACCTGCACGATGAGCGCATTGAGATTCAGCTCGCGCGCCTTCTCGACGATGGCAATCAGTTCGCGCTGTTGCTCCGCCACCGGCAACCCGGGCTTGGACGGCCAGTCAATGTTGGCCACCGTGGCGACCCAGGCGGCACGGAACTCGCGCGGTAACGGCGGCGGCGCATTTGGGTCCATGCGCGGCGGCTTCACCACCGAGCCGATGGGCGTCTGTGGCATCTCCGCAGGCGCAGGCAGTTCGGCGCAGCTGCCCAACAGCCAGGCCGCGCAAAGCAGTGAAAGCAGTGAAGCGAGTCTCAAACCTTGATGAACCATTTTTGCTTCCACATGAACCAGGCAATGCCCAGCATGACGAGATTGAACAGGATGGCGTAGAGCAATGACTGATTGACCGGGCTGATCGGGAGCGATTGTATCGGGGCGTAGAGAATTGTCTTCAGCGCCACCGCCTTGCCGTCCGTGCCATCGAACTTGATGAAGCCCAGCATCTTGGCGATGAGTCCGGAGAGCGCGAAGATGAAGAGGGCGTTCATGCCATACACGGTAAAGGGCTTGAACCCGCGCGCGGCGGCATTGCGAATATTCGCACTGTTCACGGCATCCATCAGCCAGTAGAACGCACCGAACACAATCAATGACCACCCGGCCATGAACACCACATACGACGGTGTCCACAGCGATTTGTTGATGGGCATGAGCACGCTGTCCAGCATCGCGCCTGCCCAGAGGCAGGCCAGTCCGGCGAGCAGCATCCACACCGTGCGTGTGGCGCCGTCATGCGCGGGTGCCTTCAGCCAGTGCGCGGTCAGCGCGCCAGTGAGCAGGGTGGCGATGGCGGGCAGGGTGGACAGCAGGCCCTCCGGGTCCCAGGTCTTGGCGCGCGCCCAGAGGTGGCCGTCCAGGAGCAGCCGGTCAATGTAGGCACCGACGTCGCGTCCCGCCTCCAGCGAGCCCAGCGCGATGACGCCGTTGGCGTCCATCACCGGCACATTGAGCTGGATGGCGGCATACACCGCGCAGAGCAACACGGCGGCCACGGCCTGCCCGCGCCAGCCCAACCAGATCACCAGTGGTGCCGCCAGCAGCACGCAGAGGCCGATCCGCTGCAGCACGCCGGGAATGCGCACGGTGTCGAGGTTGAAATTCGGCACCAGATTGAGGAAGAGTCCGATGGCAATGATGATGAGCCCGCGTTTCCAGGTCTTCAGCAGCAGCGTCGAAGACCGCGCACCTGCATGGGCGTGCTTGCCCAGCGAAATCACCATGGACACGCCGACGATGTAGAGGAAGAACGGAAAAATCCAGTCGGTGAAGGTCCAGCCGTGCCACTCGGCATGGGCGAGCTGCGGGTAGAGATGACTCCAGCTGCCCGGATTGTTCACCAGCACCATGCCGGCAATGGTGAAGCCGCGGAACGCGTCCAGCGAGGCCAGCCGGTCAGAAGCGCTATCCGTCGCGGCCATGCGCGGCTCAGCCATCGGCCTTCTTGCCAAAGGCCGGATCGATCTTGATGAAGAACGCCACAACCATTGACGGCAGGGTGCAGACACACACCCAGAGGAAGAAGTTGAGGTAGCCGAGTTGCGACTGGATCCAGCCGCTCACCATGCCCGGCAGCATCATGCCCAGCGCCATGAAGCCGGTGCAGAGGGCGTAGTGGGCGGTCTTGTGCGGCCCGTCGGCAATCATGATCATGTAGAGCAGATAGGCGGCGAAGCCGAAGCCATAGCCGAATTGTTCGATGGCGATGGCCGTGCTGACCACCACGATGCTCGAAGGTTGTGTGGCGGCGAGGAATACGAATGCGAGATTCGGCACGTGGACGGCGAGCAGCATGGGCCACAGCCATTTCTTCAAGCCGCCCTTGGAAATCATGTAGCCGCCGAGCAGGCCGCCCAGCGTCAGGAACAGGATGCCGATGGTGCCGTAGGCGAGGCCCACATCCTTGGTGGTGAAGCCGAGCCCGCCTTTGGCGACAGGGTCGAGCAGGAAGGGCGCGACCAGCTTCAACGCCTGCGCCTCGCCCAGCCGGAACGTGAGCAGGAAGGCCAGGATGAGCAGGATTTCCTTCTTGGCGAAGAAGGTGACGAAAGTGTCGGCAAAGTCCTTGAAGAAGTCGTTGCTCTTCGCGGTCGGCACATCGCTGGCCGGTTTGGGCAGGATGAACGCGTGATACGCCGCGAGCAGCAGGAACATTGCGGACAGGATGCCGAAGACCAGCGACCACGCCAGCACCATGTTGCCGGTGGTTTCGGAGAGCTGCCCGGCGATCCACACCAACGCACCCTGGCCCGTGATCATGGCGATGCGATAGAACGTGGAACGCACGCCCACGAACGCGGCCTGTTGGTGCTGTTCCAGCGCCAGCATGTAGTAGCCATCGGCGGCGATGTCGTGTGTCGCCGAGCTGAAGGCCATCAGCCAGAAGATCGCCAGCGTCATCTGGAAGAAGTTGGACATGGGCAAGGTGAGCGCCACCAGTGCCAGCGACGCGCCGATCACCGCCTGCAGCGTCACCACCCAGAAGCGCTTGGTGCGGAAGAGATCGACCACTGGACTCCACAGTGGCTTTATCACCCACGGCAGGTAGAGCCAGCTGGTGTAAAGCGCGATGTCGGTGTTGGAAATGCCGAGGTTCTTGTAGAGGATGACGGCAAGCGTCATCACCACCACGTACGGAATGCCCTGGCCGAAATAGAGCGAGGGAATCCACGCCCAGGGGCTGCGGCGAGTGGTCGTGTTCGCCGATGTGTCAGCTGGCGTACTCATGGCTGACCCAACGCAGCGCGCACGCTGCCGCCTGCGGCCTGCAACAGCTCGGCTGCCTTGCCCGGCATGAGTTGTTTGCGGATGGCCACGATCGCGACCTTCACCTGGAAGTGTGACGCTTCGAGTGTTGCGCGCGCGGTGGCCTCGTCGCAGTCGGCCGCGAGCGCGGTGAGGCGGATGGCGCGGCGCACCAGCTTGGCGTTGGTGGGCACGAGATCGACCATGAGATTGCCGTAGACCTTGTTCAACCGCACCATGAGCGAGCTGGAGAACGTGTTCAGCGCGACCTTCTGCGCCGTGCCGGCCTTCAGGCGGGTGCTGCCGGAGATGAGCTCGGAGCCGGTGTCGAGGGTGATGCCGATGTCTGCTTCACGCACGATCGGCGTGTCCGGATTGTTGGCGAAGCCGATGGCGAGCGCCTTCACCTCGCGCGCTTTCAGGAGTGCGCCGCGGACGTAAGGCGTGGTACCCGATGCCGCCACCAGCAGCACCACATCGTTCAGCGTCGGGCCGAGCGCTTCCAGATCCAGCGCGCCCTGTCCCGCATCATCCTCCGCGCCTTCGACCGCCTGATACACCGCACTTCGCCCGCCGGCCAGCACCGCAACGGCGCGCTCGCGCGGCCAGGAAAACGTCGGATAGAGCTCCACGCTGTCCAGCAACCCGAGACGGCCCGACGTGCCCGCGCCGACATAAAGCAAGCGCCCGCCGGCCTGGATGCGCGGCAGCGCCGCATCCACTGCGCGGGCGATGTCGGCTGCAGCGTTTGCCACCGCGGTGACCGCGACATGCTGGTCTTCGATGAAGGCGGTGACCAGCGCCGACGTGCCGTAGGTATCCAGGTCGGCATGCGCCTCGCTGGGGGTTTCGGTGGGCAGTGGCGGCCGGGTGGAGCCAGGTGTGGAGGTCGATGGGGACATGCGAATATTCGCGTGGAGTGAGGTGGCGGGTCGCGTCAATGCGTGCGCGTGACCTTGGCCAGATGGCGCGGTTTGTCGGGGTCGAATCCGCGCGCACGCGACAGCGCCTCGACCATGGGATAGAAGCTCTGGATGGCGGCGATCGGGTCCAGGTCCTCCTCGCCCGTCGTGACCAGCGGCAGCATCGCGCCGGGCGTGCCGGCCGGTGCGGCGAGCAGCACGTTGGCGCCGCGTGCTGTCATGTCGGCGGCAAGCTGGAGCAGGCCTGCCTGCGCCGGCCCGCGCGGGGCAAAGATCAGCAGCGGATAGCCTTCATCCACCAGCGCCATCGGGCCGTGCTGCACTTCCGCGCCGGAGAAGGCCTCGGCCTGCATGGCGCAGGTTTCCTTCAGCTTCAACGCAGCCTCCATGGCCACGGCCAGCCCGGTGCCGCGACCGATCACCAGCAGCTTGTCCGCATGCATCAGGATGCGCACCGCCGCTGACCAGTCCTGCTCCGCCGCGCGGGTGAGCGCATCAGGCAAGGCATCGAGCGCGCGAAGCAAGGCGGCGTCTTCCTGCCACGCGGCCACCACGCGGGCGCCAGCCACCATCTGGGCGATGAAGCTCTTGGTGGCGGCCACGCTCTTCTCGGCACCCGCATGCAGCGGAAACACCCACTGTGCGCTCTGCGCCAGTGGCGAATCCGGATCGTTGACGAAGGCGGCGGTGATGCCGCCCTGCTCGCGGAAGAAGCGCGTGGGTGCGACCAGGTCCGGGCTCTGGCCCGACTGCGAGAACGCCAGTGACACCAGGCCATCTGCCTTGAGCCGAGATTGATACAGCGTGATCAGCGACATGGGCAGCGAGGTCACGAGACGACCCATTCTGGCCATGATGAGATACGCGACAAAGTGTGCGGCATGGTCCGAGCTGCCGCGCGCGACCGTGAGCATGTTCTGGTTGCCATGGCCGCGCAGGTGCGCGCCAAAGCCGGCGTAGACCGCGCGATCCGCCGCAAGCTGGCGGGCAATGGCGGCGGGGGCTTCGCGTGCCTCCAGCAGCATGCGGGAAGCGACGGGCTTGGCAGCGATCTCAGGATGCTGCGGCGTCGTCACGCGACACTCCTTCGACGAACACGTCTTCGATGTTGAGATCACGATCCATGCGCACGATGTCGGCCCAGGCTCCGGGCGCCAGTCGGCCGCGTTCGCTTTCGCCGAGATAGTCGGCTGCGAACGTGGACACGCGCTGCGAGGCTTCCGCGAGATCCATGTTGAATTCATTGACCAGATTGCGCAGCGCCTGGTCGAGCGTCAGTGTCGAGCCGGCCAGCGTGCCGTCGGCGAGGCGCACGCCACCCATGCACTTGGTGACCGTGTGCCGGCCGAGGCGGTACTCGCCATCCGGCATGCCGGTGGCGGAGGTGGAGTCGGTCACGCAGAAGAGTCGCGGAATGGCCTTCAACGCCACGCGGATGGCGCCCGGATGCACATGCAGCAGGTCCGGAATGATCTCGGCATAGGTGGCATGCGCCAGCGCCGCACCGGACAGGCCCGGTTCGCGATGGTGGAATGCAGTCATCGCATTGAAGAGGTGGGTAAAGCCTGCCGCACCTTTCGCCAGCGCGGCGACGCCATCTTCATAGCTCGCCAGACTGTGGCCGAGCTGCACGCGAAAGCCGGCCTCGCAAAGCGACTGGATCACGTCCAGGTTGCCCGGCATCTCCGGGGCCAGCGTGATGAGCCGGATCGGCGCCATGCCGGAGAGATCGCGCAATTCGGTGATGAGGAGCGGTCTTGCGAAATCCGGCTGCGCGCCCAGCTTGCCAGGATTGATATACGGCCCTTCAAGATGCACGCCCAGAATTCGCGCGCCGAATCCGCGGCGGCCGTTGGTGCCGCCCTGGCCCGTGGCCAGCACGGCGGCGAGACCGGAGAACGCCTTTTCCAGATCGCTGTGCGGCGCGGTCATGGTGGTGGCGAGCAGCGAGGTCGTCCCGTGCTCGGCGTGGATCTTGGCGATGTGTGCGGCCGCGCGACCGCCTTCCATGATGTCGTGGCCCGCGCCACCGTGAACGTGGCAGTCGATGAAGCCGGGCAGGAAGATGGGCAGCGCGGACGCGCGCACGGCGTCAGTCGTCACCGCGTCGCCACTGATGGAAGCGATGCGCCCCACTTCATTCAAGGCAAGCCGGCCACGCACGAAGCCGGCCGGGGTCAGGATATGGCCTTCGAGAACGCGAGCGCTCATTCCGCGGCCTGGCCCGGATCGCGGCGCAACTCGGCAACGAAGTCGTAGTAATCGCTGCGGCAATATGAGTGGGTGAGTTCTACGGCGGTGCCGCTTTCGAGATAGCCCACGCGGGTGATGAAGAGCACCGCCTGGCCGACGGCGACTCGCAGTTGCGCCGCCAGATGCGGGTCGGCATTCATGGCGCGCAGATGCTGCAAGGCGCGCACCGGTGCCTTGCCCAGCTTGGTCAGGTGTTCATACAGCGAGCCTTCGACCATTTCCGGGCGAGGCAGCACGCTCTGGGGAATCACGCTGACCTCATAAGCCATCACCACGTCGTCAGCCAGACGCAGACGCTGCAGCCGCGCAACGCGGGCGCCTGCGGGCAAAGACAAGCTGTGCAGTTCCTCGGGGGTGCCCTCGGTGACCGCGCGCTTCAGCCAGGTCGAGTTGGGAATGTGGCCGCGCCGGCGCAATTCCTCTGAGAAGCTGGACAGGCGAGACAGCGGCTGTTCCAGTCGCGGCGCGATGTAGTTGCCCGAGCCGCGGCGACGCACGATGAGTCCCTGGTCCACCAGCTGGTCGATGGCCTTGCGGGCCGTGACGCGGGACAGCCCCAGCGATTCCGACAGCAGGCGCTCCGATGGCAGCGCCTCGTGGCTCTGGAAGCGGCCATCGCGGATGGCCTCGGCCAGCTTTCGGGCAAGTTGCAGATAAAGCGGCGAGCTGTCGCTTTCCGTCGGTTTCAGCGCGGTGATGCGATTCTTTTTCATGATGTCAGGGGGCTGTGACGGCAGTGGAGTGGAGGTCGCGCTTCAGCCAGGCGAGCGCGCCGGTGGCGGCGTCGTAGCGGGGTGGGCGGATGCGCTCGCGCAGTGCGGCGGGCAGGCGCGGCGCGAGGCGCTCGCCGATGCTGCCGGTGAAACAGACGGGCAGGGTGGCGCCGGGATCGATGGCGCCGGCGATGTCGGCCAGCGCCGTGACGGCCTCCGTGACCAGACGCGCGGCCGTGCCGTCGCGGCATTCCTCGTCGAAGACCAGCGGCGCCAATTGCGCGTAGCCGTATTGCGTGGAGCGATTGCACCAGTCGAGCAACGTGGTCCGGTCTTCACCGCACAGTGCGAATATTCGCGAGGCGAGTGAGCCGGGCAGGGCACGGCCATCCATGACGCATTGGGCATGGCGCATCGCCTTCAGTCCCAGCCAGGCACCGCTGCCTTCATCGCCGACCGGAAAACCCCAGCCGGAGGCGCGCAGCCTGCGGCCATCGGGATGCAATGCCTCGCCCACCGAGCCGGTGCCCGCGGCGACAATGGCGCCGGGCTCTGCGTCATGCGCACCGAGCAGCATGGCGAAGGCGTCGGTCTCGACAATCAGCTTGCCGAAACCCGGATTGGTTGCGATGAACGTGTCGCGCCATGGCGTGTAGGAGGCGCCGGACAATCCGCAGGAGAGCGCGCAGGTCGAAAAATCCGGCGCGCCCAAGCCGGCCTCGCCGAAAGCCTGGTGGATGGCGGCCTGCACCTGCACCCATGCCTTGGCCACACCCTGGCCCAGCGCGGACGGTCCGCCGCGCCCTTGGCCGACGACCCGGCCATCGGCCAGCGCAACGACTGCACGCGTGCCGGTGCCGCCGCCATCGACGCCAATCAGGTATGAAGGTGGTTGCAAGGCTGTTTGCAAGTGAGGGGGTCCGGGCTACAATGCGCTGGTAATAAAACCAATTTAATACCAAAGGCCGATCCCGTCAAACGAGAGGGTCGCAAGGCGGCAGTTGCGGTCCTTGCCTGGCGCCGAAATTCCTTGTTCGAATCACCCCGACAGCTGTTCAAGAGGTACTCATGGCACTGACTTACATCTGGGCAGGCTTCTTCATCGTGGGCTTCGTGGCCGCTCTGATCCAGTGGTTGTTCTTGGGCGATGCCGAGGTGTTCAAGCGCATCGTCGATGGCACGTTCGACTCCGCGCGGGTCGGCGTGATGGAAATCGCGCTGCCGCTGGCCGGTGTCATGACCTTGTGGCTGGGCATTCTCACGGTGGGCGAAAAGGCCGGCGCCATCGACTTCGTGGCCAAGCTCATCGCGCCGTTTTTCTCGCGCATCTTTCCCGGCGTGCCCAAGGGCCATCCGGCGACCGGCCTCATGGTCATGAACTACTCGGCCAATTTCCTCGGTCTCGACAATGCCGCGACACCGGTGGGTCTGAAAGCCATGGCCAGCCTGCAGGAACTCAATCCGAAGAAGGACGAGGCCACCGATGCGCAGATCATGTTCCTGGTGTTGCAGACGGCGGGACTCACGCTGATCCCGCTCACGGTGATGGCGCAGCGCGCGGTGCTGGGTGCGAAGGATCCGTCGGACATTTTCATTCCCACGCTCATCGCCACCTTTGCCGGCACGTTTGTCGCGTTGATTGCCGTGGCGCTGAGGCAGCGCATCCGTCTGCTCGATCCGGTCATCATGGTCTGGCTGGGGAGCGCCGTGAGTATCGTGGTGGGCATCGTGTGGTTCATGTCCACCCAGATGACGAAGGAAGAAATTCAGGCGGTGTCGAAGATCGCCGCCAACTTCATACTGCTGTCGGTCATCGTCATCTTCCTAGTCGGCGCGCTGAAGAAGAAGGTTAATGTGTACGAAGCCTTCATCGAGGGCGCCAAGGGCGGCATCCAGACGTCAATCACCATCATTCCCTATCTCGTTGGCATGCTGGTCGCCATCAGCGTGCTGAGGAATTCCGGCGTGCTGGGCATGATCGTGAGCGGATTCGCATGGTTCTTCGGGGCGCTGGGCTTCAACACCGATTTCACGCCGGCACTCCCGACTGCGCTCATGAAGTCGATCTCCGGTTCCGGCGCTCGCGCCATGATGATCGAGGCCATGAAGACTTATGGCGTGGACAGTTTCGTGGGTCGCCTTGTGTCCATCCTGCAGGGTTCCTCCGACACCACGTTCTACATCATCGCGCTCTACTTCGGCTCGGTCGGCATCACCCGCACGCGCTACGCCATCACCTATGGCCTGCTGGCCGATGTGGCGGGCGTCACGGCCGCCATCTGGGTGGCGTATCTCTTCTTTCATTGAGGGCAACGCGAATATTCGCAATCGATGGCGCGGCCGTTGGTGCGTTGGCAGACGCGCGGCATCTCCCACCCGGATGTGTCAGAGTGCGCGCAACCCTTTCACTGCGCGGGAGCGACCCCATTGATTGCTGACATGTTCCGGTCCACGCTGGTCTTCTTCTCCGATCCCGGCACGGAAATGTGGATGAAGGGCCTTGCTGCCCTCGTGCTGCTGTTGCTGACTGGCTTCGGCTGGATGCTGCTCAAGCGATTCGTTCCGTTGCTGGGCAGGCCGCTGCGCTGGTATCGGGAGCGTAAGGCGTGGCAGGCGGTCGCGGCACGTGAAGGCTGGATGACGGCGGTCACGCGCAAGTTCTCCGGCAACCGCGACGGCCAGCCTTGGCGCATGCGTGCGCATCTGCAAGGTGCCTGGATATCCGATGAGGGCGACGAGGCGTCGCCGCCCACGCAGGCGCAGTGGCAGATGAAGGATGGCGCCTGGTCCGGACGGCTCATCATCCTGCCCCGGCCCCTGGATGAAGCCCGGCAGCAGCGCGCCACCGCCGCCTCGGGCGCGGCTGATGTGGCCAACGTGGCCAATGTGGCGCTGGCCGCTGCCGGCATCGTCGGCGTGCTGGCCGGGCAGGCGTGGGGCGGCGCCGCAATGGGTTGGGCCAGCAGCAGCGAAAGCGATGCGTCCATCACCGAGGGATTGGACGCCATTGCCGTCGGCAGCGCGAGCTTTCAAAACCGCCACGTGGTTCGCACGGACAGCGCCGAGCTCGCCCACCGCATCATCACGCCCGACGTGGAGGCCCGGCTCGACGCTCTGCGCCGGGACGCCGATCCGGCGCATGCCTTCATGGTGGAAATGATCGACAACCGATTCTCGATGCGTCATCTGGGCGACTTCAGCGATGCGGCGCGCGCCGCCGAATTCTGCAAACTCGGTCTGGACCTGACGCGCGGCATCGCGGCATAAGCGTCGCGGCATAAGCATCGCGGCATGAACGTCGCAGCAGTACCGCGCCGCATCCGCTCGCGCGGATGACGGCACGGGCACTGGCCCGACGGGGCTCAATGAGGCTTCAGAAGAGAATCATCACGCCACCGCCTTCATGAAGCCGAGGTCACTCACCGGGAAACGGCCGATGCCCGGCAGGATGGTGGGCATGTCGCCCACGCTCACGCCGAACCACTTCGCCAGCGTGGCCGAGTACTGATCGACCGACGTGGTCGGGATGAAATGGCCGCCGCCGGTGTCGTCGGGGCCGTCCACACCCATGGTGGGGAAGGTGCCATGCATCTTTCCACCATCGACCGCGCCGCCCACCACGAAATGGTGATTGCCCCACGCGTGGTCCGAGCCCTTGCCGTTGGAGCGGAAGGTGCGGTTGAAGTCCGATGCGGTGAACGTCGTCACCTGATTGGCCACGTCCATTTCCACGGTGGCGTTGTAGAACGCCGTGACCGCGCCGCTGATTGCGCCGAGCAGCTCGGTCTGGCGCTGCAGCTGATCATCGCCGTGCGTGTCGAAACCGCCAATGGAAGCGAAGAACACCTGGCGCTTCAAACCCAGCGCCTGCCGCACGCGAATGAGCCGGGCAATCATCTGGAACTGCTGGCCCAGGCCGGTATTCGGGAACGTCGTAGTGAATGGGGTTGCGGTAGCCAGCGCGTCAGCAAGAATCTTCTGGTTCTCGATGGCGCGCGCGATGACATCCTTCCACGCACCTTCAAACAGGTTGCCCGAGTTCATCGCCATCAGCTCCGTGATGCCCTGCGACAAGGGCTCGGTCGAGGTCGGCCCCTTGTAGAAGTCGAAGCCGAACTGGTTGCCGGGTGACACCTTGAACGAGGTCAGCGTGGTGCCGACCTCGAACAGGTTGTTGCCCGTGACCGAGATGCAGGTGGAAGTGCGATTGGTGCCGTTGCTGGCCGCGACCAGATCGCCCAGGCGTCCACCCCAGCCCGTGCGCGGCGCGCCATCCGATATCGAGCTCTGCCACTGCTGCTGCTGATCGCTGTGCGAGTAGAGATCGTTCGGCAGCGGCACGGAGCGGGCGCGCAACTGCGCCTTGGTGGTGGGCACGATCAGCGGTCCGACGTTGGCGACGATGCCGGCCTTGCCGGTATTGATGAGGCCCTGCATGCCTGACATGGCGGGATGCAGGCCGAATGTCCTGCCGGGCGTGTTGGTGATGGTGAGGGGCAGCAACTGCGCGGTCGGCAACGCCAGCACTGACGTGCGGCCCGCGGCGTATTGCGAATATTCGCCGCTCGCCGTGGGCACCACGGTGTTGTTGCCATCATTGCCGCCGAACATGAAGAGCATCACCAGCGCGCGATAGTCCTCGCCGGCGGCCTTCATGTTGAGATCGGCAGCCGCCGCGATGTTGCGCAAGTCGGCGAAGCCACCCAGCCCGGCGGCGGCACCGCCACCGAGAAGATGCAGGAATTGTCTGCGAGTGAGCATGATGTTCTCCTTATTTCTGGATGGCGAATTCAGGGGACAGCGCGAGAAGGGTCAGCGCAGCCTTGGTGCGGTCCACGGGTTTTGAAGCCGGCAGCGCGGCAAGCTTGGTGAGCATCACGGTGCGCGTGCTGTCGGTCATGAGCCCGTTCATGAACTGCAGATTCAGCGCGTCGACCAGCTTCACCGGATCAGCGGCGAGCGTGTTCAACGCATCCAGGTTCAGCGTGAGCTTGGTGTCGCCCGACCCGTAGGCTGCGTTCTTCACCAGCTTCGCGAAGAAGTTGAGCTGGCCCACCATGCTGGTCTCCGTGGTGATCTGGAACTCGGGCGCGACCAGATTGGCCGCTGCCAGGGGCCCCGGTTGACGGTAGTTGGGCGAGAAGAAGTTGAACACCGAGGGCGCCAGCAGCGGGCTCTGCCCCAGGCCTTCATCGGCGTCGTCCAGATACCAGATCTTGTTGCGGCCAGTCGGCGATGTTGCATTCAATCCACGCAGGAAGTTGGCGAAGCGGATGACCGGCTCACGCTGCTTGCCCCAGGACGGCGCAGTGATGCCGGTGAGGCTGCGCGCTTCGGGGTCGGTGAGCACCGCTGTCAGCACGGCCTTCAGATCGCCACGCACGCCGCTGCCGTTGTTGTTGAACGCGGCCGCCACGCGCCCGATGTAGGCGGGTGACGGATTGCTGGTGACGAAGCGCTGGATCAGCTGCCGGCAGATGAAGGGGCCGACATTCGGGTGGTTGAAGATGTTGTCCAGTGCATCATCCAGATCCTTGCGCGCGGTCTGATTGGCCGGGAGCAGCTTGCCATCGAGCAATTGCTTGGTGCCGGGTTCGTGCATCATCTCCCAGGCCTGCATCGGCTCCAGCCAGTTTTCCTTGGCCGGGTCGAAAATCTTCGGATCACTGGTGTTGTTGCCGGCAAAGTTCCAGCCGGAGAAAGCGCGGGCGAAGCCCTTCACCACCGTTTCGTCGTAGGTGGAGATGGGCTTGCCGTCGCTGCCAACGACGCGCGATCCATCCGTATTCAGTTTGTAGAGACCGATAGAGAAGAGTTGCAGCACTTCACGCGCATAGTTCTCGTTCGGATGCGTGCCCTTGACCGGATCGGCTTTCTTGCTGCCCTGCATGTTGAGGTAGTAGCCCATGGCCGGATGCAGCGTGACCTCGCCGAGAAGCGTGCGGTAGTTGCCGAACGCATTGCGGTTGAGCAGGTCCATGTACGACGCCATCGCGTACGTGTCGAGGTCAGGCGCGATGTTGGAAATGACGAAAATCTGCGACAGCGCAAATGCCATGCGCGCGCGCAATTGCCCCGGCTCGTTCAGCCACTGCTGCCAGACGGCCTCGTAGGCGTGCTCCTCCTTCGCCTTGCCTTCGCGGGCCTTTGCGGCATCGACATAGGCAACGTGGGAATTCCAGTTCAGCACGAATTGCTGGTTGAGCCAGGCATTCACGCCGCTTGCCGCGACACCATCGATCTCGGCCTGCGACTTGATGCCGAACGTGGCCTGGGTGAGCAGCCGCGCGGCGTTCTTCTGCGAGTCGCTGAACACGGCACTTGCGGCAGCCACGACCACAGGCAGCGTGCTCGACGTGCCCCGTGCGCCCTTGTCGTCAATGGCGACGGCCATGACGGCATAACTGCCTGGTGCGATATTGGTCCAGTTGTATTCATGCGGTGCTGTGCTGGTTTCGCCCAGCTTGACCGCCCCGTTGTAGAACTCGACCTTGGCGATGGTGCCGTCGGTGTCCGATGCTGTCGCGGTGAGTTTCGCGGACGCCGGTGTGATTGCCAGGAACGCGGGCGCAGCCAATGTCACGGTCGGTGCCTTGTTGGTGCCGCTGTTGCTGGGTTTGGACACCTTGAGGCAGGTGAGCAGCGCGCCATCGTCCTTGAAGCCGTAGGTCTTTATCCAGTTGTCGCGCTCGCTCTCCGAGACGGCATAGAGGAAGCGCTGGGTGGACGGATGGCGCAGGCGATAAACCTTGGCGATATCCGCAGCGATTGCCTTCGCGGGCGGCTGCACGGCGAAGTTGACGCCTTCGCTGATCGCGCCGCTCGCTGCGTAGCTCGCGCGTTCAGTTTCTGAGCTGGTGTAGAAGTGGGTTTGGGTGTTCGGGTTGTAGAAGCGGTTCACACCGGGTGTCGTCGTGGCATCCGGACCATGGGCATAGAACGCAATGCCCTGTGATTGGTAGTCGGGCCGGTTGGACTCGATGAATTTTTTCTCGGCTTCCGAAGGCGTGAGGAAGGTTGCGATCGACTGCTTGTGCATGAAGCGGTAGACCGGGCCGGGTTCGCAACGCGAGACCGGCATCGCGGCACGCGCCATGCCGGGTGGAAAGGCGTGAAAGCTGATGCTGTCGCGCACCATCCCGGATTGCTCAAGTGTCTGCGCAGCTGCGGCGCTGCTGACGAAACGCGTGCCGGCCTGCCCGTTGGGGCGCGAGAAGCGGACGATCTCCACCGCACCGCCGCCCATGCCCTGTGGTGCGTAATGATCGATGCCCTCGTCCATGGCATCCGGATATCGGCTTTTGAACGCGGACTTGTCGGAACTTGATGCGGTGTAGAAGTGCACATTGGCCGAGGCCGAATACATTCGACTCACACCCACGCTGTTCAGCGCTTTGGTGGGGTAGGCGTGATAGGCGATGCCGTCGTAGCGATAGTCCGGCCGCGAGGATTGGAGGAACACGCGCTGCGGCTCATGCATGGTGAGGAAGTGACTGTTGTTGCCCAGGTTCGTGAACACATGAACCGGCACCGGCTTGCAGTCCTGTCCGAAATCGGACTCCTGCGCGAACGCACTGAGCGACACGAACAGCAGCGCGAATCCGGCGCGATGCGTTGCCCGGGAAATCCCTGATCGAATTGCCATGACCTGCCTCCATTCTTGAGTTGAGGCCACAGAGGGAACGTCTTGTTGTGGTGCGCGCGGCATGCGTGCCGTCCCTGTTGCCTTTCAGAAGTAGAACTGCAACGGCCGTGCCAGCCAGCTAAGCCACTGATTTTTTAGGTGGCGTGTGTGGGGAAGGCGACAGCAAATGTCGCGATTGCCCGACGGAATCGCGGATGCGATTACGGGTGTGTTCGGACGCACCGGAGAAAACTAGGGAAGGCCCTGTGCCCCGCGGAATGTCCCCTAGTGTTCGTGCCCGCAAACGGGCGCGATCAAGTGTTACTTCACCCTGACCCAGATCGGCTGCAGCACGTTGTCCGCGCGATGCACGACCGTCACGTTCTTCCGCATCGCCCATGGAATGACCTGGCGATGCAGCGGCAGGGTGTAGATCTGCTGACGCACGCGCTGCAGTGACTCAAGCGTTGTCGAGCTGCTCTCGGCTGAAACCATCTTGGCCTCAGTCCGCGCGCGGGCCGGGAGTCAGCAATATTGCGCGCTGGGCTTACGACCACGAGTCCATTGCTTGTAGCAATGTCGGCGAAAGGATAGGGGAAATCGGCTGCAAGAGCGCCGCCCCCTTGCGAAAACGAAAGGAGGGAACGCTCAAGGAAAGGAGGGAAGGCTCAACGGTCGGAGTCAGGGCTGGCGAAAATTCGCACCGGGCCGTCGATGCGAATATTCGCCCTACTATTCCTCGCAGATCACGGCACCGCCTGATACCCCGTCCCCGGCCCCAGCAGGGTGGCATTGGCACTGATGGCCCCGCCATTCATGACCATGAGCCGGTAGCGGCCATCGGTGTGCGCCCACAAGAGGTCAGCCTTGCCATCACCCGAGTAGTCCCGCGCTCGCTTGATGGTCCAGCCGGTGGCAGGTCCTTCGATCGGGGTGGATTGGCTGACGGTGAGGCCATTCATCTCCCACAGGATCACACTGCCATCCGCCGTGTTCCGGAACAGGAGGTCGGCCCGCTGGTCGCCCCCCAGATCCGCCACGTGGGTGACGGTGTAGCCACTGCCCCCGCCCAGCAAGGCGCCACCCTGGGTGACACTCAAGCCGTTCATGAGCCAGGCAAAGTAGCCGCCATCAGCCGCCTTCCAGAGAATGTCGGTCCGGCCATCGCCATTGAAGTCGCCCACGTGTTCGGGCACATAGCCACTGCCGGCGGCGAGGATGCCACCCCCCTGGGTGACCGTTAAGCCGTCCATGAGCCAGATCGCCACCGAGCCGTCGGCGTTCTGCCAGAGGATGTCGGCCTTGCCGTCACCGTTGAAGTCGCCCACGTGCTTGGGCACCCAGCCGGTACCCGGGGCGAGCAGCCCGGCGCCTGCCTGGACCGTCAGACCGTTCATGAGCCAGATGGCAACCGCCCCGTCGGTGCGTTGCCAGAGGATGTCGGCTTTGCCGTCACCGTTGAAGTCGGCCAGGTGCTGGATGGTGTAGCCCGTCCCGGGGGGGAGAATGCCGGCACCGGCCACGACGGTGGTGCCGTCCATCCGGAACAGGGTGACATCACCGGCGGTGGTGTGCTGGAAGGCGAGATCGGCCTTGCCGTCGCCGTCAAAGTCGCCGGCATGGGTGACCTGGTAGGGCGAACCCGCCGTGAGACCGGCACCGGCCAGCACCGCCGTGCCGTTCATGAGCCAGGCGGCGGTGTCACCTACCCCGCCCGGGTTGGTGCGCCAAATGATGTCGCTGCGACCGTCGTCGTTGAGGTCGTTGGGGGCCACATTGGCGGTGATGTCGGGATCGAAGGTGGCGGTCACCGTCGTATTGGCACTGAGGGTGAAGGTGCAGGTGGGGGTGGTCTGGCTCTGTCCGCCCCCCGTGCAGGTGACCCCAGTCCAGCTTCCGAAGAGGCTGCCTGCGGTGGAGGAAGCGACGAGCGTAACTTCAGTGCCGGGCGAGTAGTCCTGCATGCAGTCCTGCCCGCAGCTAATTCCGACTGGCGTCGATACCACCAGCCCGGCTGGCTCAGCGGCTCCCGACTTACTCACGCTGAGAACAGGTCCGGAAGGACCATTGACGGTCTGTATGAACGCTGGAGACGTTGAAGGCAAGTGATGGGCATCCCCTGAATACTCAGCAACAATCGAATTGCTCCCAACTGCCAAGCTGGAAGTAAAGCACTCAGCGATGCTCGTTCCCATACCAAGAGGCACATCTTGGCATCCGCCGACAATGCTGGCCCCCACTTTGAAGGTCACGGTTCCCGTTGGAATATGACTTGACTTGGAGAGAAAGGCCAGTCCCGGCGCCGTTGATGAAATAACAGCGGTGAGTTTAACCGGCTGATTGGCGAGGGACGGATTGACTGCGGAGGTCAGGTTTGTGTTGGTCCCGTCTTGCTCAAACTGGAAGGTCGCCGTCACAGTCTTATGAGCATCCATTACTACGGTACATGTAGCCGCCGTCCCAGCGCAGCCTCCGCCGCTCCAGCCTGCAAATACCGCCCCTGATGCGGCGTTGGCTGACAATGTCACTTGAGTATCGGCGTTATAGGTGACCAAGGTCTGATTGCAGGTGGGTCCACAGTTGATCGGCGGGCCGGACGGCACGATGGTGCTTGACACGACCGTGCCGGCGCCGCTTCCTGCCTTTACAACATTCAGATCATAGGGCGGTTTTGTGACTGAGCTGAACGTTGTGCTGACTCCGCCAATCGTCAACGTGGTGTTGGTCTTGGTGCTGGGCAATGTGCTAGAGGTATGCCGGACGCAAACCGTTTGCTCGTTGTCTATCGTTGCTGTGACCGCCTGATAGATCGCCGTACACCCGACTGAGTAGCTGCCACCCACAACGGAAATCGGTGTTCCGGCATCTATGCCGGAGATCGTGATGGGGCCTGCTGTACGCAGCGATCCATTTGCTACATTGAGTTGATCGGAAAAGGAGAAATCGTTGGGCAACGGCCTGACAGGTAGGCTGACTGCATAGAGCTCTCTGCCGAACGGCGCTACATCTGCGGTGAAGAAAAGCTGGTCTCCAGAAACGACTAGCGACAACACCGAGGACAAGTCCGACGGCAGGCCAGGCAAATTCAGGGGGATGGTGCCAATGGGGGTTCCGTTTGACTTCCAGAGTTTCGCGCCAGCACCCGCATTCGCAATGAAGTAAACGGTCTGTCCATGTACCGCGAATGCGCGAGGGGACGAACTTGCGCCACCCATCGCAATGTCCTTCACCAAAACTGTTCCAGCGCTCGTGCCATTGGACTTCCAAAGCTCACTGCCGTTTGCGCCATCATCAGCCGCAAAGTACGCCGTTCCACCCGCGTTCACGATTTGCTGAATCGATGCATCTCCACCAGCGCGGATCGTCTTCAAGAACGAAGTGCCACCCAATGTTCCGTCGGTCTTCCAGAGTGTGTGATTCAGGCTGCCATCGATTGCGGCGAACAGCGCGGAGCCGCCACCCATGTCAGTAAATAGATGAGGGTAAGAGCCAGCCGGACCAGACCAAATGTCCGCAATCATGGTCGTAGCGCTCTCGGCACCATCAGACGACCAGAGCTCAACACCATTTGTGCCGTTGTCGGCATTGAAGATTACGCGATTGCCAACGCTGGCCACCTCCAAAATGGAGGCGTGCCCGGACGGCCTTACATCCTTGACCCTGTAGTTGCTGGATTGAGGGCCGCTCAAAGCCCATAGTTGATCCCCCTGATTCGAGGTCAACAAACTGCCGTCGTCATTGGTTGCTTAGAAGAGCAGCCCATTCGCACCAGCCAATAGGCGAGGAGGAACAGCGAGGCCAAAGCCAACAGAGCGGGCAACTTCAGCATCGGTGGCTGTCTCATTGACTCTCCAGATATTGCTGGTCATATCGAGATTCAGGCCTGCCGAAAAGAACAGGGTGTTACCAACTTTGACAAATCGATTCGGCGTATCAAAAATTCCAAGCGCTTTCACCAAAACCGTGCCGGCTTCGGTGCCATCACTTTTCCATAGCTCTCCCTGGTTGCTGCTGAGGTTCGTCCGACCAAAGAAAATCTGGCCGTTGAAGTTAAACAGGGCGGTCGGATTACTGCTATTCGATCCAGGCGCAATGTCTTTGACCATCACCGTTCCGCTGCGCGAGCCATCTGACTTCCACAACTCGGAACCGTGTATTCCGTCGTCCGCGACGAAATACACGGTTCCGGGCGCGCCTGCAACGAACTGGTTGGGACTGCTGCCGGTGGCGCCGATCTGGATGTCTTTCAACGGGCCGGGCGAGCGATAGCCTGCAATGATGTTTCTGACGTTGTTGATTGCCAAACTTTCGTTTGCATTCGTAGCATTTCCGGCAACAATTCCGTTGCGCGTGATGTTTGGATTCGAGAACAGCAGCTGCATTGGGCAAGGTATCGCCGGATTTGGTGCCTCGCAAGCGGTTCTGTACGCCATGACTGTGCGGAACCGCGGGGCAGCATTCAGGCCTACGAATCCAAGACCGTATGGAAATAGAGGGTGATTCGGAAACTCGGCAGTCTCCGCTGCAGGATCATGGTCCAAACCCATGTTGTGGCCCAGTTCATGGACGAGCGCGTTCACATCACCTGAATAGCAAGTGTGGGACATTGCGGAGTAGCTGAAGGTCTCGGTCAATTCGGCAAAGGTGGAAGGTTTCCTTCCGGCGCCACACGCGACTTCTGTTGGTGAGTTTGTCCAGAGATTCAATAGGTCAGCGGCAGATTGATCTCGCCAGCGACGAACGTCCGCTAAACTCGGATTGTTAGCACTCGCTAAATCGTTGACTTCGGTCTGGAATTTGGGATGACCCGGTTCCTCGTACTGCGTCCGGCCAGATCGAGCAAGCCGAATTCGCAAGTCCACTTGGCTTTCAACATACGCATGATTTGCTGTTCCGATAGCCTCGTTGATGTTGCTGTTGATCTGATCTGCACCAATGTTAGTTTGAGCGGCTTGAGTATAGGCAATCAGAACATCGACAACTGTCGGCGTCGCGCTATTCTTTTGTGGGGGCTGTCTATCATCTATGCTCTTTTGAGGGGATGGCTTTTCGCTGCTGCCTGACGGCACGCGAACGGGTGGCCCGCCTTGGGCCTTTCTCGTATCAAATATTCGAACAATTTGTCCTTCGCCGGATAAGTCCAAGATTTGATACACGAGCGGGCCAACAACTATGGATCCAGATACTTTCCCCTTTTTTTCGGTAAAGCCAAATGTTCCGATGTAGTGCTCATCGGCTGTCGAGGGCGTTGGATTTACCACAAAGCCGCTAAAAAAACGCCTCTCCGGATCGCCTTCTTCAATTCCAGATCGAAAAACGTCAACAACAATGGAAACGTCATCAAAGGGACGAATCTCGATTCGCGGGGCGCTCCCGTCATAGATGTACTTTTGAGGAACGCGAGCCTTGAGTTGATCGAGTAGCTCCAAGTTGATGGAAATGCGCCCCGACCTTGGGTGAACTGGGCTCTGCACCTCGGACTTCAGCACCGCTGCATCTCTGGGAGACCTGGAGCTGATGAGCTGGGGAAGCGCAGTCGAGTCCGCTCGCGAGAGACAAGGAACGGCAAGCGATAGGGTGAGGAGCGCAAGAATGAGCGCTCGCGACTTGGATATCAAAACCATTGGACCCTCCAGGTGACAAGCAGATTGACTACTTTTGCCCGCGTTACGGGCGCTCTCAACAATTCGATTCTATTGATTTACGATCTGCCGCGCCCCATCAACCTTGATAGGTTTTGGAGGAGATGGTGTTGACGCAGCTGCCACCTGGCCGCGACTAAATGACACTCACCCATATCGGCTGCAGTACGTTGTCCGCGCGATGCACGACCGTCACGTTCTTCCGCATCGCCCATGGAATGACCTGGCGATGCAGCGGCAGGGTGTAGATCTGCTGACGCACACGCTGCAGTGCCTCCAGCATCATCGTGCGGCGCTTGGCTATATCCATCTCGGTTTCAATGCGGCCGATGAGGGCATCAAGCTCCGCGTCCTTGAATCGGCCGGAGTTGAAGTCACCGCGGCCCTTGCGGTCGTTCTGCGACAGCACCGGGCTCAGCGTCAGGCCCGGATCGGTCGGCGCGCCGCCCCAGCCGTAGAGGTGGAAGGAGAAATCGAAATTGTCCACGCGCTGGAAGAACTGCGCGCGCGGCTGCAACGTGAGCTTGGTGCGGATGCCGACCTTGGACAGCATGGCCGAGATCGCGGTACAGATGCGCTCGTCATTGACGTAGCGGTTGTTGGGGCAGAGCAGGTCCACATCGAAGCCATTGGGGTAGCCGGCCTCCTTCAGCAGCGCCCTGGCCCGCTCCGCATTGACGGGCAGTAATCGCGGCTCCAGCGCGGGATCGGAGGACACGGCCGCCGGCACCATGGCGCCCGTGACCCGCGATTGGCCGCGCATGACCTGTGTGCGGATCGCCTCGACATCGATGGCGTGATACATCGCCTGACGCACGCGGAGGTCCTTGAACGGGTTCTTGCCCTTCACGCTGCTGTACTTCAGCTCGTCGCTGTGTTGGTCAAACACGAGGAACAGCACGCGGTTCTCCGGGCCTTCCACGACCTTGATGTTCCCGTTCCGCTTCAGCCGCTCGAGATCCTGCAGCGGCGGATCAAGGACAAAGTCGATTTCGCCGGAAAGCAGTGCGGCCATGCGGGTGGCGTCGGACTTGATCGGGCGATAGATCACCTCCTCGGCATTGCCGGTGAAGAGGCCCGCCTTGCGGCCCCACCAGCTCGGATTGGCCTTGAGCACGGTCTTCACCTCAGACTCGCGCGACACCAGCATGTACGGTCCGGTGCCATTGGCGCGGCGCGAGGCGAAGGTTTCCTGCCCGGTCTTGAAGTCCTGCGGTGCCGTGACGCCGTTGGTCTCCATCCACTTCTTGCTGACGATGTTGATAGCGACCATGTGCTCCATCATGATCGGATTGGGCGCGGCGGTGGTGAACTCGACGGTCAGGTCGTCAATCTTTCGCACCTTGCCCAGCATCTGTGCATAGGTCTTGAAGTTGGACGTGGGCGACTGCGCGCGGTTGATGGAGAACACCACGTCATCCGCATTGAAGGGCGTTCCGTCATGGAAGGTGACGTCCTTGCGCAGATTGAAGCGCCAGGTCGTCGGTGAGGTGCGCTCCCAGGACACGGCCAGCGCGGGAATGATCTTCAGCGATTGGTCGCGCATCACCAGCCGCTCGTGGATGAGGTCGTTGATGTTGTTGTTCATGCCCTCGTTCTGGGCATGGGGATCGGCGGAGAGGTAGTCGCCTTGGCCTGACCAGCGCAGGGTGGCGGCTTCGGCTTCATGCATGCCGTGCAGCGTGATGAGAAGCAGTGCGGCTGAGATCAGGCGGGCAGTCTTCATGGTGTTGAGTCCTTGCTTTGGAAGAAAAAGCCCCGCTCGGAGCGGGGCTCTTCTTGCGAATATTCGCGTGTTCGAGGCGACCTACTTGATCGTTACCCAGGCGGTTTCGATCCAGTTGTCAGCGCGGTGGACCAGGCTCACGTTGCTGCGCGACGCCCAGGGAATCATCTGGCGGTGCATGGGAATGACATGCACTTCGTCGGTGTACAGCTTGATGGCCTCGACAATCATCGCCTGGCGCTTCTTGGCGTCCATCTCGCCTTCGATCTGGTCGACCAGCGCATCGAACTTGGCATTCTTCACATCGCCCCAGTTGTACGTGCCCGCGCCCTTGTCATTGCGGCCGCGCATCACCGGCTTCAGCGTGAAGATGGCATCGGTTGTCGCTCCGCCCCAGCCCAGCATGCAGAAGCTGGTGTCCAGCTTCTCGGCCTTGGCGAAGTAGGTCGAGCGCGGCATGGCATTGACCTTCACGGTGATGTTGATCTTGGCCAGCATGCCGGCGACGGCGATGCAGATACGCTCGTCATTGAGATAGCGGTTGTTGGGGCAGTCGAGCGTGACTTCGAATCCGTTCGGGTAGCCGGCCTCGGCCATGAGCTTCTTGGCGGCTTCGATGTCGAACTTGAGCCGCGCCTGGTTGGCCGCCGGGATGCCGGCCGCCGTGGGGGCGGGCAGTGCCACACCGGTGGGAATCGACAGGCCGCGCATCACCTGCAGCTTGATGGCCTCGATGTCGATGGCCTGGTACATGGCCTGGCGCACGCGCCGATCCTTGAATGGATTCTTGCCCTTCACGTTGGAGTAGAGCAGTTCGTCGCGCGCCTGGTCCATGTGAAAGAAGATGACGCGTTGTTCCTGGCCTTCCCAGGCCTTCAGCTGCGGGTTCTTCTTGATCTGCTCCAGGTTTTGCAGTGGCGGATCGAGGACGAAATCCAGCTCGCCGGACTGGAGCGCGGCAAGGCGCGTGCCGTCGTTCTTGATCGGGGTGAACACGACATCGGTCACGTTGCCGTCAAAGCGCTTTTCCTTGATGCCCCACCAGTTGGGATTCTTCTTCAACGTGGTCTTCACGTCTGGATCGCGCCGGACCAGCATGAACGGGCCGGTACCGTTGGCATTGCGCGCGGCGAAATTCTCTTCCTTGTTCTTGAAGTCCTGGGCTCTCGCAGAATTGTTCTTCTCGGCCCAGGCCTTGCTCATCATGTAGAGGTTGGCAGCGAGCATTTCGAGCTGCACCGGGTTGGGTACGGGCGTGGTCAGTTCGATGGTGTGGTCATCGATTTTCTTAGGCTCGCCGATTGCGTTGGCGTACACCCGGAAGTTGGACGTGTCGCCCTGGGCACGCTTGATCGAGAAGACCACGTCATCTGCCGTGAACGGCGTGCCGTCATGGAACTTCACGCCTTTGCGCAGATTGAAAATCCAGGTGTTTGCCCCGGTCTGTTTCCAGGACACGGCGAGGCTGGGCAGGATTTCCAGCTTCTTGCCGCGCACGACCAGGCTTTCGTACACCTGACCATTGATCGAGTTGGTCATGCTCTCGTTCTGGGCGTGGGGGTCGGCGGTGAGGTAGTCGCCCTGGGCGGCCCAGCGGAAAGTCTTGGCGGATGCGCTCAGCGTGGCGAAGGCGCTGGTGGCGCCAACCACGAGCGCGAGCAGAACGGATAGGTAGCGTCGCATGATGAAGTCCTTGGTGGTGAAGTCCGGAAGGTTCTCGGCCGAGGTGCGGCGCCCGGTGTAGGTCCCGGGCTGGGTGGTGCGGGTAGTTTCGTGGCGCGGGCGAAAAAGTGCAAGCGCTGGCGGCGCTGGCGTCACCTGCCACGCCATGCCGTGCGGCAACGCGAATATTCGCATGGCGGTCACAGGCGTCTCTCTCCTTGGGGTGGCTTCGTCGCCCTCGATCGGGCCGGTCGCGGGCGTATACTTTGCGGCCCAGATTGCATTTCTTCGCCGCCATGAATGCCCCCGCCGAGTTCATCGTTCCCCCGCTCAAGGATCCTTCGTTGCTCAAGTCGCATGCCCTGATCGATGGCGTGTGGGTCGAAGCGGACAGCGGTGCGCGCTTCAACGTGGACAACCCGGCCGATGGCAGCCTGGTCGGCAGCGTCCCGGACATGGGCACGGCCGAGACGCGGCGTGCGATTGCATCCTGCGAAGCCGCGCTGCCCGCCTGGCGGGCGATGACGGCCAAGGCGCGGTGCAATCTCCTGAAGAAGTGGTTCGAGCTCATTCTTGCCAACGCGGATGACCTCGCCGCCATCCTCACCGCCGAGCAGGGCAAGCCGCTGGCGGAAGCCAAGGGCGAGATCAATTACGGCGCGTCATTCATCGAGTGGTTCGCCGAGGAAGCCAAGCGTCTCTATGGCGACGTGATTCCCGGCCACATGGCCGACAAGCGGCTCATCGTGATGAAGCAGCCCATCGGCGTCACCGCCGCCATCACGCCGTGGAATTTCCCCAACGCCATGATCACCCGCAAGGCCGGCCCCGCGCTGGCCGCCGGCTGCACCATGGTGTTGAAGCCGGCCGAGCAGACGCCGTTTTCCGCGCTGGCCATGGCGGAGTTGGCCTTGCGCGCGGGCATTCCGAAGGGGGTGCTCAATGTGGTCACCGGCAGCCTCACATCGGCCCCGGCCATCGGGCAGGAACTCTGCACCCACCCCACCGTGCGCAAGCTCTCCTTCACCGGCTCCACCGAAGTGGGCCGCATCCTGATGCGCCAGTGCGCCGACCAGATCAAGAAGCTGTCGCTGGAATTGGGCGGCAACGCGCCGTTCATCGTGTTCGACGATGCCGATCTCGATGCCGCGGCAGAGGGGCTGGTGCAGTGCAAGTTCCGCAACGCCGGGCAAACCTGCGTGTCGGCCAATCGCATCTACGTGCAGGCGGGTGTCTATGACGCCTTCGCGCAGAAGTTCAGCGAGCGCATGGCCAAGTTGAAAGTCGGCCGCGGCACCGATGCCGGCGTGACGGTGGGGCCGCTCATCGACGAGCAGGGCCTGGCAAAGGTGGAAGCCCATCTGGCCGACGCGGTATCGCACGGTGCCAAGGTGCTCACCGGCGGGAAGAAGCATGCGCTCGGTGGCCGCTTCTTCGAACCGACAGTGCTGACCCACGTCCCCATGAGCGCCAAAGTGTCCTGCGAAGAAACCTTCGGGCCGATCGCGCCGCTGATCCAGTTCAGTTCAGAAGATGAAGTCGTCAGGCTCGCCAACGCCACCGAGTTCGGCCTGGCCGCGTACTTCTACAGCCGTGACCTCGGCCGTGTGTTCCGTGTGGCCGAAGCCATTGAGACCGGGATGGTCGGCGTCAACACCGGCATCATCTCCAATGAAGTCGCGCCCTTTGGCGGTGTGAAGCAGTCGGGTCTTGGCCGTGAAGGCTCGAAGTACGGGATCGAGGACTATGTCGAAATCAAGTATGTTTGCATCAGTGTCTGATCTTCCACCAACGGAACGCGCCATGAAGAATTTTCTCGTCTCTGCCCTTCTTTCCCTCACTCTCTTTGGATGCGCCACCATGTCCCCACCTGATCTCACCAAACTCAACATCAACGACACCAAGGTCGGCAACGGCAAGGAAGCCGTCGTCGGCAAGGGCGCTGTGGTCCATTACACCGGCTGGCTGTATGACGCCGAGAAGCCCGACTACAAGGGCAAGCAGTTCGATTCGTCGCGCACCCGCGGCCAGCCCTTCACCTTCGTGCCCGGCCAGGGCCGCGTGATCAAGGGCTGGGAAGAAGGTGTACCCGGCATGAAGGTCGGTGGCCAGCGTACGCTCATCATCCCGCCGGACAAGGGTTACGGCTCGCGCGGCGCGGGTGCGGTCATTCCGCCCAACGCCGTGCTGGTATTCGATGTCGAACTCGTCGACGTGAACTGATCACCGCGAATATTCGCCGAGGCCAACCATGAAATTTTCTTCCGCCAGCTTCACTGTCGGTCAGGCCATACCCGGCCAGTACGCGTTCTGTGTTCCCTCGCCCAAGGATCGGGTCGCGCTGTCGCAGAATCGCAACCCGGCGTTGAAGTGGGATGACGTGCCGGCAGGCACCAAATCATTCGTGCTGATCTGCCACGATCCGGATGTTCCATCGAAGGGCGATGACGTGAATCAGGCAGATCGCACGGTGCCTGCATCGCTGCCGAGAGTGGATTTCTTCCACTGGGTGCTGGTGGACCTTCCTGCAGACCTGCGCGAGATCAATGATGGCGAGTTTTCTTCCGCTGTCACGCCGCGCGGCAAGCCTGGCCCACAGTCGTTGTATGGCGCCCGCCATGGCATCAACGATTACACCGGCTGGTTCGCGGGCGACGCCAACATGTCCGGCGACTACTATGGCTACGACGGCCCCTGCCCGCCCTGGAACGACGAGATTCCGCATCACTATGTGTTCACGCTTTACGCGCTGGACATTCCGCGCTGTCCTGTCGAAGGCCGCTTCACCGGCGCCGACGTGCGCCGCGCCATCGAGGGTCATGTGCTGTCCAAGCAGAGCATTGCCGGCAAGTACTCGCTGAACCCGGACGTCAGGGTCTGAGCCATGGATGACGATGTCGTCGCTTATCTGCTGATGGCACTTGGCGTGGCCGAGATGTTCTTCGGCATCTTTCTGCGTCAGAAGGGTGTGAACATGGGCGACGATGTGCCGCCGCGCAAGAAGCACGGCACGGTGATGACCGGCACCTTCGTCGCCGTTTCGGGCGGGGTGCTCGCATTCATCGGTCTGGCGGTACTGCGCTACGGACTGCCATGAGCGCAGCACCCGCGGCAACGTTCGCCGCGCTCATCATCGGCGACGAAATCCTCTCCGGCAAGCGTCAGGACAAACATCTGTCCAAGGTCATCGAGGTGCTGAAGGCGCGAGGTCTCGGGCTGTCCTGGGTGCGTTACCTGGGTGACGATCCCGATCTCATCACCGCCACGCTCAAGGAAACCTTTGCTGCCGACACCGTCATCTTCAGCTTTGGCGGCATCGGCGCCACGCCGGACGACCACACCCGCCAGTGCGCCGCCGCTGCGCTGGGCGTGGCGTTGCACGTGCACCCGGAGGCCGAGGCCGAGATGCGCGCCAAGGAGAACTTCGAGATCACGCCCAATCGGCTGCGCATGGCCGAGTTTCCGCTGGGCAGCCGCATCATTCCCAATCCCTACAACCGCATCGCGGCGTTCAGCGTTCACCGCCATCACTTCCTGCCGGGATTTCCTGAGATGGCCTGGCCGATGATGGAGTGGGTGCTGGATCGCGAATATTCGCAGCACTTCCATCGCATCGAGGAAGCCGAGGACATCATCGTCATCCACGATGCCGGCGAGAGCAATCTGATCGACATGATGGAGCGCATCCTGGCGAACCATCCTGGCGTGAAGCTGTCCAGTCTTCCGCAGCATCTGCCGGATGGCGCGGGCGGCGTGAAGCGCATCATCGAATTTTCCCTGCGCGGCGATCCGGCCAGCGTGCCGCGCGCCATGGCCGAGGCCAAGACAAATGTTCACAGTCTCGGCTTCACCTTTGCGGTAAAAAGCTGACTTTCAATTCACAGTCATTGAAGGAGACGGACATGGGACTTCTGGACGGCTTGTTGGGTAGTTTGGGTGGCGGCAGCGGCAGCGGCAGCGACAATCCGCTGCTCAGCACGGTGATGCAGATCGTCAACGAGAATGGCGGCATCGGCGGCCTGGCCGAGAAATTCCAGCAGGGCGGCCTGGGAGAGCTGGCAAAGTCCTGGATCTCGACCGGTGAGAACCTGCCCATTTCCGCCGAGCAGCTGCAGTCGGTCCTTGGCAACGAACACCTCTCTGAGCTGGCCGGCAAGTTCGGACTGGATGCCAATCAGCTCTCCGGCCAACTGTCGGAATACCTGCCGCAGGTGATCGACAAGCTCACGCCCAATGGCGAAGTGCCGCAGGGTGATCTGCTGTCCTCGGCGCTGGACATGCTGAAGGGCAAGCTGGGCTGAATCTTGCGTGCGCCGACACGATTCACGGCGCTGCTGCTCGCCGCCTTCGCTTGCACCGTCGCCAATCTGGCGCAGGCGGATGAAGCCCTGTGGCAGGGATTGCAGCGGGGCGGTTACGTCATCCTCATCCGTCATGCCACCACCGTGCCCGGCACGGGCGATCCGCCGGGCTACCGGCTGGAGGATTGCGCCTCCCAGCGCAATCTCTCCGACGCAGGTCGTGCCGAAGCCAAGCGCCTCGGGCAGGTTCTGCGCGAGCGCAAGGTGCCCATCGGCGAAGTGCGCTCCTCGCTGTGGTGCCGCTGCCTCGACACCGCCCAGCTCGCCTTCGGCAAGGCCCAGGCCTGGGCGCCGCTGAACAGTTTCTTTGACACGCCGAACATGTCGGGCCCGGCCACCGCGGCCGTGCGCCAGCATCTTGCCAACCTCAGGCCAGGGCCGGACAACCTTGTCCTGGTCACGCACCAGGTGAACATCAGTGCGTTGACCGGTGTTTATCCAGCCATGGGCGAAATGGTCGTGCTGAAGCTGGATGGCTCGCGCGAGCCCAAGCTCGCGGGGCGGCTCACGGTGCAGCACAAAGCGCAGTAGGCCGGGCGGCCTGCGCCACTGCGAATATTCGCAGCCTTACTGCGCGGCAAACGCAGTGAACTTGATGTCGATGCGGATGGATTCGCTCACTGAATCCAGCCACGACTTCATGTCGAAGTCGGTGCGCTTCACCTGCGCGGTGGCATCGGCGACACAACGCGCGCGCTGATCGCCGTCGTCCTTCGCCGCCTGGCGGCAATCGAATCGGTTCACCTTGAGCGTCACCGGCTTGGTGATGCCACGCATCGTCAGGTCGCCCTGAACCTCGGTCAGCTTTTCGCCGTCCATGCCGAACTGCTCGGCGCGGAACACCACGCTCGGATGCTGCGACGCGTTGAAGAATCGAGGGCCCAGCAGCATTTCGTTCAGCCAGTCCGCACCCGCGTCGGCAGACCCGGATTTCAGTTCCACCTCGACCCGCTGCGGCCGGCCTTTTGGGCCCAGCACCAGCCGCCCGCTGCTCTGGCGAAACTCGCCCGACACGCTGACCAGATCCACCACCGCAACCTTGAACCCGGCCGTGGTGGCGGCGGGCGCCAGCTCGAACACGCCATCCTTGAGGAAAGGCGCGCCCGGCACCTCCGCAGGCGGAATCGAACCCGAGCCGATTGCACAGCCGGCCAGCCATGCGGCCGTCCAGGCGCTGGCGGCGTAGGTCGCCAGAGTGCGCAGACGGCGGAAGCAAGGCGTTACGGCAGGCATGCGCGGACCCCTGATGAGTGATGCGTCGATTCTATGCTGTGCGCGGGTCGAGGCCCAAGTGAAATTCATGTTACGTTGCGGTGCGACTCACTCGTTGTTGTCACGATCGGCAAAGAATTTCTCGATGTCGCGACGATCCATTTTTTGTCGGGCGAGTGCGGAAGGCGGAGCAGGTTCCAGGGGCCTGCCCCTGGACGCGACCCTGGAGCACGAAGCGCGGCCGACAGGCGAGTTCATTCTTCATCGCGCGCTGCAAAGAATTTCTCGATATCGCGACGATCCTTTTTTGTCGGCCGCCCCTTGAACAAGGGCGGCGGCATGTCGCGCAACTCTGCTG
>JANRIX010000061.1:0-2231 GCA_033764435.1 Burkholderiales bacterium
GCCATGGCAATCGAAGTGACGCCGGTTTACCGGAACCTGCACCAACGAGTGACTTTCTTCTACCTCGAATTTGAGGACCTGTTCTTTGTGATCGGCTTGGCAGCGGTGATGAACATTGTCGGTCGCTTCCTGAATCGGGAATTGAACGGCATCCCGCTGGGGATCGTTTTGCAGTACGTCGTCCCCCTGATTGCCGTACCCGGGCTGATGCTCTTCAAGTACGGGAAGCCGCGCGGGTACTTGCGAGATTTGCTGGTGTGGCACGCAAAGCCACACATCTACTGCGGGCTTGAGCCCGATCGGGAGTTTACATCCGAATTCTTACGTTAGGAGGATGAGATGCCAGTTACTGCTGCAAAGCATGAAGAATCGCTGCGCCGCCCGGCTCTGTGTGAACTGCTGCCGGTGCGCGAATATCTGGACGGCGTGATGGTGCAAGTGGATGGGAGTCTGGTGGCCGGTTACGAACTGACTGGCATCAATGGCTTCTACCATGACGACTCCATGCGCAACCGGTCCAAGCACGCGTTGGAGGCACTGATCCGGTCATTGCCGGAGCGGTCGATGCGGCTGCAGATGCGGTTCGAAATCTGTGAGGGCATTGGCGATGCGCGGACCGCCTATCCGCGGCTGAATCGGAATGAGAACGCCGTGCTGCAAGCGATCGATCGCGAGCGGATGGGGAGATGGGACTCGGGCGAGAGTCGCGGTCACTACTTGCGACACCTCCTGCACACGTACTTCGTTTGGAATCCGCGCATTCACCACGAACTGGCCGAGCAACTCCAAGGGAAGAAGCGCAGCCTATTCAGCTTGTCCGTTGAGAAGTGTGTGGAACGTGCAAGGCGCGAGCACGTGGATCTTCTGTCTGAATTCGGCAGCCTACTGGCCGGCGTAGAGCAAACTCTGGTCGCGACGGGAATGGGCGTTCGGCGGATGTCCGATGACGAAATGTTCCTCGATGCAAAACGAGCCCTGAATCCAGCCGTGGAAGACCGCAGCCCCATGCGCCGGGCTGACTATGCGCTCCAGTATCGAAGTGCGCGAAGCCAAGTGGCAAACACCAGCATTGAGGACGAACAGGAAAACTATATCCAGGTGGGTGGCTTGCTCTACACGCTCGTCAGCCTGAAGGATCTCCCGGATGGAACCTTTCCCGGCATTCTGCGCGAATTGATGGTCCTCGACTTTCCCATCATCGTGAACGCTGAGGTCACGATCCCCGACCAGGCGAAGATCCTGGAGCATTTCAAGGGGCGACTGCGGCGTATGCAGGCGGCTCAGCGCGACTCGAATGGCGGCTTCAAGGTGAACGTCGAAGCGCAGGTCGCACAGAATCAACTTCAGGAAGTACTGCAAGCCGTTATCTCGTCATCGCTGAAGGTCTGCAACTACTCGCTGGTGATCGCGATTCGGACCTCGAAGCCGATTGTGAGCCGCGCCGACATGGACGAGGCACAGCGCACACTTAACGACCGCAGGCAGCGGGTGATTCATGCCGTCACGCGGATGAACGGCGCGCGTGCCATCCCGGAATCGTTGGCGCAACGGCGATTGCTCATCGGAACTCCCGGGAATGGCGCAGGAGAACAAGCGGGATTTAAGCTGCCTGACCCTTCACGCAGCCGACCTGCTGCCAGTAGAGATGCCCTGGCAAGGGACGCCGCAGTCACCCCTGATGCTGCTCGAAACACCCTATCGGCAATTGATCCCGTTTTCTCCCTACGACCCATCCGTGGGCGACGCCAATATGCTCTTCATGGCGAAGTCGGGGGGCGGCAAGACGTTTATGGCGCAGATGTTCCTGCTCATGATGGCCCGGGCGAATCCGCTGATTTCAATCGTTGAGCGGGGAGATTCGTATCGTCCGCTGGTGGAGGTGATGGGTGGCCGGGTCATCGAAGTTGATCTGGAGGGCACCGAGACACTCAATCCCTGGGACCTGCCAGCCGGTCAGACCCAGCCCACCAAGGACAAGATCGCCTTCCTGAAGAACCTGACCCGACACATGATCGGCGACTTGGGACAGACCGACACCTCCATCCTGGACAACATCCTCTCGGAAGCGATCGCGAGGGTCTATAAACGTTCGGCGGTGCGAGTCGACAACAAGACACCGACTTACCTTGACCTCCGCAATGAGCTCTCGACTTGGACGGATGAAGAACGGATCGACCACATCCGCGAACTCGCCCTGCTGGCCTCCGTCGCCTTGAGGCAATGGACCGGCG
>JANRIX010000063.1:0-33563 GCA_033764435.1 Burkholderiales bacterium
GCCAGGCGGATGCGGGTGATGCGGGCATCGCCATGAAAGGGGGCCGCCACGATGTAGCCATGGCTCGCCAGGATGCGGATGGTGTCGAGGTAGGTATCGCTGACCGGGCTGCCGCCGAGGCCATGCGAGTAGAGCAGCAGCGGCAGCTTTGTTGCGCCCGCGGGAAAGATCGGCGTATCGCCTGCGCGCTTCATCTTCGGCAGCCACTGTGCATCCGGCAGCCGGTAGTCGCTGCGAATATTCGCAGTGGAGGTCGGATAGCAGACCAGCATCACGATGGGCACGGTTGTGCCGGCAAAACCCCGGTAGAGGCCGCGATCGTCCGGCACGGCCAGCCCGAATCGGGGCGTCGAATCGGGTTCGAGCAGGATGTCGGTGAGGTAGCGCGGGATGTTGCCGCCGTTGTCGGTGTTGGCGATGCCTTCCCAGAATTCGGCCGGCAAGCCGCCAATCTGGTTCATCCGCGCTTCGTCGTGGGCCAGGTTGCTGCACGCGACCGGATGCGGGCCACTGCCGAGCGGCGGCAGGGTTTGTGCGTGGTTGGCCGCGCCAGCCTGCACGCTGAATTGAAGGATTGCAGCAGCAAATATGGAAGCAAGGGCTCGCATTGAAAAGTTGCGGCTGGGCGTCATGGTGAAGGATTGTTGGGGTTTCCTGCGTCTGGCTGCGTGCTGATCCGTCGATGCCCCGCAGTCAGGGGGTCCTCGACGATTGGGCGATCAGCACCGCGTGAAGTTCCGGTATTCTTGCCGCTCCGTCCTGCCCGGCCTGTTCGCCGGACTCGCATTCAACGCATGCCCATCGCCATGGATGACATTTCCACCCTGCGCCGGATCCTGAAGTCGAATCGCACCATCGCCGTGGTCGGCTTGTCCGCCAACTGGTGGCGGCCGAGCTACTTCGCCGCCAAGTACATGCAAGAGCACGGCTATCGGGTTGTCCCGGTGAACCCGGCCTACCAGGACGTGCTCGGCGAGAATTGCTACCCGTCGCTGAAGGACATCCCGTTTCCGGTCGACATGGTGGACTGCTTCAGGAAAAGCGAGGAAATTGGTCCGCTGGCCGAAGAGGCCATCGACATCGGCGCAAAGTGCCTGTGGATGCAACTGGGCGTGGTGAACGAGGCAGCGGCCGCCAGGGCGCGGGCGGCCGGGCTGGATGTCGTGATGGACCGTTGCGTCAAGATCGAACACGCGCGTCTTTTCGGCGGGCTGGGCTGGGCGGGCGTGAATACCGGCGTGATTTCGGCCAAGCGCCCGGTCTGATACCTGACCATCGGGCGGAGGGGCGTGCTGGCACGCCATTCGTCCGGCGCTTTCGTCGCCGGTCGCGCGGCGGTGGGGATTCGGCTCAAGCGGCTTGTCCGCGCGGCCGTTGCCGTCACAATACAAACAAAGCAAAAGAGGACGCACATCATGCAGGACTATCTCATCTGGGCCATCGCCGGTTTCGTGCTCATCATCGTCGAGCTGATCACCGGCACGTTCTATCTGCTCGTGCTGGGCATCGCTGCCCTGGTCGCGGCGGCCGTTGCCTTCTTGGGGGGCAACTTCTGGACCCAGGTCCTCCTGGGCGGCAGTGCGGCGCTGCTTGGCACCTATTTCGTTCACAGCTGGTGGGCCAAACATCCCAAGTCCGAAAAAGGCTCAAATGACCTCGACCGCGGCCAGACCGTCGTGCTGGAATCCTGGGTCAACGAGGCCAGCGGCTTCGCCCGGGTGAAATATCGTGGCTCGTCCTGGGATGCGCGCATCGAAGGCAAGGCAGCGCCCAACGACGTGCTCTACATCCACGGCCAGGATAACGGCCTGCTGCACGTGTCCGCCCAGCGACCTGGCTGACACCTGACAAACCGACACCCCGCCACCAACAAGGGAGATCCACAACATGTTCGCCAAACTCATCGGCGTCGTCGTCGCCACCATCATCGTGTACTTCATTCCGGGATTGGAGCGGCTCGCCATTCCCTTCTTCATCCTCGCCACGGTCATCGTGTTCATCATCGAGGGCGTGCGCATCGTTCCGCAGCAGAACGCGTGGGTGGTCGAGCGACTGGGCAAGTTCCACTCCATCCTGGAACCCGGCCTGAATGTCATCGTTCCCTTTATCGATCGCGTCGCCTACAAGCACTCACTGAAGGAAGTGCCGCTGGATGTCGCCGAACAGGTCTGCATCACGCGCGACAACACGCAGCTCGCCGTGGACGGCATCATCTATTTCCAGGTCGTCGATCCCCGGCTCGCTTCCTACGGCTCGTCCGACTACGTACTCGCCATCAGCCAGCTCGCCCAGACGGCACTGCGCTCGGTGGTCGGCAAGATGGAACTGGACCGCACGTTCGAAAGCCGTGACGAAATCAACCACACCGTCGTTGGCGTGCTGGATGACGCCGGCCGCACCTGGGGCATCAAGGTACTGCGCTACGAGATCAAGAGCCTCACGCCGCCCGAGTCCATCCTGCGCGCCATGCAGGCCCAGATCACGGCCGAGCGCGAGAAGCGCGCGCTCATCGCCAAGTCCGAAGGCCAGCGCCAGGAAGAGATCAACATCGCCGATGGTGAAAAGCAGGCCGCAGTGCTGAAGTCCGAAGGTGAAAGGACGGCGGCCATCAACAAGGCGCAGGGCGAGGCAACCGCGCTCACGACCGTCGCCGAGGCCACCGCGTCTGCCGTGCGCCAGGTGGCCGCGGCCCTGTCGGCGGAAGGCGGCATGCAGGCGGCCAACCTCAAGGTGGCTGAGAAGTATGTGGAGGCTTTCGCTCAACTCGCCAAGACCAACAACACCATCATCGTCCCGGCCAATGCTGCTGATGTGTCCGGCATGCTGGCCACGGCCATGACCGTGCTGGACAAGTCCAAGCCGACGAAGTAACGGCATTCGCTGATGCGTCGAAAAGCCCGCCAGCAGGCGGGCTTTTTATTTGCGAACATTGCAGGCTGCAAACATTCCACATCCGACGAATCGTCACATCTGAACCATCGGGCCCCGCAAACATGCCAGACCGCAAATTCGGTTTCGAAACCCTCGCGCTGCACGCCGGCCAGATTCCCGACTCGGCCACCGGCTCGCGCGCGGTGCCGCTGTACCAGACCACATCGTATGTCTTCGACTCGCCCGACCACGCGGCGAGCCTCTTCAATCTGCAGACATTCGGCAATGTCTACACGCGGCTTTCCAATCCCACGACCGCCGTGTTTGAGGAGCGCGTCGCGGCACTGGAGGGCGGCCGCGCCGCGGTCGCCACGGCCAGTGGCCAGGCGGCAGAGATGGTGGCACTACTGAACATCCTCGAGGCCGGCGATCACGTCGTGTCGTCCTCCAAGCTCTACGGCGGCACGCACACCATGCTGACCGTCAATCTGAAGAAGCTCGGCATAGAAGCCACGCTGGTCGATCCCGATAACCCGGAGAATTTCAAAAGGGCGTTGAAACCCAACACCAAGGTCTTCTTCTCCGAGACGCTGGGCAATCCCGCCATCAACATGATCGACCTCGAAGCTGTCGGCACCATCGCGCGGGAAGCGGGCGTGCCGTTCATGGTCGACAACACCGCCGCGTCGCCCTATCTCTGCCAGCCGCTGAAGCACGGTGCGGACATCGTCGTCCATTCCGCGACCAAGTTCATGGGCGGGCATGGCACGAGCATGGGCGGTGTTCTGGTGGAGTCCGGAAAATTCCCATGGGGCGATGCGAATATTCGCACCCGTTTTCCCTCGATGAATGAGCCGTCTGCGGGTTACCACGGCGTGCGTTTCTTCGAGACCTTTGGCGATTTTGCCTTCACCATGAAAGCACGCATGGAAGTGCTGCGCGTGTTCGGTCCGGCCATCTCGCCGTTCAATGCCTGGCTGCTGCTGCAGGGGCTGGAGACACTGCCGGTGCGCATGGAGCGGCACTGCGCCAACACCCTGACCGTCGCGCAGTTCCTCGAATCCCACCCACGCGTGGCGTGGGTCAACTACCCCGGCCTCGCCGGCAACAAGTACCACGGCCTGGTGAAGCGATACATGCCCAAGGGGGCGGGCGCACTGTTGTCCTTCGGCATCAAGCCGTCGAACGACAAGTCGAAATCGAGCTTCGATGCGGCAGTGACATTCATCAACAATCTGCAATTCATCAGCCATTTGGCGAATATCGGTGACGCAAAGTCCCTGGTGATCCACCCGGCCTCGACCACCCACCGTCAGCTGGAGGAGGCCGACCAGATCAAGGCTGGCGTGCCGCCCGACATGGTTCGACTCTCCATCGGGCTGGAAACGCTGGATGACATACTCTGGGACATTGGTCAGGCTTTGGACAAATCCGCCTGAAGGCAATGCACCCCGTAACGCGGGCCCGGCTGGCAAGCGCTTGTTCTCATGCAACAAAGTTGCATGCACAGATCGCTACAATCCGTTGCGAACTGCTACCGCCACCCCTTAGGCTGAGCCGGCCTTGGTGTCACAATTAGTTCCTGCACCGCTTCACTCCCATCGCCAACCCATGGCAACCAGAGCGCCCCAAAAAGACGCTCGCCAACACAGAGAGGAACTGTTCATGTCTCACCGTCCCGCCCGTCTCAAGACTCTGGCGGCTGCCGTCTTCATGACGCTCAGCCTGCCTGCTCTGGCCCAGGCCCCGGCCACGCCGCCCGCCGGCGCACCCGCTGGCGCGCCCGCCGGTGGCCCGCCTGCCGGTGCTGCGGCTGCCGCCGCCGCAGCAGCAGCCCAGCCACGCCCCTACAAGGACGTCATCAAGGACGCCAAGGAAATCCCCGGTCTGTTCAAGCTGTACCAGAAAGACGAGAAAATCTGGCTCGAGATCAAGCCTGATCAGCTCGGCAAGCTGTATTTCTTCTCCTTCAATATCCCGCAGAGCGTGGGCGAGCGTGGCCTGTATGGCGGCCAGATGGGTGGCAGCGCCCTGGTGCAGTGGAAGAAGATCGGCAACCAGGTCCAGCTGATCGAAAAGAACACCGAGTTCTATGCCAAGCCGGGCACGCCCCAGGCCCAGTTCGTGAGCGAATCCTTCTCCGACAGCCTGCTGGCTTCCGGTGCCGTGGCTTCCGCGCCGCATCCGGACACCAAGGCGTTCCTGATCGATGCCTCCGGCTTCCTCTTCACCGACATTCCCGGCTATCTGACGCGTCTCGAAGGCGTGTTCCGCATGCCCTTCGCGCTGGATACGCGCAACACCAGCTTTGACCATGTGAAGAACACGGAGCTGTCCACCGGCCTGCGCGTCAAAGCGCACTTCGCCGTGCCCAAGCTCTCGCCGCCCCCGCTGACCCCGTCGCCGGTGCCGACGCCGCCCCCGCCTCAGGTCACGCCGGATCCGCGCAGTCTGTTCGTGAGCTACTACTACACCTTTGCCGAACTGCCGGCGCAGCCGATGGCGACCCGTGTAGCCGATGAGCGCGTGGGTTACTTCACCTCGTCGCGTGTCGACTACACCGACGACATCAAGCCCAAGACCCGCGAGCACATCGTGAAGCGCTGGAGGCTGGAGAAGAAGGACCCGGCAGCCGCCATCTCCGAGCCGAAGGAACCGATCACGTTCTGGCTGGACAAGAACATCCCCGACAAGTATCGCAAGACGGTCGCTGATTCCATCCTCGAGTGGAACAAGGCATTCGAGCGCGCCGGCTTCAAGAACGCGCTGGTCGTGAAGCAGCAGACCGAGAAGGATGACTTCGACACCATGGACGGCAAGCACGCCTCCGTGCGCTGGTTCACCGGCGCCGACGCAGGCTTCGCCATCGGTCCGTCGCAGATGGATCCGCGCACCGGTGAAATCCTCGACGCCGACATCGGCATGTCCGACGTGTTCGCACGCGGTGCCCGCCGCCTCGTGGCCGAGGATATCGGCAAGCCGGCCCAGTTCGACATGAACGCCATCACGTTGATGGATCCGCTCAAGGCCCACAAGTCCTTCCTCACCTGCAACTACATGCAGGAAGCGGCTGGCGAGTACCACTTCGCCATGGACCTGCTGGAAGCCCGCGGCGGTGACATGGATGGACCCGAGGCAGAGGCGCTGGCCCAGTCCTACGTGAAGGACGTGATGATGCACGAGGTCGGCCATACGCTCGGCCTGCGTCACAACTACAAGGGCTCGACGGTCTACTCGCTGAAGCAGATCCAGGACCCCGCCTTCACCAAGGTGAATGGCACGTGGACCACCGTGATGGAGTACGCCCCGTTCAACATCGCGCTGAAAGGCGAGAAGCAGGGCGAGTACGGCATGAGCACCATCGGACCGTACGACTACTGGGCCATCGAATACGGTTACAAGCCACTCGACCCCAAGACCGAGAACGCCGAGCTGGCGAAGATCGCTGCTCGCCAGGTCTCCGATCCGCGTCTGGCCTACGCCACCGATGAGGATGCCGGCTTCGGCAACATCCTTCTCGGCATCGACCCCGAAGCGACCCGTTGGGACCTCGGCAACGATCCGCTGGCGTACTACAAGCGCCGCCTGCAGATCTCCCGCGAGCTGTGGGACCGCACGCAGGACCTGAAGCTGAAGGATGGCGAAAGCTATGAGCGCCTGACCCGCAGCCTGGCTTCGGGCTTCGGTCGTGTCGCACAGGTCGCGCCGGAAATCGCCAAGTACATCGGCGGCATCCGTCACAACCGCGACCGCGCCGGCCCCGGTGCCCGTCCCGCGTACGAGCCGACGCCGATCGCCCGCCAGCGTGAGGCGCTGAACCTGCTGACGAACGACTTCCTGAAAGCCGACGCCTTCAAGTTCAAGCCGGAGTTCGTGAGCCGCATTGGTATCGACCACTTCGAGCGCACTCGTGGCCAGGGCATCCGCAATCCTGACTTCAGCGTCAACACTGCTGTGCTCAACCTGCAGCGTGGCATCCTTGATCGCCTGATGGCTGACGATCTGGCCGCCCGCGTGCTGTCCTCGGCCGAGAAGGTGGATCCGTCCAAGACCATGAAGCTGTCCGAGGTCTATGACGCCATCGACAACGCCGTGTGGAGCGAGTTGAAGACCGGTGCCGACATCAACGCGGTTCGCCGCAACCTGCAGCGCGAGCATCTGCGCCGCGTCGCCGACGGCCTCATCAAGCCGAACCCGACGCAGCCTGCCGACGCCCGTGCACTGAAGCGCGAATCTGCGATTGCCCTGCAAGCGAATATTCGCAAGGCGGCGGCCAATCCGAAGCTCAGCAAGGAAGCCCGCGCCCACCTCAACGAAAGCCTGAACACGCTCTCCGAAGCGCTGAAGGCCCCGTTGACCCGCGCGTCGGTGTAATGAAGTAGTCGTCCCTGCGCAGGCAGGGACCCAGTGTCGTTGCTTGGTTTGCACGCCTGCGAACGCCACTGGGTCCCGTCCTTCGACGGGACGACAAAATGACTTGTTGGAGAAGAAGGGGACGGCAGTCCCCTTCTTCACATGGAGGAAGCAAAAGACATGAACAGTAAAATTCCGTCACGCGTTGCTGTGATCGCGCTGGCCGTGGCCGGTACGTTCGCATTCGCACACGCCGCTGCTCAGGAAGGCGGCGCACCACCTGCTGCCGCCGCCTCCGGCGCACCTGCGGGCGGCCCGCCTGCCGCGCCCGCGCCGCGTCCCCATGCCGTCGTCGTGAAGGACGCCAAGGAAGTCCCCGGCCTCTTCAAGATGTTCAGGAAGGATGAAAAGGTCTGGCTCGAAATCAAGCCCGACCAGTTCAACAAGCCGTACTACTTCACCTGGAACATCCCGCAGAGCGTCGGCGAACGCGGCCTCTACGGCAGCCAGATGGGTGGCGGCCGCATGGTGGTGTGGAAGAAGATCGGCAACCAGATCCAGCTGATCGCCAAGAACACCGAGTTCCACGCCAAGCCCGGCACGCCGCAGGCGCAGTTCGTCTCCGAGTCGTTTTCCGATTCCATCCTCACCAGCGGCCCCGCGGCCTCGCTGCCGCATCCGGAGTCGAAGGGTGTGCTCATCGACGTGAGCAGCTTCTTCTTTGGCGACATTCCCGGCTATCAAACAAGGGTGGAAGCCGCGATGCGTCTGCCGTACGCGCTGGACGCGCGCAACACCAGCATCACCCGCGCCGACAACACGACGGGCCAGACCGGTCTTCAGGTGACGGCACATTTCGCGCTGCCCAAGATCCCCGCGCCGCCGCTGATGCCGGGCGCCCCCGCGCCGCGTCCCGCGGAGTCCTCACCCGATCCGCGCAGCTTCTTCGTGAGCTTCTACTACAGCTTCATCGAGCTGCCGGCCGAGCCGATGCGCCCGCGCATCGCCGACGAGCGCGTGGGTCACTTCGTCACCTCGCGCGTCGACTACACCGACGACATTTCACCGAAAGTGCGCACACCGTTCGTCAACCGCTGGCGCCTCGAGAAGAAGGACCCGGGTGCCGCCGTGTCCGAGCCGAAGCAACCCATCGTCTACTGGGTCGACAAGAACGTGCCCGAGAAATATCGCGACGCCGTGACCAGGGGCATCCTCGAGTGGAACAAGGCCTTCGAGAAAGCCGGCTTCAAGAACGCTATCGTCGTGAAGCAGCAGACCGAGAAGGACGACTTCGACACCATGGATGCCAAGCACGCATCGGTGCGCTGGTTCACCGGCGCCGATGTCGGCTTCGCCATCGGGCCGTCACGTGTCGACCCGCGCACCGGAGAAATCCTCGACGCCGACATCGCCACCGGCTACGGCTTCACGCGCAATCCGCGCCGCATTGTCATGGAAGACATCGGCAAGGCTTTCGGCGTGAACCTCGCCAGCGAATATTCGCATGAGCATTCCATGACTTGCGGTCACGCCTGGCACACCGCCAGCGACACCGAGTTCGCCATGGATCTGCTGGAAGCGCGCGGTGAATTCGGCGACGCCGGCTGGGATAGCCCGGAAGCTGATGCGCTGGCCAAGGCGAACCTCACGCGCAACGTCATGCATGAAGTCGGCCACACCTTGGGTTTCCGCCACAACTTCAAGGGCTCGGCTGCCTACTCGCTCAAGCAGGTGCAGGACCCGGCATTCACCAAGGTGAACGGTGTCGTCGCCTCCATCATGGAGTACATGCCGCTCAACATCGCCGTGCAGGGCGAGAAGCAGGGCGAGTACGTCAACAGCACGCTCGGTCCCTATGACTACTGGGCCGTCGAGTACGCCTACAAGGAACTCGATCCCAAGACCGAGAAGGAAGAGTTGGCGAAAATCGCGAAGCGTCAGGAAACCGATCCGCGCTTGGCCTATGCGACTGATGAAGATTCCGGCAGCGGACCCTTCCTCGGCATCGACCCGGACGTGAACCGCTTCGATCTCGGCAGCGAGCCCCTGGAGTACTACAAGAAGCGCATGCAGCTCTCGCGCGAACTGTGGGGGCGCATGGAGAACCTGAAGTTGAAGGAGGGCGAAAGCTACGAACGCTACACCCGCAGCTTCGGCGCCGCGTTGCAGCAGATGGGCACCGTCGCCTCGCTCGCGGTGAAGATGGTGGGTGGTGTGACGCACCGTCGCGATCGCGCCGGTTCCGGCAAGCCGACGTACGAGCCCGTGCCGGTCGCGCGCCAGCGCGAGGCGCTGAAGCTGGTGGCGAAGGATTTCTTCTCCGCCGACAGCTTCAAGATCAAGCCGGAGCTGGTGAGCCGTCTCGGCATCGACCATCTCGAGCGCATCCGCGGCCAGGGCATCCGCAATCCCGACTTCAACATCGCGGGCGCCATCCTCGCTGTTCAGCGCGAAGCGCTGGAGCATCTCTGGTCCGACGAAGTCGCCGAGCGCCTTCACGCCTCGCGCGAGAAGGTGAGCGACGGCAGCAAGGTACTCACCGTGTCGGAACTGTACGGCACGCTGCAAGGCGCCATCTGGGGCGAGCTCGCCACGGGTGCGGACATCCCGTCCTCGCGCCGCAACCTGCAGCGCGAACACCTGCGCCGCGTGGCCAACGATCTCCTGCGTTCAACGCCCAACCAGACCGCCGACACCCGCGCCGCCAAGCGCGAAGCCGCGGTGAATCTGGAAGCGAATATTCGCAAGGCGGCCGCCAATCCGAAGTTGTCCAAGGAAGCGCGGGCCCACCTCAACGAAAGCCAGAACACGCTGCAGCTGGCGTTGAAGGCGGAGTTGTCTAGGTCGGGCGTGTAACTCGCCTGGCGCAATAGCGGCATCAGCATCAAACGAAACGCCCATCCGGGAAACCGGGTGGGCGTTTTGCTTTGCAACCCCCGCTGTGCCCGTCATAGCCTGGATGCGCAGGCAACTCATGGCTGAAAAAGCGCGCTTCATCTCAAGTCGCGCGTGCAAACGCCTCCGACTGCATAGGCTGCAATTTTTCTTCGGAGGCCGCCCATGAAATCCATTCACCTCTTCATCGCCAGCGTCATGCTGGTCATCGCATCCGGCTGCGCCACGCCGCGCTCCAGCGCAGACATCGCCGCCAGCACCCTGCGCGGCACCTGGAATTTCGAGATGGACACGGGCCGCGGCATCACGCTGGGCAGCATGGACATCAACCGCAAGGTCGTCGGCCGCGAAGGCTCGCTGATGACCAACCGCGGCCCCAACGTGCTGCCTGTCCGCACGCTGACGCTCGATAACCGCGCAATGGCCCTGTCGGTTGAATCACCCAACGGCATGGTGGTGTTCAAGGGCGAGCTGAGCCGGGATGGCAACGCATTTGAGGGCAAGGTCACCTACCACGATGGGCAGGTGTTTACGATGAAGGGGATGCGGGGCCCGCCCCTTGTCACTGCAGGGCCACGCGCTTAAGCGAATATTCGCAAGATCCCTCCCGTCGAGGGCCTTGGCCCTGACGTTGTCATGGGACATGCGGTGCGCAGCTGAGCGCCGGTATCCGCTGCCCGGAGTCTAATGTTGATAAGTGACAATAAAGTCTGTCGATTTGGGCCAATTTCAATTCCTTGAATTCAAGGACTTTTCTGAAAAAGTGACAATTCAGATTTGGCTGTCCCAAAAAGCAAGCCTCCAACTGGCCGGTTCAACTGAGCTCTTGGCTTGACCTGATACCGCTAGTCTAGGTCCTCCAGAGAATTCTTTGGGTGACGTTTTTGCTAGACGAGCTAGCCTTTCAGTGAACTCTGTCTGAAGGCGAATTGGGACTGCCTTGCATCCACCGGGCCAACGAGCTGAACCGCACATTTTCCAGGCGCCCACGGACTGCTTGCAGATCGCGATGCGGCGCTCGCATTGGCCCGGACTTTGTTGTGCCGATGCAACATTGGCGCTGCACCGTACTGCAATGAACTGCGATACCCCGTCTACGGGCGCTGCATTGTTGCGCAAGCCAGCAATCCGGTCTGCTCAACCGCGGCCAATCAGGAATCGCAGCCCGCCGAAGTTTGGCCTACCAGCCCAGGTCATCGCGACGTGACGTTCCGTGCTGTGTCGATGTAAGTAGTTGCATCGCGAGACGCTGCAGTTCGCTCCAGAACGTCCGGCCCCCCTTGTTCATGCTCCTCCCACTGTCGCATCAGCATGCCCTCACGCTGAAGCGGCTGCAACCATCCACAGGAGAGGAAGCGAGCATGCAGAAATTCAAACTCAGAACGATTGTGGCGCTGTCAGTGGCCGGTACGCTGGGTGTAAGCCAGTCCGCCGTCGCCCAGGAGCGCAAGGTCGAGCGCATCGAAGTGACCGGCTCGAACATCAAGCGTATCGATGCGGAAGGTCCCGCACCCATACTCATCATCACCAAGGAAGAGATCGAACGCCACGGCGCGGGCACCGTTGCGGAGGTGCTGCGCAGCATGCCGATCAACAACTTCGGCCAGTTTTCCGAGACAACGCTGGGTGGCAACTCGTTCGCTCCAGGGACGTCAGCAGTGTCCTTGCGTGGTCTGGGAGCAAACACCACGCTGGTCCTGCTCAACGGCAGGCGCATGGCGAACTATGGCTTCGGTCAAAACATCACGGTTTCGTTCGTCGACTTGAACTCCATCCCCATCGGCGCCATCGAGCGCATCGAGGTGCTGAAGGATGGCGCCTCCGCCATTTACGGGTCGGATGCCATCGCTGGCGTGGTCAACATCATCCTGCGCAAGGACTACAAGGGCGTCGAGTTGAGCGCGTCCTACGGGGAAGCCAGCGCAGGCGACAGCGCGCAACAGCGTTACGGCCTCACCGCGGGATGGGGGGATCCAGCCAAGGATCGCTTCAATGTCATGGCCGTCCTCGACTACTTCAAGCGTGACGCGACAATGGCGCGGGATCGCGACTTCAGCCGGAACGCCGACCAGCGCGCGCGCGGCGGCTTCGACCTGCGCTCGCCTGCTGGCAGCCCCGGCACCTGGCTCACTGCCGGTCGCGGCGGCTTCGCTGACAACACGGTGTTTCCAACCTGTCCGGCAGAGAGCATCGGCTTGTTCTCCGGTCAGACTACCTGCTACTTCAACTTCCAGGTCTTCATTCCGCTCATTCCGCCGACAGAGCGGCAGAGTGCCTTCTTGCGCGGAAGCTACGAGTTTTCACCTGCGATTTCCGCGTTCGCCGAATTTGGATACAACAAGAACGAGACAGAAGGGACTTCCGCCCCCACGCCCGCACAGCAAAACCTGCCGGTTGGCCACAACAGCAATCCTTATCCTTTTGTCGTACCAATCCGCTATCGCTTTCTGGATGTCGGGCCTCGACTGGACAATCTGGTCACGGAGACCACTCGAGTCGTCGCGGGTGTTAAGGGATTCGGCGCGGGCTGGGATTGGGAAGCGGCCTACTCGTCAGCAGAGAGCGATAGCGCGAACCGTCGCCGCAACTTCGTGAGTCAGCCGGCTCTCTCGACGCTGGTGTCCAATGGCATTTACAACTTCGTGAATCCGTCGGCCAACTCGGCGGCGCTAGTGGATTCGCTTCGCGCGTCGCCCTTCCGTCTCGCGGTGTCCACGGTGAAGGCGTTTGATGCGAAGGCGTCGCGTGAGTTGATGCAGCTTCCCGCTGGCCCCGTTGGCGTCGCGCTGGGCTTCGAATCGCGCAAGGAAAAGGTGAGCGACCAGCTCGACCCGCTGTCGGTACAGGGATTGATCGTGGGCTCCGGCGGCGCCACTGCTAGCGGCGACCGGAAGCAGAAGTCTCTTTTCGGCGAGCTGTCCATCCCCGTCCTCAAGAATCTGGAAGCGCAGATCGCCGTGCGGCACGAGGACTACAGCGACTTCGGGCGCGCGACGAAACCGAAGGTGGCGCTGGCGTGGAAGGCGACACCCGATCTCCTGGTGCGCGCGTCGTACTCGGAAGGATTCCGCGCTCCATCGCTGCAGGAGCTGTATCTGGGGCAAGCGACTTCTTTTCCGTCCTTCATCGATACACCGCGCTGCAACTCGTACACCGCTGCATTCGGTGCCAACGATGCGCGCACTCTCGCTGTATGTTCCAGCGCACAGGTTCGCACCATCTCGCAAGGCAATTCCGCGCTGCAGCCGGAAGAGTCTGAGAGCTCGAACATCGGCATTGTCTGGGAGATCATTCCCGGCCTCAGCATGTCCGCGGACTACTACAACATCAATCACACCAACCGGATCCTGCAACCATCAGTGACCTTTCAGTTGCTTAACGAAGCGAGCTTTCCGGGTACGGTCAACCGCTTCGCACCGAGTGCGACCGACGTGCTGGCCAATTCGCCTGGGCAGTTGCAAGGCGTGGGCTCCGACCCGAATGTAGGTCTGATTCGCAAGTATCAGAACCTGACCCGGCAGGAAACCAACGGCGTTGACCTGGATCTGCGCTATCGCTTCAAAGTCGGCGCACTGGGTGTGGTCACGCTGTCGTCGCTCACGTCGCACATCCTCACGTTCCGCAACACTGCCGTTCCGGGCAATCCGTTGGTAGAGCGGGCTGGCACCTACGAGTTTCCGCGCACCACCACGACCAACAGCGTCAACGTGAACAACGGCCCGTGGTCCTATGGACTCACACTACGCACTCGCAGCATGTTCCAGCAGAACAATCAGCGGGTCCTCACCCATGTCGCATCATTTACGACGGCGGATGCACAGGTGCAATACGTGGGCTTCAAGGGGCTCAAGCTGGTGTTCGGTGTTAACAATCTGGAGAACAAGGCGCCCCCCTTCTCGGATAACGAGAACGATGGCTATGCCAATTCGACAGACAATCCAGTCGGCCGTTACTTCTACGGACGGGTCACCTACACGTTCAAGTAGACGAAGTCAGGCACCTTTGGCAAGGGGGGAAGGGCGAGCTGGCCCTTCCCCGCGATGACCCTGCAGCAGGGTCGGCATAAATACCATCTCGTTGCAGTTCGTTGCAAAGCACTCCGGTGCGTCTCAGCGGGGTCGGCGACTATTTGCACAGTTGAGTTTTTGTCGCAAACAATCAGAATGGTGGCATTGGGTGACGATTTGGGGAGTGGACGATGGTCCGGCTGTTCCTGAAGCTCTATGGCCCACTGCTGCTGGCTGTTTTTGTTATCGTTGTCGCGCAGTCACGAGTGTTTGGATACGTGACGTACCGCTATGGCAGTGAAAACGTGAGGCTGAGTTTTCTTGGTGTTTTCAATCTGGTCGAGCGGGAACTGATGCGCGTCGATCCGTCGACCTGGGACCTAGCTTTCGAGGGATTGCGTGCAGACTTCGGTCATCCTGTTGCGCTGAGCGCGCTCTCCGTGGTCGCCAGCCGGTTCCCGGCTGACGACGCCCGGGCCAGCCTGCTTGAGGCTGGAAAAGTGGTGATTCTTGGTGAAGGCGATGGTGGCTACTCGGTGGTGAGGCGAATTGGCGCGGCGGATCGGGTGCTGGTGCTGACGTTCACGGAGTCACGGCACATTCGTGACAACCTCGTGAAGTTGAATGTGGTGGTGCAAGTGGTTGTGCTCACGCTTCTTCTTGTTTTTTGGGTGTGGCCGCTCCTGCGCGACATGCGCCGACTGCAACTGGTCGCGTTCGAAATTGGCAGCGGTCATTTCCATGCGCCGCCGGTCCTTGGCAAGTGGTCAGTTCTGGTTGATCTGCAGCGCGCGTTCTCGGTGATGGCGCGTCAGATCTCCAACCTCCTGCAATCACAGAAGGCTCTGACCGGCGGGCTTTCGCACGAGTTGCGCAATCCGCTGATGCGGATTCAGTATCGCCATCGCCTGGCCTTGGACGCCGTTGATGCGCCAACCAAGGACACCTACTTGCAGCAAATGCAGGGAGATCTGGACAGCATGAACGGTCTGGTGAATGAAGTACTGGTTTTCTCGAAGATGGAGTATCGCGAAGTGGCGCTCGCGCTGCGGCCCGAGGCTTTAGCGCCATTGGCAGGGGTCTTGTCGGACGAATTCGAAGCGCTTGCTGCCGCCTCGGGCAGAGCGGTATCACTAGCGGTAGCCGTTCAAGCTGAGCGATGCAGCATGGACGAGCGTCACATGCGCCGGGCAGTGGGCAATCTGCTGGCCAATGCGGCGCGGTTCGCTGTTTCGAAGGTCACATTGACCTTTTGCCAGGACGGCGGCTACAACGAAATTCGCGTCGAGGATGACGGCCCGGGCATCGAAGCGGTTGATGCGGAGCGAATCTTCCGGCCCTTCGAGCGGGTCGACGAAAGTCGGGATCGGGCGACGGGCGGATTTGGCCTCGGTCTCGCAATCGTTCGGGAAGTTGCACGCCTCCATGGCGGAAGCGTGCGCGTCGGGAAAGGTGGCCTGGGTGGCGCGAGCTTCACCATTCGCTGGCCGGAAAGGGGGCAAGTTGGAAACATCGCGCGAAACGGTGGATAAAGTGCTTTGGGTGGAAGATGACACGGCGCTTTCCGCCGTGGTGTCCGACTACCTACAGCAAAACGGACTCGAGGTAACGCATGTCAGTCGTGGAGATCAGGCTGCGGAAGCTGCCCTTGCCCGCAATCCCTCGGTGATACTACTGGACATCATGTTGCCTGGACTCAACGGCATTGAAGTATGCCGTCGACTTCGCGCAGCGCAGGTGACCGCCCCGATAGTTATGCTTACTGCGAAGGACGAGGACTTTGACAAAGTACTGGCCCTAGAGCTGGGCGCCGATGACTATCTGGTCAAACCGGTTCAGCCACGGGTGTTGCTTGCCTTCCTGCGTGCGGCAATCCGGCGCGCAGGGGCGGCCGGTCCTGTCGCGCGCTCGCCCGATATCGTCCTTGGTGGGCTGGTAGTCAGTCGCACACGCAGATCTGTGCTGCTGCGTGGCACACAAGTGAGAATGAGTGCTGGTGACTTCGATTTGCTGTGGATACTCGCAGAGCGTGCCGGCCATGTTGTCCCCCGGGAGGAATTGTTGCGCGAGCTCCGTGGCCTTGAGGATGTCCATGATGACCGTTCGGTTGACGCGCGCTTCTATCGCCTGCGTCGCCGCTTCGATGAGGCGGAGCGCCCTGAGGAGCGATTGCGGTCAATACGTCCTCATGGCTATATGATGACCAGCGAACCTTGGTGATATCTGACCCCTACAAGGCATTCAATCTGAGGCGAGGCCACGAATGATTCCAATTCCTGTGACGCTGTTCTTCTGCGGGCTTTTCGCTTTGATGCTCATTCCGCTGACCGGAATGGTTGGCTTTCGTCGCGCGCAGCTCAATGTTCACTTTCTGCACGGCGACGACGATCGTTTGTTGCGATTGATCCGAGCGCAAGGCAACTTTACCGAGACCGTCCCAGTCACGTTACTGGCGATGGCGGCCGCGGAGTGGCTGCGCATGGCCCCTTGGGCGGTATGGGTGGGCGGTGTTGCACTGCTTGCTGGTCGGCTTATCCACGCTTGGGCGATCATTCGGTTTGGATGGACGCCCGCCCGCGGGTACGGCATGTTGCTCACCCTGTTCGCGCTGGCCTGGTTCGGCGGCTGGGCTCTCTGGAAGTCTATACGGACGATGCTCTAGCGGGTGTTGCCTTGCGAACATTCGATATCGCGGAGCAATCGAAACTGGATCGCGATTGGCCATGACCGGGTTCCGCCGTGTTGCGTTAGTACTGATGTGCATAATCGCTCCGACGCAAACCGCGCTGGGCGATGGTTGGGACTTGCCGGAGCGCCTGACAAACGAAAAGAACGTTGCCCTTCGCCCTGAGCCAGCACGTGTAATCCTCTCGTCGCATGTGGTGACTGTGGCGTCGCCTGGCGATGGAGATGTCCGGGCCTTGGGCGGGTCGGGCGGGCCGATGTGGGTGCTGGAGGTAAAGCGCAAGGACGGAAAGTTCTTCACTCGCGATGTCATCCAGGCCATTTACATCCGCGTCCAGGATCGTGGCACCAGGCCACCACTCTTTTCTGTATGGACCAAGACTGGTGCCAACTATCCCGTCTATTGCCGCTACGCCTTTGTGGAGAGAATTCGCGGCTATTGCGCAGTATTCTGCGAGGACTATGAAGTCACAGAGACCGAGACGAGGCGGACACATGCACCCAGGCGTGTCTACGAGTGCGCCGCCCAGTCACCGTGAGTAGATTCGCTTGCCCGTCCGGTCTGAGTGACTGCCTGATTTGTTCTAGACCAAGCCTTACCATCTGCTTCTGCGATCCTTGATACAGATCTGGCTATCGAATCCGTACGCTGAAATCCCAGACCAGGCTTACGGTCTCGCCTGGTGCCATATCCTCTCGCACTATCTCTTTGACGATTCGCGATAGCTTTCAAAGAAGTCTCGGGTTTTGAAAAGCTCGCTGAAATCCTGTCCGCACCTTTCCATCCATTGCTGTAGCTGAGTTCGACCAGCACGTCAGGTGGAAGGGATCGTCATTGAAACCGCTCGATCTCGATGAGAGACATCTTTACTTGGGGTCATGGTTCCGTCTGTTCGACTAGGCGCCGCTGAGGATTGGCGATTGATTGAGGGCGGCGATCTGGCCGCAATGGCAACTGCCGACTTGCTGTGGATGGCCCGTATGAGAGACCACAGTCGTTGTATGCGTGCAACAGTCGGCGAATCTCTATTGCAACAGACTTCGTTTCGTTGAAACGAACTGTCGCAACAATCCATCGGTCACTTGCTGCCAGTTGTAGGCAATCGCGCGCCATTTGCCTAGCTGCGCGTGACGCTTGGCAGCGGCATGGCAGTGCATCGCTGGGTGCGGTTCGCCGACTCAGTACCACCTTTAGGTACCGGTTTGAGCGGATCTGAAGTTCCTGTTGCACATCGTTGCATTCGTAGCTGCAACCATGCGCCTCGTTCCTGGCAAGTCGGAATCCTATTCCCGGCTCGTCGCCACTGGATCTGTCCACAACAGGAGAGTCACATGAAAACAAGAATCAAGGGCGCGGCGAACTGCCGAATCAGAAAATCCAGCTTGCTGTGCGCTGTGGTGGTCGCGGCAGCACAAGCTGGCTGGGCACAGGGCCAAGACGCAACGCCTCGTGTCGAAAAGATCGAAGTCACTGGATCAAATATCAAGCGCGTCGAAGGTGAAACCGCTTCGCCCATCCAGATCATCAATCGCAAGGACATCGAACGCTCTGGTGCCGTGACGATGAATGAGGCATTGCAGAAACTCACGTCGTCCGGCTACGCCAGTGATGAACGGATCACGAATACCTTTACCCCAGGGGCAGCAGCCCTCAATCTGAGGGCGCTCGGTTTCAATTCGACATTGGTGTTGGTGAATGGGCGGCGGTTGCCCACCTTTCCCTTCGCGCAACAGTTCGGCACCCCTCAGGGCTTCCAGGACCTGAATTCCATTCCGCTAGGTGCGGTCGAGCGTGTAGAAATCCTCAAGGACGGCGCTTCAGCCGTCTACGGCGCCGATGCGGTGGCCGGAGTGGTCAATATCATTCTGCGGCGAGACTTCGAGGGCGGTGAAGCCGTCGTTCGACTAGGTCAGACCAGCCGGAATGATGGCGAGCAGATGGGGGCGGCACTGACTTTTGGCAAAGGTAACCCATCGGTTGACGGCTACAACGCCTTGATCACGCTGGAGATCCAGAAGCAGGAGGAAGTGCTCTCAGGCAGCCGAGGCTTTACCTCAACCGAAGACCTGCGTGCCCGAGGCGGCAGTGACTTCCGGTCGTCGTTCGCGTCGCCGGGTACCTATATTGACTTCCTTGGCTCAGGCGTGCTGCCAGGTGGGGCCCAAACACTCCCTGCCGCGAACTGCACCACTGCGCGCGCCGGCTTCTGTCGACTGGATCGCGTGCGTGAAGGGTCTTCGCTTTCACCCGAGTCGGAACGCGTGTCCGCATTGGGCAGATTCTCCATCGATGCCAACGCCAATACACAGCTGTACGCTGAATTCGGGCTCAGCAAGAACGAGCAGCAGACACATACGCTTGCGCCGGCGGGTGACTACGATCCGGTCCTCGGGCGCGTGAACTTTGTCGTGCTGCCCGTTGGCCACAACTCAAACCCCTACTCAACCCCGATCGGTTTTCGCTACCGATTCAATGATGTTGGCGTCCGGGTATCGGACACAGAAGTGGAGACGTTGCGGTTACTGGCTGGCGGCAAGGGCAAAGTTGGCATGTTCGACTGGGAGGCAGCGCTGACCTATGGCAAGGTGGACATCACCAACCTAACGACAAACCATATGACGGTCGCGCAGCTCGCGGCCAATCTCAGCGCCTATAACTTCCTGAATCCATCCGCGAATAGCCCGTCGCTACTCTCGAGGATGCGCTTCTCTGACCCCCGGATTGGTGAGTCGGAGGTCAAGGGGCTGGATGCAAAGTTGTCGGGTGACCTGATGCAACTGCCAGGCGGCGCCCTGGCGTTCGCCGCAGGTATCGAGGTGCGAGAGGAGGAGCTGTCCGATACCGCCTCGCCGGAGAGTATTTCGGGCCAACTGGTCGGCAGCGGTGGCACATCCGCATTTGGCAGCAGAAAGGTCGGCGCCGCGTTCCTGGAATTCAGTGCGCCGATTCGCAAGGACCTCGAGGTCGTCGCGGCGATCCGAAATGATCGCTACTCCGGCAACTACAAGGCCTCTGCGAGCAGCCCAAAGATCGGTGTGCGGTACCAGCCGACATCCAATTTGCTGTTCCGAGCAAGCCACGGGAAGTCCTTCCGCGCGCCATCGCTCTTTGAGACCACGCCTGCCGGCACATTGGGTTTCTTCTTTGGCCTGGTCGATCCCGTACGCTGTATCGCGGGTACCGAACCAGACTGCAGTCTCGACATCAACGCCAACACGGTGGGAAATCCGGGGCTGAAGCCAGAGCGGTCGAAGATCAGCAATTTCGGTGTCGTGGTCGAGCCCATCAAGAACCTGTCTATTGGCATCGACTTCTTCAAGATCGACCGAACGGACGAAATTGGTGCCTTCGCGCCCCAGCAGCTCCTGACCTTGTTCGCCCGTGATCCGTCCATCGTTGTCCGCGCGTCAACGGGTGAGGTCATTGGCCTCAACATCGTGCCGGTGAACCTGAACAAGACCAAGGCTGAAGGCTTTGACCTGGATATCAGATTCACTCGACAAACTGGCCTCGGGACCTTCGAGTTCACGACGGCCGCCTCGTACTTCTCCAAGTACGACTTCACCACGGTCACAGCTCAGGCCGATGGCACAGCGGCGCAATCAACCAGTACTTTCATCAGCACTTACAACTTGCCTCGCTGGCGTCGTACCCATTCCATCGGCTGGTCGAAGGGGGACTGGGAACTCAATCTGCGCGGCGACTACATGGCGGAATCGGACACGTTGGTCCAGACGCCTTCGATCGCGAGGATCAGCCGCGATGAGGTCTACACATTGACTGCCGCCTACACCGGCTTCAAAAACCTGCGGATCGTCGGAACGATCAACAACGTGATGGACAAGGATCCGCCGTTCTCCAACGAAAGCCAGGGGACCACGGCGGGCTACAACCCGTCGCTCCACAGTCCGCTTGGCCGCAACTTTCAGCTGGCCTTCACCTACAAGTTCCGGTGACCCACGACTGAACTGCCGAATTCGCCATACAAGCAATCCCATCAATTTCTGGAGCTGAAAGATGAAGAGCAAGACACTACTTAGCTGCACATTGGCCTTGTCGGCCATGACGATGATGGTCCAGTCAGCCGTGGCGCAACAAGCCCAGCAGTCGCAGCCCAAAGTCGAAAAGATTGAAGTCACCGGTTCCAACATCAAGCGCATTGACGGCGAGACGATCGTGCCGGTGACTGTCATCACCCGAGACGACATCGAGCGTTCGGGAAAGTCGACTGTCTCGGAATTCCTGCGTGACATTCCGCAGAACGGTGGCGCGAGTTTCAACGATACGTTTACGAACAGCTTTTCCCCGGGTGCTGCCGGCATCTCGCTCCGAGGCTTGGGGCAGAAGTCCACACTGGTCCTGATCAACGGACGCCGAACGTCGGGCTATGGCTTCGCGCAGAATATTTTTGACACGTACGTCGATCTCAATTCCATTCCGGCCAGTGCGGTCGAGCGCATCGAAGTGCTTCGAGATGGCGCGTCGGCGGTTTACGGCTCTGATGCCATTGCAGGGGTGGTGAACATCATCATGCGCCGCGACTACCGCGGCCTGGAAGTGGGCGCGAGCGCGGGTACCTCCACCGAAGGCGGGCTCGACGAGCGCCGGGCGAATTTGGGCTTTGGCATCGGCGATCTGAGCGCGAACGGCTACAACTTGCTGGGGACGCTGGACTACTACAAGCGTGATCAACTCCTCACTTCGGAGCGGAAACTGTTGGCTTCGCAAGACTTCCGCAATGAGATCGGCGGCACGCTGGCTTGGGCGACGCGCGGCGCGTATCTCTTTCCTAGCGCGACGGCACGCACTCCGTTCTCGAACTGCGCGCCCGGTACGGTTCTGCCGGCTAGCCAACTCAGCGCCGTCTTGACCGGCGACACCTGCGCCTACAACCCGGCGGCCTACACGCCACTGTTCCCGGAGTCGGAGCGCCTGGGTGCAATTCTCCGGGGCACAGCGGAGTTCAGCAAGACACTGCAAGGATTCTTCGAGTTCAACTACAGCAAGAACGAGACGTTTCAGACCTCAACTATCCCGCAAGTTAGTACCTCGAACCTGGCATTTAATCCGACAACGGGTGGCTTGACCGTCATCCCCGGCACGCTGCCTGCAAATCACCCAAGCAACCCATTTGGACGCCCAGTGAATTTCATCTACACAATGTTTGAACTGGGGCCGCGGAATTCAACCATCGAGAGCGAGGCCAAGCGATCGCTGGTCGGCCTCAAAGGGGTTGTCGGATCGTGGGACTGGGAGTTCGGAACCGGTGTCGCCCAGACGGATACGGTCCAGGTAGGCATCAATAATCTGCGCACCAGCGTGGTTCGCCAAGCGCTTGCAGGCGGGTACGACTTTACCGGCCGCACCACCAGCGCCATCCGGCCCGAGCAATTTGCCGTCGATACCGTTCGGACGGCGGAATCGAAGCTAAAGTTTGCAGACGTCAAAGCTTCTGCCGAGATTGTGCAACTTCCCGCCGGTGCGTTGGGTGTGGCGATCGGCGCGGAATGGCGCAAGGAGTCCTTGTTCGACACGCCGAATGCAGAGCTGGCGCAAGGCGAGGTGCTGGGCCGTGGCTTCACCCGTACGCGTGGTGAGCGGACAAGCACCGCGGGATTCCTGGAGTTTAGTGTGCCCATCCTCAAGAACCTGGAAACGCAGCTTGCCGTGAGACAAGACCGGTATAGCGATGTGGGTTCGGCGCGGTCGCCAAAGTTTGGATTCCGCTGGGTGCCTGCGGACACATTGCTGATCCGTGGTTCGACCGGACGCGGCTTCAGGGCGCCCACGTTGCCCGAAGCATCCGAGTCCAACGCGCTGTCATTCATCACCATCCGGGATCCCAACTTCAACAATGCCCAGTTTTCTGTGGGCCGCTTGTCGGTATCGAATCCGGACTTGAAGCCGGAGAAATCCAGGTCCTATAACCTTGGATTTGTCTTCGAGCCGGTCAAGGACCTCGCATTTTCAATCGACTACTACAAGATTCGGCAAAACAATCTGATCGCGAGGGACAATCCGCAACTCATCATCAACCAGGCTGCCCTGGGCGATCCGATGTGGGTCGCCTTCGTGAGTCGGGACCCGACCACCGGCTTTATCAGCTTTGTTCGCAACCCGGTACGCAATCGCGAGTTCATCAAGACTGCCGGGTATGACATCGAGTTCAAGAAGATCTTCAGGACGCCGAATTACGGGAACTTCACCCTGAGTACGGCATGGAATTGGCTGCTGGAGATTAGTACGCCCGCTTCTGCAGGAGGCGTGGGCATCAACGTGGCCGATTCGAATGGTCTGACAGGCTCAAACCCGCGCTACAAGGGCAACGCGTCGATCGCCTGGAACAAAGGGCCATGGAGCTCCACGATAACGTATCGATACATCCATTCCTTCGACCAAACCGCCGCAACAGGTCAGGCGCGAGTGGGCCACTACAAGGACATCGATCTCTTTGGTGCCTATCAGGGCTTCAAGAACCTCAAATTGACGCTTTCGATCCGGAACCTGTTGGACACAGATCGCCCTTGGGATTCGAGTTCAACCAGCGGTCTGGATTTCTCGCAATACGACATGCGCGGTCGCTACGTGACGGTTGGTGCCAACTACCAGTTCAAGTGACCAGCGGAGAAAGGCATGAAAACGATTAAACCAGCACCAAAGCAGTGGACATTACTGCACGCAAGCATTGCACTCTTCATGTTCCTGACGGTGCTTGCACCGGCAGCGGAAGCGCAGCAACCCAAAACGGAGAAGTCGACCATGGCAAATCTCAGGCTGAACTGGTTTGAAATTCCGACGCAAGACTTCGCCAGAGCGCTTCAGTTTTATAGGGCAGTCCTCGGCACGGAGATCAAGGCACAGGAAATGGGCGGCATCCGACTTGGAATGATTCCGCTCCAGAAGGGGCAGCCGGGCGGCGCACTCTCGTCCAATCCGGCGCTGAAACCTGGCGGGGACGGAACGGTCGTGTTTCTGGGCGTCGATGCGGATCTCTCGGAATACCTGGTGCGCATCGAGCGGGCCGGCGGAAAGGTCTTGGTCGGCAAGACGCCGCTGGGGCCAAACATGGGTCACTTTTGTCTCTTCATGGACTCTGAAGGCAACCGCCTCGGACTCCAGGGACCCTGAGCCAAGGTTGGGCCGGACTGCATGCTCAGCAGTTTGGCCCAGCGCCGCGAGCATGGCCGACATTCTTCATCAGCTGAGAGTTCATGCGCCCGCTGACAGGGTGTTTCGTGCGCTGACCATGCGCGATGAACTTGCTGTTTGGTGGACACCCGATGTTGTGGCCGTTCCAGTTGAAGGTTCGGTGGCTGAGTTCGGATTTGATGCGCGAAGAACAGTGATTCGGATGCGCATAGAGACCTTACGCCCTGCCGCGCTTGTCAGTTGGTTTTGTCTGGACGGAATCGAAGAATGGCGTGGCACGCAGATCCGCTTCAGCCTTCAACCTGACAAAGGTCACACCGTTCTCAACTTCTGTCATGCCGGCTGGCGGTCAGCGGGTGGTGTGTTTGGCTTGTGCAGCTTCGACTGGGCGCGGTACTTGATGAAGCTGCGAGACTTGGCAGAAGGCTTGCAAACGGGCGAACAACAAACTGCCAGACGTGAAGCGCATCGGTCAGAAGCTGCAGCGAACAAGGCGCTGGTCCGACGGCTCTATGCAACGCTGATGTCCGCAGGGGACACGTTGGGCGCTGACCAGCTTCTGGATGAGGATTATGTCGATCACGATATTCCGGGCATGAACGTACCCGGTGGACGAGCCGACCTGAAGAGCGCAGTGTGTGCTGTGCGGACATCGTTTCCGGACATTCAACCAGAACTCTTTGAGATGGCCGCAGAAGGGGCATGGGTGGCCGTTCGAGTCGAGGCATTCGGAACGCATTCGGGGGCACCCTTCCTAGGGATTGACGCAACTGGCAGGAAAATGCGCTGGAGGGAAATTCACTTGTTCAGATGTGCGAGCGGTAAAATTGTCGAGCACCGAGGTGTCTTTGATCTTGTCTCGATCATGCAGCAGTTGGGCGTGCGCGAACTCCCCGGGTGAATGCACCGGACGACGCGAGCGAGCAATCAGCCGTCACCTGTGGCTATGCAGGAAGTGATCGCGCGGGCGGGCTGCGTCAGGAGGCTGTTGAACTGTTGCAGTTGACCATGGCGGGTCAGATGAACCTTGCGACGGCCACTGGTCGCAGATCGGAGCTCAGATGTTCAAGGTTTTCTTTCGAATATATGGATTCATCTTCTGCGGGGCGCTCGCCGTATTCGCGATCTGGTACTTCGTTCATTCTCAGATCACCAGTCAGATGATGACGGGCAACCTGCGTGAGCGCTACCGCGCCAGCTACATCCTCCTGGAGGACGCGCTGTCACCTTACCCAGAGAGCCAGTGGAAGGAACAGTTCAAACGCATTACTCAGCGTTTTCCTTACCCGGCCCAACTCATCGAGATCAGGAATTCGGAAGAAGTGAGGCAGCTCCCTGAGGTGCACAGACAACTGCTGGACGAGGGGAGAATCATTACTTTGCCTACCCAGCGGACTGCGGGTCTTCGCATTCTGAAGCGGATTGATGCGTCCGGGTATGCGGTATTGTTCGATTTCCCGGGCCCCAGTTCAGACAGGCTGATCGTTCCTCTGATATTTACAACGATTGAGCTGCTCCTGTTTGCGGTCATCATGTATTTGTGGGTCAGGCCATTCTGGCGAGACTTGACCACGCTCGCCGCAGCATCAGAGCGGATATCGAAAGGTGAGTTTGGAGAGCGGGTGAACTTGCCAGGCAACTCCGCGCTGTTCCCACTCGCAAGATCATTCAATCTGATGACACAACGTATCGCGGCACTGGTTGAGTCACACAAAGGACTCACTAATGCCATCGCGCATGAATTCAGAACACCACTGACGCGCCTGAGATTCAGGCAGGAGCTTGCAGTTGAAGCAGAGACACTGACCGAAAAGAACACGCACCTACACAAAATGGATGCATCACTGAATCAGCTGACGCACTTGTCCAACGAACTGCTCGAGTTCGCGAGAATGAATCGTGAAGCGCCGACGCTGCATCGACAGCCGGTGTCGGCACAGGCGCTTCTGACGTCAATCGTCGAGGAGGCGCGCGAGCTGGCAGGATCGAGGGAGAAGCTCATTGACGTGACGGGCACAACGGATGTCGGGCAGTTCGACGCCGATCCCTTTCAGATTGAACGGGCGCTGTCCAACCTGGTCCGGAATGCAGTCGAACACTGTGCGGGAAAGATAGCTGTGAACATCACGTGGAAGGCTCCCTTTGTTGTGCTGAGCGTCGCGGATGATGGCCCGGGTATCCGCGAAGACATGCGTGAGAAAGTGTTTGAGCCATTCGTTCGTCTGGGCGAAGAGCGGAGCGGCGAGGTCGATGGCTTTGGACTGGGTCTGGCAATTGTCCGCCAGATTGCGGCTCTTCACGGTGGCCATGCGGTGATCGCCGCCAGCGAAATGGGAGGCGCGCTCGTGCAGATACAGATTCCTAGCGGCGATTCCATGCCCTTGCTCCCGGAGCATTGAAGATGGTTGCCGAGACCAGCGCAACAATAGGGAATGGAAAAGCAAGGATCCTCATCATCGAGGACGACCCTGAGACAGTCGCTGGCATCTCAGAGTATCTGGCGACCAAGGAGTTCGATGCGATACCGGTCTCCCGCGGGGATCAGGCTGTGGAAGCGATTCAGGCACATCGGCCGGACTTGGTGATTCTCGATCTCATGCTTCCAGGCATGTCTGGCATCGAAATCTGCAGATTTGTAAGGGGTCAGGGTAACCGCGTTCCGATCATCATGCTGACTGCCCGAGACGAAGACTTTGATGAAGTCCTTGGCCTGGAAATTGGTGCAGATGACTATATCGTCAAGCCAGTACGTCCTCGCGTACTCCTGGCGCGAATAACGGCGCAGCTTCGGCGATTCTCACCGCTGGCGGCGGGCGGCCAAGACACACTGACATTTGGAAACCTGGTGATTTCCAAGGTCAATCGGGAAGTCACTTACAAGGGCCATGCCGTGTCGATCTCTTCTGCGGAGTTCGATTTATTGAGCTATCTGGCTTCGAATGCCGGACGGGTGGTCAACCGGGATCAGATATTGCAAGAGTTGAGAGGTCTGACCAATACCCGATCAGACCGATCCATCGACGCGCGAATGTATCGCTTACGCTCACGGTTCATGGACATTCCAGGTGCGGAGTCCCGCATCAAGACTGTTCGTCCTCATGGTTACCTGTTCAGTACGGAGCCCTGGTGAATCACGTGAGTGAAATGACACTGAGCCCGCCGATCTCCGATTCGCTGGCTGCGCCGGGGTCCCACTATTTCAAGCTTCTGATCGTGGAGGATGATCTGGAGCTTGCCGATGCAATATCGACCTACTGCGCCAAGTACGGGGCTGAAGTCAGAATTGAGTCATCCGGACTCTTGGCGCTGGATTACTTGCGCGACTTCAAGGCGGATGTTGTGCTGTTGGACCTCAAGCTGCCCAAGACAGATGGCCTTCAAGTTTGTCGGCGGATCCGTCAGATGCACAAGCAGCTACCCATTGTGATCATGACAGCCTGCCCGGATGCTTACGAAGAGGTCATCGCCTTTGAAATTGGTGCGGATGACTACATACACAAGCCGGTCGAGCTTCGGGTGCTGGTTGCTCATCTCAGAGGCGCGCTTCGTCGAACGAGACTCCTGGATGAGTCAAGCGACTCATCGCCAAAGGTGTTGGGCCTCAATCTGTCGCCAGACTTCCGGGATGCATTCTTCGATGGCCGCCGTCTGGTGCTGCAATTCGCAGAGATTGAGTTGCTGCGAGTATTGTGTGAGAACGTCGGCCGAGTTGTAGACCGGAAAGAACTGCTCACGAAACTCAACCTAGCCTACTCAGAGCTGGACGATGCAAGCAGGGCGATCGATTCCAGAATGTCTAGACTTCGACGCGCGTTGGCCGATCACCCCAATCTCGCCAAGAAGCTCAAGACGGTTCGCCGCGCGGGCTACATGATCGTTCCATAAGCTTTTCGGCAGCGCACGGAGGAAAATCGTGCGCGCAAATGCTCCGGGCGACTCGCTTCGGGCTATTTTGCGCTGACTGGTGATTCAGATGGGAGACGAACATACTTTCCGTCGAACACCGTTGTCCACGTCGTGCCGCCATCAGTTGTTCGGCGCCAATGCTGACGAACCGTGCCATCTTCCGCTGGCGTCCAGGTGACCTCGTTGACGGCCTTGGCGTCAGTCTTTCCAGGGATATCCTTATCAGTCATCACCATAGTGCCGTTCGTGAAACCGCCTTCGAGCAATAGCAAGTTTCCCTGCGAATCGACCCAGGTTTGATGCCAGCGTTTTCGAATCGGGTCGTAGGCGTTGAAGCTCTCGCCGACCAGTCCGCCCTTTCCCTTCCAGCGCTCATGCAGCACACACTTGACCAGATGTGGCTTGATCGAGTTTCGGCCCACTTCACTTCCACCCTGTCCCAGCACACTCCATTCCCCGATCCAGAAGTCGAATTGGCGACTCTCCGGCGCAGTGCATGGCGCCCGCCCTTGAGCACTCTGCGGGGCCGTCGATGAAGATTGAGCAAGAACGCTTGAAGTGAGAAGCAGGCTTCCCAGCACGGATAGCCTGAAGCTGGACAGTTTCATGTGGTCTCGATTCTTGTGGTGGGTAGTGGTAGATGCCTCACTGCACGTAGGAATGTTTCGATGCATCGCGAGTGTCCTTTTGGCGAACGCCAAAATGCAAACAGTTCTTCTCGCGACTCATTCCAGCGCAGTACACCCCAATGAGTTCAGCTGGGTCATGAGCGGGGATCGATGCATTGATTAAGTCTCACACTTCTCTACAGCGATATGCAATGCGCGAACCGCAACAGTTGATCACATCCGTGTACCCATTTGTTCTGCGGCCACTACATGCTGTCATGCCCTAGGTTGTGTCGCTGTGAATCCGGCACCGTGTTCGTTAGTTTTTTCTCAATCAGCACGGGCTGGTCGCTTGACGTGTTCGTGCACGTTGAAAGCTACCTGTCGATTCATTCTCAAAACTGGGCCACCTAGAGGGCCTAAAAGCCGGCAGCGAATTGGATCGAAATCTACACGTAGTTGACATTGCAGATTCATTCTCCTCGCACATTGGCGTCCAACTGTCCGATCTGACCTGGGTCCGGGCTTTTCGATTGGCAGCGCATGTGCTTGCTTCCTTTGAAGAGGAACTCAATCGCCTGCGTAAGGCGATCCATCCACGAACGAGTGTCGTGCTTCGCATCCTCGTGAATCAGAAACTGAACACTGGAGGCGGTCGTTCGGGATCGCGCAATATCTGCGAGCATCGTTAAATTCTTTCGCCCTTCGGACAGCACGACTTGATCCTCGGTTTCACGCGCTGCAGCTCCGATGGAAAGCCTATTTGGCCAACGGCTTTGGAGCTCAATCCATTTGAGCAAGTCACGATTGGCGCCCATCCATAACGGGGTGCTTTCGACGCTGAGCAGACCGACTTGGTCGGGCCTGGCCAACGCCGAGTACAGGGCAGCGACACCGCCGTAGGAAAACCCCACCAAGGCTGTGTCCTCGCGAGCGACAGAGACCCTGAAACGGGATCTGACTTCGAGTGACAGTTCATCAAGTAGGAACTGTGGATAGAGCTTTCCGATTGGGTCAGGCGGGTCCGGGACATACCAACGGTCGGGCCCAAATCCTTGGTCGGGCCAAGGGAGAAACTCACGCGCACGATCACGGCCCGCATGGGTGGACTTATCCGTGCCGGCACCATTGAACGGCCCCACAATGATCATCGCGGGCCATCGCCCCGCTGTGATGGCGCGATCTGCCACCGTGACGATGTTGGGAATGCTTGTCCTGAACGCCATGTTCCCGTCCGTTACGAACATCAGCGGGTAGCTACGGTTAGCATTCTCGCGGTCGGCGTAACCCGGGGGAACGTAAACGCGTACAGGTCTAGAATTCTTAAATACTCGGCTGTCGAACCGAAATTCTTCAACACGCGAGCCGCTGTCGCAGCTTGCAAGGGCCAAGTCGACATTTGCCAGAAACGTGGCCGCAATTGCGCAAAATGCGCCACTGAGTCTTTGAATGCGATCCCAAAGAGCCAGATTTCCACGCTTGGAGTGTGAACCGATCTGCATGACAAAATCGCTGCGCTTGGACCAATCGTGATCTCGATGTTAAGCAGCTAGTTCGAAACTAGCAATTCAAGAGTCGCAACAATCTGCCTCATTCGCGTGACAAATTCTGGCGACGCCTGCATCTGAGAGTTGCGGCGGATGCGTTGGCCAAAAGCTCACTCGATTGCGCCGGTATCCCGATGGCGGCGGCCGTTCGGCATCCGGCCGATCGGGGGGGCGTAGTTAATTCTGGAGCGGGTCTGCCTACGGTGTTGCTGTTACCGGCACCAGGCAGTAATGGACTGGCCTCTTTGGTTCCATGAACAACATGTGGTGTCGGCGTGCAATAGCGGCCACCCAGATTTCCGCTGCTCTGCGCGCCCGGATTTACCCAGGCTGAAGGACGCTCTCTACTGCGCCACACTTCGCAGAAGCAAGGCAGATTACCTTCTGCGGCCCAGGGTGTGTGTGATTGCGTCCCGTTGTGTACTTCTGGGCGCGCATGAACAGTGCAGGTCATGCTTCTCGCATAACTCCGCCACCGTCTTCTCGCAACGAATTGCGAGTAGCGCTACCTTAGCCTTGAATGCTGGTGAGTGGTTCCGGCGGGATCGTCTTGCCGTGGTCTTGCTCATTGAACTCTGCCCTCTCGGGCTCGAGAGGAGCAGAAAATCCACATAGCCTGCTGTGCAGATTCTTCGGGCCACTTCCAATTCATGGCCGCCGCTTGGATTCTGGCAAGCCCATCACGATTGATCTAGTTGGGCCATACACTGATTGCATCCTCGGGGCTCCCGTGGCGGGCTTAACCACCCAGTTACTGTACCCCCCAAGTGTGTTCCCTTTGGGCAACCATTCAGTGCCGTAGAGAGTCCGTCGCCGCCACACACCACCATTCCGCAGTTAGCTGGCAAAGTCCAGGCCGTCAGGTCCCAACCAGAGCTGTGCCATGCCTGGGCTGTCGACTGCGCCGGATGTTGCGTGACGACTCCCTGCGCATTCGGGCGGCCATGCTGATTGTTTGGTCCGTAAGAGAAGGTTACTCGTCGATATGCATGATTAGCGGCTCTAGGCGGCGGTGTTTTGCCAACATCAGCGCCATGGTGCGGTGCCACAATCCCGCTGTAGTTGTCTGTGCGCCAGTGAGAGGGTATCGTTTGAAAGCCTGCGTCACCCGGCAATAGCCAATGCAGCTCGTACTTCCGATGCTTGACGCGCAGGATGAGGCACCCGCTGTTATTTCGATCACTGCGAGATCCAGTACCGATGGCAATCTCTAGCCTCTCGCCACGCGTCGTCTGGATTGAAGTGGGTAGTGGGCCACTATTTGAGTCCAAGACCAGTATCGATCCTCCGCACCTCAAGATGTCACGGAGCAGCGTCTTGTGTGTTGGGCCCAGCTTCTGACGCGGGACAATCCAAGTTCGGCGCAGGAAAGTGAAAAGATTGTTGCGAGGCGCCGCGCCTGTGGCACCAGCCCAGTGATCGTAGTCCCAATGCGTAAGCAGAATCGGACTGTCGGTGCAATGGCAGAGGATGAGGCCTATGGGCGCCGACGGCGCATTTCGACCTACCGCCATTCCAATATCAACCCACAGCGTAAGCTCTCCATGAGACCCTAGAAGACCGCAAGCATTGCCCTGTCCGACATCATACGTAGCAAGTACATCTGCCTCTACACGCCTGAGTGCATTCCGTACCGCAGTAGTTGTCGCGCTTTCGCAGACATCCATATCAAATGCAGCGTTAAGTCGAACGCTTAAGTCGGGCGGCACTCTCTCAACCTTTTCGAGGCGAGTTGTGTGTGGAGTCGCAAAGAGGGCCTCGTATGCATTCAATATCCTGGAAGAATTTGCTACGACGTTGTCTCCTGGAAAGATCTCGACCCATCGAGAACTGTCAAACAATTCGCCTATGATTGGATCGCCGTTACCCACGTCTATTTCTAGCATCCACACTGATAAGTCAGCAAAGTGATCTGGAGATATTTGCTTCCCAAGACGCTCACCAAATTGCTCCTGCCAGTAGTTGTCCCAGTTGACCTCATCTAGCTGGTCAAACTCGTCCGCACCCACCGCACCGAATCGCCCTATCCAGCCATCATTGAGACGCTCAGCATCATCCAGCCGAGCGTAAAGGCGTCGAGGCGGTCGGCCGCTTTCGCGAAGACTTGGATTCAAGAACATGCTTAGTTCCGCAGGAGCCATCTCCTCTTGACTCATTGTCTATGCTCCTGTTGCCTGAAGGCTACGCTTAATGGCTGAAGCTGATTTGGCAGCCTATGGCAGCGGTATCGCCGCCTCGGCCTTTAGAAATTGCGATTCGATGATTTCCAGTTCCACGCAGCATGAGCGTCAAGGCAGTTGATCTACCGGCCATTTCTTTGAGCGGCCGTGTTGGAAGTACAGTTCGGAAGTTTTCGATCGATTCCGATTGCGACTTCCACTTGTCAATCCCGGAAACATCGCATCCGATCAAGCGCGCGACTATGGCGTCAAGGGAAGCGCACTCGGAACATCTTTATCAAGGAGTGCGTAGGAACGGACAGCCGCATCTGCAAGAGCGTAGCCCCAGTTGACGAGCTGACACTGCGTTTTCCGCGGCAGGGAGGAAAGTCGAGTATCGATCTTAGAATGAGCTCGGGTAACGTCCGAATCAATCAATAGCTTGTTTAAAGCCGGATAATCATTGATTGACGTCGTAATACCCCAGTACGTTCCGTTTCGTCTACGCTGCTTAAAGGAATCGAGGAGCTCACGCTTGCGCAGTGCACGCGTCTGATCGATCAGAATGTCGCGCACTCTCGCAAGTTGTGAAACGTAGTTTGGTTGGATGTGTAGCTTGGGCTGAAACGGCGCGCCAGCATCGCTGACCAGCGCAACGTCTTCCCTCAAAGACTCCAATCCAAGATTGTCGTAAATGCCGCCATCACCTAACTCTAAGTCCGTTTGAATGGCTTTCAGATCGCCCTCTGATCCCCGCCAATCGGGATTCTGCCAGTCTGTTGGGTGGGCACGAATTGAGATAGGTGAAAAGATTGGCGGAAAGGCGCTGGACGCGGCGACAGCCAATGCCAAAGTAGGGTTCAGTGCAGAGTTGGTTCCAAGGTAGTAATCGGCGACATAGTCTTGCGTGAATCTAAAGCTACGGCCCGTTTGCAGATTGGTTGCATAGATGACAAACAGTGGTGCGCCTCCTTGAGACCTCGTCGGTAAATCGGAGAGGCGTGCATTCCCAAACAGATCCTTGCTATATCGTCCAGCAAGATAGTCTCCTGCGGACTTGAAGGGATTCAGGATTCCAAGGCCCCCGGCCTGCCAGTCAATGGTTTGCGAACAGAATCTGAGGACTCTCTCAACGATCTCGGTCTGAAAATTGACTGCCTTGCCATCCTCAAACTTGAGCGATTTCCACTGATGGGCAAGAACACCGGCCAGAATAGAACCGCCAGAGACGCTACACACTCGATCAAGTCTTCCCAGCAACCGGGCATCACTGAGATACCAAAGACTTCCCAGGCCGAACAGCGTCGCACGGAAGCCGCCACCAGATAAGGCAATGCCAACTGATCTACCGTCTGAAAGTGCCATGTCCGCCTTGAAGATTG
>JANRIX010000068.1:0-3551 GCA_033764435.1 Burkholderiales bacterium
TCCACGGAACCTCTGAAGGAACTCGGCCAACGAGAGGGAAGGGGGAGGTGCCGTTCAAGCAAAGGAGGCTTGAATGGCAAAAACAAACTGGACACTCGATCTTGGCGGCGCGCCTTCGAACGAGGACTGCGCGCAAATCGGCCACACCCCGAACTTCGCCATCGTGAATACCGCCGAAGCCATGCTCTACAGGGCTGCGCTGATCGGGGTTGCCGGTTCGCCGCCTGCCGGCATCAGTTTGCGGATCAAGGCCAACGCCCATGATTTCGGAACCTACCGGACGGTCGAGGCGAGCGTCGACGACGAACAGGACGATGGCAGCCATGCCAGCTATCTCGAGACACTCGAGACCGGCTTCGCCTTCTGGCATCAGGCCGGGTTTGCGCCGCCTGAGTTCGCCAAGCTGACGGCCAGCGATCAGGTTGCGGGTTTCGTCTTGGATGCCGTCGCAAGCGCGCTGCGGATCACGCGCCCGACCAGCACCGGCGCATTCTTTCCGGTGTCTTCCGGGCCGATCCACCGCAACCTCAACGCGGCCTTTCCGGAGGCGGCGCAGCGCGCCTTTTCCGAAGGGAGCCTGCCATGCTGACCGACAGCGAGCGCTTCGCCTTCAGCGTCTGGCGGATCCATGCGTTCGCCTCGACGGGCAATGCATACGACGCCGTGCAGACCGACGAGAGCATCGCTGCCGGTGACACCCTGCTTGTTCCCGACGAACAGGTTGTGGGTGTCGCCATGACCTGGCCCTTTGCGGTCACCCGCGAGAGTGGGAAACTCCATCAGCTCAGCAAGCCCAGGGCCGGTGAGAGCAGTGCCGAGGTCGACCGCGCGCTTGCTGTTCCCGAAGGCTCCGTTGCCCAAGCCTGCCGTCTGGCCAGACTGCTGGGCTTTGCCCTCGATGATGGTCTCTCTGGCACCGTGCTGGATGCAGATGGCTGACGGCTGTGACGATCATCGGTTCGGGGTTCGGCGGACCGGCCAATGCCAGTGCGGTGACCTTCGGCCTTGGTGCCGGAAAGCCGGTATCGCGGACGTCCAACTCTGAAACCGGGTGACCTATGCTGCGAGGCTTGGAATCACCCATGTCAGGGCCGATCGGGATTGATGTTCAGGCTCTTGCGGGGCCTCCGCTGTCAACAGCACGTCCGCCGTCCAGTGCCCATGCCTCTCTGGTCGAGCTTAGGGCCAACCTGCAGAAATGCGAGCCGTGTTGCCCGGCAAGCCGGGCTGCCCGCACCACCTCGATTTCCGAGGTTCCCCGCGCGCGGAGGCGCGCGGTGTCCCAGCTCTCTCGCCGAGGCTCGACAAGGGCACCGGCGGACGAGCCGTCGGCATCAAGGAGGCTCTTGCAATGAACATCGTCAACCTCGTCGGCCGTCTCGCCAAGGATCCCGTTGCCCGCGACCGCAGCGACACCCGCATCACCGAACTGATCCTCGTGACTGAACGTCCGGTGATCCGCGACGGCAAGGTCCAGAAGGATCCGGAAACCGGCTACCCGGTCAAGGATGCCGAATTCCACAAAATCACCGTCTTCAACGGCCTCGGGCTCCCGCTGCGCCAGCACAAGGCCAAGGGTGACCAACTCGCCGTGACGGGCCGCATCCACTACTCGCGCTGGCAGGACGCCGAAGGCAACGACCGCTATGGCTGCGAGATCATCGCCGAGAACGTCGAGTTTCTGTGATCATCAGGAGGGCGGCGCTTCGGTGCCGCCCTTCGCCGCGTTATTGATGGTGCGCACCCGAGTGCGGAGCGCAGGCCGGTTAGTTGCCGGTGGGATTTATCCTGGCACCACGATGACCACAGCTGCAGCGCAAGTGCCGGGCTACCATGTCCAGTTTGAGGGGGATCGACCTGGTGAAGCACTGATCGCGCAGCCGGGCCGCCGGCATGATGACTACACGCCTGCAGCGGCCGCACTCGATCTGCGCATTGAGGCCATGACGAACGAGATCGGCGACAGAATCGAGGCGTTTGGTTCCCATACGCCACCGAGAACATATAAAGAACTTTATCGTCAAGGGATGCCGAAGGGGAGGTTGGCGCCTGCCGGCCTATGGCCGGCATCGCACTTTATTCCGCCGGGCTGCCGGCAGCACACAAGCCTTGCTCGTGTGCTGCGTCTGCGACCGGCGTCACCGAGTCCCTGCCGGGTCTCGGCCCGTTCGGGTGGCGATCGCTGGCGCGGTGAGCTTTGCCCAAGCCATGCGTTGCTTTCGGTTCCGCAGGGTATGCTCTTATGTCCGGTTTAGGGAAGCAGTTTGATCGCGCCGGATGACCGGAAGTGGGTGGAAAGGCGAATGGCAGCATCTGGACGACCTGTCGCGTAAGATCAAAACTCGATGTGCACACCAAAGCCCGGGCGCGGGGCAATGGTGGCGCTGCCAGAATGGGCGGCAACGATTGCCGCAACCATGGCCAGCCCCAGACCATGGCCGGGTGTGGATCGGCTGCGGTCTACCCGTGCAAACCGATTAAAGAGGTCTGGCGCCTCATTCTCGCTCACGCCCGGACCATCATCAGTGACGGCGAGGCTGATGCCATTATGGGTGCTTTCGAGGACGATGTGGACGGTCGTTCCCTGCGGCGTGTGCTGCGCGGCATTGTCGAGCAGGTTCGTGAGCATCTGTTGCAGCAGTCTGCGATCGCCGCGCATAGTCAGGGCGGGCGCAATGCTGGTTACAAGCTGGTGGCCGCTGCTCTCCATTGAGGGTCGGAACGCCTCCGCCACATCGGCCACCACCGCGGTGAGATCCACCGTCTGGAAGTGCGCGCGGGCGGCCATACCTTCGACCTCCGCAATCCGCAGCAGGGCGGAAAAGACCTCCAGCAACTCACCTGCTTCCCCGGCGGCAGCCTCGATGGCCTCGCGTTGAAGCACGGCGTCGTGCTCGTGCAGGGCCTCGTCGAGCCGGTTTTGCAAGCGTGTCAGCGGCGTGCGCAGGTCGTGGGCAACATCGCTTGAGACCTGGCGCAGGTTCTCCATCAGGCCGGCGATCCGGTCGAGCATCCGGTTGAGCGTCGTAGCCACGCCGTCGAACTCGTCGCCGGCCCCGGCTAAGGGAACCCGCCGCGACAGATCGCCAGCAATGATCGCAGCCGCAGTCTGATCGATGCGGGCAAGGCGGCGGCGTGTGACGATACCCACCAGCCAAGCCGCACCGATGCCGAGTAGCAGCATCGCGCCGAATGCGCCGAGAAACAGCTGGATGAAGCGGATGTCCATCTCGTCGATTGCGGCGCGATCCGCTCCGACAAGCAGCCGGTAGCCACCCGGGAGGGCGGTGGTCAGCGTTTGCGCGATCCGCTCCTCGCCGCCCAACTTGTAAGGCAGCAGCTCGACATAGCCGGGCTTTGACGGGACAATCGTATCGAGCGATCCCGCTACGGGTCTGTTTTGAGCATCGACGAGCCGATAGCCGAGGCTTGCCGTGCTGCTCGCTGCCTCGCGCCGACGGATCGCGGCAGCCACACCCTCATGCCCGTCCTGTCCTTCATCGATCAGGGCCTGCGTTTCGATTGCAATGCGGTGATCGAGTTGCAGTTCG
>JANRIX010000070.1:0-102867 GCA_033764435.1 Burkholderiales bacterium
CCGTGGCGTTGACCTGGGTGATGTCCTCGGAAGGAGAGGTGAGATAGGCGTCCAGCGTGCCGACACCAATCGCGCTGTGCATGACGCGGACCAGCGCCTTCCCATCGGCCGGGCTGGAATAGCTGTCATCGACCAGATAACCCTGGTAGTTGCCCAGCGTGCCGGCAATGACCAGCAGCTGCTTGCCGTCCTGGGGCAGGTTTGCCGACGACTCGAGAATCTGGGTGCCGGCATTGGTGTAGACCTTGAGGGTTTGCGAACCGCTCTTCACCTCCTTGTAGGCCGCGAGCGTGGCCGGGCTCAATTGGGCGACAATATCGCCGTCCTCGCTGGCATTGACCCTGAGCGCGCTGGATTCATGCACGGCATTGAACACGCGCAGCTTGGAAACGTTGCTCTTCTGGCCCTCCGCCGTGCAGGCGGCAAGGGTCAGCACCAGCAGCGTCGAAATGAAGCCGGTCAGGACGGAACGGAACTGCATCATGGGAAGCATCCTTGGTGGTGGAATTTGGTGGTTCGTATTCCAGCGCCCTGCGGTAAATCCCTTGTTGCGTTCTGTAAATGAATTGTTTCGCTCCCCCGCTCTCCTCTGAAATGTCCAATTCCAATACCTCAAATTCCACCCGCCTCGCTGGCCACGTGCTGGTCGACGCACTCGTGCAACAGGATGTCGATCACGTGTTCTGCGTGCCTGGTGAAAGCTATCTCGCCGTGCTCGACGGCCTGCACGACGTCAACGACCGCATCAAGACCATCGTCTGCCGCCAGGAAGGGGGTGCCGCCAACATGGCCGAGGCCTACGGCAAGCTGACCGGGAAGCCCGGCATCTGCATGGTCACGCGAGGGCCCGGCGCCACCAATGCCTCCATCGGCGTGCACACCGCGTTCCAGGATTCGACACCGATGATCCTGTTCATCGGCCAGATCGGCAGCGACTGCACCGACCGCGAGGCGTTCCAGGAAGTGGATTATCGCCAGATGTTTGGCCCGCTAGCCAAGTGGGTGGGGCAGATCGATCGCGCGGATCGCGTGGCGGAATACGTAAGCCATGCATTTCATGTCGCGCAGTCGGGACGCAAGGGACCGGTGGTGCTGGCGCTGCCTGAAGACATGCTGACCACTGCCACTGCACCAGCGAATATTCGCAAGGCGCCCGTCGTGCAGGCGAGTCCCTCCGCAGGACAGATGCAGCAGTTGCAATCCCTGCTCGCCGGCGCAAAGAAACCGCTCGCCATTCTGGGCGGGAGCGGCTGGACCGCCGAGGCCCGCGAGCAGTTCATGCGCTGGTGCGAATATTCGCAACTGCCTGTCTCGTGTGCGTTCCGCTTCCAGGACTGTTTCGACAACAATCACCCGCTGTATTGCGGTGACGTCGGCATCGGCATCAACCCCAAACTGGCTGCGCGCGTGAAAGACGCCGATGTGCTGCTGGTGCTCGGTCCGCGTCTGGGTGAAATGACGACGAGCGGCTACACGCTGATCGACATTCCCGTGCCCAAGCAGAAGCTGATCCATGTCCACACCGGCGCCAGCGAGCTGGGCCGCGTGTATCAGGGCGAACTGCTCATCAACTCGGGCATGCCGGAATTCATCGCCATGCTGGACCAGGTGAAACTGCCCAAGGATGCGTATCGCGAATATTCGCAAGCTGCGCGCGCCGACTACGAAGCCTGGCAGGCACCGGTCACCATTCCGGGCAAGGTGCAGATGTTCGAGGTGATGAAGCACCTCAACGCGACGCTGCCCGCTGATGCCATCCTCACCAACGGCGCGGGCAATTACGCGACCTGGCTGCATCGCTACTACCGCTTCCGTGGCTTCAAGACCCAGCTGGCACCGACCTCCGGCGCCATGGGCTACGGCGCGCCGGCGGCGGTTGCGGCAAAGATCGTGGCGCCGCACCGCGATGCAGTGTGTTTTGCCGGTGATGGCTGCTTCCTGATGAACGGCCAGGAACTCGCCACCGCCGTGCAGTACAACGCGGGCACAATCTTCCTCGTGATCAACAACGGCATGTACGGCACCATCCGCATGCACCAGGAAAAGACCTATCCCGCGCGCGTGCAGGGTACGGAACTGGTCAACCCGGACTTCGCGGCCTATGCGCGTGCGTTTGGCGCAATGGGTGAGGTGGTCGAAGACACCAGCCAGTTCGCACCCGCTTTCGATCGCGCCCTGGCCCACACCCGCGCCGGGAAGGGTCCCGCGCTGCTGGAACTGCGCATCGACCCGCAGGCCATCACCCCCACTGCCACGCTGGATTCAATGCGCAAAGCCGCCCAGAAGCAGTGAGCGCGATGCTGGCATTGAAGCTGGCCATCGTGCCGGCTTTCATCCTCGGCATTTCGCTCGCCGGGCAGCGCTGGGGGCCGGCTATCGCAGGGTGGCTGTCCGGGCTGCCGGTGGTGGCGGGACCGATCCTGTTCTTCATGGCGCGAGAGCAAGGTGCTGCATTCGCTGCGGAAGCCGCCGTGGCCACCGCGTCCGCGGTATGCGGATCGATCGTCTTCAGCGCGGCGTATTCATGGACTGCGATGCGGCACCGCTGGCCACTCTGCCTGCTGGCCGCTGCGGCGGCGTACTGTGTGGCCATCGCCCTCCTGGCCTGGCTGGCACCCGGCGTGGTGGTTGCGGCATTGATGAGCCTGGCGCTGGTCGTGGTCGCGCCGAAGCTGTTTCCGCAAGTCACGTCAGCGTCAGCGCCCGGCCCGATGCCCAAGACCGAGCTGGTTGTCCGCATGGTGGCGGGCGCGACACTGGTGTTCATGGCGACCTGGTCCGCATCTTCCCTGGGGCCGCGTCTGTCCGGCCTCGTTGCGATGTTCCCGATACTCGGAACCGTTCTCGCGGTGTTCAGTCATCGCCACGCCGGCGCCGCCTTCACCACGCAACTGCTGCGTGGCATGGCGGCGGGCTTTTATGCGTTCATCACCTTCTGCGTGGTGCTGGCGCTGGCATTGGTGCCATGGGGAATTGGCGTTGCCTTCAGCGCGGCAGTGGTCGCCGCATTGATGGTTCAGGCAGGTGCGAAGGTAGTGTTGCTGAAGTCAAAGGCCTGAGCGATCGCCAAGCGCCGTATAACTCTACTTGACCGCCGCCACCGTCGTCTGCCGCGACAGCGCCGGGTTCTTGGCAAAGTAGGCCTTGATGCCCGACACGATGGCCTCTGCCATCTTGTCCTGATACTTGGGATCGTTCAGCTTTTTCTCTTCTTCCGGGTTCGAGATGAACGCCGTCTCGACGAGGATGGAGGGAATGTCAGGCGCCTTCAGCACGGCAAAGCCAGCCTGCTCGACGTGCGGCTTGTGCAGGCGATTGATCTCGCCCATTTCGCCCAGCACGGCCTTGCCCAGCTTCAGGCTGTCATTGATGGTCGCGGTCTGCGACAGGTCCAGCAGTGTCTTGGCGAGGTAGGGATCTTTCACGTCGAGATTCACCCCGCCGATCAGGTCGGCTTCGTTCTCGCGCTGGGCCAGCCAGCGTGCGGCGACAGACGTGGCGCCTCGCTCTGAGAGCGCGAAGACCGACGAGCCGTTCGCATGTGGCTGCATGAAGGCATCGGCATGGATGGAGACGAAGATGTCAGCCTGCACTTTTCGCGCCTTGTTTACGCGTTCATGCAAGGCGATGAAGTAGTCTCCGTCGCGGGTAAGTACCGCACGCATGCCCGGCTCGGCATCGATCAGCGCCTTCACCCGCTTGGCGATGGTCAGCGTGATGTGCTTTTCCTTGGTGCCTTTGCGTCCACGGGCGCCGGGATCTTCCCCGCCGTGACCTGCATCGACAACGACAGTGATCAGACGCGCCACCCCTGGCTTCTTCCCCTTCTCAAGAGGTTTCTGCTGAGGGGACTCCGCGACACCGGCCGGCGATTTTGACTGCTGTGCCGGCTCTGGCTTCGCGGAGGGCTTGCCCTCGGGTGGCGCGTTGATCGGGGGCGCATCCTTGAGTTCTTTGAGTTCGGTGTCTGGCTTCAGGGCAACCGTCTCGGGTCGTTGGGCAGCAGAGGATTCACGCTCGGCCTCGGTGGCGTTGACCAGCGCCATCAGCGGATCGGGCGGGTTGAACGGATAGATGTCCAGCACGACGCGGTGCTTGTATTCGCCGGCCGGCGCCAGAGAGAAGATGCCCGGCTTCACGTCGGCCTTGAGGTCGAACACCACGCGCACGACGGTGGGCTTGAACCGGCCGACGCGCACGCTCTTGATGTAGGGATCGTCCTCGGCCACACGCTTGGCCAAGTCAGACAGTTCAGCGTTGAGTTCGACGCCTTCGAGGTCCACGACGAGCCGGGTCGGGTTCTGCAGCACCTGCATCTGGTACTTGACCGGCTGGCGGGCTTCGAAGGTGACGCGGGTGTATTCGGCGGCGGGCCAGACGCGCGTGGCGATAAGCGAGACAGCGGCGAAGGCCGGTGCCGCGGCAATCAGGAAGCTGATCAGGACGAGGCGGAGGGCACCTGAGGTGCTGAAGCGGACAGCGCGGCTAAGCATCGCTCGCCTGCATGACTGTGTGCGGAGAGGTCGGCCAGACGGCTGTCGCCGACATGTTCGAGACGAATCCAGAGGTCTGGCGGGGGCAGTTGTCCCGCCGCTTTTTCCGGCCATTCCACGAGGCAGACATTGCCGCCGCCGAAGAGATCGCGAAACCCCGCGTCCGACCATTCACTGGATTCACTGAACCGATAAAAATCAAAGTGATACAAGTTTAAGCTAGAAACTGCATAAACTTCAACAAGAGAATACGTCGGGCTCTTCACCCGGCCGGTAACGCCGAGCGCCCGGAGCAGCCCCCGGGTCAGCGTGGTTTTGCCGGCACCCAGGTCGCCGGAGAGAAAGACGACCATGCCCGGTGCGAGACGGGGTGCCAGATCGGCACCGAGCCGTTCGGTCGCGGGGGTGTCCGCCAGAGGAATGCGCAACGTCATGAAGGGGCTCTTTCGAAGGACCCGCATGTTAGCGCGAGGCACGCGTGGCATGATGGCGCCCGCTTCCGCTTAGCGCACTCATCCCCACTTTTTGATCCGCCAACCTGACTGCAACGCCCCATGCATGACTCGCCCGCGCAATTGTCAGCCGCCGTGAAGGCCTGGGGCCGCGAAGTCGGTTTTGACGCCGTCGGCATTGGCGGCGTCGATCTGGCCGAAGAGGAGGCGCTGCTCCTCGACTGGATGGCGCAGGGCCGGCACGGCGAGATGGCGTATTTCGAGCGCCACGGCGGGACGCGCGCGCGGCCGCAGGCACTGGTGCCGGGCACGGTGAGCATCATCAGCGTGCGCCTCAATTACCGGCCGACTGACGCGAAGGAGAGCTGGTCGGTCATCAACGATCCCGAGGCGGCCTTCATCTCCCGCTACGCGCTTGGGCGCGACTATCACAAGGTCATGCGCCAGCGGCTGCAGAAGCTGGCCGAGCGCATCGAGGCAAGTGTCGGCCCGTTCCGTCATCGCGCCTTCTCCGACTCCGCACCCGTGATGGAGGTGGCGCTGGCCCAACGTGCAGGGCTCGGCTGGCGTGGCAAGCACACCCTGCTGCTCTCCCGTGACGCCGGCTCGTTCTATTTCCTGGGCGAGCTCTACACAGATCTCAATCTTGACCACGATGCGCCGGTCGAGGATCACTGCGGCACCTGCTCGCGCTGCATCGATGTCTGCCCGACGCAGGCCATCGTGGCGCCCTATCAGCTGGATGCGCGCCGCTGCATTTCCTATCTCACCATCGAGCTCGCCGGCGCAATCCCGGTCGAGTTCAGGCCGCTCATCGGCAACCGCGTCTACGGCTGCGACGATTGCCAGCTGGTCTGCCCCTGGAACAAGTACGCGCGTGATGCCGGCGTGCCCGACTTCGCCGTGCGCGGCGGACTGGACGATGTCTCGCTGTTGCGAATATTCGCGTGGAGCGAGGACGAGTTCCTGCGCTTCACCGAAGGCAGTGCGATCCGCCGCATCGGCCATGAGCGCTGGCTGCGCAACATCGCGGTGGCGCTGGGCAACGCGCTGCGCTCTGCGAAGACGGACCCGGCGACCCGTGCGAATATTCGCACCGCACTGGCTGCGCGTCGTGACAGTGCGACCAGCCTCGTTTGCGAACACATTGACTGGGCGCTGGCCCAATCCCCATAAAGGAGAATCCGCGTGATCTGGAAACACCCACCCGACCTCGCCTACATCAACAGCTTTCGCAAGAACACGCTGGTCGGTCACATCGACATCAATTTCATCGAAGCGGGTGACGACTACCTGCGTGCCACGATGCCGGTGGATGCGCGCACCCATCAGCCCTATGGCCTGCTGCATGGCGGCGCGTCCGTGGCACTGGCGGAAACACTGGGCAGCGTGGCCAGCATGTTGTGCCTCGACCCCAAGGTGAATGCGGCGGTCGGCATCGAGATCAATGCCAACCATGTCCGCGGCGTGACGTCCGGCATCGTGACTGGCACTGTGCGCCCGCTGCACGTGGGCCGCAGCACCCATGTGTGGGAGATCCGCATCGAAAACGAAGACGCAAAGCTGGTCTGCGTGTCGCGGCTCACCGTGGCGGTGGTGCCGGCACGTCCGGTAGGGTGAAACCCCGCGCGAGTCGCGTTATCTGAGCGGGTAGTTCACCCAGCGAATGGTCACGCCGTTGGCGCGCGCGGCGCGTTCAACGGCCTGCACCTTGGCGTCGTCTACGGAGCGCTCTGCGGAGGTGTCGGGTAAGTTGGCGCAACCGGTGAGCAGCAGCGTGGCTGCAAAGGTTGAGAGCAATGCGGCAAGGAACATGGGCGGCATGAGTCGTTTCATGGCGTGCTCCTGTGTCTGACGTCCGCCCTATGCGGCGGACTTCATTACCCTACGCCTCGTCCACACGACTCGCAAGACCCGCGCGCAGCCGATTGATGCATGCAGGGCGCTCGCCGCCAGAGCGAGCGCCCGTCACAGACGACTTCAGCGATTCAGGATCAGCGCATTCAGGCGCTTCACGAAACCGGCCGGGTCGTCCAGTTGCCCGCCTTCCGCCAGCAGCGCCTGGTCGAATAGCACGAGTGACCAGTCGCCGAACTGCTGGCTCTCCAGATCGCTCTTCAACCGCTTGATGAGCGGATGGTCGGGGTTGATTTCGAGAATGGGCGCGGTGCGATCCACTTTCTGACCGGCCGCCTTCAGAAGCCGTTCGAGGTTGCCCGAGAGTTCATGCTCATCCACCACCAGACAGGCCGGGGACTCGGTCAGGCGATGGGTCACGCGCACCGCCTTGACCCGCTCACCCAGCGAGGTCTGGATCTTTTCCACCAGCGGCTTCAGTTCCTCCGCCACGGCCTCCTGCGCCCTCTTCTCGGATTCGTCGGCCAGCGCACCGAGATCGAGATCGCCCTTGGCCACCGACACCAGCTTCTTGCCTTCGAATTCCTCGAATGTGCCCAGCCACCATTCGTCGACCGGCTCGGTGAAGAGCAATACCTCGACACCTTTCTTGCGGAAGACTTCCAGGTGCGGACTGTTGCGTGCGGCGGAGAGGCTGTCGCCGGTGACGTAGTAGATCTTGTCCTGTCCGGGCTTCATGCGGGCCACATAGTCGGCAAAGCCGGTGCCCTGCTCGTCCCCCTCGACGGCCGTGCTGGCGAAGCGGCAGAGCTTGGCGATGCGCTCCCGGTTGGCCGGGTCTTCGGCCAGGCCTTCCTTGAATACGCGGCCGAAGGACTTCCAGAACGTGGCGAATTTCTCCTTGTCCGCAGCGTCCGCGCTATTTGCCAACTCCTCCAGCAGACCCAAAACTTTCTTGGTACATCCGGCGCGGATGGCATCGACATCACGGCTTTCCTGCAGGATTTCGCGCGACACGTTGAGCGGCAGGTCGTTGGAGTCGACCACACCCTTCACGAAGCGCAGATAGCGCGGCAACAGCTGCTCGGCATCTTCCATGATGAACACGCGACGCACGTAAAGCTTCACGCCATGCTTGCGGTCGCGATCAAACAGATCAAAGGGCGGACGGCCCGGAATGTACAGGAGCTGCGTGTACTCCTGCTTGCCCTCGACCTTCGCATGCGACCAGGCAAGCGGCTTTTCCCAGTCATGGGCGACGTGCTTGTAGAACTCCTCGTACTGCTCGGCAGTGATTTCGTTGCGCGGGCGCGTCCAGAGTGCGCTGGCCCGGTTGACCGTTTCATCCTCCGCACTCTCGCCCTCGCCTTTCATCACGACCGGAATCTGGATGTGGTCCGAGTACTTGCGGATGACCGACTTCACGCGCCAGTCATCGAGGAAGCCGTCATCGCCTTCCTTGAGATGCAGGGTAATTTCGGTGCCGCGGGACGCTTTCTCGACCGGCTCCAGAGTGAATTCGCCAGTGCCATCAGATTCCCAGCGCACGGCATCGGTCGCAGACAATCCGGCGCGGCGGGTGACCAGGGTCACCTTGTCGGCGACGATGAACGCCGAATAGAAGCCGACACCGAACTGGCCGATGAGATGCGCATCCTTGGCCTGGTCGCCGGTCAGGGTCTTGAAGAATTCGCGCGTGCCGGAACGGGCGATGGTGCCGATGTTGGCGATGACCTCATCGCGCGACATGCCGATGCCGTTGTCGGTGATGGTCAGGGTGCGTGCCGCCTTGTCCACGCTGACGCGGACCTTGAGGTCGGCATCGGATTCCAGCAGGCCCGGCTGGGTGACGGCCTCGAAGCGCAACTTGTCGGCGGCGTCAGAAGCGTTGGAAATCAGCTCGCGCAGGAAGATTTCCTTGTTCGAGTAGAGCGAATGGATCATCAGTTGCAACAGCTGCTTGACCTCGGTCTGGAACGACAAGGTCTCCTTGGCAGGGGTCTGGGCGGTGGTGGCGTTCATGCTGACTCCGTAAGCAAAATGGGACAGATCGGGGCGGAAATAGGGATCGCACCCGAAAATTCAAGCAGCAAAAATTGAGGCGGGGACGCCGGGGGCTCCCGGTACCGCCAAAAAACTTTGGCGCAGGCCTCGGTCAGCCGGCTGATTTCGGCGGCTTGGGCACCGGAAAGTAGGCGTAGGCCGGCTTGGCCTCTTCAGCCGCCTGAAAGCGACGCTGCTCATCGGCGTCGAGCTTGCGATCCCACCAGGTCGCACGATTCTCACGCTGCATGGCCTCCAGACCCGGGTTCTTCTTCATGAGGTCGCGCAGGAATTGGGTGGTTTCGGATTCGTAGTCAGCCATGATGGGGGGGGTCCGGACGGGCAGAATGAGTGGTTCGGCGTGTGGCAAAAGGACAACCGCCAAATTTCGGGGCAATGCTGGCGATGCGAATATTCGCGAGGCAGCTTTGCGTGCCGGCGAATTTTACCACCCGCCCATCGCCACGCCATCGACTGGATTGGAACTTGCCGGTCTTGGGCATAATGCCCCACGTCGAACACTCGCATGGGGCAGGCCGCACCAGCATCGGGACCATGAAATTCCGTTACCCAAAATCCTTCCTGTCGTTGTTGCTTGTCGGTTTCCTGATCGTGGCGCTGCCGCTGATCCTGGGCCTGGTGTCAAACGCCTGGTCCATCGGCAAGCTGTCGGAGCAAAGCCAGCAGGCGGTCTACAACGCCGCCCAGGCAACCCAGTCAGGGCGGGCATTGGCTGCAAGCGTGACTTCGATGGAACGCTACGCGCGGCAGTACGCCATCTTCAACGACGCGGCGTTCCTCGAAGGCTATCGCAATGCCCGCACACAGTTCCTGCAGGTGGCCGACCAGTTCCGCAGCCGCAGGCTGAACGCGGACCAGGTGGCCGTGCTCGAGGACATTTTGCAGCGCGAGCGTCGCCTGAATGCCGTCATCGGCGCCGGCAGCGCGAGTCCGGAACTTGCCCAACAGCTCGGCGGCGACTTCGCAGCGCTTTCGGAGAAAGTGTCGGCGCTGAACACCTCGCTCGTGGCGCTCATTGATCAGGAAGTCGAAGCGCTCAAGGACTATGCCGCCCGCTCCCGCACTCAGGTGATCTGGCAGCTGCTCGCCATGGTGCCTTCTGCACTGCTGCTCATCGCCGGCTTCATCTGGCTGCTCTCCACCCCGATCCGCGATCTGGACCGGGCCATACGGAAGCTCGGCGAGGGCCGGCTGAATCGTCGCATCAAGATCAGCGGGCCGGCCGACATTGCGCATCTTGGGGAGCAGCTGGACTGGCTGCGCCGGCGCCTGATCGACCTGGAAGAGCAGAAAACGCGATTCATGCAGCATGTGTCGCACGAGCTGAAGACACCCCTCACCGCCCTCTGCGAAGGGTCTGACCTGCTGAGCGACGAGGTGTTGGGCCAGCTCACCCCGGAGCAGAAGGAAGTTGCAAGAATTCTCAAGCAAAACAGCCTGGCGCTGGAACGGCTGATACAGGATCTTCTGCACCACAGCGCAGCCCGAAACAATCGGGCGACACTGGACATCAAGCCGCTCTCACTGCGCGAGATCATCGAGCAGGTTGTTGCCGCCCAAAAGATCGCCCTGGTGTCCAAGGAACTGGTGGTCGATCTGAAAGGCGAAACAGTTGTGGTTCCCGCAGACCAGGAAAAGGTCCGCGTCTTCATGGACAACCTGCTGTCCAACGCAATCAAGTACTCGCCCCACGGCGGAATCATCCAGATCAGGCTGAGCCAGGATCCGAAACACGCCGTCATTGAGGTCATGGATCAGGGACCCGGGATTCCACCGGAAGATGCCGACCGCATCTTCGAGCCCTTCTTCCGCGGAAAGGGCGCGGCAACTGCCAAAGGAACGGGGCTGGGCCTTGCGATCGTTCGCGACTACGTGGCGCTCCATAAAGGGACTGTCAGCCTGATGAGCCACAGTCTCAGCACAGCCGCCGGCATCGGGGCCCACTTTCGGATCGTACTGCCGCGGTGAATTGCTGCTAAAAGCGCTCAAAGTGAAGCTAACTTCCTTCATTTATCGGCTTTTCCTGATTATTTCCATCCTTGCGCCGGCAGGATGCATGACCCAACATGCTCCCGCCCCGGTGACGCAGCCCGCACCCAGCCCCACAGCTGGTCTGGGCTCGCCAGTCACCGCCGTGGTTCGACCAGAGGTGGATCTGGCCATGCATGTCACTCGCGTTCGCCTGCTCACCCCACCCCAACTTCAGGCCGAACTGGCGCAGAACCGTCTGCGGGCGAAAGAGGTGCCAAGCTATGAGAATCGACTCCGGACGGCCCTGACTCTCTGGGCTGCCGGCGGAGAAGATCAGGAAATTCAAGCGCTTGCAGAGCCGTCCCAAGCCAACAACGATGAGGACCAACTTCGCGGTATCGGCGTTCTTCTTACGTCGATCATCGCCGAACGTCGGCGAAATCGCGAACTACAGACTCATTCGATGACCCGAAACAGGGAATCCAGGCGCGAACAGGAGTCCCAGCAGGTTCGGGTGGATGCGTTGAAGCGCCAGATCGACGACCTGGAGCGCAAGCTCGCAGCCATGCGCGACCTGGAAAAAAGCCTGCAGCAACGCCCCTGAGCCGGAGCTGGACTGATGAGCGGGCACGCGTGGGGCCGGCATGGGAGCACCCGGGGAGCGTCCTCCCCAAAAAACCGGTTGCCAGCACGCCGAATGTACAGGTATCCTCGCGAGTAACTACATCCCGACGCATGGCACCCCACGGTCTGACCATTCGCAATATGCAGCGCACTCCGAATAATCCGTCGTTCAACGCACGCCCGCTGAAGGCCCTGGCAGCGTTCGCCCTGGGCGCGCTGGCTCTCGCCGGTCTGCCAGCGACCGCGCAGGAAATTGCTGCGCCGGTTTCAGTGCCGGCCACTGCCTCCGCAGGCAGCGAGATGGAAGGGCTGATGGCGTATGTGCTGAAGGCACGCCAGATGTCGGCCGACGATCTGGCTGCGGAATTGCGTGAGCAGCGTCGCCTGCATGAGGCCGGCAATGACGTCGCGACCCTCAAGCTTGCACTGGTGATGGCTGACCAGCCCAACGTCCAGGAACAGGACATCACCGCGCTGTTGCAGCCGCTTTTTGAAGAATCTCGCGGGACCAAACCCGAGTTGCGCGCCTTTGCGCTGCTCGTTGCCCGCGACATGCAGGACCGCAAGCGCATGAAGGAAACGCTTGCCAGCACCCAGAACAGACTGCGCGATGCCCAGCGCAGCCAGGAAGCCAGTGAAGCGAAGGCGGCGCAGATGCGCCGTCAAATTGACGACCTCCAGAACAAGATCAACGCCTTCATGATGATGGAACAAAGCATTCTCAAGCGAGGGAGATAATTCCAATCACTCCCCATCGATGCCGAATTCCAAAGGTTACCTGCTCCTCGTCGACGACGACCCCGATCTGCTGAAGCTCCTTGCCCTGCGCCTGAAGGCGACAGGGTATCGCGTCGCAACCGCTGAAAGCGGAGAGCGCGCGCTTGCGCTACTTGCTGCTGAACGCCCTGATCTCGTTGTGACTGACCTGCGCATGACCGGCATGGACGGCATGCAGCTCTTCCGCGAGATCGAAGCCAGTCACGGCGGCATTCCCGTCATCATCCTCACCGCCCATGGCACGATTCCCGAAGCGGTGACAGCCACGCGCCAAGGCGTCTTTGGCTACCTCACGAAACCCTACGATCCCAATGAGCTGCTGAAGCAGATTGAGCAGGCGTTGCGGATTCATGGGTCCGCAGTGCCGGAGTTTCACAACGACTCCGCATGGCGCGCCGACATCATCACGCGCAGTCCGCTCATGGAGGATCTGCTTGGACGCGCGGAGCGCGTTGCCCAGGGCGACGCCAGCATTCTCATCCAGGGCGAAAGCGGCACCGGCAAGGAAGTCCTTGCCAAGGCCTTGCACCGTGCCAGCAAGCGTGCAGACGGGCCGTTCGTCGCGATCAATTGCGGTGCCATCCCGGAGAATCTGCTCGAATCCGAACTCTTCGGACACAAGAAGGGCTCCTTCACGGGCGCTATCGTGGATCATCGCGGTCTCTTCCTGGACGCGAATGGCGGCACGCTTTTCCTGGACGAGATTGGCGACATGCCGCTGCCGTTGCAGGTGAAGCTCCTTCGGGTGCTGGAAACACGTGAAGTCCGGCCAGTGGGTGCCACGAAAACCGTTCCTGTCGATGTCCGGGTCATCTCCGCGACCCATCGTGACCTCACAGCCGCCAAAAGCGAAGGCAGCTTCCGGGAAGATCTCTACTATCGCCTCAACGTCGTCACCCTGCGTCTGCCAGCTCTGACGGAGCGCCGCGAGGACATTCCCCTGCTCGCACAGCACTTCCTGCGCCGCCTTAACGAGCGTTATTGCAACACGGTGAAGTCATTCGCGCCGGATGCGATGGAGTTGATGGTCAAAGCTGCTTGGCCCGGTAACATTCGCCAACTCTTCAACGTCGTGGAGCAGGCGGTAGCACTCACCAACACCGAGATTGTTCCAGCCAAATGGGTGGAACAGGCGATGCAGGTCGAGTTGAACGATGTCGACTCATTCGAAGAGGCGCGCAAGCGCTTCGAGCGCGATTACCTCACTCGACTGTTGAAGCTCACGGAAGGCAGCGTGAGCCAAGCTGCTCGACTGGCGAAGCGCAATCGAACGGAGTTCTACAAGTTGCTTCAGCGCCACGGCCTGGAACCGGCGCAGTTCAAGGCGCCGGTATCCTGAGCCAGGAGCCATCGTCGGGATTTGGAGACAGCGCACTCGCTTGCAAATCAATCAGTTGCGTAGTCATTGCCGTTGGCGTCGGGATTTGGAGACAAGCTGGCGTCTGATCATACGGAAAAGATCTAGATGCCCATCCCAACCCTCTGAAAGAAAAAGAAAAAAATAGTTGGCACGGCAAATGCTTATATCTTCTCGAATACTTTTGGTTCGCCCTCCCTCCCTGGGCGTCCTGCTGCAGTGGATAGGTCCCCGCTTCAGCAGAAGGTTCTCCTCCGGAGTATTCGAGAGTGCGCCTTGCGGGGCAGCCTAATCGGCTGCCCCCTTTTTTTGTGGCTTCAACAACCGCCGCAGGGGCGGCGAGCTCATCGATAGCGCTATTCAGCCTCGCTGATCCAGGCCATCTGGATAGCTTCCAGAATCTTTTCGCCGCTGCGTGCCGGATCGTCATCAAAATCTTCCAGTTCGCACACCCACCGATGCAGGTCGGTAAAGCGAATGGTCTTCGGATCCGTGCCAGGGAATTTGTCGTACAGCGCGATTGCAATGTCTAGCGTGTCGGTCCACTTCATCAGTGCTTTCCCTCCGATGCGTGGTTGATCGTGTACTTGGGAATCTGGAGCACCAACGGCTCGTCCGCCACCCGCGCCTGACACGACAACCGCGAAGTCGCCTCCAGACCCCATGCCCGATCGAGCAGATCCTCTTCCTTTTCGGCCGCTTCACCCAGCGAATCGAATCCCTGCCGGACCACCACATGGCAGGTCGTGCAGGCGCAGGATTTCTCGCACGCATGCTCGATGTCGATCTTGTTGGCCAGCAGCGCATCGCAGATTGTCGTGCCAGGTGCAGCATCGAACTCAGCCCCGTTGGGGCAGATCGCTTCGTGAGGGAGTACGGTAATGCGAGTCATGTCGATTGGATCTCTTCCAGTTTGCGGCCGGTCAGCGCAGCCGCGACGCTCTTGTTCATGCGCCTTGCGGCGAATTCTTCCGTTGCATGCGACAGATGTTCGATGCCAGCCTTGATGGCGCGGTGATCGGCACTGCCCGCAACACTTTCCAGCGCCTGCATCGCCGCCTCAATGCCTGCGTGCTCGCTCGGATTCAGCAGCGATGCGCCATCTGCACGCAATGCTGCGCGCAACGCTTCAAGAAGCCGCTCAGCTTCCGTGCGCTGTTCCGCCAACGTCCGCGCAGCCATGTCCGCCTCAGCATGGCGGAACCCGGCCTGGAGCATGGTCGCGATTTCATCATCCGACAACCCGTATGACGGCTTCACGGCGATACTGGCCACGACACCAGAGGTGGTTTCCTCGGCGGTCACCGACAATAGCCCATCCGCATCCACCTGGAAGGTGACGCGGATGCGCGCCGCGCCGGCCACCATGGGCGGAATGCCGCGCAACTCGAACTTTGCCAGTGAGCGGCAGTCACTGACCAGTTCACGTTCGCCCTGCACCACGTGGATCGCCATGGCAGTCTGGCCGTCCTTGAAGGTGGTGAACTCCTGGGCGCGCGCCACGGGAATGGTCGCATTGCGGGGGATGACCTTCTCGGTAAGCCCGCCCATGGTCTCAAGACCCAACGAAAGCGGAATCACATCGAGCAGCAGCATTTCGTCGGCGCTGCGATTGCCCGCGAGAATGTTGGCCTGGATGGCAGCACCCAGCGCCACCACCTTGTCGGGATCGAGATTGTTCAACGGCTGTTTGCCGAAATAATCAGCCACCGCGCGCTGCACGTGCGGCATTCGCGTCGCGCCGCCGACCATGACCACGCCATCGACATCGCCGACAGCAAGCCCGGCATCGCGCATCGCGCGACGCACGGGCGCCAGCGTGCGTTGCACGAGCCCCGCGGTCAGCTCGTGGAATTCAGCCTGGGACAGCGACAGAGACACACGTTGCCCATAGGACAAGTCCACGCTGGCATGCGCTTCCGCATCAAGCGTGAGCCGCTCCTTGACTGCCCGGGCTTCCATGAGCAACCGCCGCGTGTCCTTCTGGTTGGCCGAGGCGAGGCCCTGGACCTTTCGCCAATGGGAGAGGATCGCCTGATCGAAATCGTCGCCGCCGAGCGCTGAATCGCCGCTGGTCGCCAATACTTCAAAGACACCGCGGCTCAGCCTGAGAATGGAAATATCGAACGTGCCGCCGCCGAGATCGAACACGGCGAATGTGCCCTCGCTGCGATTGTCGAGGCCGTATGCGATTGCGGCTGCGGTGGGCTCATTCAGGAGTCGCAGAACATTGATGCCCGCCAGTCGCGCCGCATCCTTGGTGGCCTGGCGTTGGGCATCGTCGAAGTAGGCAGGCACCGTGATCACCGCTCCAACCAGCTCGCCTGCCAGCGACTCCTCGGCCTGCCTGCGCAGCACCTTCAAAATTTCGGCGGAGATCTCTACCGGCGACTTCACGCCGGCACAGGTCGCCAGTCGCACCATGCCCGGCGCATCCTCCAGCACGTACGGCATCGCACCGTACTTGGCCACATCAGCTACGCCGCGACCCATGAAACGCTTCACCGAAATGATCGTGTTCTGCGGATCCTCGCTTTGCGAGAAGCGCGCCTCGCGCCCCACCTTGATCTGACCGTCCGGGAAATAGCGCACCACCGACGGCAGGAGCGCATGACCATCGTGATCGACCAACACTTCTGCCACTCCACTCTTCACTGTGGCGACGAGGGAGTTGGTGGTGCCAAGATCAATGCCGACCGCCAGACGGTGCTGGTGAGGTGCGGTGGATTCGCCGGGTTCGGCAATTTGCAAAAGGGCCATGGTGCTCAGTTCAATGATGTTCCAGTGCTTCCTGGGCTGCGCCGATTTCATCCGCCAGTTTTTCGATGAAGCGGAGCTTCCGCACCAGCAACGCAGCTTGCGCGTGATTTCTTGCCGTTCCGTCGAGTGCATCCGCCAATTCGCGCTGCAGCTCGCGTTCGGACTGGCGCAGCGAATGCAGCAACGCGTCCAATTGGCCAATGTCCTTCGCGACTCGCGCCTCGGCCACGGTCTCCCGCCACATCATCTGCTGCATCAGGAAATCCGCAGGCATGGCGGTGTTGGTCTCTTCCTGCGTGTCCACGCCAGCCAGCGCCAGCAGGTAACGTGCCCGTGCTACCGGCTTACGGAGCGTCTGATACGCCTCGTTGGTGCGCGTGGCCCACTGCATCGACAGCCGTTTCTCCACGTCGCTGCCGCCAGCGAAGCGATCAGGATGCACTTCCCCTTGGACGCGGCGATAGGCCTGGTCCAGCCGCGCCATGTCCAGTGCAAACTGGCGCGGGAGGCCGAACAGCGAGAAGTGGTCTTGGTTGAAATCTGGGGTCATGCCTTCAGAACCGGACAAGCGGCGAGGGGCGGTTGCCCGCCCCTCCTCAATATTTGCATCATCGCGAATACTCGCTGGCATCCCTGCGAATATTCGCAAGTAGCCCGTCACACGTTGAACGACTCTCCACACCCGCACTTGTCCTTCTCGTTCGGGTTGTTGAACTTGAAGCCTTCATTCAGGCCTTCGCGCACAAAGTCGAGCTCCGTGCCGTCGATGTACGCCAGGCTCTTCGGGTCGACGAACACCTTGACGCCGTGGCTTTCGAAGACATGGTCCTCGGCGCCAGCTGCATCGACAAATTCCAGCTTGTATGCCATCCCGGAGCAGCCGGTGGTGCGCACGCCAAAGCGCACACCAACGCCCTTGCCCCGCTTGGTGAGATAGTTGCTGACATGATTGGCAGCACGATCGGTGAGGGTGATGGCCATGCGCGATCTCCTTACTCGGCCGCTTTCGGCATGTCGGCGGTCTTGGCCTTGTAGTCGGCAATGGCAGCCTTGATCGCGTCCTCGGCGAGGATGGAGCAGTGAATCTTCACTGGCGGCAGCGCGAGTTCCTCGGCGATCTGGGTGTTCTTGATTTCCATGGCCTGGTCAATGGTCTTGCCCTTGACCCACTCGGTGACCAGCGATGAAGACGCGATGGCCGACCCGCAGCCATAGGTCTTGAACTTGGCGTCCTGGATGATGCCATCCGGTCCGACCTTGATCTGCAGCTTCATGACGTCGCCGCAGGCGGGCGCACCCACCATGCCGGTGGCAACACCCTGCTCGTCCTTGCCGAACGAACCGACGTTGCGGGGATTTTCGTAGTGATCAATGACTTTTTCTGAATAGGCCATGCTGTTCTCCTGATGCTGCTGATTCTAATGTGCTGCCCACTGCACCGTGTTCAAGTCCACTCCGTCCTTGTACATCTCCCACAGCGGCGACATGTCGCGCAGCTTCTGGATGCGCTCCTTGAGCAGCGCAACCGTGTAATCGATATCGGCTTCCGTGGTGAATCGGCCCAGCGTGAAGCGGATGGAACTGTGTGCCAGCTCGTCGTTGCGACCCAACGCACGCAGCACATAGGACGGCTCCAGACTGGCCGAGGTGCAGGCTGAGCCGGACGACACCGCCAACTCCTTGATGCCCATGATCAGCGATTCGCCCTCGACGAAGTTGAAGCTCACGTTGAGATTGTGCGGCACGCGATGGTCAAGGTCACCGTTGACGTAGACCTCTTCCATGTCCTTGATGCCGGCGAGCAGGCGGTCACGCAACATGCGAATGCGTTCGCTCTCGGTGGCCATTTCCTCGCGCGCGATGCGAAACGCCTCACCCATGCCCACGATCTGGTGTGTGGCCAGGGTGCCGGAACGCAGGCCACGCTCATGGCCGCCGCCATGCATCTGCGCCTCAAGCCGCACCCGCGGTTTGCGCCGCACATACAACGCACCGATACCCTTCGGCCCATAGGTCTTGTGTGCGGAGAAGCTCATCAGGTCCACCTTGAGCGCCTCCAGATCAATGACCACCTTGCCGGTCGCCTGAGCGGCATCGACATGAAAAATGATGCCTTTGCTCCGGCAGATTTCGCCGATTTCGGCAATGGGCTGGATGACGCCGATCTCGTTGTTTACGAACATCACGGAGACGACGATCGTGTCGGGACGCAAGGCCGCCTTGAACTTTTCCAGATCCAGCAGCCCGCTGGGCTCCGGGTCCAGATAGGTCACCTCAAATCCCATACGCTCCAGTTCACGCATCGTATCCAGCACCGCCTTGTGCTCGGTCTTCAGCGTGATCAGATGTTTGCCCTTGGTCTTGTAGAACTGCGCAGCACCCTTGATGGCCAGGTTGTTGGATTCGGTGGCACCGGAGGTCCAGATGATTTCCTTCGGGTCGGCATTCACCAGCTTCGCCACGTCAGCGCGGGCATTTTCGACCGCCTCTTCCGCCTCCCAGCCGAAGCCATGCGAACGACTGGCCGGATTGCCGAAGTGCTCGGTCAACCAGGGGATCATGGCCTGTGCCACGCGCGGATCCACCGGCGTGGTTGCGGAATAGTCCAGATAGATGGGGTACTTGCGGGCTTCCATGGGGTTGGGACTCAGATGATCGTGGCCGAACGCGCGCCGAGCATGGGCTTGGCGGACTTGTTCAGGGCTTTGTTGAGGGACACCGGTCGCACCGTCTGGTTTTCGACCAGATGGGAGAGCTTCACCGATGACAGATAGGTGTAGACGGTCGCGTTGAGGCTTTCCCACAACTCGTGCGTCATGCAGCGTTTGTCGCCGAGACAGTTCTCGCGACCGCCACACTGCGTGGAATCCAGCGGCTCTTCCACCGCGATGATGATGTCGGCCACCGACACTTCCGAGGCAGCGCGCGCCAGGTTGTAGCCGCCGCCCGGGCCACGCACGCTTTCGACGATGGCGCGGCGCCGCAGCTTGCCGAAGAGCTGCTCAAGATAGGAGAGAGAAATCTTCTGGCGTTCGCTGATGCCTGCCAGCGTGACCGGGCCGTGCGCAGAATGCAGCGCCAGATCCAGCATGGCGGTGACGGCAAATCGTCCTTTGGTGGTCAGTTTCATGAGCACTCTCTCCAGTGTGCGATTCGGCCTAGATCCGGGTTAGGAATTGCTTTCCAGCAATGGCACGTGCCCGCAAGCACTAATCCGACAAATTTGCTCAAGTTTAATAATCCCGAGCAAAGAAGTCAACTACTAGAACTTGGAGCCCGCTGCCACCCGCCGCACAGAATCGTCTGAACCCGCTGATTCTTCGAGCTTTTTCTCCAAATCAGCGAGCCTTGCCAGCAGGCTATCGATCTGCGCCTGGGTCGCATCCGTGCGCTGCCCGAGCGTGTTCAACACCCGGTTCAGCGGGTCATCTTCGTCTTCTGTCACGGCGTAGGCAGAGAACGCCATACGGGCCGCCTCGGTGCGGGACGCGTGGTCATCGACCACCCGCGCCGGAATGCCCACCACGGTTGCGCCGGGCGGGACCGCCTTCACAACCACCGAGTTAGAGCCCACCTTTGCGCCGTCACCGACGGTGAAGGGACCCAGAATCTTGGCACCCGCACCCACGACCACGCCCCTGCCCAGCGTCGGATGGCGCTTGCCATGGTTCCAGGACACGCCGCCCAGGGTGACACCGTGATACAGCGTGCAGTCGTCTCCGATCTCAGCCGTCTCGCCAATCACGACACCCATGCCGTGATCAATGAATACACGTCGGCCGATCATGGCGCCCGGGTGGATTTCAATGCCTGTCAGCCAGCGACCGAGATGCGAGGTGAATCGCGCCAGCCAGCGCAAGCCCCAGCCCCAGAACCGGTGGGACAGGCGATGCAGCCACAGCGCATGCATGCCCGGATAGCACGTCAGCACCTCCCAGGCGCTTTTGGCGGCGGGATCGCGTGCGAACACGCTGGCGATGTCTTCATGAATGCGGCTGAACATGGGCTTGCGAATATTCGGAAAGGTCGCGGGCTGATGAATCTACTATTCCCGAGTAAAATTATCAACAATTCAGGTCGCGGTCCATTTCAACGCGCACCCTTCCGCGCCCTTCCGGGCCGCTACCACGTCTCCATGAACCACTTCATCAATCAGTACCGCGACTTCCTGCGTTTGCCCGACGTGCTACGCATGGTGTTCTCGGCGTTCGCGTCGCGCATGCCGATTGGCATGGTGGCGCTCGCCATGTTGATGTTCCTGCGCGAAGCGCTGGGTTCGTTTTCCCAAGCCGGGTTCGGGGTTGGTGCCTACTTCGTGGCGATGGCCATTGCGGCACCCATCACCGGCAGGCTGGTGGATCGGTTCGGGCCCAAGCGACTGCTGTGGATTCTGGGACCGTTGCAGCCGTTGAGCATGCTGCTGCTGTTCGGTGCAGCCAAAGCCGGGCTGCCGTTTGCCATGATCGTCGCCTGCGCGGCGGCCGCCGGCATCTTTCAACCACCGATCACGGTGCTGACCCGCACCATCTGGCGCTATCGCTTTGCCGACGAACCAACGCGCAAGCGCGCGTACTCGGTCGACGCGGTGATGATTGAACTCAACTTCACTGCAGGACCCGCCATCGTCGCGATGTTATTGGCGGCCAGCACACCCAGCGCCGCGTTCCTGCTGGTCGTCGGCGTGATCGTGGTCTCGTTCGCGCTCTTCATGGCATCGCCCATGCTGAAATATTGGCAGCACCATCCCAGCGAAGACCGGCATTTGCTCGGACCACTCACGGATGGACGACTGGTGCTGTTGTTTCTCACGACCTTTGGGCTCACCTTCTGTTTCGGCCTCATGGAAGTGGGCTATCCCGGCTACGGCACTGCCATGGGCAGCCCGGCATTCGGGGGCGTGCTGCTCGCATTGAATGCACTCGGCAGCGCAACCGGGGGCGCACTCTACGGCGGCATGCACTTCAAGGCACCGCTGGAACGCCAGTACACCTGGGCCATGGCCATCATGGCCGTGCCGGTGCTCCTGCATCTTGCGGTGCTGGACTATCGCCCGCTGTTTGCGGTCGCGGCATTTCTGGCCGGCATGTGCATCGCGCCGGCACTCACGGCACAGACCATGCTGGTCGCGCGCATGGCGCCCGCCAAGTACGCGACGGAAGCCTTTACCTGGTCTTCGACCTTCATTGTCAGCGGGCTCGGCATGGGAATGGCCGCTGGCGGATCGCTGATCGAGCGCTTCGGCACCGGCAGCCCATTTTTGGCCGGCGGCATCGTGGTGCTTACGATGGCCGCCGCCTCGTTCTTGCTGCGGATGAAGGAGCCTACGGCTTCGCCGGAGGCTGATACTGCGGCACCGGGTTCTTGATTGGCGCAGTCGATTGCAGGTAGGCAAAGATCGCCTTCAGATCTTTTTCGGAAAGATGGCGATATGCCTGCCAGGGCATGGGAGGCATGATGGGGCGTGACACACCCAGATGCTTGCCGGTCTTGATCGCCGCGACGAACTCCTGCGCCTTCCACTTGCCGATGCCGGTCTCCGCATCAGACGTGAGGTTGGTTGAATATGAGACGCCCCACGGTCCGGCGAAGGCAGTATTGGTGCCAGAGCCGATCCAGACCCACGGTCCGTCGGGCAGCTTGGGCGGGGGCGGCATCACCAGTGACTGCGGATGGCCCGACAAGCCGCGGCTCATGTCCGGTTCCGGGCCGTTCGGGCCCAGCTTCATCGGCGTGTGGCAATCGTGGCAACCATGAGTAGCGACCAGTTGCTCGCCGCGTTTCGCCTCGGGCGACAGCGGCTTGGTGGATTGCGCATGGGAGAGACTGGCCAATGTGGCCAGCATGGCGCCCGACATGACGGGCACCCAAAGTGACTTACTGAGCATGTTTTTATTCCTGAGGGATTGAACAACGCCGCGAACTGTAATCGCGAATATTCGCAATTGCGACGGGCGCGCGATGAACTGCATAAATGCGGTCACGAATTGCGCCGATCGGCACAATTCGTCAGACCCTCGGCGTCCGATCCCTGGCGGTCAGCACGCCACGCAGGATGTTCACTTCCTCCTTCTCCAGCTGCGCGCGGGAGAAGAGGCGCCGCAGCCGGGTCATGAGGCGCTTGGGCATGTCGGGGTTGAGGAAGCGCGTCGCGATCATGGATTGCTCGAGGTGCGCGTAGAAGCGCTCCAACTCATCATGCGTGGCCAGTTCACGCGCCGCTGCATCGGGCACCTTCCACGCCGCCGCAGTCATTGAAAGCTCATAGGCCGCAACCTGCACGGCCGCGGCCAGATTGAGTGAGGAATAATCAGGATTGGTTGGAATGTGCGCGGCCAGCTGGCAGCGATCCAGTTCCTCGTTCGACAGGCCAAACATTTCCGTGCCGAAGACAAGGGCCACCTCCCCCGTGGCACTCGTGTCCAGCATTTCCGTGGCGGCCTCGCGCAAACCCAGCATTCGATGCGACAGGTCGCGCCGCCGTGCTGTCATGCCAATGGCGAGCACCGTGCCGGCGAGCGCCTCGTCCAGCGTTGGCACGACCGTCGCACCCACCAACACATCGGTGGCGCCGGACGCCAACGCGTCTGCGTCCGCGTGCGGAAATTGCTTGGGTGCTACCAGCACGAGGCGGGTCAGGCCCATGGTTTTCATGGCCCGCGCCGCCGAACCGATGTTGCCTGGATGGCTGGTCTGGCAGAGGACAATGCGAATATTCGCCAGTGGCGAGGACAGTCCGGAAGCAGGATTCATATTAAAATTATGCCTGCGCGGCGGTTTCGCCACTGCGCCCTGCTCTTTAACCTGCATTCCATCAGATCAAGGCTTGTCATGCATCCCATGCTCAACATTGCGGTCAAGGCCGCGCGCCGCGCCGGCTCCGTCATCAACCGCGCCTCATTCGACATCGACAAGCTCACCATCACCCGGAAGCAGCACAACGACTTCGTGACCGAAGTCGACCAAGCCGCCGAGCAGGCGGTCATCCGCACCATTGCCGAAGCCTATCCCGACCATGCCTTCCTCGCCGAGGAAAGCGGCCAGACCGGCACATCCGAACACGTCTGGATCATCGACCCGCTGGACGGGACCACGAACTTCCTGCATGGCTTGCCCCAGTACTGCGTATCGATCGCCCTGCAAAGCAAGGGCGTGCTGACCCATGCGGTGGTTTTCGATCCCAACCGCAATGAACTCTTCACCGCGACCAAAGGCGCGGGAGCATTCCTCAACGAACGCCGCATCCGCGTCTCCAAACGCATTAAGATGGAAGAGGCACTGATCGGCACCGGCTTCCCCTTCCGGCAGAACAGCGACATCGACGAGTATCTGAAGGCCTTCAAGGCGGTCGCACTGAACTCTGCTGGACTGCGCCGGCCCGGATCGGCGGCGCTGGATCTGGCCTACGTGGCCTGCGGCCGGTATGACGGCTTCTGGGAAATGGGCCTCTCGCCCTGGGACATGGCTGCCGGCGCACTGCTGGTACGCGAGGCTGGCGGGCTCGTCACCGACTTCGACGGCGGTGACCAGTATCTCGACAAGGGCAGAATTGTCGCTGCGACGCCCAAGATGTTTCGCCAGCTGCTGACCACGGTTTCGCCCGCAGCACGCTCACCTGTTTGAATCACTCCAACGCACAATCGCTTTCCGGTTCGCTCAAGGCAGCGACAACCGATCTTCATCGCCTAGCGGAGCGCAGCCCGTTCATGACGGCCTTGCTGCGCGGCGATCTCACCCCGCCGGATTATCTCGACTGGTTTGCCGCCCTGCTCGCAATCTACGAAACAATGGAGCGGTCGCTCCCGCGGCATGCGTCACTCGCCGAGCTTTGGCGAATTGTGGAAGGGGGCCTGGCCCGCGCAGAGGCTCTGCGCGCCGATGTGGCCGCCTGCAGCACCGCTGGCCCACTTGACTCACACTGCCTGCCCGCTGTTGCCTACGCAAAGCACCTCGAGGTACTTTCCGAAGACGCGCCGATTCTGCTGGCTGCCCATGTCTACGTCCGCTATCTGGGAGATCTGCAGGGCGGGCGCCTGATGGCGTTGGCGTTGAAACGCTCAGCCACGCTACCGTCCGGCGCCGGTGCCTTCAGCGAATATTCGCGAAGTCTAGACATGCCACGCGCGAATTCCGATCTGAAATCTGCTCTCGATGCACTAGGCATGGATGCCCAAGGCAAGGTACAGCCACACATCATCAGCGCCTGCGCTGCAGAAGCAGCAACAGCCTTCGGCCGTCACATCGATTTGTTCGCCGCGCTTGAAGATCGGCGTCAGACGCGAAAGAACTCTGCCCGCTAGACGACAAGAAGCTACGCGTTGGTGCCGCACGCGCCTGCGATCAGTCGTGAGAGTCGTTCCAGGCGGCCAGCCTAGACTGAAGGCGCGTGGCGCGCCTCACCGAGTCCTCAATCTGATTGAGCAGCGCGGGATTTGCCGCAAAACCCGGCGCATCCGCCATGTCCAGTGCCGCGAGATTGGCATTGGTGAGAATGGCTGCCAGCAGTTCTCGTGCATCTGACCTGGAATGGGCCTCAACCTGCTCCGGCTGCAGACTTGCGACCAGCGCACCTTCCAGCCGGCTACGAATCGCGAGGGCTTCGTGCAAGGCCGTCCTGTCATGGAAGGTCAGCAGAAATCCAAGTACCTTCCCATCAGGACCCGGCACGACATCGGCATGCATTTCCACTCGTAGTCCGCTACCGTCTCTAAGCTGCAGTACGCATTCACCGCGCCAGGGCCGCAGGGAGAGTTCGGCCACAGTGAGTCGCAAGGCCAAGTCGGCAGGTTCGCGCACGCGCGCGAGCACATCGGCCAATGTCTCGCAGCCATGCAGGCTGCCTCGCGTCAGATTGCGCAACGATTGATTCAAGTGGATCAGCTCGCCGCCGGCCCCGACCACGGCCACCGCATCTGGAGAGTGTTCAATGGCGCGGCTGATCTGCGCGATCTGGTGCCGTGCAATCAATAGTCGCACCGACTGCACCTGCACAATGATATCCACCAGGGCAGAGCGGATCGAGCGGGCAAGTGCGATTTCAGAGCGCGTCCAGGTCAGCGATCGGCCACGCACGATTTCCGACCACGCTGCGAACGAGCGGCGCGGCGAAAGCTCCAGCGGATTCTCACCCAACATTGGCTTGGCCGGGTCGCCAGCCCAGGTCAAGTTCATCAACTGTTCCTTGCGCAGCCAGACCAGAAAATCTGGCTGCTCGTTGGACAGGCGCACAGCCAGCACGCCGCAGGCCAGTGGAGAAAGCGCTGCCACATCGGGCAGCTCGTCGCCAATGCAGGCTGTGGCAAAGGGCGTGTCGCTGCGCGTCAAGTCGAGCGCCGCCTGCAGGCGACGCAGGTCCGTAGTGGATGGCACCTCGCCGCAGGTGAGCATGTCACCTTCACACATCAGCACGGCACCCGTCGCATTGAGCGGATCAAGGAGCACCTTGGGATTGCGCAGCAGGGCATGGCGCCAATCGCCTTCGCTGGTGGTGGCCTCGACCAGGCGCTGTTCGAGTTTGCGCACCATGAGCGCCACCTGGGCCTGAGCATAGTTCTCGATGGCGGAAATCCGGGTGGACAGCACCTCCGAAATCAGATCGACTGCAGCCCGAACGGCTGGTGCGATGGGACGCGGCGAATAATGATGGGCGGCAATCAGGCCCCACAGAGCCCCATCGTGGACCACCGACACGACCATGGTCGCTGTCACGCCCATGTTGCGCAGATACTGAAGATGCAAGGGCGACATGCTGCGCAGCGTGCACATTGACATGTCAAAGGGCTCCCCCCCCACAGCGGAAGAAGACACGATGGGTGATGATTCAGCATCCACATCCACCAATACGCGAACCCGGTTGCGCAGATATAGCTCACGCGCCTGCTGGGGAATGTCCGATGCGGGATAGTGATAGCCAAGCAGAGACTCCAGCCGCTCGTGACGCGACTCGGCCATGATCTTGCCGTGCCCCTCAGCATCAAACTTGTAGACCATGATCCGGTCGTAACCCGTGAGATGGCGCACCCATCCCGCGACCTCGTCTGCAAGGCGGTCCAGTGCTGTGGCATTGCCCAGCGCTGTGATGCACTCGATCAGCTGGGGAAGCACAGGCTGTGTGCTTCGCGGATCATTGCCATGGGACACATCGAGGATGTCTTCCAATTCCATCACGATGCGACCATCGGCACCGCGATGCAGAGCAACCTCAACTGGCGGCAGCGTGCCGTCACCGGCAAAGCGGCTGTACTCGACCATGTGCTCATCCAGCATGGCGTCTTGGGCGCGTACCAGCGCGGCTAGCACCGGAGAGAATTCATGCAAAGGCTGCTCAAGCAGCCTGGCAACCGAACAGCCCATCCATTCCGCCAGATTTTCGCTGGCACGCACGATCTTGGCGTTGGAACCGTCCAGCACCATCAGCCGGCCATGCGGCTGGATGTTCCCGGCCAGATGGATCAGTTCACGTTCGCAATTCGTGAGGTCGGCTTGACCAAAGGAAGGGGAAGGAAGCATCACGATGCACCTCCCTCGCCTCCAAGGCCACTGCGATCAGCCTGGTAAAGACGCTGGCGACGCAGGGCAAAGCTCTCCTCACTGATACCGAGCAGCCGGGCAGCCGCACTGGCATCCTGCCCGCTACGCATCAGCGCAACCGAAATCAAATAGCGCTCGATAGTATCGGCCGCCTCGCGCAGAAGATGGGGTGCGGCGACCTGACCAAGCTGGGCAACTATGCGTTCCACTGAATGTCCGAGCGAATCCTTGGACAGCCAGCTGTCTGCATCACCCCCTTCACACGGGCGCACAGTGAAACCGATGGATTCGGGGTCGGTATCGACGAGCAGTACGCCCGACACTGCCACCTTGCGATCGCTGGCAGGTCCATCGCGCCAATGGAGAAACTCGCGCTGGCACATGCCGCGGGCACGCACTTCGTAAAGGATCTGTTGCCACTCGCCGGCATCTTGACCCAGCCAGTCACCCAGGTTGCGGCCCTCGATATTTCCAGCACTCTGCGCCTTACACAACGCAACAAGCGCCGGATTGGCCAGCGTGATCCGCCCCACATCATCGGTGATGGCTACACCATCCGGCGTGCGGGTGACAAAGTCCACCGCCCGTCGAACCAAGCCGGATCCGCGTTCATCCGGGTTGTAGTCGCGCAGACGGATCAACACCAAGAGCGTGCTGCCCTCGCGGAACGGTGCGGGCGAGAAGGCCAGAGATAACTCTTGTCCGCGGACAGTGGCTCTCAGCTCCAGCGTCTTGCGTGTCACTAATGCAGTCCGGGTGAATTCTTCCACCAGCTTGCGCGACAGCTCATCGAATCCAAGCAACAATTTGCCGCCAACCATCGCCTCTCGCGGCGTACCAAATACTCGCGCCGCCGCCGCATTCCCTTCGACAATGCGCATGTCATCGGGGTCCACGACCAGTACGGCATCGGTTGCCGCCTGGAACAACAGTTGGTAACGGGACTCGTGCTGGCGTCTGCTCCAGTACTCCCGCTCCATCTCCTGCTGTGAGCGCAGAAAGCGCTGCTGAATGGCGGTGATGGCCTGCAAGTTGCGGCCAGCCGCCAGAATCGGTCCGGATCGGCCCAAACGAACGGCACTGATGGCAAGCAAGGTTTCGTGTCCACGGCCATCATGCAGCGAAATCTCGCGGGAGCGGGACATGCCCTTGCCGCGGACTTCCTCAAGCAGCGCCTCGACTTTGCCGCGCATGCCCTGAGGCACGATCTCGGCCCACTTTTTGCCCTGCCAGTCCTGGGTATCAATCTCCTCGCCCACGCTGCCGGCAGCCACCGACTGAATCACACCCGCATCGTCCAACACCAGAGCAAGATCAGACGAAATCCGAGTGAGCGCGCTCGCGATTTCCGGCGCGAGCGTCGAAAGACGTCCGAGTTCTTCTGTGGTGGTCGGGGAATCGTTCACGTTGAGCCAGCCGAAAGTTGAAGTGCCGAAGACGTTACCGCTTGCACACATGCCTCAGCAGACGGCAGATGCCGTAGTTGCCACATGTTAACCCATGCGGGCAGGCGGGACCAAAGCGGCACGTATAATCGAAAGTTTCCCGCTTCCCGCTTTCCGCTTGCCGACCACGCCTGCGCCTGTGACCGAATCCGCCACCGCCCATACACCCATGATGCAACAGTACCTGCGCATCAAGGCGGAGCACCCGGATGTGCTGGTGCTGTACCGCATGGGCGACTTTTACGAGCTCTTTTTCGACGATGCGGTCAAGGCATCGCGCCTGCTCGGCATCACGCTCACCACACGCGGTCAATCGGCGGGCAATCCAATACGCATGGCTGGCGTGCCTTACCACGCGCTGGAACAGTATCTGGCCAAGCTGGTGAAGATGGGCGAGTCAGCGGTCATCTGCGAGCAGGTCGGCGAAGTCACCAACAAGGGGCCGGTTGAGCGCAAGGTCACCCGCATCATCACGCCGGGCACCATCACCGATGCCGCACTGCTGTCCGACGCCCGCGATACCAGCGTGCTGGCGTTGCATCAACGCGAAGGTGGCATTGGCCTCGCCTGGCTCACCTTGTCCTCAGGTCGATTCCGCATCAAGGAAATCACCGCAGCTTCGCTGTCGGCCGAGCTCGCGCGCATCGCGCCGGCAGAGGTGATCCTTACCGATGCCGACGCGCAATCCCTGCCCTTGCCTGCCGGGACGGCAATCAAGCGCGTCACTGAACTGGACTTTGATCATCACGCCGCCGAGCGAGAGCTGACACGGCAGTTCCAGACTCGCGACCTCGCCGGGTTCGGTTGTGCGGGCCTCCACCTCGGCGTGTGTGCCGCCGGCGCCCTGCTCGCCTATGTACGCCACACGCAGCAAAGCGCCTTGCCGCATGTCACCGGACTCAGCGTTGAGCGCGAGGACGAGTTCATCCGCATGGACGCGGCCACGCGGCGCAACCTCGAGCTGACCGAAACGCTGCGCGGCGATCCCGCGCCGACTCTCGCCTCCGTCCTTGACCGTACTGTCACCAGCATGGGCGCCCGGCTGATGCGCCACTGGCTGCACCATCCGCTCACGGACCGGGAAATCATTGAAGGGCGCCTCGAAGTGGTGGCCGCGCTGGCCGCACCTGCCGCCAAGCTCTTCCAGACGATTCAGGGCGTCCTCGCACAATGGGTCGACATCGAACGGGTGACCACACGCATTGCGTTGCGGACCGCGCGTCCGCGGGATCTCTCGGGGCTGCGCGATACGCTCGCGCGCCTGCCTGAGCTCGAGGCGATTCTGGCGCAGGAAGCGTGCGCCGCCGGCGGACCGCAGCTGGCACGACTGCGCGATCGGCTGGCACCTCGCAGCGCGCTTCATGCCCTGCTGGCCGCATCACTCAAAGACGAACCTGCCGTGGTGCTGCGCGAGGGTGGAGTCATCCGCGATGGGCTTGACGCCGAATTGGATGAACTTCGTGCCATGCAGGGCAACGCCGGGGCATTCTTGTTAGCACTCGAGGCGCGTGAGCGGGGCAGAACCGGCATTGCCAACTTGCGGGTCGAATTCAACAAGGTGCATGGCTTCTACATCGAAGTCACCCAGGGGCAGCTCGACAAAGTTCCGGATGATTACCGCAGACGCCAGACGCTCAAGAATGCCGAGCGCTTCATCACGCCCGAACTGAAGGCCTTCGAAGACAAGGCTCTCTCTGCGGGCGAACGCGCATTGGCCAGGGAAAAGTTTCTGTACGAAGCTCTGCTCGACCGCCTGCTGGCCGACGTGCCCGGATTGCATGATCTGGCCGCCGCTGCGGCTGAACTCGACACCCTGGCCGGATTTTCTGCGGCAAGCGTTTCCCTGGGATTGACCCGTCCGGTTTTCACGGCCGAAGACCGCATCGAGATCAGGAGTGGCCGGCATCTGGTGGTGGAACAGCAGGTCGGCAACTTCATCGCCAACGACACCGACCTGTCCCGGTCAAAACAGCTGCTGCTGATCACCGGCCCGAACATGGGCGGCAAATCGACCTACATGCGCCAGGTCGCGCAGATCGTGCTGCTGGCCCACACGGGGGCATTCGTTCCCTGCGAATATTCGCAGATCGGCCCCGTTGACCAGATCTTCACCCGCATCGGCAGTGCGGATGATTTGGCAGGTGGACGCTCGACGTTCATGGTGGAGATGACCGAAGCGGCCAACATCCTGCACAACGCCACCGCGCGCTCACTGGTGCTGATCGACGAAATTGGACGCGGCACCTCCACGTTTGATGGCCTCGCACTGGCCTACGCGATTGCGCGCCACCTCGCCGAGGTCACGCGCTCATACAGCCTGTTTGCCACGCACTATTTCGAACTGACGCGATTGCAAGCCGAACTGCCCAACCTGGCCAATGTGCATCTGGATGCGGTCGAACATCGCGACCGCATTGTTTTCCTGCACAAGCTGGAAGCCGGGCCGGCGAACCAGAGCTACGGACTGCAGGTCGCAGCGCTTGCGGGCGTGCCCAAGGCGGTGATTCGCGCAGCGAGACGGCATCTCGCCGAACTTGAAGAGCTTGGCGCGCCGCAGGGCCCACAGGCCGACTTGTTCGCCCAGCCTGCGGCAGCAAAGCCCGCAGAACATCGCGTACTTCAGGCGCTTTCGGATATCGACCCTGACGACCTCAGTCCGAAGGAGGCCCTTGAGACGCTGTACATGTTGAAGCGCGCGGCCGGCGACTCGGCCCGCTGAACTGGTCCCGATTCAGTGAACGTGTCCGTGGTCGCCATGGGCATGGCCGTGCTGGATCTCGTCCTTGCTTGCTGCCCTGACCTCCGCAACCACGCCCTTGAACAGCAGCCGCTCGCCTGCAAGCGGATGATTCCCGTCCACCACCACCTTGTCACCGGCGATATCGGTGACGGTGTAGATCACCCAGCGGTCGTCGTCTTCACCCTGGGGAACGCCTTCAAACTGCATGCCCACCTGCAGGTCGCCCGGGAACACCTCACGAGGCTCGATGCGGATGAGATTCTCGTCGTAGTCACCGAACGCGTCGGCCGGTTCGAGCGAGACAGAAAACTCGTCACCCGCCTGCTTCCCCTCCAGGCTCTCCTCCACCATCGGGAAGATGCCCGCGTAGCCCCCGTGCAGATACGAGAGCAGCGCGCCGCTGTTCTCGACGCTCTGCCCGTCGCTGTCCAGCAATTCGAATTTGAGGGTGACGACGGTGTCCTTGGCGATGATCAATTGAGTCCTTTCACAAGCTGAAGTACCTGTATGGCATGGTCGCGGGGGCTGGTATTGCACAGTACGTGCCGCACAACGCCCTTCTTGTCGATGATGAATGTTGAACGATTGAAACAGCAGCGGATGTTTCCGTCCACCTGGCGATCCTCGAGAACGTCGTACTTGCGACAGACTTCGGATTCACTGTCAGACAGCAATTGCACGCTCAAGCCATGCTTGTCGCGGAACTCGGCATGCGACAGCACATCATCGCGGGAAATGCCGAACACCACGGTGTCGTGCTTGCTGAAATCCGCCTCATGATCCGAGAACCCAATCGCCTCCATCGTGCAGCCGGGCGTGCCGTCCTTGGGATAGAAATAGAGGACAACATTCTTCTTGCCGCGGAAGCTGGAAAGCTTGATCATTTCCATGCTTGCCTCGGGCAGTTCGAACACCGGCGCTGGCGATCCCACGTTAAGCATGCGCGAGTCCTCCTGTACGTCCTCATACCGCTCAACAAAATTCTAACTGCTTTCAGCCTTGGTGAGTCAAATCGGAAAACACCCGTTCGGCAGTCTCAGCACTGCCCAGTTCATGCGGCGGCATTGGCAGAAGAAACCCCTTCTGGTTCGCGGCGCCTTCCCGCAATTTGGCCGGACCGTCGAGCCGTTCGCACCCGCGGATGTGTTGGCGCTTGCACGCAATCCCGATGCGGAAAGCCGGCTGGTCAGACGTCAGGGAAGTAAGTGGACGCTGCAGCACGGACCCTTCAAGTCAGCAGACCTGCGCAGTCTCGGCCAACGCAATTGGACCATTCTGGTGCAGGACACGCAGCACTTCAGCCGGCGCGCCGAGGCCCTGCTTGCACAGTTCGCGTTCATTCCCCATGTCCGGGTCGACGACCTCATGGTCAGTCTTGCCGCTGCCGGCGGCGGGGTTGGGCCACACGTGGACTCCTATGACGTCTTTCTCATCCAGGGACATGGCCGCAGACGGTGGCGCATCTCGGGCCAGTCTGACACTCGCTTTCGCCCCGGGTTGCCACTCAAGATCCTGCGCGATTTCAGACCGGAGGAAGAGTGGGTTCTCGAATCGGGCGACATGCTTTATCTGCCTCCGGGCTATGCGCATGAAGGTGTCGCCCTAGATGAGTGCCTGACCTACTCCGTCGGTTTTCGCGCACCGACACACCAGGAATGGGTCGAGTCGTTCCTCGACCAACTGCGGGATCACGTGTGCGTCGACGGACAGTATGCCGATCAGAACCTGACACCGACATCTCATCCCGGCGAGATTCCGGCGAGCATCATCGGCAAACTGGGCAGCATTCTGAAAGCCGCCCGGTGGTCCAGGGAAGATGTGGCGCGGGCCGCGGGCAGGTTTCTCACCGAACCAAAAAGCCATGTCATGTTTGACCCACCGGAACAGGAACCCAGCCCGGCCGAATTCAAGCGGGCTTGCGCCAGATTCGGGCTTCGTCTCGATGGCAGAACCCGCATTGCCTATCGCGGCAACGACCTTTTCATCAACGGCGAGGCGGTGCGGGTGCATGCGGGGCGGGACGGCCTGCTGAAGCAACTGGCTGACCTGCGTGCGCTTCCGCCCTGCAAACCCATCCATTCCGAACTTGAGCAGCTGCATGCATGGCATGGAGCTGGATTCCTCCATGTCCGCAACGACTGACTCGAACGGGCGCCCCTCTGCCGAGCCAGGCGCTGCGCGCCGCGAAATTCTGTCGGGGGATCGTGACGCGCTGGCAGCAATCGACCTGGTCGTCTCAACAACCAAACGCAGGCTTCTGGTGTTTGATCACGACCTGAAGTCCCGCGGCTACAACTCGCCGCAACGCTACGAAACCTTGCGCAGATTCCTGCTGGCCGCACGAGGCAATGAGCTGCGCATTGCACTGCACGAGACGCGCGGACTGGAAGCGGACTGTCCACGTCTCGTGCTGCTAGCACAACAGTTTCCGCACAGCGTGCGCCTTCAGCAGACGACAGGCATCGCCCGCAACGCCCCTGATCCTTTCGTCATCGCCGACGAGACGGCCTACTGGCGCAAGCTTCACTATCAGCATCCTCGCTCCGTCCTTGTGATCGGCGATGTTCCGGACACCGTTTCGCTGGCTGAGCGGTTCAGCGAGATATGGGAAAGTTCCGAGCCCGTGCCAGTGGGTGGTGCCACGGGTCTGTGACGCCAAGCACGGGCCTTCAGTCTGCCCCAAGGGGCAAAACCAACGGTTTCGGGAGAACCAAAGTGCAGTTGTCGGAGGCGAAAATGATATACTTGCAAGTTGGCCGGATCGTTATTGGCCGCACTTTTCATCAAAATTCATCACCTCCTTAAGGAAACATCATGAACAAGTCGATTCTGCTCGCAGCACTGATCGCTGTCGGCCTCGCCGCCTGCAGCAAGGAACCCGCCAAGGCCCCGGAAGCTCCGAAGGCTGCCGCCCCGGCCCCCGCTCCCGCCGCTGCTCCGGCTGCCGCGCCCGCCGCTGATGCTGCCAAGCCCGCCGATGCCGCTGCTCCCGCTGCCGCTCCTGCCGCCGCGCCGGCAACTGACGCTGCCAAGCCCGCCGACGCCGCCAAGCCTGCTGAGCCGGCAAAGGACGCCAAGCCCGCTGAAGCACCGAAGAAGTAATTTCTTCGTCACGCTGCATCAAACAGAAACGCCGGTCTTCATGACCGGCGTTTTTGCTTTACGTAGAGCACTACCGGGCCGCAGCCCAGGTCTGGCCCGGAGCACAACTAGACATCGCGCCATTCGAGACCGGTGTCCTGCTGGGCGACAGCGATCCAGCTCGTCTCACAGCCCAATACAGCCGCGAGGGCGCCGGTAGCCAAGTCCGGACGATTGTTGTGCTTGGACAAATGTGCCGCGACGACGTGGCGCAGACGTGTGCAGTCGATACGCGAAAGAAGCGCCGCCGCCGATTGATTGTCCAGATGGCCAAAGCGGCCGGAGACACGCTTCTTGAGCCCGGGTGGGTAGGGGCCGGCCATGAGCATGTCGAGATCGTGATTGCATTCCAGCACGAGTGCATCGACGCCGGAGAGCGACTCCTCGATGTGGGCGGTACTGCAGCCGGTGTCCGTCAGGACGCCCAGCCGCGACGCGCCATCACTGAAGACGAACTGCACCGGTTCGGACGCGTCGTGTGGCACGAGGTAGGGGCGGATCTCCAGATCACCGACCTGGAACGTGATTTGCGGATCGATGAAGGAATACGCGTCGGAGAGCAGGCTGGCCGGCGCAACATGACGCGCAGTGCCGTGGGTCAGCCACACCGGTGTCCGATGCTTGCGCGAAAACCGGGCGACGCCTCCAATGTGGTCTGAATGCTCATGGGTCACGACAATGGCCGACACGTCCGCCGGCGTGACACCCAAGCGGGCGAGGCGTGTTTCCGTTTCGGCCAAACCGAAACCATTGTCGAGCATCACCAGCGTGCTGCCCTGCTGTACCAGGAGGGCATTGCCTTCGCTGCCGCTGCCCAGCGATGCAAAGCGCATAGGTCAGGTGGGCCATCGGAGCGTCGGCGACGCCCCCATGGCCACGTTGTGAGGCGGGATTACTTCAGTTGATCGAGCAGCAGGTTGAGAATGCGCTTGCCGGTCGAGCTGGTCTCAGGCTCACCCTTGGCGTTCTGCACTGTCACGGTCGAGTTGCCACCCGCGTCGGCAACCAGCACGCGATACTGCGGCTTCTGGTCATCGGCCACATCCTTGCGCCAGAACGCGAGACGCGAGAAGAACCCCTTCTGCGCGCCCTTGTTGTCCGCTTCCGGATCAATGTAGCGCACGAAATACAGGCCCTTGGCGCGATCGCGGTCTTCAACCGTGAAGCCGGCACGGTCCAGTGCCAGGCCGACCCGGCGCCAGGCGCGGTCGAACGGCTCCTTCACCTGCACCGAGCCGGCACCAGCAGCATTCAAGCTGGCAGCCGCTTCAGCGCTCGCGGGCACGGCGCTCGCAACAGTCTGGGCGGCGGTTTTCTCATCGAAGCCCAGCTTCACGAGCAGGCGATTCAGGAATTCGGCCTCCAGCTCACGGTCAGCGGGACGCGGTTGCCAGATGGTCTGATCCTTGTATTCGCTGGTGAAGATTTCAGTCATGCCGCGATGGCTGATGAACACCTCGGTCGTGCCCGGTGCGCTGCCTGCCTCCAATCGGGTACGAAACTTGTCCCGTTCCGGCACCGAATAGATGCCGTCAAACACGCGGCCAATGGTGCGCCGGATGGGGTCCAGCGGAATGCGGGCCCGGTTTTCTGCCCAGTCCGTTTCCATGATGCCCACCTCGGGCTGCTCACGTTTCAGGATGAAGCCGTTCTCCCCCCAGAATTCCTTGACGATCGGCCAGAGCCTGTCTGGCGGCAAGGTGACAACGAGCCAGCGCTGGTCACCCGCTCGCACAACCGAAGCCTTGTCGACCTTGGGCAGCACGCCGGCATCACGTGAAATCGGCTGCGCGGACCGCTCGCGGTTGTAGGACGAGAATGTGGTCACACCCTTGTTGGTCGGGATGACGAAGCGATCTTCCGCATTCGGTGACGTGAGATCAGGCGGCACTTCCAGTGACCGCGCCGACTGTCCTGCGGCTGAGCGATAGTCAGCGCCCTTGCGCTCCAGGGAGTAGCTGCTGCAGCCGGCCAAGATCATCGAGCCCACAGCGAGTGTCAGGAGAGAGGCGGACTTCAGGGTGGGACGAATCATGCAACGGCTTCCTTCTGGTTGATCTCGATACCGGCAGCCCGCAGGGCGTCGGTGAGCGCGCCATGGTGACGCGCATCGAATGGCGTAAGGGGCAGACGAATGCCCGTGTCGATCCGGCCCATGCGCGCGAGCGCCCACTTGACCGGGATGGGATTGGCTTCGAGGAACAGGTTGTTGTGCAGCCCAAGAAGCTTGTTGTTGATGGCGATGGCCTGCTCGCGTTCACCCTTCAGCGCGTGCATGCACATGTCATGCATGAGCCGTGGCGCGACGTTGGCGGTGACTGAAATCGTGCCATGCCCCCCAAGCAGCATGAGCGCAAGGGTGCTGATGTCTTCGCCGCTATAGACCGCGAAGCCCTTCGGACAGCGGGTAAGCAGTTCGGCCCCACGACCCATGTTGGCCGTAGCGTCCTTGATGCCGATGATGTTCGGAATCTCGGCCAGACGCACAACAGTGTCATTGGCCAGGTCCGCGACCGTTCGGCCAGGCACGTTGTACAGAATGTGGGGCATGTCCACCGCCTCGGCGATGGCGCGGAAATGACGATACAGGCCTTCCTGAGTCGGCTTGTTGTAGTAGGGCACCACCGAAAGGGAGTAGTCCGCTCCAGCCCGCTTGGCAAACTCGGACAAATGGATGGCTTCCTTGGTGGAATTGGCACCTGTGCCCGCGATCACCGGAATGCGCTTGGCAGCGTATTCCACAGCCGCCTTGATCAGTTGGCAATGCTCGTCGAAATCCACCGTGGGGGATTCGCCCGTGGTGCCAACGATGACGATGCCGTCGGTGCCCTCCGCCACATGCCAGTCGATGAGCGACTTGAGGCGGGGATAGTCGAGCGCCCCGTCCGCCAGCATCGGCGTGACGATTGCGACCATGCTGCCAGTCAACATGGAAAACCCTTGGAATCAGAAGACTCGCGATTTTACCGGATTCAAGGCAAGGCATCCGACCGGGGCCGGGGCCGGGCTCAAATCGGCCGCCGACGTGCACAGATCCGCTGGATTACGGCCGGCCTGGGAAGCTCGACCTCACCCTCCTCGAAGCCCAAGACCTCGAACGCCTCCCCCACGCGGTGGCGCAATTCACCAAGCTGCAGCAGGAAATTCGGATTGGAGGGCTTGCCGAAGCGCTCGTTGCCGACCGCGAAGGTTTCATAGATCAGCACGCCATTCGGCGCCACACAAGCCAGCAACAAGTCAAACCGCTCGCGATGCAAGTAATTGGTCACGACGACAGCTTCAAACAACTCACCACGAAACGGCCAGGCAGCACCTTCCAGATCCGCCTGCATGGTGGTGACATTGCCGGGTAGCGACCCAAGGCGACCGAGGTCAATGTCAACGGCCAGGACTTGGAATCCCTGGGCGGCCAGCCAATTCGCATGCCGCCCGGCACCGCACGCCAGATCCAGCACGCGCCCACCCGGCGCGATGGAGGTGGCCCACTGCACCACCCAGGGTGAAGGCGGCAGCTCGGCTGCGTGACCTGCCGGGACCAGGTTTCTTGGCGGATCAAGCGATGGTGGATGTGGCATGGGTCGGAAGGCCGAGATGGTCAACATTCATGCTTCCCGGCACAGGGCTTCGGGCTCTGCACCGGATGAGCGGTCGGGACGTGAGGGTCAATTCTCCTATAATCGATGGCTCCTCTCTTCCCCACTTCATTTCACTGACCGTCATGCGAATCTGGGATATCAGCGCACCTATCCGCCCCGGCATGCCCACCTGGCCCGGTGACACGCCCTATGACGAGGCTCGCACCTGGCATCTCCTCGGCACGTGTCCGGTCAATGTGTCCCGCTTCACGCTGTCGACCCACACGGCAACCCATGCGGACGCGCCGCTGCACTATGACAACAACGGTCATCCGATCGGTGAAGTACCGCTGGAACCTTACCTTGGCAAGTGCCGCGTGATTGATGCGCTGGATGCCTGGCCGCTGATCGAGCCGCGACATTTCGCCGACCAACTGGTCGGGATGCCGCTGCGTGTGCTCTTCCGCACCTATCGCAACGCACCCGTTGACCAGTGGGACGAGAATTTCACGGCGATATCGCCGGAGAGCATCGCCTTGCTGGCATCGATGGGCGTGAAGCTTGTTGGCATCGACACGCCGTCAATTGATCCGGTCAACTCCAAGACAATGGATTCGCATCACGTCGTCATGAAGCACCAGATGGCCATTCTTGAAGGCGTGGTGCTGGACGAGGTCGATGCTGGTGACTACGAACTGATCGCGCTGCCACTTAAGCTCTCCAACCTCGATGCATCACCGGTGCGGGCGATCCTGCGCGAGTTGCCCTGATGACGCGGCAGGATTGCGAGCGCGCGGACCGCGACGATCCACTCGCATCGTTTCGCGCACGATTCGCACTGCCGGAAGGCGTCATCTATCTCGACGGCAATTCGCTCGGCGCGTTGCCTGCGGCCACCCCAGCGCGCATCGCCCAGACAGTGACCTCAGAATGGGGACACGACCTCATCCGCGCCTGGAACTCGCATGACTGGGTCGGCCAACCACGCCGCGTTGGCGACAAGCTGGCCAGACTGCTGGGCGCTGCCGCCGGCGAAATCATTATTGCCGATTCGACGTCGCTGAATATATTCAAGTTGCTCGCCGCGCTGCTCGCCCGGCCGCTGGAGGCTGGCCGGAATGTCATTCTGTCCGAGCGCGGCAACTTTCCAACCGATCTCTACATGGCCCAGGGATTGAACCAGCTGATGGGTGGACGCTTCCAGCTCAAATGGGTGGACGGGCATCCTGCCGATCATCTCGATTCCAGCGTGGCCGCGGCGATCATCACCCAGGTGGACTACCGCACCGGTCGCATGCTTGACATGGCAGCCCTGAACGAGCGTGCACGCGCGTGTGGTGCGCCGATCATCTGGGACCTGAGCCACAGTGCCGGGGCGGTGCCTGTTCGGCTGAATGCGGATGGCGCGGCGTACGCCGTGGGCTGCGGCTACAAGTACCTCAATGGCGGCCCCGGCGCGCCCGCGTACCTCTATGTCCGCCAGGATCTCCAGGCCCAAACCCGGCAGCCGCTCACGGGCTGGTTCGGTCACGCAGCGCCGTTCGAATTCACACCGGACTATCAGCCGGCGGGTGGCATTGAGCAGATGCTCGTGGGAACACCATCAGTGCTGGCAATCACTGCACTTGAATGCGGCGTGGACCTGATGCTGGAGGCAGACATCCGCACGCTTCGCAGCAAATCGGTGGCACTCACCGAATGCTTCATCGACCTTGTCGCGTCGCGCTGCACAAGCCATGGATTCGAACTCGCGGCGCCGCGCGAATATTCGCAGCGCGGCAGCCAGGTGTCGTTCCGGCACCCTTCAGCCTGGCCAATCATGCAGGCGCTGATTGCTCGTGGCGTCATCGGCGACTTCCGCAAGCCTGACTTCATCCGCTTCGGCTTCGCGCCGCTGTATGTACGTCATGTGGACGTGTGGGATGCGGTGGAGATACTGAAGGACATCATGGATTCCGGGCAGTGGCGCGAAGCGCGCTTCCAGAAGCTGAATGCCGTGACCTGAGTACCTGCAACGAAAACGCCACCCAAAGGTGGCGTTTTCTTGTAACTGGCGCGCCCGGCAGGATTCGAACCCACGACCCCCTGGTTCGTAGCCAGGTACTCTATCCAACTGAGCTACGGGCGCATTTGCGAACGGCGGATTATACAGAGGCCGGAATCTTTTTGCCAGCCACCGCAGCAAATCTTCATCTCGGTGCTAAAATGCCGGTTTGGCGTGAGGAGACGTGGCCGAGAGGTCGAAGGCACTCCCCTGCTAAGGGAGCATGCGGGCTTAAACCTGCATCGAGGGTTCGAATCCCTCCGTCTCCGCCATCAAATCAACGAAGCCGCGCAAGCGGCTTTTTTGTTTTTGCGGAGGCGAGCGAGCCAACTTCTTGGCTCGCGGGTGGGATTCGAAAGCTGACGGCGATGTCGCAGACCGCCGCAGCGGGGTCGCGGAACGTGACCGAATCCCTCCGTCTCCGCCATCAAATCAACGAAGCCGCGCAAGCGGCTTTTTTGTTTGCCCCTCGATGTCGGCCCGCCAGCGCCGCACAGCGAATATTCGCAATCCGGGGTCAGGGCTTCAGGGTTTCCTGCACCGGTTCCTTGTCCAGCTCGAAGGCCTTGTGCAGCACGCGCACGGCGAGTTCCATGTATTTCTCGTCGATCACCACCGAAGTCTTGATCTCGGAGGTGGAGATCATCTGAATGTTGATGCGTTCCTGCGCCAGCGCGCCGAACATCTTGCTGGCGATGCCGGCATGCGTGCGCATGCCAATGCCCACGAGCGACACCTTTGCGATCTTGTCATCGCCCACAATGGCTTTCGCACCGATGACCGGCTTCACCTTGGTCTCCAGCACTTCCAGGGCGCGCTTCATCTCGTTGCGATGCACGGTGAACGAGAAGTCGGTGAGACCTTCCACCGAAGCGTTCTGGATGATGACGTCCACATCGATGTTGGCGTCAGCGACCGGGCCAAGGATGGAGAAGGCGATGCCGGGCTTGTCGGGCACGCCGGTGATGGTGATCTTGGCTTCATCACGGTTGAACGCGATGCCGGAAATGATGGCTTGTTCCATGTTTTCGTCTTCCTCGAAAGTGATCAGCGTGCCCTCGTCGGTGGAATCCACCGGTGTGAACGAGGACAGAACGCGCAGCTTGACCTTGTATTTGCCGGCGAACTCGACCGAGCGAATCTGCAGCACCTTGGAGCCCAAGCTCGCCATTTCCAGCATTTCCTCGAATGTGACCGTCTTCAGCCGGCGCGCATCGGGTTCCACCCTCGGGTCGGTGGTATAGACGCCGTCGACATCGGTATAGATCTGGCACTCGTCGGCCTTCAGTGCCGCAGCCAGCGCAACCCCGGTGGTGTCCGAGCCGCCGCGACCCAGCGTGGTGATGTTGCCTTCTTCATCAACGCCCTGGAACCCGGCGACGACGACGATGTTTCCGTCGTTCAGGTCCTTGCGAATATTCGCGTCATCAATAGCGAGGATGCGCGCCTTGGAGTAGGCGTCATCAGTCAGGATGCGCACCTGGGCACCGGTGTAGCTCTTGGCCTTGAGGCCGATGGCCTGCAGCGCCAGCGCGAGCAGGCCGATGGTGACCTGTTCACCGGTGGAGGCAATCACATCCAACTCCCGCGGATCGGGATCAGGATTCAATTCCTTGGCCAATCCGAGCAGGCGATTGGTCTCGCCGGACATGGCCGATACCACGACAACCAGTTGGTGGCCCTCCTGCTGGAAGCGGGCCACGCGCTTGGCGACCTCGCGGATGCGTTCCGGCGAGCCCATGGAGGTGCCGCCGTATTTCTGGACGATGAGTGACATGTGGAACTCGTGTGGAGCGGAAATTGGGTGGGACCGATGCCTGCTTGCGGGCCACCTTGTTGTGTATCGTGCTGTCCGCCGCCTTGGAGGCGCCGTCGTATGCTGCAGTGCAATAAGCATTCTAGCCTGAGCAGTGCGCAACATGCCAGCCCGAGGGTTGTGGCAATTGCTGCATCACACGGATCGGGCTCGCTATACTTTGAGGACAGCGGGCGTTTCGACCAAGGATGCGCCCGCATGCGCTCAGGCAATGCTCGTCTCGCCATCGCAGGTTTATTGGCTCAGTTACCTTCCGCAATCCTCCCATGCACTTTGCGTCCCGATTGGCATCAAGACAGGCACTGTGGCTTCTTGCCGGCGGCTTGCTGCTTGCTCTCATCATGTGGTCGCTGACCGCACGATTTGTTGCGCAGTCGACCGCCCAGGAGTTCGAACGCGAGGCGGCAACGGCGGCTGGGCTGGTGGAACGGCGTTTTGCCCGCTATTCCGACCTGCTCTACGGCGTTCACGGACTGTTTGGTGACCGCGACGACGTGTCAAGACTGGGTTTCCATCGTTATGTGTCTGCGCTGGACTTGCGCAATCGATTTCCGGGCGTCCAGTCAATGCAGTACGTACAGCGGGTAGCGCCGGAGGAAGTTGGCGCGTTCGAGAAGGCCGTGCGCGCGGACCGAACTGTGCAGGCTGAAGGTTACCCCGCCTTTGCGATCCACCCGCGCACTGGCAACGGCGACGTCTGGGTGGTCAACTATGTGGAACCCATGGCCGGCAACGAGCGCGCATTCGGCCTCGACATTCGCACTCGTGCAGCAGCCATGGCAGCGGCCGAGCGCGCACGAGACAGCGGCGACCCGGTCATCACCGGCCGTTACAACCTCGTGCAGGATGAAACGATTCGGGTAGGTCTGGTGGTCTACTTGCCGGTGTATCGGAGCGCTCAAGAACGCCGCAGCATCAGCGAGCGCCAGGCCGACCTCAAAGGCTTCGTGAACGTTGTTTTCCGGCCAGACGAAGTGTTCGCCCATGTGCTCGATGAAACCACGCGAGATCGTCTCTTCTTCGAAGTCTATGACTTGGGTCCGACCACGGAGCCGCCCGGCATTGCGCGCCCGGACAACCAGATCTTGGGCCAGCGCGACACAGCCGCCGCTCGCATTGATGGCTGGTTGACCTCGACGCCAGAGTTCAGCCGGCTGACCGCCATCGCCGGACGGCACTGGCTGATCAGGATCGGCAAACGCGAGGTGGAGTGGTCGGCCTGGTTGCATCCGGTTTCGCTGGGTGCGTTTGCCGCCAGCCTGGCAATCTTCCTGCTGCTGGCGCTGATGTTGCGCAATGCTGCGCGGGCCCGCGCAGCAGCGATGGATGTCGCCGACCGCGCCACCAGGGATCTGCGACAGCAGTTGAGTCTCAACCAGCAACTGATCGAGGCGTTGCCCAATCCCCTCTTCTTCAAGGACACGGCTGGGCGCTATCTCGGCTGCAATCGCGCCTTTGAGCAATTCACCGGTCGGCGCAAGGATGACTTTGTCGGCAAGACCGCTGCGGAGATTCAGGACCCGGAAACGGCGAGGCTGTACGAAGAAACCGACAAGTCACTGATGGACAATCCCGGGGTGCAACGCTATGAGGCGCTGGTGAAACTACCGCGCTACGACCAGCCGCGCCACGTGCAGTACAGCAAGGCCACTTTCCTTGACGACGCAGGCAGGGTATCGGGTCTAGTCGGTGTCATGGTTGATCTCACCGACATCCGGGTCGCCGAAGCCAACCTGCGCAAGAACGAAACCCAGCTCCGGCTGGCGCTCGAGTCGGCGGAAATGGCCACCTGGTTCTGGAATGTCGGGGAGAAGAACTTCCAGGCCTCGAGCGGTTTCAACGGCTTGTTTGGTGTGAAGGGGGAGCCGACCGTCCGTGAATTCGAGCAATTCAAGGCGGCGGTGCACCCTGAGGATCGCGTGCGGATCGACGCAGCACTGAAACACGCGCTGGTCTACAGCGATGACTTCCGTCTGGAAATGCGGGTGCTCTGGCCGGATGGCTCCACGCACTGGATCGCGAGCCAGGGTCAGATCATTCGCAACCCTGAGGGCCGGGCCGTGTCCCTGATCGGCGTGGCCATGAACATCACCGAGCGCAAGCTGGCCGAACAGCGCATCGCACACATGGCCCAGCACGACACGCTGACCGGCCTGCCCAACAGGCTGTTGCTCAAGGATCGCATCGCACAGGCGATCTTCCATGCGCAGCGCGGCAAGCTCAAGGTCGCGGTGATGTTCATCGATCTTGATCGGTTCAAGAACATCAACGATTCTCTGGGCCACGAGGCCGGTGACCGGCTGCTGCAAACCGTGGCCAAGCGCATCCGCACCTGTCTGCGCGAAGGTGACACGGTGTCGCGTTTGGGTGGGGATGAATTCGTGATCGTGCTGCCCGAGGTGCATGGCTCGCACGATGTGTCCATCGTCGCGGCCAAGATTCTGGAAACGCTGTCCCAGCCCTATCACCTGCAGGGCCAGGACCTGCATGCCAGCGCCAGCATCGGCGTGGCGCTCTTCCCCGAGGACGGGGAGGATGCCGACACGTTGATGCGCAACGCTGATGCGGCCATGTACCACGCCAAGGATTCCGGCCGCGCCAACTACCAGTTCTTCACCGAGCACATGAACGTGGCGGCGCAGCGCCGCCTCACACTGGAAGCAGAACTTCGCCGCGCGTTGGACCGCAATGAACTCACCCTCGCCTACCAACCCGTCTATGCCCTTGCCAACGGTCGGCTGGTCGGCGCCGAGGCGCTGCTCCGCTGGCGGCACCCCGAGCGCGGTCTGGTCTCACCGGGCGACTTCATTTCCGTGGCCGAGGACAGCGGACTCATCCACTTGATCGGCGAGGATGTGCTGCGTGCGGCCTGCGTGCAGGCACGCCTTTGGCAGGATCAGGGCCTGGCGATCCAGTTGTCCATCAATGTGTCGGTGCATCAGTTGCGGCGGAAGGCGTTTCTCGATCAGTTGCGCACCATCCTTGCGGCCACCAGCGTTGACCCGGGCCTGCTTGAGCTGGAAATCACCGAGAGCCTGATCGTGGAAGATGCCAGCGAGGCACTGAAGACGCTGAAGACGCTCGATGAACTCGGCGTGCGTCTGGCCATCGATGATTTCGGCACGGGTTATTCGGGACTCTCGTACCTGAAACGATTCCCCATCGACACGGTCAAGATCGACCAGTCCTTCATCCGCGACATCAGCATTGATGCCGACGACGCGGCCATCGTTCGTGCCATCGTCGCCATGGCCAAGAGCCTCAAGCTCTCCGTGGTGGCGGAAGGCGTGGAGACTGGCGAGCAGCTCGCCTTCCTCTCCTCTCTGGGCTGCGACTTCGCTCAGGGCTATCTGCTCGGACGGCCCATGGATGCGGAAGCAATGACGGCGATGATCGCGGAAAGCCGGGCCGACAAGCTGGCGGGCTGAGCGACGCCTTCGACAACTCGCCGACTGTTAAACTCGCCGCCTCACTCTAGGTCAATCTCATGCCCCGCATCGCCATCACCCGTCGCCTGGAATTCGACGCCGGCCATCGTCTGCCCAATCACGCGTCGCAGTGTCGCAACATCCATGGCCATCGCTATGCGATCGAGGTCACGCTGTCTTCCGATGTCATCCACGAGGATGGCCAGCCGGATGACGGCATGGTCATGGACTTTTCCGAAGTGAAGCGCATTGCCGAGGACAAGCTGGTCAAGCTCTGGGATCACGCATTCCTGGTCTATCGGGGCGACACGGTGATGCTGGAATTCCTCGCCAGCGTGCCGGATCACAAGACAGTCGTCCTTGACGAAGTGCCCACCGCGGAAAACCTGGCCCGCATCGCCTTCGATCAACTCTCGCACGCCTATCGCAATCGGTTTGGCACGGAACTGACGCTGACCCGGGTGCGGCTCTACGAAACGCCGAACTGCTGGGCCGATGCCGGGCCCGACTGACCCACGATTCCGATCACCGAGGTCCTGATGCGAATATTCGCAAAGCTCTGCACGCTCTCGTGCGTCCTGCTCACGGCAGGTTGCGCGAGCTTCGATCCGAACAATGTCATCGGCCGCCATTTTCCGGCTGGCAACGATGTGCCGGTTGCCACCACGGCATCGGCAAGCGCCCTCACGCCGGCCCAGCGCGCCGAGGCCTTCGACTTTGTGTGGCAGACGATAGACCGTCGCTACTACGACCCGAAAATGAACGGCGTGAACTGGCAGGCGATGCGCGAGCGCTATCGCCCGATAGCGCTGGCCGCCGCGAACGATGAAGCGTTCTGGGATGAGCTGGACCGCATGGCTGGCGAGCTGCGCGACTCGCACACCCGGGTCGAGTCGCCGCGCCGGGCGGAGGCGCGCAAACGCAACGAAAGTGTCACCCTTGGGCTGAATCTCGCCTGGCTGGGCGATGCGCTGGTGGTCGTTGGCGTGAACAACCAGACCGATGCTTGGTGGGCCGGGATCCGTCCCGGCATGACAGTACAGAGCATCGATGGCCAGCCGGCACGGGCTGCGTATGACGCGCTGCTGTCCGACACTCGCAACAGTTCGTCAGACCGCGCACGCCATGCCACCGCCATTGGTCGCCTCAACCGCGGCGAGGTTGGGTCAGTCGTGCGCATCGCCGTGAAGCGATCCGACGGCACGGAACTCGCGGCAACGTTGAAGCGCAGCCGGGTGGCGAGCCCGCCAGCTGCCAGTTCACGCATCCTGCCGTCGGGCTTCGGCTACATCCGCTTTTCCAATTTCTTCCCGCAACTCACCGAAAGCATCAAGACAGGCTTTGCCGACAGCCGCAACGCACCCGGGCTCATCATCGATCTCCGCGGCAACGGCGGAGGCTCTCTCGGCATGACCCGCGACCTCCTGTCGGAACTTTTTCGCGAGCGGACTGTGCTCTCCCGCCAGCTCACCCGCGACATGAAGCCGATCACGGTCGGATTCGGGCTGATCGATGTGATCCGGCTTGAATACGACGTGCCGGCACGGCCGGACGCCTACACGGGACCGGTGGTCGTGCTGATCAACGAGGGCAGTGGCAGCGGTAGCGAGTACTTTGCTGCCACCTTGCAGGCCCTCGGACGCGCCACCATCGTCGGCACCACCTCCTGCGGCTGCCTCCTGGGCTTTCTGGGCTATGCCAATGTGCCGGGAGGCGCCGATCTTGCGTACAGCGAGATCGGTTTCATGACACCGGATGGCAAGCGCATCGAAGGCGATGGCGTGAAGCCCGACTGGGAAGTGAAGCCGACTCTTGCGGACCTTCAGCTTTATCGCGACCGCGCGCTGGAAACCGCCGAGCAACTGCTCCGCACTGAAGTCGAGAAACGCAAGCTGGCCAAGTAGCGACGACTACTTGGTGCGCGGCGGGCAGGGTCATGCGACAATTCGCCCCGCTCAGGAGGTGTGGCAGAGTGGGCGGTGGCAGGGTTTCGCAAGCCATGGCTTGCGCTGCCAGCGCCGGCAAGCTATGCAGCGCTTACCGTGGAAACCACAGCTAATGCAAAGCGGTTCGATGCAGTCTGCAACCTGCGCTTGAAGTAACGACGGAGGTGTGGCCGAGTGGTTTAAGGCACCGGTCTTGAAAACCGGCGATGGGGCAACCCATCCGTGAGTTCGAATCTCACCGCCTCCGCCAGTCTTTTTTGGCGGAGCGAGCGAGCCAACTGCTTGGCTCGCGGGTAAGATTCGAAAGCTGACGGCGTTGTCGCAGACCGCCGCAGCGGGGTCGCGGAACGTGACCGAATCTCACCGCCTCCGCCAGTCTTGAAACTTTCACGCTCATTCCCTAGTCTTACACCGTACCCATTCCCCCAATCAGGAGGATTCGATGCAATCAGACAACGTTCAAACCTTGCAGACCGCCCAGGGTGGCAGCATTGCCGCCCAGCAGAACCGCGTGCTGCGCAATACCTACATGCTGCTCGCCATTTCGCTTGTGCCCACCGTGGCCGGCGCGGCGCTGGGCATGGCCCTGAAGCTGCCCTTCCTCACCGGATGGATGGGCCTGATCGTGTTCCTCGTCGGCGCCTTCGGCTTCATGTTCGCCATCGAGAAGAACAAGAACAACGGCCTCGGTGTGGCGCTGCTGCTGGGCTTCACGTTCTTCATGGGCCTCATGCTATCGAACCTGCTGAACCGCATCATGTCGTTCGGCAACGGTGGTCAGCTCATCGCCCTCGCGTTCGGCGGCACGTCCATCATCTTCTTCGGCATGGCCACGCTGGCCTCGACGATCAAGAAGGATCTGTCCGGCATGGGCAAGTTCCTGTTCGTCGGTGCGCTGATCATTTTTGTTGCGGCCATCGCCAACGTGTTCCTGCAGATCCCCGCGCTGATGCTGACCATTTCCGTGCTGGCCATCGGCATCTTCTCCGCATTCATGCTGTATGACATCAACCGGATCATCACCGGCGGCGAGACCAATTACATCTCGGCCACGCTGGCGATCTACCTGGACATCTACAACGTGTTCTCGAACCTGCTGGCCCTGCTCGGCATTTTCGGCGGCGACGACTGACCAACGCCTGCTGCGAATATTCGCAAGCAAAAAGGGCGGCCCTGGCCGCCCTTTTTCTTTGGCATGCGCCCTGACTTCATCGCTCAAACCATGCGATGGATTCCACGTGCGCCGTGTGCGGAAACATGTTGACCACGCCCGCTGCCTTCAGCCGATAGCCCTTGGCATTCACCAGCACTTCCGCGTCACGCGCGAGCGTTGACGGATTGCAGGACACGTAGACAATGCGCTTCACCGTGTTCTCGTCGACCAGCTTGCACACTTCCATAGCGCCATCCCGCGGCGGGTCGATCAGCCACTTCGAGGCCTTGGGCAGAGACGCCACAGCGCGCACCGGATCGGTGTAAAGGTCCGCGGCGAAGAAACGCGCCCGGTCGGAGAGTCCATTGCGCGCGGCATTCTCCCCCGCACGCTGCACCAACGCTTCACTTCCCTCCACGCCCACCACGTTGGCGCCGCGGCGCGCGATGGCCAGGCTGAAGTTGCCCAGCCCGCAGAAGAGATCCACCACATCCTCGCCCGCGCGCGGGTCGAGCAGGTCCACGGCGCGCTTCACCATGCGCTCGTTGATCTCGTGATTGACCTGGGTGAACTCGGTGGGCCGGAAGGCCAGCTCCAGGTCGAACTCGGGCAGCCGATAAGTGAGCGCTGGCGCGTCAAGCGGATACCAGGCGACTGCCGTCTCCGGGCCCTTGGGCTGCTGCCACCACTGGATGCGATGCGCATCCGCGAATATTCGCAGGCGGTCCTCATCCGCCGCGCTGAGCGGCTCCAGGACACGCAGGACCAGCACGGTCACGTTGGCGCCGATGGCGACCTCAATCTGCGGAATGCGATCACGACCATCCAGTGTGGTCATGAATTCGCGCAGCGGCGTGATCAGATGCCCGATGTGCCGCGGCAGGACCTCGCAGGACGCCATGTCGGCGACGTAGCTGCTCTTCCGCTCGCGGAAACCGACCAGCACGCCGCCCTTCTTGGGCACGAAATGCACCGAGAGTCGCGCGCGCTGGCGATAACCCCAGGGCGAGCCGCTGATGGGCGGCAGGACCTGGCCAGGCTCGACCTTGCCGATGCGCGCCAGATTGTCTTCGAGGACGCGCTGCTTGGCCGCCAGCTGCAGCGCGGGCGAGGCATGCTGCATGGCGCAACCGCCGCACAGACCGAAAAACGTGCAGCCGGGTATGACCCGGTCCGCGCTTTCGCGCAATACCGCTTGGGTCTCGCCTTCCTCGAAGTTGGGCTTGATGCGTGTGGCCTGCCAGGTCACGCGCTCGCCCGGCAACGCACCTTCGATGAACACTGCCTTGCCGTCGATCCGCGCAATGCCGCGCCCCTCATGGTCCAACGACTCAATCAGTGCCTCGCGCAATGCTCCGCGCGGTTTGTTCGATCTTGTTCGCATTGTCAGCGCACTGCCTCGCACTCGGTCGCCGGGTTCGAGAAAGTCAGGCGCTGGACCTGCTTGGTCACTGAAACGCCATCGATCGAATACTGCAGCGTCGCCTGATTGCCGTTCGTGATGGCCAGACTCATGGTGCCGACAGTGGTCTCGCTGGTCGTCGTCCATGGCGCGGCGTTGAACACCGGACCTGTCACCCGCTTGAGCGGTCCGGAATAGATGATCGAGTTTCCGCTCTGGCGGGTCCCCGGCGCCATCAGATACCACACATCGCGACCGGTGGCGTCGTAAGTGTAGAGACCAACGGAAATGATGTCGCTTTGATGGATGATGTTGAGTCCCCAGCCATCCTCAGTCGGATTCCACCAGATGTCCTGGTAGTTTCGTGCATAGCTGCGGTCGAACGCATTGAAGCTGCAGTTCGGCGCGGTGGCGTAAGTGAGCCGGGTGAGAGACTTGTTCACCGGCGTCTCGTTCACCGTGTACGAGATGTCCAGGTTTGCGCTTCCCAGAAAATTGAGGCGCATCGAACCGACTGTCGTTCGCTGCACCTGGCTGGCCGGCCAGGGTAAGGTGTTGAACGCCGGCCCCCGTGATCGCACCAGCGGGCCAACATAGCTGCCGTCGGGCTGGCGGGTCGCGCCATTGAGGATGAGGAAGAGCGGCTGTCCATCACTGTCGAACGTGTACAAAGCGCCCGCCAGGATGTTGTCCTGGTGGTTGAGCGCGAGACCCCAGCCACTTTCGGTCTGGTTCCACCAAATGTCGCTGTAGTTGGTTGTCGCGGTGGAGAACCTGGCGAGGATCTGGTAGTTGCCGGTGGTGGCTGCCGGATCCCAATGCCCGACACTGACGTAGTAGGTACCGGGCGTGGTGATTCGATAGGTGAAACCGAATTCGTTGTTGCGCAACTCGACATCATCTTCTGAAACGAGTCCAGATCCTTCGCTATTGAGAAGGGCGCCCGCAAGGTCGTTGCCGCCCGTCGAGAACACGGTGAGGTGTCCGGGCTGGGTCACGGTGATGCGGAATACATCCAGATCGCCGGGATAGTCGATGCTTGCGGTCACGCTGCCGCCCATCGCGATCTCGCGCGTGGATGTCGAAGGCATCGATGGGTCCACATCCACCGCGGTCTGAGCCACATTCATGATGATGGGCCGGATGGTCGGATAGAACGCCTCGAACCGCCCGTACAGCGCCAGCTCATTGAGGTTGCTGCAGCTCAGACCACCCGCTTGGCGTATGGTCGTGCCTGAAAGAATGCCGCGCAGCTGCAGCCCTTGCGATGCGGATAGCGTGAACAGTCCGGAACCACTGCTGCCGCCCTCGATGACACCGCGGGTGAAGCTCACGCCATAGAGATCGATCGGATAGCCGACGACACGGATGCGGGGCTCGGTGACGCTACCCTCCGAATACTTCATGGGATCGCCACGTGGATGGCTCACGCCGACGACGGGTGTGTTGTCCGCCAAATCCGCCGCATCCCAACCCGAGTAGACGGTTCCGTTGGGTGGCGTCCCATTCAGTTCCAACAATGTCGAGTCCACCATCTGGTTGGTCTGCGTCATCTGGGCGCCGCCCGCCAGCTGTACCCGCGAACCGTTCCCGGTATCCAGCTGACCACAGGCCACGTTCTCGTAAAACCAGAAAGTGGTCAGGCTGGCAGCCTCCGCCGCGGTAGAAATGCAATGATTGGCGGTGAGCAGAAACGCACGCGGAAACTTGTCGCTGTTGATGAGCGTTCCGCTGCAAATGAATCCTGACGAACCCCGGCGAAACTGGAGGTGCGCGACCGACTTCTTCCGCTCTTCCAGTGCCGCATTGAGTCCGGGTATGGTGGACGAGCACCTGACATCGACATTGCAACTGCCGGATGCCTCCTTCGCAACACTTTGCATGGACTCGCGGGTGAAGGGCGAAATGTCGAAGTGCATGAGCGAGCCGACGCCGATTTCAGTGTCGTCGGGCAGAACGGTGGGGCGCAGCAGGCGCAATTCGATCGTCTGCTCGGCACCTTCGGTGTAGGGCGTCCAGATCTCCTGCTCCATGCCGGTGATACGCATGAACTCGACGGGTCCGGCGGGCCCGGCTGCACGGAGCTCTCCACCCGAAACGCGAGCCGGCAGATCGAGACGAAGGCGCAAGCCGACCGCGCCCTCGGAGCGCACGGTGAAGCGCGCTACAGCGCTGCCGTCCGGCTGTGCGATCCAGCGGGTCGCGACAGACGTGTCGTCCAGGTCAACCACCCGACTTACACGGATCAGCCCGGCAATATCCTCGGCCGGGGCCTGGCGCTTGGCCAACGTCGCTTGGGACAAGTCGATCCGGGCTGCTGATGTTGTCGAGGTGAACTGGTGGACTGGATTGGCCAGCCCCAAGCCCAGCGCGCGGCCAGGCATCTGCTGAGCCACGGCGCTTGTCGCCAACATGAGCATCGAAAAAGCGGTAAGGCCTGCGAGGTGGCGGGGAGACATGGTGTGATCCTCGTTCAGTCAGAAAGCGGGTAGAACCAACTACGGACGGGCTGCCGATCCAGACGCGAAACTCCTCCAAATGCGTCGCAAGCCCAGCCACTGCTGCGACCAGAATCCGTCGCCATAGTTGCGTCCGGTTTCCTGGTCGCGAATCCCGGTCGGGGGATAGACGTGGTCAAAATTCGCCGTCCCGAACAGCCGGTCCCACACTGGAAACAGCACCGCAAAGTTGCAGCCGCGCGCGTTGCCCTCATGGCCGAGGCCGATGGCGTGATGCACCCGATGGAAGCGCGGGCTGACCAGCAGGCTCTCTGCCCAGCCGAAGCCGGTCCGAATATTCGCATGCGACAGGCTCTCGACCACGCGGCTCGCCACCACGATCAGCACGAACTGGCCGGGCGGCACGCCGATCAGCAGCGCAACCAGCGAAAACACGGCCGCCACAATCACATCGTCCAGCAGATGGTTGCGGTTGTCGGTCCAGAAGGTCATGCGCCGCTGGCTGTGATGCAGGGCATGCAGCGCCCACCACCATTCAAACTGGTGCTGCCAGCGGTGCAGCCAGTAGGCAACGAAATCCAGAATGACCAGGTACATCAGCAGGCTCACGAACGGATGCTCGTTCAGCCACGGCAGCGCATCCTCCAGCTTGGGCGGGATGAAGCCCTGCATGCGCAGCCAGCCGTCAATGCCATCGACCACCGGCAGCAGCAGCAGGAAGGTCAGCAACGGCAGCACACCCAGGCGGCCCAGCAGCGTATAGATGACGTCCACGCGAATCTGCCGACCCGACGTCGCGTCTGCCGACCAGTCCTCGGCCGGCTTCCAGCGCTCCAGCAGGCCCAGCACCAACGCGAGCAGACTCACTTCGATGACGCCGATGAGGAAGAGCTCCGTGGCATTGAATGCGGGCTCGGTCCACGACGCGAACCCCAGCGCGAACAACACGGGCTGCACCACGGCCTCGAACAGCCATTGATGGGCGGCGGCATAGCCACCGGTGAGCAAGTCCATCAAACTTTGCATCAGCGCTTCCATCGCGGATGCTCCGTGATGCGGGCAAAGCAGAAGCCCTTGGCCTTCAGGCCGGCAACAAGATCATCCAGCTTCGGCCACAACGGGTCCTTGCGTGACCAGATGCCCAGATGCCAGAGCAGGATGTCGCCATCGCGAATATTCGCAAGCTGCTTCCTGATGAGCGCATCGGAGGGAAATTTGTCGGACGGGAGTTCATCGCCGCTGAAGCCCGCGTCCGACCATGCCACGTGACGATAGCCGCATGCCTCGGCGAAGCGGGTGGCGTTGGACGTGAGCTTGCCGCCGGGCGCACGCCAGATGGGGTCTAGCGCACGGCCGGTCATGGCCTTGAAGGCTTCGTCCGGCTTCTTCAACTCGGCGCACAGCGCTTTCGCATCCAGGCGCTCGCCTTGGGTCTTCCCCCACGGCAGGTAGTTCACCTTGTCGCCCGCATCACCGCGAAAGTACCAGTGCCGCCAGGTGTGCGAGCCAAATGCGTGGCCCTCGTCCGCGCGGGCTTTCCAGTACGCAGCCCACGAAGGATCGAGCGAGGTGTCGCCACGTTGCGTCTTTTCGTTGGCGAGAAAGAACGTGGCCTTCACATCGTGCTTCTTCAGGATGGCCGCCATCTCCTCGGCCGGGCCCATGTGGCCGGTGTCGAGCGTGAGGTAGACCGTGCCCTTGCAGGACGCGGCATGAGCATTGACCGCCAGCATGAGCACGGCAACCAGCGCGGCAGCCAGGGCGGGCAATCGAAAGTGCATGCCGAAAGTGTCGGGCCTCAACGGCGCGGCGCGTGGGAGAAGAAGTAGATGCCGTGCGGCGACTTGCCCACCGGAATCTCCTGGATGGTCTTCTTGGTCGCCATGTCCACGACCGCGACCTTGCGCGCCCAGCGGGCCGTGACCCAGAGGTGCTTCCCATCGCGTGTCAGCTCCATGCAGTCCGGGCCACCCTTCACGGGAATGGTGTCGACCACGTCGAGCGTGGTCTGGTCGATGACGCTGATGGTGTTGGCCACGCGGTTGGACAGCAGCACGCGCCTGCCGTCACCCATGGCGATGAAGTTATGCGCGCCCTCGCCGGTCTTGATCTTCTTCACCGACTTCTTGCTCCGCCAGTCGATGACTTCGACATAGTTGTCGCCGGTCATCCCGACCAGCAGATGCTTGTCATCCGGCGTCATCCAGATGCCAGCTGGCTGCTTGCCGACGGGCATCTTCCACGCCACCGCCTGCGTCTTGAGATCGATGGCGGCAATTTCATTCGAGTCCTGCAGCGTGATGAAGGCGAAGGCGCTTTGGGAATCGAAGGCGACATGGCTGGGCGTCTTGGGCAGCGCGAGGCGCTTCACCAGCTTGAAATCGGTGCCGTTGTAGAGGTCAACCCGGTCCAGACGCAGCGACACCGACACGAACCATTTGCGATCGGGCGAAAAGCCGATCTGGTACGGATCGGAAATGCCGTCGATGCGACGTTTCACCTCACCCGTTTTCGGGTCCAGGAACACCAGATCGTTACTAGCCGCGTTGGCGACGATGAGGAACTGGTCATCCGGGGTCGCCATGAGGTGATGCGGTTCCTTGCCCACCGGCAGGCGCTTCGTTTCCTTCATGGTCGCCTTGTCGATGAGGCTGATGCTGCCGTCGCCGGAGTTGAGCACGACGGCGACTTCGGCATGGGCAGGCAGTGCCGTCAGGGCGCCGAGGCAGATCAGCGAAGCAAGGCAAGTCAGTAACAGATTCGATGCACGGATGATGTTCATCAAAAACAGGGCCTGTCAGAGGGAAAAGACGCGAATTGAAGCGGCGCAATGCTACCATGCAACGCCTTGCCTCCCCTCCCGGCCGACAGCGGATTTCACTCTTGTTCTCGCCTGCCCTCAACTTCTGTTCCATCTGCGGAAAGTCCACCGAAGTCAAGGTGCCGGATGGCGACAATCGTCCGCGAGCGGTCTGCACTGGCTGCAACACCATCCACTACCAGAATCCCAAGATCGTGGTGGGCTGCCTGCCCGTGTGGGAAGACAAAATTCTCATCTGCAAGCGCGCCATCGAGCCGCGCTACGGCCTGTGGACGCTGCCGGCGGGCTTCATGGAGAACGGCGAGTCGGTGGCCGAGGGTGCGATGCGCGAAGCGGTCGAAGAGGCCAACGCCAGGGTGGAGATCACCCAGCTCTACACGACCTACTCCATCCCCTCCATTAGTCAGGTCTACATCATGTTCCTGGCCCGGTTGCTCGACCCGGACGTATCCGCCGGGCCGGAGAGCCTGGAGGTGAAACTCGTCACCGAAGAGGAGATTCCCTGGGACCAGCTCGCCTTCGTCATGGTGAAGCGGACCCTCAGGCACTACCTGGAGGATCGCAAGACCGGCGTGTTCGTGCCGCGATTTGGCGATATCCGGCCACCGGAGCGCTAGTCTCCCGATCCAAATCTCGGGGAAACCCCGACCAGGCGGCCCTTGCAACACATTGCAATCCATCTGTCATCGGCCCCATACTGTGCGAGGACGTTTTCGAGCCAGGAAAGAGAACATGAAAAAGATCACCGCACTCTGCATCGCAACCCTTGTCACATGCTCCGCCAGCCCCGTCTTTGCGGCTGACGGCCCCCGTCTCAACTGTGACGACCTCAAGGCCAAGATCGAAGCGAAGTTCCAGACCAAAGGCGTGAAGAACTACACGCTCGAAGCCGTGGACAAGAAGGCGGACGAAGGTGGCGCCAAGGTGCTCGGCACCTGCGACGGCAACACGAAGAAAATGCTCTACAAGCGCGGCGCAGCGCCGGCGGCAGAAGCCAAGGCGGATGCGAAGCCGGCCACCAAGGCCGACGCACCGAAGGCCGAAGCCAAGGCTGCCGCCCCGGCGAGCAAGCCCGAGCCCGCCAAGCCGGCTGGCAAATAGTCTTCGGACTGCAGCAACCAAGCGCCCGCACCTGCTGCGGGCGTTTTCATTTGCACGCGCATGGCAGCGGCTTCAGACCGCCAGCACGCGGTCTCCGGCCACCACAAAACAGCGATCGCCTTTCACCGGCCGCACCAGCGCCGAGCCGGTGAACTCGCCAAACGACGGCAGCACGGCGTAATCCGGCCGACACCAGAAGCACGGCAGCGTAAGGCCCGCCCCGCCCGGCTCCGCCAGCCGCACCGCGGGATGGATGTGCCCGCACAGCGCATAGCCGCCCACCAGCGCCCCGGGGTGATGGGCGAGCAGGAAAGGTGCCAGGCCCTCGCCTTCCTCCACGCAGCGGATGTTCCATTCGGCAGGCGGGTCGCCGGCCTTGTCATCGTGATTGCCGCGCACCAGCGTCACGGCCACCTGCGAATATTCGCGTCGCCACTCGGCGAACCGCGCCAGCGTCTTCGGCGCGCGCGCCGCCTTGCTATGCAGGAAATCGCCCAGGAACACGATGTGCTCGGCACCGGTCGCCGTGATGCATGCCGAGAGCCGGTTGACCGCTTGCGTGGTCGTGCCCGCCGGCAGCGGCAGCCCGGCATCGCGGAATGCTGCCACCTTGCCCAGGTGATAGTCGGCGATGAAGAGCGTCTTGCCGCGCGGCCAGTACATCGCCTTGTCCGGCAGCAAGGTGACAGCCTCGCCCGCCAGCTCGATGCCGAGCGTGGCGCCGTTCACGGAACCGATGGCGGAATCAGGCATCACCGAACGGGTACGGGCCGGGATAGTTGCCGACCGTCACGGTATGCGTCACGACACCGGTCGCCGCCGACCAGCGATGCAACAGAAAGCCAGCCGGCTCCATGATGTAGCGCTCGGTCGCATCGGGCGCCAGCGACAGCGTGAGCTGATGCGCGGTGCCCGGCGCGGTCTGCGCCACCGTGCCGGCAAAGCGCGTCTGGATGGGCCGATGCAGGTGACCGCAGAGCACGCGCTCGATCTCGGGATGGCGCTGCACAATGGCGGCAAGCCGCTCGGGCGCCTTCAAACCCATCGCGTCCATACCCTCGATGAACGTGCGAAACGGCGGATGGTGCAACATCACGATGGCCGGCTTGCCATCACCTTCGGCCAACGCGCGCTCAAGCCAGGCCAGCCGGGCCTCGCACAACTCGCCATACGGCTTCTTCGCCACCCAGGTATCCAGCAGGATGAGCCGCACCGGAAAGCCCTCGACCACGTACTGGATGAAGTCCGGCGCCTGCGGCATCCATGGCTGGTCAGCGAAGGCCGAGCGCATCGCCTCGCGGTGATCGTGATTGCCGGGGATGGCGTATAGCGGAATGCCGGCGTCGGTGATCGGGCGGAGCAGATCACGCAAGTGCGAATATTCGCCGGCGCTGCCGCGGTCGACCAGGTCGCCGGTGAGGACGACGACATCCGGGCGCGTGTCCAGCGCCAACAACGCGGCAACCGCCTCGCGCAGATGGCGGCCCGTATCGACACGGTTGTAGAGCTGCGTGCCGGGGGCGGTGATGTGGGGGTCGGAGAGTTGGGCGAGGAGCATGCCTGAAAGTAAATTTTCCTTGATCGCTACAATTGTCCATCAAGTCGACAAAAGTATTGGCTTACCCATGACACAACTTGAAATTCAGGTAGACGAGCACCCATCAAAGGTGGCTGGCATGGAAAACGCCACCAGCTTGGTATTGAAGCTAGTGGTGGGCTCCGACTGGCAAGCACCTCAACTCCACGTAGAAGGCTACTTGCGCGATGGGAACAGAATCGCGGAGCGAAGAGTTTGGAGATTTGACGGGCTGAATGAAAAGTCGAGCATCAGGATCGCAATAACGGACGGCAAGGCAACGACGCCACCTGACGAGGTTGACGCCAAACGTGGCGCCCTCATTCAGGACGAAAGTATTCTGATTAGGGAGTCGATCGATAGCATCAATACCATGAACATGTTGCTGGAAAGCAAGCTCAATCGAGCTGAGAAAGCTAGCGTTTCGCCGGATAGACCTTTCTTCTGTTCATTCTGTGGTAGCCATGAAGACAAAGTGCGACATCTGATCGCTGGTCCGGCTGTATTCATTTGCGATGAATGCGTTGCGATTTGCGCAGATACCTTGAAATCTCAGGAAACCTAATCCGAGGAGACAACATCACCGGGCAACTTCGTCATAAATCAGTTGCATCCGCGCCACCCGATCCGCAAGCGTCTCACTGGAGAGCTTCTCGTAAAGCCGCTCCACCATCAACGGAAACGCGAACGGCGACGGCCGGTCGGTCTTGCTGATCAGCACCTGCATGCCCTTGAACCGCTGCATGGCGGCACCCAGGCGCGAATATTCGAGTTCTCTTTGCAACACTTCATTGCGCGTCTGGCCGAGCAGCGGATTGTTGGCGTCGAAACGCGCGAACACGTCGTAGATGAGGCCGCTCGAGGCCTGCAACTGCTTGTTGGATTTGCCCGCCCCCGGATAGCCCTGGAACACCAGCCCAGCCACGCGCGCGATTTCGCGGAAGTGACGTTTGGCCAGCTCCGCGGCGTTGAGGCTGGCGACAACATCCTCGAACAGATGGTCGGTGGCTAGCAGGCCCGCACGCAGTGCTTCATGCAGGTTGATCTCGTCGCGGGCCATCAACTCGAAGCCGTAGTCGTTCACCGAAAAGGTGAACGTGCTGGCCTTGAGTCGGCCGATCCGGTAGCCGAACAGCGCGGCCAGCGCGGTGTGCACAGCCCGGCCTTCGAACGGAAAGCAGAACAGGTGATGGCCCTCGCGCGAGCGCGCCTGCTCGAACAGGAGCTCGTGGCGACGCGGAATGCGTGACCACAGGCGCTGCACTTTGAGGAGCTTCTCCACCACCGCAAACTCGGGCTCATGCACGCCACCCACGAGATGGCGCTCCAGCATTTCACGCACGCTCTCGGCCAGTTGCGAGGACAGCGGCATGCGCCCTCCATTCCAGCGCGGCACGGTGGGCCGCGACGGCGCCACAGCTTTCACAAAGGCCGTCATGTCCTGCATGCGGATGAACTCCAGCGTGCGCCCAGCGAAGATGAACGCATCGCCGGGCGACAGGCGCGCGGCGAAGCTCTCCTCGACGAAGCCGAGCTTCTTGCCGCCGATGCCCCGACCCATCACCACGGCGACCGACGCGTCGGACACGATGGTGCCGATGTTCATGCGATGCCGCCGTGCAATGGTCGCGTTCTCCACGCGATACAGGCCATCACGCTCCACGACCTTGCGATAGTCCTCGTAGGCGCAGAGCGCCGCACCACCCTTGGTGACAAAGTCGAGCGCCCAATTCCATTCCTCGCGCGTGAGATCGCGATAGCTCCAGGCGCTCCGCACCTCGTCGAACAAGTCATCAGAACGAAAACCTTCGCCCAGCGCCAGCGTCACCAGATGCTGGGTCAGGAGATCGAGCGGCTTGGCGATGAGCGGACGCGACTCGATCTTCCCGGCCTGCGCGGCCACGCGCGCGGCAGCGGCCTCGATGTATTCGAACGCATGGCTGGGCACGCAGGACACCCGCGATACCTGGCCCGGCGCGTGGCCGCTACGTCCCGCGCGTTGCAGCAGGCGCGCGACACCCTTGGGGCTGCCTACCTGCAGCACGCGTTCGACGGGAGAGAAGTCCACGCCCAGATCGAGACTGGACGTGGCGACCACCGCCTTCAAGGTGCCGGACTTCAACCCGCCCTCCACCCAGCGGCGCACGTCGAGGTCCAGCGAGCCGTGATGCAGCGCGATGTCGCCCGCCCACTCCGGCTTGGCGGCGAGCAGGCCCTGATACCAGAGCTCGGCTTGCGAGCGCGTGTTGGTGAAGACCAGCGTGCTGTTCGATTGCTCGATGGCGGCGATGACTTCGCCCAACATCACCAAGCCCAGATGCCCGGCCCACGGGAAGCGTTCGCCTTCCGGGGGCATGAGGGTATCGATGACGATCTGCTTGTCGGTTTCGCCGCGGATGATGGCGCCTTGTTTTGCTCCCACGCCGAGCAGACAGGCCATGGCCTCATCCAGATTGCCCAGTGTCGCCGACACACCCCACACGCGCATGGCCGGGCTCCAGCGGCGCAACCGGGCCAGCGCCAGCTCGGTCTGCACGCCGCGCTTGGTGCCCATGAGCTCATGCCATTCATCGACCACCACACTGCGAATATTCGCCAGCGTTTCGCGCGCAGTCGTTGAGGCCAGCATCAGCGACAGGCTCTCGGGCGTGGTGACCAGCACCGTGGGCAGCCGCTTGGCTTGGCGCGCGCGCTCGGCGCTGGAGGTGTCACCCGTCCGCGCGCCGACACTCCAGGGCAGTCCCAGCGCCTCGACCGGCTTCTGCAAGGCGGTGAGCGTGTCGGCGGCCAGCGCGCGCATGGGCGTGATCCAGAGGACGGTGAGCGGCTCGGACTTCGCGCTCTTACTTGCTGTTTTTAAATCCCCCCTGCCCCCCTTTTGCAAAGGGGGGTTCTCGACAGTCGCACTGCACTCACTCCCCCCTTTTTGAAATGGGGGCGGGGGGGGATTTTGCTCCAGCCACGCCATGACCGGCCCCATAAACGCGGCCAGCGTCTTGCCCGTGCCCGTGGCGGAATGGATGAGCCCGCTCGCGCCCTCGCGATACGCGGACCAGACCGCGAGTTGAAACGCGAAGGGCTGCCAGTCGCGCTCGGCGAACCACTGCGCGATGCGCGGATGCAGGGGCGGCGACATCAGCCGAGCAGCCGCCGAGCGGTCAACAAGGTGTTGGCGTGGATGTCGACCGTGTCGCGAATGTCGCGCGCATAGCCGCCCGCCATGGCGATGGCGACCGGGATGCCCGCATCCTTCAGGCGCGAGAGCACGAGTTCATCGCGCTGCGCCAGCCCAGCCTTGGTGAGCTTCAGGCGGCCCAGGCGATCATGCTCGAACGGATCGGCGCCCGCGAGATAGATCGCGAAGTCCGGCGCGTGGCAGCGCAGCACATAGTCCAGCGCGCCTTCCAGCGCCTGCGAATATTCGCAATCCCCGGTGCCGTCCGGCAGATCGATGTCGAGGTCGCTCGCCACCTCGCGGCGGAACGGATAGTTGCGCGCGCCGTGGATGGAAAACGTGAACACGCTGTCGTCGTCCGCGAAGATGGCCGCCGTGCCATTGCCCTGGTGCACGTCGCAATCGATGACGGCAATGCGTTCAGCCCGGCCTTCCGCCTGAAGCGCACGGGCCGTGATCGCCGCATCGTTGAAGACGCAGAAGCCCTCGCCCTTGGCATGCCCTGCGTGATGGGTGCCGCCAGCAAGATTGGCGCCCCAGCCGCGCTCCAGCGCCACACGCGCGGCCGCCAGCGTGGCGCCCGATGAACGCCGCGACCGCTCCACCATCTCCGGACTCCAGGGAAAGCCGATTTCGCGGATTTCGTCCTTCGACAGCGCGCCGCTCTGCACCCGGTTCAGATAGCCCGGGCAATGCGCGCGGGTGATCTCCGCATCGCTGGCCGCGGGCGGCACGCGGAAATCGCCCGCGGAGAAGGCGCCACTCTCCTCCAGCCGTTCGCGCAGGAGCGCGTACTTGGCCATCGGGAATCGATGGCCCTCGGGCAGCGGCAGGACGAATTGGTCGGCGTAGAACAGCACGGCGCGCATCTTCGCACACCGTGCTCAAAATTCAGGCGCGGCTCAGAACCAGGCCAGGCAGGCCTTGCTCGTCTCCGCATCCGCCTTCAACACATACTGCGGCACCCGAATCTCCGAATCCTTCACCGGGCGGTACTGGATCTCCCGGCGCTCGCCACCGGCATCCTCGATGGTGACGGTCACGTCCTTCTCGGTGTCGTTCTCGCTGAAGCTCAAGCGGCGGATCTTCATGCCATCGCGCAGGCCGGCCTGCCACGCGGCGCTCCCCTCGACCACGCCGGTCGCCACGCGGGTCTTGAAGGATTCCTCCCGGCCGAACCCGAGCTCGAACTGCTTGAGTGGCAGGTCGCGCTTTTCGTAACAGGGGCCCAGGAGTCCTGGCGTGAATTCAACCGTCTCGCCGCGGTCGATGAAGCGCTCGACATCGCTGTCGATGCCGGGCAACTTCGGCCGCAGGGCATTGAGCAATCGCTGGGTGGCAAGCTGATCCTTGGGTGCTGCGGTCTGCAACCCTTTCAGCATTGCATCCAGCGACTCGCCGCGTTCAGCCAGCGCCGCCTGCCAGCGCAGCGCCACCAGCTCGCCGCGCTGATACGGCATCTGGCCCGCGTCGTGGCGCTTCCAGAAGTTGTCGGCGGTCGCACGGTTGTCGAAGTTTCGCGCCGGGGACGCGAGGTACTTCTGGATGACACTGTTGACGGCTTCGGCATAGCGCTCGCGGGTCCAGAGGCCCGCCTTCACCAGCAGACGATGGGTGAGGTAGTTGGTGAAGCCCTCGGAGAACCAGTAGCTCAAGCCTTCATCCGCGCCACGCGCCATGATGCCGATGCGGCTCGGCACCCAGGTGTGCAGGTGCTCATGCCCGATGAGGAAATCGAACGCCGGGCTTGTCACCTTGAAATCCTTGGCCGTGTGCATGGCAAAGGCATTGTGAAGCGCCGTACCACCATAGGTGCCGCTGTCGAACCCATTGGCGATGTGGGTGATGAGGAAATGCGGGAACTCGAAGTCACCCCAGAACTCGCGATGCGCCGCCACCAGCTTGTGGGTCGCGGCCACGAACTCGTCATCCTTGAATTGGCGCTCGCCGCGCACGGCGATGTAGAGCGGCTGATTGTGGATCAACACCTTGTGCAGACGGAAATCACCGCCGACATACACGGCATGACGCGCAAGCTGCACCGCGACATTGCGCCGGGTCCAGACGGTCGTGGCCCCGGTTTTCACGCCATGACTGCCGGCGAGTGTCCAGTCCGCCGGAAAGTCGCGCCATTCGATGGTGAGATCGACCGAATCCTTGTCACTGAGGTGGGCCGGCTGAATGAAGGCCGCATGGCCCAGCAGCTGGAACCACGTGGGCTCCAGGATGGGGTCGTAAAAATTCTCGTGGCTCAGCTTCTCGCGTTGCTTGTTATGCACCTCATAGCGCAGCCGCAACGGCTGGGAAGCCGGGCGTTTGGCTTTGTGCACCAGCACGCGTTGCGCTGTCTTCGCACCCTCCCGGAGGGTGACCGCGGGATCGAGGCTTTCCAGATTGCGAATATTCGCGTGCAGGTTGCGCGCGGGCCCGAATTCGTCGGGCAGGTCGATGACCGTTTCCGTTCCCGGCCGGGCGGGGAAGCGGGCCTCGACCAGAAAGTGGCGATCCGCGCCCTGCCATTTCGGGGTGAGGATGAAATGCACGGGGACCGAAGCGGTCGCTGCCTTGGCAGGTGGCGCCGTCTGGGGCGAAGGAGCGTGCGCGGACAGGGCGAGCGGTGCGAGGGCCGCGATGAACAGTGCTGCAGCGGAGGTTCGGATGGGCAACATGGGATCGGTCGATGGTTGATGCGGGAACGGTTGCGGAACGGGGTCGGGCTTTGCGCCACGGGAGGCACCTTGCCTTGCCGGGCTTGCGATCACCAGCCAACCGCGACAGTTTGCGGATTTCGCGTCATGAATGGACAGGCATCCAGGCCTCGGGCGGAACCGACCCGGATTGAAGAATGCCTGCCGCGCCCCGACATTTCCCGAAGCGAATGTTGTATTGTCCAAACCAGCAGAATTTGTTCCCGAGCGCCGCCATGCCCTTCCCCTTCTACGACAAGCTGACTCCCGCCCGCCAGCGCATCTACCGCGCCAGCGACGCCATCCCTCGCATCGACATCGCGAATATTCGCATGATGGCGCCGCAGGTCCAGCAGATCGAGCGGGCGCTCTCCACGGCCAATCGCGCGGCGACCGAGCAGGCATGCCAGGCGCTGGTCAACGCGCTCAACACGCAGGTGAAGACACCGGCGGTGCGTGTGCGTGTGCTGGAGCGGCGGCCGTCGGACGACTACGGCGAGCTGCATGGCCTCTATGAGCCGGACAACGGCGGCAAGGTCGCGACCGTGACCATCTGGATGCGCACGGCGCAGAAGGATCAGGTCGTGAAGTTCCGCACCTTTCTCCGGACACTCATCCACGAAATGTGCCACCACTTCGACTATGAGCATTTCCGCCTGGCGGAGACGTTCCATACCGACGGCTTCTATCAGCGTGAATCGGTGTTGCTGAAGGAGCTCCTGGGGGAGCCCGTGACCGCAGTGCCGACGGCACCGACCGGCCCGGCCAGCCGCGCGCCGCGCCCGGGCGGACGAGGCGCCGCGGGCAAGCCCGGTGGCGGCAAGCCTGCGCCGGGCGGGGTGAAGAAAACCGCCAACCCTGCCCTGCCCCGGCCCGCTGCCGCGGCACCGTCGGCAGCGAAGCCCGCCACGGTCGTGGTGAAGAAACCAGTGCGCACGCCGACTGAGTCGGCGTGAGGACGCGCATGGCGGCCGCAGCGTTCCTTCACCAGATCTACTACTCGGACGCGACCCGCGCCAACCTCGACCCCGGATTCATTCCGCTGGACAACCTGGCCAACGAGCGACCGGACTGGCGGGAGTACTGGCCTATGCGCCGCTTCCTGCTCGAACATGCCGGGCGGATGGACGAGTCTGCGTTCTATGGGTTCTTCTCGCCGAAGTTTGGTGAGAAGACGGGCATGACCGCCAATGATGCGCATGAGTTCATCACTTCTGTTCAGCACCACACGGACGTGGTTCTGTTTCCGCCATTCTTTGATCAGGGTGCGTGTTACCTGAACGTGTTCGAGCAGGCGATCTCCCATCATCGCGGGTTTTTCCCCACCTTCAAGGCGGCGGTGGATCACATCGCACCAGGTGTTGCCATCGAGTCCCTGATCACGGACTCGCGCAATACCGTGTTCTCCAATTTCTTCGCGGCCAGACCCCGCTTCTGGCGCGACTGGCTCGCGGCAAACGAGGTGCTCTTTGCCATCGCGGAATCACGCGAAGGCGAACTGGCGCAAAGCCTGAATGCCGAGGCGCCCTACAAATCGGGAACCGGTCCGGTCGCTGCCAAAGTGTTCATGATGGAGCGGGTCGCCACGCTGCTGCTGACGACGCAGCGCGATTGGCGGGTGGCGGTACGGGATCCGATGGCAGCCCCGGAAGAGCCCTTGTTCGCACCTTACCGGGCGGAATTGATCGCCATGGACGCACTCAAGATTGCCGCATCACTGCGTGGCGCATCCGGCTATCTGCAGACGTTTCGAAGGCTGCAGCAATATATCGCGCAATCATCCCGCGCCCGCTTCGAATTGCGTGAGGAATCGCGTCAGGCGTCCGGCGAGTAGCCGCGCGCAGCTCGGCACGCGCGCGCTGGATCGCGCCTCACCGCGAGAAATACCCCAACGCCGCCACACAGCCCGCGGCAAACAGGATCGCGAGCACCCAGAAGCCGGCTTTCGCTTCGCGACGACGCGTCTCCAATTGGGCTTTCAGTACGGGCTGGCTGTCGATCCACGCCTCGACCCGCTCCTTCGCCTCCTTCAGGCCGATGCCCTCAGCCTCGCGCACGATCTTGATGGCTTCGATGAGATTGCCTTCGGTCTGCAGCACCGATTGGGCGCGCGGCGGAATGTCTGGACCCGATGCGGTCATGGCTGCCATTCTGCAAGATCGAGGCGGTACTTGAAGAGCGCCTCCTCGCTGTTGGGCAGCTTCACTTCACCATCACGGCTGAAACTCAAGCGTGAAAGCAATGCGCCGGATGCGGTGTTGTCGAAAGTGGTGATCGCCACGACCGTTGCCACGCCGCGTTCGCGACCCCAGCCCAGCACTGCGCGCGATGCCTCGGCGGCGTAGCCCTGCGCGCGATAGTCGGGCAGGAATGCGAAACCCAGGTCCAGATCATCGAGACCTTCACGCTTGATCAGACCGCACATGCCGATGGGGATGGCGTCAGACCCGGGCCGCTCTGCCTTGAGAGCAACTCGCCAGAGTCCGACCCCGTGCTTCGCATACATGGCCAATGGGCCGTTGCGCAAATAGCGGAGCGCATCTTCGTCCGAGTGCACGTTCTTGTCGCCGATGTAGCGCAGCCAGTCGGGGTCGTTGACCAGCCTGCGAATGAACGCAATGTCGCTCGGCGATTCGGTCAGCTCAGCCAGACAGAGACGTTCGGTTTCGATCAGTGCGGCCGGATTGGGGGTAAGGCTGTCCATGCTCATTCGGTTTCAATCATTGATCTGGATGCGTTTCAGGCGCGAGGACGCACCGCTCTTGATGTCCACGCGCGACTTGGGCACGCCGAAGTGCGCGGCGACCAGCGCGATGACCGCCTCGTTCGCCTTGCCATCGATGGGCGGCGCATTCACCTCGGCGACCCACGTGCCATCGGCCTGCTCGGTGAGCCGCGCGTGGCGCGCATTGGGTTTGACCTTCAGGCTGAGCGTGCGCACCGTCGCCCGATGACGTTACTGCCCGGGCGGCACTTTTTCGGTGGCCACACCTGGCACGCTCAGCCAGTGCATGGCGCCGTCGATGCTGTCGAGCTGGCGACGCGCATCGTTGACCAGCGCCGACATCATTTCGCCCGGAATGGGCAGCAGGATCACCTGTCCGCCGCCATCCATGAACGTGAAGCCGCAGACCTGCAGCGAGGGGTCGAAGTAGACGCCCATTTCCTGGGGCGGGAGCACGGCATCGGGGAGGCGGGTGGTCATGAGTCAAGTCCTTGAAAAAGTTGAAGCGAAGCGGGTGGATCAGACCGCATCGACCAGTTCCTTCAGCGCCGCGGCTTTCCACACGACGCCGAGATCCGCAGTGGCCGTCACCCGTCCGCCGTAGACACCGATGAAGCGCATCACCGGACCATCGAAACGCGCCACGCTGCCATCGTTCATGGTGATGTCGCCGGCGGATCGGTAGGCAATGACCGGCGCGCCGGATTGGCCCGTCAGGGTGCGGCAATCGATCAGTTGGATCGGCAGGTCGGCAAAGTTCTGCACCGGTTCCGATGCCAGGAAGCCGCTCGCCCAGACCGGCAGCATATTCCCACCCGCCGTCTGGCCGAACGGAAAACCGATCACGCTGATCGCGTCGGACGGACCAAGCAGCAGGTCTGTTCCCGGATCGGCGAGATCGAAGGGATAAGTGGAGACATCGGCCAGCGCCGTCAGCCGGAGTGCTGCCACATCCATTTTCGCGCCCAGCACCGGGTGCTCGAACCAGCGCTTCACCGGCCCGTCGTAAAGCGGCTCGATGCGCGCGACCCATTGGCCGACGGCGTCCTTGCGGTTGTGAATGATCACGACCTCGGTCGGCGTGGCGCCATCCGGTGCGAAGGCCTGTTGCGTGTTCTGGTCACGCCCGGTCAGGACATGGCGGTTGGTGATAAGCAGGGGGCCGTAGCGTGAGGTGACGACGAAGCCGGTGGCTGTGGCCAGCGGCTTGCCATCCGCCTGAGTCTGGACAAGCAGGGATTGCACCGAGGGACGCGCAAGTTGAACCATGAAGACATTCCGATGGGTCTGAACGAGGCGGCATTTTGGCAGCTTATGCCGGCTGCTGCTTGCGCTGGTCGGACCGGCCTTCGGGCCGGACGCCTGGCCGGTTGATCCTGGTCAAACGCTGCGCATTCTCCCCTGCATGCCTCGCAGCAGGCCTCTAGGATGGTGCTGGTGCCGTGAGGCACAGCCTGCATGCCATGCCAAACGAGGAGGAGAACCCATGAACGGCAGCCACGCGATGGACCCCACTGACAGCCTTGTCGCCCGAATCGAAAGCGTGGCCGACGCCACCCGGCGGGCCGAAGCCAACACGCTGCTCAGCCCGCACTTCTACACCACCGATTACGCGGCCATGGACCGGCTCGATGTCACGCCGGTGCGTGCAGAGTGGGACGCGATGATGGCCGAGTACGAGGGGGACAACAACCAGGACCATTTCCAGCGCACGGCGGACTTCACCGCGCAGATCCGCACGCTGGAGCCTGCGCTGCAGCAGGAATTCCTCGATTTTCTGGTGACGTCGGTGACCAGCGAATATTCGGGCTGCGTGCTGTACAACGAGATTCGCAAGCGGGTCAGCAACCCGGACATCAAGCAGCTCATGGCCTACCTCACCCGGGATGAGGCACGGCATGCGAAATTCATCAACCAGTCCTTGCGTGACTTCGGTCTCGCGGTGGACCTGGGCGCGCTCAAGAAGAGCAAGGCCTACACCTATTTCAAGCCCAAGTACATTTTCTACGCCGTGTATCTGTCGGAGAAAATCGGCTACGCCCGCTACATCAGCATTTTCCGCCAGCTGGAGAAGCATCCGGAGAAGCGCTTCCACCCCATCTTTCTGTGGTTCGAGCGCTGGTGCAATGATGAATTCCGCCACGGGGAATCGTTCGCGCTCATCCTGCGCGCCAATCCGCACCTGCTATCCGGGCTCAACACCTGGTGGATACGCTTCTTCCTCAACGCGGTCTACACGACCATGTACGTGCGCGACCACACCCGGCCGCTGCTGCATCAGGCGATGGGACTGGATGCGGATGACTATGACTTCGAAGTGTTCCGCATCACCTCGGAGATCTCCAAGCAGGTGTTTCCGCTGACCCTGGACACCGACAGTCCGCGCTATCGCGCCGGTCTGGCGAGGCTGCATCGCATCGCTGATCGTGTCGAACGGGCCAAGCGGGCGGGCGGACTGATGAATCTGCTGCGTCGCGGCGGATTCGCTGTGGCCGCGGCTGCAACTTTCGTCAGGCTTCTGCTGCTGCCTGTGATTCCCAATACGCTGCCTGCGAATATTCGCGTGACACCGCGCTGGTAATCAACGCTGCAGCAACGCCATCGCCCAGGCGTCTGAATACTCGCCATTGACACGGGTGCTGTCGCGCTGCAGTCCTTCAACCACGAAGCCGAAGCGTTCATAGAGCGCCTTGGCATTGAGGTTGTCGACGCGCACGGTCAACTCGACCCGGGTGATGCCCTTCACGCGCGCCTTGTTGAGGGCGGATTCGAGCAATCTGGCGCCCGTGCCCTGTCCGCGCGCCTCGGGCAGCAGCCAGATGCCAAGGCGCCCCACGTGGGCACGCGCCTGCCCGAGCATGGGCAGGATGTCGCAACAACCCAGCACCTCGCCGTCGCGCACCGCGACGAACTGCACCAGGTCACCCGCGATCACTTCGCGATAGAAGCCGAGTGACGCCTCCCAGGGTGGCGCCTCGGTGAACGCAAGATAGCGGCCCTCGCGGGCGACGATGTCCAGCGCACGGTGCAGCCCGCGAAAGTACGGCTCCGCGGTGGGGACAATCGCCACCCCCGCCGTGGCATTCAACGCACTCATGGCGCGGGCCTGGGCGCGGCCGGCTCGCGGCAGCCCTGCGCCTGGCCGATGCCCTTGAGATAGGTGCGGCGCACGGTGCCTGCCGCGACCGCCGCCACCACCTCCCGGGAATAGCGCTCCGCACCCGAGAGCCGGCGAATCCAGCTGCGATACGGAATCAGGCCCTCCACCGCGCCACGAATGGCACCGCCGGCGGAATCGCCCAGCGCGTCGGCGCCGCGCTCGATGAGACTGGGATTGCTGGCGCTGGCGGGTGTGTCGAGATCCGCACCCAGAACCTGGTCAAGCGCCTCGACTTCCCGCGCGATGCCCTCGCACGTCGGATCAACGGGCACGGCATACGGCCCCTTGTGCGCGGTCTTCAGCACGTCGGGAATATCCTTGCGCACGACATTGAGATCGGAAAACGGCGTGCGCGCCGCGTCGCGAAACGCGCTCTCCGTCTTGTCCTGCACCTTGCCGGCGGGATCGCCGGCGGTGGCGCATCCGCCCAGACCGGCCGCCAGCACCACGATCAACCCGGCTCGAGCCGCTGTGTCAATCAGCCATCGCTTCATGCATCGCCTCCTCCTCTGTCAGGGCCAAGCCCTCATGCCATGCGGCGTCGAACCGCTCCGCACCCAGCGCGGCGCGCGCCGTCGCCTCGCAGGCGGTGCGCTGGCGCCGCATGAACGGATAGTGATCCAGCGCGAATCGCGCCGCGCGCAATCGCTCGCGTGCCGCCAGGAGGCGCGCGCCACGCGTCATCCGGCCATCCTGCACGGCCATCATGGCCGCGACATCCAGGCACAGGCAGTAGCCTTCCTTGCGGCTGATGCCGAATCGACGCACGGCCTCGGCCAGCAATCCGCGCGCATCGCCCGCCGCGGGTGCCGTGCGCGCCGCCTGCGCCAGCAGCACCAGCGCGGAGGCCATCTGCTCCTCGGATGCGCTGGCCCGGCCGATGTCGAGCGCGCGTTGCGCCTCGGCAACACAGCGGTTCGTGTCGCCATCCGCCCAGGCCACCTTGGCGCGCTCGATATGCGCCCACGCGCGCTCGGCCGCCGCCGCACCCTCACCGACCAGCACCGGCGACTCCAGGAGCGCCGCCGCGCGTGCGGTGTCGTCCAGGAAGAGCGCAGTGCGACCGAGGAGAAAGATGCAATTGGAAATGTAGGCCTTGTCGCCGATGCGCTGCGCGAAACGCAGCGCCTCTTCGTAGAGATCGCCCGCCCGGCGGGCGTCGCCGGCGGCGGTGGCCACGAAGCCCAAGCGGACAAGCCCGTGCGCGATGCGGCGCGCATCACCCGAACGGCGTGCTTCGGCGAGACCCTGCGTCATGTGCTCGCGCGCGGCGACCAGATCATTGCGCTGCTCCGCCTCGAAGCCGAGAAAGATGAGCGTGGTGCCGGCGAACCCGTGCTGGCCTGTCTGCCGGAACAGATGCAGCGCCTCGTTCAGGGCTGGAAGCGCCATGTCGGGCCGGCTGAATTCGAGATCGGACGCGCCCTTGACGAACAAGGCCATGGCGAGCGCGGCGGCATCCTCGACCTGACGGGCCAGTTGCATCGCCTGCTGCCCGAACTCTGCCGCGGCGCGATAGTCCTCGAGGTTGCGCGCGAGATAGCCGGCCCGCGCCAGGCCGCGCGCGCGCAGCACCGTGCGGGCATCGCCCTGCAGCGCCAGCGCCCGGGCGAGCCAGTCGAGACCCTCGCGCGCATGACCGCGCAAATCCCAGAAGCGCCACAATGCGCTGGCCAAACGCAGGAAGCGGCCGGCATCGCGCAGTTCCGCCCAGCGCAACGCCTCGCGGAAATTGCCCACGTCCTCGTCGAGCTGGGCCAGCCAGCGCTGCTGGTCGTGCGCGCCGACAGCCGGCTCGGTGGTCTCGGCCCATGCGGTCATCACTTCGAGATGGCGATTGCGCGAATATTCGCTCTCGCCGGACGCCACCAGATGCTCACGCGCGTACTGGCGGATGGTTTCCAGCAGGCGGTAGCGCGGCCATTCGTTGCGCTCCTCCATCACCACGAGCGACTTGTCCACGAGACGCGTGAGCAGATTGAGAATGTCCTCGGCGGCCAGCCCTTCCCCGGCGAGCGACGCCTCGGCCGCCTCCAGCGACCATGAGCCGGCAAACACCGACAGGCGCCGCAGCAGGCGACGCTCGGGGTCGGTGAGGAGCCCGTGACTCCAGTCGATGAGCGAACGCAGCGTCTGGTGCCGCGGAAGCGCCCCGCGATTGCCGTCGGTGAGGAGACGGAAGCTGTCGTCCAGTCGTTCGGCGATCTGCTCGGCGCGCAGCGACCGCATGCGCGCCGCCGCCAGCTCGATGGCCAGCGGAATGCCATCCAGGCGCTGGACGATCTGGGCGACGTGGCGCGCATTGGCGGCACCCAGCGCGAAGCCCGACTGCACCTGCGCCGCCCGCTCAACGAAAAGACGCACGGCAGCGAATCGGGCCAGTGCGCCGGGCGACGCATCGGCGGCCGCAGGCGTGGGCAGCGACGGCACCCGCCATGCGAATTCACCGGCGATACCCAGCGCCTCGCGGCTGCTGGCGAGAATGCGGACACCGGCGCAGGCAGCGAGGATCACGCTGACCGCACGCGCGACGGGGGCGATGAGATGCTCGCAGTTGTCCAGCACCAGCAGCACTTCGCGTGTGGCAAGCCAGGCCGTGAGCGATGCGAGGCGGGGCGCGTCGCCGCGCGCGCGAAAGCCCAGCGTGTCGGCGATGGCCTGCACTACCAGGTCCTCCTCGCTCTCGCCCGCGCGGATCGCGGCCAGCTCCACCAGCCACACGCCGTCGCGGTGCGCTTCGATGAGATCGTTGGCGACCTCGATGGAGAGCCGTGTCTTGCCGGTGCCGCCGGCGCCGGTCAGGGTCACCAGCCGATGGCGGGCCAGGGCCTGGTGCACATTCGCCAGCTCGCTTTCGCGACCGATGAAGGAGGTGAGCGGCGCGGGAAGGTTGTGGCGCGCGGCGGGAGGCTGCCAGCGGCTGCCCGCCCCACCCTCCCCGCCAACGGTGCGATGGTCGGGATGAAGAAACCAGCGCTCCTGCCGCCGCGCCAGCAGTCCGGCGCCGTGGAGATGGGTGAGGAGGCGCTCGACCTGACGCGGCGCGCCCTGGGTTTCACGCGCGACCCAGTCGATGAAGTCCGCTGGCGGCTCCCAGCGGAGCAGCATGCGCAGCCACACGCGCAGCGCCTCGGCCGGGAGCGGGCGCGCAACGATGCCGGACATGTGCGGCGCGCGATAGGGCGTGGCCTCGGGATCGCCCACCATCACCAGCCCCACCACCGCGAGACCAGCCGTCCCGATCAGCTCGCGCAGCACCTGGCGGGTGCTCCAGTCGAGATGCTGGGCATCATCCACGGTGAAGAGCACCTCGGCCCGCAAGTTCTCAGCGAGATAATTCTCGATGCGCGCGGCGACATCCGCAGCGGACGGCGTGGCCGAAGGCGACAGCTCGCGCCGCAACGCCGGCAGCGCGAGTGCCAGGGCGCCGTGCGGCTGCGACTTCAACCGCGGTGTGCAGCGCAGCTCGATCACGGTCATCCCGGTCTGCCGGGCGCGGCGCGCGGCCTCGTTGAGCAGCGCGGTGCGACCCGCGCCCTGCACGCCGCCGATGGTCAGCACCGCACGCGCATGCTCGCGCAGGCGCTCGATGAACGCCGACAGTTCAAGCAGTTCGTCATCCCGTTCCACGAGTCGGGACAGCGAATGGAAGGGGAGTGCGTCAACGTTGGCGCTCTCCTCGCCCACCGCACGGTCGCGGCCCTGACGCTTCGCCGCATAGTTGCGCGCATCGGCCCGCTCGAACAGGGTGGCATCGCTGTCGGCATCGTCCGGGAACGTGGCGACACCCATGCTGAGCGTCACCGAGAGCGGGATGTCCGGCAGAACCGGCTCGCGGCGCATGGCGTGGAGCAGCCGTTGGGCCAGCTCCATTGCGCGGGCGTGGTCCACGCCGGGCAGAAGCAGCACAAACTCGTCGCCCCCATAACGGAACAGGGCATCGGCGGCGCGAATGAGTCCGCGGGCCCGTCGCGCCACTTCCGCCAGCGCATCATCGCCGCGCGCATGGCCGAAGGCATCGTTGATGCTCTTGAAGTGGTCCACATCGAACACGACCAGCGAGCACGGCAGGCGCAGCCGCCTGCACTCGTCGACGCGTTCAGCGAGACGGGCCTCGAAACCGGCGCGGGCCAGCGCACCCGTCACCGGATCGGTGTGGGTGAAACCGTTTTCCTGCATGCCGTCCGCCTCCCGCACGTGTTGATTGTTCGCGATGGATCTCGCGCACATTGTGGCACCAACAGTTGTGCGAGGCGAGCGCGCCACCGCGGGCGGAGAGGCCGGGAAAGGCCGGGCAAGGGCAGGGCAGCGACGTGGCGGCACCGTCAGTGCCGCCCGGTGACCGCAACGTCCCGGCCATGCCCGCGCCGCCTCCGGGGATTCAGCGCATCAGGCGATCAATCCCTCCGCCTTCATCGTGGCCTGCACCGCCGGGCGCGACGCGACGCGGCGCTGGAAGGCCATCAGATTGGGGAACTCGGACATGTCGATGCTGAGGAACTTGGCCCAGCCCGTGACGGTGAAGAGATAGGCATCGGCCGCGGTGAAATCCTCGCCGAAAAGATACGGCCCCTTGGCAAGCTGCTGCTCGACCAGCGCATAGCGCTTCTTCGCGTAGGCGATGCGCTCGGCCTTGGCATCGTCGCCGATGGCGGGATTGAACAGCGCGCCGAAGGTCTTGTGCAGCTCAGAGTTGATGTAGCCCAACATCTCCTGCACGCGATAGCGCGCCAGCGTGCCGGCCGCGGGCATGACCGTGTTGCCCGGTTTGCTGTCGGCAAGATACTGCGAGATCACCGGGCCTTCGGTAAGCAGCTCGCCGTTGTCGAGCTGCAGCGCCGGCACGTAGCCCTTGGGATTGATGGCGTGGAAGTCCTCGCCCGACGCGGTCTTCTTGGTCCGGGTGTCGGTCTTCTCCAGTGTGAGCGGAATGCCGAGTTCGTTGGCGACGATGTGCGGGGCCATGGAACAGGCCGCGGGGGAAAAGTACAGCTTCATGCAGAGTCTCCTGGTTGATGAAGAGTAAAACGCGGCATCACGCGTCACCCGCGCCGATGAGCGATTCCATCAGCGCGGCGGTCGTGCGATGCCGGAGATTGGGCGCGATCTGTCCGCTCCAGAGGGAAACGAGATCAGTGCGCCCGGCGGTGGCCCGGCGCAGTCCCGACATGAACCAGGACTGCAGCGGATAAGGGGCGAATTCGCGCTGCGATCCAAGCTCCCGGACCCAGCGATTGTCGATGCCGCGCGCGAGGCGGCCGGTAAAGCTTCGCGTCAATGTGGTGCGGCGCGCAGCCGGACTCCACAGCGCATCCCGATGTTCCGGGGTCGCACCTGATTCCTCGCAGGCGAGGAACGCCGTGCCCAGTTGCGCGCCCTGCGCGCCGAGCGTGACGGCTGCATCGATACCCCGCCGGTCGATGATGCCGCCGGCCGCGATCACCGCTGCCTTCACCCGCGGGGCGACCAGCTGGATGAGCGCGAAGGTGCCGGTGAGGGACGCCTCCGCGGACGCGAGAAACGAGGGGCGATGCCCGCCCGCTTCCATGCCAGTGACCACGATGGCGTCAACGCCCGCCGCATCCAGCGCCTCCGCCTCGGCGAGCGTGGTGGCGGCACCGATGGTGCGGATGCCGCGGACGCGGCAGGCGTCCAGCACTTTGCGGGAGGGAATGCCGAAGACGAAACTGAACACCGGCGGCCGAGCCTCGATGAGTGCGTCCACTTGATCCGCAAAATGCTGTCCGGTCTGGGGCGGGCACGCTGGCTTGGCTACACCGAGCTCCGCGTAGTACGGCTCGAAGAGCGGCCACCAGCGCTCGAAATCTTCCGGCGTCGGATGCAACCCGCCGGGTTCCTCGTCATCCACCCAGAGATTGATGGCAAAGGGGGACTGCGTCGCGTTGCGAATATTCGCAGTGAGCGCGCCAATCTCGTCCGGGGACAGCATGTGCGCGCCGTAGCTGCCGAGGCCGCCGGCATTGGACACGCACGCGACCATCGAAACAGTGGAGAGATTGCCGCCGAACGGCCCCTGCACCACGGGATGGCGGATGCCCAGCAGCGGGGCGAGGCGGGATGAAGAGAAGTGGGATGTCATGGGCGTGCAGCTTAGCGTCTTTGGTTACCTTTGGAAACCATGTAACGTGTGGTAACCTGCATTTTCCGGTTTCTCTTCGGTAACCAGTCATGGCCCTCAAGCTGCGCAAGAGCAAGGTCAGCGCGCCACCGCCCGCGTGTCCGCTCTCCACCTGCATGACCCTGCTGTCCGGCGCGTGGACGCCGAACATCATCTGGTACTTGTCAGGCGGTCCGCGCCGTTTCACCGAGCTGCGCCGCGACATCCCGGCCGTGTCGGCCAAGGTGCTGACGGCCCGCCTGCGAGCGCTGGAAGAAAAAGGGGTCGTGCTGCGCGAGGTGATGGACACCTCGCCACCGTCGGTGGAATATCAGCTGTCCAAACTGGGCGGCGAGCTCATTCCGGTCATTGACGCCATCGTGAAGGTCGGTCACAAGCTGAAGGATCCGGCCAAGGCGAAGCGCCAGCGCGCTGGCTGAATCTCAATAGCGCAATTCGGTGGCCTTGCCCCAGAAGATGCGATACACGAACACCGTGTAGCCCAGGATGGCCGGCAACGTGATGGCCACGCCGAACAGGATGATCTTCAGCGCATCGGGACTGCTGGCCGCCTGCCATACGGTCAGCCGGTCCATGACGATGTACGGGTACATGCTGTAAGCCAGCCCGATGGTCGCCATGACGCAGATGAGCACCATGGCGGCAAAGATGAGCCAGCCATAGCCGGCGGCGATGATGCGCGGACGATTGAACACATGCCACAACGTGGCCAGGGCGACCGCGCAGGCGAGCGGGATGGGCGCCAGCGCGAACAATTGCGGAAAGCCGAACCATTTCTCGAACACGGTCGGGCTCACCAAAGGCGTCGCAACCGAGATGGCCACGAGCGCGATCATCATCGGCCACAGCGCGCGCCGGCCCCACTTCACGGCGAGCGCCTGCAGGTTGCCCTCCGTCTTCATCACCAGCCAGCCTGAGCCGAGCAGCACATACGCGGCGGGCAGCGTGAACGCGATGCCCAGTGAGAACAAGGTGGCCAGTGCATCGTCGCGAAAGCCGGTGATGTAGGCACCCAGCATCCAGCCCTGCGACACGGCGGCGATCCAGGAGCCCGCCGAGAAGGCCGCGTTCCACAGGCCGCGATGGCGATCCTTTGCCTTCACCCGGAAGTCGAAGGCGACACCGCGCAGCGTAAGCCCGAGCAGCATCAGCGCGACCGGGAGATACAGCGCGGTGAGGATAATGCCGTGCGCCTGCGGAAACGCGATGAGCAACACACCAACACCCAGCACCAGCCACGTCTCGTTGGCATCCCAGAACGGCCCGATGGATGCAACCATCATGTCCTTGTCGGCATCGGACGCCCAGGGCAGCAGGATGCCCACGCCGAGATCGTAGCCATCGAGGATCACGTAGATGAGCATGGCGAGCCCCATCACGGACATGAAGATCAGCGGCAGTGCTTCATCCATGTTCATCTCCTAGTCGGCGGCGGCTGGCTGGTTCGGGGGTAGGCCCGGGGGTTGGCCCTGCGGCCGGGCGTCGTCGGCCGCATCGTCTTCCGTCTTCTCAGCGAGATTCTTCACCACGCTCACGTAGGCCACGATGAGGACGACGTACATCACGAGGTAGCCGAAGAGTGTTGCCGCCACCATCTTCGGCGGATGCGGCGCCACCACTTCTGCCGTGCGCACCAGCCCCTGGATGATCCACGGCTGGCGGCCGATCTCGGTGACATACCAGCCAGCCAACGTGGCCACCCAGCCGGAGAAACTCATGAGTGCGAATATTCGCAAGAGCCATCCGGGCAGCGCGCGCCGACGCCAGAGATACAGCACGCCCAGCCACGACACGGCCAGCATCAGCATGCCCATGCCCACCATCACCCGGAACGACCAGAACACCGGCGCCACCGGCGGGTGTGCGCCCGGAAATTCATTGAGGCCCTTGATCTCGCCTTCGGGGTCATGGGTCAGGATGAAGCTCGCGAGCTTGGGAATCTCGATTGCGTACTTGTTGGTCTGCGTCTCCTTGTCCGGCCACGCGAACACGACCAGCGGCGCGCCTTTCTGCGTCTGCCACACGCCTTCGATCGCGGCAATCTTGGCGGGCTGATGTTCCAGCGTGTTGAGGCCATGCAGATCGCCCACGAAAATCTGCACCGGGATGAGCACGGCGCCGGCAATGACGCCGGTGCGGAACGCCTTGTCCACCCCGGGGCGCGGCACCCGCTTCAGTTTCTGCCACGCGCTCACGCCCGCCAGCAGGAATGCCGTGGTCAGGAACGAGGCCAGCAGCATGTGGGTCAGGCGATAGGGGAAGGACGGATTGAACACCACCTGCCACCAGTTGGTCGCGTGGAACTTGCCGTCGATGATTTCGTAGCCCGCCGGCGTCTGCATCCAGGAATTGAGCGACAGGATCCAGAACGCGGAGAACGTGGTGCCGAGGGCCACCAGCACCGTGGCGATGATGTGGGTGCGCTCCGACACGCGCGACTTGCCGAACAGCATGACGCCGAGAAACGTCGCCTCCATGAAGAACGCGGTCAGCACTTCATAGCCCAGGAGCGGTCCGGCGATGTTGCCGGCCTTTTCCATGTAGCCCGGCCAGTTGGTGCCGAACTGGAAACTCATGGTGATGCCAGATACCACGCCCAGCGCGAACGACAGCGCGAAGACCTTCACCCAGAACGCGTAGGCGTCTTCCCACGCGGGATCGCCCGTCGCCTTCTGCCGAAGGCGGAAGAACAGCAACGCCCAGCCCAGCGCGATGTTGATGGTGGGAAAGAGGATATGAAAACTGATGTTGGCGGCAAACTGGATGCGCGCCAGGGTCAGTGCGTCAAGTGCGCTGCTGTCCATTGGATTTTCCGCCCACGAGTTTCATGCGGTCCTTCAGTTCAAGAAGCTTCTGCACCTTCGCCCCCATGCGCATGAACTGCACCAGGGTGTCCGGGTCGAGGCGCTGCACGTCGTCGAACCAGCTGGTCGTCATCTCGATGAGGTCGTGCATCTCGCGCATGCGCTTCTGCGCATGCTTGTCCGTCGCATCGGCCGGCTCCTCCAGCAGCGCGCCGCGCAGCATGGAGAGGGTTGGCTCGATCTCGCGTCGCCGCCGTTCCTCGGCCAGCGTCTTGAAGATCTGCCAGACATCCTCGGGTGCCTCGAAGTATTCGCGCCGATCGCCGGGAATGTGCTTCAGCCGGACCAGTCGCCAGGACTGCAATTCCTTCAGGCCCATGCTGACGTTGGAGCGGGAGAACTCCAGCATCTCGGCCAGTTCGTCGGCGTTGAGCGGGCGGTCGGAGACAAAGATCAGCGCATACAGCTGGCCGACCGTGCGGTTGATGCCCCATCGGCTGCCCATCTCGCCGAAGTGGGACACGAATTGACGGGTAAGAGGAGTGAGCGCCATGGAAATTATTCTACATCAATTTTCAGTAATTACTGAAAATTCAGATTTCCAAATATACCGTGGCCCGTTCGACAGGCGCCCAGCCCACGCAGCACACGATAAATATTCGCAATGTATTCAATGACCTGCTAACGTCCGCCGCACGCCACCCAACTGCCACCTAACGTTTTCCCACCTCATCCGTCCAAGCGGCATGTTCGATTCTCCGACCCCACTTCTGGCACTGGATGACTTCCATGCCGCCGTCCAGGCCCGAAGCGGGCGCTGGTACGGCGCCTGTCTACGCATCACCCGGGACGCCCAGATGGCCGAGGATGCCGTGCAGGACGCACTGCTGAAAGCTTGGGACCAGCGCGCGCAGTTCCGGCTGGAGGCGGAGCTGGACACCTGGATCCACCGCATCGCGCTGAATGCCGCGCTGGACCTGGTGCGCAAACACCGGCCGGACAGCGTGGACCCGGAAGAGCTGGATGCGCACACCGGCAGCACGCCATCACCGGAGACGCAATACACGAACCGCGCGTTCAGCCGCGATCTGGATGGCGCAATGGCCCGGCTCACGCAACTGGAGCGTGAAAGTTTTTTCCTGAAGCACGTGGAGGGCTGGTCGCTGGCCGATATCGCCGAGCGCCAGCGCTGCACAGTCAACAATGCCAAGCAGACCTTGTTCCGCGCGGTGCGCAAGTTGCGCGCGGAATTGAACGACTGGCGGGGTGAAGCATGATTACCGACGACATTCTGGTCCTGTACCACCTGAACGACGGCCTCGACATTTCCGTGCGCGAAGCGGTCGAAACGACGCTGCAGCGCGATCCGGTGCTGCGCGACCGGCTGGCCCGCATCGCGGCCGATCTGGATGCGCTGGTTCAAATGGAAACGCAGGCGGAGCCCGTCGCCGTGCCCGACGACACGCAGCGTCGCTGGCACGCCGCATTGGAGCGGGCCGCGGCGGCATCGAAGCAGGACGCCGCGCGCACCGCGCCGCCTGTCACAGCGGGCAGCGGCTCGCGTGCCTGGTATCGGAACTGGCCGATCCTCGGCACCGTTGCGGCCAGTTCCCTTGCCGTACTGATCGGTGTCCGCTCGCTCATGCCGGTCACCACGCCATCCGCGCCCCCCGTCATTACCGACGCCCCGACCGTGGCCGCCGTGAGTGACGACAACGTGCGCTTCGAACGCAGTGTCCGGCTCTATCTCACTGAAGCCCGCCGCCAGATTGAGACCTTGGCCGAGCTTCCGCCCGCCGAACGGGAAGAAGTACTGAACCTCGTACTGACTCACAACCAGCTTTACATCGCTGCGGCGGAACGCGCCGCGTCACCGACCGTGGCCCGGAGCCTGCGCGCGCTGAACCCGGTGCTGGAAACGCTGGAGAGCAGCGATCTCGACCGCACCACGCTGCAGGGCGGCATCGCCCAGGTCGGCTTTGAAATGAAAGTGATCCAGGCCCGGCTTGCGCAGCGCGCACCGGCCCACGAACGCACCGGCAGCCGTCTGCTGGCCCTCTGAACAATCTCACCGAACACCGCGCACAAACACTGCGCCCAAGCGCCAAGGAGAACCACATGAAGCCACGTCTCAATCCGATTGCTGCTGCCACGCTGGGCGCGCTCCTGCTGCTCGCTGCAAACGTCGCCCGCGCTGACGCTGTGGTGACCCCACCCGTGCCGCCGGCCCCGTCCGCACCGCCCACCCTGCCGGTCCCGTCGGTGGTTGCCCAGGCACCCGAGGCCCCCACGCCACCCGAGCCACCGCGTGTGCATGCGACGCCGCGTGTTGCCCCGGTCGCGCGGCCGGCACCGGCTGTGCGCAGCGTACCGGCCGCACCGCTGCCCCCGGACGATGATCGTTCGCTCCGCCGTCCGCCCACCGAGGAGGAATCCCTCGCGCTGGCTGCCATCGAGGGGCTGATGAGCATGCCGGCCGAGCGCTCGCTGCCGCTCATCAAAAGGGTGCTGGCCGGCCCGCAGACCATGCTGGTGAAGAAGCGTGCACTTTTTGTGCTGAGCCAGATCGACAACGCCGAGGCCGCCGCCATCCTGCTCGACACAGCGCGCAACGGTTCGCCGTCACTCAAGTACGACGCCATCCGCAATATCGGCATTCACGGCAACAAGAAGGGTCTGGAAGCGCTGCCGGACATTTATGCATCCGGCGATGCGCGGGTAAAGCGCGAAGTCATGTCCGCATGGATGATTGCGGGCCGCAAGCAGGAGGTCTACCAGATCGCGGCGAACTCCAAGGATGAGAAGGAAGTGCGTCAGGCCATCCGCACGCTGTCCACCATGGGTGCCAAGGACGAGCTGCGCAAGTTGAGTGACGTGCAGAAATCGCATCGCGACGTGGTGCATGCCTTCGCCATCGCCGGCGATCTCGACAGCCTCCTGCGCATCGCCCAGGCTAACGGCGACCTGACCACGCGCGTGGACGCCGTGCGGAGCATCGGCATCATGGGCAACGACCCGGCGAAGAAGGCCTTGCGCGACCTGTATATCGGTTCAGGCGAGAAGGCCATCCGCGATGCCGCGCTGCAAGGCATGCACATCTCCGGCGACCAGCAGGGCGTGCTCGCCCTCTACCGCGCGGCCAAGACCAACGACGAAAAGCGCGCGCTGCTCCGCACCCTGTCCATCATGGGCGGTGACGCCGCGCTGGAAGCCATCGATGCCGCGCTGGAGGGAAAGAAATGAAACCGTTCCGTCTGCTCCATGCCGGCCTGATCGCCGCCACCGTGCTCACCACTGCCTGCGCACCGCGCGAAAGCATCGCGCAATCGTTGACCACAGAATTTCCCCGCGACGGCTGGATCTCGTGGGACGTGCCCGCGGTGGAGAACGCGCCCGCCTGGTGCTGCTACCACTACGAAGACAAGAATGATCCGCGCCCGGGACGCTGCGCGCTGGATGGCAAGTCCTACGGCTACGGCATGCGCGATGACGCAGCGCGCACCGACACCCTGCGCATCTACGCGAAGTTTGCCAATGGCGAGGTGCAGCGCGTGCGTTCGCTTGCGCCCACCTGCGAGGCCACGGCGGACACGCCGATCCGCCATCTCGGCCCACGCAGTGCGGATGGCAGCGTGGCCTGGCTGCGCGGCGTCGTGACAGCCACCGCCCGGTCGGATGATGACGGCCAGTCGGGTCACCCGCGCGGCCCGGCACGCGATGCGTTCGCCGCACTGGCAGTGCATCGCGGCGATGGCGCGCTCGCGGTCTTGCGTGACCAGGCGCAATCCGCTGCCAATCGCGGCCAGCGCCGGCAGGCCGTGTTCTGGCTGGGCCAAGTGCGCGGCGAGCCGGGCGTGGATATCCTGCAGCCCATCATGCTCGGCGATGCCGATGCGAATATTCGCGAGCACGCCGCGTTCGCCGTGGCGCTATCGAAATCGCCGCGCGCATCCGCCCTGCTCATCCGTCAGGGCGAGCAGGACACGAGCGCCAAGGTGCGCGGCCAGGCCTGGTTCTGGCTGGCGCACAGCAAGTCGGCGGACGCGGAGGCCGCGCTGCAATCGGCCGTGCGCCGCGATCCCGACAGCAAGGTGCGGCAGAAGGCCGTGTTCGCGCTGTCGCAGTTGCCGGGCACGCGCGCCGTGAATGCGCTGGCGGCGCTGGCCGAGGATCGGACGCTGGATCGCGAGCTCCGCAAGAAGGCCGTGTTCTGGCTGGGCCAGAGCAAGGCGCCCGAAGCGATGGCGTATCTGGAGAAGACTTTGCTGCGAGTCGCGCAGTAGCACACCCGCGCTCAAGGCTCGCGGTACACGGCGCCAATGCCCGGCCCCAGCACGTATTGGGTGAAGAGCACGTTCAGCACCTGATCGTCGCCGGCGAATATTCGCCGGTGTTCCGCAAGCGTGATGGCCTTGCGCGCGGCGTCGATTGAGTCGCCGCGCGCCTTGGCTGCTGCAGCCTGTGACTGGATGTCGCGCAGCAGCTTGATCATGCGTTGCGAATATTCGCTATCGCGGAACACCGGGCCATGGCCGGGCACGATGAGCTTCGGCTGCAGCGCCATCATCTTCTCCAGCGTGCGCGCCCAATCGGCAACGTGACTCTGGTCGCGGCCGATCAGCGGGACCGGCGCCACGACCAGATCACCGGTGATGACAATGCCCTCCAGCGGCAGATGCACGACGATGTCGCCCGCCGTGTGGCCGCGCCCGAGATGCAGCACCTCGATGCGCCTCGCCCCGCGCTGGAGAATGAGCTTGTCTTCGAAGGTGAGCGTGGGGCCGACGATGTCGACTTTCGGCGTCTCCGCGAGATAGCGCTCCACCAGGCGGATGTCGCTTTCGTAACTGGCGCGGGTGGCAGCGGCCAGCGGCTGGCCGTCCATGCCCTGCGCCTTGTCCAGGAGCGACTTCAGCATGGCGACGCCGGACGGCGCGCCGCTCAGCATGCCCTGGCGATTCTTCAGCCCCTGACCCGGCAGGTACGCCGCCATGCTGCGATGAGCGATGAACTCGACCCCGGGGAAGGCGTCGCGCCAGACTTGGTTGCCCAGCACATGGTCGTCATGCCAATGGGTGTTGATGACATGGCGCACCGGCTTGTCGGTCAGTTTGCGCAGTGCCGCCAGGGTGGCCTTGGCCGACGAGGGGCCGACATTGGCATCGACCACCACCACGTCCTCGTCGTTGATGATGAGTGTGATGTTGGCATCAACCATGAGGCCGGGCGGCTCGGTGCGCACGGCGACATGAACACCGTCGGCGATGCGCTGGAGTTCGAAACCCGCGTCGGCAGGACAGGCAATCAGAAACGAAGCGAACGCAGCAAGCACTGCAATGAAGCGACCCATGGCGGGACTCCGCGGCACGATGGCGGTGACGCTAGCATGCGTGGCGTCAAGGGGGTGTGCCGGAATGTGGCCGGACTTGCAGCGGATCAGTCGCGCAGGACCGCGCCCTGGGTGCGGCCATGACTGGTGTCGCGGTCATAGGCCTTTTCGCGTTCGAGATGTGCGTCGAGCCGGGCGCGGGCGCGCGTATTGGCTTCGGCTTCAAGCTGCCTGCAGTCGGGATACTCCGGCAGCATGAGCAAGGTGCGCTCGATGTCCCGCGCCGCTTCCTGCGCGATACGGCGGTGGCCCTCCTCATGCTCGCGCAAGGCGGTGAGATAGCGGTCGAAGGTCGCATGCTGGGTCGCCGTGCCGCCGGTCAGACGTGGCAGCAGGATGCTGCCGGTTAGCGAAACGTTCACCGAGGTGATACGGCAACGCCCATCGGCCTCGTAGCGATGGCGCCAGGTCCACTTGATGTACCAATCGGTGTAGCCGTGAAAGCGCCGGCCCGATGCACCGGTGGCGGTGATGGGCGAGCTGGCGACGACTGCGTCATTGAGCGAGCGCCCCTTGCGCGCATCGACGTCATAGTGACGGATGGCGAAGTCCTCGGAGATTTCGGCGAATGCGGGCGCTGCGAGCAACGCAGTCAGCAGCGCCGCAGCGGCGCGGCTCAATCCTCGCCCCAGCGCCAGCGCGGCGGTTCGCCCTTCCACCAGCAGATGACGAAATAGGAACCAGCGAGCCCGAGAATCCAGAACAACAACCAGAATGAATTGCCGGTTGCGAGCAAGACAATCGAGCCCCCGATAGAGAGCGCAACAACCGAACCCAGCACCCACCAGCCTTCGCGCCGCGCCGGCAAACCCCAGCCCCAGCCGTAGCGCTTGGCGTGGAACCAGTAAGGCGAGTTCTTACCCATAGACGAGCTCATGACAGTCCCTCGGGGTCCATGATGAACCGGACTGTAGAGCCGCGCACCTTACCGGGCAAGGCGTGTGCGACGAATGACGATGCCATGCGCCCGGCGAAGGCGGATCAGAGGGCTGGTCGGCGGCTCAGCGGCCGAAGTATTTCAAGCCACGCACCGCCGCTTCGATGTCGCTCCGCATCAGGCCGATATCACGCAGCTGGCGCTCGTTCAGCGCGGCGAGGTCGGTGATGGCGCGCTGCGCCTCGTCTTCCTTGCGCACGGCGGCGCCGATCTGCTCGACCAGGGTTGCGATGCGGGTCAGCACGTTGCCCAGCACCAGCTGGACGGATTGGGCAGCGCTGGCTGCGGAATGGATTTTCAGAGTTGCGTTCATGGCGTGTCTCGGGGTGCCGCCACACCGGCCGTGGGACCTCCCAGGGCATTCGGGGCAGCATTCATGCTCGCAACAATAATCCTCATGTAAACTCATGAACAAATGAGCGATTACTCATGATGTATTCCGCACCGTTGCAGTCGTAACCGAGACCCGGATGACCCTGGCGCAACTGGAAATCCTCATCGCCGTCGCCGAGACCGGCAGTTTCACTGCGGCCGCAGTGAAGCTCGGCATCAGCCAGTCAGCGGCCAGCCATGCCATCAGCGCGCTGGAGAAAAGCCTGGACGTGGCCCTGCTGGACCGGCGGGTTACACCTGTCACGCTGACTCCGCCCGGCGATCGCATCATCCGCCATGCGCGCGGCATGGTGGCGCAGGCCGCGGCCATCGAACAGGAGGCCAACGCCTCGCGCGGACTGTCCAGCGGCCTGCTGCATGTCGGCTCGTTCGGCCCCAGTTCATCGCTCCGCCTGCTGCCGCAGCTGATCGAGCGCTTCCAGCAGCACCACCCGGGCGTGGAAGTGATGATCGAGGAGGCAGCCGATCAGGTGATCGAGCAATGGATCATCGACCGCCGCGTGGAGCTGGGCTTCGTCGTGCTGCCGGATGATCGCTTCGACACCGTGCCCATCGAGCAGGATGAATACATGGCCATCCTGCCCTCAGGCCATGCGCTGGCGAAGCTGAAGGAAGTGCCCATCGAAGCGCTGGACAACCAGCCCTTCATCATGACCCGCGCCGGCAGCCGGGAGGAGATCGAAGCGTTGCTCGCCCGCCATCATGCCCGGCCGCGCGTGCTCTATCGCATGCCGCAACTCATTTCGATCCTCGGGCTGGTGGAGCGCGGCCTGGCTGTGTCCATCGCCGCCAGCCTCGCACTGCCTGAGTCGTATCCGGGTGTGGTTTATCGCCCGCTGAAGCCGCGCGCGCAACGCCGCATCGCGCTGGCCATGCGCGATCGCAGCGATCTCATGCCGGTGGCGGCGGCATTCGTGGACATGGCGGAGGCATGGGCGGCGAAGCGCAAGACAAAGCGAGCCGCCCAGACCTGAGCAACACGCGCCCGCCATGGCGGTAGTGACTACATGGTGACTACATTCTCACTTCTTGGGTCGGCCTGTCTTCACGGACGGAACGGCAGCCAACGCTGACTTGAACGCCTCTTCACCCAGAGCCGCGAGCAACTTCAGGCCAGCACGAAGGAGTTCGCTCTTCTTGATCTCTCTGGCCTGCGCCAATGCCCGCTTCTTCAGTTGACCGATCAGTGCGTAGTCAGACTCTGGCATGTTGAAGCTGTCACGAATCGTCTTTGATTTCTTGGGCACGCTCTTGGCCTTCTGGGCCTTTGCCTTGGCAGTCGCCTTTGGGGTCGCCTTTGGTATCGCCTTTGGGGTCGCCTTGGCGTTCGGGGCTGGTCGCGAGGCCTTGGCGCTGACGCGAGCGGTGCGTGCCTCTGTCCGTGTCGATGTGGCGAGCGGTTTCTTTCGGGCGACTGCAGGAGTTGGCTTGCGAGCGGCTTTGGTCATGATGATCATCCTGTAATTGAGCCTCCGACTCGAGGCGAGGAAACAGTATACACCGTATACATCGTTAATACTCCACCAAGGGCGTCACGCCGATCGCTTAGATTACCTTGGGTTGCCTTAACTTGTGTCAGGCTGAAGGCAACAGTGCCATCACGCGCTGTCGCAGCGCCTCGCCACGCTCGGCTCCGGCCGATTCACTCAGCAAGCCGACGCAGTGCTCGAGCTGTACGAGAATGGCGTCGCGAGTTGTCGCGGTCCGCAGCGATTCCCGTATGGCATCGCTTCTTGCGCCATAGATTCTGCCCATCGAATCGGCAAGATACATCCGGGCAAGGGCCAGCGATTGTCTTGAAGCCGGCTGCGAAATGCTTGTGGAGGCAGATTGCGATTGCGTCGGCATGGCTGCTTCGGAAGGCGGCTTGGGCACGCCGGCAACATGGACAGGTGTAGCGGCCATCCCACCGATCGGCATGATGAAACCGGAAGACTCCAGTTGCCTGATCGACGCCGGATCATGGCCGAGGGAGGCAGCCTTGTCCATCAGTGCAGAAAGCGTGTTTCTGCCATCCACCAGAATCAGCAACGTTCGCTGTCTGGCCGGAAGGCCGTAGGTGCGCTGGGCAATTTCCTCCGCACCCTTCGCCGTCTTCACATAAACCGTGTCACTCATGAGGCGTGGGGAACTGGCTACTGCGTGCCATCCGGATAGGCCGACAGCTTTTCAATGACGGCAGCAGCGGCCCACTCTCCGCGAGACTCCAAGAGCGCCACCGCATGAACCCCGATGAACACCGCGTGCCTTCGATCCGCGCCATGACGAATCAGGCAGTATTGGCGAATCAGGTTGTGCTGCGCAAAGGCGCCCGCCTCGGGCGATTGCTGGAGGCACTTCTGCCACGACTTTTCGAGTTGACCGCTCAGCCGCTGCGTCTTGACCACGTAGGCAACGCTCGCTTCCACCTGACTCGTGGTGCCGACAGCGGTGATCGGCACGAGCATCAACAGAAACACGAGAAATCGCATAGATCCTCCGAGCGAGAGTCCGCAGACTAGCGGCGACTCATTGCAGCAACGTGAATCAAATCCTGGTCGTCAATGGCCCGCGAGGGCGTATCGGCTTGCGGACTCGCTGAAGCGTGGGCTCCGGCTCTTCGACCGCAGGACTTCTTCCGGTTGCGCCAGCAGATGTCAGCAAGAGGTCTGCCAGAGATTGTGGCGCAGGCACAGATTCGGGCGGCACCGACTTGGTCCTACCGTGGCTCGCACTCAGTCCGGTCAGCCGCTTCACATCCGCCAACAGCGCATGCGGAATCTGTTTGCGCAGATACGGGCCGAAGATGCCAATTGGCAGCAAGTGCACCAGAACACTTCCGCTGGGGTTCAGCGACACTTCCACTGCCGGCAGGGGAACGACCAGTTGGCGGCTATTGCGCGCGCTGATGAGAGCTGTGTAAATGCTCTCCACAATATGACGGGTTTGGGTGGAGGGAGTTTTCATTGGCTCGCGACAATCGAAGAACAGGGTTCATGATGTCGGCCCAGTGTTGCAGGGGAATGAAGGGGATGGGCGCGATCATGGCCCTGCACGGACCGCCCTGACTCCCCGTTCGGCACCCGGCAGGAGGCGGCAGTGCGGCAGTTCCGGTATCGCGAGTCAATGAATTGGTCGCAATACTGTCATACGGCGGCACGAAAATGTCCTCCCAACCACGCTGATGGTGTGCGCCGATGGAACTACTGGAATTCGCGGAACCTGAAGTCTCGGCGCGTGGCATTTCGGAATCGGCACACATCCGGCCTTGGCGCGTCCTCATGGTGGACGACGACCCCGAAGTGCATACCGTCACCCGGCTCGTCCTCAAGTCCTTTCACTACGAAGGACGAATGCTGACGCTGTTGTCGGCGCACTCTGCCGATGAGGCGCGCCAGTTGATGAAGCAGGAATCGGACATTGCCCTGGCGCTCATAGACGTCGTCATGGAAACCGACACCGCGGGACTCGATCTGGTTCGGTACATTCGGGAAGAATTGCTGAATCGCGACATGCGCATCGTCTTGCGCACCGGCCAGCCCGGATTGGCACCGGAAGACAGCGTCATCCGTCTCTACGACATCAACGATTACAAGAGCAAGACCGAGCTCACCACCACCAAACTCAACACCCTGCTCTACTCGGCGCTGCGCGCCTATCGTGACATTTGCCTGCTGCAGATTCACCGCCGAGGGCTGGAACGGGCCGTGGCCGCACTCTGCGAAGTCGCCCAGACGCGCTCGATTCCAGCGTTCGCGTCGGCTGTGCTGGGGCAACTCACCAATCTAATCCAATTGCCAAGAACGGCGCTCTACTGGAACGTTGTCTCCCTGTTCGCGGAACGTCGAGACAATCCGGACTACCGCCTGCTTGCGGTATCAGGCGTCGATGGTGAGGGCGCGGCGGATCTTCGCGCTCGATTACCGCGCGATGTGGACCGCAAGCTGCAGCGGGCCTTTCACGCCAAGCAATCCCTGTCCGACGGGATCGATTACGTCGGGTTTTTCCGCACGAAGCTCGGCAGCGAGAATCTGCTGTTCCTGGCCGGCTGTGGCGACCTCGCGCCTCTGGATGTGCGTCTCCTCGATCTGTACTGTGCAAACGTGGGAGTCGCCTACGAAAACCTCCTCTTGCATGAGGAGATCGAAGAGTCCCAGCGCGAGCTCATTTTTGTCCTCGGCGAAGCGGTGGAAATGCGCTCCAGAGAGACGGGGGGGCATGTGAAAAGGGTGGCGGAATCTGCCGCGATGCTCGCAGCGGACTACGGCCTGCCCGAAGCGGATGTGGAGTTGATCCGTCATGCGGCACCGCTGCACGATATTGGCAAAGTCGGCATCCCGGACAGCATTCTCAACAAGCCGGACCGGCACGACCCGGTCGAATGGGCCGTCATGCAGACACATGCCCGGCTGGGCCATGACATGCTCATCAAGTCCGACAAGCGCATTCTCCAAAAGGGTGCCATTGTCGCGCTGCAACACCATGAGAAGTGGGATGGCAGCGGCTATCCGGAGGGACTTGCCGGTGAAGACATAGATGTCTTTGCCCGCATCACCGCGCTCGCGGACGTATTCGATGCACTGGGTAGTGAGCGCTGCTACAAGACGGCATGGCCCATCGAGGCCGTTCGCGAGTTCGTCCTGGCACAGCGCGGTGTTCACTTCGAGCCACGCCTCGTGGATCTCCTGCTCGCCCGCTTGCCTGATTACCTGGCGCTGCGCGAGAAGTATCCTGACTGAGCGATGCGGCTTCCAACCTCCGCAACGTCCCGGGAGGGACGCGCCACGCTTCTCTTCGACCTGTCCAAGTCCGCGTACGTCGACTCCGGCTATTTCGAGATCGCTGCGGAGAACATCGCGCTGACGGCCGCAAAGGGACTAGGCCTCGCGCGCGCCAGTGTCTGGCTCACCGAGGACCAGTGCAAGCGCATACGCTGCGCGGGCCTCGTTCAGGACGGCGTGGTGCAGAGCATTGATGGAGTCACGCTGTACGAGTCGGACTATCCGCGTTACTTCGCAGCCATTCGGGACAATCGACTTGTTGTTGCCGAGACCGTGGCCGATCATCCAGACATGGCTGAACTTGCCGAGAGCTATGCGGCACCACTCGGGATCGTTTCCATGCTGGATGTGCCCTTCCGCGTGGGTGGGCGGATGGCTGGTGTCATCTGCTGTGAAGATCGGGTGCCGCGGAATTGGCCGGACGCGGAGCAGCACTTCGTGATGGCACTGACCGAAGTGGCGGCCCGCGCACTCGCCGCCGAAGCGCGCCAGCGCGCGGAAGACGCCTTGAAACTGGCGAATACCGGAATCGAGGCGCAGGTGGCCGAGCGTACCGCGGCCCTGCGCGCCGCACTCGACCAACTGCAGCAGGCGCAAGAGCAACTCATCCAGGTCGAGAAGATGGCTGCCCTGGGGGCCCTGGTGGCGGGTGTGGCGCACGAGATCAACACGCCCCTGGGCATCAGCGTCACGGCCGCCAGCCACTTCCGCGCCGCAGTGGCCGATGTCCGCCATGCTGCGGAGGCGGGTCGCCTGACGCGGGACGCTTTCCAGCGCTTTCTCGCGGATACCGAAGACAGCGCCGTCATCCTGCTGCGCAATCTGGAGCGGGCGGCGCAATTGGTACAGAGCTTCAAGCGCGTTGCTGTGCACCAGAGCGACGAGACGGTGAGCGAATTCGACTTGCGCGGCGCGCTATGCGACCTGGTGCACAGCATGAGTCCAGCCTGCAAGCGTGAGAACATCACCGTGGAGATGCGGTGCGACGAGGGCATCATCATGCGCAGCTACGTGGGCGCGCTTGAGCAGGCGATTTCCAACCTCATCATCAATGCGATGCGACACGCCTACAGCGCCGGCGGACGGATTGCCATCCGCGCCACCACCATCCATTCCGGCGTGAGAATCGAGCTGCGCGACGAAGGCGCCGGCATCGCACCTGAGCTACTGCCCAGAATTTTCGACCCGTTCGTCACCACCAAGCGCAACCAGGGCGGCACCGGACTGGGATTGCACATCGTCCTGAATCTTGTGCACTACCGGCTGAAGGGGCGCATCGAGGTCGACAGCATCCAGGGCAGCGGTACGGTCTTCACCCTCACACTTCCCGTGAACGTCGAGGACGACCCGGAAGTTCATCCACCATTGCCTCTGGCGCTGGCGCCGGGCGCTTGAGAGGTCGCGACGGCGAACTGTTACCCGACGCGTGCCACGCGATACCCGGTCGCAGAGCATGGAAATTCGCACGCCCGACGGCGTCATCACAGGTTCCAGGCTTCCTTCGGGCGAATATTCGCGAGGCTGACCCAGCCCACGCCCCACCGGCGCCCGGACCGGAGAGGGTTCGGTCCGGGCGCCGCAATGCTTGCGCGGCTAGACCGCGACGATGCGCCGGTTGCCCGTGCCGGGCAATGCCTTCAGGCTCTTGCCAACCGTGGTCGTGTAGGTGCGGCTGCTCACCGTGCTGACAAAGCGCCAATCCGCGCGTACCTCTGTGCGGTTGGCCGTCACCACCATGTAGCCGCGCCGGCTGGTGTCGGTGTACTGCAACGGGCCGATCAACTGCTCGATGCCGGCCGCGAAAACCGCGGGATTCTCGTTGGGGAAAATAGTTTCGAAGCCAGGCGACGACACCGACGGTGTTGCGAACTCCACGCCCACCTGATTGCCCTGCAGATCGAGCAAGTCATTTGCCCACGCGTTGTGGGTGTCACCGGCCAGGACGACCAGATTCTTGCCCGCCGCACGTGCGGTACCCAGCACGGTTTCGCGTGCCGCCTGATAGCCGTCCCAGGCGTCCAGGTTGTACGGAATGGCCGGCGCTTGCAGGATCGCCAACTGCGTGGGCGTGAGATTCTGCGGTGCGGTCTGGGCAATCGCCGCGAGCGCGGCGTAGTCGCCCACGCTGATCTGTTGCAGCGCGATGGGTGCAGGAATGTTCATGCGGCCCATCAGGACTTGCTGGCCGAGGATTTGCCAGAGCGCCGTTGAGGTGGTCATCTGACCCTGCAGCCACGCTGTCTGCGTGGACCCGAGCAACTGGCGAGCCGGATTGCCGACTGCCGCAGCGAATCCTGCGGCATCGAATCCGCCACCCGCCGTGACGAACGACTCGATCTCCACCTGCAAGTCGCGCCCGATGATGCGCGTGTCCAGCATGTGCAGCGAGGCGAGATCGCCGAAGTTGAAGCTGCGATAGATGCGCTCCAGATTGCTCGCGTCCGGCGTGCGAATGGGCATCCAGTCGTGATAGGCCTGCAGCGCCGCCGCCTTGCGTGCGGCCCATGCACCTTCCGTGGCGGGCGTGTGATTCTCGGCGCCATCGCGCCAGGCGTCATTGGCAATCTCGTGGTCGTCCCAGACGCAGATCATGGGCATCGCGGCGTGAAGCGCCTGCAAGTCCGGATCGGTGCGGTACTGCGCGTGCCGCTTGCGGTAGTCGGCGGAAGACAGGATTTCGTTCACCGGATCGGACACCCGACCCAGCGCTGCGGCACCGGCCGACGCATACCCTGTGCTGTTGTACTCATAGATGTAGTCGCCCAGGTGAATGGCGGCATCGATGTCCGTCTGCCGGGCGGCATCGCCATAAACGTTGAAAAAGCCGGCCGGATAGTTGGAGCAAGAGAACACCGCAAGCTTGATCTGTGCAACCCCGGCGGCGGGCAGCGTTTTGGTGCGCCCGACCGGCGACAGCGTCTGCGCGTAGCGGAAGCGGTAGAAGTACACCGTGCCTGCGGACAGCCCTGTCGCGTCCACCTTCGCGGTGAAGTCGCGCTCCGGGGTGGCAGACACCTGGCCTTCGCGAATGACGCTGGTGAATGCCTGATCGGTCGCAACCTGCCAAAAAAGGTCCACCGCCTCTGCCTTCTCGGGCGTGACCCGCGTCCAAAGGATCACCGCATTGGCCAGCGGATCACCGCTTGCCACGCCATGCAGGAACTTCACGCTGTTGGACGGCTGAACATCATCCGAACAGCCACTGAGGCCCGCGCCCGCCGCGATGGCTGCCGTGCCTGCCGCAACGGTGGAGAGAAATTTGCGGCGTGACGGACTCGTACTCATTGCGGGCTCCTGGATGACGAAGCCCCGAATGCTAGGCGGCAGCCGTTACAGCCGGCAGTCAGATTTGTGACACGACGCCGCAAGCGTCACCCCGCGAACATTCGCAGGACTGATCGCCCTTCAGTCCGAAGCGGACTACTGCTGGAAATATCGTCGCCGCAAGTATTCGACGTACGGCCCATGACCAGCCGCACCACACGTCTCAAGCTTGGCAAACAGCGCCTGATAGGTTTGTGCGGAGAAGTTGATCCGGTCTTTCAAAACGAGAGTTCTGAAAACATCCAGCTCGATTTCATGCGCTTTGGCATGCTCATGATCAACCCGATACCACAGGTAGTGCAGATGCCACCGACCCCCTGCCGTGGACAATCCAAGCACGTGCTTCAGCAGCTGCTCCGCATGCAGCCACCTGAATGTTTGGCTGCCGTCGTAGAGAGCGCGCGCCAATGATTCGCAATGGCCAAAGCCGCGCGAAGCCCACAGCCCGGATTCGTGCTCGAAGTACTTCGGCTTGAACCCCGCCGAATGCCTGCCATAGACCTCCAGAAACTTTGACTCGATGGCGAATGTGGTTCCGTTGTCCAACAAAAGCGCCACATCGAGATTCGGCGCATTGCCGGGCAAGCCTGTTGGAAACTTCTGCTCAAATCTCAGGCTGCAGATTTGTCCACTCAGTCCCAGCGCTGCAGCCAAGGGCCGGGCATTCCGGTGGCGCCAATAATCGAACACATTGCAGGCAAGTGCCGAGGATGAATGCAGCGCCTGCATTTTCCCTTTATGACCGTCGCTGCCCAGTTCGCCACCATCCCCTTCACTGAATTCAAGCGTCGTCTCAGTCGAAAGCGGCTCGAACAAGTTGTCCCGAAGCACACGGGTATAACCTTGGGCATCCAGCTCGCACGAGCGGTCCTTGGCCCACCGGCGCTGAACCTCCTTGGTCAGTTCAACGGGTCCGGGCATCTACCAAGTCCTGCCGCTGTCCGTACCAAAGCCTGAAAGCTCTGAGAACACACCATTGCGAATATTCGCATTCATGGCATTGCCGCCAGCATCTCCGGCGTGATGCAAAGCGGCTTGTGCAGCCAGAGCGAAATTTGCTGCCCCATAGCAGGTACACCATTCGCGCCGCCTTTCGGGCCGAAGCCCTGATGCGAGTTGGCGCCGCCCCAGGTGATGGACAGCGATTTCGGCTCGGCACCGGACAGATCGAACAGCTCGATGCGGACCAGTTCATCGGCCGCCTTGCCGCCAAACCGCTGCATCGACTCCCGGTACTTCTCCGCCGTCGCCGGCTCGATGAGCAGGCCCAACTTGAACCCGTTGGGTAGCGTCACCGCATGCGTCTGGCCCGGCACCGGCTTCCAGCGAAAATCCTTCATGCCCTCGGTCGAGAGTCGAACGGTCTGCACTGGCTTGCCTTCGTCGTAGCAACTCGCCTGAGCCAAACCCGGAGCAGCCAATAAGGTAATACTGGTAAGAATCCTAATTGCCGCTGAGAAACCAGCGTTCCTTATCATGCTTGCCTCCGTTGTTGGGTTGCTTTGTCTACTCGGGGAGCTTGTACTCGACTTTTCGCCCTTTAATAACTACATACTCGCGCTTTTTCAACTCACCAAACACTGACTGAGCCTCCGTCTTGGGACGGTCCTGGCCTATCTTTGCGTGAATTGTATTCAGCAAACCGTTGGCGGTCTTCGGCGCCTTGTTCTTTGCATACCGCGCGCGCAAGTCAGCAATTGCCAACTCGACCTGAGTCACGCTCGCGGCCTCAACTACCTTCGATGCGGATTGCTTCGACTTCTCTTTCTTCGGAGGCAGCTCGTCAGATGGGCGCACTACTTCCAAAGGAGCACGGTCGTCCCGCATCTCGATGATCTCACCATCGACACCTGACTCAGAAGGGTTATCAACCATGACCTTCGCTGCTTCAATTGCCACCACGCACGCGTCCTTGCCGGGCGCATCCGAGAACACCGTCTTTCCCAGCGCATCGAAGAATCTTTTCAAAAGATTGTCCAGATCCGTGCCGAATGGATTCGCATCATGGAACTTGTCTGGTGCGAGGCGAAATGTAGCGCGAACCAGACATGGCCCAGCCACCTTCTTCAGGTTGGCTGTCTTTTCAATGATTGCACACGACCACCGCTGCAACCCCTCCTTGTTTCCAGTTGCCTTGGTGTGGGGATACGGAACACCTCTGACCTTGAATCGTTGTGACTTGATCATGAGCTATCCGAAGCTGGTGTACGCGAATATTCGCATCGACTATTTGAATCCAAGCGCGCGATCAATCCCTTTTTGCCCAAAGCCCTCGATTCGTTTCCATTGAAGTAGCGCAGACTCTCCATTCATGTTGTGCAAATTTCTGCGGATCTTTGCCACATCCTCGACTGACCATGCTCTACCTTGAGCGTTCTGAATTAGGGCCTTACGGGCGGGTGCCCAATCTTTTTGGAATGAGTCCGGATTATGTTCGCCGTCATCCCTGCGAACCTTCTCCAAGCTCAAGAATGGAAGCTGTGCAAAGAAACATGCTGCGTCAATCAAACTGCAAACCTGTCCAACATGTCGTGCGTGAGTCTCACCTTTGTAGCCAAGCGCGATACACAGACTCCCGTAAGTCGTCATCTGATTTGGAGCAAGGCAAGTTTGCTCTAGCAAGCTGAGCACCCTGTGAGCATCCGCATATTGAGTATCCGCTGACATTTGTTCTCCTTCTCCTATCTCCCGAGTGCCGCGCGCTCAAGATTCAGCTTGAGCAGCCGGCGCAGGATTTCCTCGTCGGGCATGTCGGGCGTGTAGTCGTCCCAGCCGTAGGCGCGGGCGACGGCTGCATCGAGCGTGCGGTGCGCATCCTCCAGCCACTGCACCTCGCCCTTTTCGCGCGCGTTGTACAGATTGGTCAGCGTGCGATTCTTGATCGCTTGCGAATATTCGGGCTTGGGGATGATGCGGTCGGGATAGCCCGGCACGACTTCGGGCACCACATCCACCCAGTCCGGCGGGTTCAGCCAGTTTTCGCGCAGTTCGTTCAGGCGCTTGGCGGCTGCGGCGATTTCCTGCCAAATGCCAGCATTCGACTCAGGAAACGGAAACGTCTGAAAACATTGTGTGGGGTTATAGCAAGGGCGGTCTTCTAATGTTCCTCCGAGTGAAAGCGCCCACGTGACATGAATGCGTGATGAAACGATTCCAAAAGTCGCATCATCGTCGCGCGCAATGACTATCAGCTTCTTGTCAGGTAGTACGGAGCCATCAAGCCAAATGAATGGCCGATGCTTTGCAACCTCTGGCGTTGCAATGAATCGTTTAAGCGGTGCAGTTGCTGACCTCATTGCAATGCGCGGCTCGCCATGCCTCCACCAGTACTTGCGATAGCTTTCACGATTGTTCTGATAACGCACCGGCTTGACATGCTCGACAACGTAACGAAAAGGCTCCTCGTAAAGTGCAGCTTCTGACTCGGTCATTTTCGTGCCGAAATCAATGATCCATCCGTCGCGTGAACGGCGGGTCACATCGAGTCCATTCCAACTCGGTTTCAGAACATCGCTATTGGGCCTTTGGTGAGGGTTGGGCGCGATCAACCACTGTCTTGCCGTGTCTCCTTCAATATCAAAAGGTCCAATCTTCTGAGAACCCTGAAAGCTGATTCCTGAATTCTCAGACAGCGGCTTTGCCACAGTAACGTCCAAAGCCTCGGAGCCAATAGCGCTGCCTTGTAGGTCAGCAGTGACGCCTTGGACCACACGGCCGTCTAGGACATGTCGTGAGGCGGTGGGCGCAAAGCAGACAATGGAAACTCGAACAGATGCTCCCTCGTTCACCCACTCTTCATCACTCCATGCTTCGAAAATCACACCTCGATCCACTATGGACTGAAGGACTGGCCGACTGATTGCCATGCGAATCGAGTTAGTAGCAACCAAGCCAGCACGGGTTGCGGTTCCTGTTTCAATCGCTGATTGCGCCTTCGCAAACCAGTAGCAAACCAAGTCAGCGCCACCGGGAACCCTGAGGCCATAGAGCTCGCGAATGTCCTCGGTGTATGCATCCCCCAACTGCTCGCGCATCTTGCTTCCACCCAGAAATGGCGGGTTCCCGATGATCACGTCCACCGCTGGCCATTGCGCTACGGTCACGGTTTCATGCATCACCTTCTCACCGTTCTCCACGCGCTCTTCCCTGCGAATATTCGCAAGCGCGTCGCGACACTCGATCTGGTCCAGCGTCTTGAGAATGGGCTCCTTGCTGGGTGCAAAGCCGTGCTTCAGCATCCACTGGATGTCGCCGATCCACACCGTCACCTTGGCGAGTTCTGCCGCGTAGGGGCTCAGCTCGATGCCGAACATGGACTGTGGGCCGACTTCGGGGAACCCGCGCTCCAGCCCCAGCGACTCAGCCTCCAGATCGACACGGAGCTCGATGTCCTTCAATGACTGCAGCGCGAGATAGAGGAAGTTGCCGCTGCCGCACGCGGGATCGAGCACCTTGAAGTTCTTCAGCTTCTCCTTGAAAGCGATGTAGCGGCGGAATGCATCCTTCAGCGCGTTGGTTGCCTTGGCCTTCTCCGCGCTCTTCCGGCTGTTCTCGAACTGGTGCATCACGTCCATCTGCGCGGCGATGGCGGCTTTCTCCACCGCCCACTCGGCCAGCAACGGCTCGACGATGACGGGGTTGACGATGCGCATGATGGACACGGGGTCGGTGTAGTGCGCGCCGAGCTGGCTGCGCTTGGCCGGGTCCAGCCCGCGCTCGAACAGGGTGCCGAAAATGGACGGCTCGATAGCGCTCCAGTCGAGCAGCGACACGTTCACCAGCTTGTCGATGTCGTCGGCGGTGAGTGGCAGCGTCAGGTCGTTATCGAACAGGCCACCGTTGAACCACTGGATGATGTGCTCGCCAAAATCGCCATGGCGGGTGGACATGGCGGTGAAGAGCTTCTTGATCTGCGCCTGGCAACGCGCGGCATCCTTGCGGCCGTTGTGGAGGATCTTCGAGAAGATCTGGTCGGGCAGCAGCGGATCGCTGGCCGGCCCTTTTGCGTCCTCGGCGAAGAGGCAGAAGATGATCTTGTTCAGGAAGTGGGCGACGTCATGCGGCTCGTGCCCGCGCTGCTGCATCTGCCACGCCAGGTCGCCGATGAGCTTGGCGGCCTGCAGGGTGATGGCGGTGCGGGTGCGTTCCGGCTTGAAGGCGTCCGGCTTGGTGAACAGCCAGCGCAGCTTCTGCAGATTCTCCGCCGTGCCGATGTCGGCCAGGGCGATGGTGTGGACTTCAGACGGCGTGCCGGTGAAGTGGGTATGAATTTCGATGCGCAGGCGGTCGCTCACGACCAGCAGCGGCGGGTTGTCCAGCGCCAGCGCGTAGGTCATGAGCTGCTTCAGCGCAGCTTCGAGATTGGCGCCCGGGGCCTTGTACTCCCAGGCGAAGTTGTGGCGCTTCCAGACATCCGCCCAGCCGCGCCCGGCACCCGTGCGCTTGGCACCCCGCTCGAAGCAGTAGTTGTCCGGGTCGGACGGCTTCTCCATGCCAAGGAGATCGCAGAGGTCAAGGAAATGCGCCTGCGCGCCGGCACGCTCGGAGAGCTTATTGTCCTGCCACTTGGCGATGAATTCGGCGGGGGTCATCTTGAGCGGGTTGTTCTGGTTGTTGATGCGAATATTCGCATGGCTTCAAAGGAATCGCCCCACCTACCTTGATAGGGGTCCACGATCCACTCGCGAATATTCGCTACCATCCCGACGCGACCTCCCAACACGCAATTCCCACCGAGCTGCACCTTGTCCCCGAATCCCCTCCCCGAATCGTCCGCCCAGCGCCTCTGGCTCGCCGCCACGCCCGCCCTCTTCGTTTTCCTGTGGAGCACGGGATTCATCGGCGCCAAGTACGGCGTGCCGTACGCGGAGCCGTTCACGTTCCTCGCCATCCGCATGGCGCTTGCCTCTGGCTTGCTGCTCTTGCTGGCGCTGGCGATGAAGGCACCCTGGCCGAACGCGCGCTCGGCGGGACACACGGCCGTCGCGGGATTGCTGGTCCATGGCTTCTACCTGGGCGGCGTGTTCTACGCGGTGCTGCTCAAGGTGCCGCTGGGCCAGGTGGCGCTGATCGTGGGCCTGCAGCCGGTGCTGACCGCGTTTCTGGCCGGGCCGCTCTTCGGCGAGCGCTTGGGACGCTGGCAGTGGCTGGGCATCGCGCTGGGTTTCCTCGGCGTGGTGCTGGTGGTGTCGGCCAAGACCGGCAGCGAAGTCGCGAGCCTCGCCGGCATTGCCTGCTGCGTGGCCGCGCTTGCGGGCATCACGGCAGGGACGCTTTATCAGAAGCGCTTCTGCACCGATCTCGACATCCGCACCAGCGGGGTCATCCAGTTTGCGGCGACGGGTGTGGCGTTCTGGCTGGGGGCGCTGGCCATCGAAACCCGGGTTGTGGTCTGGAGCGGGCAGTTCATCTTCGCGCTGGGCTGGTTGACTCTGGTGCTGAGTCTCGGCGCCATCACGTTGCTGTACGTCCTGATCCGCAACGGGGCGGCCGCCAAGGTCGCCAGCCTCTTCTTCCTGACCCCGCCGGTGACCGCCGTCATGGCCTTCTTTCTGTTTGGTGAAGTGCTATCCTTTTCGGCCCTTCTCGGACTGGCAGTGACTGCAATCGGCGTGGCGCTGGTGGCCCGGGGCAAGTAAACACTTCGCCTTGATCTTCTTTAAAATCAAGGCATTGCAAGTCAGGATGCATCATGACCACCATCGTCGTCGTCAAGAAAAATGGAATGGCCGTCATTGCCGGCGATTCGCTCACCACGTTTGGCGGCACCCGCCTCTCCTCCACCCATGACGCCTCGCCCGACAAGGTGCTGAAGCACAACGGGTGCTATTTCGGCGTGGCTGGCTCGGCCGCGCATCAGGTCGTGCTGGAAAACCTGCTGAACCGCAATCCGGACTTCCACTTCAACAGCAAGGACCAGATCTACGAGAGCTTCCGCAAGATGCATCCGCTCCTGAAGGAAGAGGCCTTCCTCAACCCGAAGGAGGAGGAGGACGATCCGTACGAGTCCAGCCAGCTCACCACGCTCATCATCAACTCGAGCGGCATCTATGGCGTGTACTCCATGCGCGAGGTGTTCGAGTTCCAGACCTTCTGGTCCATTGGCTCGGGTCGCGACTACGCGCTGGGTGCGATGCATCAGGTGTATCAGAACAAGAAGGCAACAGCCGAAGAAGTCGCCAAGGCCGGCATCCTGGCCGGTGCGGAGTTCGACACCGGCACGGCGCTGCCGATGACGCTTTACAAGGTCAAGCTGGCGAAGACTTCGTGACGGGTGACAGGTGACAGGTGACGGGTTGAAGAAGTGCACCTCACTTCGTACTCATTAACTCGTCACTCGTCACCCGTCACAGGTCACAGACGTTAGATGTGCCGCGCCCTTCTCTACCTCGGACAACCGGTCCTGCTGGACCATCTGCTGTTCCAGCCTGATTCGGCGCTGGTCAGGCAGAGCTTCATGCCGAGGATGCTGCACATGCTGAACCTGGCCGGGTTTGGTCTCCGTGCATGGGACCCGGCATCGCCTTCGCCGGACCAGCCCTTCAGCTACGGCTCGCCCTCGCTGCCCATTTTCGACCGCAATCTGAAGTCGCTGGCCGAGAAGGTGCGTGCCACCTGCGTGCTGGGTCATGTGCGTGGCGTGGCCTACAGCCCGAGCGTTGATATCTCGCTGCAAAACGTGCATCCCTTCCAGTTCCCCGGCGTGCCGCTGGCGCTGGCGCACAACGGCGACCTCGCGCGCATGGCGGACATGAAGCCGCATCTCGCACCGCTGGTGAAGCCCGCATTCCTTGCGAATATTCGCGGGACGACGGACAGCGAATGGATCTACGCACTCATCCTGTCGGCACTGCCGGATGCCTATCGCAAGCCCACACGCGACGAGCTGCTCGCTGCCATTGACATCACGCTTGCGAATATTCGCAAGGTACGCGCCGATCTCGGTATCGCGACCTCGTCATCGGTGAACCTCTTCATCAGCGATGGCACCCAGCTTGCCGCCGTGCGCTACTGCTTCGATTTCGGTTGCTATGACACGACCGATCCGGCGCGCGTACACGAGGCCAATCTCAACTTCCTCTCGCTCTGGTATACGCTGGGCAGCCAGTACGGGCTGCATCCGTCAGCCGACAGCGAGGCCGAATGGCGCATGACAGGCGGGGCCGAGAACGCTGACTCCATCATCGTCGCGAGCGAGCCGCTCACGCGGGACACCTCGACGTGGGTGGAGGTGCCGGAGTACTCGGTGCTGCATGCGACGCTGACGGCAGGCCGGCCGCAGGTGACGGTGCGCTATCTGGATTGACGCCCGGTCTGATCTCAGACCGCGACGCTCTGCGCCTTCAATGCCGCGTCAAGCCGCGCCTGGGTGACCAGCCGCGAGAGCTGGGAATTGCTGCGTGCCAATGACTGCAACAACGCCCGTTGGATGGCGTGCTGCACCTTCACCGCCGGTCCGCTCGCATCGCGATTCAGCGCATGGAACACCGGCGCCGGGATTTCGAGCAACGTTGTCTCTTCGCGCGCCACCGCGTCGGCACCGTGCGGCTTCCCTGCCAGCACGCTGAGGTAGCCGAGCAGCGTGCCCGGACCGAGCAGCGCCACGCGGCGCTCGCGCGTCGGGCTGCGCGACAGGACCTCCACCGCGCCACGCACGACGACATAGCAGGCCGATGCCGCCTGGCCTGCGCAAAACACACCGTCACCACGCCTGACTGTCACCGGGCGCATGTCCGCCACCACGGCATCAATCTCGTTTTCCGAGAACCCTTCGAAGAAGGCGAGCCGATGCAGGAAGCCGCGCCAGGCAAAGGCGGCTCCGGGCTCGATGCGAATATTCGCAGTGCCTGCTTCTGTGTCCGCTTCTCTGTCTGTGCGCGGCGGCCGATCCTCCGGCGCGGGCTGGGCGAAGAGGGCTGCGTTCAGCGCGCTCACGCGGGATGCGAGCGTGGCCGTCAACGTGCGCTGCAGCGCCAGCGCTGCGGGATTGCGGCTGGCGGCCAATGCCCGGAAGGCGTCGCGCTCCAGAAACCAGCCGTCCACGTTTTCGGTGGCGACGACGCTGGCATTGCATTGGCCGCGATCGAGGAGCGCGGTTTCACCGAAGTAGCCATTGGCGGGAATCACCGCAACGGTTTCCTCGCCGCCCGCGGACAGAGTGACGCGCGCCTCGGCCGTGCCCACCCGCAGCAGCCATGCGCCACGCGATGCCTCGCCCTGACGCACGATGCGGGCACCTTTGACGAAGGACACGTGCTCGGCGAGCGCATGCACGGCAGCGATGTCGGCCGCGCTCATGCCGACGCAGAGCGCATTGGCGCCGAAGGCGGCGAGGTCGGGGGGAACATCAGGGCTCATGCGTACGGGTCTGGCTCACATAGAATTTGGAGTGTACGCTTCACTCATATCGTCTTTCGTGGTGGCAATGGATCAATTGAGAATTGACAAGTGGTTGTGGGCCGCGCGCTTCTTCAAGACCCGCTCGCTGGCAAGCGATGCGACCGAGTCCGGCAAGGTCCAGGTCAACGGCGAACGGGCCAAGCCCGCCAAGGCGGTGAAGCCCGGTGACACCATTCACCTGCGCAAGCCGCCTTACGAATATTCGCTCGTTGTGAAGGCGCTGTCGGATCGACGCGGCCCGGCCAAGGAAGCGCAATTGCTCTACGAGGAGACGACGGAGAGCATTGCCGCACGCGCACAGCTTTCAGCAGAGTTGCGCGACATGCCGCCGCCCTTGTTCAAGGGGCGGCCGACAAAAAAGGATCGTCGCGATATCGAGAAATTCTTTGCAGCGCGCGATGAAGAATGAACTCGCCTGTCGGCCGCGCTTCGTGCTCCAGGGTCGC
>JANRIX010000073.1:0-2932 GCA_033764435.1 Burkholderiales bacterium
AGTGGGTGGTCGCTAGGCAATCTGGCGATCATAGAGGGCGGCCTCTAGTTCGGTGATGGCGCGGGCGTAGTTTTCGTTGCCGCCGAATATCGTGCGACGGATCTGGGTCTTGGTGCCAAGGTTGGTGAACGGCGGTAGTTCAAGCACAGAGGCGTCCTCCAAGTCAGAGACGCCGTGATCAGCATATTTCTCCAGCAGGGCTTCGAGGACGGCGCGGGCCTGCTCACCGTATTTGGCGAAAGGACCGCGCTTTTTCACGCGAGCAGCGCGTTCGCGTGTAAGCGTCCGGCCGGAGACCCCGTAGCGGAGTAGAAGTGAAGTCGCTAGAGTCGTGGCTATGGAAACAGTCACGACGGAGTGGGTGGATACGGGTGAGAAGCGAGATCGAAAGGGGCGGAGGATTGCGTTGGCGCAGCAGCGGGCTGCGGCAGTGGAGGGATACGAGCGAAGTGGTCTCACGCAGCGCGCCTTTGCGGAACGGGAGGGGATCAAGTACTTTACGTTCGCGCATTGGCTGAGAACGGAACGGTTGCGCAAGCCGAGATTGCCCGCGTTCGCTGAAGTGAAGGTGCGACCCGCGCGCGTGCCGAGCGCGGTGGAGGTCGCGTTGCCGAATGGATTGGTGGTGCGCGGCGCTGATGTGGAACAGCTGGCAGAGTTGGTAGCCCGACTTCGCAAATGCTGACCTTCAGTGCGACGCAGCGCATTTACCTGGCGGTCGAGCCGGTCGACATGCGCAAGCAGTTTAATGGGCTGTGGACCCTCGCAGCGCAGAAGCTTCACGAGGATCCGTTCAGTGGAGCGTTGTTTGTGTTCGTCAACAAGGGTCGAGACCGGGTGAAGATCCTGTTCTGGGATGGCAGTGGAGTGTGGGTGGCGGCAAAGCGATTGGAGAAGGGGCGCTTCTCCTGGCCGGAATTTAATGGTGGCGCCAAGGTGAACCTGGAGCCAACAGCGCTGACGATGTTACTCACCGGAATCGATCTTAAGGACGGCTGTAAAAAAGCATGGTACGAGCGTTAAATGTATTGACTAAATGGTAACATATATTATTGTTGCTTAGCAAGATAAGTAACGATGCAGCCACCTGAAGAGCTCCAGGCCAAGGTCCTGTCATTGCAGGCAGAGGTGCAAGACCTGCAGGCCCAGGTGGCGTGGTTCCGGCGGCAAATGTTTGGGGCACGAAGTGAAAAACTGCCGGCCGATGTCCTGGCACAGGCGAAACTGGGTTTGCCGGAAGTGCCGCTGGTTGATCGTAAGACCCAGACGGTGACCTATGAGCGACGCACGCCCGCGCCGGAGAAGCGGCCGATACCAGCGGAGGTTTTTGCCCACCTGCCAGTGAGCGAGACAATTGAGATCGTTCCCGAGGAGGTGAAAGCGGATCCGGACGCATTTGAACAGATCAGTCAGGAGCGGACCTTCGAGGTCGACATCATCGGACCGAAGCTGGTGAAGCGTCAGATCGTGCGGCCGAAGTTTCGGCGCAAGGCCGACCGCAATCTTGCCCCGGTGATTGCGCCGGCACTGCCGAGAGTGGCGGTGGGCGGATACGCCTCGGCCGGGTTGATCGCCTACATCGTCGTCTCGAAGTATCAGCATCATCTTCCGCTGTACCGTCTGGAGTCGATGTCGGCGCAGTGGGGTGCCGAACTGAGTCGCAAGACGATGGCCGACTGGGTGCGCATCGCGGCAGATTGGGCGGAACCGATTTATAAGTTGATGCACGCTCAATTGCTGAGCGGAAGGTACCTCCAGTGCGACGAGACACCGGTCAAGTTTATCGATCCTGACGAACGAGGCCAGGGAGCGATCCAGGGCTATCTGTGGGTGGTCAGCGCTCCCGGTGGTGACGTGGTGTTTGATTGGCGACTGTCGCGACGACATGGCGAACTGACGTCCTTGCTCACCGACGACTACGTGGGAGTGATGCAGTCGGATGGGTATGAGGCGTACGCGTCGTATGCTCGGTCGCATCCGACAGTGGCATGGCTGGGTTGCTGGGCGCATGCCCGCCGGAAGTTTTTTGAGGCACAGTCGCAATCTCCTCGAATCACCAAGGCGGCGCTGCGGCTGATTGGTCGCATGTACCGGCGTGAACGAGAATGGGACAATCAAAAGCTCGAAGCCTGGCAGCGGGCCCGGGAGCGGGCCAAACCAGAAGGCCTGGCCCGGACCATGCAGGCGCTCAAGCGGCTGGCTATCCGAGTCCGCCAGCAGGTGTTGCCTAAGTCGAAGCTCGGCCAAGCGTGCGATTATCTGCTCAACCAGTGGGAGCCGCTCATGAACCATCAGCACTATGGCGAAAGCCGGTTGGACAACAACTTGGTCGAAAATGCGCTCCGACCCTCCTGCATTGGGAAGAAGAACTGGCTCTTCATCGGCCATCCCGATGCGGGCCAGCGTTCGGCAATCCTCTACTCGCTGATCGTATCCTGTGAGCGCCATGGCAAAGATCCGCTCGCTTACCTGAAGGACCTGCTCACACGGCTGCCACGCATGACCAATCAAGACGACCTGAAGCCTCTGTTGCCGGTGAACTGGCAGCCACTGCAGTGACACACATAGTGACCATTGGCTCATGCGCATGGTCACCATACGCCTCGCAGATAGCCGCTTCAATACTCGCAAGATAGGATCCCGGCCGGACGCTTACCAAACAAAGGCGAAATGAACAGAATGATTGTGGCCAATATTTTCATAAATTTGCTCAACGATCGAGGTCAGCGGCAAGCGAAGCGAGTTCGCTGTACCGCTTTGTAGGTGCTTTTCTTGAGCGCGGCAGCACGCTCGAAAAACAGGCGCGCGCCATCTTCGTCATCAAGGATCGCACTGTAGTGATGGCCGATCTCCTCCCACGCTTCGGCGAAACCCGGATCCACCTCGACGGCTCTCTGATAAGAAGCGAGCGCATCAGCTAGCGAATGCGGAC
>JANRIX010000002.1:0-145768 GCA_033764435.1 Burkholderiales bacterium
CAGATGGAAGCCCGCACGCTGATGCTGGCCTCCAACAACGTGCTGTTCCCTGCCAACGGCGAACCCTCCATCGTGCCTTCGCAAGACGTGGTGCTGGGCCTGTACTACACCACCCGTGAACGCATCAACGGCAAGGGTGAAGGCATGGTCTTTGGCGACGTGGGCGAAGTCCTGCGCGCCTTGGAAGCCGGTGTGGTGGAGCTGACCGCCAAGATCGCGGTTCGCCTGACCGAATACAGCAAAAACAAGGAAACCGGCGAATTCGTGCCCGAAACCAAGGTGGTCGACACCACCGTGGGCCGTGCCTTGCTGAGCGAAATCCTGCCCAAGGGCCTGCCCTTCAGCAACCTGAACAAGGCGTTGAAGAAGAAAGAAATTTCTCGCCTCATCAACACCTCGTTCCGCAAGTGTGGCCTGAAGGAAACCGTGGTGTTTGCCGACAAGCTGCTGCAAAACGGTTTCAAGCTGGCCACGCGTGCCGGTATCTCCATCTGCGTGGACGACATGTTGGTGCCTCATGAGAAGCACGGCATCATCGAACGCGCCGAGAAGGAAGTGAAAGAAATCGCCCAGCAGTACGCTTCGGGTCTGGTCACTTCCGGCGAGCGCTACAACAAGGTGGTGGACATCTGGGGCAAGGCCGGTGACGAAGTTTCCAAGGTCATGATGGCCCAGTTGGCCAAGCAAAAGACCATTGACCGCCACGGCAATGAGGTGGATCAGGAGTCGTTCAACTCCATCTACATGATGGCCGACTCCGGTGCCCGGGGTTCTGCCGCGCAGATCCGCCAGCTGGCAGGTATGCGGGGCCTGATGGCCAAGCCTGACGGCTCCATCATTGAGACACCCATCACGGCCAACTTCCGTGAAGGCCTGAACGTGTTGCAGTACTTCATCTCCACACACGGTGCACGTAAAGGCTTGGCCGACACCGCGTTGAAGACCGCCAACTCCGGTTACCTCACCCGCCGTCTGGTGGATGTGACGCAAGACTTGGTGGTCAACGAAGACGACTGCGGCACCAGCAATGGCACGCTGATGCGCGCCATCGTGGAAGGCGGTGTAGTCATTGAATCGCTGCGCGACCGCATCTTGGGCCGCACCACCGCTGAAGAAGTGCTGCACCCCGAAACACGTGCCGTGTTGCTGACCGCCGGCAAGATGCTGGACGAAGACACCATCGAAGAACTCGAAGCCGCTGGTGTGGACGAGGTTAAGGTGCGCACGGCACTGACCTGCGAAACCCGTTTCGGCATCTGCGCCAAGTGCTATGGCCGCGACCTGGGCCGTGGCGGCCTGGTCAACCGTGGCGAGGCGGTCGGTGTCATCGCGGCGCAGTCCATCGGTGAACCCGGTACGCAGCTGACCATGCGCACGTTCCACATCGGTGGTGCGGCATCGCGTGCGGCCATCGCGTCCAGCGTGGAAGCCAAGTCCAGTGGTTCCATCGGCTTCAACGCCACCATGCGTTACGTGAGCAACAGCAAAGGCGAATTGGTGGTGATTGCCCGTTCCGGCGAAATCATCATCCAGGACGACCTGGGCCGCGAGCGTGAGCGCCACAAAGTGCCATACGGTGCCATCCTGACCATCAAGCCAGACCAGGCCATCAAGGCCGGCACCATTCTGGCCAACTGGGACCCATTGACCCGACCCATCATCACCGAGTTCGCCGGTCAGGTGCGGTTCGAGAACGTGGAAGAGGGCCTCACCGTTGCCAAGCAGGTGGACGATGTGACCGGTCTGGCTACCCTGGTGGTGATCGACCCCAAGCGCCGTGGCGCTGCCAAGGTCATTCGCCCACAGGTCAAGCTGATCGATGCCCAGGGCAACGAAGTCAAAATCCCTGGCACCGACCATTCTGTGACCATCGGCTTCCAGGTCGGCGCGCTGTTGCAAGTGCGTGACGGCCAGGACGTGGGCCCTGGCGAAGTGCTGGCCCGTATCCCCATCGAAGGTCAGAAAACCCGAGACATCACCGGCGGTCTGCCCCGTGTGGCCGAGCTGTTCGAAGCCCGTTCGCCCAAAGACAAAGGCATGCTGGCCGAGATGACCGGTACCGTGTCCTTCGGCAAGGAAACCAAAGGCAAGGTTCGCCTGCAGATCACCGACCCCGAAGGCAAGGTGTGGGACGAGCTCATCCCCAAGGAAAAGAACATCCTGGTGCACGAAGGCCAGGTGGTCAACAAGGGCGAGAGCATTGTGGACGGCCCAGCCGATCCACAAGACATCCTGCGCCTGTTGGGCATGGAAGAGCTGGCCCGCTACATCGTGGACGAAGTGCAGGACGTGTACCGCCTGCAGGGCGTGAAGATCAACGACAAGCACATTGAAGTGATCGTGCGCCAGATGCTGCGCCGCGTGGTGGTGGACAACCCAGGCGACTCCACCTACATCGGTGGCGAGCAGATCGAGCGCTCCGAGATCCTCAACACCAACGATGCGTTGCGCGCCGCAGGCAAGCTGCCAGCCGTGTACAGCAACGTGTTGCTGGGTATCACCAAGGCATCGCTGTCCACCGATTCGTTCATCTCTGCCGCGTCCTTCCAGGAAACCACGCGCGTGTTGACCGAAGCGGCCATCATGGGCAAGCGCGACGAGCTGCGTGGCCTGAAGGAAAACGTGATCGTGGGCCGTCTGATTCCTGCCGGTACCGGCATGGCTTACCACGATGCCCGCAAGGTCAAGGAAAAGATGGACGACGACGAGCGCCGTGCCATTGCAGAGGCCGATGCCCTGCAACTGGCCTCCGACCAAGCCGACCACACCAGCGAAAGCGCTGCGGCTGAATAAGCCACCGCGCTGGGTGAGGGGGATGACCTCTCCCTCACCAGCATGCGGCAACAACGGCAGTTGCCATCAAAAAAGCCCCGGCACTTGGGTTCCAAGCGCCGGGGCTTTTTTACGTCCCCAAACCTTTGGGGGGCCTGAGCAGATCAGGTGCGGAAGCTGAACACTTCTGGACACCTGTTCTGGCGTTCATGGACAAGACGCTGATTCAAGGTGGTCACGCCAACTCAGTGTGGCCGGTTACGACCCTGAAGAGCAGTTCAGGGGCTCAGGTCCAACGTCGGTAGTGCAGCGCTTACAGCCATTCGCCTTGGCGTTGTCAAGCCGCGCGCTATGCTGGTTTTCTGCCATTGGCTATGGTGAGATTTCTTCGACACAGTGACTTCAATCGAATGTCCAGCAGATATACAGCGCTTGATCGGGTGTATTGGAAAATCCCATTCACAAGATCCCCGTAAGTTCCTAGGTTTGATTACCCGATATCACTTGTACCTTCGTAAACGATCTTCCAGGTGCCTACACGTTTCTGCCAATATTGGCGGACAGTGCGTCCGCCCCGCACCCCGGCAATCAACTCCCCAAACGTAGTCACCATGGTTTCCTCGGTGTCGGTCCAGCCAATCAGGGACAGGTCTTCCACCTCAACCCTGCGACCGTTGATGCGCGATATTTCCGGTGTTGCGGCAGCTATGAACGCGTTCAGGTCTTTGCCATCTGCGAAGAAGTCGTCGGCATAGAAGCGCGTCAACGAAGACGGTGTACCCGCTTGTTTCGTGTCTGCCCACTGGCGAAGCATTTGTACAAACTGCTGTTTTTGGGGGGCCGCCGCATGAGGTTGCGTCCACTGTAGTTTGGCGGCTATCACCACAGGAGTGGTCTGAATTTCAACCGAGCGAATGATGCGGTCCAGGTCTGGGTTTGACAGCGCTATGCATCCCTCGGTGGCCAGCGGCGCACGGGCAAATTGCGCTTTGGGCTTCCCGTGTAGCCAAATGCCACTGCCTGTTTTGCCCCGGCGCTGGTCCAGTTTGTTGGGGAAGTTGATGGGCAAGGCACCCGTGCCATAAAGGTCTTCCAGGATTTTGGGGTTCAGGTTGCTGGTGATGAAGTAAACACCCAGCGGGGTGCGCAAGTCGCCTTCCACGTTTTTGCCCACGCCTGCCTTGCCCACAGACACGTAATAGTCCGCCAGCAGGCGGGTGCCCGAGCTTGTGTTCTCAAACAGGTACAGGCGCGATTTGTCCGTGTCCACGGCAATTGCATGCTTGTTGCGCTTGGCCAGCCCAACAAACTGAACGGGCACGGCGTTGGTCGGTGGCCGTGATTGCAGTGCGTTGACCCGGCGTTGCGATTCGGCTCGCAGCGCTTGAAGATTGGCCATGCCTGCCTGCGCCACATCGGGTGGCGCATCCCCCAACGTCTTCAATGGCCGGGTGCGGCCCATCATCAAATCGGCATACACCAGTTGGGCCAGTTGAAACTGCGGGTAGTCGGTCACCAGCTGCCTGGCTTGGACCAACGCCAATTTGGGGCTGGCATTGGCCATGAGCCTGTAGATTTCCATCAAACGGGCTTCCGCCAAACCGTCTTTGTCCATCACCGAAGGTGGTGCCATGGTGGGTTTTGGTGCGTGCGAAGGCTTGCTGCTTGACAACCGCCCAGCTTTGGCGTCAACCACAGACTTCGCATTTTTGGCCTTTTTGCCGAAAGTGTCCTTCTTGGGCTGTTTGGTGACAGAAACCAAGGGCTTATTGGGCTTTTGCTGGGTGGGGCGTGCGTCTGCCTGGGGCAGGCCCAACAACAACACGCAGACCATGCAAAGTTTCGCCAGCCCTCGGGCTGTGAAAGATTGAAATGCTGAGGTTTTCAACTGCTTCGCTCACCCATCAGCGTTTTGATGTCGGCGGCAATCACCGCAGGCGCAGTGCCATAGGTAGAAAACAACCGTGGTCTACCTTGGGTGTCGTAGATGTATTTACCCGCCGAATGGTCCATGGTGTAGGATGTGGGGGTAGGCCCAGGAACTTGTTTGAAAAAAATTTTGAAATCCTTAGCCACAGTCTGAAGCGCCTCGGGTTCCGGCCGCAGGGCCAGGAAGCTGGCGTCAAAGTTCTGCATGTAGTCCCGCAGCAGCTCTGTCGTGTCGCGTTCGGGGTCTACCGTTATGAACAGCACCTGCAACCGTTCACCGTCAGAACCCAGCAGGCGCTTGACCTCGGCCATGGTGGTCATGGAGGTTGGGCACACGTCGGGGCACTGTGTGAAGCCAAAAAACACGACCACGATCTTCCCTCTGAAATCTGCCAGCGTGCGGCTCTGGCCGTTGTGATCTGGCAGCCTGAAACTTTGCCCAAATTGAGCGCCAGTGATGTCGGTGCTTTTGAAACTGACAGCCTCGGGGCTGCAGCCAGTCAGCAGCCCAGCCAGGCTTGCGGTTGCCATGCCAAGCAAAATGATCCGGCGCATAGGCATTGCCTGGCAGTTGGCCGTTTGGCTGATGGACGTGCCGAGTGGGTTCCTCATGGTTTTTTTGCCTTTGCCACTTCTTCCGCCACCAGGGCGGACAACTGTTCCAAGCCAAAACTGGGCAGGCCTCTACCGTTGACCAGGAACGTGGGTGTTTTAGTGACTTGCAAGGCTGTCAAATCCTCTATGTCTTGCTTGAGTGCAAGTTCCACAGCCGGATTGCCCATGTCTATTTTGGCTTTGGCCATATCAAGTCCACCTTGTTGTTCGGCTACTTTGAACGCCAGCTCAATGTTGGGTTTGCCGTGGTCAGCCCAGGCCGGTTGTGCTTCCAAAATGGCCTCCAGCACCCGAACATATTTGTCCTGGCGCTTGGCGGCTTCCAGCAACTTCACTACCTGGTCTGACCCTTGGTGAAACGGTGCATAGCGCAACACCAGACGCACATCGTTGGGGTATTGCTTCATCAAATTTTTGACCATTGGGTAGAACGCACGGCAGGTTTCGCAGGCGGGGTCGAAAAACTCCACGATCGTGACCGGCGCGTTGGCGGGGCCAAAAATGGGGGAGTGAAACCGCACCAGGCGGTCCGCTTGTTGGGTCACTTTTTCCGCTTGGGTGTTTTGCACCCGGCGCTGGAAGGTGTTCATTCCCACCAGGAAGGCAATCACCACAATGCCCAGAAGCACGGCAACAGTGAGTTTTTTAGAGTTCATTTCGATGTTTTTCTCAGGTATGTGGCCAACAAAACGGCCATGGTCAGGAATGCGGCCAAAGACAGCCAGGGAATAGGGATGCCGTTGAGGATTTCGAGCTTTTGATCGGTGCACGACACCCCCGCGCCGCAAGGTACCCAGGCCTTGGGCACAAGTCCGGCCACCAGCAACGTGTGATACGCGGCTATCAACAAGCCGGATAAAACCAGTGGTATTGCGTACACAGCCCCGCGACGGTCATCGCTGTAACAGGCCATGCCCAGTACGAACACCAATGGGAACATGGCGATGCGCTGGTACCAACACAGCGTGCACGGCACCATCAACATGACCTCGCCGATGAACAACGCACCAAAGGTGGACACCAAAGCGATGGCCCAAGCACTGAGCAAATACGTCCAGCCGCGCTTCATTGGGGGGCTTTCGGTTCAGATGAGAGCGCGGGGGAATGCGCCCGAAGCGATACCAGCAACCAGGCCCCGGCAGCGGCAACCACAAACACATCGGCAAAATTAAAGGCAGGCCAGTGCAGGCCGCGCCAGTGGATGTCCAGAAAGTCCACCACAGCACCTGTTTGCGTACGGTCGATCAAATTGCCCAGGCCACCGCCAACCACCATGGCACCCACCCAGCGGTCCAACGCTGCCGTGTGCTTCATGAGGCAAACCCATGACACCGCAATCACCACCAGAGAGCCCACGGCGATCAGAAAATAACGCTGCCATCCCCCAGCATCCGCTAACACGGAAAACGCTGCGCCTGTGTTCAGCAGGTGGACCAGGTTGAACCATGACGTGACATCAACCGAAGCCCCAAGCGGTATCAGTCCGGAAAAATAGGTTTTGCTGGCTTGGTCTATGGTCACCAAAAAACCCACAACGAACAGCCAGACGAGGCGGGGAAAACGCCGCCAACTGAAAAAACTCATGAATAGCACCTCAAAACGCAAAGGAAAACGCTTGAAGCCACGCCAATGCGTGGCTCCTAGACATGTCCAGGGGATGGATTGAACGCCAAAGCCTCAACCACCGCTGTTCGGGTGGTGGTGGGACTGTCGGATCAAGAATGAGGCGGTGTACCGCCGTCGCCCTGGGTCAGACCAGGGCGTGCCACTGAGGCTTTTCAGGTGGTGGGTTGGGCAGAGCAGCCCACGCGCAGAGGTGCGCAGTGTTCAGGCTGCGATCAAGGCTATCCACGGTCATTGAAAGGTCCGCAGGCATCACAGCGGAGCACCCAGCGTGACAGGTTCCACAGTCCGCGTCATCAGCCAGTACAGACTGGTGTGAATCCGATTTTGTGTCGCCCCTGGTGGCATCGACGCAGTGGTCGTGGTGGCTTTTCGCAGCTTGAACCGCCATGGGGTTGTGAGCGCGTGCGGATGCCATGTTCTCAGCCCAAGTGGCCTTGAATGGCATCAGCAAACACAGGATCAACAACCAGAAATAACGCATTACGATAGTTTAGTGGTAGAGCAGTTGCACAGCGCAATCACTGCCCATCGCCCCGGATGGTAGACACGTTGCGGTTCATGGCATGCCGCACCACGTTCTGGTAAATCCAACGCTTGGGACCTTTGAGGTTGGTGCCATGCGCTTCATAAAACGCGTCTGGCGTGTCAAAAATGCCAAAGTCGTGGTTAATGCCATCGCGTTGAATATACGTATCCGTGCCGCGCCAATCCACACCTGGGTTCTGCAGATCGGGCGTGGCTGCGCCGTATCCGCAAAAAGGGCCTTGGACCCCGGCAAAGCGTTTTTGCAGTGCAGACAGATAGGGCTTGTCCAGGATGAACCCTTCCAAGTTGATCCACCGGCCATCGAACCAAACCTCTACCCAACTGTGGATGATGTTGCGTGGTGCCAGCACATAGGCTAAGCCTGTGATGGCCCCCCGTTGCAGTGCTTTGTCGATGGTGAACCCGTGAAACCTGCAAGGCAGCCCTACGGCGCGCAACAATGCCATCAGCAAGGTACTTTTGGTGTTGCATTGCCCTATTCCATCGGCAAGCACTTGGGAGGCGGGCAAATCATCAGAGACGTTGTACCCAAAAGCAATCTCGTCACGCACGAACCCGTAGACCGCACCGATACGTTCAAACAGTGGCAGGTTTTGCCAGGCTCGTTGTTGAATCAATTGGGTCAAAACAGGGTGGCGAATATCAAGAATAGGGGTGGCTTGCGTCAGGTGTTGAAGCTCAAACAGGTCAATGTTGGTGGTCATGGTGATTCCCTTGTGATGGTTGCGTGGTGCAGCTGGTGGCCTCTACGCCGCCGACAGCATTCAGTTCCCGCCGCGCCTGCCGCATCACCTGCCAGCCACCGTGCAGGGCCAGTGCGGCCATCAGGCCCGCCACGCCCAAGTCGGGCCAGGCCGTGCCTGTGCCAAAAACGCCCAGGGCGGCGGCCATCACGGCCAGGTTGCTGATGGCGTCGTTGCGGGTGCACAGCCACACGCTGCGCATGTTGGCGTCGCCCTCGCGAAAGGCGTACAGCATCCACGCCACACTCAAATTGGCCACCAAGGCCAGCACGGCCACAGCGCCCATGGTGGAGGCGTTGGGCACGTCTCCGTGCCACACGTTCCACAGCGCGCTGCCCAGTACAAACAGGCCAAAACCGATCATGCTGGCGGCCTTCAGCATCGCGGCGCGGGCACGCCAGGCCACGGCGGCGGCGAGCACCGCCAAAGACACGCCGTAGTTCAGCGCGTCGCCCGCAAAGTCCACCGCGTCGGCCAGCAGCGAGAGCGATCCGGCCTGAATGCCGCCGATGATTTCAATGGCAAACATGGCAGCGTTCACCACCAGCGCCACCCACAACACGCGGCGGTAGCGGGGCAGGTCGATCACGGTTTGGGGGGCGGGGGTGTCGTGTTCGCAGCAGTGGGCTGACATGGGATCTCCTTTTGAGTTCAGAATGCTCGTATTGAAAACCCTGGAGTCGCTCCAGAGTCAAGTCCTGAATTCACGACCATAGGAAATACATGCGCATCAAAACATTGGCTGATGCAACGGGCGTAGAGGTGGACACCATCCGTTACTACGAAAAGCAAGGCCTGTTACCAGAGCCGGCCCGGCAGGACAACGGTTACCGTGACTACGCAAGTACCCACTTGGAACGCCTTGCCTTCATTCGTCATTGCCGCGCATTGGAAATGCCGCTTGTCGACATTCGCACGTTGCTGGGCGCGCTGGACGCTCCGGGCGAGCCACACCCGGACGTGGACAGGCTGGTGCAGGAACAAATCGACAAGGTCCGGGTACGGCTCCAGAGCATGCGCGCGCTGGAGAAGCAATTATTGCTACTCCAAGCCAGCTGCGGTGGTTGCAGCGATCAAGGCACAGACTGCGGCATCCTCAAGGAGTTGGTGGCTGCGGCGCACGGCGAGGCCTGCGTTTGCCATTCTCACGCTTCAATCTGATCGACCATGAAGACTGTGTTGCTCTACATCGCTACCGCTTTCGCCGAAATCGTGGGTTGCTATTTGCCTTGGCTGTGGATTCGCCAAGGTGGTTCCGCGTGGCTTCTTGTGCCAGCGGTTGCCAGTCTGGCTTTGTTCGCATGGCTACTGACCTTGCATGATGCTGCCTCAGGGCGGGTGTATGCAGCCTACGGAGGGGTGTACATCGGTACCGCCATCGCATGGCTGTGGGCTGTTGATGGTATTCGCCCATCGCACTGGGACCTGATCGGCGCAACAGTGGCGCTGTTGGGCATGGCAATCATTGCTTTCCAACCGCGCTAGGTTCGCTCAGTGCCACGCCAAAATCGACAGAACTTATTCAAGGTGAGTTTCTGCCAGGGGTTCGCAGAACTATTTAGTTCATAAAGCCGCGCGCTCAGCCCAAGGTAGGCAAGGCTGGCGTACTTGCCAAATTTCAAATCGCAACCACGCATGGTTTCTGACCGCCTCGTCACACGCGTGTCTTGAGAGCGAACGACTGGCGTGTGACGTACTGGAGACTTGGAACCGGGCTCACAGCGAATGCCCGCTTGCTGACAGCGCCTATTGATCTGGTAACGAAAGGAACTGACCGCTGACAGCCTTCAAGAGTCGTTCCGGTTGGCAATGCGGTTGACAGCTCCTGGCCGATACCCGCAGTTCAAACGCAGATGGAACATGGCATGTCAACAGCCTGGGTGATCACACCAGACCAGCAGACTGTCCAAGACGCACCAGAACACCTGATCATTTCGACCGCAATCAGCAATCAGGAAGAAGACGCGCGGCGTTTGCGCCACCACACCACGCCCAGCGCGACGGCACCCAAACCCAGCAGGGCAAAAATGCCGTATTGGAAGCGGTGCAGGATGGTGAACATCCAGTCAAAGTTGCGTGCACCGAAATAGCCCAGGTACACCCACACCGGCACGCTGATCAGCGCGGCCACGCCGTCCATCAGCAGCCAGGTGCCAAAGTTGACCCGTTTGGACATGCCCGCCGTGAAAAAAACCGGTGTGCGCAGGCCCGGCAGAAAGCGGGCCACGAACATCACCCAGCGACCGTATTTGTGGAAAGCCTCCTGGGCGGCATGAAACCGTTCGGGCGTGATGACGCGTTGCACGGGTTTGAGCCCCATGACGCGTGCGCCCTGAAAACGGCCAATGGAGAACACAAACCCGTCTCCGATGATGACCCCGGCCATACCAACGGCGAACATGTGGTTCACGTCGGCATAACCCAGCCCAGCGATCACGCCGCCAGTCACCAGCGTCACATCTTCTGGAACGGGAACACCAAAGCCACAAATGAGGAGCATGACGAACACGGCCAGATATCCGTATTCGGTGAAGATGGGTAACAGGGCGTTGAAGACTTCCATGGCTTTCGCGTTCTGCACCGGCCGGCCTTCCATGCGAGGCCGCCGACGCTTTGGCCCCATACGCCGGGCGTTGGTGGCCCGCCTTTATATCAGCATCGGTGTTGTGCGCTGCAACATACTGATAGTGGCCCAACGGGAGGGCCTGGGGCCAAATGCCTCTGGCACACTGCCCGACCATGCCACGCCCCATTCAAGCCACTGTTCACCCCGAAGCCCTGTCCCACAACCTGCGCCGTGCGCGGCACCTGGCAGGTGATGCCCGCGTGTGGGCCGTGGTCAAAGCCAATGCCTATGGCCACGGCATCGAGCGCGTCTTCGATGCCCTGCGCGCCGCAGACGGTTTTGCGTTGTTGGACCTGGACGAAGCCCAGCGCGTGCGCGACCTGGGCTGGCGCGGCCCCATCCTGTTGCTGGAGGGGGTGTTTGAACAACGGGACCTGGAGCTGTGTTCCCGCCTGGGCCTGTGGCACGTGGTGCATTGCGATGAACAGATCGACATGCTGGCCATCCACAAAACGCAGGTGCCGCACCGCGTGTTCCTGAAAATGAACTCGGGCATGAACCGCCTGGGTTTCAGGCCCGGCCCGTTTCGCGCCGCATGGCACCGCTTGGCCGCCTTGCCCCAGGTGGAGGAAATATCGCTCATGACCCATTTCAGCGATGCCGACGCTGACCGCGCAGCCGGCGATGGCATCGCCCACCAGGTGCAGGCATTCGTGCAAGCCACCCACGACCTGCCCGGCGAGCGCAGCCTGTGCAACAGCGCAGCCACCCTGCGCCACGCGCAACGCGCCCTGTCAGACCATGACCATTTGGCTGCAGATTGGGTGCGCCCAGGCATTGCCGTGTATGGCAGCGCCCCAGACCACCCTGCGCGCACCAGCACCGAATGGGGGCTGGAACCCGCCATGACACTTTCCAGCAGGCTGATCGGGGTGCAATCGCTGGAGGCGGGAGACACCGTGGGCTACGGCTCCACCTTCACGGCCCCAGCGCCCATGCGGGTGGGCGTGGTGGCCTGTGGCTACGCCGATGGCTATCCACGCCATGCGCCGGGTGGGGCGGATGTGGGGGCCCCCGTGTTGGTCAACGGCGTGCGCACCCGTTTGGTGGGACGGGTCAGCATGGACATGTTAACCGTGGACCTGGGACCGGTGGACCAGGCTTCTGCTTTGACCGGGTCAGAACCTGTTGGCTTGGGCGCAGAAGTGGTGCTGTGGGGCCGAAGTGCCACCGGCACTGTGCTGCCGGTGGATGAGGTGGCGCATGCGGCCGGCACCATCAGCTATGAGTTGCTGTGCGCCGTGGCCAGGCGAGTGCCGTTTTCCGATTGAGGCACCGCACAGAAGCCTGCGGCTCAAACGCGAGACAAATATAAACACACATACCCATGGGGGTATGTTGGTATACTTCCTCCAACTTTGAATGAGGTGTGCCCATGCGTCCGTTTGTCCCAGGTGTTTCGATGCGTCGTCGCCCAGTTGCACTGGCTCTGGGCCTGTGGTGTGTCGCCACGTGGGGCTCGTTTGCACCGGGCGCGGTGCATGCCCAATCCCAATCACAAGCCTCCGAGCAAGCCGTGCCCGTGGCATTGGTGGCCCCACATGCCTTGGGCCAGGGGGTGGAGCTGGATGGCAGCCTGCAGGCCGTGCGCCAAAGCACTTTGTCCGCGCAGGCCACTGGCCGCATCTCCCAGCTCAGCGTCAAGGCCGGAGACCGGGTGCGCGCGGGCCAAGTGCTGGCCACCATCGATGACCGGATGACCCAGGCCGGTGTGTCGCAGGCCCAAGCCCAGGTGGCGCAAGCCGATGCGCAACTGGCCAACGCCCGCGCACAGTACGAGCGCACACGCGACTTGCTGGCGCAAGGCTTTGTGAGCAAGTCGGCCCTTGATGTGGCGCAGGCCCAGTACAAGTCCGCCCAGGCCGGAGCCAATGGCGCGGTGGCGGGGCAGGCACAAACCCAGGTGGCACAGGGCCACACACGCCTGACCGCTCCGTTTGACGGTTGGGTGTTGTCCACCCAGGCCGAAGCGGGAGACCTGGCCATGCCAGGCACACCGGTGCTGACGGTGTACGCGCCACAGCCCTTGCGCGCCGTGGTGCATGTGCCCGCATCCAGGCAGGGGTTGGCAAACAAAGCCCCGTCGGTGGAAGTGAAACTGCCCGATGGACGCTGGGTGGTGCCCGCTGCGCGCACTTCGCTGCCCGCCGCAGACCCCGTGTCGCAAACCGTGGAGTGGCGACTCGACCTGGCCGCCGCCGATGCGGCGGGTCTGGTGCCCGGGCAGCAGGTGCAGGTGCGCTTTTCGGGCACTCAGGCGCAGCGGCTGACCGTGCCCGCGCAGGCGGTGCTTCGGCGCGGCGAGTTGACCGCGGTCTACGTGGCCCGTGAAGGCGATGGCAAACCCGGCAACCCGGCATTTGTGCTGCGTGCCCTGCGCCTGGGGCAAAACCAGGGCGCAGTGGGCATTGAGGTGCTGTCTGGCCTGAGCGGGCAGGAGCGCGTGGCGCTGGACCCCGTGCGCGCGGGTCTGGCCGGTGCCCGCGTGGGTGCCACGGTTCAACCCTGAGCGCAGCGCACACCCACCCGAGAGCCCCATGAGCGATCACCAGTCCCACCACTCAACGGCTGTGCAGCCTGCACCGCCGAATGAGCACCCGCATGAACACCCACATGAGGGGCCCCATGAGAGGCCCCATGTGCGCCCCAATGAAGGGGCACCTCTGCCCCCCGAGCCTTTGGGCTTTTCGGGTCGCATGGCGCGGGCCTTCCAGTCCAATGCCATCACCCCGCTGCTGGCCATCGTGGCCATGCTGATGGGGCTGTTTGCCGTGCTCGTCACACCGCGTGAAGAAGAGCCGCAGATCAACGTGACCATGGCCAACGTGTTCATTCCGTTTCCCGGGGCCACGGCGAAGCAGGTGGAGACCTTGGTCACCTTTCCGGCGGAGCAGGTGGTCGGCCAGATCGCCGGCATTGAGCATCTCTACTCTGTCTCGCAGCCGGGCATGGCCATTCTCACTGTGCAGTTCAAGGTTGGGGAGGAACGCATTGCCTCGCTGGTGAAGCTGCATGACGTCTTGATGGCCAATCGCGATTGGCTCCCGGCGCATGCCGGCGTGGGAGAACCCATCGTCAAGCCCAAGGGCATCGATGACGTACCGGTGCTGGCGCTCACGCTGCATGGGCGCGATGCGGGCACGGGCGTGGCGGGCGTCACGTCTGCCGCAGATCTGCAACGCGTGTCCCACGGGCTGGAAACCGAACTGAAGCGTGTAGCCGGCGTGCGCGAACTGGTGACGCTCGGCGGCGAGGAACAGGCTGTGCTGGTCGAGCTCGATGCCGAAAAGCTCGCCGCCCACGGCCTGACCGTGCTGGGCGTGTCCCGGGCGCTGTCGGCGGCCAACCGGGCGGAAGCCGCGGGCGAACTGGTGCAGGGCAATCGCGTCATCGCACTCAGGGCCGGGCAGTTCATCCGCGATGCGCGTGACGCCGCCAACCTCATCGTCGGTGTGAGCCGCTCCGCGCGGGCGGGCGATCGGCCCATTGCGCTCTCCGAAGTTGCGAATATTCGCAATGCCGCCGACGCGCCGGCGCGCTATGTCACGCATGGGGAGCGCGCGGCCGAGTTTGATGCGCCGGCGGTGACGCTGGCCATTTCCAAGCTGCCCGGCGCCAATGCGTCGGTCGTCACCGCCGATGTGCTGGCACGCGTCGCGGCGCTGAAGGGCACGCTCATTCCGGACGAGGTCCAGGTCACCGTCACGCGCGACTATGGCCAGACCGCGGCGGACAAGGCCAACTCGCTCATCCGCAAGCTCATTTTCGCCACGCTGTCGGTGATCGCGCTGGTATGGGCCGCGCTGGGTCGACGTGAGGCGCTGGTCGTCGGTGTCGCCGTTGTTCTGACGCTCGCTGCAACACTCTTCGCCTCCTGGGCCTGGGGCTTCACGCTGAACCGCGTGTCGCTCTTCGCACTCATTTTCTCCATCGGCATCCTGGTGGACGATGCCATCGTGGTGGTGGAGAACATCCACCGTCATCGCGGCCTGTTTCCGACGCTCGATGCGCGTTCGCTCATTCCACCTGCGGTGGACGAGGTCGGTGCACCCACCATCCTCGCCACCTTCACAGTCATCGCAGCCTTGCTGCCCATGGCCTTCGTGAGCGGCCTGATGGGTCCGTACATGAGTCCGATTCCGATCAACTCTTCGCTGGGCATGCTGCTGTCGCTGCTGATCGCGTTCATCGTCACGCCCTGGCTCGCGCTCAAATTGGGCGCGGTGGGCCAGGTGGCCCATGGGCCGGACAAGCTGGGCGAGGCGCTCTCGCTAATATTCGCAAAGCTGATGCGGCCCTTCCTCGATCCCTTGCGCGGCGCCCGCAACCGCCTGCTGCTTTGGCTGGGCATCGCCGGCGCGATCCTCGTGTCGGTGCTGCTTGCCGTTGCCGGCCTGGTCGTGCTCAAGATGCTGCCCTTCGACAACAAGTCCGAGTTTCAGGTCGTGGTCGACATGCCCACGGGCACTGCGCTCGAGCGCACGCAAGCGGTGCTCACCGAACTCGCTGCCGAACTCAAGCACGTGCCGGAAGTGACCCATGTGCAGACGTATGCCGGCACGTCCGCACCCATCAACTTCAATGGCCTCGTGCGCCAGTACTATTTGCGCGCCCGCCCCGAGATGGGTGACATCCAGGTCAATCTCCAGGACAAGTCGGCACGCTCGCGCAAGAGCCACGACATCGCCCAGGGGGTGCGGCCTGCGCTGGAAGCCATCGCCAAGCGCCACGGCGCGGATCTCAAGGTGGTGGAAGTGCCGCCCGGCCCGCCAGTGCTGAGCCCCATCGTGGCCGAGGTGTATGCCGGCGACGATGCCGAACGCGCCGCGCTGGCCAAGCGCGTGCGCGCGGCCTTCGAAGCCACGCCGGCCGTGGTCGGCACGGACGATACGGTGCAGGACCCGGCGCCGCAATTCGATGTCCGCGTGGATCAGGCGCGCGCCGCGTTGCTGGGTGTCAGCGTGAGCGACATCGCGACCACGCTGCGCATGGCGCTCTCCGGAGGCGACGTCACGCTGGTGCATGACGAAAGGTCCAAGCTCGCCTTGCCCGTGCGTCTGCGCCTGCCTGCGCGAGAGCAGGGTGACATCGACCGCGTGCTGCGACTCAAGGTGCAGGGGGCCAGCGGCGCATTGGTGCCCATCGCCGAGCTGGTGCGCGTGCAGCGGGTGGAGCGCGATGCGCCCATCCATCACAAGAATCTGCTGCCGGTGACCTATGTCACGGGTGACGTCGGTGGCCCGGCCAGCAATGACTCGCCGCTCTACGGCCTTTTCGACATTCGCGGCAATTTCGCCAAGGCCGGTGTCGATGTCGAACAGTTCTGGATCCGCCAGCCCGCGCAGCGCTGGGAGGCGCCCGCCATCAAGTGGGATGGCGAGTTGCAGGTGACGTACGAGACCTTTCGCGACATGGGGGCGGCCTACGCCGTGGGACTGATCCTGATCTACCTGCTGGTGGTGGCCCAGTTCAAGAGCTACCTCACGCCGCTCATCATCATGGCGCCCATCCCGCTCACGGTCATCGGCGTCATGCCGGGGCACGCCATCACCGGCGCGCAGTTCACCGCCACGTCCATGATCGGCATGATCGCGCTGGCCGGCATCATCGTGCGCAATTCCATCCTGCTGGTCGACTTCATTCGCCTGAAGCAGGCGGAAGGCGTGGCGCTGGCCGAGGCCACCGTCGATGCCGCCGCCGCACGTGCCAAACCGATCGCGCTGACCGCGGTCGCCGCCATGCTGGGCGCGCTGTTTATCCTGGACGACCCGATTTTCAACGGCCTCGCGGTGTCGCTGCTGTTCGGCATTTTCGTGGCCACGCTGCTGACCCTGCTCGTCATTCCCGTTCTCTACTTCGCCGCGCACGATCGCGCCGTTTGATCGCACTTTTCATTCCGCAACCCAAAGGAAACTTGCTATGACCGTCGAACGCTATATCCGAATATTCGCAGGCTGCTTCATCCTGATTTCGCTCGCGCTGGGCGTCGAAGCCAGCCCGCTCTTCCTGTCCAAATACTGGCTCTGGTTCACCGCATTCGTGGGAGCCAATTTGCTACAGTTCGGCTTCACCAATTTCTGTCCGCTCGGCATCATCCTGAAGAAGCTGGGTGTGCCGGAAGGCGTGAACGCATGCGGCCCGGCCGCGTGACTTCGTCGACACCGTGAGGAAACCGCATGGCCAAGGAAACTGCTGACGTCACCAACCTCAGCCAACCCAAGCAGCGCCGCGACATGATCGTGCGACTGAAGCGCATCGAGGGGCAGTTGCGCGGCATCCAGAAGATGATCGAGGATGGCGCCGAGTGTGAAGACGTTGCGCAGCAGTTGTCAGCCAGCCGCAAGGCGCTGGACAAGGCCTTCTATCACATGCTCGCGTGCGTGGTGGAGCATCCGGAGTCATTCGGTGTCTCCGCCGGCGCGCATGGTGCCGCCAAGGCTCGGGGTGAATCGCAGCATTTGAAGCAGGTCGCTGCGCTGATCGCGCGTTTCGGCTGACAGCGTTCTTTTCGGTCGCTCAGCCGGACACCGCGGCCAGCCAGCGATTGCGGCCCGCGGCCTTGGCGCTGAACATCGCATGGTCGGCTTGGCGCAGCAGCTCTTCCGCCGAGGCACCATCCTGCGGGAACAGCGCCATGCCGATGCTCACGGTGGCGCTGATGGTCTTGCCTGACGGCATCACCACCGGTTCGGCCGCGACGCCAACCAGCTTCATCACCAACTGGTGGGCAAGCTCTGCCGACGCCACTTCTTCCAGCACGATGACGAATTCATCGCCGCCGTAGCGCGCCACCGTATCGGTCATGCGCACTGTTTCAGTGACGCGCTGGGCCAGCTTGACCAGGACCTGATCGCCGATGAGATGACCCTCGCGGTCGTTCAACTGCTTGAAGTTGTCGACATCCACCAGCAGCACTGCGGCGAGCTTTCCCGAGCGGCGCGCGCGCGCCAGCGTGTGCTCCATGCGGATGGCCAGCAGGCTGCGATTGGCCAGGCCCGTGAGCGAATCATGCCGTGCCATGTATTCGAGCTGCTGTTCTTTTTCCAGCAGGCGTTCGTTGGCCATTTGCAGGTCGCGGGTGCGCTCCGCCACTTTCGTCTCCAGCTCCGCCTCGTTTTTCTGCAACGCCGTGACCAGTTGCTGCCTGTTGTCGAGCAGCGCCCGATCCGCCTGATCCTTTTCTCGACGCAGGACATTGATGCGATCTGCAAGCGCGAACGACAGCAAGAGCATGTCCAGTGAGGATCCGGCCTGCATGGCATATTGGGTGAAGAGATTGGTCGGCACCCAGCCAAGATTGCGCATGGCCTGCAACGCGACGCCGATCAGCAGCACGGTCCAGGCGAGGAGCAGGTAGCGCACGGTGCGGTGCCCTGTCATTTGGCAGTACACGCCGACCGAGAAGGCGATGAGGGCGAAGCCGATTCCGGTCAGCGATGTGAGGATCGCGCCGCTGCGGTAGTGGATGACTGCGGACAGGACCATCGACAATGCAAAGCCGACGATGCAGGCGACCAAGGCCTTGTCCCAGCGCGGAAGCAATCTTGGCGTGTCGAGGAAGCGACGCACGAACTGCGCCCCGAACAAGCCGCTCGCAGACATGGCGACCGGCAGCGAAACATTGCCCCAGGCGGTCAGGCCGGGCCACAGAAACTGGTTGCCCAGCCCGTTCAGCGACGCCTGGCCGATGCCCATGGCGAGAACGCATGCCACATAGATGAGATAGAGCGGGTCGCGAATGGCGATCCAGACCATGAAGTTATAGAGGAACAGCGCCAGCAGAATCCCGTAATAGATGCTGACGATTGCGTAGGTCTGCTGGTCATGCGCATGCAGCGCGGCCGGCTTCCACAACGTAAGTGGCAGCGTCATCGAGCCTTCAGAGGTGATGCGAAGCAGCAGCAGGTTGCCATTGCCCGGTCGCAGAGTCACCGGAAATACCAGGTTGCGATGTGCGAACGGCCGGCTGGCGAACGGTTGCATGTCGCCTGCCACCATGCGGACAAAGCCGCCGTCCTGCTTCAGGACGAAAAGCTCCGCGCGATCCAGCGGGGGATGGCCGATTTCCAGCAGGTGCTCGGCGTCGGCCGGGCCGTCCCAGGTCAGCGGAATCGCCAGCCAGAAGGCGGAAGAGGAATAGCCGAAGTTGACGTCGCCCTGCGAGGCGATGTTGGCGTCGAACTTGCCGGCACGATAGGCTGCCAGCGCGGCCTCTGCATCCAGACTGCGCGATGGATCTTCCAGAATATGCACATGGCGACGCAAGGCCGTCTGCGGATCGTCACCGACATGGAACGCGGTTGCCGGCGTGCTGATCAGCAGGAGCAGGAGCGTCAGGAGAAGCAGAATCGAGACATGCCATGACGGCATGGGCGCATGGGGCACCGGGTGGAGCAGATGCGTCATGAACGAGAGACTAATGAATCCGCCCGCCGGGTGCAATCCATGCTGCGGCGGGCCAGCACGTGCCGCGACCGATCGCAACCACCGTCATGCGTCTGGCGAATCGGTCAGCAGTGGATAACTGCCGGTATCGGTCCCGGGCTCGCCAGTCTCGCCGGCGCGGCGACGCGGGGCATCGCGGCGCAGCCCCCACAGATCCTTGAGCACGTCCAGCAGCGCCCTGAGTGTCGGATCGCGCTCGCGATCGCGCGCATAGACGAACCAAAGGGTGGTGTCGTGGTGAACGTCGGACCAAACGAACAACTCGCCACGTGCTTCGCGCTCGCGCGCGAGATCCTCGCGCATCAGCGCCATGCCCACACCGGAGACAACGAGCTGGGCAATGACAGTTTCGCTGTCCGATTCAACCACTTGCGATGGCTTCGCACCGCGTGATTGCAGCAGTTGTGTCACCCAGGCGTGCTGTGAACTGATGGGCGGCGGAATGATCCAAGGGCGGGACGCAAGCTGCGACCAGTCGGCGTTTTCAAGGTCGGCGCGCCAGTCGCGTGGCCCAACCACCCGATAGCTGATCTGGCGCAGCGCGAGTCCCGTCACCATGGGCTGACGGAGCTCGCCATAAAAAAAGGCGCCGTCCAGATCGTCATCACGCACTTGCGCCAGCAGTTCACCGGTGATGCCCTGATGCAGTTCGATCTTGAGAAGGGGATATCGTGTGACCGAGGCGCTGATGAATTCGCCCACACGGGCGAAAGCCGGATCGGACAGGGTGCCGATGCGCGCAGTACCCACCAGCTTGCCTTTCAGCGCGGCGGCCTCGTCTCGCAGTGCCTGCGCGGCGGACAGGACCTTTTCCGCCCGGGCCAGCAGCCGGCGTCCGCCTTCGGTGAGCTGCATGCCGTCCGGTCCCCGGCGGAACAGGATCAGGCCAAGCTCATCTTCCAGCGCCCGCAGCTGGGCCGACAGTGCCGGCTGGCTCACGTGCAGCGCTTCGGCCGCCCGGGTGAGCTGCCCGGCCTCGGCGATGGCCACGAAACTGCGCAGTTGGTAAAGCTCCATGCGGTTGTCCTGATACCGGAATCCTGAACGGGGAACGGGAAGTGGGTGCTGCAGTTGTCATCGGGGGTGCTGCGGTGCAGCAACTCTTCCCTCCAGTATAAATTTAATTTATGACAAGAATCCAAACAAACGATTGGAAATCGTGCCCGTGACGCCCTATCTTCCACCTTGTGCAACGCAGCATGCCGAACGGAGATCCTGGACGGCAATCCATATTCCCTTTAAGGAGGGCACCATGAAGCACGAAGATTTTGTCGCCATTGAAGACCACATCCGCCGCGCCCAGCTGCAACGCAGCGCGTATTTGGGTGAGCTGCTCGGCAGCGCGCTGGCTGCCGTGTGGATACGTGCCGAATCCGGCTACTGCGACCTCAAGGCCGCCCTGCAAGGGGCCAAGGCCGGCATGGAAGAGCACCGCCGTCGCCGTACTGTCGCCGCTGCCCACGCCGCGCAAGCCGCACACTGATTCCGGATAGCTGATCCACGTCGGATCGGCTGCCAACCCTCTCCTCCCCGTGCCAACATTGGCATGGTTCAAGCCCGATGGCGCAAGCCTCGGGCTTTTTTCATTGGGGCGGGGCAAGTTGAAGCCGTGTTTCTGCGCGCTGCATTGGTGCCGGGCGCAGGGTGTTGCCGCAGATCAGAGATAGACCACCGCCATGCGTGTCGCCAGCGCAAACATCACCAATGCGAATATTCGCTTCAAGGTCCGCACCGGCAGGCGATGCGCCAGGCGCGCGCCAAACGGTGCGGTGATGACGCTACCCGCCACCAGCGCAGCCGCGGCGGGCAGGTAGACAAATCCCAGCGAGTAGGGCGGCAGGTTGCCGCTGGCCCAGCCGGAAATGATATAGCCGAGGGTGCCGACCAGCGTGACCGGCACCACGATGGCGGCACCTGAGCCGATGGCGGTGTGCATTGCCACGCCGCAATACAGCATCACAGGCATGGCGAGAAAGGTGCCGCCTGCGGATACGAGGCCGGACAGCGTGCCGATGATCACGCCGATGGCAAATAGCGGCACCGGCCCGGGCAGCGGGCGATGCGCGGCGGGCTTCTTGCCGAACCACATCTGTGTCGCTGCGCCATAGACGATCACCGCAAAGAGCAGGGCCAGCGCGCGTTGTGACACCCAGCCAGAGGCCACTGTGGACACGAGGGCGCCGGTCACCATGCCGGGCGCCATGCGCTTCACCACGGTCCAGTCCACGGCGCCGTGCCTGTGGTGCTCACGCAAGCTCGCGGTGGAGGTGAAGAATGCGGACGCCATCGCGGTGGCAAGCGCCACATGCACAGTGTGATCGGGTGACAGTGCCTGCGCGGTGAAGATCGCGGCGAGAATCGGCACGAGGGTCATGCCACCACCAATCCCCAGCATGCCGGCGATAAAGCCGACGAACGCGCCCGCGGCCACGTACGCGAGCAGCCAGGGTGTCAGCATATCGCGGGGTCAGTCCGCGAGTTCATCTTCGCCGTCATCCGGCGTCTTCTTGCGTGCGGCATCCAGCCTGGCTTTCATCGCCTGATTGGCATCGATGAATGCTGGCAGCGGAGTGGGGGGGGACAGTTGCAGCACTGGCGGTTTAAGCGGCCCCAGCGCGGCGCTGTCGCCGTTCCATTTGCGTGTTTCGTGCTGTGACGCCCACTGCAGGCCCACACCGGCGACCAACGCAAACACCAATAGCGATCCGGCCAGTCGCATTTGGCGCACGGCCATGATGTGCAGATGGCCGTAGCATGCCAATGCGGCCACCACCCACAGGCTGGCCATGTCCCGCTCCCGGAGCGCCGGCCAGGCCAGCGCGTAGGCCAGCCATTCGGACAATCCGTACCAGAAGACGGCGAGCAGGGTGGCCGCGAGTGCCGTCACCAGATGCCGCGTGTACCAAGCCTGACCTGCGAATATTCGCGAGACGATGGCCCAGCCCGACGTCCACACGAGGATGAGCAGGGACAGCATCATCATCGGCATCACGAAGTGGCTGGTCGGGGTGTTGCCGGTGTAACCGAGCCACAGGTCCAGTAGTGACACGGCGCCCAGCACGAGCGTCAGTCCGAGCGCAAGCCAACCGCCGCCAACCTCCCGGGACAGCGGACGTTCCGGTGCAACCGGTTCGCGCCCGTCGCGCACGCGCAGCCGCGTGCGGCCAAGCCGCACCAGCGGATGCGTGGCGCAGGCCACGCGCGCCTGGCGCTGACGCGTTGCCTCGTTGACCAGACCGTTGATCGTGCCTTCATCATCGATGAACAGGTGACCATCGCGGTCCATGCTGATCACGGCGTGATGGGGCGCCACATGCGGATCATCCAGCACGATGTCGTTGTCCGGAGACCGGCCCACTCGCACCGGCCAGCGCGCGATGTCATCAAACCGGTAGCGGGCCGACACGTCGCCGTGGCGATCCAGCACTTCCACCCACATCAGCGCGCCGCTCATTGGCCACCTCCGTTTACGGGCGGCGTGGCTGCAGGTGTCGCACCCGGTGGCGCGAGGCGGAGGCTGTCGAGAAACCGTTTGCCCAGCGCATTGGCGTTGTCCCAGCCGACGCCGCGCATGGTGAGCCGACCCAGCAGCGCCTCGCGGTCGCGATCCTGGGTGAGGGCGATGAGGATGACGTCGTAGAGCCCCTCGAATTCTCGATAGGCGCGCGCGCACCACGTGGCCCGCAGCCGCGGGTGGCTGGCATCACCGGCGATGAAGTCATGTCGGCAGATCTGTTCGGTCATGCGCCGGTTGCTGCGGCCACCGTAGCTGCCAAACCCGCCCCAGCCCGGGCCGGACAGCATGTTGGCGAACTGGAACGCGTTGAGATCGGTGGCTTGGTACCAGGTGATATCCATCGTGAGCCGCCCGGTGTAGATCTGGTTCGACACGTACAGCCCGGTCTGGCTGTCGCAACGGGTGGAACTCTGCACATGGCGCGGCTTCGGCACCGCGTTGGCGTTGGTGCTGGCCCAGCAGTTCATCCAGCGTGCGGCGCTTTCCATGCCACGGTACGGGCCGAAGGTCGCGTCCTTGAAACCCTGCCGGTTGAACTGGTCGTAAAACCCGCTCTGCCAGGCCATGAGCTGGCGACCGATTTCCAGCTTCGACTTGCTCACGTCCAGCGGCTTGTCGCGCTTCGCCGATTCAACGAGACGCGCCGCGAATTTGGCCGGTACGAGGAAGCCCACCTGCTCCGCATCGGTACGCTTGGCGACGTTCACGCCGACCACACGGCCGTCGGCATTGGTCACCGGGCCGCCGCTCATGCCCGGATTGATGGCCCCGGAGAGATGGATGCGTTCGTCATAGCTCTTGTCGACGAGCCCGTTGTAGGTGCCTTCCACGATGGTGAAACCGATGTCCAGTGGATTGCCCATCGCATAGATGCGTTCGCCCTTGGGCAGGGCGTCGGCCAGGGCGCGATCGTCGAAATCGAAGTAGGGCAGTTCCGCACCATCAGTCCGCGCCAACCGCACCACGGCGAGATCGTTGGCAACATCGATCGCCAGCAGGGTCATGCCGCCCTTGCTGCCGTCCGGCGCGGCATACTCCAGCCGATAGGTCTTCGGCTCCAGCGCGTACTGGGAAATGACGTGGTAGTTGGTCACTGCGAGCCCATCGGCACTCACCAGGAAGCCCGAGCCGATGGTGGACTGGCGGCCGGCGCTGTTCAACAGGGTGCGAATCTGCAGGATGCGCGATTTCGCCCGTGCGTACACGCCTTCGGCGATGGAGGACACTGGCCCCGCCTGAGGCGTGGCCTGGGTGGTCGGTGCGGCAGCCGCCTTGCCATTCGCCTTCGCGGGGGTGCGCGACTGTGCTTCAGCCCGGGCAGGACACAGGATCAGAATCAGGGAGAGGACGGCAAGGGCCGACAGGTGGGACCGGGCTGGGGCAATCATGATTGAGCCGATTGTAGAGGAAGCGCGCGCCGGGGCGCTTGCCGTCTACTCGGGTGGTGCTGTGGTGCGAATATTCGCACCACAGCCATCGCATGCCGAATGGGGACTTGGCTAGACCTGCTCCCCACGCGCCCGACGCGCCGCCAGCCCGCCTTCGCGCGCCCAGCAGCGCTCCAGCCAGTCCTTCACCCGTGGCCAGTTGTCCAGCGGCATCCAGCGCGCGCGATACATCACCGCAGCGGTGTTGAGGTCGGCGACGGTGAAGCGGTTGCCGACGAGGTGGCCGTGGGTCAGCGACGCCTCGAGCACGTTGAGCGGCTTCTGCATCTTGTCCCATGCCTTCGCCGCCACCGCAGCATCGCGCTCGGCCTCCGGTTTGCCGATGGTGTTGAGATACCAGTCAAACGTGTTGATCTCGACGTCGCTCATCACCCACAGCGCCCACTGCATGCCCTGCGCCTGCTCTTCCAGGTTGGTGAGGCTGATGGCAGACGGAAACTTGCGATCCAGGTAGAGATTGATGGCGAGCGATTCCCAGATGGCGAAACCATCGACGATGACGATGGGCACGCGTCCGTTGGGATTCCAGTCAGTGTAGGGCGGCTGCTTCAGTTCGGGGGCGTTCGCCGGGACCGGGTCATGCTCGTAGGGAATGCCGAGTTCGGTCAGCATCCAGATCGTGCGCATCACGCGGGACGGGGCATAGCCGATGAGTTTGACGTGCGGTGCGGATGGGGTCATGGGGTCTCCGGTGAAGTCGTCAATGTGCATTGGGTCAGTCGCCACGCCCAATCCTTGCGCGGACATTGCGAATATTCGCATGGCGGCACGGCAATCCCGATTGACACGTCATCCGTTGAGTCAGACCATGCGTTGATGGACGAGTCGCCCGGTCCGGTGGATGACCCCGCGACTGGTCCGCAACCGTTCTTCACAGGAGCCCGCCATGATTCGCCGTGTACTGTTTCGTTCTGCGTTGCTGATCGCCGGAATGCTGGCCCTGCCCGCCGCCGCAGAGCAGATCATCCTCTACGAACGCAACAACTTCAGCGGCCGCAACATCACCGTCGAACGCGACATGCCAAATCTTGATCATCTTGGCTTCGGCAACCGCGCGTCGTCCGCTTACGTGATGAGTGGCACGTGGGAGCTGTGCACCGATGCCTACTACCAGGGCAGTTGCCGGACACTGACGCCCGGCGAACATCGCTCGCTCGGCAGCCAGAGCAATCGCGTGTCGTCATTGCGCCCGGTGCGTGATTGGGGCGGGGGCGGCAACCCCGGCGGTGGCTGGGGCGGTTCGGGTGGCGCGGAAGTTGTCCTGTACGACGGCCAGAACTTCCAGGGCCAGATTGGCGTGTTGCGTACGGCCACGCCGAACTTCGAGCATCTTGGTGTCAATGATCGCGTCGCCTCGCTCATCGTGCGCCGTGGCACCTGGGAGTTCTGTACCGATGCCCACTATCGAAACAACTGCCGGGTGTATGGTCCGGGCCGCTACGCGCAGATCTGGGGCGGGCAGGATGATCGCTACTCCTCCGCGCGGCCGGTGGGCGCGGGCGGCAATCCGGGACCCGGTCCTGGCCCTGGCCCTGGCGGCCAGGCGCGCATCCGAATCTTCGAGTATCCGGGATTCTCCGGTCGCTCCATCTGGCTGCGCAACTCGGTCGACAGCTTCGAGCAGATCGACTTCAATGATCGCGCCGAATCCATCGTGGTCGAGGGCGGCGAGTGGCGGCTCTGTTCCGACGCCAATGGCGAAGGCAATTGCCAGGTCTTCCGTCCGGGGCAATATCCGGTGCTGCCGCCGGGGTTGCGCAACAGCGTCTCATCGGCATACCGACGCTGACGTCATCTCCCGCAAAGGCAAAAAAGCCTGATGCGATCGCCGCATCAGGCTTTTTTGTTCGACAAACGCGCGTCAGGCTGTCGGGTGCCTCAACGGTCGCTCAGCTGTGCCAGCAACTCATCCTGCGCGCAGTGGCGCACGCCGCGGCCGCGCTTCCTGCGGGCATAGACGCCATCCGGGCCCATGTCCCACGCCTGGGTGTTGTCGGCGAGATAGGCCTTGAGTCCTTCTTTGATGACGCGCTTCTTCAGTTTCTCGTCACGCACCGGGAAGCAGAGTTCGATGCGTCGGAAGAAATTGCGCTCCATCCAGTCTGCGCTCGCCAGCCAGACTTTCTCCTCGCCACCCGCGCGAAAGTAGAAGATGCGGTGATGCTCGAGAAAACGTCCAATCACCGAGCGCACGCGGATGTTGTCTGACAGCCCCGGCACGCCAGGACGCAGCACGCACACGCCACGCACAATGAGATCGATCTTTACGCCGGCCTTTGACGCCTTGTAGAGTGCTTCGATCACCTGAGGTTCGACCAGCGAGTTCATCTTGGCGATGACTGCGGCGGCTTTTCCCGCCCGGGCATTGCGGATTTCCTGATCGATGGCCTTCAGGATGCCGTCATGCAGGGTGAAAGGCGACTGCAACACGTTGACGAGCTTCGAAGCCTTGCCCAGTCCCGTAAGTTGCACGAAGACTTCATTCACATCGGCGCAGATGCCTTCGTGGCAGGTCATGAGGCCAAAGTCGGTGTAGGCGCGCGCGGTGCGGGGGTGGTAGTTGCCGGTGCCCAAGTGCACGTAGCGCCTGAGCAGGAACTTGCCGGGCTTGCCGTCCATCTCCTCGCGGCGGATGATCATGGCCATCTTGGCGTGGGTCTTGTGACCGACCACACCGTACACCACATGTGCGCCCACAGCCTCCAGCCGCTGCGCCCAGTTGATGTTGGCTTCCTCATCGAAGCGCGCCATCAGTTCCACCACCGCGGTCACTTCCTTGCCGCGCTTGGCCGCCTCGATCAGCGCTTCCATGATCACCGAGTCTGTGCCGGTGCGATAGACAGTCTGCTTGATCGCGACGACTTGCGGGTCCTGAGCGGCGGAACGGATGAACTCGATCACCGGCGCGAACGACTGGAACGGGTGATGCAGCAGCACGTCTCCCTTGCGCAAGGTTTCGAAGATGTCGTCGGCCCTGACCAACGACTTGGGCAGACCCGGTGCGAAGCTGCGGAACTTGAGATCGGGACGGTCCACCTGGTCGGGCACGTTGATGAAGCGCACCAGATTCACCGGACCATTCACGGTGTACAGATCCTCAGGCTGCAATTCGAACTGCTGCAGCAGGAACTTGATCATCGATTCCGAGCAGTTGTCCGCCACTTCCAAGCGCACAGCGTCGCCGAAATGGCGCTGCGGCAATTCGCCCTGAAGCGCGGTGCGCAGGTTTTTCACTTCCTCTTCGTCAACGAAGAGGTCGCTGTTTCTGGTCACGCGGAATTGATAGCAGCCCAGCACCTGCATGCCGGAGAACAGCTCGCCCACATGCTGGTGCAGTACAGACGAGAGGAAGATGAAATCGTTCGGCCCTTCGGCGACGCCCTTGGGCAGTTTGATGACACGGGGAAGGAGCCGCGGTGCCTGTACGATGGCCGTGCCCGAATTGCGACCGAACGCGTCCAGGCCGGTGAGCTCGACCGCGAAGTTGAGCGACTTGTTGAACAGCCGCGGGAACGGATGCGCCGGGTCCAGCCCGATGGGGGTCAGCACCGGCATCATCTCGCGCAGGAAGTAGTCGCGGATCCACGTCTGCTGCTTCGGTGTCCAACTGGCCCGGCGCAGGAAGCGGATGCCCTCCGCAGCCATGGCCGGAATCAGTTCGTCGTTGAACAGCTGATACTGGCGCTCGACGATGGCATGGGCTTCGGCCGCGATGCGTTGCACGGCATCGCCGGGTGTCATGCCGTCCGGCCCGGTCGCGCTGGCGCCAGCCTTGATCTGCTCCTTGAGGCCGGCGAAGCGGATTTCGAAGAACTCGTCAAGGTTGGACGACACGATGGCGAGATACTTCAATCGTTCCAGCAGGGGAACGGACACGTCCTCGGCCTGGGCCAGCACACGGCGATTGAAGGCGAGTGCCATCAGTTCGCGATTCAGAAAACGATCGGGAAATGCGGATTGGGTGGCCAAGGACTTTTTCTTCTTCATTGTCAGAAACTTGTCGCAATCTAACGGCACAATGTTACTGTTTTGAGACACGCCCGGTTTGACGCACGATAAGTATCAGGCGTCCCCGCTGCGAATATTCGCGGGGTTCGAACCGATGGTACGCTCACGACCCCCCTCCGTTCCAAAAAAAGCGCAATGACCGCTCCGCAAGTCCTCGCCGCAGTTGATCTTGGTTCCAACAGCTTTCACCTCCAGATCGCGCGCGTGGTCGACGATCACCTCTATCCGCTGGACGCGCACAAGGAAACGGTGCGCCTGGGTGGTGGCGTGACGGCAGACAAGCGTATCGAACCCAGGACCGCTGCCCGCGCGCTGGATGCACTTCGCCTTTTCGCTGAACGCCTGCGCGGCTTGCCGCCCGAGGCGGTGCGAGTCGTGGGCACGAACGCGCTCCGCATGGCGAAGAACGCGCAGGATTTCATCCGCGACGCCGAGTCCACACTGGGTTTCCCCATCGAGATCATCGCCGGCCGGGAGGAAGCGCGCCTCATCTATCTCGGTGTGGCCCACAGCCTGCCTGCGGTGCCGCATAACCGGCTGGTCATTGACATCGGTGGCGGCTCGACCGAATTCATCATCGGCCACGCGCTGAAGCCCAAGGTGGCCGAAAGCCTCTACATGGGCTGCGTGTCTTACAGCAATCGCTTCTTCGGCGATGGCCGCGTGGACAAGAAATCGCTCAAGCAGGCCGGGCTTGCCGCGCGGCGCGAGATCGAGATCATCACGGCGAAATACCAGAAGACCGGCTGGAAGGAGACCATCGGGTCCTCCGGAACGGCCAAGGCGCTTGCCGGCATCCTGCAGGAGAACGGGCAGGGCGATGGCAGCATCACGCCAGACGGGCTGGAGTGGTTGCGGAACCAGGCCATCAAGGCGGGCAGCTTCTCCGAACTGCATCTGCCCGGCGTGCGACCCGAGCGCGTGCCGGTGCTGCCAGGCGGCCTCGCCATCATGACCGCGATTTTCGAAGAGCTGGAACTGAAGCGCATGCAGATCGCCGACACTGCGCTGCGCACCGGTGTGCTTTATGACCTCATGGGCCGTTCACATCACACCGATGTGCGCGACGCGACCGTGGAGCAGTTCGCCAAACGCTATCACGTCGACACGGTGCAGTCGGGCCGGGTGAAGGATCTGGCATTGCGATTCCTGAAGCAGATGCGCCCCGATTTCGATCCCGCAGGCGACGAGAACGACTACCGGCTCATGCGTGATGTCGAATGGGTGGCGCGGTTGCACGAGATCGGCACCTCGATCGCCCAGAGCGCTTTTCACAAGCACACGGCCTACATTCTGGCCAATGCAGACATGCCGGGCTTTTCGCGCTCGGAGCAGGCCGCACTGTCACAGCTCGCGTTGGCGCAGCGCGGCAAGCTGGTCAAGGTGGCGGCGCTGCTTCAGGCGGACCGGGATTTCCGCGATCAGGTGTTCTGCCTCCGCCTCGCGGTGCTGCTGTTCCGCAGCCGGCGCGCGCTGGAGACCAAGCTCTTCAAGGTGAGCCGCGATTTGGGCGGCTACGTGCTGACGATCGCGCCGGGCTGGCTGGCGGAGCATGGCCTCACGGAATACGGGCTGCGCGCCGAAGCCGAAGAGTGGCGCGCCTGCGGAATCGCGCTGGAGATGAACGGCTGACGGCGTGCCGTCAGTACAAACGCTTCAGTCGTCGACGAGGTCTGCGCCAATCATGGCGCGCAGGATGATGCCGGCCTCGTCGTCATCGACGACCTTGGTGGAGAACCACCACACCGACCCCTTGCGGATGTTCATGTCGCCTGCGTGGCCGGTAATGAGGCGCGCAGCAAGCTGACCCAGGATAGGCTGGTGGCTCACCACCAGCACGTTGCGGTCGCCGTCCGGCCAATGGGCTTCGCGCAGGATGGCGGTCGCGCTGGAGTCCGGACCCAGCGTGATCTTGGTGTCGTATTTCATGCCGAGTGCATCGACGGTTTCGCGCGTGCGTACCGTGGGGCTGGCGAGAATAAGCCACTTTTCGTCCAGTCGGGGTTTCAGCCACTTCGCCATGCGCTCAGCCTGCTTTTTGCCCTTATCGGTCAGTGCGCGCTTGGCGTCGTCACGTCCGGGCTCGGCATCGGCATGACGCCAGAGAATCAGTTCCATGTCACATCCTGGGGGCGGTCCTAAGGGCCGGCAATTACATCATGCTGCGCCGCAGAAGGCGACTGTCATATTTGTAATATTTGCGCGGGATCAGTCGACCGGTGCCGGCGCAGGCGGGGCCGCCTTGCGCGACGCCACGAAAATCCCCACCAGGATCAGGGCAATGCCGACCAGATGAAAGAGGTACAGCCGCTCGGACAGGAAGAGCCAGGCCAGGATGCTGCCGAACACCGGCATCAGGTGGATGAACAAGCCCGCCACCTCGGCACCGGCCAGCTCCACGCCCCGGTTCCAGAAGATGTAGCCGATGAATGAGGGCACCAGGCCGACATAAAGCAGCGCGCTCACTACCGGCCAGGACCACTTGATCTCGCTGCCCAGCGCCATCGCGCCCAAGTAGGCCGGCGTCATCGCGATCACGCCCACGGTGGCGCAGACGCAGAGAAACGCCAGCGGCGGCACATCGACCGGCTTCCAGCGCAGCGCCAGCGTGTAGAACGCCCACTGCACCATCGACGCCAGCAGGATGATGTCGCCAATGTTGAGCTTGAGCTGCGCCAGCACCGCGAGATCGCCCCGCGAGAGGATGGCAAGCACGCCGCAAAGCGAGATCACCACGCCCGTGACCTGCAGCGCGCGCAGTTTCTGACCGAAGAACAGCACGCCCAGGATCATGATGAACACGGGAATGGCGGAATTCAGCATCACGCCGTTGGTGGCGGTCGTGTACTGCAGCCCGAGGTACGAAAACATGTTGTGGTAGCCCGTGCCGAGGATGCCGAAGCCGACCAGCTTCTTCCAGTCGCGGCGGATGGCGGGCCAGCAGGCGCGGATCTGCGGCAGCGCCAGCGGCAGCATGAACAGCACCGCCAGCACCCAGCGCCACCACGCCAGCGCGATGGGGGGCACCTCGCCGACGGTGGCGCGCCCGATGATCCAGTTGCCCGACCAGAAGAGCGCGGTGAGCGTGAGCAGCAGGAACGGCGCGTGCCACGCGCGTTGGATCAGGCTTTGGGACATGGCTGGATTATAGGTGCGCGTCGCTCTTTCATTCAGCCATTGAAATCCAGAGCCGCCATCCCCATGTGTGGGATAATTCTGGAGCTGACACCGATTTCACATGGGGGCGACCTGGTTTCGACGTGGGTTGCAAAGCAGCGCAGGGCATACCGAGGGTCGGTACACCTCGTAAATACAACCGAAAACGCAATAGTCGCAAACGACGACAGCTACGCTCTAGCCGCTTAATCCCGGCTGGACTCTGCACCGGTCAGCCTTCGGGCCGGGTGGGCAACCACGGCAGAGCCATTCAGAAGGCTCGTTCCATGCAGGGTTACTTTGCACGGGGCTAAACAATAGGTGACTCGCGTTTCACCAGCCTGCCAGTTGGCGGGTGAGGCGTTAAATCAAACAACCAGGCTAAGTATGTAGAACTGTCTGTAGAGGGCTTGCGGACGGCGGTTCGATTCCGCCCGCCTCCACCAATCAAACGCCACCTTCGGGTGGCGTTTTTCTTTTCTGGCGGGCGGTGTCGAGCTGACGGGACGCGGGCTGAGCAGGGAATTCGAGCCGCATGCGGCGAGCCTGCGAAGGACAGCGCGCATGCAGGCGCGCTGGCTGGGGAGGATGCCCAATTCCCGCCGCCCCCACCCGCATTGCGAATATTCGCAATACGGCTCAATTGAGCTTGGCACCCCTCGACGAGAGAAACAACGTCAAGTCCTCAAACGTCACCGCACCCGCCTTGCGCCGATCCATCGCCTCAAAATTCAGCGCGATGAAGCCGAATCCCCCCGCCTCGGCCTGCGCGCGGGTGAGGGTGCCGCTTCGATTCACATCCGCTGCATCAAACCGCGCCTTGAGGCGCTGCGTGACCGCTTCGGGCAGGGTTTGGGCGGGCAGCGGGGCGGCGGCCAAAGCCTTCTGCCGCACGCTGGCGGGCACGCAGGGATCGCAGTTCTGCGCCTCGAACACTGGCGGCGGACTCACTTGCGCCGATGCGGCTGCAGTCATCGCCACCATCGTGGTCATCAGGATCATGCGGAGCTTGCAACCATTCGCATTCATGATTGTTCCCCTTACTGCGCGATTGTGGATTGGTAGAACTGGGCGAGGTCGGCGCGCTGCGCAACGCGTGACGCATCGTCGAGAAATGTCATGTGTCCGCCCATGTAGGTCTTCACCTGCACATTGGGATTGTTGCCGAGCCGTGCCAGATCCTGTTCGGTGATGAAGAATGGCGTGGCGAGGTCGTGATAACCCCCGACCGCGAGCACTTTCAATTGCGGGTTGAGGGCGATGGCCCCGGCCAGATCGGGAATCGTGTCGGGCACCTGACGGCCGTTGTGGGAAAAATTCCAGGTGTTGATGGCGTTGCTGGACATCACGTAGGTGGACGGCGTCGTGAATTGCAGTGTGTTGGCGAGGTAGGTGGCGATGGTCGAGGCGAACGAGCTGCCGATGAATGTCTGCGAGGGGTCGCCCTCACTCGCGAGCGCGCTGTTGGACGCGGCGGCGATGCGTGCGTCGTAGCGGCCGAGCAACTGGCCGTTGATCAGATTGCCGCGGAAAAACGGGGCTGTCATGTTGAAGCGCGCAATCCAGCCCGCCTGGCTCATGCCGGTGGCGCTGACCAGTTGCGTGATCAGCGGCAGCGGGGGATTGCCGCCCGCGAGAACGGTTTGCACGGCGGGATGGTATTGGGTCGTGGCCAGCTGGCGCATGTCCGCCATGTAGGCCGGAATGGCCTCCGGGGCCGGGCTGGGCGTCGCGACGTTGTGCCAAGCGCCTGCAGCCGCGTAGCTCGGCAGATAAGGTGCGCAACTCAGCGTGGGCGTGGCGACCACGCCGCAGTTGGCGTTGTAGTTCATGGCGGGTGATTGCAGCACCACGCCCGCCAGCCGCGTGCCCGCGGATTCCAGCAGCAGCGCCATCACCGCGGCGCGCGGCCCGCCATAGGATTCGCCATACAGGAACTTGGGTGATGCGCCGCGATTGAACACGGCGGCGTAGCGCATCACGAAATCGCGGAACACGGTTGCGTCCGCGTCCACACCCCAGAAGCTCTGGTTGGTGTTGGGCGCGATGGCCTGCGAGTAGCCGCTGCCGACCGCGTCGACGAAGACCAGGTCGCTCACGTCCAGCAGCGTCTGGGCGTTGTCGACCAGCGGGAACGGGGCCGCGGCCGTGGTCGCCGGGATGCCGGTGGCGAGCCGCTTGGGGCCGAACGAGCCGAGATGCAGCCACACCGATGCCGAGCCGGGCCCACCGTTGTAGAAGAACGTGACCGGACGGGTGGCGGGATTGCTGCCATTGAGCGTATAGGCCACATAGAAGAACGAAGCCTGTGCTGCACCCGTGGCACTGCCCAGCGTGCGCGCGGTGAGGTGGCCGGCGGTCGCGGTGTAGTTGAGCGTGGTGCCATTCAGCGTGATGCTGTGCTGGGTGACGGCGGTGTTCTCGTTGGGTGAGGCGAGCGAGGCCCCTGGCGCGCTGGAGTAGACGTTCGGGTCGGTGAACGTCGCCACAGGCGGTGGGGGTGTGCTGCTGCTGCCGCCCCCGCCACCCCCGCCGCCGCTGCAGCCGGCCAGGAGCCAGGCTGCGAGCACGGTCGCGGCAAGGCCGTTCCTGTAGTGCAATGCGTTGTTCATCCTTTCCTCCCTCTCCGGGCGGCAGCATTCGTTGCGAGATTGTGCGAGCCGGTTGCAGTGGTGTCGATCCCGCATTGTGTGCCACTGCCGCAGAGGGGCAGCGAAACAGACTGCGACAGTCTGTGGCGATGGTTGCCCGGGCTGCGGTCTTGCTATCCTAGCCCGATGCGTTCCTGCACTCCGAATATAGCGCGCTGACATGCTGCGCGGCCTGGCACTGCTGCTGGTCTTCCAGTCGCTCGGCGAAGTCGCGGTGCGGGCGACTGGCATGGCCGTGCCCGGACCGGTGGTGGGAATGGTGCTGCTCTTCATCTTCCTGGTCGTGCGCAAGCAACCGCCCGAGTCGCTCTCCCAGGCGGCTGACGGGCTGCTCTCCCACCTGGCCATTTTCTACATTCCCGCTGCGGTGGGGGTCATGCTCTATGCCAAGCCGCTGGCAGAACAGGGCATCGCCTGGATTGCGGCCATTCTGGTCAGCACGCTGGGCGCCATGCTGCTGCCTGCGCTGCTGCTGAAGCGCTGGCTGGGCAATCAGCCCGAGGTGCCGGCAAGCGAACCGAAGTCCGATGAGGATGCCAAGCCATGAACCCCGGCCTGCCCAATCTCGCGGAAATCTGGGTCTATCTCGCCGCCACGCCGCTTTTCGGGCTTACGCTGACGCTGGTGGCTTACGTGGCCGCAGATGCGATCTACCAAAAGTTCGACAAGCATCCGTTTGCCAATCCGGTGCTGATTTCGGTGTCGGCTGTGGTGGCCGTGCTCGCCGTCTCGGGCGTGCCGTACCAGACCTACTTTGAAGGGGCGCAGTTCGTCCACTTTCTGCTGGGCACGGCCACGGTGGCGCTGGCGGTGCCGTTGGCGCGCCTGTGGGGTGAATTGAAAGAGCGCGCGCTGCCGCTCTTGGCCGCCGTCGCGCTGGGTGGTGCCGCCTCCGTGCTGCTTGCGGTGGGCACGGCCAAGTTGCTGGGGGCATCACCCGTGTTCGTGGCCTCGCTCGCCACCAAGAGCGTGACGGCGCCCATTGCCATGGGCATCGCCGAGCAGATCGGCGGTTCGCCGACGCTTGCGGCGGTGTTCACGCTCATGACCGGCATCTGTGGCGCATTGATGGCAACGCCGCTGCTCAATGCGCTCGGCATGAAGGATTGGTCGGCGCGGGGCTATGCCGTCGGTGTGGCGGCACACGGCATGGGCACGGCACGGGCCTGGTCGTTGCATCCCCGCGCCGGCGCCTACGCCAGCCTCGCCATGGGGCTGCACGGGATCCTGGGCGCGCTGCTCCTGCCCTATGTCGGCAAATGGATCGTGGGAGTGGTCGGATAACCGATTCTTGGGATGCCCGGCGCCATTCCGGCCCAGCCGGTTAAAATTGCGGATCAATCCCTCACCATGCCCGCCCGTTATTCCATTTTTCCTGACCGCAAGCTGCTCGTCGTCGAGATCGAGGGCGAGGTCGTGGACGCCGATTTCTTCAATCTGCGGGAGCGCGTGTATGCCAACCCGGGCTATGCGGCCACCGAGTTGCGCCTGTACGACGTGCGCGGCCTGAAGTCGCTCAGCTTTTCCACCTTCACCATCTGGAAGCTGGCCTACGAGGGCCTGATGCGGCCCGGCGCCCGGCGCGCGATCGTCACCGCGGAGTCGGTGCCGACCGAGGTGAAGAGCGCGCTGCAGTTGATGCGGGTGATCCAGAGCCAGTCGACCTTTGTCACCACCGACATCAAGGCCGCACGCGCCTGGCTGGGCCTGCCCGCGCAGACGGACTTCGGCGCCGAGGAAGCGGCCTAGCGCTGCTTTGTCTTCGCGCGGGAGGCTTCCGCAGGCGCGCAGCCCTGCTCGGCCTGCCAGTTGGCGTATTTCGCCTCTTCGATGGCGATGAAATCATCCAGCGTCTTGCCGGCCTCTTCCTTGTAGCTCCGCTCGGTGGTGCGAATATTCGCAATGCGGTCGAGACGGAAATTGCGGAAATCCTTGCGCAACTCGCACCATGACGCCAGCATCCAGCCCTGGCCGATGAAGTACAGGCCCAGCGGACGGATGGCGCGCGCAGTCTCGCTGCCCGCGCCGTCCCTGTAGTTGAACTCGACGACACGCCGCTGCCGCACCGCAAGGCGGATGACTTCGAACGTGTCGGCCATGGCGTCGGTCATGGCGTAGTCCGGTGCGAATATTCGCGTGGTCTCCATGACACCGCGCTTGGGCTCCGGCAGCACGGCGGCGATTTTCTCCAGCGCATCATTGGCGGCCTTGGCCAGCGGCTTCGAGCCCCAGGCTGCGGCCATGCGGGCACCCACCACCAGGGCCTCGATCTCGTCGAAGCCGAACATGATGGGTGGGAGGTCGTAGCCCTTCTTCAGCGCATAGCCGACACCCGCCTCGCCCATCACCGGCACGCCGGAAATGGAGAGATCGCGGATGTCGCGGTAAATGGTGCGCTCCGAGACTTCCAGCCGGTCAGCCAGGTGGCGCGCGGTGGTGAGCCGCCGGGAACGGAGGATCTGGACGATCTGGAAATGGCGGTCGGCGCGGCGCATCAGCTGGGGATCAGGTGTCCTTCCAGTTCCACCATTTCAGCTTCTCGCGATCGTGCGTGCGCCGGGAGGCGTAGTACACCGCGCAGCGGAAAACGTACAGCACGCAGCGGTCATGCTTTTCCCCGTCCAGCGCGCAGAGGTCGTCGTACAGCCGCTGCGGATTCTGCCCCTTCAGTTGCCCGACCTCGAAGATGGAGAGCCGGTTGAACGCCGCGGCTGTCGTCATGCCCACGCCTGGAATGACTTCCAGCGGCGAGCGCTCGCGGCGGGCGCGCGTCTCCTTGCGGGCGACGGTGCGCCGAGCGGGCCGCAGCGCCGGGCAGCCGGAGGTGCATGCAGGTGTGTCTGCGGACGAGCCTGCGGATGGCTTGGGCGGGTGGCGGGGCATGAACCAATGTAGCACGGGCGAATTCCTTTTCCTCCCGACGGGAGAGAGCCCGCATCGTGCGCCCGTCCTCCTGACAGCCCCCTGTCAGGAGGTGTCAGCCGGCGGCATTTAGTGTGCGACGCTTGCCTAGATGTAGGCGATGAAGCGTCCGCAGAAGATGATGCTGACCCAGAGCAGGATGGAAATGCCCGCACTGATGCGTGCGTCGCGCGGCGCGGGCTGGTCGCGGTCCCAATCGGCCACTTTCATCCACGGCACGCTGTGGAAGTAGGCTGCGTTGCAGGCGGCGAGCGAGAGCAGGGCGATCTTGGCGATGAAGAGGCGATTGCCCAGCATCTCGTCGATCTGTGCCGCGAAGAGCAGGGCGCCGGACATCACGGCGACCAGTCCGCCCACGAGCGTCCACGGCAGGATGTGGCGCGCGAGCAGCGTGAGCGGCAGGCCACGATTCAGGCCCAGCACGCGCAAGTCGAAAATCACGATGCTGCCCGCGAGCAGGGCGAAGCCCAGGATGTGAACGGTCTCGACCGCCGGGAAGAGCCAGGTCGAGCTCTTCATGAGCGCGGTGACAGGATTCATGGCCGCGCCCGCTGGAGCAGAACGATCAGCGCAGCTCGACCGTCTTCTCGCTCGCCGTGATTCGCTCGGCGCGCATCTCCTGCGCATCCTTGCGATGGGCGTAGCCTTCAACCGTGACCTGATTGCCGACTTTCAATGCGTCCTTCGGCAAGCCGCGAGCCTCCATCCGCGAGGGCGGGGCCAGAATGACGGTCCAGAGCTTGTTCGCGGTCTGCAGCTTCACGAAGCCGTGCGGATGCTCGTAGCCGGATTCCTTGATGGTCCCGGTTTCCTTCAGCGTCTTGGTGGCGTCGTACTCACTCCAGCCGTGATGCGCAGCGGCATGCGGGCTTTGCAGCAACATCGTGCAGCCGAACGCGATCAATCCAGCGAGCAGGGCGTGTGCAGGCTTCATGGCGTCTCCTATCGGTCAGTGGAACCGCGCTTCCACTCCGGATGCGCGGCATGCAGATCTTCCAGTTGCTCGATCAACGCCTGGTAGAAACCCAGGCGGTTGGTGCTGATCTTGCCAGCGGCCGCAGCCGCCGTGACGGCGCAGCCAGGCTCGTTCGTGTGGCTGCAGTCGTTGAACTTGCAGCGCCCAATATAGGGGCGAAATTCGGGCATGGCATGCGCGATGTCATCGTCCGTCAGATGGAACAGGCCGAACGATTGCAGGCCGGGGGAATCGATGATGGCCGTGTCGCGGCCCATCTCGCGCGACAGGCGATACATGCGGGTGAACGTGGTGGTGTGCTTGCCCGAGTCCAGCGTCTCGGAATAGTCGGCCACCTTGGTGACCTCGTTCAGCACCAGCGAATTCACCGTGCGTGATTTGCCCATGCCGCTCTGGCCCACCAGCAGGCTCACCTTGTTTTCCAGATGCGGCTTCAGCGGCGCGATGTCAAACTTGGCCGACATGGGCAGGATGGTGTAGCCCAGCGGGTCGAGGTAGCTGATCTGCTTTCTCGCCGCCGCATGTTCCTCGGCCATGTCCATCTTGTTCAGCATGATGATGGGATGGATGCCGGCCGCCTCGCACGCGACGAGGCAGAGATTGAGGAAGGTTTCGCTGAACGTGGGCTTGGGCGCGATGATGATGATGGCCTGGTCGACGTTGGCGGCCAGCGTCTTCTCGCGCCAGGCGTCGGAGCGGTAGAGCACGTTCTTGCGCGGATGGATCTTCTCGATGCGGGCTTGCGTCAGCGAGGTGGGCACGACATCGACCAGGTCACCACAGGCCACGTCCTGTTTCCTGCCCTTCCGCGAACAGGTCATGTGCGAATATTCGCTGGTGTTCTGGAGCTCGACCAGAAACTCGCGACCGAAGTCGCCGATGACGGTTCCCTGGATGACGCTGTACTTCAAGGTGTGTTCAGCTCTTCCGTTTTTGCCGCGCAGATGAAATCGTTCAGGGTGAGGCCGCCCGCATCATGGGTGGACCAATGCACCACGCAGCGATTGTAGTGGACGCCGAGATCCGGATGGTGGTCTTCCCGATGCGCAATGAAGGCCAGCGCATTCACGAACGCCATGGTCTCGTGATAGTTGGCAAAGCGGAAGGTCTTGGTGAGTTCGATGCCCTTGATCTCCCAGCCGGGCAGGAGCTTCATGAGCGCGCCGATGTCGGCATCAGGCAATTTGGCGCGACCGGGCGCGCACTTTTCGCTAAGCAGGTCGGAGGCTTGCATCGGAGTCGGTGTGGGGACGGAGTTGTTCGAGGTGGGCCACGCGCAGTGACGCGGGCGGGTGGGAGTCGTACATCATCGAATGCACGGGATCGGGCGTGAGCGTCGAGGCATTGTCCCGGTAGAGCTTCACCAGCGCGCTGACCAGATGCTGCGAGCGGGTCTCGCCGGCGGCAAAGGCATCGGCTTCGAACTCGTGCTTGCGCGACAGCACGCTGGACAGCGGTGACAGCGGGAAGGTGAACACCGGCAGCAGCATGAAGAAAAGCAGCAGCGCCACACCCGTCGACTGCACGCCGGCAAAGCCCAGGCCCTGATAGAACCAGGCCTTGTCGATCACCCAACCCATGGTGGCCAGCACGAGCAGCGCGATGCCGAAATGCGCCACCATCATTTTCGGGATGTGTCCCAGCTTGAAATGGCCGAGCTCGTGCGCCAGCACGGCCTCGATCTCCTCGGGCGACAGACGCTCGATCAGCGTGTCGAAGAACACGATGCGCTTGGTGCGGCCAAAGCCGGTGAAGTAGGCGTTGCCGTGGCTGGAGCGCTTTGATCCGTCCATCACAAACAGGCCCTGCGACTGGAAGCCGCAACGCTGCATCAGTGCCTCGATGCGCGCCTTGAGGGCATCATCGGCCAGCGGGGTGAATTTGTTGAAGAGCGGCGCGATCCATTTCGGGTACGCCACCATCATGGTCAGGCTGAAGCCCAGCCACACCAGCCAGACATACAGCCACCAGAAGTCGCCCATGCGGCCCATCAGCCAGAAGGTGATGAGGAGGAGCGGCACACCGATGACGAGGCCGAGCAGCATGCCCTTGATGCCGTCGAGGACAAAGAGCTTCCAGGTGAGCTTGTTGAAGCCGTACCGCGCTTCGATGACGAAGGTGCGCACGATGTCGAAGGGCATCATCACCAGCCCGGACACGGCCATCACCGCCAGCACCGTGGCCACGTCACGCCAGATGGAATCGCCAAGCAAACTGAGCGACACATGGTCGATCAGTGCAATGCCGCCGCCCAGCGTGAACAGGACCAGAAGCATGGCGTCGGCGGCGGTCTCCTTCATGGAGAGCCGCGTCTTGTCGCGGGTGTAATCGGCCGCTTTCTGGTGCGCAGCCAGCTCGATGTGCGCGGCGAAGGCGTCGGGCACCTGCTCGCGGTGGCGGGTGACGTGCGCGATCTGGCGCAGCGCCAGCCAGATGCGCGCCGCTAGCACGACGGCCAGCAGGCCGAGGAAAAGATAGGTAAAGGCGTTCACGTCCATCATTCTACAGGGGAGAGGGTGGCAGCCAGAAGCGATTCCGGCCATTTCGGCGATTGTGCGGGCAGGACCTTGTGCGAGAATGCGCCATCAAAATAAGCATGCAAGCTGGGGAGCACACGGATGCCGCAGGATCAGAACAATCTCATCTGGATTGACATGGAAATGACCGGACTGGTTCCGGACCGTGACCGCATCATCGAGGTCGCCATCGTCGTCACCAATGCGAAACTGGAAACCGTGGCCGAAGCGCCGGTGCTGGTGGTGCATCAGCCGGACAGCGTGCTTGATGCCATGGACAGCTGGAACAAGGGCACCCACGGCAAGTCAGGCCTCATCGACAAGGTCAAGGCATCGAAGTTCAGCGATGCCGACGTCGAAAAGCAGATGATCGATTTCCTGAAGCAGCATGTGCCGGCCAGCACGTCACCCATGTGTGGCAACTCCATTTGCCAGGACCGCCGCTTCCTCGCCCGATGGATGCCGCAGTTCGAGAGCTACTTCCACTATCGCAATCTCGATGTGTCCACGCTGAAGGAGCTGGCCAAGCGCTGGCGGCCCGCCTTGCTCGCCGGGCTCACCAAGCATGGCAAGCACGAGGCGCTGGCGGATATCTACGAATCGATCGACGAGTTGAAGTACTACCGCGAGCACTTCCTCAGGCTGGAGTGACCAGCCCGTCGCTCGGTGCAGGCGTCAAGAAGATTTCTTGAACCGCCACTCCATCGCGCGCTCCTTGCCGCCCATCGTGCCCTCGATTCGCGCGATGAGCGTGTCGCCATCGCGGGTGTAGAGGATGCGAGTGGGGAAGTCATGCGTCGGGTTCTCGAACACCAGTCGGTTCTCACCAGTCTCCTTCAGCGGAAACTCGGTGGGCGGTGTCCGGCCGCCGGGGCTGGCGAGATAGATGAGCTTGCCGTCGCGCTTCACGATGCGCAGGAACTCGAAGCCGGCGCGCGTGCCGCGCAGCGATGAATTCACCGCGGCCATCATGTCTCCCCGTGGCGCGGTCCACATTTCCTGGGTTTCGCCGCGCTCGGTTTTTTCGATCCAGTTGCCGGCGAGGAAGTTGGCGGCGCTGATGTCCTGCGCCTGGGCCAATGCGCAGAAAAGGCTTGCGGCGGCAGCCAATAGAAGGCGTGCGGTCATGTCGTTTTCCTGTGGGTGAGTGACGACCGCATGCTAACGGCGCGGCGCACGCCAGACTTGTACGAAAACGACAAGCTAGGCCGACACGATGGACGTGGACAACGCACCGGCATTGGCCAGAAATGCGCGCGGCGGCTGGCCGGCAAAGCGCTTGAAGTCGCGGATCATGTGGGCCTGGTCGAAGTAGCCCGCACCCAATGCAGCGGTGAGCCACGGGCTCGGCACTTCGGCTTTCAGTTCATCGAACACGGCGCGAAAGCGCACCAGCGAGGCCAATTGCTTTAGGCTGAGGCCGGTCGCCGCCTTCATGCGCCGCTCCAACTGGCGCAACGACAGATGTGCGCCCTGGGCCAGCGCCTCGGGCGTCACCTGACCGCGGCTCGCGAAGATCTCGGCCACCGCCCAAGCAGCAGCGGCGTTGGCAGGCGGCGAGTGTCTCGACAGCGCACCTACCATCCCCTCCGCGAGCCGCACCCGCTCCGCATCCGTCGCGTGGGCCAGCCGCTTGCGCCAGAACGGGATATCGCGATGCTTCAGCGGCAGGCGGTTATCCAGCAACGCTGCCGGGTCGGTCGCAGTGAAGTGCGCCACTGCATGTGGCCACAGGCGAATGCCCAGCACGCCGACGTGCCCCTGGGCGCGCAGCAGCAGCGGCCGGGTGAGGTTGCCGGCCAGCAGCAGGGGCGGTTGGTTGCGCCACCGGCCCGCGGTCAGCTGTTCCCGGTAGGGGGCGCCGAAGTGCAGGATGATTTCCGGACTGCCGTCCGGCACGATGCGTTCGTCGTGCGGATCATCGAAGCTGGCTTCGAACATCCAGAGGCAGCGAACGGTGTCGCGAAGTGTTGGCGGGGCAGGGTATTCGGCGTAGCGCATTCACGCATAGTGTTCCTCGTCCGCCTAAGTGATCAAGCGGTCTGGACCTTGGGCTCGATCTTCGCCTCCCGAATGGGCAGATTCACCACCGCGGCAACAGCGGCAAGCGCCATGTCCGCGTACCACATCAGGTTGTAATTGCTGAAACTCTCCATGGCGAGTCCGCCCAGCCACGCGCCGAAGAAGCCACCCACCTGGTGCGACAGCAGCGTGAGTCCGAACAACGTGGCGAGGTAACGCGTGCCGAAGAGTTTCCCGACCACCCCGGCAGTGGGCGGCACAGTGGCAAGCCAGGTGAGGCCCAGACCCGCTGCGAAGAGATAGAAGGTGAGCGCGGTCTTCGGCGCGAGGAGATACGCGCCGATCAGCAATGCGCGCGACCCGTACATCCAGAACAGGATGTACTTGCTGCGCCAGCGTCCGACCGCCCAGCCGGTCGCAAGGCTGCCGACGATGTTGGCCAGCCCGATGATGGCGAGTGACCAGCTCGCCACGTTGGCGGGCAGCCCGCAGAGCTGGATTTCGCCGGGCAGGTGGGTCACCAGGAAGGCGATGTGAAAGCCGCAGGTGAAGAAGCCGGCGTGCAGCAGGAGATAGCTGGGGTCTTTCAGTGCGGTCTTCACTGCCGCGCCCAGCGATTGCTCGGGCTCTGGATTTGCCTTCGCGACGGGGGCGGCCGCAGGCCTGCGCAGGCCCAGCACCAACGGCAGTGCCGCCAGCGTTATGGCGGCCAGCGACCACATCGCGCCCATCCAGCCGAAGACAGAAATCAGCTTTTGCAGCAGCGGCGCGAACACAAACTGGCCGAACGAGCCGCCCGCGTTGATCATGCCCGAGGACATGCCGCGTTTCTCGGCCGGAAGCCGCTGGGCCGCAGCACCGATGAGCACCGAGAAGCTGCCCGCGCCCGAGCCGATGGCGGAGAGCAGGCCCAGCGAAAACACCAGCCCCCAGGTCGAGTTCATGAAAGGTGTGAGTGCACTGCCCAGTGCCAGCACAATGAGGCCGATGGCGAGCACCCGCGCTGGCCCGTGCTTGTCCGCAATGGCACCGGCGATGGGCTGAATGGCACCCCAGGTGAACTGGCCCACTGCCAGGGCAAAGCTGACTGCGGCGAGTCCGACGCCGGTTGAGGTGTTGAGCGGAGAGACAAACAAGCCGAGCGATTGCCGTGCGCCCATTGTCACCATGAGGATCGCGGCGGCAACGAGGGTGACAAACCACCAGGTCTGCGTGTGTCGAGTCGGATTGGGCGTCGGCGTCATGATCAGTTGTCCTCAGGCAGCGCAGGCTTCAGCTGTGTCAACGTATGTTCGAGATCGAGGTTGAGCCGGGCCACATAGTCGCGGCCCAGCTGTGTTTCCAGCGCCAGCTGGGCCCGGGTCCATTCGGCGCGGGCGCGGGCGAAGGCTTCGTGTCCGGCCGACGTCAGCTTGAATTCGCGTTTGCGGGCGTCATGGCAGGTGCAGCTCTCCACCCAGCCGGCAGCCAGCAGCGGGTTGAGATTGCGGGTGAGGGTGGTGCGATCCATTTCCAGCCGGTTCGCCAGTTCGAGCACCGACTGCGGCGTATCCGACAGGTTGGCCAGCAGGGAGTACTGGCTGAGCTTGACCCCAGCGGCACGCAGATACGACTCGTAGAACGCCGTCATGCGGCGCATGAGCTTGCGTACGCGCCCGCCGGTGCAGGGCAGCGGACCGTCCTGGGCAATGGCGGGGGGCGCCGGTGCAGCCTCGGCGGGGGCGAGCCCTTCGTTGGGGTCTGATACGTTCATGGGGTCTGATACGTGCATATGCACATAAGTATACCCAAGCACCAGCGAAGCCGTGCGGATCGTTGGCAAGCCGGCTGCAGGCGTCCCAAAAAAAGAACTTGTCGATCCGCTGAAGTTGGCACGGTCCGTGCAGAAGGATAGGTGTCTTCAACAGCTTGCCGAATCGCAGCACTTCAAACCACCGGAGCACCCACATGATCGCCGCCACCCTGCCCATCTCGATTGACCAGCGCCCCCTGAAGCGTGTCGTGCACGCGATTCTGGGTTCGACTTTGTTTGGTCTGTCCGCGGCCACGGCAGTGCGCGCGGAGCCTGTGAAGGAGTTTCAAGTGACTGAAGATATTGCACTTTCTGGATATGTGGCGGGTGTGGTGCTGCCCCTGGACGAGACGGCTTCCGTGCCGCCGGCCGCCGCTTCCAGGCATTCGCTGGACCATGCACCGGTGGCAACACCGGACGGATATTTCATGGATGACGCCATGGATGACGCGGCTTACCGCGCCATGCTGGACGACATCCAGATGCAGCAATTCATCCTGGTGGGTGGAATCGAATTCCATTCCGAGGAGTGAAGCCGTGTTTCTCCTGTAGTTGAGTTGCAGTACCTGTAGTTCAGTATTCAGCGCCTCTAAAACCAAAAGGAAAACCCGCCGAAAGGCGGGTTTTTCCTTTTTTGTGTCGCCAGATTGCGACACTTTCGCGCGGTCATAAAACTCAACTCATTGATTTTATAGAATCAGGGGCTGTCTCTGAAACACGACAACTGCACTTTTTGCGACACCTGTTGCGTCACTGTGGTGTTTTCTACACGCTGGCTGCCGCAAAGGTGTCGCACGCCTTCAGGCTGCCGGTCTCGAATCCCGTCTTGAACCACCGGACGCGTTGCTCGGATGTCCCGTGGGTAAAGGAGTCCGGCACCACCCGGCCGCTGGCGGCACGCTGCAGGGCATCGTCACCGATGGCCGTCGCTGCGCGAAGCGCCTCCTCGATATCGCCCGGCTCGATGAACGGCTTGGCCTTGTGTGCGTGGTGCGCCCAGACGCCGGCATAGCAGTCCGCCTGCAGTTCCACGCGCACCGACACCTTGTTGTAGTCCTTTGCCGAAAGCTGCTGGCGCAGCTTTGCCGTCTTCTGCGACACGCCCGTGAGTTTCTGCACGTGATGACCGACCTCATGGGCGATCACGTAGGCGCGGGCGAAATCTCCTGCCGCGCGATAACGGCGCTCCAGTTCGGCAAAGAAGGCGAGATCCAGATACATCTTCTCGTCCGCCGGACAATAGAACGGACCGCTCGCCGTGTCGCCCGTGCCGCAGGCGGTGGGTGTGGAACCGGTGAACACGACGAGCTTCGGCTCGCGATATTGCGCACCGCCGCGCTGGAAGATCTGCTGCCAGGTGTCCTCGGTCTTGGCCAGCACACGGCTCAACTCGCGGACCATGTCGCGTTGCGGGTCGTTGGCGGGGTCGATCGGCCGCGCAGCCTGTGATGACGTGCCGGACTGCACCTGCTCCGCCACCCCCATGAGCGTGGACGGATTGAGATCGAAGAGATAGCTCACGATCAGGATCACCACCACCGCACCGATGCTGAGTCCACCTTTCCCGCCCACGCGCCCGCCGCGGCGGTCTTCGATGTTGCTGCTCTCGCGTTCGTCATCCAGTTTCATGGCGGGGTCTTCTCCTTGCGAATATTCGCTAGCGCAGTTTCGGCAGCGGCGTGCCCACTGATTGCGCAGGCGCGGGAATGCCCAGCATCTTCGCCAGCGTGGGGGCGATGTCGTTCACGCCCACCAGGGTGTCAACACGTCCGGGGGCGTAGCCGGGCGCGTGGACCAGGATGGGCACGTGGGTGTCGTAGTCGTGCGGCGTGCCGTGCGTGGTGCCGCTCGCGCGTGAGCCAAACAGCCAGTAACGAGCCTGTACGGTAATGATGTCGGCAGAGAGGTCATCGATGAAATGGTTCTGCAGGAGGTCGGCATACGGCGTACGCGGCGGCAACCCGGCCTTCACCTCCTCCTTCAGCCATGCCTGCGCGATGCCCGGCTCCTTGCGCAGCAGATCACGAATCGCCGTGGCCAAGGCCTTGCGGTCGACGCGTTTTTCAGTGATGAGGGGATGGTTGAGCAGGAAGCCGTTGCCCGACCCCCCGCGCAGCCACGCGCCCTCGCCAAACGTCTTGCCGACCTCCGCGTTGATGCGGCTCTGCAACTCGCTGGTGTTGAGACGGCCTCCACCCTGACCGATGCTTTGCGAATATTCGGGAACCGGCATGAAGCCGTGGTCGGCAGTCAGCACCGCCACATAGCGGTCCTTGCCAACTTTCGCATCCAGGTGGGCGAAAAAGTCCTGCAGCGCGCGGTCGAGGTGCAGCGTGTGATCGTGGGAAATGCGCGACTCGGCACCGTAGGCATGGTTCACATAGTCATGCGCCGAGAGGCTCACCGAGAGAATGTCCGGGGCATCGTCCTGTCCCAGTGCTTCGCCCGCGATGGCGGCACGCGCGAAGTCCAGCGTCAGCACATCGCTGAAGGGTGACGCGATCATGGCGCCGTAAAAGTTGGCGCCCGGCGCATCACCCGCACCGAAGGTCATGGGCAGTTTTCCCGGGCCGTTGTACCAGCGCTGGCCATCCGGTACTGACCGCGAATATTCGCTCTCCGCCAGCAGGGGCGACCAGGTTGCCTTGAAGTACTTGTCGGCCGGTTTCGCGCTGTTGAACGCCGTGACCCAGGCAGGATGTTCCTTCATGTAATAGGTGGTGCTGACAAAGTTGCCGCTTTCGGCCATGTACATGTAGGCCGTGCCGGCCTTGCCGGCAGGCAGGATGGCGCCGCGATCCTTGAGCGAGACGGCAATCACCTTGGACGCGGGCGATACCCGCTTCAGCACATCGCCCAAGGATTCCGCGCGCAGATTCTTCGGACTGGTTCCGTCAAGCCGCTGGGTCTTGTGGCCCAGATAGGTGTGGGCTTCGTCGCCCGTGCAGTACACCGTCTGACCGGTGAACGGGTCGCGCCATTCATTGGACAGGATGCCGGTCGCGGAAGGCAGGGCCCCGGTGAGAAAGGTGGCGTGCCCCACAGCGGTCACGGTGTGGGCGTGGCGGTAGTGCGCCTGCGAATACCAGGTGCCGCGATCGAGAAAGCGGCGGAATCCATCGGGCCCGAACTGGCCCCGGTAATCATCGATCTGGCGCTGCGGCAGGCCGTCGACAACGAGAAGAACAACAAGGCGTGGCTTTGCGGTCTTCGCAGGCTGGTTTGCGATTGCGTGATCCGGCCGCGCGTCGCGGTCAGGGGCTGCGTGGACACAGGCAGCCAGCAACGCGGCGAGCGTGCAGCAGAGTGTGAATCGGATGGAAAGGTGGCGCGGCGGGGTCGATGTTTTCATGGCGCGACGTGCGGAAACGGAACGCGCATTGTGGGCGTCCGCTTCCGCCGCCGCAACCGACCCGGCCAGGGTCGGCGCTGCGCTGTTGAATCAGGCGGCTGCAGCCAGATTTTCCGCTGCGTTCACTACGAAGGGCTGCTCGCGCGACGCGTTGCGGATCTGCTCAATCACTTCGCGCGCCTTGGCGAGGCTTGCTGTCTTGCTGGCATCACCCATTGCCAGGCCTTCGGCGTAGATGAACTCGACATCCTTCATGCCGATGAAAGCGAGAAAGTCGCGCACGAAATTCGTCTGCGAATCCATCGGCGTGCCGGCGTACTGCCCGCCGCGCGTGGCGAACACATAGACCTTCTTGCCGGTGAGCAGGCCTTCCGGGCCCTTCTCGGTGTAGCGGAAGGTGATGCCGGCACGGGCGATGTGATCGAAATACGCCTTCAGCGAAGACGGCACGCCGAAGTTGTACAGCGGCAGGCCGATGACGATCGTGTCCGCACGGCGGATTTCCTCGATGAGCGCATCGGAGAAGCCGGCGATGGCCTGCTGCTCGGGGGTACGCGCCTCGGGCTTGGCCAGGAAGGCGGCGAAGCGCTCGCCGGTCAGGTGGGGAATGGCGTCGCCTGAAGCGTTACGCACGCTCACCACGCCATCCGGATGGCTGTCCTTCCACTGGCTCACGAATTCATTGGCCAGGGTGGTCGATTGGCCGCCTTCGCCGAACAGGCTGGTGTTGATCTGCAGAAGATGTTTCATGGTGTCCTCCAATGGGTTGGGTTGCTGGACACCATTTAACTATCTGTAGAATGGATAGAAAAGTGCGAATATTCGCGCATAACTATCTAATGGATTGATATAATGGATGTGCCCATGGCCGACTTTCCCCACATTTCGCTGGAGCAATGGCGCGCGCTGCAGGCCGTCGTCGAGGCGGGTGGCTATGCGCAGGCCGCCGAGACGCTGCACAAGAGCCAGTCGGCGGTGACCTATGCGGTGCAGAAGATCGAGAGCCAGCTCGACATCAAGTTGTTCACGTTGCAGGGCCGGAAGGCGGTGCTGACCGAAGCCGGGCAGCTTCTCTACCGGCGTGCGCGCACCCTGATCGACGAGGCGCTGGCGCTGGAGCGCGGCGTGGAAAGCTTGCGCGAAGGCTGGAAACCGGAGATCCGCATCGCGGTGGAAATCATCTTTCCCGCGCACGTCATGCTTGATGCGCTGCGGATGTACGCCGCCGAGCGGCCGGAGACGCATGTGGAGCTGTACGAGACCGTGATGAGTGGTACCCACGAGATGTTGGTGAACGGGCAGGTCGACCTGGCGATTTGTTCGACCCTGCCGAAAGGGTTCATCGGCGATCCGCTGATCGACATGCGCTTCATCGCCGCGGCGCATCCCGGGCACCCGTTGCATGCGGTGAATCGCTCCCTCACCCAGCGCGACCTCAAGCATCATCGCCATCTCTACATCCGCGACACGGGGACGCAGCGCACTCGCGATCCGGTGTTGGGTGGCGCGGATGATGAGCCGCGCTGGACCGTGAGCGACAAGGCCACGTCCATCCGCGCGGCCTGCATGGGCCTGGGCTATGCGTGGTATGCGGAGGAGGACATTCGCGAGGAACTGGCGGCGGGGCTGCTGAAAGCGCTGCCGCTGCGCGAGGGCGCGGAGCGGTTCGCCCAGCTATATCTGGTTTACGCCGATCGCGAGTACGCAGGTCGCGATGAATTGCGGCTCGGCGACATCATCCGCCAGCGCGTCGCGGCCTGCCCGTCGGTGCGGGAGCGCATGACCAAGACGCAGTCCACCGGCAAGCAGGCGATTGCGGGGCGCAGCGCACGTAGGACACGCGCCAAATCGTAACAAGCGATAACGTGCGCAATGCCCTGATTTGATTCGCTTCCTGCGCGAATTCCTTTGCCTTGCGCTTGTAGGACAGCAATACACCCGGTTGAACCCTGTCAGCCAACAGGCCTTCAAAGCGTTGAATGCCCAAGGCCGCGCATGTTGCGATGGCCCTGAAGCAATCACGCCACGGAGGTGACGTCATGTTGAACAGGAAGCGAATATTCGCAGTGCTGACCGCCGCATCGCTCACGGCCCTTGCCGTGCCGGCGATGGCCAAGACCGACATCGATGTGTTCCTGAATTTCGGTCCGCCCGCGCTCCGCTACGAATCCGTGCCCGCGCCGCGCGTAGGCTTCGTGTGGACGCCGGGCTACTGGGATTGGCGCGGCAACGCCTGGATCTGGATCGCCGGCCACTATGTGCGCGAGCGCCCCGGCTACTACTGGCATGCGCCGCAATGGGTACAGGGTTCGCGCGGTTGGTATTCACAACCGGGCCGCTGGGATCGCCAGCAGCCGGTGTACTACAGCCACGGCCATGGCTACGAGTCGCGCTACCGCCACCATGACTACCGCGACTATCGGGACAATGACCGCGACGGTATTCCCAACTATCGCGATGCCACGCCCAATGGTCGGTACTACAACCATGGCCGCTACGGTGGGCGCTACGACAGTGACCGTGACGGTATTCCGAACTACCGCGATCGCTTGCCGCACGATCGCGACAACGACGGTCGCCCGGACCGCTGGGATCGCCGCCCGTACGATCCGCGCCGGTGATCGCAATAGCTGAACCAAGCTGAAACGTGCTGAAGCGGGCAGGACTTGAGAGCCCGCCCGCTTCAGTCGCCGTTGAAATTCAGTTCCACCCCGTTGCCCGCCGGGTCGATGAGGAAGATCTGCCGCACCGGCGTGCCAGGCACGGTCTGGACACTGTGGCGAATATTCGCAGTGGTCAGTCGAGCGATGGTGGCGTCAAAGCCCTCGCAGCGGAACGCGGCGTGGTCGAACGTGTTGGGTGTGTTGGCCGGTCGCGTTTCACCGGGGCGAGATTCGGAGAGATGCAGAATCGGCGCATCACCCGCGTACAGCCAATAGCCGAAGCTGGCGAATGGCGGGCGGGGGCCAGGTGTCAGTCCGACCACGTCGCAGTAGAAGTCCCGGATGGCGTCCAGCATCTCGCGCGAGGCGCGCAGGTTGTAGTGATCGAGTCCGGTGACGGCCATGGTGTCCTCGCGAATCTTCGCAGTCGTTCCGCCTTCAGCGCTTGAACTGCTTTTCGAACGCGTCCAGCTTGGCGCGAATATTCGCACCAATGTGAATCTGTGGCGCGCTGGGCTTGTGGTTCTCTGCCAACTCGCGCTTTTCGATCTCGGGCTTCGCGGCCTCGAACGCGCCGATGAATGAATGCGTCCGGGGCAGCGCATCCTCGAAATACGCCTTGCCGAAGTAGGTCCAGTCCGCCTCGTTACTGCAGCCGAACGAGGTGCGGTCGATGGCGGCGGCGGTGAGGATCAGCGTGTCGTCATTCTTGAGCGCTTCGACAAAGCCGCCGGAATAGCACGCCGACACGATGAGCACGCGGTGACGAATGCCGGACTGATCCAGCATGTCGCGCAACACCTTGGGCGTGAACTCCTGGAACTTCACCGGCCAGTTGTTGAGGTAGAACTTGTGGTCCGCGCTGCCGTGTGACGTGAGGAAGAGCAGCAGGATGTCCTCGTCCTTGTTCATGCGGTCGGCCACGGCGCGGAGGCTTTCGCGCACGCTGGTCACGCTCGCCAGCGGCACGTTGTCGTGCGTGTGCCGGCTGTTGATGAGTTGCAGCGTTCTGCCCGTCGCATCGAACTGCGTGTGCATCAGATCCGTGACCTTGCGCACTTCACGCAGGAACACATCCTGGCTGGCATCGCCAGCCACCGCAACCGAATAGAGATCGATGACACCGGGGCGCTCCCGTTGCAATTGATCCAGGTGCTTCCGCAGCAGTTCGCCATGCGAATAGAGGCGGGCTTCATCGGCGGGTGAAACCTCCGGCGCCGCCTCGGCACGCTCCACCTGCGGCGGATACCAGAGCTGGCGATCCGGCTGCATGGCCACCCAGGGCGCTGTCCACGCCAGCAATGCGGCGATCAGCGCGGGGCCGGCGATCACGCGCGGCTTCGGGGACAGGCGGGTTGCATGAACTGTCGCACAGACCGCAGGCCAGGCCGGGGCCACGGTGTAGTAGAGAATCATCACCGCATCGTCATGCCGCGGCATGAACGCCTTGCTGGCCGGCAGCCAGGTCAGGTACACGATCACGTCGGTCCAGAAGAACACCAGCAGCGCGCCCAGCAAGAGCTCAGCGAAGCGCGTGACGGTGTGAGTGAGGTAGGCGACCAGCAGCACGCCCAGCGCGAGCAGCGGCAGATGCACCAGCGCGCCCGGCACGGCCCAGGATTCGAAGCGGCCGTCGAGACCGAACTGGGTGAAATTGAACAGGGCGGGTGACGCGAGCGAGAGCAGCGCCATGGCACCGATGAGCCACCACGGCGCGTGGAGGGGATCGCTGGCCGGTCGACGCAACAGCGCAAGACGGGCACCACCATTCAGCGCATCAATGAACTGGCGCCACTTGCCCGGCACTGCCAGCGCGGGGGTGCCGGGCGTGTCGTGCATTACTTCCCGGCGACCCAGGAATCCCTGAGCGTCACCGCCCGATTGAATACCGGCGCGCCGTCCTTCGAGTCCTTGCGATCCGCCACGAAGTAACCGTGGCGCTCGAACTGGAAACGGTCTTCGGGTTTGGCTGACTTCAGAGAAGGCTCAAGCTGGGCCGTGATCACCTGCTTGGAGTTCGGGTTGAGATCGGCGAGATAGTTGCCGGGTTCCTTGCCCGGATGCGGCGTCTTGAACAGGCGATCAAACAGCCGCACTTCGCAGGTGTATGCGTGTGCAGCGCTCACCCAGTGGATCACGCCCTTGGTCTTGTAGTTGTCCGCGCCCGGCGTGCCGCTCTTCGAGTCCGGCGAATATTCGCAGTGCACGGCGATCACGTTGCCGGCCGCATCTTTCTCGCAGCCGGTGCACTTCACGACAAAGCCGTACTTGAGCCGCACCTGGTTGCCGGGGAACAGACGGAAGTAGCCCTTGGCCGGCACTTCCTGGAAGTCCTCGCGCTCGATCCACAGTTCACGCGAGAACGGCATGACGCGCTTGCCCAGCTCCGCCTTCAGCGGATGATTGGGCGCGAAGCACTCCTCGCTCTGGCCTTCCGGGTAGTTGGTGATGATGAGCTTCAGCGGGTCCAGCACGGCGACGCGACGCTCGCAGCTTTCGTTCATCACCTCGCGCATGCAGTCTTCCAGCACGGTGAACTCGATCCAGCTGTTCTGCTTCGACACACCCACGCGATCCGCCATCAGCTGGAAGCCGGCCGGCGTGTAGCCGCGGCGGCGCGCGCCGACCAGCGTGGGCATGCGCGGATCGTCCCAGCCTTCCACATGCTTCTCATCGACGAGCTGCTTCAGGTAGCGCTTGCTGGTGATGATGTAGGTGAGGTTGAGACGTGAGAATTCGATCTGTTGCGGCAGCGGGCGCTGCAGCTTGCCGTGCTGGGCGAGCTTTTCCAGGAGCCAGTCATAGAACGGGCGCTGATCCTCGAACTCCAGCGTGCAGATGGAGTGGGTGATGTTCTCCAGCGCGTCCTCGATGGGGTGGGCGTAGGTGTACATCGGATAGATGTGCCACTTGTCGCCGGCGCGATGGTGATGCGCATGCTTGATGCGATAGATGGCCGGGTCGCGCAGGTTGATATTGCCCGAGGACATGTCGATCTTCGCGCGCAGCACGTGGCTGCCTTCGGCGTGCTTGCCGTCGCGCATTTCGCGGAAGAGCTTCAGGTTCTCTTCCACGCTGCGGTCGCGGAACGGTGAATTCTTGCCCGGCTCGGTGAGCGTGCCGCGATTGGCGCGCATCTCCTCGGCCGATTGCGAATCCACGTAGGCATCGCCATGCTCGATCAAGGTCTCGGCGAAGCCGTACATCCAGTCGAAATAATCGCTGGCGAAGTAGAGGTGCTCGGTGCCGTTCGCATTCCAGTCGCAGCCCAGCCAGAGCATGGCGTCGATGATGCCGTCGACGAATTCCTGCTCTTCCTTCTCCGGGTTCGTGTCGTCGAAGCGCAGGTGGCAGATGCCGCCGTAATCTTTTGCCAGCCCGAAGTTGAGCAGGATGGACTTGGCGTGGCCGAAGTGCAGATAGCCGTTCGGCTCAGGCGGGAAACGGGTGCGAATATTCGCACCGTCCTTCGGTTGGTTCAGGTGCTTCTCGGCCGGCCCCGGTGCGCCGCCCCAGGTGCGCTGGGCGTACTTGCCCTTCGCGAGGTCAGCGTCGATGGCATTGCGGATGAAGTTCGTGATGTGCGCGGCTTCTGTGGCCGGGGTCGCTGGTGCGGCGGGTCCGTTGGACATGGTGCGTGCGGTGAAGAAAAAGCCAAAACGCGATTATCCCTGAACGCATTGTGCGGTGCAGCGCAGGGGGGCAGCGCCGACAGGTCCCGGCGAGCCGCGTTCCCCGGGGTGGCCGATCTTTCGCCAGTGTTTGTGCCACGTCAAAGATGCTGCGCGGCCCCGGCCGCCCGTAACGTCTGGTTGCGAATTCGCGCTTGAAAGGGCGGTCTTCCGGAGGCACGTCGATCGCACAGGCGGCGAATGTATCGCGGCCGGCGTCATTCACCACTCAGGAGATCACCATGAAACGCACGACACTCGCACTCGCAACCCTCATCACCGGCGCTGGGCTGGCGCTGGGCGCAGCCGCCCAGACGGGCACCGAAAAGCCGGCCGCGGCGAAGGACGCCGCCATGCAAGGATGCAAGCACGGCGACGGCAAGGCCGACTGCCCCATGCACGAGGGCAAGCATCGGGATGGCAAGCACCACGAAGGCAAACATCACGAAGGCAAACACCACGCTGGCATGGACGGCATGGGCCATCACGGCAAAGATCGCCACGGCAAGGGTCATCACGGCAAAGGCGAGGGCTGCAAACACGACGGCGCCAAGGCGGACGCGGCAGTCAAGCACGAATGCATGGCGCAGAAAGATGCGCAAAAGGACGCGAAGAAGTAACCCGGAGGGCCGCGCGCGATGCGGAACAGTGCATCCGCGCGGCCAGCCTGTCGTGCGCTACTGGCCTCAGTTGAAGCGGTAAGCGTCCATGCCCAGCGAGCCGTAGGTGTAGCCCACGGGAATGCGCTCACGCGCAGCCCCGCCCGCACCCAGCGCCACGTAAAAAGGCAGCAGGTGTTCCTCGGTCGGATGGCTCTGCACGGCATGCGGCGCCAGTCGTCGGTAATTGAGCAGCGCGTCGATGTCGCCCGCTGCCGTGCGCTCGGCCATCCAATCATTGAACTCAGTCGCCCAGGCGAGACCAGTGTCGGTCACGACATCGCCCGTCTTCCAGTCCAGCTGGCGCAGGTTGTGCACGATGCCGCCGGAGGCGAGGATGAGCACGCCTTCATCGCGCAGCGGCCGCAGCGCCCGGCCGATGGCATGGGCATGACGCGGACCAAGATGCGTCTGGATGGAGAGTTGCGTACAGCGAATATTCGCATCGGGCACCATGCAGCGCAGCGGCACCCACGCGCCGTGGTCCAGCCCGCGTGACGTGTGCTGCGTTGGCGCAAATCCCGCAGCACTCAGCAGCTCGGCCACCCGCCCAGCCAGCGCCGGCGCACCCGGCGCCGGGTACTGGATGCGATACAACGCGTCGGGAAAGCCGCCGAAATCGTGAATGGTCTTCGGCGGATCGGCCGAGCTCACTTCCGGCGCGGCCGTTTCCCAGTGCGCGGAAATGACGAGGATGGATTCAGGCTGGGGCAGGCGCTGCATGAGCGCCGCCCAGGCTGCACCCGTGTCGCCGGCATCCAATGCCAGCGTGGGCGCGCCGTGGGAGACGAAGAGTGAGGGAATCATGATGCCTTGAAGCTGGGGGCTGCCGTGCCGACTGCAAGCAGGCCTCGCCAGCCCCGGCAGTCTCTCAGCGACGCGTGCAATTCACCTTCTTGCCGTTGAAATCACTAAACGCCAGCTTGTTCTCCGTGACTTCATCCACGTTCAGCTTGGTGTTGCCGCGGGCGTCGAACAGCATCAGGTTGTTGGCCTGCAGCGCGTAGCTGTTTTTCCGCGACTTGTCGCCGAGAACGATCTCCACTGACGAACGGGTGACGGTCCAGTTGCCGGTCATGCCTTCCACTTCGCCGGTGCAGGTCCACTTGCCGGGGAAGTAGTCGCCGGCCACGGGCTCGGGCGGGGCGGCGGGCTCGGTATTGACCGTGCCGGCCGGCGCGGAGAAGTCGATGCGCGTGCCGCTGGCCACGCGTGGCAGATGCCCGATCCAGTCCGCCGGCAGTGCGAAGTTGAGGTTCTGGCCCTGACGCGCCTGGAAGGTGATCACGCCGACCAGATTGCCAAACTGGTCGAACAGGCCGCCGCCGGACGAGCCGGGCGACACCGCCGCACTGGTCTGGATGATCTTGCCGCCATCCACTTCGCGCAACGCCGAGACCAGGCCTTCCGACAGCGTGTTTTCCAGTCCCTGCGGCGAGCCGATCGCATAGACCTTCTGACCCACCTTCAGCGTGTTCGCACTGGAGACCGGGACCGGCCGCGCGGTGATGTTGCCCGCGTAGAGCTGGCAGAGATCGCGCTCTTCATTGCGCGATTGCACGGTGGCGGAGAACGTTTCTTTCGGAAACTTCACCTGGATCTGGCGGCCGTCCTTCACCACGTGGCAATTGGTGATCAGGATGCCCGGCGCCACCACCACGCCGCTGCCGGTCGAGACGGGGTTGCCGTTGAAGTCGCTCACGATGACCTTGGCGACGCTGTTGGTCACGTCGGTGTAGATCTCGTCCGGCGCACGCGGCAGCACGCCGAGCGGCGTGCCCGGCTCCTTGGCTTCATTGCCCTCGGCGGCCTGGGTTGCCGCCACAACCTGGGTGGCCTTGGGCGGGAGCATGCTCGCCGCGTACTGCCGCATCGCGATCACGACCATCAACGCGCCCACCAGCATGAATCCGATCTTGATGAACTTGCGATTGGCCAGCAGCCCGCCACCTGAAAGCACGTCTTCGCCGCCCGCCGGGGCTGTCTCGGCTTTGCGCAACGTCGCGTCATAGCTCATGCGCTGAAGCGGATTGGAAAGCGTCTCCCACGCAGTGCGAATATTCGCAGCCTGCGGCGTCCCTTCCTTGCCCTCGCGGGTCAGTGACTCCAGCGAACGGCGGTAGGCAAAATTGATCTGGTCCGGCGTCGCAGAAGGTGAGACGTCCAGAATGTCGTAATAATTGATCGGATCGGGCATGGCGGCGTGTCTGTCGTGGTCATCCCCCGGTGCGGGGTGAGGCTTGCGATGGGGCAACGTGAGCCTGGGCAATGTCCTCGCGGATCTCCGTGAAGCCCGGTCCGCAAAGCAAAGCTCTGGACGGGATTATCCCGCAACTGCCGCCCGATCGGGCAGTGCCATTCGTCGGGCGGTCAGGCTTCAGCCCGCTGCCGCTTCCGCCTCGCGCCGCCCCCGCGCCTCGTCCACGCCCGAGAGCAGCACGATGGCCGCGATGAAGAACACCCCGGTGATCAGCATGGCCAGCCGATGATCCCCGCCCGACACCCAGCTCACGATGCCGTAGGTGATCGGCCCGAGAATGGCCGCCAGCCGCGTGGCCAGCCCGAACACGCCGAACATCTCCGCCGCCTTGGCCGGCGGGGCGAAGTACGCGATCAAGGCGCGGCCCGCCGACTGCGACGAGCCCATGCACAGCCCGGCCAGGTTGGCCGCCACCCAGAAGAGCGAGCGGTCCGTCGCGAACCACGCGAAGCCCACCATCGCCACCCAGCCGAACAGCGTGACGCGGAGCGCATTCACCTTGCCCAGCTTGTCCTGCGCATAGCCGAACGCGAAGGCACCGATGCAGGCCGTGATGTTCACCAGCAGCACCAGCACCAGCGTGTCCTGCGTCGTGAAGCCCATCACCTCCTGCGCGTAGATGGCGGCCAGCGCGATCACCGTCGCCACGCCCGCCTGATAGCAGATTGCCACGATGCACACCCGCGTCAGGTCCTTCATCGTCCAGGCTTCGGCGATGGCCGCCTTCAACTGCGACCACGATGAGCTCGTCGGCGGGTCGCAGGGCACCGCGCGTTCCTTCAGCCACAGAAACGTGGCACTCGCCGCCACTGCATAGACAACTGCCGTGATCAGCAGCGTGCCCGGCACTGCGGCACCCGTCGTGCTCCCGCGCGATTCCGCCGTCATCAGCCACGCCAGCGAAATCCCCAGCGCCACCAGCCCGCCCACGTAACCCAGGCTCCAGCCCCAGCCCGACACCTTGCCCATCGCCTCGGGCCGCGCCAGCTCCGGCAGGAATGCCGCAGTCAGGTTCTCCCCGATCGCGTAGCAGAAGTTGGAAATGATCACGAAGATCATCGCGTAGACCAGCATCCCCGGTCCCGCGAAATACAGCGCCGCCGTCGAGGCGATGCAGCCCACCGTCATCACGAAGAGCCAGCGCTTCTTGGCTGCCTTCGCGTCCGCGTGCGTCCCGATCACCGGCCCGGCCAGCATCACCAACGCGTAGGAGACCGCGAGTGTCGCCGTCCAGGCAAACGTCGCCCACGGTGCCTTGCCCGCGATGACGGAGACGAAGTAGGCGTTGAACACCGCCGTCAGCACCACCGTCGTGTAGCCCGAGTTGGCGAAGTCGTACATCGCCCAGGCGAAGAGTTCGCGTTTTTGGACACCGGGGTTTAGGGCGGTGGATGTGGCTGAAGCGGGGGAGGTGGCGGCGGTCATGGGGCTAGCATGCCGGAAAAGGGCGGGTGGGTGTGTGACAGGGCGGCATTGAGCCCAATTCAGATGCAAAAAATGGCGTTCCCTATCAAGGTTGGTGGGGAAATTTCATTTGCATCTTTGTAGACTGGTTGCTGGCGCGATACACCCGGCTTGGCAGATCACTAGGCACGAACCGCCGGATATCGGAGGTCTGCAACCTTTGGGTGTTGAGTGAAGAGAAGAAAAAAGGGGCCAGGGCGGATTGTTCTCGGCCGCTCGCCCTGGTGCGAAAATTCGCGCGCGCCCATTGGCGAATATTCGCACCTGCAATACGCACTTTCCGCCCGTTCCCCGGTATCTAGTTGGAGTCCTGTAGGGCCTGACCCAGTATTTTTCGGGATAATCCGCACTTGCAAGGCGCGTCGCTTGAGATGTGCGCAAACAAGATTGATATTTGACCGTGAAAAATCAACTCATCAGAAGTTTCTTCGCCCTGATTGGGGGCACCATGTTGGCGACATCCTTGGGGGCTCAGGCTCAGTTCGGGTACATGGAGCCATCCATCGTGAGCGGCACCTACTCAGGGACTGCACTCATCACTCTCCTGACCCCCGGCCCGCCGACGCAGGTACAGTCCAATGTGTCAATGGTGATCAACGGGCAGGCAAAGGTATCGCTGACCACGAATGGTTGCACGCTCAGCGGCGAGTTCGTGTCGGGCACCTTTTACAATGAGAATGACTTCTCGTATGTCGGACCGGGGAGCATTTCAGGTTGCCAGGACGCGCGACTGAACGTGGCCAGCGGCAATATGTCTTTCTCGGGCTTCACTACGATCAGCCCTTCCTTGAAGGTGGCGCGACTCATCTTTCATGGCATGAGCGGTAACACCGTGGTCATGACGCTGGACGCAGTCGAACTTGTCAGACTCACTACCGGTGACGGCAGCCTGGTCAACGGGCAGTGTGGATCCTCAAATGGCGTGGCGATCTCGGTGCGGCCGACTGTCGACTTGTGCTCGGCAGGCACCGCGTCTTCGGTTGCCGGTTCGGGGCCGTGGACTTGGACCTGCGCCGGTATGAACGGCGGGGCGAGCGCGAGTTGCTCAGCGCAGCGTGCGGCGGCGCCGTCCAATGACAACTTCGCAAACTACCTGAGAATGAGCGGTGTAGCGCCGTCGGCCACGGTGTTGACCACGGGAGCAAGCTACGAAACCGGTGAGCCTACGCATGCAGGTACAAGTGCCGGTGGTGGCGCTTCTGTCTGGTTCGCGTGGACCGCTCCTGCATCAGGGTTCGTCACCATTGACACGCAGGGTAGTGATTTCGATACCTTGCTGGCCGTCTATGTCGGCAACTCGGTGGCTGCGTTGACACGTGTCACCAGCAACGACAATGTTGAGGGCACCAGCAATGGCCCAAGCCGCGTCACGTTCAATGCCACTGCAGGAGTCGACTACAAGATCGCCGTGGATGGATTTGGCGGTTCGGTTGGCACTGCGAATATTCGCATCGCATATGGCACGCCAGCGGGTTTCGCGAGCGGAAGCTGCGGGGCTGCCAACAACCTGACGCTTCAGGCTGCGCCGACAACCGCGCTGTGTTCGGTGGGCAATCCTTCTTCTGTGGTGGGACAAGGCCCCTGGAGTTGGTCTTGCTCGGGACAAAATGGCGGGTTGACGACAACTTGTTCGGCGCAGCGGTCAGTCGGGGCGATTCCGGTTTGCAGCGTCACGCCGCCAGTCGCGACAGTCCGGCCCCGGCAAAGTCTGAGCTTCAGTGCCAATTGCACCAACAGCCCTACGAACTACAAGTGGTTTTCGGACGGCAACTCGGGCGGTGAGGGAAGTCCGGGCCGCTTTCTGTCATGGTCCAGTGATGCGGCGGGTCGAACCCACGTCATTCATCTGGTGGCGACCAATGCCAATGGATCCAGCGCACCGCTACCGGTGCATGTTTACGTTTCAAACGCCAGCGCGTCCGAGTCTTATCAGGGGGCATGGTGGGCGGGTCAGGCTGAGAATGGGTGGGGCATGTCTTTCGTCCAGCATGGTGAGATGCTGGCCATCGGCTGGTACTACTTCGATTCGTCTGGGCAACCCGTCTGGGCTTTGGTCCCCGGTTGTACGTGGTTTGGAAACTTCAAGAACTGTAGCGGCCCGGTGGTGGCGTCATCAGGGGCCTGGTTTGGTGAGTACTCCGCAGCGCAGTTCCATCAATCCCAAATGGGAACAGCGAGCTTTGCATTTTCTGACGCCAACAACGGAACCATGACTTGGTTCGTTGGCGGTTTTCAGGTCACGAAGGCCATCAGCCGAATGCAGTTCCAAAGCGGCGTGTCGCCGTCAGGAATTGACTACTCGGATATCTGGTGGGGAGGGCCGGCGGAGAACGGCTGGGGCGTCGCCATCGTGCAGCAGGGAGCCGCCTTGGCCGGCGTCTGGTACACCTACTCGCAATTCGGCAACCCGGTCTGGTACCTGATCAATAGCGGAAGCTGGGTAACGCCAACAACCTATTCCGGGCCTGCATTCAAAGCTACCAGCTCGCCATTGATAAGCGGGAACTACAGCGCAGCTGCCTTTGATCCGAGGCAGGCTGGAACGGTCTCCATTACGTTCACATCCGCAACGACCGGTACTCTGACATACACAGTTGACGGGGTTACCCAGACGAAGGCGATTGAGCGGCTGGCGTTCTAGAAGCGCGAATATTCGCGCTGCCAGATGCAATCTAAGGGCATAGGGTGAATTGTTTTTTCTCACTCAGCGATTTGGTTCAAGCTCCGACTTACTAGCACCTCATGTATTCGGCTCAATGAAGAAAAAACGTTCCGCGCCGCAAGGCGTTCAGTGGAAGACCGGTAGACGGGAAGTCCTAGGTTCTCTCGGCGCCCTGACCATCGCCACAGTAGCAGGCGGCTGCACCACGCTTACTCCTCCGCCACGCAGAACTTTCGACGTCGTCGTCATCGGTGCAGGCGTCTTCGGCATCTGGACGGCTTACAAGCTTCACTTGGCGGGCCGGCGCGTGGCAGTCATTGATGCGATCGGTCCGGCGCACAGCAACGCCTCGTCCGGCGGAGAAGGCCGTGTCACCCGCTGCGGCTACGGCGATAAAGAACTTTATTCGGAGTGGGCCTGGCGCTCGATCAGCGAGTGGCAGACGCTGTCCGCGCGCACCGGGCTGCCGATCTTTCATCCGCTGGGCGTGCTGTGGGTGCATACGCCGCCCAGCGACCTGGTGACCGCAAGTGCCCGAGTGCTTAAGCGGCAGAACATTCCGTTCAGCTTGCTGGACGCCGCTGCGATGCGGCAGCGCTATCCCGTCATGCGCGTGGGCGCAGAGGAGGTCGGGTTCCTGGAACCAGCAGGTGGTGCGCTGATGGCGCGGCGCGCCGTTCAGTCGCTGGCATCGGAGCTGCGCGCCAATGGCGTCACGTTTCTGTCAGGGACGGTCACGCCGATCCGGCGGGAGCAGGGCGAGCAGGGCGCATTGCGCGCCATCACCACCCAAAGCGGCGAGCGGGTCGAGGCCGAACAATTCGTCTTCGCATGCGGCCCCTGGCTGGATCGGGTCTGCCCCGACGCCATGGCGCGGCGTCTCTTCGTCACGCGGCAGGAGGTCTTCTTCTTCTCGGTGGACGCCGGCGCCACCGGTGCGCTGCCGGTCTGGGCGGATCTGCCGTTCTACGGAATGCCCAGCCTTGAAGGCCGCGGTTTCAAGGTGGCCAACGATACGCATGGTCCGCGCATGGACCCCGATACCGGCGACCGCCGCGCGAGCGCAGCGGGCGAGGAGGCGGCGCGCGCCTTCCTTGCGCGACGGTTTCCGTCGTTGGCCAAGGCGACACTGAGCGAAACGCGGGTGTGCCAGTACGAGAACAGTGCGAACGGTGACTTTGTCATCGACCGGCACCCGGGCCTCGACAATGTCTGGGTCGTGGGTGGCGGTTCCGGGCATGGATTCAAACATGGGCCTGCGGTGGGCAGCCATGTGGCCGAGCTCGTCACCGGCAGGGCGAAGCCGCGTGAGCCGTTTCTCATTGCCTCCAAACCGGAGCGCCAGGATCGGGCTGTCCAATGACGCCTCCCTGCACTGCTTATTGAGACTTTCATCATTCACGACAGGGCGAGGCACGCACGTTGGCTGCGGTCACTTCCCCCTTTGAAAAAGGGGGACCGAGGGGGATTTCATTACCGGCCGCGCACAGAAATCCCCCCTACCCCCCCTTTGCAAAGGGGGGAGTGTCATGAATTCAGGAATACTCAAGAGCTGTCTGCCACCGTTTCATCACAAGAGTGTGTTGTACTGGCACTCATCCCATCGCAATCAGCAAGGCATTCCTTTCGTGTACTACGGTGAACGCTTCAACGGTTACAGCCATCTATGCGGTGTCCTCCTCGCCATCGCCGGCGCGGCGGTGCTCATCACCCTGGGCGCCATGCAGGGCGACGCGTGGAAGGTGGTGAGCTTTTCCATCTATGGCGCGACCCTCATTGCGCTTTACGGCAGCTCGACGCTGTATCACAGCACGCGCGGCCGGGCCAAGGACATCTTCAGGAAGCTCGACCACAGCGCGATCTATCTCCTCATCGCCGGCACGTACACGCCATTCACGCTGGTGACGCTGGGCGGCGGCTGGGGGTGGTCGCTGTTCGGCGTGGTGTGGGGGCTGGCGGTGTTCGGCATCGTCCAGGAGCTGGCACTGAAGAGCAAGAAACGCATGCTGTCCCTGTATCTCTACATCGGCATGGGCTGGGTGGCGGTCATTGGCGTGATCCCGCTGATCGAGGCGCTGACCTGGGCAGGCTTCGCATGGGTCGTGGCGGGTGGTGTCGTGTACACGGTCGGCACGATCTTTTATTTCTACGACGAGCGCTTCAAGCATTGGCACGGGATCTGGCATCTGTTCGTGCTGGGTGGGAGCGTGTTGCACTACGTCGCGATATTCAATTACGTCGCCTAGCGCAGATTGACGGCTGACTTTGAACGGAGGTCGATGATGGTGCTCCATCGTTGTCTGGGGTTTGCATTGCTCGCCGTATTGCCCGTTGCACATGCCAGTGACGAGCGCCTCGGCAAGCTGCCAGCGGGTGCGCAGAGTACCAACCTGGTCCAGGATGTGGGCGCCGAGATCTGTCGTGACCATGTGTTCGATCCGGCCAAGGCGAAGGTCGCGCTGCCCAAGGGGTTTCGGCTGATCAGTCTGGATGAGTACGCCAAGGGTGATCCCGATGCGACAAAGCTGCTGGCGCGAAACCCGACCCACGCGAATCATGCAGTCGGCAGCCTGTGCTTCATGTCAGTCGGATCATTCGTGATTGACGACAAGCGCGTGGCGGCACCGTCTCCGATGCCGATGGCGTTCTGGTGGGCGAGGGCTGAAGGCCCGCGCGATGCGCGCATGCAGGGCAAGGTGGAGTGGGTGCAGTTGGCGAGCTGGTATCCGAACAGTGCATCGGATCGGGCCCGTATCATGGCCACCGATCCGATGGCGCAGTTTGTCGAGATCCATGTCGCCGCGACGGCGGCGAATACCTGGCGCATGCGCCTGGTGCTGTCCAACGAAACGATCGAAGCGGAAGCCAAAGGTCGTGGCGACCGAAAGCCACGCAAGTCTTCCGGCCCTGGATTCATGTCAGTGCCGTTCTCCGGCGCGAGTGCCGGCAGCTTCTGGGTGATCACCTATTTCGGGCACCACCACCAGTCTGCCACCGGGCAGTGGCGCGCGAGCGGCAACGGCGTATTCGCTGATGCGTTCAGCATTGCAGGTGAGTCCGAGGCGTTTGGCACGCTGTTTCAGGACGGCTGGACTGCCCTGTCCGGCGTCTACAAGTGATTCCGGCGTCGATCAAGTCTCGCTGCGAATAGCTTTGCCCCATTGCATGGGGAGATGGTGCAATCCCCAAGCGGACTTGTTTCGGCATCCAATGAGTGCACACCGGGCATTCATCAGCCGCACTCCGCAACACACTGCGACGCTCTGTATCAGTGTGTCCGAATTCCGCCTGAAACCCTTCCTACTCGGCCCGCTCCGGCGTATCCTCTGCCCCGCGCCAGAGTGACTGAATCATCCAAACCACACATCTCAAGGAGACCCCATGTCCGCACCCGCCCATGCACTTAACTGGTTTGAAATCCCCGTGGCCGATTTCGCCCGCGCCAAAGCTTTCTACGAGGCGGTCATCGGCCACAGCATCGAGACGATGGAGATGGGGCCGACGATGATGGGTTTTCTGTCATCCGACCAGAACGCGGTCGGCGGTGCCATCGTGCAAGGCGAGGGTTGCACGCCGTCCTCATCGGGCACGATCGTCTATCTGAACGGAGGCGATGATCTCGCGCCCATGCTGGCGCGTGCGGCGTCGGCCGGCGGCTCGGTGGTCGTGCCCAAGACGGAAATTGGCAACGGCTTCGGCTTCTTCGCCCATTTCATGGATACCGAAGGCAACAAGGTCGGCCTGCATTCGATGGGGTGACGGTCGCCGCGGCCATCCCGTCCAGCACGTGTCGGATCACGATCACGCGAATCATCGTCAGGGTGTAGCAACTCCCCCGTTTTCCGGCCGGCGGCCGGGTGCGACTATTCGCAGCCGGAAATGGCGATGCGGCTCGAATCGCCGCCACTCATCCGCCTGTTCCAGTGCTGATTGCATGGGCTCCCGGCCGCTCGTCGCACGGCGCTGGATCCGACCTGCGCTGGATCCGATACTCCGCGAATTCCAATTCGGCTTCAAGGGCAGGGTATGCACAAGAATCTGATGGCCGCCTCGGCCTGGTGGCGGGCTGTCCTGTCAATGCTGGGCGGGGCGATTGCCGGGGCAGCGATAGTCCACTTCGGCATCAAGTGGTTTCCACGGTGGTTTGATCTTGCCGGATTCGACCGTGCAGATGGCCTGTGGCTGATCGTTTCCTTGCCGGTCATCTTCCTGTTGTGCATTGCCCTGCACGAGCTGGGACATCTTGCGGGCGCAATGATGGGCGGCTTTCGCTTTCGGGTGCTGACCATCGGCCCCTGGACGCTCATTGATGATGGCGTCCGGTTGCGCCATCGCTTGCATCTGTCAGTGATGAGAATGATCGGTGGCCAGCAGATCAGCTCGCCACCGCCGGGTGGCGCGACGGATCGTCAGTTCATCGTTTATCTCCTGGGCGGCGGACTGGCCAACGTGATGGCAGCGGGTGCCGCTATCGCGCTGGCGTCCAGTCTGTCGATGGCGCCGTTCTGGGCCGCGGCGCTGCTGGTGTTCGCCTGCCTCAACGCTTTTTTCGGGGTCATCAATCTCCTGCCGCTCAGCACCGCTGCCGGCATACGCACCGATGGCTACCAGATTCGCACGCTGCACAAGGGCGGCGAGGACGCTGTTCGGTTTCGCGCCGTGTTCGCGGTGATTGCGCTGGCCTATGCCGGCATCCGTCCGCGCGAATGGCCGGTGGAGGCAGTTCGGGATATGGTGCGCGGGGAGATGACTCCGCTGGAGCGTGCGCTGGCCGAGCTGATGCGTCTGCAGGTTGCACTGGACCGCAATGACGCCGCAGACGCCGCTTCAGCCGCTGCCCATATCGTGGAGCGGTATGGCTCGATTCCGCAGGCAATCCGCGCCCAGTTCGCAGCCGAGCTGACGCACTATTTCGCGGTGATGAGCGGTGATGCCGGCGCGGCGAGGCGGTATGCCGAAGATGTTTCGGCAGGTGCCTATCTCATCTCGCCGGCCACGGTGCATCGCGGCAAGGCCGCCGCACTGTTTGCCGAAGGCCGGCTGGACGAGGCGTTGGCGGAGATCGATCTCGGACTGTCCCGCCAGCACCTCGCAATGAACGAGTTTGATCGCCAGGTCGAACCTGAATGGCTGGGTCAACTGAAGCAAAGCGTGATGGCCCGGCAGCTGGCACAACGGAGCAGTCCGGGCACGGTATCGGCCTGACTCAAGTGCGGATCAGCTGCCTGTCGCCTTGTCCCCGAGCACGGGCTGCTTCGGTTGCAGCACGAAGTGTGGCGACATGATCTGGACACCGTCGCGGTTGAACACATCCTGGATGGCAGCATGCAGGCGCGACAGCACCGGCACCCGATCCAGCGGGCGATCAATGCTGCAGAACAGTTCGTACTCCACATAAAAGTCAGACAAGGCGCGCTGGTACACGTAGGGTGCCGGCGTCTGCCGAACGCCTGTCACTGACTGCGCGGCCTCGATGAGCAAGGCATGGACCTGGCGCCATGGCGCGTCATAGCCGATTGTGACCTTGGTCGACAGCAGTGTTCCGTGCTCGGCGGACAGCTTGGAGTAATTGAAGATCGGACTCGAAATGAGAACCGCATTGGGCAACGTGATCTCCTCATTGCGAATATTCGTGATCTTGGTGGCGAGCGGCGCCACCTCGGTAACCACGCCCTCCACGCCGGCCACGACGACATAGTCGCCCTTGCGCAAGGCTCGCGCGTAGATCAGCAGAAGCCCGCTCATGGCTTGTGTGACCAAGCCGGCCGAGCCCACCGTGACCATCAGGCCGAGCAGGACGGACAAACCTTTGAAGGCGTCGGTGTTGGATCCGGGCAGGTAGGGATATGCAATCGAAATGCCCAGTGCCCAGACCAGCACGACCACGATGCGTCGGGTGGCGCTTGTCGTCTCCGGATGCAGCCACGGCAGCTTCAGGCGGCCCGATTCCACGGCCTGGAAGAAGTGGCGCAAGACATCGACCATCGCGCGCGTGACGATGAAGATGATGGCGACGGTCGCGAGGCCGGGGACCGCGCCTGCCAGGCCGGTGCCCAGCCAGATCGCCCGTTGCCAGGCCCACTGGTCCAGAAATTCGGACCATGGCCGCGTGAGCACGAAAGCGTGCAGTACCCATTCCAGCCATGCATAGAACAGGACCGCGATGAGCGCGATTCTGACGACGACTATGCAGCCGGAAAGCAATCGCCAGAGCAACTCCTCCCAGCGGATGCGGGACGTGTCGGCGACGAGGTTCGCATTTCGTACCTTCACTTTGGCAACGATTGCATCGCTGGCGCGCCCAAGTCCCCAGAGCGCGCCCCACAAAAGCAGGGTGGCCAGGATGACGCTGGTCGCGGACTTGAGCAACTCGGTCCAGTCCCGGCTTTCATGCCAGGCAAGCCGGATGTCCTTCCATCGTGCTTCGCTGGCACTCACCAAAGCGGCAAGGCTGCCGCCCTCCGGGACATCCGCGGGAAACAGCGAGACGAGCAACTCGCTGCCGACCAGCAGCTGTACGCCATCATGCGAGCCAAATCTGAAGGGCATCACCCGCAGCGGCTGATCGATTCGCAGCGCATCGAATGCCGCAAACCGCTCCCGGGCGCGTTGCACGCGCTCTGCCGGTGTCGAGCCTGCGATCGTGGCCCGGAGCGTCACCAGTTCGCGATTGAGCAGGCGCAGCACCGCAGGCGGTGCTGCGCCTGGCATTACGGCGGGCACGCCGGCCGTCTCCGCGGAAATCTCGGCTGAGTTCGCCCGGTTGGCGGCAGGGGGTTCGGCAGCACTGGTGGTTGCTTGCACGGTCACCGAGGCGACCAACCAGACCAGTGATCGGAGGAGACGGCGAACGTCCAAGTATCTGTTCGGCATGAATTGTCAGTGTGTGTGCAGTCGGTGAATTGTAGCCACAGGATGCGCTGCAACGTGGGCAGCATGCCTGGCGGCAGGCCTGTATTTGCAGGTGTGCTCTCTCTCTCTCTCTGGGCACCGCCGGTGTTGGCAGCGATCTATCCCCGGAGCCAGTGTTCCATTCTTGTTGACACTGTTCCGCTCGAGAGCATGTCCAGGTGGTTGGTGCCGTGGACCACAAGTTGGCGATGGGTCGAAAACTTGAGCGTGAGGCCGGGATCAGGGTGAATGCCCAGCGCACTGTTGATCGGCACCAGCCCGTCACCCCAGAGCTTTTTCTGCACCAGACCCTGCTTGTCCGTGGCCCGGCTGGTGGTGGCGGCCACGGCATAGCAGCGCACACCGCGCGGGAGCGGATAATGCGCGGTGTCGAAGAACGTGCCGTGGCGAAGATCCGTGATTCCGCCGCTGCGAATCTTGCCGAGCTGAGCAAAGGGCGCGGACCACGGCGTGGCGCCCAGCAGGAGATCGACCCAGTGTCCGCCGCGCTCCAGCGGTGCGCCAAAGTGCGGGGTGCCCAGGAACACCATGCGCTTCAGCAGCGAGCGCCAGCGCGGCGTCCGCTTTGTCTCCGCTTCGGAAGGCACATCAACACTGAGGCAGGCACTGCGCGCCACCAGCCCGCCCATGCTGTGGCCGACGATGACGAGTTCCTTCACCGCTACCGGCCAGGCCGTCACCAGCTTCTCCAGCAGCGCGGCCAGTTCGCGGCCATTGTCGGCAATGTGCAGGCCGGTGTTGTAGCGCAGATAGACAGGCGTGAAGCCCAGCCGGTCGGCGAGGTGCGCGCCGTGGTTGTGGCCGGCGCGCGTCCACTGCAGGTCGTTCATGCAGAGGCCATGAATCAAGAGCAGCACGCGTCCGTTCGCGTCGGGCAACGTTTTCTTCAGCGCCGCGCGTGCCAGCGTCAGCGGCTTGCCAGCATGACGCATCGTCATGGAGAGCGCAAGCGGATTGCCGCTCGCGGCGAGGTAGTCGCCCATCACACCATTGAGCGCCGAGACGATGGCCTCGCGCTCGGGCGACGCGGCGCCTTCCTCGACAACCTGCGGCAAGGCACCCAGCAGCGCATCCACGCCGCTGCCCACCATGTTCGTGACCCCGCCAATGCTGCGGTAAACCATGCCGGTGATGCCGCCGGTGCGGATGGGCTTGCCCGGGGTCCTCTTCTGCAGCGGATTGAGGATGGTGCCGTGCAGCGCCTCGACCAGATCGGTGAGTCCGCTGGTGGCGTCAAAGGCCAGGCGCGCGTAGCCACGAAGGTCGGTGGGCTTAAAATGTGGGGGCTTGGTCATGGGACGAATAGTCGCACGCCTGTCCGCTGACCTCTGCATTTGCGCGAATCGTCACCTACGCCCGACCTGCTCATGCCCGCTGTGAACCTCTCCCCCTGGTGCCCTGACTGGACGCGAATATTCGCAATGGTCCGCGATGAACTGCGGGCCGCCTGCGAATCGAGCGAATTCGCCATCGAGCATATCGGCAGCACCTCGGTGGCTGGCCTGGTGGCGAAACCGGTGATCGACGTATTGCTGGGCGCCCGGTCGCTCGCGGAGATCGAGGCGCGCACGGATGCGCTCGCTGCAGCTCGATTCGAGTACGTGTCGAAGCATGAAGACGTGCTGCCCATGCGCCGCTATTTCGTGAAGCAATCCGCTGACGGACTGCGCGTGCATGTTCACGGCGTCGTCGAAGGCTCCGACCTCTGGCGTGACCATCTCGCCTTCCGCGACGCGTTGCGCGAGGATGCGGCGCTGCGCGATGCGTACCAGGAGCTGAAGCTCAAGCTTGCGCGCGAGTTTGCCCACGACAAGGCGGCCTACACGGACGCCAAGGCACCGTTCATCCGCGGCGTGCTGGACGCGCGCCGAACGGGCGGGGCTGCGTCATGTTGAATCCCGCATTTTCGAAACGCTGATCGTCATGGACGCCAATTCACTTTTGCTGGCCATTGCCGGCGCTATTTTTGTCGGCGTGGGTGTCGCCTGGTTGCGCGTGTTTCGCCGCCGCCCGGGGCCGGATGCATTCGTCATCGCCCAGCTTGAACGTGCCGGCGCCAATCTGTCCCGACCCCATCCGGTCGAGTTCTTCCTCTACTTCCCCGAGCGTGAGGCGGCCGACCGCGCTGCGATGAAGGTGGCCGCGTTGGAGATGGAGGTGAAGGTCGATCGCGCGGCCGACGGCGCCCTGTGGCTGGTGTTCGCGGTGCGCAACATGGTGCCCGCCGAGAAGGACATGGCCCGCTTGCGGGTCGCGCTGGAAGCCATCGCCAGAGAAGAAAAGGGCGAATACGATGGTTGGGGTGCGCCGGTGGTGATATAGGGCGTGCGCATCCACTGCGAATATTCGCACCGCAGCCTCTGCCGCGGACGCACATCAATTCATCGTTCGAGTGCGAAGGTTGGCCAGCTATCGCGGGCGCGCTCTCGCACCGCTGTGCGGAGCGGATTGGCGGGAGTTCCAGGCTGAGGCGGCAAGGTGGTCCCAGGGATGGTGCGACGCCGCGACTTGACATTGGTCAGACGCAGGGAACTTGTCCGGAGCGACGCCTGTCCAGTTGAAGATGCGTAAGGTGTCGGAGTTCTGACCGACTTAACCCGACGAACGCGTCGCTGGCATCGGCTCCGGGAGCGCGCGCCGAAAGCCGATCCGGTTTGCGGCATCCCGCCTGCCATCCCTTCAATGCATTCGCCTGGAGATTTCATGTCGACTCTGCTGTCCCGTCTTGCCGCTCTTGCTGCCATGCTCGTCGCCACCTCGGCGCTGGCGCTACAGTCCACCCCGTATTCCGATCAGGCGCTGGCGGATGCACAGTCGGCCGGCAAGCCGGTGGCCCTGCATTTCCACGCCGAGTGGTGCGGCAGCTGCAAGGTGCAGACCATGGTGTTCGATACCTTGCGCAAGGAAGGCAAGCCCGACATGACCGTGCTCGTGGTGGATTACGACAAGGCGAAGGACGTCCGGTCGCGATTCGGCGTGCGGGCCCAGAGCACCATCATCGTGTTCAAGGGGCCGAAGGAAACCGCGCGTCTGTCGGGAGAGATTCGCGAGAACCGCATTCGCCAGGCACTGGAAAGCGCGTTGTAAGCATGCCTTTGTCCGCACCACGCGCGCCGGGGAGTCGTCTGGCGCATCAGGTTCGTTCAATCCTCGCCGCGAAACACCCGCGTTTCGCAAAGTGCGCATGCAGATAGCCCACCTTTGGGTTGGCCAGCATGCGCTCGATGCTTTCCGTCAGCAAGGAGCCGTCCATCACGTCCGCGTCGATCATCATGTGCGCCGCGTCGAAGGCGCGCAGGGAAACTAGCCGGCTCGTCAGCATGGGGGGCACCGCGTTCAGTTCTGCGCGTTCTGCATGAACATCTTCCCCGACGAAAATCGCGTGGCTGGCGCGGTAAGGTGTGTTCTCGGGCACATGCATATGGTTCACCAGCAGCACGTTTCTGCCGGGTGCCAGATCGGTCAGGGTCACGCGGTCGGGAAAGCCGGGCCGGCTGTCCACCGTGTAGCGTCGCGCACCCCGGGAAGCCAGGGCGGCGTCGGTCAGTCCGAACAGGGGACGAAAAGGGGTGCTGTCGAGGCCGAGAATGCGAAAGGGCATGTTGTATTCCGCTGGGTCAACTGAGGATGGGTCATTGTTGCCCTGCGCGGCCCGCTTGGCTTCCCTGATCTTGCGGTCGAATTGGCAGATTTGCGGTAATCACCTGAGCGTCCCGACACACGAATATTCGCAACGCGCAGCACGAGTCAATTTCTCCTGGATGCCGGCCGCACGGATGACGTATGCCCGGCGAGAAATGCATAGCTGGCGCCCTTGCGTTCCAGCACGGCCGTGAACACGCCACTGAATTCGAACGCAACTTGCGGCATGCCAATCCGCGTTCGGAAACTGGCGCTGACATGGACCTGGCGGCCGTCCAGCGGAAGTACGACGATATCGGCTAGCCGGGTGTCGATTGTTGTTCCGGGCGGGAACTGGTCGAGAGCTGTGGCAACTTCGTCGGCAGAGCGATAGCGCAATGCGCCATCCTCAAACCAGCGGAAGTTAACGCTGTCGCTGTACGCCGCGCGCACAGCGGTCTTGTCACGGGTGGCAACAGCCGCGTTCCAGGCATCGAGGAATCGGGTGACGTCCACAACGGAAGGATTCGAGGTCGGCGTGGCGGCGCAGGCCGCGAACATGAAGCCGAGCAATGCGACGCAGAGTCGGCGTCTCATGACAACACGCCCGGCAAGTACTGCATGACGCAGGCAATGTTGCCTTCGGTGTCACTGAACTGCACCACCGTGCCCACGCGCTCGATGTGGAATGGCGGATGCTGCAGCTTGCCGCCCGCCGCCTCGATGGCGGCCGAGGTCGCCTTCACGTCGGTCACGGAGATGGTGCATTCGTAGCCGCCCATGCCGGGTCCTGCAGGGCCGTTGCGCTTCTGCAGCGCGCCGCGAATGCCGGTGGCACTGGTCTGAATGAGCCAGAAGTCCGGCGGTCCCCAGGGCTGGAACGACCAACCGAACACCCTTTGGTAGAAGGCCTTCGCGCGTTCGCAGTCATCGGCGTGGATGGCGAAGTGGACGATGTCATTTGGCATGGGGTTTCCTCTCGGCAATGGACGTGAGTAGCGTAGCATCGCCGTCAGGCCCTCGATAACGCGAATCCGCCAATAGATGTCGACAACCCGCCAACCTGATTCCTCCGTCTTGCTGATGCGCTCGCTGGCGCTCACGCTGCCCGTAGGCATGCGGCTGGATGGGCACGCCCACGCCTGGCCACAGCTGGTGTTCGCGGCGCGCGGTGCGCTGGCCGTGGCGGTGACGGATCGGCAATGGGTGGTGCCGCCGACGCGCGCACTGTGGGTGCCCGCCCATGCTGTCCACGAAGTGGAAGCGCTGGGAGACGTCTCGCTGCGCACGCTGTACCTCGCGTCGTCGAAAACATCGCCGGCTGGCCAAGGCATCTGTGTGCTGGATGTAAGCCCGCTCCTGCGTGAGTTGATTCTCGAAGTGACGCGGATCGGATCGCTCGAGCAAGACAGCGCCGTGCACCAGCATCTGGCTGGGCTGATTCATGACCAACTGGGGCGCGCGACGCGACTCAGGCTGGAGCTGCCGCTGCCGCGGGATCCTCGCGCACGCAGGGTAGCCGATCTGGCCCGTGCCGACCTGCGTCATTCGGTGACTCTCTCCGATCTGGCGGCCGACAGCGGCGCCAGCGCCCGCACCATCGAGCGTCTGTTCCACGCCGAGACCGGCTTGGCCTTCGGCCAGTGGCGCCAGCAGGCGAGGCTGCAGCATGCGTTGCGACGACTCGCTGAGTCGGCGGACGTGGCCACGGCGGCGGCCGAGTGCGGCTATGAAAGCGTGAGTGCGTTCGTGAGCATGTTCAGGCAGGCGTTGGGGGTCACGCCGGGTCAATATCTCCGCGGCGCGAAGGAATGAAGGCCGTGGGTCTTCACCTCGATGTCCACGGCAGTCCCCAGGGGATTTCATGATCGCAACACGCGAGCATGAAACAATGTTCATCCAGGCAGGGAAGAGTCGGAAGGAGCGAGGTCATGAAGGTTCATGTTTTCAACAGCGCGGGCCAGCTGGTCGGTCCGTTGGAATCACCCCGGGTCGAGAAGAGTGATGCCGAATGGCAAAAGCAGCTCACGCCCGACCAGTTCGCCGTCGCGCGAGGCAAGGGTACGGAGCGACCGTTCTGCGGCACGCTGCTCGACAACAAGAAGTCCGGCGTCTACGCCTGCGTCTGCTGCGGGCTGCCGCTTTTCAGCTCAAATGCCAAGTTCGATTCCGGCACGGGCTGGCCCAGTTTTTTCGCGCCAGTCGCCAAGGAGAATGTGGTCACCGACCTCGACATCAGCTACGGCATGCGCCGCGAGGAGATTCTGTGCGCCCGCTGCGACTGTCATCTCGGTCACGTGTTCGAGGACGGGCCGCGGCCGACCGGGCTGCGCTTCTGCGTGAACTCCGAATCGCTCGTTTTCGTCGATGAGAAGGACCTCGCGACGCTGGCTGATCCGGCAGCGTAGCGCGGACCCTTCCACGGTCCGCTTCGGACCGCACGGTCAGTGCCTGCGCTGTACCATTCGCGAAACACGAATTGAATTCGAAGCCTTGTTGCCATCCCACCGCTCCTGCAGAGTATTCGGCACGATCCGACGGCTCACCACGCTGATCGTGTCAATCGCGTCAGTCGTGTTCGGCGCCGCTGTGGCGCTGGGCGTTGCGCAGGCCGCGACGCCGGCCGCAGCGTCGTCCTCAGCCTCCGCGCCGGTCGAGTTGCCTGACTTCACCGATCTTGGCAATTCTTCGCTGTCGCAGCTGCGCATCGACGGCTGGCAGACCGAGCAGGGGCTGCCGCTCAATACGGTCCAGGCCATGATCCAGACCCGAAGCGGCCACCTGTGGGTCGGTACTGCGGCCGGTCTGGCCCGCTTCGACGGGCAGCGTTTCAACACTTTTGAAACGCCGGACCTGCCGGAACTGGCCAGTCGTCCCGTGTTCGGCTTCATGGAAGACACAGAAGGATCGCTGTGGATTGGCAGCTTCAATGGCGCGTTGCGCTGGCGCGACGGTCGTTTCGAGCGCATCTTCGGCGCGGAAGTCACCGAGCGACGTCGCGTCTGGGCCTTTGCCGAAGAGCGCATCGGCACCAATGATGGCACCGCAAAGGTGGGCACCGTCTGGGCGGCGACCGAAAACGGTCTGGTGCGCTGGCGCCGGGGCACGGATGCCAATGGCAAGCCGGACATCAAGGTCTACACGGTCGCGGACGGTCTACCCACACTGCGCCTGCGTACCCTCGCGTTCGATGGGCAGGGCACCTTGTGGATCGGCACGACCGGCGGCGGGCTGGTGGCATTTGCGGGAGAGAAGTTCACGGTCTATTCCACCGCCACCGGCTTGCCGCATCAGGAAGTGCGCCATGTCGTGGCCGATCCCCGTGGCGGCATTTGGGCCGCTACCGCCGGTGGCGGCCTGGTGCGCATGCTCAACGGGCAGATGAAGGTCTTTACCAAGCGTGACGGCCTGCCCACCGATCATTTGACCGCGCTGGCGATCGGCAAGAAGGGCGAGATCTGGGTCGGTACGTGGGGTGCCGGCGTGGCGCGGCTTCGCGACGGGCGCTTCAGCACGATAAACGCGGCGTCGGGTCTGGCCGGCGATCAGATCTGGTCGCTCCTCGTCGATCGCGAGGCCAGCCTGTGGGTGGGCACCTGGGTGGGTGGCCTGAGCCGGCTGCGCGAGCGCACGTTCTTTCCGCTGGGCAAGCCCGAGGGTCTCACGCATGACAATGCGCGCACGGTGCTGCATGCCCGCGACGGTGCCGTGTGGGTGGCGCTTGCGGGCGGCGGGGTCAATCGCATTGCCGACGGTCGGGTCACGGCCATCGGGCTGCGCGAGGGCCTGCCGAGTCTGGAGACGTCGGCCTTGCATGAGGATCGCGATGGCGCGATCTGGATCGGGACCTACACCGAGGGCGTGGCGCGCTGGCGGCCCGGCCCCGGCGGCGGCGTGGCAGGTGCGCGCATCGACCGGTTCGGCAAATCCCAGGGTGTGCCCAGCGTGGACGTGCGCTCGTTCTTCCAGGATCGCAGCGGCACGCTCTGGCTGGGTACCAAGTCCGGCCTTGCGCGATTCGATGGCCGCATGTTCGTGCCGGTGAAGGATGCAGGCGCCCCCACCGAGGGTGTCGCCGCCATCACCCAGGACCGTGCCGGCAACATCTGGTTCGGCACCACCGGCAATGGTCTGGTGCGTTTCAGCGACGGCAGGTTCACGGCTTACACACGCAGCGAGGGCCTGGTGTCGAACTGGATCGTGGCACTGCATGTCGATCCTTCCGATGCATTGTGGATCGGCAGCGCGGGAGAGGGCATCAATCGTCTGAAAGATGGCAAGGTCGCCGCGATCCGGACGTCCGATGGGCTGTGGGACGGGGTGGCGCAGTCGATCGTCGAGGACCGCGCGGGCAATTTCTGGATTTCCTGCAATCGCGGTTTCTACAGCGTCGCGCGCAGCGAACTGGAAGCCTTGATTGACGGACGGGTGAAGCGGGTAACGTCGCGAAGTTTCGGTCCCGGGGATGCGCTGCGCAGCACCACCTTCTCCGGCGGCGTGCAGCCAGCCGGGGCCATCGACTCGCGCGGGCATGTCTGGCTGCCCTCATTCAACGGACTCGTGATCATCAATCCCGACCGCCTGCCCGGCACCAGTCAGCCACCTAGGGTGGTGCTCGAAGACGTGCTCATTCACGACAAGCCGGCCTCTGCACTCGGGGAAGTCGTGCTGCCACCGGGATCGGCGCCGCTCGCGGTCCGTTACTTTGCGGGCACACTCAATCATGCCGAACGCGTGCAGTTCCGCTATCGCATGGAAGGCCTGACCAACGAGTGGGTGCACGCGGGTCGCAATCGCCAGGCCACTTTTCCCGTGCTGCCTTATGGCCGCTACGAATTCCAGGTTTCGGCGTCACTGGATGGCGTTCGCTGGAGCGAGCCCTCCGAGCCGCTGAAGGTCAGGGTGCAACCGCATGTCTGGCAGACTGCGTGGTTCACCGCGCTGGCCTTGCTCGTCGCCGGTCTGGCCATCGCGGGCTTGTTCAAGCTGCGCACTCGGCAGCTCGAGCAACGGCATGCGCAGATGGAGAAGCTGGTCGCGGAGAAGACCGAGGAGCTGCGGCTGGCCAACGAGCACCTCTCGCGGCTGTCTTTCGTCGACGCGCTCACCGGGCTGCCCAATCGCCGACGCATGGACGAGACGCTGGAAACCGAATGGCGTCGTGCCGTGCGCAGCGGCCAATCGCTCGCCATCGTCATGGCCGACATCGATGCATTCAAAGACTACAACGACACGCTGGGCCATCCTGAAGGCGACAAGTGTCTCGTCAGGGTCGCCGACGTGATTCGCCAGGCCGTGGGCCGCGCCGGAGACCTCGCGGCGCGCTACGGCGGCGAGGAATTCGTCATCCTCATGCCCGGCGCCGATGCGGCGGCGGCGCGGGAGTTCGCCGAGCGGCTCCGCCAGGCCTGCGAAGCGTGCGCGATTCCCCATCCCGCGTCGCCAGCGGGCCAGGTGGTGACCATCAGTCTGGGTGTGGCCGCCTGTCGTCCGGATCCGCTGGGCGCCGCGGCGGAACTGATGGCACTCGCGGATGCGGCCTTGTATCGCGCGAAGCAGGATGGACGGAATCGGGTGCGGTGAGCGCGCATCGCGAATATTCGCTGGCAAACGACACCGGAATGCGACCATGTTGAAGCACACTCTGATCTTCGGCGCTGTTGCCGGGCTGCTCATTGCCGGCCTCAAGTTCATCGAGTACCGCTGGTTGGTCGTCGCTCATTCGGTCGAGATCTATGGTGCGCTGGTGGCGGCGGTGTTCGCAGCGGTGGGTATCTGGCTGGGTCTGAAGCTCACCCGCGAAAAGGTCGTGGTCAAGGAAGTCCAGGCGCCTGCCGAGTTCATCCGCGATGACGCCAAAGTGGCGGCGCTCGGCCTCACCCCGCGTGAGCTGGAAATGTTGGGCCTCATCGCCCAGGGCCTCAGCAACCGGGAGATTGCCGACAAGGTATTTGTGAGCGAGAACACCGTGAAGACCCATCTCGCCCGCATTTTCGACAAGCTGGATGCCAGGCGGCGGACCCAGGCCGTTGAGCGGGGCCGGGCGCTGCGGCTGATTCCCTGACGACGCATCCGTCAAACTTTCGCATGATTTTCAATAAGTTTCGGCAAAATCATCCGTTCGGGTGACGCGAATCGCCGACCGGATGGCTGGAATGGCGGCTCCAACAACCCCCAAGACGGGAGCCCCCATGAAAAAGATCGTTCTCACCTTTGGCCTGATCGCCGGCGCAATCATGTCCGCCATGCTGGTGGTCGCCATTCCGTTCAAGGACACCCTGGACTTCGACAAGGGCGCCATTGTCGGCTACACGTCCATGGTCCTCGCTTTTCTGATGGTGTATTTTGGTGTCCGCACCTACCGCGACAATGTGGCAGGCGGCAGCATCACGTTTGGCCGCGCGTTCAAGGTCGGTCTGCTCATCACCCTGATATCCAGCACATGCTACGTGGCCACTTGGCAGGTCGTGTACTACAAGTTCCTGCCCGACAGCGGCCAGAAGTACGTGGCCCATGAACTGGAAAAGGCGCGCAAGGCGGGCGCACCGGAAGCCAGACTGGCCGAGATGAAGGCGGAAATGGACTCGTTTCTCGTCATGTATCAGAACCCGCTCTTCAACATCGCCATCACGTTCATCGAACCGCTGCCTGTGGGGATCGTGTTTACGCTGGGTTCAGCCTGGTTCCTGAGCCGGCGGCGGAAGGACGCCATCGCGTGACGCATGAAGACATCCACAGCCAAACAAGACACTGAAAGGACTACAACATGAAACTTGGCGCTTTCTCCATCAGCCTCGCCGTCAAGGACCTGGCGGCCTCGCAACGCTTTTATGAAATGCTGGGCTTCACCGTCTTTGGCGGCCATGCTGCCCAGAACTGGCTCATCATGAAGAACGAATCCACCGTCATCGGTCTCTTCCAGGGCATGTTCGACAAGAACCTGCTCACCTTCAATCCCGGCTGGGACGCCGATGCCAAGCCGGTACCGGGCTTCACGGATGTCCGCGAGATCCAGCGGCGCATCAAGGCACAGGGTGGGGTGCTTTCGCAGGAGGCCGATGAATCCACGACCGGGCCGGCTAGCTTCGTGATCGTGGACCCGGACGGCAATCCGGTGCTCTTCGATCAGCACGTGTGATGCGAATATTCGCAATCGGCCAGTCGGTGCGCGATGCAACTTGTTTTCACCAAAGGCTCTGACAAGCATGACCGTCTCGACATCCATCATGATGGCGGGACGGTCGAGACCCTTCAATGCCCCAAGCAGCGGATCATTCCGCATGACATGGTGCATTACGCGGTCGAGCACACGCTCGCGAGGCGCGGCTTTCTGGGCCGTGTGCGCGATGGCGAGCGGGCCATGTTCACCATGCTGCCCGAAGCCGCCAGCGATGCCGTCGAGCGGCTGGTGGAGGTATTCCAGGGCGACGCATGGTCGGGCGGGCAGAGTCCGGCGGGCGAAATGATTGATCTTTACCGCGTGACCTGCGATGCGCGCGGCTGCCCGATGCTGACGGTCACGGTGGACGACATCGAGGCCGTGCGAGCGCGCATCACGGAGCTCGATGCCGAGTGGCAGGTGCTCCCGGTGGGTGGCACCTTGCGGCTGGACTTCTGAGCCGAGGTGGACGAGCGACGAGGATTTGATCTCCGGGCATCCGGACCCGATCAAGGTCGTTCGGCCGCAGATGCCTTAGGATGTCTGTCCATTCCTCTCATTTCGGACGCCGCCATGGCCCGTCTCCCGCTGTGTTGTTGCCTGCTTGTGTTCCTGATCATGCGTGCTGGAATGGCGTCGGCGGAGGTGCTGGCCGATGAGGCCGCATTGCGTGCATTCAGCGACAAGGTCATGCAGCAAGTCGCGAAGGGCGAGCATGCGAAGGCGCTGGAGCTCCTGAAGCCCTACAGCCTCCAGCCTGCCGAAGAATTCAAATCCACGGCGGATGCCAGTCAGGCGTCGCGGGCACAACACGCCCAACGCTACGGCAAGCCGGTCGGCTACGCCTTCGTCAGCCAGCGCAAGGTTGCAGACTCGGTGCTGCGCCTGCTCTACATGGAGAAAACGGAAAGGCATGCGCTGCCTTGGGCATTCATCTTCTACAAGACGCCCAAGGGCTGGATGCTGTCCAGCTTCGGCTGGAACGACCGTCTGCCGCAGTTCTTCGACCTCAACTGAATTCGAGCAGAATTCCCGTTCAACGGCCGACAGCCCGCGTCGGCCGAGCGACAGGCGGCTTTGCGTGCGGGCGCGAGTCCGCGATAATCGCACCCGAGGCGCGCGTCGCAAAGGCGTGCGGCAACAAATTCCTGGAGCCCGTCCCGTGCATCTCATCATCGGCCTGTTGATCGTCGGCGTCGTGATTTTCGTGCTGTACAAGCTATCCGCATCTGGCGGCGCCGCGGTGGAGCCGCCCGCGGGCGGCAAGAGTGACCGGCCGTTCGCGTTTCTGGCCAATGGCCTCATCTTCCAGCGGCCCACCGGCGGCGCCGTCGAGCAGGTCCACAGCCTCTATGCCCAGGAAGCCGCCGACAAGCGCGAACGGGCGCGGGATCGGCACAGCTGGAAGGAAGGAACGAGCTTCAACATCTCCGCCGGGGGCGGCATGCGCAGCTTCAAGGCTGCGGACAAGCCGGTCCAGGCGACCTCGGTGGCACGGGCTTCCAACGGGGACCTGCTGTACTTCATGAGCGATGATCATGTTGGCGGGTTGTTCCGCCGCGTGGCCGAAACGGGCAACGAATTGCGCGTGATGCTGCGCCAGCACCTGCATCTTTCCGACCTCAACCCCGCGCCGGTGGGCGACATGGTGGCAGCGTCGGTGCGCCAGTCCGATGGCGTGTCCAACATCGTGATGTTCAAGGACGATGGCAACCAGTATCGCGAAGTGACCGGTGGCGACACGGTCGACACGTCGCCGGCCTGGGTGCCGGAAGCCCCCAAGAAGCTGCTGTTCCAGTCGGCCGGGCTCGCGCGCGATCCGCAGGGATACATCGTGGCGCAGGGCCACGCCAGCATCCAGATGCTGGACATGGACACGGGCAGCGTATCGCCGGTGCTGGAAGATGCGCGCTTCGACTATCTCAAGCCGCGTGTCTGTCCGGCGGGCAACCTGCACTTCATTCGCCGCCCCTACGAGGCGCCGCGTTACGGTGCCGGCAGCATGATCCTGGACACGCTGCTGTTTCCCTTTCGCCTGCTGCGCGCGCTGTTCCACTATCTGAATTTCTTCTCGCTCATGTACAGCAGGAAGCCGCTCACCAGTGCGTCCGGCCCGGCGGTGCAGGCGGACATGAAGAACATCCTCCTGCAAGGCAAACGCATCGACGCCGAACAGGCGCTGCGCAACGAGCGGCCGGTGCAGGGCGTGCCGTCGCTGGTGCCGACGAGCTGGGAGCTGGTGCGTCGCGATCGTGACGGCGCGGAACGCGTGCTGGCCTCCAGCGTGGCGACCTACGACATCGCGGCGGACGGCACGGTGGTGTATTCCAATGGCCGCGGCGTTTTCGTGCTGGAGAAGGACGGCAGCGCCCGCCATGCGCACACCGGCGATTTGATCGGCGATCTGGTCGCCGTCGGCTGAGGTCTGCATCCCACTGATCCGAAAACATTCATGGCACTGCGAATATTCGCAGTGCCGCGCCCGAATCGTGCCCGACACCGCAGAATCATGCCCCCATCTTCGCCGCCGCCTGCCTCCCCATCGCTTTCGCTGACCGGCCAGTTTCCGGCGCCCTATCGCCGCCAGGCCAGTCTCTACCTGCCGGACGGCGACGACCGTCGCCGGATCGAGATCCTGCGGCGGCGTTTCAATCCGGCCCAGGCGGCGCTCATTCCCGCGCATGTCACGTTGTGCCGCGAGGGTGAGGTGGCGGACTGGGAAGTGCTGGCCGCGCGAGCCCGCGACTTGCGGCCGATCTTCGTGAGTCTGCGCTTCGGCCCGCCGGTGCGGGAAGGCAATCTCGTCTTTCTGCCGGCGACCGGCCCGGTCGCGCAGTTCGACGATCTGCGCGCCGCGCTCCTGGCGGGCGATCGCACGCCGCGTCGCGAGACGCCGCACATCACGCTGGTGCATCCGCGCAATGGCACCTGCAATGACGAGGCGTTCCGCGCCATCCGCGCGGACTTCGTGCCCTTCACTGCGGTCTTCACCACCATCATGCTCATCGAGCAGCGCAACGGCGGCGTCTGGCGCACCTGGTCGAAGGTGAGTGACGTGGTGGGCGATGTGATCGGAGACGAGGCGTGACTTCGTTGCGGTCCGGCGCACCGACTTTCCGCGGAGATTGCTCTTGTTGATCCGCAAGGCGGATGCGCCCGTCCAGGCGAGCGCACCATGGCAGGATGCCGGGCGCGGTGCCCTCCGCTCGCTCATCCCGGGCACGCGGTTCGAAGACAACATCGTCAGTTACCCCGACGGGGCCGGCGGGTGCATTACGTCAAGACTGCGTGGCCGCCGGTGAGTCGTGACAAGGCGTTCGTCAGGTGCGGCAAGGTGTAGCGACGCACTGCGAATATTCGCAAGGCCCGTGGCGCTGTTTCAGGTGCCCGGCTGGATGTAGGGTACGGTCGCGAACAGCTCGCGTTCCCGGCCCCGCGGATTGTCGACCACGCGTGACTCGACATCGAACACCATTGTCTTGCGTTCTGGCAGCACGTAGGCGGGCCAGCCTGGATCTCCGTTTTTCGTGAAGCGCAGGAATACGTCCATCAGGCGTTCGCTCATGGCTTTCTGCGCAGCAGTGGGCGATGGCACCGTGCCGAAGGCGAGTCCGATGTCGGCCGTGTGCATCGCGTTTTCGAAGTTGAGCTGATACACCCAAGCCGGCGCGCCGGCCTTCGCCCGCTCCTCGGCTTCGATGAGCTGGCCGCGCCAGCTGCGCCCGGCCGTGGTGGCGGCGATGAACACCTGCTCCGGCGAATACTCGCGAAACCACTCGCGATAGCGCGCCACGACAAGCTCGGGCGAGATGTCCACGCGCAGCTCTGGCCCGAGGCGCTCGGCGAGGTTGTCCCAGGTGAGACCTTGCAGTTTCGCGTGCGCCGGCGGGAAGAACGCACGCGTTTCGGAAATGGTGTTGCCGAGCAGAAGCGGAACAGACAGGCCTTGCGGATGCGCGTCGGGATAGAAGGGATGCCGGGTCAGGGTGCGGCCATCCAGCACCGGACCGAAGTACACGCCGCCGCCGAGTATCGGATCGACCGCATCGAGCGCGGCAACGAGTTCCTGCTGCGTGGCAATGGCCGGGTCCTTGCCCAGTTTCGCGAGGAACGCGCGGGCGCGCGCCGTGGCGTTCTGCGGGCCGGAAGCGGTGACCTGCTGGCCGCTCATGGTGATGGCCTTGTGGAAGAGACCTTTCGCAGCGGGCGTGCCGAGCAGCGTGGCGATCTTGGCACCGCCACCGGACTGGCCGAACACGGTGATGTTGTGCGCGTCGCCGCCAAAGGCCGCGACATGGTCGCGCACCCACTGCAGCGCAAGAATCAGGTCGAGCTGGCCCGCATTGCCACTGTCGGGAAAGCGGGGATCAATCCGACCGAGATAGAGATAGCCCAAAGCGTTCAGGCGGTGGGTGACCGTGACGACCACCACGTCACCCCGTGCCGCGAGCGGAGCACCTTGGGTGACCGGATCGTTGCCACTGCCCGTGGCATACGCGCCACCATGGATGTAGACCATCACCGGCCGCTTTGCGCGTGCATCTGCATCGGGTGTCCAGATGTTGAGAAAAAGGCAGTCTTCGCTTTGCGGCTCTGAAGTGCGATTCCGCTGGGGCGAGATCGCGCCATGCTGCTGCGCGCGGACGTTGGCCTCGGTCGGCAGGAATGCTCGCGGCGGCTGAAAGCGCGTTGTCGCCGTGTCCGCGCCATAGCGGATGCCGAGGAAGGCGGAGACGGCGCTGACCTTCAGCCCTTCGTAGCGGGCAAGGCGGGTCTGCGTGATGGGGGCGGCGGTGTGCGACTGTGCTCGCGCGGAAGGCGCGACCCCGAAGGGCGCGACCCAGACCGGCAAGGTGGCGGTGGCCGCCAGCAGCAGGCGGCGTTTCGGGTTCGGCGGGGGCGGCATGTCGATCAGGCGCGTGGCGGTCGGTGCGAGCGCTCATGATAAAAGCCGGCACGCGGCATGGATAGGAAACAGTGGCCGCCCTGTTAACTTCGCGGGTCGGGTCGGCACGCACCGCTCGGGCAGGGAGAGCGCTTCGGGCACAATAGCGGCTCGTTGCCGGCCCCATTCATTCCGCAAACTTCCGCAAAACCCGCAGAAACCTGCCAACCCCCGCAGAACGATGTCCTCTCCGCTTCCCGCCAACGCCGCCCTCGGCAACTGGCAGCCCCTCTCCGCACTGGTCGTCGACGACGAGCCGGGCATGCGCAACTTCATCGAACGCTCCCTGAAGGAACGCTGCGGCATGGTTGCCTCCGCAGCCAGCGCGGAAGAGGGCGCGAAGCTGGTCGAGCGGCAGCATTTCGATCTCATCATTCTGGACATTGCGCTGCCGGGCAAACACGGGGTCGAGTGGTTGAACGAGCTCCGCGCGCAGGGCTTCACCGGCGACGTGATTCTCATCACCGCCTTCTCGTCCATCGAGATGGCCATCGACGCGCTGCGCGCGGGCGCGTCGGATTTCATCCTCAAACCGTTCCGTGTAGACCAATTGCTCACCGCGATCAAGCGCTGCGTGGATCGTGCCGCGCTGGCACGGCAGAACTTCGTGCTGCGCCGCGAGGTGGCCGAGATCACCGGCACCGAAGGCATCGAAGGGCTGGTCGGCGTGTCCGACTCGATGCGCTCGCTGACCCAGGTCATCAAGCGGCTCGCCCCGATGCGGACCACCGTGCTCATCCAGGGCGAGTCCGGCACGGGCAAGGAAGTGGCGGCGCGTGCGCTGCACAACATGGGCCCGGACGCCGGCAAGGCGGCGGGCAATCCCTTTGTCCCGCTCAACTGCGCCGCGATCTCGCCGGAGTTGCTGGAGAGCGAATTGTTCGGCCACGTGAAGGGCGCCTTCACCGGTGCCACCGCGAATCACACCGGACTTTTCTTCTACGCCCAGGGCGGGACGCTGTTCCTGGATGAGATCAGCGAAATGCCGCTGGCGCTGCAGTCGAAGCTCTTGCGGGTGCTGGAGGAACGCAAGATCCGCCCGGTCGGTTCGGAGCGCGAGGTTGCGGTGGACGTTCGCATCATCGCCGCCACCAATCGCGATCTGAAGGAGGAGGTGGCCGCCGGCCGCTTCCGCCAGGATCTGTTCTATCGTCTGGATGTGCTGACGCTGCGCATTCCGCCGTTGCGTGAACGGCGCGAGGATATCGCGGTGCTGGCCACGCATTTCCGTGCGCAGTTCGCGGCGCAACTGGGTGTGGCGCCCGTCGACTGGACGCGCGAGGATCTCGCGGCCATGCAGGACTACGACTGGCCGGGCAATGCGCGCGAACTGCGCAATTTCGTCGAGCGCTCCTTCATTCTCGGCTACTTTCCCATCGACACCCTGCGTCCGGCAGGGTTGCCGCGACCTGCGGTGTCCGCGTCGGGCCCCATCGAAACCATGGAAGAGGTCGAGAAGCGGCACATTCTCGCCGTGCTGGAGGCGGTGGGCGGCAACAAGTCCGAGGCCGCGCGGCGGCTGGGGCTGTCCCGAAAGACGCTGGAACGCAAGTGTGCCGAGTGGGGCGTCTCAGGCGGCCGTGGGAACTGATTCTCGCGTGCAGCGCCGATGCCGCTGATTGACCACCTCACGCGCCGCATCGCGTCATCCGTCCGCGCCAAGCTACTGCTGCTGGTGCTGGCGCCGCTGCTCCTGGGCCTGCCCATCCTGATCGCGCTGGTAATCTACTGGGCCAATACGGCCTACGACCGCCTGCTCATCATCAAGATCAACGGCGACCTGGTCGCGGCGCAGAAGTATTTCGAGCGCGTCACCGAGCTGGTCGGCAGTGAGCTGCAGGCGCTGGCCAACTCGGCGCGGTTCGAGAAGCAGGGCGCATCGCCGTCCGCCATGGCGGATTTTCTGGAGAAGGAACGCAACAACGCACGCCTCGATTTCCTGAACCTCTTGGACGTGAACGGCAAGGTCAGGGTGGCGGCGCGGCGACACGGCGTCGGCGCCGACCAGTCGGCATGGCGCGTCGTAGCCACAGCACGCACCGGTGTGGCCCATACCGGCATCGATCTGTTCTCCGCCGAAGCGCTGGATGCGCTGCATCCCGAGCTCGCCGAGCGTGCCGCGTTCGCGCTGGTGGATACGCGAAACGCCGCGCCGACCGACCGCGCGGTGGAAACCCGCGGCATGGTCATCCACGCCGCAGCACCCCTCACCAACGCCAAAGGCGAACTCATCGGCATGCTGCAGGCGGGCGTGCTGCTCAATCGCAACCTCGAGTTCGTCGACCGCATCAACGACATCGTGTATCGCGAAGGCTCGCTGCCGGCCGGCAGCCACGGCACGGCGACGCTGTTTCTCGACGATGTGCGCATCAGCACCAACGTGCGCCTCTTCCAGGGCGAACGTGCGTTGGGCACACGGGTGTCGAAGCAGGTGCGCGACCAGGTGCTGGGAGAAGGCAAGACCTGGCTCGACCGCGCCTTCGTGGTGAAGGATTGGTACATCTCTGCCTACGATCCCATTCTCGACACCTCGGGTCGGCGGGTGGGCATGCTCTACGTCGGCTACCTGGAACAGCCGTTCAAGGAAGCCAAGGTGGCGGGACTGGCCGCGATCATTCTGGTGTTCTTTCTCATCAGCGTGGCCGGCAGCGTAATGTCGCTGAGTTTTGCGCGGCGCATTTTCAAGCCGGTCGAGCGCATGACCGCGACCATGAAGGCAGTGGAAAGCGGTCGCGACGACGCGCGCGTCGGGCCGCTGGCCTCGACCGATGAGATCGGCCTGATAGCCCGTGACCTGGACGGTCTGCTGGACACCGTCGCCAAGCGCAACGCGGAGCTCAAGGAGTACGCCGAGGGGCTGGACCGCAAGGTGGCCGAGCGCACCGCCGAGCTGGAGCAGGCCAACCAGTCGCTGAAGGCCGCGCAGCGGCAACTGGTCATGGCCGAGAAGCTCGCCGCGATCGGTCAGCTCACCGCCGGCGTGGCCCACGAAATCAACAACCCGATTGCCGTCATCCAGGGCAACCTCGACCTGATGCGGAGCACCCTCGGCGAGCATGCCGCACCGGTCATGGGCGAGATCCGCCTGATCGATGAGCAGATCAATCGCATCCGCATCATCGTGACCAAGCTGCTGCAGTTCGCCCGGCCCGAGGAATTCGCAGGTTACGTGGAGCAGGTGGACGTGAATGCCGCCGTGGCCGACACGCTCATCCTGGTGCGCCACCAGTTTCATGCCGCCGCGGTTGAGGCAGCGGAGTCTCTGACCGCGACGCGCAGCGTGGGTATCAATCGCAACGAACTGCTGCAGGTGTTGATCAATCTCTGCGTCAACGCCATGCACGCCATGCCGGGCGGTGGCCGGCTCACGTTGCGTACAGCGGACTGGACGGCACCCGATGGCGCCGAGGGTGTGGAGATCACGGTGTCCGACACCGGCACGGGCATTTCGGCCGAGCATCTGCCGCGAATATTCGATCCCTTTTTCACCACCAAGAAGCAGCAGGGCACCGGACTCGGACTCTCCATCAGCTATGCGCTGCTCGAGCGGTACAGCGGCACCATCACGGTGAAGTCCGCGCTGGCCGAGGGCACCACGTTCACCCTGCATCTTTACTGCGAGCCACGCTTCCAGGCCGGCCCTGCCCAGGCCCTGCCCAAGGTGTGACAGCCCCCTCATGACCAATCGCTTTCTCCGACCTTCCGCCTGGCCGATCAATGGCAAGCTGGCCTTCGCCTTCCTGATTTCGGCACTGATTCCGATCGCGCTCACGGCCTTCTTCGGCTACCGCGACACGCTCGACAATGTGCGCCAGAGCCAGATGCGCCAGCTTGAACGGCTGGCGGAAACAACGGCCCGACGCATCGATCTCCTGGTCACACATTCGACCCGCGTGGTGCGCGGATTGCAGCGCAATCAGGATGTGCTCGCGCTCCTTGCGGGCAAGGTAACGGACTCATCGCGGGTCGCTGCGCTGCTGAAGGATGTGCTGTCCAGCAACGAGGATGTGCAGGAGGTCATTCTTCTGAACGCCCAGGGTGTCGTGGTCGTGTCCTCGTCGCCCGCGCGCATGGCCTCGGGACAGCGGGAGACGCTGGGCCCCCTGCCGATCAAACCGGCAGCGGCTGCGCCGCGCGGCATCACGGCCGGCATCACCATGTACGGTGACGCCGTGCCGGCATTGCTCGTCGCGGGCGCGATGACCGACGCGGCCGGTGTGACCACGGGCCACATCGTGCTGAAGCTGGTGCCGGGCGCCATCGACGCGCTGCTCGCCGAGAGCACGCTGCGCGGCCGCGCGGTGCCATTCGTCATCGACGATCTCGGCGTGATCCTGCAGCATCCGGACGCAAAGCTCGAGGGGAGCAGCCTGGGACCGCTGGCGCCAGCCGATCTCGTCCGCGCCCGCGCGGAGCGCCGCTACGGGCTTGACCCTGCGAATATTCGCAGTCTGGGTGCGGATGCGTTGGCGGCCCGGGTGCGGACCGGCAGCGCGGCAGGGCATGTCGAGCATCCGCCGCTGTTTTCCAGTTCCGTGGAGGCCACCGGCTTCGCGCCGGTACTGTCGCTGCCGTGGATGGTTGGTGTGACCGAGCCACGGACGCGTTGGGAGGCGCCGCTGCGCGACGTGTATCTCAACGTCATCGCCAAGGTGCTGATGGTGGCCGCTCTGGCCGCGCTCGCGGGCGTGGCGATCTTTGCGCGTGATCTGGTTCAGCCCGTGCGTCGGCTCATCGCATCGGCCCAGGCGGTGCGCGCAGGTGACTATGCCAAGGCGCGCGCGGAGTCGGTCAACGAGGACGAGATCGGCGAGCTCACCCAGACGTTCAACAGCATGGTCGATTCCATCGAGAAGCGCGACCGGGAACGCGATCTCTTCGGCCGCATGGTGTCGCCGGAAGTGCGCGAGAAGATGCTGGCCGGACAGTTGAAGATGGGTGGCGAGAACCGCGAGGTGGTGGTGCTCTTCTCCGACATCCGCGACTTCACCACGCTATGCGAGGGCATGCGTGCGGAACAGGTGGTGGAGATGCTGAACGAATATCTCACCGAGATGACCGCGGCGGTGAAGGAGTGGGACGGCTACGTCAACAACTTCATGGGTGACGCCATCATGGTCGTGTTCGGCGCGCCGTTTGAGCATCCGGATTCCGCGTGGGCGGCGGTGCAGGCCGCGTTCGGCATGCGCGAGCGGCTGCAGGCGCTGAATCGCCGCCGCCAGGCGCGCGGCGAGGCTGCGATCGGTCACGGCATCGGCATCGCGCGTGGCACCGTCGTGGCGGGCCAGATGGGGTCCCTCGAACGCTTCCAGTACACGGTGATCGGCGACGCTGTAAACGTGGCCTCACGCCTGGAAGCGCTCACCAAGGAATATCCCGAGAATCCCATCCTGGTCACCGTCGACATCGTCGAGGCGATCCGCCATCACCAGTGGGCGGTCAGTGCGACGCCCTTCGGCGAGCGCATGCTGAAGGGGCGCTCCCAGGCGACCGAGCTCTACTCGCTGGCGCGTGCCTGAGGAATGCTCATTGCGCCGGCTTGCGCGCCGCGCTGCACGCCGCCCTGGGCTTGTTGCCGCGCGCTGATCGTGGCGTTGATGAAGTCGGCGATGGTCGGCAACTCGGGCTTCCCCTCGCGGAAGAGCGCGGCGAGATTCACCACGATTTCGCGATGACCGATGCCGGCATAGCGCTCATGCCGGACCTGTCCGCCCAACTCGCGGATGCGGCGCGCCAGGTTGGCGCTGTTGTGCGGCCCGACGATGGTGTCGGCGTCACCATGCAGCAGCAGGGCGGGCGGGGCGACGGGCGTCACGAAGTTGATGGGTTGTGAGCGCGGGCGGCTGTCCTCCGGCCCGAAAATCACCTTGAGACGCTCGCTCTTCAGCGGCAGGAAGTCATAGGGTCCGGCGAGGCCGATGAAGCCGGCCAGCTCGCGCGGCTGCATCCCGGCCTTCGCCAGCTGCTGTCCGTCATAGGTCAGCATGGCCGCGATGTGTGCACCCGCCGAATGCCCCATTGCGAATATTCGCGAGGGGTCGCCACCGTACTGCGCGATATTGTCCCGCGTCCAGCGGGCGGCCAGCGCGGCGTCATCGAGAAACTCGGGGAATTTCACTTCGGGAAAGATGCGGTAGTCGGGCACGACGGCGATCCAGCCCTGCGACGTCAGCGCCTCCGCGACGAACACGTACTCCTCCTTCTTGCCCGACTCCCACGAGCCGCCATAGAAGAACAGCACCACGGGTCGGCCACCCGCGGGTGCCGGATCGGCCGGCACATAAACATCCAGCATGCGTCGCGAAAGGTCGCCTGCGGGGCCGCCGTATGCGATGTCGGCGGTCTTGCGAAAGCCGCAGGTTGGCACAAACGCATTGAAGGTCTCGATGACCGAGCAGCCTGCGAGCAGGAGGCCGGCGGCGATGACTGCCAGGCGGGTCAACGGATGTGCGGGTGCTGCAGAAGCGATAACGGGACGCATGGCGTTAAGGGCTTTAAGGGCAGGAGATTGAAGATGTAACCGGCAATGTTGCAAGGCGTTACGCATTTTCTCACGCTGTGGATGCAGCATGGATTGCACCGCAATGACTGGTTACTGATTGGTGTTGGCGCGACACAGATGCGTTACGCGCCGAAGGCAGAGTGGGTGTCATGACCTACCCTGCACACGGCACGTTGGCACGTAGTGAAATTGCTACGCAGGATGCTGTCGCCGTCAGCATCATCATTCCTGCTTTCAATGCCGCGGACAGCATTGGCCGTTGCATCGACAGCGTGCTCCGCCAGTCCTTTGGTGATGTCGAAATCGTTGTCATTGATGATGGCTCAATGGATGACACGGCTCGCCGCGTCGTCGATCTGATTCAGGCCAATCCCAGTGCGAATATTCGCGTGGCGCGTCAATCCAATCTGGGCGTCTCAGTGGCGCGGAATCACGGACTCAGGCTGGCCCGCGGACGCTACATCATGTTCATCGACGCCGATGACGTACTGGCTGACGGGGCGATCGGTGCGCTCTGGCAACGTGCCGAGGCGGATCAACTCGAGGTGTTGCTTGCGAACGCGTGGTGGCATGACCTCGCCGGCAATCTGCCGCGGCTGATGCTGCCGGATGCGGGAGACTGGACTGCGTGGTCTGCAGGACGAATCGGCACGGGACCCGACTGGATCGTTCAGCAGGTCGCGGCGCGCCGCATGAAGCATTACGTGTGGTGCCAGTTCGTGCGTCGCGACTGGCTGCTCGCGACCGGGGAGCGGTTTGTGCCCGGCATCACGCACCAGGACATCGTCTGGACCCACGCGGTACTGGGTCGCGCCCGGCGGGTGGGCTACATGGTGCAGCCGGTCTACCACTATCACCAGCGGCCCGGTTCGCTCTCACAGCCAAGCGACAGCGGGGCCCGGCTGCGAACCGCGCGACACTACATGCGGGTGACGCAGGCGCTGGATGCACTGGCCCGCACGACGCGGCATGGGCCACTGGCCGCCGCCCACGCCTGGCAAGCTGTGGAGGAGGGCATCGCGGTGCTGCACGCGGCGCGGCGTCTCGCGCCTGCGGATCGGGAGGCGCTGTTCCGGCTCGTGCAATCGGGCGGCCATATCCCGCTGCTGCTGCGCAACGCACTCACGCCCGGCCACCGCATCCGCGTGTTGAAACGCGCTGCCCGTTACTTCGCCTGGCGGGCGGGCGAGGCGCTCCGCCAGTGGCTGCGCCCGACGCCGGTCGTTGCCGCCCACCGGAATGCAGCGCAGGTGATCAACAGCCAGTTCGGCGCTGATTGAGCCCCGGCCGGGCGGCAGCGGCTGCCCCGTCGCGCCGGCTTACCAGGTGTAGCGAACCGTGTAGCGCACGATGCCTTCCGCACCCTTGGCGAGCTTCAGCGGAAAGTGGAGGGTGCGCGCATCCTCCTTGCTGAAGGGCTGGTTGCGCTTGGTGATGGTCCAGTTGGTCCAGCGATAAAGCGTCTCTTTCACGATCACGGTCGCGGCCTCGTCCTTCTGGTTGCGCACCTTGACCTCGATGTCCTCCTCCATCCACTTGCCGGTGGAGTCGACACGGAAGTCCACCTGGCGGCGCTCGCCCACCACGTCAAAGGCACTGCCCAGCTTGATCTGGATGGTCTCGTCACGCGGGGTGTGATCGATGAGATCTTCGCCGATGAATTCCAGGGACTGGTCGGCCGTGTCCAGCTTGGCCACGCGCACCTTGCCGGCGGGGAAGGGGATACCGAGTTGGTTTTCCTTCGAGTTCTTGAAGCGCAGATACACGTCGACTTTCTTGCTCGACGTGTTGCCGAAGCTGCGATCCGTCATGGGCGCGCCGTAGTAGCCGAAGTACTGCCCCGCCTGGCCGTAGTAGACGAGGTTCTTCTCGCAGGTGGCGCCGGATGCAGCGGGGAAGAGTTCGATCTGCTGCATCGAGTTGTTGCGAATATTCGCAGGGCGGCCCAGCGTATAGAGGTGGTACTCGAAGAAGGATTTCTCCTGGAAGCCCGATTTCTCGGCGACCCGCGCGGCGGGCATGGGCGCCGCCATCGCCGCGTATTCCATGCGCGGCGGCTGCGCGCGCTGCACATCTCCCGCCACCAGCTTCAGCTTGGCGTTCTCGTAGCCTGCGCCGGACTGGTTCACGATGGTGACCCAGGCGCCCACGTCCAGCTTGCAGGCATTTGCCGATCCTTCGGCCGCTTCACTCAGCGTCAGGTTGTAGTCCGCCCACCAGGTGATGCCGGTGGTCTGGTAGCCATAGCGCGCCTTGTGCGTGCCGTCCTTGTCGGCGGAAAGATTCCACACCAGTGTCGGCTTCGACAGCAGGCCGCCGGGGAGGTCGGGCAGGTTGATCTTGCTGTAGCCGTTGATGATGCGAACGCCGCCATCGGCGCTGCGCAACACCAGTCCACCCTGCGTGCCGATCAGCGTGCCCTGATGCTGCTCCAGGCGGTTGCCCTGGTACTGCTCCACGCCGATGTCGCGGTCGAGATACTTCTGCAGCAGCTTGCTGGTGTTGACCAGGTCAAATTCGAAGCTCTGGTCCAGCACATGCGTGCCCTTCGGGTCGGTCAGGGATTCGAACGACACGGTGGTGGGATCGATGTTCGCCGCCACATCGGTGAGGCGAATCACGTTGCGACCGCGGGCGAGGTTGAAGTTGCGGGCATGACGCACCAGTGCGTACCCCGGGACGTTCTGACCCTCACCGCCGGACTTGAAAGTCTGCGGCGACAGCGTGCCCGGCTGGGCGCTGGAATAGATGGTGATCGCGGTTTCGCCGGTTGTCTGCGCGAGCAGGACGGGAGAGGTCAGGGCGGAAACGAGGAGGGTGATGAGTTTCTTGTTCATGTAATGCTCCGTGGGCGGTTTGGGTAATGCTAACCCTGAAACGTGTCGGGGCCGCCAAAGGGTTGACCAAACCGGGTTGACCGGCCGGGGTTGGCTGGTCACGCGGGTATAATTTTTCGACTTATCACGGGACATTTCATGAAGTTCACCGGCACCCAATCCTACGTCGCCACCGACGACCTCATGCTCGCTGTCAACGCGGCCATCACGCTCCAGCGCCCGCTCCTCATCAAGGGCGAGCCCGGCACGGGCAAGACCCTCCTCGCCGAGCAGGTCGCCGAGTCCCTCGGGCTGGAGTTGTTCGAGTGGCACATCAAGAGCACCACCAACGCGCAGCACGGCCTGTATGAATCCGACGCCGTGTCCCGCCTGCGTGATTCCCAACTCGGCGACGAGCGCGTGCATGACATCAGGAACTACATCGTGCGCGGCAAGCTGTGGGATGCGTTCGCCTCCGAGAAACCCTCGGTCCTGCTCATCGACGAAATCGACAAGGCCGACATCGAATTCCCCAACGACCTCCTGCGGGAGCTGGACCGCATGGAGTTCTACGTCTACGAGACCCGGGAGACGGTGAAGGCGAAGCATCGTCCCATCATCTTCATCACCAGCAACAACGAGAAGGAGTTGCCCGACGCGTTCCTGCGCCGCTGCTTCTTCCACTACATCCGCTTCCCCGACAAGGAGACGATGCAGCGCATCGTGGACGTGCATTTTCCGGGATTGAAGAAGCAGTTGCTGCGCGATGCACTGGAAGTGTTCTTCGATATGCGCGACATGCCAGGGCTGAAGAAGAAACCTTCGACGTCCGAGCTGCTGGACTGGATCAAGCTCCTGGTGGCGGAAGACATTCCCCCCGAGGCGCTCAAGTCTGGTGATGCCAACAAGATGATTCCGCCGCTCGCTGGTGCGCTGATCAAGAATGAGCAGGATGTGCATCTGTTCGAGCGGCTGGTGTTTTTGTCGAAGCGCCGATAAGTTCATTGCGAATATTCGCAAGACGGCGACACCGTGCTCATTCCCTTCTTCCTCACCGTAAAGCAAGCCGGCGTTCCCGTGTCGGTGAAGGAATACCTCACCCTTTGCGAGGCGCTGCAGAAGGGCCTGGCCCACGGCAGCGTGGACGAGTTCTACTACCTCTCCCGCGCCACGCTGGTGAAGGACGAGGCGCACTTCGACAAGTTCGACCGCGCCTTCGGCAGCTACTTCAAGGGCATCGAGTCGCTGGACGAGGCGCTGTCCGCCGTCATTCCCGAGGAGTGGCTGAAGAAGCTGGCTGAGCGTGTCTTTACCGAGGAGGAGAAGGCGCTGGTGGAGTCCCTGGGCGGCTGGGAAAAGCTCATGGAGACCTTGAAGAAGCGTCTCGAGGAGCAGAAGGGCCGGCACCAGGGCGGCAACAAGTGGATCGGTACCAACGGCACTTCTCCGTTCGGCGCATATGGCTACAACCCGGAAGGCATCCGCATCGGCCAGAGCGAGTCGCGCCATCGCCGCGCGGTGAAAGTGTGGGACCAGCGCGAATTCCGCAACTACGACGGCGATGCCGAGCTGGGCATCCGCAATCTCCAGCTCGCGTTGCGCCGGCTCCGCAAGTTCGCGCGCACGGGTGCGGCCGAAGAGCTGGACATGGAAGGCACGGTGCGGGCCACAGCCGACAACGCCGGATGGCTCGATCTCAAGCTGGTGCCTGAGCGGCACAACACGATCAAGGTGCTGCTGTTCCTCGATGTGGGCGGATCGATGGACGACCACGTCATGCAGGTCGAGCAGCTTTTCACCGCCGCCAAGACCGAGTTCAAGCACCTCAAGCATTTCTACTTCCACAACTGCGTGTACGAGAAGGTCTGGCGCGATGCGCGACTGCGCTACAACGAATTCCAGTCAACGTGGGATGTGCTGCACAAATATGGCCACGACTACAAGCTGGTCATCGTGGGCGATGCAGCCATGAGTCCCTATGAAATCCTGCAGCCCGGCGGCAGCGTGGAACACCATAACGACGAGGCCGGCATCGTCTGGCTGCAGCGCATGCTGAACGTCTACCACGACGCCGTGTGGATCAATCCTTCGCCGCAGGAGCACTGGCAGTGGACGCAGTCGACCAAGATGCTGAAGGAGATCATGGGCGATCGCATGTACCCGCTGACCGTGCAGGGGTTGGAAGATGCGATGCGGGCGCTCACGTGATGAACCTCCTTGCGAATATTCGCAGTAAGGACTGGCGGCGCCGATGAGAATCGCTTTGCTCGAAGATGACAAGGACCTCGCCGATGTGCTGGTCCGCTGGCTGGAGGAGGCCGGCCACCAGAGTCACCATTTCGCCACCGGCCGCGCGCTGCAGCGGGTCGCCGCGCACGAGAGCTTCGATCTCTATCTGCTGGACTGGCAGGTGCCCGAAATGTCGGGCACCGAGGTGCTGGCCTGGCTGCGCAATGACCAACAGGTGCGCGCCCCCGTGCTCTTTGCCACGGCCCGCGATGCGGAGGAGGACATCGTGGCCGCGCTGAAGGCCGGCGCGGACGACTACATGGTGAAGCCCGTGCGCCGCTTCGAGCTGCTGGCCCGCATTGCGGCGCTGCATCGGCGCGCGGCACCTGCGTCCGCCACCGATGTCATGACCGTCGGTGCGTTGTCCCTGGATCCCGCCCGCCGCGAGGCGCGGCTGGATGGGGCAGCGGTGGAACTCACTGACAAGGAATTCGACGTGGCGCTTTTCCTGCTGCGCAATCTCGGCAGCTTGCTCTCCAGAGGCCATATTTCCGAAAGCGTATGGGGCCGCAGCGCCGACGTGCCGACCCGCACGGTGGATACCCACATGAGCCGGCTCAGGAAGAAGCTCAGGCTGACGTCGGAAGCCGGGTTCAAGCTGACCTCGGTGTACAACTTCGGCTACCGTCTGGATCAGGTCGAGCCCGCAGCGCCGGCAGTGTCGGCAGGCCCGGCAAGCCCGAAAGCGTAAACAACTGTCAACCGCCGCCCGGTTCGGGCATCCGGTCGTGCACGCAGCGGCGGCTTGCGCCACACTCTGCATGTTCCCGTTGGCGAAAACACGAACTCCTCATGAAGATCCGTCCCCTCCCTTCCCTTGCTCCGCTGTCCATCCTCCTGTCGGCGCTGCTGGCCGCGGCACCCGCCTGGGCGCAACCGGCCGCGCCGGGCGCCGGCGCGTATTTCGTGCACACCGCGACGCAGGGCGACACGCTCATCAAGCTGGCCGACCGCTACCTCGAAAAGCGCAACAACTGGCAGAGCCTGCAGAAGCTGAACAGCATTGCCGATCCCACCCGCATCAAGCCGGGCACGGCCATTCGCATTCCCATCCCGGACATGCGCCGCGAGCCGGCGGACATGAAGGTGCTCGCGGTTCAGGGCGATGCCCAGGCCGATGGCGCGCGGCTGGCGGCGGGCGGTGCGGTCAGGGAGGGACAGAAACTCGCCACGGGCGAGAACGGCTTTGTCACGCTGCAACTGGCCGACGGCTCCACGCTCACCGTGCAATCGAAGAGCAAGGTCAATGTGGACAACGCGCGCAAGCTGGCCAACACCGGCGGCGTGCTGGATACCGTGTTCAAGGTCGTGTCGGGTCGCGTGGAAGCCGGCGTGGAGCGCCAGCGCGGGCCGGCAGCACGCTTCGAGGTGAAGACCGACACGTCGACCATGGGTGTGCGCGGCACGAAGTTCCGGGTTGCTGCCGATGAAGGCGGCAAGGTCGCCAAGGGCGAGGTGCTCACTGGCCGGGTGGGTGTGAGCGCGGAAGGCGTTGCCGCGCCCGAGCTGGGGCTGGATGCGGGCTTTGGCACGCTGGTCGAGGCAGGCAAGCCACCGTTGCCGCCGGTGGCGCTGCTGCCTGAACCTGCGCTGAACGAGGTGCCGGCGCGCGTGGAGCGCACCCGCTTCAGCGTGCGCGTGGCGCCCGTTGCCGGCGCCACGGCCTACCGCGCCCAGGTGGCGCGCGACGCGGCGTTCAAGGATGTGCAGGCCGATGTGTTGTCGACTGGGCCCGAGATTGCGCTCCGCGATCTGCCCGATGGCGATTTCTTCCTCCGCGTGCGCGCCGTCGACAAGCTGGGCCTGGAGGGCAAGGATGCGCAGCGCGGCTTCACGCTCGCGGCGCGGCCGGAGCCGCCGATTACCATCGGCCCGACGCCTGATGCGCGCCTCGCGGACGGCGCGGTGAAATTCGATTGGGCGGCGAACGCCGAGGCGGGCGGCTATCGATTGCAGATTGCCAGCGCCGCCGACGTGGCATTCGCCAAGCCGATCATCGACGAAAGCCGCATTGCCAACAATCGCTATCAGCCAGCCAAGCCGCTGGCGCCTGGCGATTATGTGTGGCGCGTGGCCAGCGTGACCACGCTGGGCAAGCCCGGGCCGTGGGGTGATCCGCTCCGCTTCAGCGTGCGGCCCGCGCTGGCCGAGCCCGATGTGCCGCAGGTGCAGGGCGGCAAGGTGCGCTTCTCCTGGCGCGGCGATGCGGGCGTGCGCTATCAGTTCCAGCTCGCCAGCGACAGCCGCTTCCGCCGCATCGTGACCGACCTCATCACCGAGAAGCCGGAAGTGATTCTCGACCGGCCTGCGGTGGGCGTGTACTACATGCGCTATCGCATCGTCGAAGGTGATGCGGGTGCGGGTCCGTTCAGCAGCACGCAGTCGGTGGACATCTATCCGCTCGGACGCTGAGCGGGCTGCCGCGTTGGTCAGCGCATCGTCACCCGGTCAGTGGCTGCGCTCGCGCCTGGTGCGCGAGTGGCTGCTGATCGTTGCCATTCTGGCGATGCTGGGTGTGGCGTCCGCGCGTGGCCAGTGGCTCTGGCGGCTGGACCAGTCGCTGTACGACATCGCGCTGACGCTGTGGGAACGTCCGGCAGCGCAGGACATTGTGCTGGTCGCGATCGACGATGCGAGTCTTGAAAGCATCGGCCGCTGGCCATGGCGCCGGGCCATCCATGCCACGCTGGTTGAGCGCATCGCCGCTGACCGGCCGCGCGCGCTGGGCCTGGACATCATCCTTTCCGAACCGGACATCGCCGAGCGCAATGCCGACGCGCTGCTGGCTGACAAGCTGCGCGGAAGCGGCGTCGTGGTGCTGCCCCTTGTCATCGAAAGTGGCGCGGGCGCGGCGCGTGAAGTGCCACCCATTCCCGTGCTGGCAGCGGCGGCAACGCGCCAGGGTCTGATCGGGCTGGAGCTGGACCAGGACGGCTTGGCGCGAAGCGTCTATCTTCGCGAGGGCGTGGGCGTTGCCCGGCATTCGCAACTCGCGCTGGCATTGCTGGAAGCGGCGGGGGCGCGGTCGATGACCGCAGCGTTGCCCGGCGAGGCTGATGCGCTGGCTGCCTCGCGCCTGACCCGCTCCCGCGTGCGCGACCACTGGTATCAGGTGCCATTTGTCGGCCCGCCCGGATCATACGCACAGGTGTCGTATGCCGACGTGCTGGCAGGGCAGGTGCCGGCCGGTTTCTTCCGTGACAAGTTCGTGCTGGTCGGCGCGACCGCCACCGGGATGGGCGATGCATTTCCGACACCCGTGTCCGGCGGTTCACGGCCGCTTCCGGGTGTGGAGATTCACGCCAACGTGCTGCAGGCCTTGAGCGAGGGCATCGACATCCGTCTCGCCGGTCCGGTGCGCGGTGCATGGCTTGCCTTCATCGCGGTGCTGATCGTGATGGCGCTTTATGTGCGCCTCACGCCGCGCCAGGGTCTCGTGCTCACCGGCGTCGCCGCCCTCACGCTGGCAGTCGGCGCGGCAGTGGTGTTTCGTTACGGCCAGGTGTGGTTCGCGCCGTCGTCGGCCTTGCTGGTCGTGTTCTCGGCCTATCCGTTGTGGAGCTGGCGCCGGCTGGAAGCGGCGCAGGGTTATCTCGCCGAGGAATTCGAGCGCCTGTCCGCCGAGCCCGTCCTCCTGCCGACAGAGGCGGAGAGCTATCGGGTCAAGTCAGCCGGCGCGCTGGCGCTCGGCGAAAGTGTGGAAGCGCGCATCCAGTCTGTGCGCGAGGCGACCGAGCGGCTGCGCAACCTGAAGCGCTTCGTCACCGATGCGCTGGACAGCCTGCCCGATGCGACCGCAGTGGTGGATCGCCACGGTGCCGTGGTCCTCGCGAATATTCGCATGGCGCGGCTGGCGGGCGTGTCATCGCCGGCCGAACTGGCCGGGCGCCCGGTCACCGCATTGCTCACCGGTGTGGAGCTGAAGACGCGCGGTGGCTGGCAGCCGGTCGTCGATGCGCTCGCGGCTGGCTTGCCGCTCGCCCATGAGGCGATGCTGCACGCGGCCGGCGGCACGGAACGCGAGCACCTGGTGCAGACTGCACCGTGCCACGCGGCCAGCGGAGAGCGCATTGGCGGCATCCTCACGCTGATCGACATCAGCGCGCTGAAGGAGACCGAGCGCAAGCGGGACGAGGCGCTGCGCTTCCTGTCACACGACATGCGCGCGCCGCAGGCATCGATTCTCACCCTGCTGGAAATGCACGCCACCGAGCCTGCCGCCATGCCGGTGGCCAGGCTCACCGAGCGCGTGGGTCGCTACGCGCGGCGCACCCTGACCCTGGCAGACGACTTCCTGCGCCTTGCGCGCGCGGAGCGTTTGCGCAGCACCGAGCTCGCGCCGGTTGACCTGGTCGCGTTGCTCGACGAGGTGCGTGACGAGGCGCTGCCACAGGCTGCGCCGCGCGGGACGCGCATCGAGCTGGACGTCGGTGCGGACACCGAGGCGATGGTCAACGGTGATGGCGATCTCCTGCGGCGAGCCGTCATGAATCTGCTGTCGAACGCCATCAAGTACAGCCCGCATGGCAGCGTGGTCCGCCTCGGGTTGGCGGGTGCGCCAGCGGGACGGGCCGCGCAGGGCAGCGGCGAGTGGTCAGTCTTCGTGGCGGATCAGGGGCACGGCATCGCCGAGGCGGATCTGCCCCGGCTGTTCGGGCGATTCACCCGCCTGCAGCGCGAAGGACAGCCGGAGGCGGAGGGCATCGGTCTCGGACTGGTGTTCGTGAAGACTGTGGCCGAGCGCCACGGCGGACGGGTTGACGTGCACAGCCGCACCGAGCCGCAGGGTCAGCGCGGCAGCACGTTCACACTGATCCTGCCGGCGCTCTAGCGCCCGCGTGCCCGGGCGCGACCGCCCGGAAGCGGTACAGGCCGTCCGCGCCGCGATCCCGCATCAGCCGACCGGCATGCCAGAGATGATTCAGGTGCGCGATGGCCTCTGCCATGGCGAACATGAGCTGATGATCGTCCAACTCGCGCTTGAACAGCACAGGGAGGATTTCAGTCGCCGTGTGTGCGTCCGCGCACGCGGCCTCGACCTCCGCAAGGCGCGCGTCATGATGCGCGATGAGCTGGTCCAGCCGTGAATGGAGGCCGGTGAAGGGTCGATCGTGCGAGGGCAGCACCAGTGTCTGCGCCGGCAGGTCGCCGAAGGTGCGCACCGAGGTGAGGAACTGCTGCAGCGGATCGCCATCAGGTTGGTTGCCCCACACGCCGACATTGGTCGTGATGCGCGGCAGGATCTGGTCGCCGGAAATCAGCACGGCGAGCTCGGGCGAGAACAGCGTCGCGTGTTCCGGCGCATGGCCGAAGACCGTGCGGATGTGCCATTCGCGGCCGCCGACGGTGAGCACGTCGCCTGCGAATATTCGCGTGGTGGTGGGCGGCAGTGTCGGCACACCCGTCTTGTAAGAGTTGCCGCGGGTGACCTGCGCCTCCAGCCGCTTGGCATCGAGCCCGTGACTGGCAAAGAGCGCGTTGCCACCCGCGCGGCTCCAGCCGCCCAGGCCTTCCCGTACTGCCCAGGCCGTCAGGTACTCGGCCTCGGTGATGAGCACCGGCGCGCCGGTCCGCTCATGCAGCCAGCCTGCACAGCCGATGTGGTCGGGGTGGTAATGCGTCACCACGATGCGGGAGACCGGACGGCCCTGCATTGAGCCGGCGAACAGCTGCTCCCAAAGCTCATGGGTGGCCGCAACGCCATAGCCCGTGTCGACGATGCACCAGCCGTCGCCGTCCTCGATCAGCCAGAGGTTGATGTGATTGAGCGCGAAGGGCAGCGGCATGCGCAGCCAGTGCACACCGGGGGCGACTTCGAGGGTCGTGCCGGGGGCGGGGACGTCGGGGAAGGGATAGGCGATCACGGGGCGAGAAGCGGGACGGGAAGGTCCCGTGAGGACTGCAGGAGGCGGTGATGCATCCCGGGCCCTGCGAATATTCGCAAGACCCGGGGCTTGAGTGCAGGCTATTTCGTCTTGAACACGAACACGCCATCCCAATCCGGGGCGAGGTCCTGCTTGCGCAGATCGGCGATGCGGTCGAGATACACCTTGTAGACCTTGGTGGTCGGTGCAGCCTGGGAAAGTGCCACCAGCATGCGCTCGGCTTCGTCCCATTGCTGCGCGCGGTACTTGGCCAATGCCTTGTGGAAGCGCTCGACTTCATCGATGGCGGACTCGCCCACTTCACCGATGAGGCCCACGGGTTCGAAGATGGCGACCGGCTCAAGCTTGCCCTTCACGCGCACCTTGTCGAGTTCCTTGTAGATGGCGATGGGGGCAGCCTTCACGATGTTCTCCGACACGAGGATGCCAACGCCGTACTCCTTGGTCAGGCCTTCCAGACGTGCACCCAGGTTCACCGCGTCGCCCATGACCGTGTACGCGCGGCGGAAGGACGAGCCCATGTTGCCCACGCTCATCTTGCCGCAGTTGAGACCGACACCGATGTGCAAGGCCGGCCAGCCCTTCTCCTTGAACGGCGCATCCAGCTTGCGGATGTCCTTCTGCATTTGCAGCGCGGTCTTGATGCCGTGCTCGGCATGCTTGTCGTCCGGCAGCGGCGCACCCCAGAACGCCATGATGGCATCGCCGATGTATTTGTCGATGGTGCCGCGCTGCCCCTGTACCACCTCGGTCATCGGGGTGAGGTAGGCGTTCATCATCTTTTCCAGCTGATCGGCAGGCAGGCTTTCCGAGATGGTGGTGAAGTCACGCACGTCGGAAAAGAGCACGGTCATCTCGCGCGTCTCGCCGGCCATGGAGTAGCCCTCGGGGTTCTGGGCCATCTCCGCCACCAGTTCGCGCGGCACGTATTCGCCGAACTTGGACACGATCTGGCGCTTCTGCCGCGCCTCGGCGAAGAAGCCGTAGGCCATGTTGAACACGTACAGGATGAACGTCATCAGGAGCGGCATCGCGATGCTGTACACGGTGTTCTTTGACGACCAGTTGTACATGTTGAAGCCGATGAAAGCGGCGAGAATGCCGATGGTCATCAGCGTGGCCATGAGTGGCGAGAGGCGCGGAAGCAGCAGCACCATCATGAGACCGGTGATGAACATCAGAAAGGCGCCGACCTCGCCGTCGTACTGCGAGCGCTCCTTGATGGAGTTGTTCAGCATGCCCGACAGCAGGTTGGCGTGAACTTCAACCCCGGGGTACGCGGCGCCGACGGGCGTGTTCCGCAGGTCCAGCAGGCCCTGCGCGGAGGTGCCAAGGATGGCGATCTTGCCGACCAGTTCGTTTTCCGGGAGTGTGCCGCGGATGATGTCGGTGGCAGAGATGTACTTGAAGCTGGGCGACTCGCCACGATACGGCACCAGCGCCGTGGTCAGTTCGTCCACGGCGATGCGTGTGTTGCCCACAATGAAGGCTTCGGGACCGTAGATCCAAGCCTTGTCCCGCTCATCGAATTCGACCCGGAGGGGATGGTTGTCCAGGTAGGTCCGGTACATCGCCAGCGAGAGGGACTCGTAGTACCCGCCCTGGAACTTGGCCAGCATGGGTACGCGCCGGATAATGCCGTCCTGGTCCAGGTCAGGCAGCAGATGGCCGGTATTGGCCGAATTGTCCTGGATGATCTTGAGGTTGCCGCTGTAGCCATCCATTTCGATGGCCACGATGTTGCGTTTGCGGTTGGAGTTCGGGTCCTTGAACGTGTCGACTGTGAATGTCGGGGCGGGCAGCGCACCAATCTGCAGTTTGGAGGATGCGGCGATGTTGGAAGAACCGACGAAGCCCAGCACCACCGGGTAGTTCTTGATGGTGTCGGCGAAGAGCGCGTCGTAGTTGAGATCCTTGCGCAGCCGTGGCATGACCGACTGGAACTCGCTGTTCCCGCTCAGTGCATCCTTGGCCAGCTCCTCCAGGGTTTTCAGGCCGGAGGTTTCGTCCGGCTCCGAAAACACGATGTCGTAGCCGAGCACCTTCAGCTTGTACTTGTCGAAGGCCTGACGGGTGAGCAGCGCCATCTTGTCGCGCGGCCACGGCCAGCGGCCTTCTGCCTGCAGGCTTTTTTCGTCCAGGTCGATGATGACCACGCGGTCCTCGACCGTGCGTGGCATCGTCAGGCGCAGCCGGGTGTCGTAGGCCTGCAGCTCCAGCTGCTTGAAGAAGGTGATGTTGATGGCCCCAACCTCGCACATGATGAAGAAGATCACCACAGCAAAGCTGAGCGCGGCGCGGATCACCGCGTTGACCGAGTTGAAGTACTTCTTCCAGAGGGTGGAAAACTGAATGGCCATGGTCGTGTCTTTGTCTGGTTGTATGGACGGCCGGCAACCGGTCTCGGGCCTGGACACCATCCTCTCCCCGGGATGGCGCGAAAACAATAGCACAGTGACCGCGGCATCAGCCATCCTGGCCGTAAAAGTCGGCTATGCTGGCCGCCCGAATGCCGTGAACATGCGATGGCCGCCGCGCGGCGCTGTCAACAACGTACGCGCTACCGCGCTGCCCGGATGCTTCACCGGCTGTCCCAAGCGAATATTCGCCATGCCCGAACCCGCACCGCCGCTGTCGGACTCCACTTCATCGCCCCCGGCCGTGGACCGCACGCGGCCGGGTGTGCCCGACGCGCCCCGTATTCGGCTGACCCATTACGCGTGGCTGTCGCTGGCGACCTCTGCCGTGGTGATCCTGCTCAAGGGCGGCGCGTGGTGGGTGACCGGTTCAGTCGCCTTGCTGTCGGATGCGCTCGAGAGCGGGGTCAACCTGGTCGCGGCCGTCATCGCGCTCGCATCGCTCACCTACGCCCGGCGCGGCCCGGACGAGGATCACCCGTTCGGTCACGGCAAGGTCGAGTTTTTTTCCAGCGGTGTCGAGGGCGGGCTCATCTTTGTCGCCGCCGGCCTGATCCTGTGGACGTCGGTGCCGCGCCTTTGGGCGCCGGTGCCGATCGAGTCGGCACCCATCGGCCTTGCGCTGTCTGTGGTGGCGTCGATTGCCAACGCTGTCTGCGCGCAGGTGCTGCTGCGTGCCGGTCGCGAGCACCGTTCCATCACGCTGGAGGCGGATGGCCGCCATCTCATGACCGATGTGTGGACCACGGCGGGCGTGGTGGTGGCGCTGGTGCTGGTGGCCGTCACCGGCTGGATCTGGCTTGATGCCGTGATCGCCATCCTCGTCGGACTGCACATTCTGGCGGAGGGTTGGCGGCTCATGCGCCGGTCATTCGATGGCCTCATGGACAAAAGCATTCCCGAGGACGAGTTGGAGAAGGTCCGCGCCGTGCTGGACCGGCTGCGTGCCGGCGGCAACGATTATCACGCGCTGCGCACGCGGCAGGCCGGGCGAGTCCATTTCATTGATGTCCACGTGCTGGTGCCCGGCGCCATGACCGTCCAGGCGGGACATGATCTGGTGGAGCAGGTTGAGGCGGATCTCCGGGCGGCGGTGCCGCATGCGGAAGTCCTGATCCACCTCGAACCGCTGGAAGATCCCCGCGCCTGGCAGGATCTCCCGGCCTGACAGCCGGGGCCATCGCCCGGCACGACTCACTGCAAAGTCAGTTGACCGTCGAAATGGGCTCCGCACCCGCGCCGCCCGAACGCGCGAGGCGCGCATGCTTTTCGGCCATCTCGGTGTCGCCCAGCTTCATCAGTGCCTCGGCGAGCATTTCATGCGCCTCTCTGGCCTGCGGCCAGCGGGTGACGATCTTGTGCAGGGCGCGAGCGGCGCGGAGGTGTTGCTGGTCTTCCATCAACAGCCGGGCGCGGGCGATGCCCTGGTTCGGCGTGTCCAGCGGCACGGCGATGGAGTTGTGGCCATGATTGTCGGTCCAGAGATTGCTCGGGCCGGCGTGTCCGGCGGCGGACAGGGCCAGCATGGCGGCGGCGATCAGTACTTGTGCGGAGAGTTTGCGCGGGGAGGTGTTCATGGTGACTCCATCAGGGCTCGCAGCACACGCTGCGCACTGATATTGATTCCCTGCGCGCCACAAGTTCGTACCAGTGTGTACCGCAGGGTCACCGCGCTTGGCGATTGAGGCCAGCGCAGGGCAGATCAGGTGAATGGACGCGCATTCGAGCAAGCCGGACAGAAACCGGGACACGCCGTGGCGGCCGATGCAGTCCGGGCCGCATTTGGTCACAGATCAATGGTGGCGCGGATCCAGACGCGCGGGCCTGCGAATATTCGCCGTGGCCCCCCGCGTTGCGTCAGGGCGAGGGCTTCCGCTCGCTGCCGACCTGACCGGGATAGAAGACCCGCATTTCGGCCAGGGTGAACTTGAAGGTGCCCGCCTTCATCGACGGATCGGCTTCGATGAGCGCGCGGGCCTCGGCCTCATCCGCCGCTTCGATCACGATGAGCCCCTTGTCTGCGTAGCGCGCGCCCATCCGAATGCGGCCTTCATCGCGCAGCTTCTTCAGGTGCGCCGAATGCTCCCGGAAAAACGCCTGCTGGGGCGGCGGCTTGGCCGTATCCCAACCGGGGCCGGTGGTGATTTCGACGGCGAACAGCTTGGGCGTCGCCGCCGCTGCCGGGGTCGCTGGCTGTGCGGCGATCGGCGTCGAGCAGGACAGGGCAGTCAACGACAACACCGCCAGCCAGACGCCGAGAGCGCGCACGGAAATCACCAGGCGGTGGGGCTGAAGAGATAGCCGTGGGGACGGATGGTCTTGATGCGCGATGAGGCCACGGCATCGTCACCGAGCTTCCGGCGCAGGCGGGAAATGCGCGAGTCGATGGAACGGTCGGTGCCGTCGTAGTCGAGGCCGCGCAGCGCCTTCAGGATTTCGTTGCGGGTGAGCACCTTGCCGGCATGCGATGCGAGCAGCCACAGGAGGTCGAACTCGGCGGTGGTGAGATCGATGTTGCGGCCGTTCAGATTGACCTCACGGGCCACGAAGTGGATGCGCAGCTTGCCGAACTGCAGGGCTTCGCTTTCGCTGGCCGGTTTTTCGCTCTGGGTGGAGCGGCGCAGGATGGCCTTGATATGGGCCAGCAGCACACGCGGCTGCACGGGCTTGGCCAGGTAGTCGTCGGCGCCCAGCTCCAGGCCAAGCACCTGGTCGAAATCTTCCTCGCGCGCGGTGAGCATGACCACGGGTGTCTCACCGAGCGGGCCGCCCTGGCCGCGCAGCTCCCGGCAAATCTCGAATCCATCCTTGCCGGGGAGCATTACGTCTAGCACGATGAGGTCAGGTTGTTCGCGCGCGATGCGGTCCAACGCGCGATCACCGCGAGATTCGCACAGCACTTCCATGTCGTTCTTGGACAGGTAGTCGGCGATGAGGTTGGCGAGGCCAGTGTCATCCTCCACCACGAGGACACGGTGCGAGGTGGGGGCGACAGCCGGAGGCGGGGGCAGGGTGGGTTGAGGCATGGGGCGGCTGGCCTGCAGATCCATATGGAGCTCCTAGTGTAGCGGCTTTGTCGACGGGCGCCGGGACTCACCCGGCGATCGGCGTCAGCGTGCGCGGACCGCAATCAGGGCACCCGCGGACGCCGAACGTCACACACTGAAGATTAGACGCTTGCCGGAGCGGGATTCGTAGCGGTTTGTGCCGGCGCATGACGGTTCGTCACCGCAGGGCTGCGACCGGGGACGGACACCTGCCATTCGATGATGATGCGTGCGCCGCCAGCCGGCGAGACGCCCATGCGCGCGGTGCCGCCATGCCAGACGGCAATCTGGCGCACGATGGCGAGCCCCATGCCAAAGCCGCCAGTGGCCCTGTCGCGGCTTTTGTCGAGCCGGGTGAAGGGCTGAAACAGGCGTTCATGCTCGCTGGTCGGGATGCCGGGCCCGTCGTCATCGACGGTGATGCGGAACGCCTCGGCGTCCTGGCTCACGTCGACCCGAATGGTGGTCTCGGCGAAGCGGAGCGCGTTGCGCAGCAGGTTGGACAGCGCGCGGGCCATATAGCGCGGCTCGCAGACCAGCTCGGCCACCTTCAGATTACCCTCGATGGCGATGGCCTTGCCGGTAGCCTCGGCTTCGGCATCGGCAAGGCGCCGGGCAGCATCCAGTATGTCCTCCAGCCAAGGGGCCGCGGGCACCTTGACCAGGACCACGTCGGGCGTACCACTTTCCAGCTTGGCGTAGGTTAGCAACTCACTCGATAGCTCATCCAGTTCATCGATGTCCCGATCCATCAAGGCGAGATAGCGGTCCTTGCCCTCTGGGGTGGGTTCATCGGTGGCGAGATGCTGGCTGAAACGAAGCCTAGCCAATGGCGTACGCAGCTCATGCGAGACCGAGTTGGTCAGTTCCTTCTGCGAAGTGATGAGCGAGCGGATACGCGTCGTCATTTCATTGAAGCGGTGGGCGAAGTCAAATAGCGGCGAGCTCTTTGGCATGTCCACCTGCACGTCCAGATCGCCGGTGCCGACTTTCTCCGCCGCGCCGCGCAGCGCCATCAGGTCGCGCCAGAACGGCCGCACCCAGAACCAGAGCAGCAGCGCCACCATGAGGAATTCAATGGTCCAGTTGATCGCGTAGATCTCGCGGCGCATGTCCCTCGGACCGGGAAATTCCAGCAGGATGACCTGGTCGCTGTCGCCTACGCGCTTCGAGAGGAAGTAGCCGCCGGGCTTGCGTTCATGGGTGAGCATGCGCCCGGTTTCGAGCGCTGCGAGACTTTCGCCATTCAGGGAAAACCTTTCCTGCAGCGTGGCGCGCGACTCCAGACTCAGGGGCGTGCCGAAGCCTGGCTTCATCTGCGCAACCTTCTCCTGCCACGTTGCCGGCGGTGAGCGCTGCAACTCCTGCTCGATCATGAAGAAGGTGCCACTGAAGCGTTCGCGCACATTGACCGGCGTGGACAGCGAACGGAAATAGTCGATGACTTCCGTCTGGATGTAGAACGACACCACGAGGGTGGCGATCAACAGGCCATACATCTTTATGAATAGACGGATCATGGTGGCGAGGGGGCTGCTTCAGCGATTCGGTGCGGTGTGAGGAAGTAGCCGGGGCGACAGAGCAGTGGCGACAGGTCTGGGCAACGGCTTAAGGGCCGACCGTCAGCGTCAGCGGCGCCGTGTCTTCCGCTGTATCGGTGCGCTGGGTCCGGGTGCCGGTGTCGTCGCCGGACTGGGAGGCCTGGTTGGCGGGTTCCGGGCGTGCTTCACTCGGTGACTTGGCTGCGGGCACCGATTTCAGTGGTGCAGGGGCGGCAGCTGGGGCAGGCGTCGACTTGGGCGTTTTGGGCGCGACAGCCGGTGGCGCCGGACGCTCGTCCTTTGCCGTGCCGGGTGCGCAGCCCGTACCGGAGCGAAAGTCCGGGTCGCACGGACCGAGCAAAGGGATCGCAGCGTGACCCGGTGCGCTAAAGCTTGCGGCGGACACGGCCACCGCGATGCAAACTTGCCGAATTCGCGGGGAGATCAACGAATGCTGGGGGTAGTCGGAGAGCAGGCGCATGGTGGCGGGGACGGTGGGGGCAGCAGCGAGAACAACGGAGACGTTCGCATCACCCTGATCGTCGGAAAGTTGAAGATCGCCAAGGATACCGTGAAGGTCAGCAGGCGGCGAAGTTGAGCTGATGCGATTCCTGTTCAAGTTCCCCTCCCGATGTCATCTGCTCGTCGTCTCTGCACGTGGGCTAGTGCGGCAAGCTTGTGATGGTTGGCATGCTAGGCCGATTCGTGTGACGGTTTGTATCGGAAGTTGGTGAATTTGCACGGCATCATCACAATCTGTGCGGACGCGGGATTGTTGAGATAAAACTGAATGAATTGAAGAGCTTGGCGCGAATATTCGCGTCCTCATGCGTGCTGATTGCGAATCGACAGAATCGAAGCTTGTTGTCAAAAAACAACAGCCGGTCCCCTTGCGAGGGCCGGCTGCAACACTTTTGTGCTTCAGATCCGCTCACAGACTGGCAGCGGACCCGTCGCGAATGGCATCACTTGAACTGATATGACAGCGTGGCAAACCAGAAACGGCCACGGTTGTTGTACAGCTCGGCAAAGCCCGCCTGCGTGTAGTCATTGCTCGACGTGTTCTGCAGGCTGTAGGGCGGCATCATGTCGAGCAGGTTCTTGATGCCCACATCGATCTTCATCTTCTTGATGCCGGTGTAGCTGGCGACGACGTCGATCTCGTCATGGGTTTCCACACGACGGGTCGCAGCGCCAATGACGGACGGATCATCCTCATCGGCGAAGCCGGACACGGTGCGCACGGTGGCGGTCGCGGCCCAAGGGCCTTTTTCCGCGGTGATGGCAAACGTGTTGCGCCAGCGCGCCTGGCCGTAGGTGCCCGCATAGTTCAAGAGCGGGTCCTGCGGAGTGTTGCGCTTCTTGATCTTGTCGTAGTACGTGGCCGCATTGCGCATGCTGATGTTGCCGATCGCGGTGCCGGGAATACGCACGCGCAGGTCAACGTCCACGCCGCTGATCTCGGTATCAGCAATGTTGGTCAAGAGCTGCTGCACGCGGATGCGCGAGTCGGCGCCCACCGTGACGAGATCGGGACGATTGGCCACGATGTAGTCCACGTCCGGCGTGTTGATGTTGTCCTTCTTCTTGATGTTGAAGAGGTCTGTTGACACGGAAATGTTGGGCGTCACGTCCCAGACCACACCGACGTTGATGAACTCGCCGGTCTCGGGTTTCAGATTAGGGTTGGAACCCGTGACGCGGAACGCCGGCACATCAGGGACGCCGTTGAACGTGATGTTGACCGCACCCTCTTCCTGACCGCCGAAGAGCTGCTTGAGGCTCGGCGCGCGGAAGCTCTCCGCATACGACGCGCGGAACAGCAATTCCTTGGTTGGCGTGAAGCGGAAGGCAATCTTCGGGCTGGTCTTGCTGTTGTTCGGGTACTTGTCGTGGCGCACCGCGAGCTGGGCCTCGATGTTCTTCGTGACGGGCACGGCGAATTCGGCGAACACGGCCTTGGCAGTGCGTGCCGCGGCCACGGGTGCCTGCTGGATGCTGCCGGCGACGAGACCCTGCTGCGTCAGTGGGTCGGGGGTGTCGGTCAGCTCTTCCTTCCACCAGCTGGCGCCTACGGCGTACGCCAGCGGACCGGCGGCAAGCTGCATGACTTCGCCGGTGACCTTGCCGTCGATGAAGCGCGTCTTGCTCTCACCGATGCGGTTGGGCCGCACCTTGGCGCTGTCCACCAGTGCCTGCGGATTGCTGGTGCTGGTCGGGTCGATCTGGCCAGAGTTCACCAGGTTGGCGAATATGGTGGCGTTGAGGTAGTTCGAGTCCTGGTTGTTGACCTCGCTCTTGCCTTCGCCGGCCGTGACCAGCCAGTCCATGCCTGCGACGCTGCCTTCCGCGCCACCGACAATGCGGGTGAGCTCGGATTCGCGTTCCGTCGTGCGCGGCCCCGCCTGGAGGAATCGGCCGAAGATGAGACCGGTGCCGCCGTTGAAGGGGTAGATGTCCGGTGCCGGATGGGCCTCGAACTTGTCTTCGGTCTTGGCGTAGATGATTTCGCCGAAGAGGCGCGTCGTGTCAGACAGCTTGAACGATGCCGTGGCCATCGCGCTGGTGCGATCCGCGCCGTTGATGGACGTCAGGATGGACGTGTTGAAGTCGTAACGGCAGCGACCGCCGCTGAACAGCTCGGGCGGGCAGGGACGCGCGCTCTGGCCGGTGAATGCGCCCGTATTCGGGTCAATGAAATTGCCCTGCGGCGCGAAGCTGGAACGGCCGTCGTTGCCACCGAAGCGACGGAAGTCCGATGAGCGCGAAATTTCGCGGTCCGCGCGCAGGATGGGATCGCGTTTGAAGTAGTCGAACGCGACCAGGACGTTGAAGCGGTCCTTGTCGTAGTTGCCGAAGCCAGCCGACAGCCCCACGTTCTGTTCGTCACCGTCGCTGCGGCTGGAGCGGCCCAAACCGGCGCGCAGATCGATGCCCTCGTAGGACTTCTTGGTGATGAAGTTGATCACGCCGGCAACCGCGTCCGCGCCATAGATGGCCGAGCCACCGTCCTTCAGGATCTCGATGCGCTCGATGGCGGACAGCGGAATCATGTTGACGTCCACTGCGGCGCCCGCGCCGGAGGAGTCGTACAGCGCATTGACGGGCAGGCGGCGGCCGTTCAGCAGCACCAGCGTGTCCGTCTCGGCCAGGCCGCGCAGCAGCACATTGGCGGTGCCGGAACCGGACGGGCTGTTCGAGGCCAGTTCGCCCTGGTCGAAGATGTCGACCGTGGACAGCGACTTCAGCAATTCATTGATGGATGTGGCGCCAGTGCGCTCAATGTCTTTCTTGGTGATGATTTCCACCGGTGCCGGGCCCTCTGCGTCGATGCGCTTGATGGCCGATCCGGTGACTTCGATTTTTTCCGGCTTGGGGGGCGGAGACGTCTGTGCCCACAGCGAGGTGGCGGTCATGCCGCCCAAGCTGATGAGGCCGATTGCCGCAAGTTGTCGGGTCAATCGGGCGGTTTGTGGTTTTTGCATTGCGTTCCCTCTCGTTGGGTGTGGAAAACGAGACGGATGCTACGGATCGTGACATGGCGATCTGTACGTCTTTGTCGCCGGAATGTCTTCGATTGCTGCCAGTTGCAACCCGAATGCGACGTTGGGCCACATTTCGCTGCAATCACTGGCGCAGGATCAAGCGATGAATGGCCTGCTGCGTGTCCTAGAGGTGCAAGGAAATCTCGCTTGCATGCGCGAGCACCGCGTCCGCGTCCCAGTCCTCGGGCGGTGCTCCCGCACCCAGGTAGCCCCAGCCTGCGGCCAGCACGCGAATATTCGCACTGCGCGCAGCCTGCACGTCACGGATGTCATCGCCGATGTAGAGGGCGTCCGCACTGGCGACGTCCACCTTGCGGCAGGCGTGCAGCAGGGGTTCGGGATGCGGCTTGGCGTGCGGTGTGGTGTCGCCACAGACGATGCAGCCCGCGCGATCACGGAGCGCCAGCGCCTCCAGCAGCGGGAGGGTGAAGCGGCTCGCCTTGTTGGTGACGATCCCCCAAGCAATGCCGCCGGCTTCGAGGCTGTCCAGCAGTTCAGGCATGCCGGGGAAGAGGCGCGTGTCGGCAAAGACATCTTGCGCATAGGTGTCGAGAAACTCGTCGCGCAAGGCTGCGAAATCGGGATCGGACGGGGTCAGGCCAAAGCCCACGCCGACCATGCCCCGTGCCCCGCTGCCGACGTGGGTGCGAATATTCGCAAGCGCCAGCGGGGCAAGATCGCGCTTCGCACGCATGGCATTGAGGGTGCGCGCCATGTCGGGCGCAGTGTCGGCCAACGTGCCGTCCAGATCGAACAGCACCGCACGGGTACGGCGCCCGTTCACGTGCGCAACAGCGGGAGAGGGCGGAAGCGCTGGGAAAATACGCCGGCCGCGTTGCCGCCCCACCACGATTCAATGACGGTCGTGTAGAGCTGGCGGTAGTCGATGACCGGACGGTCGCCACCGATCCAGTGGACGTTGGTGAGTGCCGGTGCGCGGCCGTAAAAGCCGCCGTTGACCCGTCCGCCCATCACGAACTGGGTGCTGGCCCAGCCGTGCTCGGTGCCGCGATCCTTGTTCTCCCGAGGCGAGCGGCCGAATTCGTCATACGTGGCGACCAGCGTGCTGTCCCACAGGCCGGCTTCGATGAGTGCGGCCCTCAGGCTGGCGAGACCGCTCCCGAGCCGGCGCAGGCCATCGCCGTGGTACTCGAGTTGTTTCCAGTGCGTGTCGAAGCAGTGATGGCGGTCGCCATCCAGCGCATCCAGCGTGATGTGAATGACGGGCAAGTCCGGGCGCGACTTCGCGAGCTCCACGGCGGCGCGCAAGCCGTGGCCGAAGGGCTCGTCTGCAAAGCGGGTCTGCAACGCGAGGGGCGAGTACGCGGGTAGTGGCTTGTTTGCGAGCGAGGGCGTGACGAGGTGGGTGGCTTGGGCGAAGTCTCGCGTCGCGGTCAGCTCGGCAGGAAAAGGTGAGTTGATGACGCGCAGACGGCCACCGCGGAACGGACCCATGGCGTCCCCTTCGCGAATGTCCAGCGCATCCAGCGCGACGGCATCCAGTGCGCGCGAGGCCATGCTGGGGGCCAGCGCGCGGCTGGCCCAGCCGTCAGCAAAGTACTCGTCTGGACCGGTGCCGGTGACGAGGCGCTCGTAATCGCTGTAATGCTGGTCGTGCACTTCCGGAAGGCCGATGCCCTGCAGGATGGCAAGCTCCTTCGAATCCCAGATGGGCTTCAGTGGATCGAGCATGGGATGCAGGCCGAACCGATCGTCCAGGCGCAAGACCGCATCGCGGGCCACGGCGATGCTGGGGCGCATGGCGTAATACGCCTTGTCCGTGTACGGCACGACCGTGTTGTAGCCGTCATTGCCGCCCATGAGGTAGATCAGGATGAGCCGACGCGGCGACTGCGCCTCGCGTGCGAACACGCTGGCTGCCGGGCTGGCGGCCAGCGCGGCCAGCGTGCCCAGGAACTGGCGGCGGCGCATGCGTGTTGTCACGGCTTCATGCACCCGACGATGTAGTTCACATCCACATCGCGGCCCAAGGAATAGACCTTGGTGAACGGGTTGTAGGTCATGCCGGTGAGATCGACCGGGTCAAGCGCCGCGTCGCGTGCCATGCCGGACAATTCGGCCGGCGTGATGAAGCGGGCGTAATCGTGTGTGCCGCGCGGCAGCAGGCGCAGCACGTATTCCGCGCCGATGATCGCGAAGAGATACGACTTCGGGTTCCGATTCAGCGTCGAGAACCAGACCCAGCCGCCGGGCTTGGCCAGCGTCGCGCAGGCACGAATGGTCGATGCCGGATCGGGCACGTGTTCCAGCATTTCCATGCAGGTGACGACATCAAACTGCCCCGGCTCCGCGGCAGCCAGATCCTCCGCAGATTGCAGGCGGTAGTCCACCTGCTGACCGCTTTCCAGCAGGTGCAGTTTGGCCACACCAAGGGGCTTCTCGGACAGATCGATGCCGGTGACGCGCGCGCCTTTGGCGGCCATGCTTTCGGCGAGAATGCCGCCGCCACAACCGACGTCGACCACGCGCTTGCCCGCCAAGCCGCCGACCTTGCGCTCGATGTGACCGAGACGCAACGGGTTGATGTCATGCAGTGGCTTGAACTCACTGTTCGGGTCCCACCAGCGCGATGCCAGCGCGCCGAACTTGGCGAGTTCAGCCGGATCGACGTTGGGGGTGTCTAGGGTTGAATGCGTGCTTTCCATGCGTGGGCCTTGGCGATCAGTTCGCGTTCATCAATCCGGGTGAGGACGCGGTCTTTGAGCAGGAGTTCCCCGTCGACCCAGACATGGGTCACGTTTTCGCTCGATGCAGCATAGACCAGGTGCGAAATCACGTCGAAGCAAGGCGTGGTCTCGACCCGGGCAAAGTCGAGTGCGGCGATGTCCGCACGCTTGCCGGGCTCGAGCGACCCGATGCGGTCGTCCATGCCGAGCGCCTTGGCCGCATTGAACGTGGCCATGGAGAGCGCCTCCGCCGCCGGCACCGCGCCCGCGTCGCCGGAAGCGCCCTTTGCCAGCAGGGCGGCAAGGCGCATTTCCGCCAGCATGTCGAGCCGGTTGTTGCTTGCGGCGCCATCGGTGCCAATGCCGACGTTCACCCCGGCCTTGACCATGGCCGCGACGGGCGAGATGCCGCTCGCCAGCTTCAGGTTGGACGCCGGGCAGTGGGCAATGTGGCAGCCGTTCTCTGCCAGCAGATCAATCTCTGCCGGTGTGAGATGCACGGCATGCACGGCGAGAAGGTTGGGTGCGACCACGCCCAGGTCGCGAAGGCGCTCCAGCGGCCGCTTGCCGTGCAGTTTCACCCCCTCGGCGACTTCTGCAGCGGTCTCATGGACGTGAATGTGAATCGGCAGGTCGAGCTCGTTGGCGAGGATGACAATGCGCTCGAAAGTACGATCCGAGACCGTGTAGGGCGCATGCGGGCCGAAGGTGAAGCCAAGCAGCGGCTCATCCCGCAGTTCCGCATGCGCGGCAAGACCCTTGTCCAGATACTCATCCGCCGTGGCCGCGTACGGCGTCGGGAATTCCAGTGCGGTCATGGACACGACTGCGCGCATGCGCATGGCGAGCGCAGCGCGGGCAGCGGCATCGGGGAAGAAATACATGTCGTTGAAGCAGGTCACGCCGCTCTTCAACATGTCGGCACAGGCAAGCAGCGTTCCGTCATGGACAAATTCTCTGCTGACGACTTTGCCTTCTGCCGGCCAGATGTGTTCGTTCAGCCAGGTCATCAACGGCTGATCGTCGGCCAGGCCGCGCATGAGGCTCATGCCGGAATGCGCGTGAAGGTTGACGAGTCCCGGCATCAGCACATGGCCGGGAAGCTCGATGCGGGGCCACTGCGAATATTCGCGTTCAGCCTGCGCACGTGGCAGCACGGCGGCAATGAGGCCATCGCGGATGGCCAGTGCATGGTCAGTGAGAATGACGCCCGCCGGGCGAACCGGCACGATCCAGCTGGGCAGCAATAGTGCTTCGTTCATGAGTGAATCGTAGCCACAAAAAAGAAGCCCCGCATTATGCGGGGCTTCTCATGGGGCTTGGGGCCCGGATTACTGCTTCACGGCCTTGAATTGGACTTCGACGCGGCGGTTCTTTGCACGGCCTTCTTCGGTCTTGTTGGAGGCGACAGGCTGAGTTTCACCCTTGCCCAGCATGGTTATGAAACCGCCAGAAATCCCTCTGTGGCGAAGGTAATCGCGCACAGTCGCGGCGCGCCGCTCCGACAACTTCTGATTGTAAGCTTCGCTGCCAATCGAGTCGGTGTGGCCAGTCACGATGACGACTTCGAGCTCGAGTCCTTTCAGTTTTGGAACGGCTTCGTCCAGAGCTTTCATGCCTTCGGGCTTCAGTACGGACTTATCAAAGTCGAACAGCGCCTCCGCCTGAATCGTGATGGCTTGCTTGACCGAGGCGGGTGCCTTCGGCGCATCAGCGGGCTTGGCGGGTGCGGCAGGGGTTGACGGCGCAGCGGGCGTTGCCGGTGCAGCGGGCTTGGCCGGTTCGGCGGCTTTCTTGGGCATGCAATCCGGGTGGTTGATGCCGGAGGACTGCACGCAGTTGCCGGAGGCGTCACGCACCGGGTTGCCAGCCGCGTCGGTCACGTTCGGGGTCACGCCCGCGAAGGCTAGGCCGGAGACGGCCAGGGCGGCGACGCCGAGGACCAGCTTGTTCATGTTGGAGGTCGTCATTTGATGCTCCCAAGAGATAAGAGGAAATTATTGTCGTTGCAGATTGCTTTACAAATGTTGCAGCAATTGCCGTCGTTGTGAGCCAAATTTCAGGCATGACAAGCGACGTAAAGCGCTTTTTGAGCCAAATAAATCATACACGATAGGTCTTTTGCGGCACAACCGGAGCGTCGGGAATTGCGCAACACCTGACCCGGCCGAGTTGTGCGGATGCAACACTTCGGGCACACAACCTATTGTGGTTTGAGGGTTGCCGAGACCGGGGAATGACAAGCGGAATGTGTTACGATTGGCGGTTGCCTTGTTCCAGAAGGCAAGTTAAAAACTATTCAAATTCAGGAAGTTAGAGTCATGGAATCATTCGCCAAGGAAACCCTGCCGGTCAGTCTCGAAGAAGAAATGCGCAAGTCGTACCTTGACTATGCGATGAGCGTGATCGTGGGTCGGGCCTTGCCGGACGTGCGCGACGGCCTGAAGCCGGTGCATCGGCGCGTTCTGTATGCGATGCATGAGCTCTCGAACGACTACAACAAGCCGTACAAGAAATCGGCGCGTATCGTCGGCGACGTGATCGGTAAATACCACCCGCACGGCGACACGGCGGTGTACGACACCATCGTCCGCATGGCGCAGGACTTCTCGCTGCGCTACCCGCTGATCGACGGTCAGGGCAATTTCGGCTCTGTCGATGGCGACAATGCGGCAGCCATGCGCTACACCGAAATCCGCATGGCCAAGATCGCGCATGAAATGCTGGCCGATCTGGACAAGGAAACGGTCGACTTCGGTCCCAACTACGACGGCAGCGAGAAAGAGCCCCTGGTGCTGCCGGCCAAGGTGCCGAATCTGCTGGTCAACGGCGCCACCGGTATTGCGGTCGGCATGGCCACCAACATTCCGCCGCACAACCTCAACGAAGTCATCGAGGGCTGTCTGGCGGTGCTGCAGAACCCCGAGATCGACATCGAGGAGCTGATCAAGCTCATCCCGGCACCGGACTTTCCCACCGCCGGCATCATCTATGGTCTGGATGGCGTCCGCGACGGCTATCGCACTGGCCGCGGCCGAGTGGTCATGCGCGCCCGCTGCCACTTCGAGGATCTTGAGAAGGGTGGACGCCAGGCCATCATCGTCGACGAGCTGCCGTACCAGATCGGCGGTGACCAGATCCTCAACAAGATCAACGAGCTGGTCAAGGATAAGAAGCTGGAAGGCATTTCCGACCTGCGCAACGAGTCGGACAAGAAGGGTATCCGTCTCGTCATCGAGCTGAAGCGCGGTGAAGTGCCTGAAATCGTGCTGAACAACCTGTACAAGCTGACGCAGATGCAGGAAACGTTCGGCATGAACATGGTGGCGCTGGTGGACAATCAGCCCAAGCTGCTGAACCTGAAACAGTTCCTGACCAACTTCCTGCGCCATCGGCGCGAAGTGGTGACGCGCCGCACGGTGTTCGAGCTGCGCAAGGCGCGCGAGCGTGGCCACATTCTCGAAGGTCTGGCGGTCGCGCTGTCGAACGTCGATGAAATCATCGCGCTCATCAAGGCCGCCGCAACACCCGCCATCGCCAAAGAGCAATTGATGGCAAAGACCTGGCGGTCCACCTTGGTTGAGGACATGCTGGCGCGCGCCACGGCAGAGTCATTCCGACCCGAGCACCTGCCGCGCGAATTCGGACTCTCCAAGCAGGGTTATCGCCTCTCCGACGTGCAGGCGCAGCGCATTCTGGAAATGCAGCTCCAGCGCCTGACCAACATGGAGCAGGACAAGATCACCGGCGAGTACAAGGAAGTCATCGCGAAAATCGAGGATCTGCTGGACATCCTCGCCAAGCCCGAGCGCGTCACGGCCATCATTTCCGACGAACTGAAGCAGATCAAGGAGCAGTTTGGCGACAAGCGCCGTTCCGAGATCGTGGTGAACGGCCAGGAAATGTCGATGGAGGATCTCATCGCCTCCGAAGAGGTGGTCGTGACGCTGTCCCATGCCGGCTACATCAAGTACCAGCCGGTCACGGATTATCGCGCGCAGAAACGCGGCGGCCGCGGCAAGCAGGCCACCGCGACCAAGGAAGACGATTTCATCGAGACGCTCTTCATCGCCAACACCCACGACTACGTGCTCTGCTTCTCCAACAAGGGACGCGTGTACTGGATCAAGGTGTACGAGATTCCGCAGGGTTCGCGCGCGTCCCGCGGCAAGCCGATCGTGAATCTGCTGCAGATGTCCGAGGGCGAGAAGATCAGTGCCGTGCTGCCGGTCAAGGAGTTTGTCGAGGACAAGTACGTGTTCTTCGCGACTGCCGAAGGCACGGTCAAGAAGACGGCACTGTCCGCCTATTCGAATCCGCGCAAGGCCGGCATCATCGCCATCGCGATTGATGAGGGCGACACGCTCATCGGCGTTGCGCTGACCGATGGCAAGCATGACGTGATGCTGTTCTCCGACGAGGGCAAGGCCGTCCGCTTTGACGAAGAGGACGTCCGTCCGCTGGGCCGAGACGCACGGGGCGTGCGCGGCATGAACCTGGCCAAAGGCGGCAAGGTCATTTCGCTACTGGTGGCCGAAGATGAGCAGCAGTCGGTGCTGACGGCCACCGAGAATGGCTACGGCAAGCGCACGTCGATCACTGAATACACCCGCCATGGCCGCGGCACCCAGGGCATGATCGCCATCCAGACGTCCAGCCGAAACGGCAAAGTGGTGGCAGCCACGCTGGTGCGTGCCGATGACGAGATCATGATGATCACGACCGGCGGTGTGCTGATCCGCACCAAGGTCAAGCAGATTCGGGAAATGGGCCGTTCAACCCAGGGCGTCACGCTCATCAATCTGGATGAGGGACAGAAACTGTCCGGGTTGCAGAAAATCGTGGAATCCGATGAAGAAGGAGAGGATGCATGAAGAAGCTGGTCCTGATTCTCTGTAATGCCATTGCCTTGTTGGGCGCCCCGTTCGTCAGCGCCAACGAGACAGTCGACGCCTCGAAGGAAGCGGCAATCAACCGTCTGTTCGATGCGATGGATTTCGAGAAGACCATGTCCCAGAGCATGAACTTGATGAAGGCGTCCATGCCCCAGCAGATGATGGGAGCGGCGCGGTCCACCATTGAATCGTCGAGGCTCTCGGAAGACCAAAAGCGAGAAGCCATCGCCAAGATCGAGGCCGAGATGCCCTCGCTGAGCAACACCTTGATGAATCAGTTTCTCGGCAAGGAATTCTTGGATGACGTTCAGAAGAACGCCATCCAGCTCTATGCCCGGCATTTCACTACCGAGGAAATCGACCAGTTGGCTGATTTCTATCGTTCGCCTGTCGGTCGCAAGACCATGGCCAAGATCCCTGTCATCATGCAGGAGTCGATGCAGTTCACCATGCAGCAGATGCAGCGCCGCGCGCCTCTGATTCAGGAGGAAGTCACGAAGCGATTCAAGCCGTCTGCCGCGCAGTAAAGGCCGTCGGCATGGCCCGCGTCTTCAACTTTTCTGCGGGCCCGGCTGCGATTCCTGAGCCTGTCCTCAGGCAGGCGCAGGAAGAGCTGCTCGATTTCCACTGCAGCGGCATGTCCGTGATGGAGATGAGCCATCGCGGCAAGATATTCATGGCTGTCGCACAGGAAGTCGAACGCGACTTTCGCGAGTTGCTGGGCATTCCGTCGAACTACAAGGTGCTGTTCCTTCAGGGCGGCGGCAAGGGCGAATTTTCGTTCGTGCCGATGAATCTGCTTCGCGGAAAGGCGAAAGCCGATTACGTGAACACGGGTCACTGGTCCACGGGTGCCACCAAGGAAGCCGGCAAGTACTGCCAGGTTCATGTTGCCGCGTCGAGCGAGGATCGCCGCTTCACCTGTGTGCCCGCTCAAGCCGAGTGGCAACTCTCCGCGGATGCCGCGTACGTGCACATCTGCACCAACGAAACCATCCAGGGCGTTGAATATTTCTGGACGCCTGACACGGGCAAGGTGCCGCTGGTGGCAGACATGTCGTCCCACATCCTGTCGCGCCCGATGGATGTGAGCCGATACGGCTGCATCTACGGCGGTGCGCAGAAGAACATCGGTCCGTCCGGGCTGACCTTCGTAATCGTTCGTGATGACCTGCTTGGCGGCGCCCATCCGCTTACGCCGTCGGTGTTCGATTTCACCCAGCAGGCGGCCAATGATTCGATGCTGAACACGCCGCCGACCTTCGCCGTGTATCTGGCCGGGCTCACGTTCAAGTGGCTGAAAGCGCAGCGCGGGCTCGCAGGTATCGAGGCTGCGAATATTCGCAAGGCCGAGTTGCTGTACGACTGCATCGACGGCTCGGGCGGGTTCTACTCCAATCCGGTCGCGAAGCCGGATCGCTCGCGCATGAACGTGCCGTTCGTGATCCGCAACAATACCGACGACGCGCTCAATGCGGCCTTCCTTGCCGGTGCGGACGCCGCGGGACTTGCCGGACTCAAGGGCCACAAGGTGGTCGGTGGCATGCGCGCCTCAATCTACAACGCCATGCCGCTCGCTGGCGTCGAAGCGTTGGTGGCCTACATGCAGGATTTTGCCGCGCGCAACGGCTGAGTCATCGCGTTGCGGCAGGCCTTTGCGGCCGGCTCTCGGTTAAACTTGAGCCGTTGTCCAATCGCTCCCTCACAACCGTGCCCTGAATTGCGCCCCGTGCGGCGACTTGTTTCCGCGCCTCTACCCGTGTCTTCAAAGCCTCCTTCCTCACCGCCTGTTGCCACCACTGCCCAACTGAGCCAGTTGCGCGAGGCCATCGATGCCCTGGATGCTGAGATCCTGAAGCGTCTCAACGAGCGTGCGGCGCTGGCGAGACAGGTGGGCAGCCTCAAGGTCGGCCAGGCCTATCGACCCGAGCGCGAGGCGCAGGTACTGCGTCGCATCAAGGAATTGAACGAAGGGCCGCTGCCCGACGAGGTGGCCGCGCGCCTTTTCCGCGAAATCATGTCGGCCTGCCTCGCCCTGGAGCGCCCGATCACGGTGTCCTACTTGGGGCCCGCGGGCACCTTTAGCGAGAAGGCTGCCATCAAGCATTTTGGGGAAGGGGCGGATACGCTTCCCTGTCCGAGTATCGATGAGGTCTATCGCGCCGTCGAATCCGGCGCGGCCGATTTCGGTGTCGTCCCGGTCGAAAACTCCACCGAGGGTGCGGTGGGCCGCTCGCTGGACCTGATGCCCCAGAGCACGATGAACATCTGCGGAGAGGTGCTGGTGCGCATTCATCACCACCTGATGAGCCGGACCCATGCGGATTTCAAGGCCATCACGCGCGTGTTTTCGCACGGCCAGTCGCTGGCCCAATGCCACGAGTGGCTGAACAACAATCTGCCCAACGCCGAGCGCGTGGCGGTGTCCTCGAACGCCGAGGCGGCGCGGCGCGCGTCGCTGGAGCCGGGCTCCGCCGCGGTGGCTGGCGATACCGCGGCAGCGCATTATGGGTTGACACTCCTTGCCAGCAATATCGAGGACGAGCCCAACAACACCACGCGCTTCCTCATCCTCGGCAACTACCAGCCCACGCCGTCCGGGAAAGACAAGACCTCGCTCGTGCTGTCGGCCAGGAATCGTGCCGGTGCCGTGTATGAAATGCTCACGCCCTTCGCCCAGCGCGGTGTCTCGATGACCAAGTTTGAATCGCGCCCCTCGCGCGTGGCCATCTGGGAGTATCTGTTCTTTGTCGACGTGGAAGGTCATCGCGACGATGCCAACCTGGCCGAGGCACTGGCCGAGCTTCAGGGCATTGCCGGATACGTGAAAGTCCTCGGCTCCTATCCGCAAGCGGTCATCTGACCGATTGCGCTGCTTGCTGCAACCTCCGTCACTCAACGCCAATTCTGATTGCCATCGCATGGATCTGACCCAACTCGCCCCGGCGAATATTCGCAGCATCGCGCCGTACTCACCGGGCAAACCCATCTCCGATGTCGCCCGCGAACTGGGCATGGCCGAGGCCGACATTATCAAGCTCGCGTCCAACGAGAACCCGCTGGGTCCTTCGCCCAAGGCGCTGGCCGCGATTCGCCTGGCATTGGACGACCTCGCGCTGTATCCCGATGGTGGCGGCTTCGCGCTCAAGGCGGCGATTTGCCAGCGCTTCGGTGTGCAGGCCCAGCAGATCATCCTTGGCAACGGTTCGAATGATGTCCTCGAACTGGCGGCGCGCACCTTTCTTCAGCCGGGCGATACCGCGATCTACTCCCAGCACGCCTTCGCCGTTTACCCGCTCGCCACGCAGGCGGTGGGTGCGACGGGCATCGAAGTGCCAGCCAAGGATTTCGGCAACGATCTGGACGGCATGCTGGCCGCCATCCGACCGGACACCAAGCTCATCTTCCTCGCCAATCCCAACAATCCGACCGGGACTTTCGTGTCCGGCAGCGCATTGCATGCCTTTCTGAAGCGAGTGCCCGAGCGGGTTCTGGTGCTGGTCGATGAAGCGTATGGCGAGTATCTGGACGGCGCGGACGCCTATGACAGCGTGCCGTGGCTCGCGGAGTTTCCCAACCTGATCCTGTCGCGCACGCTGTCCAAGGCGTTCGGCCTGGCTGGTTTGCGCATCGGCTTCGGCTTCGCCGCACCGGCACTGATCGATCTCATGAACCGTGTGCGCCAGCCGTTCAATGTCAATCATCTGGCGATGGTGGCTGCTGTTGCGGCCTTGGCGGATGACGAGTTCATCACCCGGAGCCGCAAGCTCAATGCCGACGGGCTCGCGTACTTGCGCGCCGCTTTTCAAGCGCGTGGGATTGCCTACCTGCCGGCATACGGCAACTTCATCACGTTCAAGATCGGCCCGAAAGCGGGCAAGGTCTTTGAATCGTTGCTGAAGCAGGGTGTGATCGTCCGTCCCATCGCCGGCTACGGATTGCCGGACTATCTGCGCGTCACCATCGGCACCGCCGCCCAGAACGAGCGCTTCCTGGCCGCGCTGGACGCCGCGCTGTCGGCTGTCTGACGCATGTCGCTGCCGCGCCTTGCCATCATCGGCGTCGGCCTCATCGGCGGATCGTTTGCGCTGGCGCTGAAGCGCGCGGCTGCGGTGGGCGAGGTCGTTGGCCTGGGGCGCACATCCGCTTCGCTGGATGAGGCCCTGCGCCTTGGCGTGATCGACCGATCCGCTGCGAATACTCGCGAGGCGGTCGTGGATGCGGATGTGGTGTTGATCGCGACGCCGGTGCGCCAGATGCCGGAGATCTTTGCGACGCTCCGCGAGGTGCTGCCAGCGGGTTGCGTGGTCACTGATGCCGGCAGCACCAAACAGGATGTGGTCGCCGCGGCCCGGGCTGGGCTGGGCGATCGCGCCTGTCAGTTTGTTCCTGCACATCCCATTGCCGGACGGGAAAAGTCCGGAGTGGTGGCGGCGGAAGCGGCGCTTTTTGAACGGCGCCACGTCGTGCTGACGCCGCTCGCCGAGAATCGACCGGCGGATGTCGAACGCGTGGAAGCGTTGTGGCAAGCTTGCGGCGCGCGCGTGAGCCGCATGGCGGCCGCGCGGCACGATGCCGTGTTTGCCGCCGTGAGCCACTTGCCGCACATGCTGGCCTACGCGCTGGTGGATGACATTGCCCGTCGCGCAGATGCCGAAGAGCTCTTCAGCTTTGCTGCAGGGGGCTTCCGGGATTTCACTCGCATCGCCTCCTCATCACCTGAAATGTGGCGCGATATCGCGCTCAACAATCGCGTTGCGCTGCTGGCGGAGATCGACGCGTACGGCGAGCGTCTGGCCCATCTGCGGGCGCTGATCGCGGCAGGTGACGGCGCTGCGCTGGAGTCGCTTATGGCTGCGGCGCGTGATCGGCGTGACGCCTGGCTGGCCCGTTTCAACGCCGGCGCGGAACCGAATCCCGAATGACCGCGCATCTCGATCTGCCCCCGGCGACTCGCCTGGCGGGCGACATGACGCTGCCGGGCTCGAAGAGCATCACCAACCGGGTGCTTCTGCTGGCAGCCCTGGCTCAGGGCGAGACGCTGCTGAATGGCGTGCTGGATTCCGATGATTCGCACGTGATGCTCGACGCGTTGAAGACGCTGGGTGTCCAACTTGAATCGCTTGGCGGGAACCGCTGGCGGGTTGTCGGCACCGGTTCGTTTCCGGTGAAGCAGGCAGAGATATTTGTCGGCAACTCGGGGCTCTCGATTCGCACGCTTGCCGCCGCACTGGCCTTGTCCGGGGGCAACTATCGGCTGCATGGCGTGCCGCGGATGCACGAGCGCCCGATCGGGGATCTGGTCGAAGCCCTGGCCGGCTGGGGTGCGAATATTCGCAGTGAAGTCACGGCCGGGTACCCGCCGTTGCTGATCGAACCGGCGCGCAGTGCCGGCGCCAGGACGACGCGGGTGAAGGGATCGGTGTCGAGTCAATACCTCACCGGCCTCCTTCAGGCGGCACCGCTGGCAACCGGTGCGGGTGATGTCGTCATCAAAGTGGAGGGCGAGTTGATCTCCAAGCCCTACATCGACATCACGCTCAACCTGATGCGCCGCTTTGGCGTGGACGTGGTGCGGGAAGGGTGGTCTCGCTTCACGATTCCGCAGGGAAGTCGTTACATGGCCCCCGGCGAGCTGACGGTTGAAGGGGATGCCTCATCTGCGTCCTATTTTCTGGCGGCAGGTGTCATCGGCGGCGGACCCGTCAGGGTGCATGGCATCGGGCGCGACAGCATTCAGGGTGATGCCCGCTTTGCCGATGTGCTCGCGAGCATGGGGGGGCGGATGACCTGGGGCGACAATTGGGTGGAGGCATCGCGCTCCCCGGATGTGCCGCTGGTTGCCATCGACTTCGATGCCAATGCGATTCCTGACGCCGCCATGACGCTGGCGGTCGTGGCGCTTTTTGCACGCGGCACGACCCGGATCACCAACATCGCGAGCTGGCGAGTGAAGGAGACCGACCGCCTCGCCGCAATGGCCACCGAGCTGCGCAAACTGGGTGCCGCGGTGGAAGAGGGCGACGACTGGCTGACTGTGACGCCACCCGCAGAGTGGCGGCAACCATCCGAGGGCATCGATACCTATGATGACCACCGCATGGCCATGTGCTTTTCCCTCGCCAGTCTGGCGGGGCATGGGGTGCGGATCAACGAGCCGGAGTGTGTCGCGAAAACGTTTCCGCGCTATTTCGACGTGTTCAGTTCGCTGGCACGGGCTGCGCGCGAGGCATGAAGTCTGCGTGTGCTTGGGCAGGTTCGGCGCGGCGTTCGAAGCGCGACCAGGCCTTTTCGTGGAAGAAATATGCGACGCTGTTGACCAGCGGTTCGACCAGCGCCAGCGCGCTGCCGACGGCGACGCTGCCGGTCATCAGGTAGCCCACGCCGAACGCGACGCTCATGTGGACGATTGCGAAACTGAATGTCTTGGCCATGTCTGCCCCCATCGAATGTGCGAATTGGCGTTCAGTTTGGCGTTGGCTGTCTGATAAATCCAATTGATTATGAATAGCGAAGCGATAGTTTGACGCAATGAATAACCTGCCCGAAACTGCCCAAGCCATACCCGTCATTGCGATCGACGGCCCGTCAGCCTCGGGCAAGGGCACGGTTGCGCAGCGCGTGGCTGCTCGCCTGGGCTTTCACTATCTCGATAGCGGCGCGCTCTATCGATTGAGCGCGCTGGCCGCGACGTCGGCGGGTGTCGATCTGGGGGATGAACTGGCTGTGGCGCGCGTCGCCGCCAGCCTCGCTTTGCGCTTCAAGGAAGATCAGATATTCCTTTCTGATCAGGAAGTTGGCGACCAGATCCGCACGGAGCGATGTGGCGTGGATGCGTCGCGCGTGGCCGCCTATCCGGCCGTGCGTGCAGCCCTTGAGGAAAAGCAGAGGGAATTCAGGCAGTTACCTGGCCTGGTCGCAGATGGGCGGGATATGGGATCGATCATCTTCCCGCATGCCGCGCTCAAGGTTTTCCTCACCGCAACCGCTGAAGCACGTGCCGAGAGGCGAACTAAGCAGTTGAAAGAAAAAGGAATGTATGTAAAAATACAAGACGTTATTGAAGAGTTGCAGCGCCGGGACTTGCGGGACATGTCCCGCCCGGTGGCGCCGCTCAAGCATTATCCGGATGCAAGGTTGCTCGATACGACCCATCTGTCCATCGAGCAGGCGGTCAATCAAGTCATTGATTGGTATCGCGAAATTTCACCGGCGCGTGCTCCGTAGGTGACTGCGGTCGGTAATCGTGTCGTAACAGGCAGCATCCCGTCACACAAAGAAGCACACAGGCGTCGGTGTTCGATCAGTCTGGCTGGATCGAGTGGGGAGATTTCCTCTCTAGAATCAGCGGGTTGAATGCCGGCAATGTTCAACGCGCCGAAGGCTCCCCGCCCAAGGCCCAACCCGCAGGTCCCAGAGGTCCCACTTATGTCTCCCGCAACCCAAACTCAATCCGCCTCCAACCTCGGCATGGAAAGCTTTGCCGCGCTGTTTGAGGAATCCCTGACGCGCCAGGAAATGCGCGAAGGCGAAATGATCACCGCCGAAGTCGTGAAGATCGATCAGAACATCGTTGTCGTGAACGCCGGACTCAAGTCCGAGAGCGTGATCGACGTCGCAGAATTCAAGAATGACCGTGGTGAACTCGAAGTCAAGGTTGGCGACTTCGTCACCGTGGCCATCGAAAAGCTGGAAGACGGCCATGGCGCGACCAAGCTGTCGCGCGACAAGGCCAAGCGCCTCGCTGCCTGGCATGACCTCGACCAGGCCATGGAAAAAGCCACCTTGGTCAAGGGTGTCGTTTCCGGCAAGGTCAAGGGCGGCCTGACCGTCATGGTCAATGGAATCCGTGCGTTCCTGCCGGGCTCGCTGATCGACATTCGTCCCATCAAGGACACCGGTCAGTTCGAGGGCAAGGAACTCGAGTTCAAAGTCATCAAGCTGGACAAGAAGCGCAACAACGTCGTCGTGTCCCGCCGCGCCGTGATGGAAGAGTCCGCCGGTGTCGAGCGCCAGGCCCTGCTGGAAACCCTGAAAGAGGGTGCAGTGGTCAAGGGCATCGTCAAGAACATCACCGACTACGGCGCGTTCGTGGATCTGGGCGGCATCGATGGCCTGCTGCATATCACCGACCTCGCATGGCGTCGCGTGAAGCACCCGTCCGAAGTGCTGGCTGTCGGCGATGAAGTCGAAGCCAAGATCCTCAAGTTCGACCAGGAAAAGAACCGCGTCTCGCTGGGCATGAAGCAGCTGGGCGAAGATCCGTGGGTGGGCCTGGGTCGTCGTTACCCGCAGGGCACCCGCCTGTTCGGCAAGGTCACGAACCTCACCGACTACGGTGCGTTCATCGAGATCGAACAGGGCATCGAAGGTCTGGTGCACGTGTCCGAGATGGACTGGACCAACAAGAACGTTCACCCCGCCAAGGTGGTTTCGCTGGGCGACGAAGTCGAAGTCATGATCCTCGAGATCGACGAAGACCGCCGCCGCATCTCGCTGGGCATGAAGCAATGCATGGCCAACCCGTGGGAAGAGTTTTCGATGTCCCACAAGAAGGGCGAGAAGGTCAAGGGCACGATCAAGTCGATCACCGACTTCGGCGTGTTCATCGGCCTGCCGGGCAACATCGACGGCCTGGTGCATCTCTCCGACCTCTCCTGGAACACCGCTGGCGAGGAAGCCGTCAAGAACTTCAAGAAGGGCGAAGAGATCGAGGCCGTCGTGCTGGCCATCGATGTCGAGCGCGAGCGCATCTCGCTGGGCGTGAAGCAGCTGGATGATGACCCGTTCTCCAACTTCGTGACCGCCAACGACAAGGGCGCGCTGATCAAGGGCACGGTCAAGGCCATCGATCCGAAGGGCGCCACCATCCAGGTCGCGGAAGGCATCGAAGCCTATCTGCGCGCCTCGGAAGTGTCGCGTGAGCGCGTGGAGGACATCCGCTCGCACCTGAAGGAAGGTGATGAAGTCGAGGCGGTGATCGTCAACATCGATCGCAAGAGCCGCTCGATCAATCTGTCGATCAAGGCCAAGGACGCTGCCGACGAGAAGGACGCCATGAAGAAGATGGCGGAAGATGCGCCGTCCAACGCTGGCACGACCAACCTGGGCGCGCTGCTCAAGGCAAAGCTGAACAAGGGCAGCGAATAACAACAGTTGGACCCAATGCACCGGCGGGGCGGCCTATCCGGGCCGACCCGTCGGGCATGCGGAGTGGAAATGTCGATGACCAAGTCGCAGTTGATCGAGATCCTGTCGGCGCGGCACAGCCAGCTTGCGCCCAAGGATGCCGAACTCGCGGTGAAGACCATGCTGGACGCCATGGCGCACGCACTGGCCAAGGGTGACCGCATCGAGATTCGGGGATTTGGCAGTTTCGGGCTCAACTACCGTCCGCCGCGCACGGGGCGCAATCCCAAGACCGGCGAGAAGGTACAGGTGCCCAAAAAATACGTTCCGCACTTCAAGGCGGGCAAGGAATTGCGGGAGCGGGTGGACCTGGCCGCGGCCAACGGTGCGCCCATTCTCGACACCGGTAACGACATGGATGACGAGGATTGAATCGCTCGCTCATCAACACAGGCGGCGAGATGAAAGTCTTGGCCGCCTTTTTTTCGCGGTGCGCAGGGGTGAGCTGGATGCGCGCGCATCGGCCAATGCGATCAGCGTATCGGGATTGAACCAAGGGAGCCCGCGATGAAATTTCTGGTGTGGGGTCTGCGTTTCGCAATTCTGGTGGTGCTGGTCTGGTTCTCGGTCAAGAACGCCGGACTGGTCACGCTGCACGCCTATCCCTGGACCTGGGAAGCGCCGCTTGTGCTCATCATCCTCGCCTTCTTCGCGGCGGGCGTGCTGCTCGGCCTGCTCGCCACACTGTCGACGGTGTGGAAGCTCAAGCGCGAGGTCAGGTCTCTCAACAAGGCACTCAAGGCACGCGACAACGCAGTCGCGACGCTGGCCCAGTCCGGGCAATTGCCGGCTGTTGGCGCGACGTCTTCGCAGTCAACCGGTGTGGGGTCGCATGGAGTTTGAAGGCTGGTCGTGGGTGCCGTGGGCAGCCGTCCTCCTGGTGCTGTTTTTCGCCCTGGGCTGGCTCGCCGCGCGGATCGACATCAAGCAGCTCCTGAGTGAATCGAAGGCGCTGCCGGCCAGCTATTTCAAGGGGCTAAATTTCCTGCTCAACGAGCAGCAGGACAAGGCCATCGAGGCCTTCATCGAGGTCACCAAGGCCAATCCTGAAACGGTGGAATTGCAGTTCGCGCTGGGCAGTCTGTTCCGTCGACGTGGTGAAGTCGATCGCGCCATTCGCGTCCACCAGGAATTGTCGGCGCGCGCCGACCTGCCCGCCGAACAGCGGCGCGCTGCCCAGTTCGAGCTGGCACAGGACTTCATGAAGGCCGGCTTGCTGGACCACGCTGAAGGCATTCTGGTGGAGTTGAACAAGGTGGGGAAACCCGAGGGCGATGCCCGTGTGCATCGTTACCTGCTTGAGATCTATCTGCAAGAGAAAGACTGGAGCAAGGCCATCGACGTGGCCCGTCAGCTTGGCGTCTCGGCGCACCGCGACCTGCACAAGGAAATTGCCCACTACTTCTGCGAGCTGGCGACGACTTCCTATGTGCACGGCCGGCGTGACGAAGCCGCACGTTACCTGGACGAGGCGCTTGCAGCCAATCCGGGCTGCGTGCGGGTGAATCTGCAGTCGGGCGAATGGGCGGCTGCGGAGGGCCGGCACGAGATCGCCATCGACACGTGGCGGCGTATCGAGAAGCAGAATCCGGATTATTTCGGGCTGGCAGCCCCTGGTCTGCATGCGAGCTTCAAGGCGCTCGACCGCAGCGCAGAAGGCCTTGGCCTGCTGCGCAGCCTTCAGGAAAAGTATCCATCCATCGACTTCCTCAACGTGGTCTATCAGGCCACGCTGGAAGCGGAAGGCCCCGAGAAGGCCTATACGCTGCTCCGCGATGATGTGCGCAAGAATCCGACACTGGTCGGCCTCGACATGCTGCTCGGCGCGCAGATCGAGCACGCGGCAGCAGACAAGCGCGGCGATCTCGAACTGATGCGCAATCTGGTGCACAGCCACGCCAGCGCCTTGTCCGTTTACCTCTGTGGCAGTTGCGGGTTCCGTGCGCGCCAGTTCTACTGGCACTGCCCGGCGTGCGGCGGTTGGGAGACCTTCTCGCCCAAGCGCACGGCGGAGCTGGATACGGCGGAACGCCATCTCGCCCGCATCACCATCGGACAGCTCGACGCGCGGTCCGATGCCAACCTCTAACGCCACGCGAATATTTGCAAGGAAAGCATGACAGACAGAAAACGCATCATTGTCGCGCTGGATTACCCCGATGAGCGCAGCGCGCTCGACATGGCAAGCCAGCTCGATCCGGCGCTCTGCCGGGTGAAGGTCGGCAAGGAACTCTTCACCGCTGCCGGTCCCCATGTCGTGCGCGAGTTGAACGCGCGCGACTTCGAAGTGTTTCTCGATCTCAAGTTCCATGACATTCCCAACACGGTCGCGGGTGCCTGCCGGGCGGCATCAAAGCTCAAGGTGTGGATGATCAATGTTCACGCCAGTGGTGGCGAGGCGATGCTGAAGGCTGCGCGCGCAGCGGTGGATGGCGAGTCGCATCGACCGTTGCTCACTGCTGTCACCGTCCTCACCAGCCTGTCCTCGGCAGAACTGCATGCGATCGGCTTTCGCGATGACGCACTCAGCACCGTGCAATCGCTGGCAGCGATGACCGAAGCCGCAGGGCTGGATGGCGTGGTCTGTTCCGCCGCCGAGGCCGCTGCGCTGCGCAAACAGGTGCTGCCTGGTTTCAAGCTGGTCACGCCGGGCATTCGTTTGCCGGAAGACGCGGCAGGCGATCAGGTGCGTGTGATCACGCCGCAGGACGCCGTCGCGGGCGGCAGCGACTATCTTGTCATTGGGCGGCCTGTCACCGGCGCGAAAGACCCGCGTGCGAAGCTTCTGCGCATTCAACAACTCCTGGATCAAGCATGAAAGTCACAGTCATTGGAACGGGCTACGTCGGTCTGGTCACCGGCGCCTGCCTCGCGGATTTCGGCAACAACGTGCTCTGTCTCGATGTCGACCAGCGAAAGATTGATCTGCTGAAGTCTGGCGGCATTCCGATCTACGAGCCGGGCTTGAAGGAAATTGTCGCGGCCAATGTCGCGGCGGGCCGCCTCGCGTTCACCACCAGCGTCGAGGAAAGCGTCGCCTGGGGCCGCATCCAGATGATTGCCGTGGGCACGCCGCCGGGCGAGGATGGCTCCGCCGACTTGCAATACGTGGTGGCCGCAGCCCGCGCCATCGGTCGCAGCATGACCGACGAGAAAGTGGTCGTGGACAAGTCCACCGTGCCCGTGGGGACGGCAGATCGCGTCAAGGCCGCGATTGCGGAAGAGCTGGCCCAGCGCAATGCGAATATTCGCTATAGCGTGGTCTCCAATCCGGAGTTCCTGAAGGAAGGTGCCGCCGTCGAGGACTTCATGCGGCCGGATCGCATCGTCATCGGTGCGGACAGCGAGGACGCAGTCGCCGCGATGCGCCAACTCTACGCGCCGTTCCAGCGCAACCATGAAAAGCTGATGGTGATGGATGTGCGCTCTGCCGAACTCACCAAATACGCGGCCAACGCCATGCTGGCCACGCGTATCTCGTTCATGAATGAACTCGCGTTGCTGGCCGAGCGCCTGGGTGCGGACATCGAGCAGGTCCGGCGCGGTATCGGTTCCGACCCGCGGATCGGCTATCACTTCCTCTATCCCGGCATCGGCTATGGCGGCTCGTGCTTCCCGAAGGACGTGCAGGCACTGCAGCGCACGGCGCGATCCACTGGGATGGATCTGAAGCTCCTTGCGGCAGTGGAAGCCGTCAATGCCGATCAGAAGTCCGTGATCACGCAAAAGATCGTGCGCCGTTACGGCGCGGATCTGTCAGGCCGCACTATCGCGCTCTGGGGCCTTGCGTTCAAACCCAACACCGATGACATGCGCGAGGCGCCGAGTCTCGTGCTCATTCGCGAGCTGCGTGGTCGTGGCGCGAAGATCGTGGCGTTCGATCCGGTGGCCGGAGCAGAGGCCCGTCACCTGCTGGAGGGCGATGCCGGTGTCAGTATCGTGGACAGTCCCGAGTCGGCGCTTGCAGGCGCCGATGCGCTCGCCATCGTCACTGAATGGAAGATTTTCCGCAGCCCCGATTTCGACGGCATCCGCAAGGCGCTGAAGGCGCCGGTGATATTTGACGGGCGAAATTTGTATGAACCGACGGCTCTGAAAGCGCTTGGCTTTGAGTATTACCCGATCGGTCGCGAACAGGTCGGCTTGGCCGCCAACAAAGGCAACGCGTGAAGCTCCTCCCGGATTTTTCCCGCTGCCGTCTTCTGGTGGTCGGCGATGTCATGCTGGATCGCTACTGGTTTGGTGATGTGAACCGAATCTCTCCCGAGGCGCCCGTGCCTGTGGTGCAGGTGAGGCGGGAGGAAAACCGGCCGGGTGGCGCGGCCAACGTCGCGCGCAACATCGCTTCGCTGGGCGGCCATGTGCGCCTGTTGTCCGTGGTTGGCAATGACGAAGCTGCCGATGCGCTGGAGTCAGTGCTGGTCAAGGAGCGGGTGCATGCGTCGCTGCGCCGCGACCCTGAGCTCAACACGACTGTGAAGCTGCGGGTAATCGGCCAACGCCAGCAGTTGCTGCGCATCGACTTCGAACAGGCGCCCAGTCATGAGGTGCTGCAGAGCAAACTCGGTGAGTTCGAGGAGCGCATCGGCGAGACGGACGCAGTGGTCCTCTCCGACTACGGCAAGGGCGGCCTCACCCATGTGGCGCGCATGATAGAGATTTGCCGCGAACACAAGAAACCGGTGCTGGTGGACCCCAAAGGCAGCGATTACTCGAAATACCACGGCGCAACAGTCATCACCCCCAACCGGGCGGAGTTTCGCGAGGTGGCTGGGCGCTGGACCAACGAGCAGGATCTCACCCATCGTGCCCAGGCACTGCGCAAGTCGCTCGATCTCGAGGCGCTGATCGTGACGCGCTCCGAAGAAGGCATGTCCCTGTATACGGATCATGGGGCGAAACACGAACCGACTCAGGCGCGGGAAGTCTTCGACGTGTCCGGCGCGGGCGACACCGTGATCGGCACGCTGGCGCTGATGATCGCATCGGGCGCGGACCTGTCGCAGGCCATGCATATCGCCAATCGCGCGGCGGGAATTGTCGTGGGCAAGCTCGGCACGGCGACGGTTTCGCGAGACGAGTTGCTCGCGGATTTGAAGGCCCATCCCTGACGGATTGCGGCAAGGAGAGTAAACATGACCTACATCGTCACGGGTGCCGCGGGATTCGTCGGCGCCAACATCGTCAAGGCGCTGAATGAACGCGGTATCACCGACATCGTCGCTGTCGACAACCTGAAGCGCGCAGACAAGTTCAGGAATCTTGTTGATTGCGAAATCAGCGAATACCTCGACAAGCAGGAGTTCATCGAAATCGTCGAGGCGGGCGAGGTCGGTGGCGATATCGAAGCGGTTTTTCATGAGGGGGCTTGCTCCGACACCATGGAGTCCGATGGCCACTACATGATGGAGAACAACTACCGCTATTCGCTGGCCCTGCTGGAGTGGTGCCAGGAAGAGGGCGTGCCGTTTCTATATGCCTCGTCTGCGGCGGTCTACGGGGGCGGCACGGTCTTCCGCGAAGAGCGTTCGCATGAAGCGCCGTTGAATGTGTACGGCTATTCCAAGTTCCTGTTCGATCAGGCGGTGCGCCGGCAGCTTCCGAACGCGACCGCCCAGATCGTCGGCTTCCGCTATTTCAACGTCTATGGACCCCGGGAATCACACAAAGGTCGCATGGCCTCGGTCGCCTTCCATTTCTTCAACCAGTACCGGGCCGACGGCAAGGTCAAGCTCTTTGCTGGTAGCGGTGGCTACGTGGATGGCGAGCAGCGCCGCGACTTTGTCTCGGTCGAGGATGTGGTAAAGGTGAACCTTTTCTTCTTGGATCATCCTGATTTATCAGGCATTTTCAATCTTGGCACCGGTCGTAGCCAGTCCTTCAATGACGTCGCCGTGGCCACCGTCAATGCCTGCCGCAGCCTGGAAGGCAAGCCGCCGCTGGATTTGCCCGGCATGGTAAGCGCCGGTTTAATCGATTACGTGCCGTTTCCAGATGCACTGGTCGGCAAGTATCAGAGCTTCACCCAGGCCGACATCGGCGCCTTGCGAGCTGCCGGCTACGAGCCTGAATTCCTGACAGTGGAACAGGCCGTTGGCAAATATGTGCCATGGATGCAACAGAACCTCGGCTGAGGCCCGTCAAAGAGTGGCGAATTTGACCAAATTACCCCTATAATCAACACGTTTGAGTCGGCTATCGGGCGCCAGACAGTTCAGGCGCGATCGGGATGAATTCGAAGCGACGCAATCCACGTTGAACCAAAGGGAAGCGAAGCGGAATCTGACAGGGGATTCCTACACTCCGCGTCAACCGTTGGCAGTCTGCGGCGTTTTACTGCGTGCGCGGCGCCAATTGGCATCTCAAAAAGTCAATGGAGACTGCGCCCGCCCGTTGGGACTCGGGTGGGTACTTCAACTTTTACCCAAGGAGTGGACATGAAAAAGTTTCTGGTCATGCTGTGCGCCATGCTGTTCTCCGGCCTGGCTCTCGCTGCGGTCAACATCAATACCGCCACCGAGAAGGAATTGGAGAGCCTGAATGGCATCGGCCCGGTCAAGGCCAAGGCCATCGTCGACTATCGCAAGAAAAATGGTCCCTTCAAGTCTCTGGATGATCTGAAGAAGGTCGATGGTATCGGTGACGCGACCTTCGACACCATCAAGAAAGATGTGTCGCTGTCCGGCAAGACCACGGTCGCTGCCGACGACAAGAAGGCCGAGCCCAAGAAGGACGAACCGAAGAAGGAAGAAAAGAAAGCCGACAAGGCCGTGAAGGAAGAGAAGAAGGCCGAGCCGAAGAAGGAAGAAAAGAAGGCCGAGAAGCCTGCCAAATCCGAGAAGGCAGAGAAGGCCGCAAAGGACGAGAAGAAGTCTGAAAAGGCTGACAAGCCCGCCAAGGCCGAGAAAGCGGCCAAGGAAGACAAGAAAGCCGAGAAGCCTGCCAAGGAAGACAAGAAGGCAGACGACAAGGCCAAGAAGTCTGAAAAGGCTGAAAAGCCGGCCAAGTCTGACAAGGCAGAGAAAGCCGAGAAGCCTGCGAAGGCTGACAAATCAGCCAAGGATGAGAAGAAGTCCGAAGAGAAGAAGGACGCTCCGAAGAAGTAATTGGTTTGAAGTACCGCGCGCCTCGCTTGGGGCGCGCGGCGTTTCAAAAACAGTATCTGAATGCCGCGGCCAATCGTGGTGCAGAGAATGTTTGTAGTACCCGTGTAGTTTTTCCCTAACCTTAGTCTTATGGAGTTATCCAAAATGAAAAAGCTGTCCGCACTGGTTGCTGCCCTGTTCGCCGCTGCTTCCCTGAACGTTCTCGCCGCCTCCCACGCCGCTGCCCCGGCCAAGGCTGACGCCAAGAAAGAAGAGAAGAAGGAAGAAGTGAAGAAGGACGAGAAGAAGGCAGAGAAGAAGGAAGAGAAGAAGGCCGACAAGAAGGCCGACAAGAAAGAAGAAAAGAAAGAAGAGAAGAAGGCCGACGCTCCGAAGAAGTAATCGGACTCGCTTCAAGCAAAAAGCCCCGCGAATGCGGGGCTTTTTTATTGGTTCTTGTCGCAGCGTCAGCCGGCGGCGAGCACAGCGTTGGTCCGCTCCAGTCGGGTATCCAGTTGAGGACCGCGCGCCAGCGTCTGCAGCACGACGCAGTAGCGCTCGGTCAGCTTCAGCAGGCTCGCCAGTGCAGCGTCGTCGGCATCGGTATCGAGAATGAAACGCACGCGAATATTCGCAAAGCCGACGGGTGCGGCCTTGTCGACACCCAGCGTGCCGCGAAAATCGAGATCACCTTCGACCAGGACCTCGCCCTGACGCAAGGTGATGCCAAGCGCGGTTGCCACGGCCTTCAGCGTGACGCCTGCGCACGCAGCCAGCGCCTGCAGCAGCATGTCGCCCGAACATGCGAACGAGCCATCGCCGCCCGTGGCCGGGTGCAGGCCGGCCTGCACCAGCGCGCGACCGGTTTCGACGGAGCAGGAAATGCCCTCACCGGTGACGTTTCCGGATGCGAGCAGCGTGATCCACGCGGTGTCGGGAGTGGCTCGATACTGTTCTTTCAGTGGTGCCTGGAGGGCACGCAATTGTTCTGCATTCAAATCACATACTCCTGATGGGTCTGGGCCAGTGCGGAGATGATTTTCTCACGCAGGGCCAGACGCGTCGGGTCGTCTGCGCCTCCGGGTACCTGCAATGCTTCGCGGAAAGGCCCGGGTGTCGAGTCCAGCACCAGCACGCGCGATGCCAGTGTGAGCGCCTCGTCCGGATCATGCGTGACCAGCAGCGCGCCCATGCGGTACTTGCGCACGAGATCCCTCACCAGGCGATGCAGCCGGCCGCGAGTCAGCACATCCAGCGCGCTGAAGGGCTCATCCAGGAGCAGGAGATCCGGGCGCGAGACGAGCGCACGTGCAATCGCTGCCCGCTGCGCCATGCCACCCGAGAGCTGCTTGGGCTGAAAGTGCGCGGCATGGGTCAGGCCCACTTCGTCGAGCAACTCGGCCACGCGGGGATGGCCTCCCTTCGCGTGACCCAGCGGGAAGCCCACGTTGTCGGCCACGTTGAGCCACGGCATCAGGCGCGGCTCCTGGAAAACGAATCCGGTGCGTCCGCTGGAATGCTGGATGTTGCCGTCGTAGTCGGTATCCAGTCCGGCGATCGCGCGGAGCAATGTGCTCTTGCCGCAGCCGCTCGCGCCCAGCAGCGCGACGATTTCGCCAGCGCCCACGGAAAATGCAACATCGCGCAGCACGGTGCGCGGCCCATGGCGCTTTTCGTTCAGATTCACGGCCAGCAATGCGGAATTCATGCTGAAGTCTCCTGAAGGTCCGCCACGTCGCGCCAGGCCAGCACGCGATGTTCGAGTGCGCGCAGCAGGCTGTCGGTCAGCTTGCCCAGCAGCGCGAGTGACAGGATGGCGATGAAGACAAAATCGACTCTGCCCGTCTCCCGACCGTCCGAAAGCAGATAGCCGAGACCCTGGGTCGAGGCGATCAACTCTGCAGCAACGAGGAACATCCAGCCCAACGACAGCGCCGCGCGGAGCCCGGTGAAGATGCCGGGCAGGGCGGCGGGCAGCAGTATTCGCCAGAGCACGGCGCCGCGATCCAGGCCAGCCTGGCGACCCACTTCGACCAGTTTGCGATCGACGTTGCCCAGTCCCGAGAATGTCGCGAGGTAGACCGGAAAGAACGTGCCGATGGCGATCAGGACCAGCTTCGGTGTTTCGTCTATGCCAAACCACAGCAACAGCAATGGAACCCAGGCGAGCGACGGCACCGCGCGCAGCCCCTGAAAGGTGGGGTCGAGCAGACGCTCTGCGGGTCGTACCAGTGCCACCAGGGAGCCGATCAGGAGTGCCAGGCTTGCGCCGATCAGGAAGCCAGCCAGCACGCGCAGGCTGCTGACCCACGCGTGTTGGAACAGCGATCCGCTCCGTGCAAGTTCCCATGTGGTGGCGGCCAGTGTGCTCGGCGGCGGCAACTGATGCGCCGAGACCCAGCCCAGCCGTACGACCGCTTCCCAGGCTACAAGCATTGCCAGCGGCAGCATCAGGCCGGTGAGCGGACTCAGCAGGTACCGCACCCGGCCGATCAGGCGGTCCGTGAGCCTTGCGAATATTCGTGTTGCTGGCCGCTGTGTGAGTGGCTCGCGAATATTCGCAAGTGCGGAAGCAGGCAGCGTGGTATCGGTTGCGCTCATCGTCTGCAGCATCGAATGCGGTCGTCCGGATTGGCTTGGCGCTTAGCGTGCGTTTGTCGAGGCCACCCGAAGCGCAGCTTCCGGTGCAACCAGGTCATTGATGACCCGCGCCACATCCGTGCCCGGCTTCACCAGGCCTTCTTCAAGCAGGATGGGTGCGGCACCCTTGAGTGCGTTCACATGGACCGACGTGGGCGCCGATTGATTGAAATCGGTTCTAGCCAACTGACGCTTGGCCACATCAAGGGAAATCTTCGCTTCGGCCGCCAGCAGCTTCGCCGCGTCAGACGGATACGCCTGGATCCACTTGCGGGCGCGTTCGTAGACCTTGATCACGCGTGCCGTTGCCTGCGGATACTGGGCCACGAACTTTTCGCGGGCATTCAGGAAGCCATAGGTGTTGTAGTCCACGTTGCGATAGACGATGCGGGTGCCGCTGTCCAGTTCGCTGGCGGCCATGTGCGGGTCCAGCCCGGCCCATGCATCCACGCGGCCCTGTTCCAGCGCGGCGCGGCCGTCAGCGTGCTGCAGGTGCACGTGCTGGATGTCGTTCTTGCCGAGGCCCTTGTCATTCAGCGAGCGGAGGAGGAACAGATACGGGTCGGTGCCCTTGGTGGCGGCGACCTTGCGGCCCTTCAAGTCCTCGATGGACTTGATCGGAGAATCCTTGGCCACGACCAGCGCCGTCCACTCCGGTTTGGAATAGACGTAGACCGTCTTGATCGGGTTGCCGTTGGCCTTGGCCAGTACGGCGGCGAGGCCCGCGGTGGAGCCAAAATCCACGGCGTCGGCGGCAAGGAATTCCAGCGCGCGGTTGGAACCCTGCGACAGCACCCACTTGATCTCGGTGCCTTCAGCCTTGAACTCCTCCTCCAGCCAGCCGAACTTCTTGATGGCCAGGCTGGCGGGCGAATAGTAGGCGAAGTCGACGCGGATCTCCTTCGGCACCGGTCCGGACTGGGCCTGCGCGGCCGGCAGGAAGGCGGCGGCCGAGGTGGCCAGGATCAGGGACAGACGGGTCAAGAATTGGCGGCGTTGCATGGCGGACTCCATCAGGCAGATTGGGATGGAGCGAGTGTAGGCAGTCAGGCATATAATCAGAACTAATCAATAGCGCTTTGGTTATAACAATGAATTTGCAGCAGATCCGTTACCTCCGGGAAGTCGTCAAGCGCGGCTTCAATCTCACGGTCGCCGCCGAGGCGCTGCACACCTCGCAGCCGGGCATCAGCCAGCGCATCAAGGAGCTGGAGGATGAACTGGGCGTGACCATCTTCGTGCGCCAGGGCAAGCGCATCACCGGCCTCACGCCGCCGGGCGAGGCGGTGCTGGCCATTGCCGAGCGCATCGGACGGGACGTGGAAAACCTGAAGAAGGTGGGCAGCGAATTCAGCGAGAGTGATGCCGGCACCTTTGTGATTGCCGCGACGCACATGCAGGCGCGCTACATCCTTCCGCAGCCGGTGCTGGCATTCACGAAGAGATTCCCGCGCGTGCAGCTCGCCATCCGCCAGGGCAATCCGCGCCAGCTGGCCGAGATGGTGGTGAAGGGTGAGGCTGATGTGGCCATTGCCACGGAGACGCTGGATCACTATCCCGAGCTGGAGACGGTGCCGTGCTATCGCTGGCACCACTGCGTCGTGGCACCGGTCGGCCATCCGCTCTTGAAGCAGCGTCATCCGACGCTGGCGGACATCGCCCGCTATCCGCTGGTGACTTATGACGCCGCGTTTTCCGGTCGCAGCGCACTGGATGACACCTTCACCCAGGCGGGCCTCGAGACCCATGTCGTGCTGACCGCCATCGATACCGACGTCATCAAAACCTACGTCCGGGCCGGCCTCGGCATCGGCATCATCGCGTCGATGGCGGTGGACCGGAAGCACGACAGCGATCTCGGCGTGATCGACGGGACGAAACTCTTTCCCGAAAAAGTCACCAAACTGGCCTGGCGCAAGGGCGCGTACCTGCGCGGCTACGTGCGAGAATTCATCGACGGTTTCGCCTCGGGAAAGTCCTTGGCGCACCTCAAGGTAACCAAATAGCTGAGCAGGCAGACTCGACCCATGTCATCGCTTGAACAATTCATCGGCAACACGCCGCTCGTCCGTCTGCAACGGTTGCCCTACGCGTCGGGCGTTCCGCGCAGCACGTCGCTCTGGGGCAAGCTGGAAGGCAACAACCCGGCTGGATCGGTGAAGGACCGCCCGGCCATGTCCATGATCGCCCGTGCCGAGGCGCGTGGCGACATCAAGCCGGGCGACACGCTCATCGAAGCCACCAGCGGCAACACCGGCATTGCGCTCGCCATGGCCGCGGCCATTCGCGGCTACAAGATGGTGCTGGTCATGCCCGAGCATCTGTCGGTGGAACGTCGCCAGACCATGGCCGCGTTCGGCGCGGAAATCATCCTCACGCCGAAGGACAAGGGCATGGAGTATGCCCGCGACTACGCGAGTGAACTGAGACGCGAACGCAACGGCACCATCCTCGACCAGTTCGCCAATCCCGACAATCCGCTGGCCCATTACACCGGCACCGGTCCGGAAATCTGGCGCGACACGCAGGGCAAAGTCACCCATTTCGTGGCAACCATGGGTACCACGGGCACCATAATGGGCGTGGGCCGATACCTCAAGGAAATGAACCCGGCCATCCAGATCATTGGCGTCCATCCCGCGGAAGGCTCCAACGTGCCTGGCATCCGCAAATGGCCCGAGGCGTATCTGCCGAAAATCTTCAATCGCGCCCAGGTGGACCGGGTCATCGAGGTGACGCAGGCGGAGAGCGAGGAGACCATGCGTCGGCTGGCGCGCGAGGAGGGCATTTTCGCCGGGGTGTCGTCCGGCGGCGGCCTCGCGGCAGCGCTCCAGGTCGGGCGTGAAACGGAGAGTGCGCTCATCGTCCACATCGTCTGCGACCGCGGTGACCGCTACCTGTCCACGGGTGTATACCCGGGATAACGAGGGGTTCATACTCACACGTGAAAAGCTGACGGGAACCAATCACCGCAGCAGCCGCTCTGAAAGGCGGGAGATTTCAAGCCAGCCACGGGCTGGTGCCGCAGGACGCTCCGGTCGCCAGCACCGACAGCGGTGCGCTCAAGGCCGGCAGGCAACAGCCTGTTACAACTCGATGAACCACGTCTGCCGCAGCATGCTGTCGGACAGACGGATCCAAGCTCACACAAAGCCAACATGACCGCCAACAATTTTTCCAAACGTCTTCTCCTGGCCGCGATCATCGCCGTCGTCCTCATTGGTGCCGTCTGGTTCTGGTACAGCAAGTCCAGCAACGCCCAGACGCCCGCAACGAAAAAAGGCGGTCCGGCGCCGGTGCTGGTGGTGACGACCAAGGCCACGCAGTCCGCCGTCCCGGTGAAGCTCAGCGCAACGGGCACGGTGTCGCCGATGCAGCAGGTGGACATCCGTCCCCAGGTCACCAGCACGGTCGCCCGGGTGCACATCAAGGAAGGTCAGCAGGTGCGTCAGGGCGATCTTCTGTTCTCGCTCGATGCGCGCGCCGATGAAGCGAATATTCGCAAGGCCGATGCCCAGCTCGCCAAGTCCCGCAGCGATCTCGCCAACGCCAAGCGCAACCTCGACCGCCAGCGCGAGCTGTTCAACCAGAAGTTCATCTCGCAAGCGGCGCTGGAACAGGCGCAAAACGAGTACGACGTGCTGAAGGGCCAGCTCGCCGTCGACGAAGCGAGTGCCGATGCATCGCGCGTCACCCGCGGCTACCAGGAAATCCGCGCACCGTTCTCCGGTCGCACCGGCCTGGTTCAGGCATTCCCCGGCACGCTGGTGCAACCCAACAGCACGCCGCTGGTGAGCATCACCCAGCTGGACCCCATCAACGTCAGCTTCACTTTGCCGGAGCGAGAGCTGCCCAGTTTGAAGGCGGCGCTGGCCAAGGGGGATGTGCCCGTGACCGCGTTGATTGCGGATGGCAAGGCGGGCATCGTGACCGGCAAGCTGTCCTTCCTCGACAATGCAGTGGACACCGCCACCGGCACCATCCGACTCAAGGCGCAATTCGCCAACGCGGACGGCAAGCTCTGGCCGGGCATGTTCGTCAACGTGAACCTCTCGCCGCGCACGCTTGACGATGCCATCACCGTGCCGGCACAGGCGGTGCAGACGGGCCCGGAGCGCAAGTTCATCTATGTGGCCGACGCGGAGAACAAGGTCGCAAGCAAGCCGGTGCAGCTTCTCACGATTCAGGACGGCCTTGCCGCCATTACCGGCATCCAGCCCGGTGACCGTGTCGTGGTGGAAGGCGCACAGAATCTGCGGCCCGGCTCACTCATCGCCGAGCGGAAGAAGGACGACACCAAGGCTGGCAAGGGCGATGCAGCGCCCGCAGCAGCCAAGGGCAAGGGAGCCTGACCATGAATCTGTCCGAACTGTGCATCCGCCGCCCGGTAATGACCTCGCTGCTGTGCACGGTCACGGCGCTGGCAGGTCTCATTGCCTACGACAGCCTGCCCATTGCGGCGCTGCCCACGTACGACACGCCCACCATCTCGGTCAACGCCAACCTGCCGGGTGCCAGCCCGGAGACGATGGCCTCGTCGGTGGCCACGCCCTTGGAACGCCAGTTCTCGACCATCTCGGGCATTACGTCGATAAGCTCCACCAGCACGCTGGGCCAGACGTCGGTCACCATTGAATTCGAGCAGAGCCGCGACATCGATGCCGCCGCCGTGGATGTGCAGGCCGCGCTGCTGCGCGCCCAGCGGCAGATGCCGCCGGAGATGACGTCACCGCCGGCGTACAACAAGGTCAATCCGGCGGATGCGCCGATTCTTTTTCTGGCGCTGGCGTCGCCGTCCATGTCGATGTCGGAGCTGAACAGCTTCGCCGAAAACCTCATTTCGCCGACCCTGTCCACGCTGCCAGGCGTGGCCCAGGTGCAGATCAACGGCCAGAAAAAATATGCGGTACGCATCCGCGTGGACCCGGAGGCGCTGACCGCGCGCAATCTCACCATTGATGACGTGGCGGTGGCCCTGCGCGCCGCCAATGCCAACACGCCGGTGGGCACGCTGGATGGCCCGCGCCAGTCGCTCACCATCCAGGCCAACAAGCAGCTGGCAAATGCCGCGCAATTCGCCAACCTCATCATCGCCACCAACCAGGGCCGGCCCGTGCGTCTGGCCGACGTTGCAGTGGTCGAGGACAGTGTAGAGAACATCAAGACCGCTTCGTGGTTCAACGGCGAACGTGCCATCACCATCGCCATTCGCCGCCAGCCCGGCGCCAACACGGTTCAGACCGTGGATGCCATCCGTGCCACGGTTCCGGCCCTGATTGCACAGATGCCTTCATCGGTCGATCTCACTATCCGCAGCGACCGTTCGGTGTCCATCCGCGAGGCCATCTTCGACGTGCAGCTCACGTTGCTGTTCACCGTGCTGCTCGTGATCGGCGTCATCTTCCTGTTCCTGCGCAGTCCCGCCGCGACCATCATCCCCGCGCTGTCATTGCCCATCTCGCTGCTGGGAACAGTGGCGCTGATGAAACCGCTGGGCTACAGCCTGGACAACATTTCTCTGCTCGCGATCACGCTGGCGGTCGGTCTGGTGGTGGACGATGCCATCGTGGTGCTGGAGAACATCATCCGGCACATGGAAGAAGGCGAGAACCCGCTCAAGGCCGCGTTGGTCGGCGCGCGTGAGATGGGTTTCACCATCATCTCCATCTCGGTGTCGTTGGTCGCGGTGTTCATCCCCGTGTTCTTCATGCCGGGCGTGATCGGGCTGCTCTTCCACGAATTCGCGGTGGTGGTGTCGCTCGCGGTGCTGATGTCGGCGGTGGTGTCGCTCACGCTGATACCCATGCTCTCCAGCCTCTACCTGCGCCCGCATGGCGAGGACCCGAAGTCGCTCAAGGCCACCGCCTGGTTCGAGCGAATATTCGCGAAGATGCATGGCACCTACGAGATGGCGCTGGACTGGTCGCTGGCCCACCGCCGCACCACGCTGGGGATTGCTGGTGCCACTTTCGTGCTGACCGGCCTGCTGTTCGTCACCATGCCCAAGGGCTTTTTCCCGCAGGAAGACATCGGCCAGATTCTCGCCACGGCCGAGGCGGTGGAGGATATCTCCGCCCCGGCTCTCTTCGATCTGCTGCAGAAAACGGGGGATGTCATCCGCGCCAATCCTGCAGTGGCGTCTGTCATCGTTAACGCGGTAGACAGCAATGCGGGTCGCATCTTCATCACCTTGAAGCCACGCGGCGAGAGACCCGAAATGGCGAAAGTGCTGGAGAGTTTGCGCAGGGAGGCGCGCTCCATTCCTGGCGTGACGCTGTACCTCAATCCCATCCAGAACCTGCGCCTCGGCGGCCGCATCTCGAAAAGCCGCTATCAGTACATCCTGAAGAGCGTGAATAGTGACGAATTGCGCGCGTCGGCCGAAGCCATACAGGGCAAGATGCGCAACGATCCGCTGTTCCGGGACGTGACCAGCGATGCGCAGCTGAAGGGCTTGCAGGCGCGGTTGAACATCGACCGCGACAAAGCCAATTCGCTGGGCGTGCAGATCTCGGATATCCGTTCCGCACTGTACAGCGCCTTTGGCGAGCGCCAGGTGTCGACGATCTTCGGCTCAAGCGACAGCTACGCGGTCATCATGCAGGTCGGCGACGAGGACCGCGCCGATGAGCGGGCCTTCAGCAAGATCCACGTACGCGCAAAGTCGGGCGTGCTGGTGCCGCTCTCGTCCGTGGCCACGGTGACCCGTGAAGTGGGACCGGTGGCGATCAATCACGCCGGCCAGCTGGAGGCGGTCACCATCTCCTTCAACCTGGCACCCGATGCGCCGCTGGGCGACGCCACGCGCAACATCGACCGCTACAAACGCGAGCTCAACATTCCGGCCAGCGTGCTCACCAGCTACGGCGGCGACGCGGCTGCGTTCCAGTCTTCACAGGGCAGCCAGCTCATCCTGATCGCTGTCGCGCTGCTGGTGATCTACGTGCTCCTCGGCGTGCTGTACGAGAGCTACATCCACCCGATCACCATTCTGGCCGGCCTGCCGTCTGCGGCGGTGGGTGCGCTGCTCACGCTGTGGGTGTTCGGCATGGATATCTCCATCATCGCCATCATCGGCATCCTCATGCTGATCGGCATCGTGAAGAAGAACGCGATCATGATGATCGACGTGGCGATCGATTCGGAGCGGACCCGGGGCGCGAATCCCGTGGATGCGATCCGGGAGGCCTGTCTCCTGCGCTTCCGGCCGATCATGATGACGACGCTGGCCGCCATGCTGGGTGCCGTGCCGCTGATCCTGGGCACCGGCGAGGGCGCGGAGCTGCGCCGGCCGCTGGGCATCGCCATCGTGGGCGGGTTGATTGTGAGCCAGATCCTGACCCTCTACACCACCCCCGTCGTGTATCTCACCCTTGACCGATTGCGGCACAGGGTGCTCGACCGCCGCAGGCGCGCCGGACGGGGCGGAGAAGCGGCCCTGCCGGCCGGAGAATGATGGTTAAGGTTTCACGTGAAACATTGGTCGTGGTGAACGTACGCCCGCTTACCCCTCCCCCCTCTGCGGGGGAGGGTACCCTGCGGAGCAGGGGGG
>JANRIX010000049.1:0-1592 GCA_033764435.1 Burkholderiales bacterium
CACGGTGGTGGCCTTTGCCCTGCTGTTTCTCGGCTTTGACCAGTCATGGGGCATCGCCGGTCGGCCGAGCTGGATCACCACCGCACGGACTTATCCGGTGGTGAACGCCGCGGTGGATCAGCTGGTCGACATGATCAACAACCATGCCCAAGCCCTCGCGGCGGAAGCACCGCAGGGCAAATGAGCGGCGCGGCAGAATCGCGGCTCTACACTCCGGAGATACTGGCACTCGCCGTTGCGCTCGCCGATTATCCGCTCGATTCGGATGCTGTCCATGCGGGTGAGGCGCGTTCGCCGACATGCGGCTCAACCCTTGAGCTGAACCTTGCACTCGATGCTGATGCCCGGATTGACCGGCTCGGCATGCGGGTTTCGGCCTGCGCCATCGGGCAGGCCGCTGCCGCGCTATTTGCCCGTGGCGCGCAGGGCCAGACGCACGAGAGCATTGCCTCAGCCCGGTCGCAGATCAAGGCTTGGCTGTCTGGCGACAACGCGCGGCCTGACTGGCCGGGCCTCGCCATACTTGAACCGGCGCGGGCATATCCGGGGCGGCACGGGGCGATCCTCTTGCCGTGGACTGCTGCGTTGGCGGCGCTTTCCAACTCCCAACAGCCAAGCTAGAGCCGGACGCCTTGCGGGAGACAAGGCCAATGGCAACGGCACAGTATGAACCGACCAAGGAAGAGATCCGGCTGGTAATCGCCGCGTCCTCGGCCGGGACCGTGTTCGAATGGTATGACTTCTTCATCTACGGCACGCTGGCCGCATTGATCGGCAAGGCGTTTTTTCCGGCCGATAACGAGACACTCGAAATCCTGCTGGTCTGGGCCGGGTTCGCGGTCGGGTTTGGCTTTCGTCCGCTGGGTGCGGTGCTGTTTGGGTTCCTCGGGGACCGGCTCGGGCGCAAATACACCTTTCTGGTTACTGTCACGCTGATGGGCATTGCCACTGCCGGCGTAGGGCTCATCCCCGGCGCGGCCAGCATCGGGCTCGCCGCGCCGCTGATCGTGCTGGGGCTGCGCATTCTGCAGGGTCTCGCGCTTGGCGGCGAGTACGGCGGTGCCGCGGTCTATGTGGCGGAACATGCCCCGCCAGAGCGACGCGGGTTCTATACCAGCTTCATCCAGGCCAGTGTGGTTGGCGGGTTCGTGCTGTCGATCATCGTCGTGCTGGTGTGCCGCGCATTGATCCCAGAGGATGACTTTGCCGCGTGGGGCTGGCGGGTGCCGTTCCTGCTCTCACTCATCCTGCTCGGGATCTCGCTGTGGATGCGGCTCAAGCTGTCGGAAAGCCCGGTGTTCCGCGCGATGAAGGAAACCGGCGAAACCGCTGGCAATCCGTTCATCGAAAGCTTCACCTATCCGGGCAACAAGAAGCGGATCTTCGTCGCCCTGTTCGGCGTGGCCGGGGTGCTGACCGTGATCTGGTACACCGCCTTCTTCTATGGCTTTTCCTTCCTGCGCGGACCGATGCGGGTGGACGAAAAGCTGACCGAGATCCTGATGCTGGTTTCGGCCCTGATCTCGATGAGCTTCTACGTCATGGTCGGCAAATGGTCGGACCGGGTCGGGCGCAAGAAGCCGATCATCATT
>JANRIX010000050.1:0-6255 GCA_033764435.1 Burkholderiales bacterium
AGCCATTGAGCCGCGAAATCAGCCTGATCCCGAGTGCCGACGTTTTTCATCCGACGGAAGGCAACAGTGCTGGGCACGTTATCGCGAGTGCCCGCACGCTCGGCGTGGTCACTAGAACCTGGCATGTCGATAGGCGCTTCACATGGGAACCGGGAGGTCTCCAGTCTGGCCGGGCGCGCTGTGTGCGTCGGGCCCGCGTCGGGAAGGTGAGGAACCGTAGCCGATGATGCACGGACCGGAGAAGTCAGACCTTGGCGTAGTAGCGATGAAGTCGGTGAACAAGCTCGGGACGAGTGCGGAGTCGATGGAGCGAAGGCCGGGGGCCAAGGGGAACGCGCGGGGGAGATCCACGTGCCGGACGCAGTGCCGGGAAAGCGTGCAGCGATCACTCCAACGCGTGCGGCAAAGAGCAAAGCAAGCAAAGCAGGAGCGATTCACTTCCTTGCTGCACCATGTCACCCTGGAACTGCTGGATACAGCGTTCTCGTCGCTGAAGAGGAGCGCCGCGGCGGGGATTGACGGGGTGATGTGGCGAGACTACGAGCTCGATCGAGCATCGAATCTGCGCAGCCTGCATGAACGCCTGCACCGCGGCACGTATAGGCCGAAGGCTTCGCGACGGCAGTACATCCCGAAAGCGGATGGACGGCTGCGCCCATTGGGCATCGCGGCGCTGGAAGACAAGATCGTGCAGGCGGCGCTGGTGAGCGTGCTGAACGCTGTGTATGAGGAGGACTTTGTCGGCTTCTCGTATGGATTCCGGCCGGGTCGTGGTCAACACGACGCGCTGGATGCGCTCGCGGTTGGGGTGGAAAGCGCGAAAGTGAACTGGGTGGTGGATGCCGATATCGAGCGGTTTTTCGATACGGTAGACCACGCTTGGCTGTTGCGGTTCGTGGCCCACCGGATCGGCGACCCTCGGGTCCTGAAGCTGATCCGGCAGTGGTTGCGCGCCGGTGTCATGGAAGATGGATCGATCAAAGAGACGTTGGAAGGCACGCCACAGGGCGCGGTGATTTCGCCCCTGCTGGCGAACATCTACCTGCACTATGTGTTCGACGTGTGGGTACAGCAGTGGCGGAAACGCCACGCGCAAGGCCGCATGATCGTGGTGCGCTACGCAGACGACATCGTGCTGGGCTTCTCGCACGAGCAGGACGCGAGACGGTTTGTGGTGGCGCTCACCGAGCGACTGGCGTCGTTCGCGCTGCGCCTGCATCCGGCCAAGACCCGTCTACTGGAATTTGGACGCTACGCGACCAAGAACCGGGCGATGCTGGGACTGGGCAAGCCCGAAACGTTCACCTTTCTCGGATTTACGCACATCAGTGGTGTGGACCGAGTTGGTGGCTTCCAGTTGCTACGGCATACGCGCCGGGATCGCCTGAGGGCGACGCTGGCGCGGATCAAGTTGCTGCTGACACGGCGCATGCACTGGTCAATCCCTGAACAAGGGCGTTGGCTGGCGCAAGTCGTGCGCGGCTGGTTCGGCTATCACGCGGTGCCAACCAATTACCGGGCGCTGGAAGCGTTCCGGCACTACGTCGTCGTTCTGTGGCGACGGACTTTGGATCGACGCAGTCAGAAAGCCCACATCACCTGGAGTCGCATGACGCAGATCGCCACTGACTACCTGCCTCCCGCACGCATCAGCCATCCGTGGCCGCGCGTGCGCTTTGCCGCCAATCACCCAAGGTGGGAGCCCGGTGCGTGAATCACGCTCGCCGGGATCTGTGCGGGGGGCGTGCCGTAAGGCGCGTCTCTACCGCGATTCGCGAAGGGCTTTGCGCCGGGATCAAGGGGAGAGAAGGAGGAATGGTCACCCATTGCGACGACGAGCTTTGATTCGCCCGGCGCAAAGAACGAGCGAGTGAGGAAATGGCGGCGGACACTCTGTCATCTCGACGAACCTCCCGATTTCCGCGTCACTACAACCAAACTGAGCCATTTCCTCGCGACCTCATGAAGAATCCGGGCTCGCAGCCTGTCGGACTTCCATCGCGAGTGCGCCGGAAGTGCTTTTGGCGCACACGCCGACGAGAATTCCGATGTTTCGCGCGGCGCATATTCACCTCAGTTTTGCTTGGCAGCGCGCCAAAAGCCCGTCCGGCCCTTCGGGTTGCGCGTCTAAACGGCGTCTGCGGCGTTCCGACGCTTGCCAATGGAAGAGCCATAGTCTGCGGGCCGTGCCTTGCATCCATCCGTTCAGCCACGCAACGCATCTCACGCTGCAAGTCCGACAGGCTGCTAGTGCACCAGCGCCGCGCGGATGTCGCTCACCGGCGCGTCGATCAGGTGCTGGCGTACGGTGCGGACCACGCAATCCGCGCTCTGCGGCGGCAGTTGTGGTCGCAGCACGCCCAGGAAGCGCGGCGGTGCGACCAGAACCAGACTGGCAAACGCCTGCCTGACGCGTGCCGCGTCCAGTGCGGCTGCGAGTTGGCGGGCAAAGCGCAGACTCGATCGCGTTGCCCGGTCCGGGCCGCGAGTTTTCCCGCGGCGACGCGTCAGGTCCGTGGACGTCAGTTCACGCGACTCGGGCTTGCTGTGATTGACGAAGTCGCAGACTTCGTGGATCGGTGCATCGTTGCCGCTCCAGGACAAAATGCGGCCCCGGTGCTCGTCGGCGACCAGGATCCAGGTGTCCATGATGCACTCCCGCTGCTCAATGATTGCAGCCTAGGCCGATTTAGGGGCGAGCGGTTGATGCTGGTCAAGACGTCGCGGTACCAGCGGGCATCCCGCTGACCGCCACCGAGCCCCCGATCGCTGCTCTCGGGCGCGATGAAGCAGCGATCGGTAGCCCGGTGTTTCCGGGTCGCGGCCAGCGCAAGGCGCCCGGCCGCGGAATGATCAATTGGCTTCGAAGCCGCCGCCGCTCAGCGAATCGGCCTCGAACGATGCACCACCAATGCGGTCTGACACGTTCTGCAGCGCGACGCTGGGGCTGTGCTGCGGCTCGAGCCCCGGCTGACGCGGGAGCGCCAGCACCGCTGCCATGATCGCGAGGCTTGCGGCTACACCAGCCAGAGGACGCCACCAACTGTGAGCCGGCGCCGGCGCGCGGGCGGCAACCGCTACCCAGTCACGCGCCAATTCGGCGCTTGCCGCTGACAAGCGCAGTGCCAGCTTGAGCTCACGTGCGAGCGCCGGATCGGTCAACGCGCGGCGAGCCAGTTCCACGCGGGCCGCAGCTTCCAGCGTACCCTGTGCCAGACGAACGAGCGCATCCTGTGTATTCATGACCCTTGATCTCCCAGCACCTGCGCACGTAGCGCATCCAGCGTTCGGTACACGATGTTGCGCGCCTTGGCTTCAGTGCATCCGAGCAGGTCACCGATTTCCACCGTGGTAAAACCCTGCAGATACAGCCCCACCGCTTGCGCCTTTTCCGCGTCGACTTGATTCAGCTGCTCCAACAGACCCAATAACTGGGCTCTGTCCAGAGCGGCCTCCGCACCGTCCGCTTCTGCCGTCGACCAGGGCTCATAGGCATCGAGCCCCACGTGCTCAGCATCGCCACCACGAGCCTGGCGGCGGCGGGCGGCGTCAATTGCGACGCTCAACACCACACTGCGAATAAAAGACGCAGGCTTATCCCAAACCCTCTCACGGCTCAGTGTTTGCCACAGGCGCAGGCGGATTTCCTGCTCCAGTTCTTCCAGGTCAGCTTCAGAGCGTCGGCCATCCAGCGAAACCAGCGTCTGGCGCACGTATACGCTCCAGCGCTCGATCAGGCGCCGAAACTCATCTTCGTGCGGGAGGCGGCGGCGGAACAGCACGTCGGCGAACGGGTGACGGAAGCGGGGGCGCAGTCTGCCACGTGCTGCGACGCTTGCGGGGGCCGGTGAGCGGCTCTTCGCTATGCTGGCGGACCTTGCTCGGGAGCTCATCGACGTGCCCTGGTCCGCGCGGATTGCTTACGCCTGTCTCTGGCTGGCCGGTCGCCTGCCCTTGTCCGCACTGCATGCGCTTGGTGCAGCGTTCGGCCGCTGGTGGCTGCGTCTGGATCGGCGCGAAGCGCAGGTGGCGGCGCGCAATCTGGCCTTGTGCTTCCCGTCGCTGGGTCCGGGCCCGCGCCGCGATCTCCTGAAGGCCACGCTCGAACATACGGGGCGCACGGCGACGGAGCTCTGTTGGCTCTGGTCGCGTTCCCCGGCCGCCCTGACGAGGGCAATCCGCGTCGTTGAGGGAGAATCGCTGTTTCTCGACGCGATCGCCTCCGGTCGCGGAGTGCTGATTGCAGCGCCACATCTGGGCGCCTGGGAAGCCTTGAATCTCTACCTGTCGCGCGTGGCGCCGATCGCGATTCTGTACCGGCCGCCCCGACGTGCCTGGATCGAAGCGCTGATCAACCACTGCAGAGCGCGTCTGGGCGCGGAGCCAGTGCGCGCCGAGGCAGCCGGCGTGCGTACGTTGCTGAAGCGACTCAAGGACGGCGGCGTGCTTGGCATCCTGCCTGATCAGCAGCCCAAGGCCGGGGAGGGCGAGTTCGCGCCGTTTTTTGGTCTGCAGGCATTGACGATGTCCTTGTTCTGCAAACTGGCAACGCGAACCGGCGCCATCGTGCTGTACGCCTGGGCCGAACGTCGGCCCGATGGCTATGCCGTACGCTTCTTCGACCACGGAACGCCCGTGGATCCGACCGCATTGAACGCCGTGATCGAATCGCTGGCGCGCACAGCGCCCGAGCAATACCAGTGGACCTACAAGCGCTTTGGTATTCAGCCGGACGGGCAATCGCCGTATCGGCAGCGCTGAAGCGGGCGCAAAAGCGGGAGCTTCTGTCAACCCGGCTGCTGGTCGCCACGCTTCCGTTCAAGGGATCGCACGCGCCGCTGAATCAGGCCAGTTCGCGCGCCAGGAAGGCGCGGGCCAGCTCCCAGTCGCGACGGACGGAGCGGTCGCTGGTGCCGAGTTGGGCGGCGATTTCGTCGAAGGTAAGGCCAGCGAAGAAATAGCTTTCGACGATCAGCCCAAGTTCGGGGTCGCGTGCTTCCAGTTTGCTCAGGGCGAGATCGATGGCGATGAGATCGGTCAGGCTGCCATTGGCGGCGAGATTTTCGGTGATTTCGGTACGGATCTGGTCGCCGCCGCGCTTGTCCGCCTGACGACGGCGCGCTTCATCGACGAGGATCTGGCGCATCGCCCGGGCGCATAGACGGAAAAAATGCTGGCGGTCATCGACGGCGACGCCGGAGTCGTTGAACAGTTTCAGGTAGGCCTCGTGCACCAAGCCGGTGGCCGACAGCGTGGCAGCGTAGTGGCGACCGATCTCACGGCGCGCGAGCGAGCGCAGCTCGTCGTAAACAACGCGAAAGGCGCCTTCGGCTGCCACCGAGTTGCCACGCCGCGCCTGATTGATCAGCTCGGTCAGCTCAGCCATTACCCGTCATCGCCCGCGCCCCGTTCGGGTGCCGCCAGTGTGCCGACTGCGGCGGACCGCCGCAATGTCCCTATCATCCGCGCCACGACCTTGAGGAGGCACCATGATCGCGCCCACCCGCATCGACCCCACCCGCATTCTGCGCGCCGCGCGCGGTAGCGCCATCACCTGCAAGAGCTGGCTGACCGAGGCCGCGCTGCGCATGCTGATGAACAATCTGGACCCGGAGGTGGCCGAGAACCCGGCTGAGCTGGTGGTCTACGGCGGCATCGGTCGGGCGGCGCGCAACTGGGAGTGCTTTGATGCCATCGTGCGCGCGCTGACTACGCTGGCGGATGACGAGACCCTGTTGATCCAGTCGGGCAAGCCGGTCGGCGTGCTGCGCACACACGCAGATGCGCCGCGCGTGCTGTTGGCGAATTCGAATCTGGTCCCGCACTGGGCCACCTGGGAGCACTTCCACGAGCTCGATCGCAAGGGGCTGATGATGTACGGCCAGATGACGGCCGGCTCGTGGATTTACATCGGCTCTCAGGGCATCGTGCAAGGCACCTACGAGACCTTCGTCGAGATGGGGCGCCAGCATTACGGCGGCACGCTGCGCGGCAAGTGGATCCTGACGGCAGGCCTCGGCGGCATGGGCGGTGCACAGCCGCTGGCGGCCGCGATGGCTGGAGCCAGCTCGCTGAACATCGAGTGCCAGCAGGCCAGCATCGACTTCCGCCTGCGCACGCGCTACCTCGACAAGCAGGCCAAGGACCTCGACGACGCACTGCGCCTGGTGAAGGAGCACACGGCCAAAGGCGACGCGGTCTCGATCGGGCTGCTGGGCAACGCGGCGGAGATCCTGCCCGAGTTGGTCAAGCGCG
>JANRIX010000056.1:0-3214 GCA_033764435.1 Burkholderiales bacterium
TCCAGCTCTTTTGCACTACAGTGCGGAATGAGATCGCCGCTGGTGTCCCTGGACATCGCCTGACCTCCCTCCAGCGGAGCACTGTTGCGGAGTGGCTGTTGAGCACCTTTGGTCTCTGCGAGGTTGCAGAGCAGCACCCACTGGACCTGCCCTTCGTTTTGAGAAAGCGCGTAGCGTTAGCGTCTACGTTGGCCATGTTGCGTCCGTGGGTCATTCTGGATGAGCCTACCCTTGGACAGGATGACGAATCCACAATTGGAGTTGCTGCGCTCATATCTTCGCTGTGTTCGACCGGGCATGGTGTAATCGTCATCAGCCATTGTGCTTTCCTTCGCTCCATTCTCAAGCCTTGCCTGAGGCTCGAGGCAGGGAGGGTTCGCGGGGTGGTCCGACGGCAAGTATAATCGTGAGTCTCCTGGAGCGGAACAACGATGTCGGTCGAACGTAAGACATGGCCCGAAATTGAACAAGCCGTGCGGGGCTGGAACAGTAAGCTGGCAGACGCAATCGCAGCTTCACTGCCAGGGCGGAATGCGCCACACTTTTGGATCCTCAGCTACGATTACGGAGCCGATATCGTACATGACAGCCAGTTCCGCTTTCCGAAAGGCGCATCTGAGCCAGAATGCGTATTCCGGCGAAGCCGATCACGATTCCGGGGTGATGCCGATCGCGATCGGAGCGAAGCGACGCTGGCTTGTTTCATGATGCGGGAGTGATCGGCATCCGTCAATGGTTCTCTCTGCTGAGCGGGGAGGGGGGTGCGGGGCGAGGGGGCGGCGCTTGAGCCCCCTTGCCCCGCTCAGCGCTGTCGAGACCTGCGCGGCGGCGATGACTCACGAGTTCTCCTTTGCTGTCTTGGGGCCGCGCTTGCGGCGCATCGATTCGCCCTTCAGCTCGATCCGATGGGCGTTGTGCACGAGGCGGTCGAGGATGGAGTCGGCCAGTGTCGGGTCGCCGATCTGAGCGTGCCAACTGGCCACCGGCAGTTGGCTGGTGAGCAGCATGGAGCGCGCCTGATAGCGTGTGTCACAGATCTCCAGAAAGTCCCTGCGCTCCCCATCGGTCATGGGCGCCATGCAGAAGTCGTCGACCACCAGCAGGTCCAGCCGGCCCAGTTGGTACAGGAGCTTGGAATGGCTGCCGTCGGCGCGGGCGGCGGCCAGTTGCCGGGCCAGTTCGGCCGCTTTGACAAACAGCGCCGTATAGCCGTCGCGGCAGGCCTTCTGCGCAAAGGCTCGCGCCAGCCATGTCTTGCCGATGCCCGTGGGGCCGATGAGGAACAGATTCTGATGCTCCCGCACCCAGGCCGATTCCTGCGTGAGTGAGCGCACCACTTGCCGGTCGAGACCGCGCGGCGTGCGGTAGTCGATATCTTCGATCGTGGCCGGGCCCTGCAGCCGCGCGTTGCGCAGACGGCGCTCCAGGGCTCGATTTGTGCGCCAGTTCCATTGGCGGTCGATCAGCAGGCCAAAGCGCTCTTCAAAGCTCAGGCGCTGCAGATCGGCGCTCTCCTGTTGTTCGCGGAAGGCCTCGGCCATGCCGCGCAGGCGCAGGGCGTGGAGTTTGTCGTGGATCGGTTGTGTCAGCATGAGTCCTCTTAAGGAGTTACTGCGGGGGCGGCTCGCTCGTATCGTAGTAACCGGGACCGCGCAGGTTGGGGTGATCGACGGGCGGCTGGGGCACCGAAGCGGTCTCCGGCTCCTGGCCGTCCAGGTTGTTTTCCAGAATGGCCTTCAGGCTCTTGTACGTGCAGACGTTCAGGGCTAGGGCGCGGCGCGCGGCGGCCTCCAGGCGCGCATGCGGATAGGTCTCGCCCAAGCGCTGGATCCCCAGGCACGAGCGGTAGCCCTGCTCCGGATGGGGCTTGCTGGCCAGGATGCGTTCCACCACCGCGGCCGTGGCCGGGCCGATTGTGCCGCACCATTCGACGACGCGGGACGGCGGCCATTTCTCATGCCGCTGGTGCGCTTTCGGGCGGTGCTCCTGCACCGTGGTGTGCCGGTAGACGGCGTGCGAGCGGGCATGCGAGGCCACGCGGTTGGCTTGATGAAAGATCTCCACCGTCGAAGTGGTGGCCCGGATCTCTACCTGCTTCTGCGTGAGCGAGTAGGGCACGCTGTACCAGTGTTTGTCGAACTCCACGTGGTAGTCGATGTTGACGCGCGCCGTCTTCCATTCGCCGTACTGGTAGCGCTCCACCGGCAGCGGCTTCAGCGCCGGCCGGTCCAGGCTTTCAAACAAACTGCGGCGCGTGCCTTCCCGCTTGCGGAATGACCGGTCGTTGAGCCGCAGCAGAAGCTCGGCAATGGCCGCATTGACCTCACCCAGCGAGAAGAAGGCCCGCCTTCGCAGCGCCGCCACAATCCAGCGCTCCACCACCAGCACGCCGGACTCGACCTTGGCCTTATCGCGCGGCTTGCGCACCCGTGCCGGCACCACCGCCACGCCGTAGTGCTGCGCCATCTCCTCGTAGGTGATGTTGACGCCCGGCTCATAGCGGCAGGGCTTGGTGACGCCCGACTTGAGATTGTCCGGCACCACGATCTCCGGCACCCCTTCAAAGAACTCCAAGGCGCGGATGTGCGAGCCGATCCAGTCGGGCAGGCCTTGCGTCCAGGTGGCCTCGGCGAAGGTGTAGTTGCTGGCGCCGAGCACGGCGACGAAGAGCTGTGCCTGGCGGGTTTCCCCGTTGGCGGGATCCTGCACGGCGATAGTGTCGCCGGCGTAGTCGACGAAGAGCTTCTCGCCCGCACGGTGCTCCTGCCGGAGCACCACCTCCCGCTGCCGGCGCCAGCGCTGGTAGAGTTCGCAGAACCGGCTGTAGCGGTAGCCTTCCGGGTGCGTGGACCGGTACTCCTCCCATACCAACTGCAGCGTCAGGTGCTTGTGCTGCTGCAGCTCGGCATGCACCGCGGCAAAGTCGGGCAGCGGCAACTGCGCCCGGTCTCTGGCGGCTGGCTGGCTAAGCAGCAGCGCCTTCTCCAGGCGGTCTTCATTCCCATCGGCGATGTCGGCCCACCGCAGGCCGGCCGCTTCGGCCGCTTTCAGGTACTCAGAAACCGTGCTCTGACCGACCGCGCAACCGCGGGCGATCTGCCGTTGCGTCAGGCCGAGCGAATGAAGCCGTAGGACCTCTTTGATCTTGCGCATGGACAACCTCTTTTGCGGCAACCCGTCACCTCCACTTCCCAGTGGAGGCGACGGAAGCCGC
>JANRIX010000058.1:0-133079 GCA_033764435.1 Burkholderiales bacterium
GATCTGAATCCCAGCCTCCGCCTCGCGAAGTATCCGGATGATCTGCTCTTCGGTATGTCGTTTCTTCATCTGTGGTCCCTTGCCAAAAAGTTAACATAGGACTCACAGACCAACTGGTCACACGTTTCGTACTCAGGTCACCTCTCCGATCAGGCGCTCCAAATCTACGTCAGTGCCGACGTAGTAAGTGTCTGTTATGGCCCAATGAACGTGACCGTACTGCTCTGAGAGGGCTAGCAGTCCTCGCTTGTCGCGCATCGCGACAAAACGTGCGAATGCGCGCCGAAACTGATGTGTTGTGAAATGCCAATTGCTTGGCGTGCCCAACTCGCCAAACTGAGACAGTTGGTTTATTCGATTGCTAAATGCAGCATCACTAATGTTCATTGGAACAGTCCGGCTCTCGTCAGAAGGCCAGATCCCAACGACGGCGTAAACCATAAAAAGCCGCTTTGATTTCGCCGAGATTGAGAGCGGGGCTCTCAATTTTGTAAGCAAGTCTATTGCTGTCGCTACTAACGGGGGGGCAACCCAGAGCCCTGTCTGAGCGGTGCCAAACGCGGTTGGTGCCCTTAGGTAGCAATACTGGTTTCCATCAGAATGCTTACGGTAGACAATGCAATCCTCTTCGAGGGCATGAATTTCATTCAAACGCATGCCTGTGAAGGCAGCTATAAGGACATAGCTCGCGTCATAGACTCGACGAATCAGCTCAGCAATTTGAGATCTGGAAACAATTGGGCCTAGTCCCGCTTGGATGTGGAACTCCTCAATCTTCGGATATTTGCGTAGCAGTGCCTGCCACCGCTTGTCCACTTGCTTCTTAGGGATTTCCCGCCGGGCGGCCATCCGGACAAGCTCAATGTAACTCGTCCGGAAGCCGATAAGGTCCTCGACCCAAGCTCCTGTGAAAGCGAGGGCAATCCCAATGATTCGCAGTATTTCGTCGTCGCTTGGAAAAAGATGACGGCGATCTGGCTCAGCCTCGACCAGCCTGTCTCGAAGCCGAGTATCAAGCTTGACGGCTGGATGGAGGCAATCGTCCAACATGGGGCCTTGTTCCGAAAGATCCTGGAGCAATCGAAACATCTCACTAACACTGCACCGCATTCGCTGTGTCCCGCCCACTTTTTGCATGAAGTATTCGAAGAACTCGTCGATTGCTCCGCTGTCGAGCGAATTGAACGAGTGGTAGCCGCTTCGATTCATCCAAAGAATTAGCGTTCGGAGATTATAGTGACGACGCCAGAGCGTAACTCTCCGAAGATTGGCAAAACTTGGAGCAATCAACATCGAACCGAAGAATGACTTGGCGCTATCCAACAGTCGCCCGTCTATTGCGTTCTCCGCGCCCCCATCCTTGAATTTAGTGAAGTGCCATCGCACATACCTTTGGCTCATATGAGACAAATAGGAGCCTTCTATCAGGTGCCAGATGTCCTCTTCATAGCGGATTGCTGGATCGCGCTTGAGCAATTCATTGACGATGTGTGCGAGCCTCTTCGACCTGCCGGAAAGGCCGAATGCTTTGGTGGTGGCATTCATGGCTCAAGCGGGAGTGCGGGTGGAAGGTCATCCGAGAGCCTTCTTGCAATTTCCAAGACATTTATTGGGATGGAGGGGAGTATCTGTTCGTTGATGATTCGCAACGTCGGTAGGTAAAGGGATCGAAATCGGTGAGCGCTCTCTGTATTCTTGAGTGATTCCTCTCGCAGCTTGTCAAGTGCCACCTTCGCGCGGATCAATGGGGCTACGTGCTTCGGCGAATCTGTAATGACTACGGCGCCTGGGCATCGAGAGCAGCCTAGAAATTGGGGGCAAGGGTTCCCTTTATGGCTGCCAGGCGCCGTTCCCGCGAGTGGGTCGGTGCAGCCGAATCCAAAGATGGTTGGAAATGGTCCGTTGCCCAGGGCGCTGTCACCTCCTCGTCGCGAATAATCTTTCACATTTGCAAGAAGGCGGCCCTGATAATCAGAGATTATTTGATCGGAATCTTTAGCAAGCTCTGCACGATCAATGTATTTTGCTGTCGTTCGCAAGTCACGATGATTTAGTACATGCTGAAGCATTCGAGGATTGTGATGTTTCTGCAGATGGAGCGTTGCAAGGCTTGGTCGAAGGTCACCAAGTTGAAATTTCGGAAGGTCATGCTCTTCGATGAACCTCTTGAGGTGCTGGATCATCGTGTAATACGAGGGGATGCAGCGCCTGCCTTGGGCGCGTATTAGGAAAAGTGAGTTTTGTACGGGCCTGGGCGCAAGAGCTAGATGGCGTTCGGTAGCGCATTTGATGAGCTCAATGAGATGTGGAGGATCGTATTTTTTCGTGGAATCAAATTCAAGCACCTGCTGACGTCCTGCGCGATTTTTTAGCCAACTAATGCGCATTTGATTGGCAACTTCAGGATTGGGAACCATGCTGTCGCGTGAAATATGCAAGAGTGAGTAAGGATTGCCGACTAGCTTTGCAATGAGCATTAGAAAGAAAGGCAGCAGGCTCCGAGCGTCTGGCCAAAGGTAGCTTTCAAGCTCACCTATCCGTCTCCTTCTGAGAAGCAGTCGCCCCTCCGTTGACTCCAGCAGCTTTCTCTGAGAAGGAATGTCTTCGCGTCCCAGACGCAGAAGCAGCTCCAGATCCATCTTGAGCTGCCTGTCGTCAATTGAAAGACCTTGTCGGTCACTGCCGAGCAGCCTTCGCGCTTTCTCTAGTCGCTGAGCGACTTTTCGAATTTCTGCCTTGCACACAACAAGTATCCGTCGAATCTCCTTTGCTGAAAGAAAGGTTGGCGGCTGGGGCGTGATCTCGCGGTTAATCACTCTAGTCGCTGAGAAGTTAGTGATCTGCCCCCATCTTTCGGGGGCTACATCACTTAGCCACATAACAATCTTGCTGACCCAGAATAGGTCACCCTCAATTGATAGTGCTGACCGCCCTTCCATGTGGCACGCCAATGCATACTGTTCGACTAAGTCTTGTGGCAATTGCGCATGGCACTGGCAAAACTTTGCGAATTGCCGGGCTACCGAAATCAGCTTTCTGTGCGTCGAGTATGAATACAAGGGGCCGATTGCTCTGACTGCTCTAACTATATCGACGCAGTACGTTCTTCCTGCTTCCCCTTCTTTGTAAAAGGAGAAGTAGATTGGAACTCCCAGTGCCTGGTGGGTGATGCTGTATTGAGTTGATTCAGAGGAAGAGGGGTGTTTGTCGTTCGCTCCCTCGAAGGAATAGGATCGGCGCCCATTCATTTCAGAATCTCCCGAATAAGCATTGAGATGGACCCAGAAGCCGCAGTTGTGGAGATTGGCAACGATCTCAGGTACCGCTCTGTTGTCATGATGGAACGGTGCCCCATAAATGCTTGCGTGATTTTCAGGGCATTGATGCTATTGCCTTCACTTTCTAGCTTTTGCAGCCTGGTATAGATCCCGACTGCAAAGTAGTGCCGTAAGTCATGCAGCCTAAAGTCCACGTTGCATTCTGCGCATGCCAGTTTGAATTTCCTGTATGCCCAGTCTCCTGTAATCGGAATGCCACGTGGAGATACGAAGAGTGCTGTGCACTCGCGCGCCGTTTTTTTGTCTTTGAAGCAAGTCGGCCTGATGTGTCGAATGTATCGGTCGGTTGCCTCAATGAGCGCGCTCGGAACGATCAGGTTTGTAGGGCTACTGCGCCCTTTGCGCATGCAGCGAATTGTTTGGAACTCGCTTCCGTCGGGCTCTGGAATATCAGAGATACTTAGGCTGACTAATTCAGATCTTCTGAGTCCAGTTGAGCAGTACCAGATGATTATCAAGTTGAATGGCGAGTACAGCCGTTCCAGAATTGATCGGACAAGCTGTGTTGATGGAACCGATAGAGTTCCCTGCACGTTTTTCACGTACAACGACATTCCCGTGCGGCTTACAACAGCCCCTTCAGCAGAGTAGATGAGCTTCGAATCAGCGCATAGTCTGACCAAGCTTGGATGTGGCTGAGGCAGCCACTCAGTTCCAATTGCCCAACGATAGAAGCCGATGACTGCTACGAGTCGAAGATTAGTCGTGCTCGCGGAGAGATTTGCCTGTGGATTGAACTGCTGCAGGTGATTGTTTCGAAACTCCGCAATGTCTTGAGCATCCACCTCCGCCCAACCAATGTTCCCGGCTTCAAGGAAATTAAGGTAGCCGCACAAGGACTCCGCATACGTTGCAACTGTTCTTGCTGAGCGGATATTGAGCAGCCCAAGACTGAGCTCCTGAATGTATCGCGTCGGTGCCCATTGGCATCTGCCACGACCGTCCAAGAACATGAAGGCTGCTGGGCTGCGCTTCGGGTTATCTGGCGCACGCAGCAGTCGTGCCGCGGCAATCAAGCCAAGCTGATCCAGAGAATCGCATACTCGGTCAAGCTGCTGCGCGTTTGCCTTTATGAGTTGCATATTCAGTCTGTCCGCTTACCCGCGGAGATAAGGATCCCCCAGGTGCTATGAGCCAGTAATTGAAGACATAACGATAGTGCCTTTGTTTACACTGTCCAATAGCCGACTAAGTCCACACATAGGCATCAAAGCTGCCGAACTCCTTCTGCACGGCCAGAAAGGCCTTGGCGTTTTTCACCGTGCCTTCGACCTTCAGCCGGTTGCGCACAATGCCGGGGTCAAGCAGGGCCTTTTCGAGCTTGTCCTGGGAAAAGCGCGCGACCTTGGCCGGGTCGAAGCCTGCGAATATTCGCCGGTAGTTCTCGCGCTTGGCGAGGATGGTCGACCAGGAGAGCCCAGCCTGCGCGCCTTCGAGAATGAGGAATTCGAAGAAGATTCGGTCGTCGTGCACCGGGACGCCCCACTCGCGGTCGTGATAGTCGATGTAGGCTTGGCTTCCCAGGCACCAGCTACAGCGGTTCATGTTCAGCTCCGATCCGTGGGGCGATTCGCGCCTACGGGGTCACATCCCCGCGAGCGGGGCCCCTGTTCTTCCCTATGGCGCGATCCCCACTCGTGGTCGCGATAGTCGATATAGGCCTCACTTCCCAGGCACCAGGGGCAGCGGTGCAATTCTTTGCTCATGTTGTCTCGTTCCCGTGCGAATATTCGCAAGCGCGGAAGTATAGGCCGGGTCGTCGCAGATTCCTGTCAGGAGTCGGGCGCTGGCGAGTCTCGAATCACGCACACAACGAAGAACAAAAAAACAATCAACAAACGGGGAGCACACATGAACGTCATTCGCGGATTCACGCGTACCGCCGCCACCGTACTCTGCGGTTTCCTGGCGGCCCAGCCCTTCGCCTTCGCCGAAAAGCCAGCGGCCGCGACGCATCCGCCCGTCGAGCATGCCTCCTTTCACCATCAGGTCTATGCGGATGAGGATTTTTCGATCCTCAACAATCGCTATCCGCCAAATGGCGATTCCGGGATGCACACCCATTTTCTGGATCATCTCTACGTCGCCATCCAGCCAGCACAGGTGAGCGGTCAGAACCTGGGAAGGCCGCTGGCCGCGATGCCGCCTGTGCCGATGGGCGCTGCGGGCTACGGCGCGATGGGCAATGAGCCGCGTACGCACCGCATCGTCAACGGCGACAAGGGGATTGCGCACTTCGTCGTCATCGAATTGCGCCGCGCAAAGCCGCTGGGCACGCCGGTTTCATCCCGCGAGGCCGCACCCCAGTATGTGCAGATCATCGACAATCCCCGCTTGCGCGCATGGCGCCTGATTCTGGAGCCGGGCCAATCGGCTCCTGCGATCACGCAGGGGAACAAGGGTGTTCAGGTGGTGGTTCGCGGCGGGCTGCTGACAACGGTGCGCGCGAATTCTCCCGACCAAGTCCTGTTCTTGCGGCCAGGCGATGTGTCCCTCCAAGCAGCCGGTGCCACACGTGCGCTCAAGAATGGCGGAACTGAAACCATCGAGCTGGTGGAGATGGAGCTCAAGTAAAGATGTCGCGGGCGGAAGTCCGCCGTTGCACCTGATCGCCAATCCATTCCATCCAGACAAGACCAGTCGAGCCCAGACCATGAAAACCCTCCGACCCGCGCTCCTCACCCTTTCGCTTTTTCTCGCTGTATCCGCACCATCCACGGCCGTGGTGGCCGCGGAGCCGGCGGCACCCGCCGCTGCGCAGCTTGAAGCCAACAAAGCCCTCGTCCGCCGCCTGTTCAAGGCATTCAACGAAGGCGACCTCGCCACACTGAACGAAATCAGCGACAGCCGGCGCACGATCCACACCGCGACGGGCTCTGTCTCCCGTGACGGTCAACCCAGGAAGACCCTCGCCGAAGCCTGCCCGATGTGTGCATCACTGAACCCCCGAGCCATCACCATCGACTTCATCATGGCGGAAGGTGACTTGGTCACCGTTCGCAGCATCTGGCGGGGCAAGTACAGCGGGACGGTGCGTGATATGCCCATCGCAGGGAAGGACGTCACGGTCTACTACACCAATACCTATCGCCTGAAAGACGGAAAGCTGGTGGAAAACTGGGCGGCCTACGACAGGCTGCATCTCCTGGAGCAGTTGGGATTCAGCGTGGCGCCGCCAGGCTGAATCGGCTCACGTTGTCAGGGAGGTCATTCGCAGGGATGACGCGTCCGTGCCTGCTCGATTTCACAGGTGAGTTGCTCCACGCGTTGCCCGGGCCTTGCCAGCTCATGAAACAAATCATCCAGCGCCTGCCCAATCTCTGCAGCGTCGAGAGATGCCGGTAGCACGATCCCCGGCTCCGGCACCCGCTTGCCAGGAGACAGTCGATACCCCCACCACCGGTCATTCTCACGCGCAACTTCCAGCATGAAGCGTCCATAGACGTCGAACTTCATCCTCAGAACCTTATCCTCTCTACATAACCCGTCATCTCCAGATACCCCGCGCCCACGCGCTGGCCATCGCGCAATATGGTGACGGCACCCTCCCAATAAATGGCACCGGTCGAAGCGCGTGAATCCAGTTCCTGGTCGGACATCAGGGGTTGCAATCTGAAGGTCGCATCGCCCACGCGAATATTCGCATCCACCGGATACGTGGCGCCGGAGGCGGGGGAACGCCAGGTCTGGTTGGGCGTGAACGCGATTTCATTCGCCGCGAACTTTCGCAAGGCGCCCTTGGCATCGCGCCATGTGGCGGCGGACCAGAGTGCGTTGCCAGCCTTGTCGCGAATGCGGAACACCATGAGCGCGCCGCCGTCGTCGAGGTTGATGCCGGCCCAGTCCCAGCCGACTGCGCCGGGCATGAGGATTTCGCTGGACCATTCGTGATCCATCCACGCGGTGCCGCTGACGGTTTCGGTCTTGTCGCCCAGCGTGACCGTGCCGCTGATGGCGAGATGGGGCAGGGAATAGTAGTAGCTGGAGAAGCGGTCCTCGGGTCCCTTGCGACTGAAGCCGGCATCACCCTGCAGGAGCAAGGGTTGCGTGGGCGCGAAGCGGAGCTGCATGGCAAAGCCGTTGGCGGGGAGGTGGGCGATCCACTCATCTGAGCTGGCTTCGCGGCGCAGGCTCCAGTTATCAATGCGAATATTCGCGTCCTTTTCGGAAGCCGACACCAGCCCCGCCACGCCGCGCGCCACCTTCTGGTCATGCCGCAACTTGCCGTGGCGCGCGTCTGCGATGGCGGCGTGGGCGAAGTAGAGCTGGCCGGGCGCGAAGCGGCTCTTGTTGTTTTCACCGATGCCGGTACGCGAGCGGAAGAACGTGACCTGCACGCCAAGCGGGACGCCGCTCGCGGTCTTGACCTGGCCGGTGAGATACCACCACTCGGTGCGGTAGTCGGGATGCGAGCCGTGGTCGCGGGGGAAATTGAGCGCCACACCCGGGCGCACGGGCGGGAAGTTTGGTTCAGAGCGCTGGGCTGCAGCACTTGCGGCGAAGCAGATCAGCCAGCAGAGAAGCAATGCGCGGCGCATCATGGTCACAACTCAGCCCGCACGGCCTGCACGGCGGATCGTTGCATCGCAGCCTGCCCCGCCCAGCGCGCGGCGAGGGCTGCGACCAGCACCAGCCCGAACGCGAGCGCCGCCAGCGCCACCCACGGCGGATGCAGCGCCATGCCCCAATTGAACGACTGGCGATTGACCACGTGGATGAGGATGAGGCTGATGGCAAAGCCCAGCGCCAGCCCGACCGCGGCGCCGACCGCGCCCAGTGTCCCGCCTTCGAGCAGCAGCAGGCGCGCGATGTCCGTGCGGCGGAAGCCCAGGTGGCGCAGCACGCCGAACTCCTTCCTGCGCGCATGGGCGAGTGCGGCGAAATGCGCGGCGATGCCGGCAAAGCCGATGAGGAGCGCCGCAGCCTCGAGCGCGTAGGTGATGGCGAAGGTGCGGTCGAAGATGTCGAGCGACAGCTTGCGAATCTCGGCGGCTTGCGCGATTTCCAACCGCTCGCCGCCATCCTGCTTGCGAATATTCGCGATCAGGCCGGGGACGTCCGTCCCGGGTGCAACGTTCAGTGCAAGGTCATTCACCGCGTTGTCCGCTGTCCGCTGCGAATATTCGCGATGGTCCATGACGATGGCACCCCAGGTGCGCGCATAGTCACGCCAGACGCCGGCCACCCACACGCTGTGTTCGCGGTCGCCCAGCGGAAGCAGAAGTGTGGATCCCGGCATCGCGCCGTGACGCGCCACCATGGCCTCGGACACCCACACCTGCGGCATGCCGGCCGGTGGCGCACTGTCGGCGCGCGCCAGCACGGAGAGCTGGGCCAGCGTCGCGTCATGGAGATCGCGCGCGATCAGCGTCACCGCCGGCTCGGTCGGCTTCAGCAGCAGGCTCTGGAAGCGCAGGCGCTCGACGCGCGCCACACCGGGCAAGCGTTCGACCGACTCGGCGAAGCCATCGGGCAGGCGGCCCTTCAAGCCGCCCGGCGCGCGCACGTAGACATCCGCCGCCAGCACGCCGCCCAGCCACTGGTCCACCGACACTCGGAAGGATTGCACCATCACCGCCATGGCCGCGACCAGGCTGAAACTCACGATGACCGTGGCCAATCCGGACACGGCAAAGCCCGGCATGGCCGCCACCTGCTGCCACGAGAGTTGCGGCAACAGGCGTGAAGGCGAAGGAAGATGCCGCGCAGCCGCGCCGAGCAGCCAGGGTAGCAACGCGAGCGTGCCGAACAGCAGCAGCGCAATGGCCACATAGCCACCCAGCGGAACGCCGCGCACCGGCGGCAGCACGAGGAGCGGTAGGGCCAGTACCATCAGCGCGAGGCCCCATGCGGGCGCGGGCGCGATGCGCATGAGTTCGGCGTCGTCACCCGATTTCAATGCACGTGCAGGCTGCCGGGACGCGGCTTCGCGTGCAGGCAGCCAGCTCCCCGCCATGCCGGCCGCGATGCCGATGGCGGCGATGAAGGTCAGCGCGGCGCCATCCACATGCAACACCGGCGCCACGCCGGCGAAGAAGCCCGCGCCGAGATCAGATGCGAATATTCGCAACACGCCGTGGGCCAGCAGCAGGCCCGCCGCCACCCCGAGCGCGCTACCCACTGCGCCGGCCAGCGCGCCTTCGACCAGCAGCGCCCGCGACAGCTCGCTGCGGGTGACGCCCAGCACTCGCAGCAGCGCCAGCTCCGTGCGCCGCTTCACCACCGAGAGGGCTGCCATCGAGAACACGAGGAAGCCGCCGGTGAAGAGCGCCACCAGGGCCAGCACGGTGAGATTGGCGCGGTAGCCGCGAGAGAGGGCATCGGTGCGCGCCGAGGTCTGTGCGGGTGTGGTGGCCGCTACACCCGGTGGCAGCTTTGCGGACAGTGCCGCACGCACCTGCTCCATGTCGCGGCCGGCGGTGAGGCGCACGTCGATGCGCGACAGCCGGCCGATCTGGCCGAGGTGCTGCTGTGCTGCGGCAATGTCCACCACGGCCAGCGGCGCGGCGCTCGAATTCTCGCCCAGTGTGCCGGCGATGCGGAGCGTCACCGTGCCGCTGGCGGTACTCAGGGCGAGTGCATCACCGGGCTGCTTTTGCAGCGCGGTCAGCGCGGCGTCGTTGAGAAAGATGTTGTCGGGCTGCAGCGCGGCCAGCCTGTCCTCGCCATCCATCGGGCGCGGCACCAGTGCAGGCTGCAGCCGTGCGGCGCGGAAGAGGTCGATGCCGATCACGCGAAGCGTCCGCGCGCGCGCTTGCGGGGCGGCGTCTGCCAAAGCGACATCGAGATCGATCAGCGGACTCAACTCGGCCACGTCGCCCGACCCCATGCCCGTTTCCAGCACGGCGTCAAACACGCGGTCATCGAAGCCGCTGCGCCCGGCCTCGATCCGCAGATCCGCCGAGCCGGAGAGTACCCGCGCCGCCTGATCCAGCTCCGCCAGCGCGCCGTGGTTCAGCGTGTGGATGGCAGAGACCAGCGCCACACCCAGCGCGATGACCGTGACCGACAGCAGCCAGCGGCCGGGCTCGGCACGGAGAGAGGCGGTCAGCAGTTCGCGCAGCATGGCGGGGAGCAGCGTGGGGTGGCGTCAGATTGCGTGCGGCTGCAATCCGGCACGCGTCAGCCGCAAGACGCGATCCGCGCTCGCGGCGGCCGTGTCGGAATGCGTGACCAGAATGCCCATCGCGTTGTTGCGGCGAATCTCGCTCGCAAGCAGTGAGAGGATGGTTTCCGCCGTCGCCGGGTCGAGGTTTCCCGTCGGTTCATCGGCAAGGATGAGACGCGGCCCGTGCACCAGCGCGCGGGCGATGGCGACCCGCTGGGTTTCACCACCGGAGAGTTCGCGCGGGTAGGACGAGTGGCGATCCGCCAGTTCCACGGCTTCCAGCATTTCGCTGACCCGACTGCGAATATTCGTTGCGTCACATCCGTTCAACTTGAGTGGCAGTGCAACGTTCTGCGCGATGGTGAGATGCGGCAGCACATGAAAACTCTGGAACACGAAGCCCAGCGCGCGCCGGCGCCAGAGTGTGGCGGTGTCGTCATCCGCCGCATTGATCGATTCGCCATCGAGCGACACTTCGCCGGCATCCGCCGAGTCCAGTCCCGCAACGATGTTGAGAAACGTCGACTTCCCGCTGCCCGAGTCGCCCATCACCGCCACGTACTCACCAGGCACGAGCTCGAGACTCAGGTCGCGGAAGAGCAGGGTGGGGTCGAAGGATTTGGTGAGGCGGGAGAGCTTGAGCATGCGCAGAATTTAGCACGCGCGTCGTGACTGGCCGCAGGTTGTTCGGCGATAATGCCGCGCTTCTGCCGTGGCTTCCGTGTTACGGCGAGATTCACAAAAACAAACCACATGTCCGTCCTGCACATTCTCCTCTTCCTGCTGCTCTGCGCCGTCGCGCTGGGCTGGCTGGCTCGCAAGTTCGCCATTCCGTATCCCATCGCGCTGGTGCTGGGCGGTGGCGCGCTAGGCTTCATTCCGGGGCTGCCTCAACTGAATTTTGATCCGCAGTTCCTGCTGGTGCTGGTATTGCCGCCGGTGCTGTATCAGGCCGCGTTGCTCACCTCCTGGCGCGACTTCAAGGCGAACAGCGGCTCCATCGGACTGCTGGCGTTCGGATTGGTCATTGCGACCACGCTCGCGGTGGGCGCCACCGCAAAATGGCTGATGCCGGAGATGCCGTGGGCGGCCGCGTTCGCGCTGGGCGCCATCGTTTCGCCGCCGGATGCGGTCGCGGCCACGTCCATCCTGTCGCGGCTCAACATTCCGCGTCGTGTGGTCGTGGTACTGGAAGGCGAAAGCCTGGTGAACGATGCATCCGGTCTCGTGCTCTACAAGTTTGCAGTCGCGGCGGCGCTGACCGGCGTGTTCTCGCTCTGGGATGCGAGCTGGCAGTTTGTCTGGGTCGCGTTGGGCGGTTGCGTCATCGGCTGGCTGCTGGCCCATCTTTTCGTCCGGCTGCACAAGGTGCTGGGCGATCCCTTCATCGAGGTGGTGCTGTCGCTCTCGGTGCCCTACACGGCGTACATCTTCGCCGAATCGCTGCATGTCTCCGGCGTGCTGGCCGTGGTGGTGGCGGGATTGGTACGTGCGCGCTATTCGCCGGAAATCGTGTCGGCGCAGATGCGCATTCTGGCGCGCTCGGTGTGGAACATCCAGGTTTTCCTGCTCAACTCGCTGGTGTTCATCCTCATCGGTCTGCAGCTCTCGGAAATCGTCGAGCGGCCGCATGTGTCGGCGTGGACGCTGGTGCTGTACGGCGGCGTGATCTCGCTCGTGGCAATCGTCGTGCGCTTCCTGTGGGTGTACCCCACGGCCTATCTCCCGGGCTGGCTGTCGCCGTCGGAACACCAGAAGAACACCGCACCCGAAGGCGGCCAGACCTTCATCATCAGCTGGTGCGGCATGCGCGGCATTGTGTCGCTGGCGGCGGCACTGGCGCTGCCGGTTGCGGTGGCGGGGCAGAATGCGTTCCCCTATCGCGACGAGATCATCGTGATCACCTTCGTGGTGATCGCCATCACCCTGGTGGTGCAGGGCCTGTCATTGCCCCGGCTGATCCACAAGCTGAATCTCGATTCCGACGACACCGGTCATCAGGAAGAAGCCCGCGCCCGCGCGTCGATGCTGGCTGCGGCCATGAAGGTGCTGGAGACCGATGAGCGGCGTGCCACCGTGGCGCCCGCCTACATGGCGCGATTGCAGGCGGAAATGTCGGATACCGGGCCGGTGCATGGCGATGATGTGGCGACCACAGAGGCGGGCAGGGTGCTCAAGGGCGCGGCACTCGCGGCGCAGCGTGCGGCGCTCATTGCCGAGTGGCGGGCCAATCACATCAGCGACGAGGTGTTGCATCACCTCGAGGAGGAGCTGGATTATCGGGAGGCGCGGTTGTAGGCCCTGCGAATATTCGCAAGAGCTCAAGTTTCCGGCTTCCGCTTTGCTGCATTCACGATACTAGTCACGCCTATTCGAATCGTTTGAACTTGCCATCGTGCTGGCTACCGAGTCCGATATTCATGCATGGGTACCAAACGCCACGAAACTGCATCGGCCCCATGTTCGGTACGACATGTCGTTGGTCCAGATCAGCGATTCGAATCGACTTGCGGATAGAAACTTGCTTGGCGTTCCTGAACCATTCGGCGATTCCGGATGCGGTGAGCAATTCGTAAGCATCTTCTATCGAGTATGCAGTAACCCCGATCCCTATAGGAAGTCGGTCGTCTAGCGGAAAGGTGAGCCAGTACGAGTCAAGCTCGCTGTCGTCTACAAGCTTCAACTGTAGATGTAACTCTCAAGCTGCTTGATCGTCACTTCCCGCTCTTCCATGATGTCCGCCATCAGGTCGCGGATGGAAATCATGCCGATGACCTCGCTGTCCTTCACCACCGGGAGGTGGCGGAAGCGCTTGGACACCATGATGGCCATGCACTCCTCGGTGGAGGTGTCGGGTGAGACGCAGAGCACGTCGCGGGTCATGATTTCACTCACCGTCGTGGTGCGGGAATCGCGTCCCTCCAGCGCAACTTTGCGGGCGTAGTCACGTTCTGAAAAGATCCCGGCCAGGCGGCCGCCTTCCATGACCAGGACCGCGCCGATGCCGGCTTCGGACATGAGTTTGAGAGCCTCGAACACGGTCGCTTCGGGTTTGACGTACCAGAGCGCGATGTCCATCTGCATCAACATCTGTTGCACGGTCTTCATGCGGCCTCCTTGTGGGTGGGAGGTGGAGGGATGTTGCGCCAGCGAGCGACGCGGAACGATTCAGTGCCGCGCAGCAACTCCATCGTGCATCACATGTTGGGATAGTTGGGACCGCCTCCCCCTTCCGGGGTGACCCAGACGATGTTCTGCGTGGGGTCCTTTATATCGCACGTCTTGCAGTGAACGCAATTCTGGGCGTTGATCTGCAGGCGCGGTGTCTCATTCTCGGTCACGATCTCGTAGACACCGGCGGGGCAGTAGCGCTGCTCCGGCGCGTCATAAAGGGCGAGGTTGGTGGCGATGGGCACGCTCGCATCCTTCAGCGTCAGGTGCGCAGGCTGGTCTTCCTCGTGGTTGGTGTTGGAGATGAACACAGAGGAGAGGCGGTCAAAGCTGATGACGCCATCGGGCTTCGGATACTGGATGGGCGTGGCCTCGGTTTTCTTCTTGAGTGTTTCGTGATCGGCGTGGTCGTGATGTAGCGTCCACGGCGCCTTGCCGCCGAAGACCACCTGGTCGATGCCGACCATGAGCGTGCCGGTGTAGAGGCCCTTGGACATCCACGGCTTGAAGTTGCGGGCCTTGTAGAGCTCTTCATGCAGCCAGCTCTTCTCGAATGCGGCGGGATAACCGGTGAGTTCATCGCCAGTACGGCCCGCTGCCAGCGCGTCGAAGGCGGACTCGGCGGCCAGCATGCCGGACTTGATGGCGGCGTGGCTGCCCTTGATGCGTGAGGCGTTCAGGAAACCCGCGTTGTCGCCGATGAGCACGCCACCGGGGAAGGTCAACTTGGGCAGCGACTGCAGACCGCCCGCCGCGATGGCGCGAGCACCGTAGGCGAGTCGCTTGCCGCCTTCGAGGAAGGTGCGAATATTCGCGTGGGTCTTGTAGCGCTGGAATTCCTCGAAGGGCGAGAGATAGGGGTTGGTGTAGGCGAGGCCCACGACGAAGCCGACGGCAACCTGGTTGTTCTCCAGGTGATACAGGAACGAGCCACCGTAGGTGTCGCTTTGCAGCGGCCAGCCTGCAGTGTGAATGACGAGCCCGGGCACATGCTTCTCCGGCTTCACCTCCCAGAGTTCCTTGAGTCCGATACCGTAGACCTGCGGGTCGCGGCCGTCGTTGAGCTTGAAGCGCGCCTGCAGCTGCTTGCCGAGATGGCCGCGGCAGCCTTCGGCGAAGAACGTGTACTTGGCGTGCAGCTCCATGCCGCGCTGGAAGCGGTCCGTGGGCTCACCGTGCTTGCCGATGCCCAGATCGCCCGTGGCGATGCCCTTCACGCTGCCGTCTTCGTTGAACAGCACTTCTGCCGCCGCGAAGCCGGGGTAGATCTCGACACCCAGTTCCTCGGCCTTGGTGCCCAGCCAGCGGCAGACGTTGGCCAAACTGATGACGTAGTTGCCGTGGTTCTTGAAGCAGCCGGGCAGCATCCAATCCGGCACGCGCTTCGCACCGGTTTCGGAGAGGAACAGGAAACGGTCCTCGGTCACCGGTTGGTTGAGCGGCGCGCCCTGTTCCTTCCAGTCGGCGAACAGCTCGGTGATGGCAATGGGGTCCATGACCGCGCCGGAGAGAATATGGCCCCCGACCTCGGCACTCTTTTCCACGACACATACGTTGACGTCCGAGCCCTTGGCGGCGGCGAGTTGCTTCAGCCGGATGGCGGCGGCGAGACCGGCAGGGCCGGCACCGACCACCACGACGTCGTATTCCATTGATTCGCGGTCGGACATGTTGGGCGCTTCAGAGAGGGGGAGAAGGGCGCAATTATAATCGTTGCACCCCCCACTCCCCAGGTCTGCCCATGTCCGACGCCCCCGTGAAAGGCCCGCTGCTCCAGCAAACGCTCGTTCCCATCCGCTGGGGCGACATGGACGCGATGGGCCACGTCAACAACATCCTCTACTTGCAGTACTGCGAGCAATGCCGCGTGGAGTGGAAGACCCGCCTCGGCGGCATGCTGGACGGCACCGGGCAGGGGATGATCGTCAAGAAGGTGGCCATGACCTATCACCGCCCGCTGGTGTGGCCGGGCGTCGTGGAGGTGCGCATGTTCGCAGGCCATGTCGGGCGCACGAGCTTCACCCAGCACTATGAACTCAGGCTCGACGGCAAGGGCGACGAACTGTGGGCCGAAGGTGAAGCTGTCGTGGTCTGGTTCGACTACACGGCACATGCCCCGGCGCCGATCCCGGCGAATATTCGCACCCTGCTGGCGGGCGGAGAGTGAGCCCCGCATGAGCGCCGCACTGGGCAGTTTTCTTGCGGTAGGTGTCGGCGCTGCGCTGGGCGCGTGGGCGCGCTGGGGCTTGTCGCTCTGGCTGAATCCGCGCCATGCCAACGTACCGCTTGGCACACTCGCAGCCAATCTCATCGGCGGCTATCTCGTTGGCTTGGTGATTGCCTGGCTGATGTTGCATCCTGAGGTCGATCCGCGCTGGCGCCTCTTTTTGGTGACCGGATTGCTGGGCGGACTGACCACCTTCTCCTCCTACTCGGCTGAAGTGGTGACCTTGATGCAACGCGGCGAGCCGGGCTGGGCGCTGCTTACCGCGGCACTGCACCTTGCCGGATCACTTCTGCTCACTTGGCTTGGCATGGCCACCGTGAAGGCGCTGGCCCATTGATGGCGATGCCGCACCAGGGAAATTGGTGCAGCGGCCCCGGCTCACTTCGCCTCAAAATCCCCGCAAAAAAGTGCTGGCCCGCAGGCGGGCTGCACAGCTATACTTCCTTCTCACAAATGCCGTGTAACCCACGGAAGATAAAGAATTTTTAACCAGATTGCGGTGCGCACTCGGCAGCACAGGCCGAAGGTGTGGCGCAACGATGGCAGAAGGGTGAATATGGCGGAGCTGGCGATGTGTCGGGCAATGGCTGCCGGGCACCTCTCGGAGAGCGGGATTGCGGCGCGCGCTTGACAGCGGCAGGGTGTCACGCGTCGTATCGACGACGACTGTTCGCCTGTTGCGTGCCGGCCTGACGCTTCTGGCATCGTGCGCGCTCCTGCTGACCAGCGTCGCAGTCTGCGCGAAACAGAATCCTGCGGGTCCACTGCCTGGCAGCCCCGTCGCGGCGGATCAGGATGACGCGCTGGCGCAGCGTATCGCCGCTGCGCGGGACAGTGGCATCTGGGTCGTGCAGGAAGGCGATCATCTCTATCGCATCGCTCGCCATTTCTTTCCGACTGACCGGGTGATGATCGAACGCATGCGCGAGCAGTTGATCGCTCGCAACAGCCATGCGTTCATGGCCGGCAAACCGGCGTTGCTGATTGTCGGCGCGCGGTTGCAGCTGCCGCTCGAACTGATGCAGGGACGTGCCGCCGCGCCCGCTGCAACATCGAATCTGCCGGGCGGGTCCGCCGCTTCGGCATCACTCGCAACCAGTGTGCCGGCACCCAAGGGCACCGCAGCCACCACAGCCACTGCAGCCACGATTGGCACCCCGGCTTCGCCAGCACTAACGGCCAAGGCTGCATCGCCGCCTATCCCGAGCACATCTGTTCCCGCTGCGGGCGAACCCGGCAAGACCGTCATCACGCTGCTGGATCCGAACACGACGACGCCAGCACCGGCCGCGCCGCGTCCTCGCCCTGCCTACGTGGACAAGTTGATTGAAGGGGTTTCCCAGGCTGACGAGACCGGTGGTGATGCCGCAGAAAGCGTTGAACGGATGGGACGCCGCACCCTGAGCATCGGCCACGCCCAGGCGGTCAGGGATCGAACCGAGGGCACATCACGCGAGCATGCGCTGGACCTGCGTTTGTCATTCGAAACCATGGACCACGGCGATTTTCGCCTCGACACCCAGTGGATCCGTTTCACGCCGGGCGAGTCAGACTTGTTGCCGCGCCGGAAGGGATTCAATGCAACGCTGTACCACTCGCAGTTCGCCTTGCCGGGCGGCGTGACCGCCGACAGCGCCGCAGGGGTGGTGCGCTCCATCCAGCCGTTGTGGTTGTCCAGTTCGCAGCGCGTGGTGCTGCCCACGACGTTGCTCTCAGGCGTCACGTCACGATTGGGCGGCGAACGTGGCGAGGTCCGCTTCGCGCTGGGTGAACCGGGGCGCCTGGCCGGCATCGGCATTCTCGATTTCGAACGCACCAGCGGCCGATTCGCCACCGTATCCGGCAGTTATCTGCTTGCACCGGGGATACAGGCGGGCGGCGCGGTGCTCAGGTTGACTGGCAGCCAGACCATTCCTGACCACACTGCCGCAACTGCCGCAGTCGAGTTCTGGCCGAGTACGGCTTTGCGTGGCAAGGCACAGTTTCTTGCCAATGCGGGCGGCAAACGTGGCGCCTGGTCCGACTGGGAGTTCAACCAGAACCGTTGGCGCCACCGGACCGGGGCCTATCAGCTGGATGCGGATCTGCTCTATGGCGACTCCCGTCCGCAGAACGATGTGCGCGGTGTCTACTGGCGCAGTGACCTGCGCCAGGGCTTCAACACCTATGTCCTGGGTGCGGAAATCAGCCAGACGAATATTCGCAATGACCCGGCGCGCTCCGGCACATCCAGCGATGGGGTCTACGGCAGCGTCGCGCTGCGGATCGACCGTCGCACATCGGTGGGCGCGGGCCTGTCGTATCGCCAGGACCGTCCCCGCCAGGGTTCCGGTGACAGCCGCAATGTGGCCATCGCCAACGCCTTCGCTTCGCGCCAGACCGCTCTCGGCTTCACTCGCGTTGATGGTACGGTGAATCGCACGCGGTCTTCCGGCGCTGGAGACGAGACCATTGGCACCCTGCAGCTGTCCCACGACTTCCCGCGCTGGAACCAGCTCGCCGCATCAGCCGCGTACTCGGCAACCCGCGAGAGCCTGGTGGACGGTCGTCTGGATCGCCGCGTGGCCAGCCTGAGCCTTCGGGGGCCGCTGTGGCGCAGCATGCTCTGGGATGCGACCGTGTCCTGGATCGATGTTGAAGGCGAGGGCCAGACCGAGCGGGGCTACAACGCCAATGTCGGCATTGACTGGCCGATCTCCGCCAACTGGGCTGCCAATCTGAGCTGGCAGCGCAATCAGGTGAGACCGGGCGCAGACAATCCGCTCAATCCATTCCGCCGCGAGAATACGGTGCTCCTGAGTGTCCGCTATGACATTGCCAGCGGGACCCCTTACCCCCGATTGATCGGGGCCGGCGGGCGGCAGGGAACGGGAACGATCGTCGGCTTCGTGTTCTATGACGAAAACGGCGACGGCGTGCGCCAGCCCTCGGAGCGCGGTGCTGAAAACATCCTGCTGGTGCTGGACGGCCGCTTTGCCGCCACGACCAATCGCGATGGTTACTTCAATTTCGGCGCAGTGTCCCTGGGCACGCATGCAGTTGCGGTGCAACTGGAGAAAGTGCCCTTGCCATGGGGCTTGGCGGATGAAGCGCCGCGCCAGGTCGTCGTTCGACTGCGCGAAGAGAGCCGGGTGGATATCGGTCTTACGCGAATCAGCCCGTAGACGAGCGGGACATTCGCCCTGCAGACCGTGGCGTTCTCGCTGTGTGTGATTCGCTCAGAAGCTCGTGCTGCAAAGCCTATTTGGCGAGCGTGCTTTCCACTTTAGCCTTGCCGCCTTCCCACTCGATCACGCCCGAAAGCTTCAGCGGAAAGTTGAGGACAAGTGACTTGCCCGCGTCCCCTTGGGGCCAGAGCGGAATGGCGCGAAGTTCGCCGGGCAGGACCGGCAGTGGGCTCACCGAAAAATCCAGGGTTGTACCCTTGCCGTCAACACCGGCCAGCATGCCTTCCGGCCGCGCATGGGCGCTGCCCGTGTTGCGAAACAAAGCCACCGGTGTGGCGCGACCGTTCACCTGGCGCGTCTCGATGCCTTCTAGATTGAGGGCAGGCTTGGCATCACCTATCCGGAGATAGACGATGACCCCGATGCGGCCCAGGATAGGCAACTGGATATTGCCGATCTGCGCGGGCACGGAGGCATCGGTAGCCTCAAGCATGATGGCGAAGCGGCACAGTCCCGGCTTTGCATCCTTGGGCACATGCACTTCAAAGCGATAGCGACGCTTGCCTTTGCCTGCCACGCGGACAGTCAACCGTTCCAGCCTGACCCACGGGCGGCAACTGTCCGGCGCCAGATCGTCAGTATTGAAATCCACACCAGCATCGGGCCGGAGAATCCAGTCCGCCGTCTTGACCGTGTAGTCAGCGCCCTTGATGTCGTCGTTCCCGATCTCAAGAACTTCCTTGACGATATTGCCGGGTTGGGTATTGAGCTCGAAACGGGCGGGGATGACGTAGGCCGCGAACTGCGCTGCCGCGGGCGGCGAAAACAAGGCCCAGATGGTGCCCAGCAGAAGGGGGAGCACCCACGCCATCAGAATGCCGTCGCGACGTTGGACCACAGTGCGATCAACGGGCTTCAATTTCAAATTTGGGCTCAAAGCGGATTCCACGCTGGGTGAATCGGGTGTCGAGATAAATGGTGAAGTCGAAGAATTCTACCGTCTGGGCACGTTCGACCAAGCCATCAAAGACCAAAACCCGGCCACCTGGCGTGATGCTGCCGGCTTGCATTGCGCCGCGGGCGCGCCATTCCGCACGCAGGCCTTCCGGCGCATTCACGCCAGGAACCAAGGGGGGTAACGAGAGGTAGATGCGCGCTGTCCGACCGCGCCAGGCGACCGTGTCCAGACGGATCTCGAGGTTCGGGACATCCACGACCATTCGTCCGATGCGTTCAGGCGAGAGGGCGTCCTCACCCTGGTACTGCCAACGGGGTTTGACCTCAATGCGCTGCCGCGGGGATGCCGAATCGTCAAGTGGCGTTGCCCGGGCTGGGAGGGCCGCGACCGCGCAAGCGAGGACCATCCACACCAATAGGAGAACGGACTGGCGGCTCATGGCATGCTCAGCGTGTAATTGACCGTGCCGTCATAGCGAAAGGTGTTGGCGGCGCCAGCGGCGTACACCTGCGAGTTCAGAAAGCGGAAACGCTTACATACGCCCACGGCGCGTGGCTCGGTAAAGGTCAGCAGCAATTGGCCTGCGATGCCCAAAAAGGCGCCGCTTGGAATTTCCGCATCCGTCGAGATCCAGTCGATCTGCGTGAACGGGATAGTCCTGCCCCCGCCGCTGGTCAGGTTGGCAGGGCTGGTGACCGTGAGGCTCGCCACTCGATTGGCCGTTGCGTTGTCCCGTGCCTGGGCAATGAAGCGCACGTGATTGGCTGGGCACGCTGCAAATCCGCCGCTGGCGGCTCCTGCCGCGGCTGCAGTTGTTCCGAGAATGGGTGTGCCGTTGCCGGCATTGGCCCCGGTAACAGCAAAACTCACCAAATTGGTCGTGCCGCCCGTCTGGCCAACCCGCAAGTAGATCTGGGGGGCCCCATCCGCAATGATGATGGTCACCGCGCTGGCCGGGTAGACCATGACGCAGGCCAGAACTGTGCCGACGGTAGAAGTGAGACGCTTTAAGTTCACAAGGAATCGCTCATGGCATGGTTGCGGTGTAAGTGACCCGACCGCCGCGTGCGCTCGTGCCATAGGTGCCAGGTGCTGGCACAGTCGCATTGACGTAGGCAAAAGTCCAGGTGGCAGTGCGATTTGTGACAAAGGGCGCTGTTGTGAAGACCGGCAAGCTCGTGTTGCCGCCCGCATTGGACAGGACGGGAGCGGGCAGATTGCCATCACTGGTGGTGGTTGCGATCTGGTTGTAGTTGATTCGCGGATCGCCTACGACGCCATTGCCCAACCCCAATCCGCCGCTGTTGTTGGTGGCTGTGATCGTGACTTGGCCGTTGTTCGCGACCACTTGAACGGTGGCGGCCGTTCCCCCGCCAGCCTCGCCACCCGTTCCGGATATGGGCGTGCCCAATCCGACCTGGTTGGCTGGAACCGTGAACGTGATCTGGTTGATGACTGCGCCCGTTGCGCCTACCCGGAAGCGCAGGAATCGCGGGTAGTTGATGCGGAAATTTAGGTTTCGGGTGAGTGTGAATGGCGCAGCGTTGTCCGTGCCATCAGCTGCCCAAGCAGGTAGCGGCGCGCCGAGCGCGCCAAACACCATTGCTAGCGCGATGCAGCAGCTGGGTGCGATGGTCCTGAAGCATGTGCGGATCATTGAAGTGCGTCGGCAAAAAAACAAAGGGGCATTGAAATGCCCCTATTGTTCATCTCCCATGGATTGGCTGCAACCTAGGGCATGGTAGCCGTGTAAGTCACCCGACCGCGGCCCAATCCACCGTAGGTACCCGCAGCGGGCGTCACGGTGTTCAGGTAGCTATAAGTCCAGGTGCCAGACAGGTTGGTCACTCTGCCGGTTACTGTCGGAAGCGAGGTTGTTCCGCCAGCGTTGTTTAGGGCTGGTGCGGGCAGTGCGGCGTTGGATGCCGTCGTGCTGATCTCGGTAAGTGGAATGTAGCCGTCTGCCGGAACCCCGGTGCCCAAGCCGTTGCCGCCACCGTCGTTCGTCGCGGTGATGGTGACCTGGCCATTGTTGCCAATCAGGCGCACATTGGCAGCCGATGCAGCGGCATCACCGCCTGTACCCGCCACGGGCGTGCTGTTGCCGACGTTCGCAGCAGGCACCGTAAACGTGATCGAGCCAACCGTTGCATTGTCGACCAACGGCGTCAATGCGCCAGCACCGACACCGAAGAACAGAAAAGCAGGGATCACGACAATGAAATCATGCCGCGCTGCCGCAGAAAAGGCTGCCGTGGTGTCGGTCACAGATTCGGCCTTGGCCGTACCAGAGAATGCGGCGATGGATGCGACCATGACTGCGGCCAGTTTTTTCACTTGCATGGATTTCATTGAGAGTCTCCTTAACTTTTCCAGCACGATGCCGATAAAGGATTTGGGGGCACCTGCTCTAACGACAACGGGAGTTTCGCTCAGTTGACCCAAATGAACAGTGAACTCGTTCACAAGGTCTTCATTTTCTTGAGTTTCCGACCAACGGCAGGAATGCCGTACCAAGCGGTAAGGGAAGTGATTCCCGGGGTGGCGTGCGGCGGCAAACCGGCTTGCGGCTGCTGCTAGCGCAGAATTGGGAGAGTGCAATGCTTGTTCAGGACGGTTCTGCACGCTCGGGCGACCTCGCTTGGCGTCAGACCAATCGGTCCAGTGCCCCCAGCGACCAGCTCATCTGCCGCTCGCCCATGAACCCATGTCGCCAGGCGAACCACGTCTACCGCCGACAACCCGCTTTCCTGGCTTTGCGCCAGCAGCGCACCCAGCAAACCAGCCAGCACATCGCCCATTCCACCAGCGGCCATGCCCGGATTGCCAGATTGATTGATTGACCAGCTGCCGCTTGGCTCGGCGATCACCGATCCCACGCCCTTCAGCACGACAACTGATCCAAATCGGGCGGCGAGCGCTTTGGCGGCATTGATTCGGTCTGTACGGATATCCGCGGTCTGGGTGCCAAGCAGGCGAGCGGCCTCTGACGGGTGCGGTGTCATGATCGAAACAAAACCGTTCTCTGCGCGGCGCTTCAGAGCCGTCTGCAGCGCACGTCCTCGCGAGACCAGGTTCAGCGCATCGGCATCCAATACGATTGGGATCGAGCTCTTGAGAGACGATTCCAGGATGTTTCGGGCCGCGTCGGTGGTGCCGAGCCCCGGGCCGATGATGAGCGCGGAGATAACTTCGTTCTCCAGCATGTCTCGCGGGCGGCGAAACATGATCTCCGGGTGGTTCCAGTCAACCGTTCCAAGGGTCTCGTCTAGTAGCCCCAGAAAAACCTTCCCGGCACCGGCGAACAGGGCGGTTCGTGCTGCAAGCAGGCCGGCGCCGGCCATGCCGCGGGCACCGCCAATGATGCCGGTCGTTCCAAATCGACCCTTGTGAGTATCGAGCCGGCGTGGCTGGAGTGGATGCGGGCACGTGGCGCGAAGAAGCAGCTGGCCGCGATCCTTCGGGTCCACCCCACTCATGACCTCCGGGTCGATTCCCAGGCTCGCCACTTCGACCGTACCGGCGTGGTCAGGTCCTTCTCCCGTGTGCAGTCCGGGTTTGTCGGCGATGAAGGTGATGGTCTGGCGCGCCTTGATGCAGCGACCCGCCACGCGACCGGTATCCGCATCCAGGCCGCTGGGCACATCCAGGGCCAGAATCGGCCAGCCTGAAGCGTTGGCGCAATCAATCCAGTCCGAAACAGGCGATTCCGGGGGGCGACTCAAGCCGATGCCCAGCAGGCCGTCGATGATCAGGTCTTGCGCGGCGTCCGGCATGGATTCGACGACCGTCCCGCCCGCCTCCAGGAATGCTGTGTGCGCTGCCGCCGCCTCGACGGCCTTGGGCGCCGAAATCGAAAGTACCGTGACCCGGTACCACAGCGCTTGAAGTTGTCGCGCAACCACCCAGGCGTCGCCGCCGTTGTTTCCCGGACCGGCCATGACGAGGATGCGACCGCTGCCGCCGCACATTTCAACCGCAGTTCTGACCGCCGCATCGGCGGCACGGAGCATGAGCGAGCTTCCCGGCTCTCGTCGTGCATGTTCGACTTCGATGGCGCGGATCGCGCTGGTAGGTAGTAGCGGGATTGTGGTCATCACCTCAAACCTGGATCGACGGATTCGGCAGATTCAGGGCGTCAGCACGGTGTCACGTGCCTCGGACAACTGGCCGGGATAGTCCAGACTGTAGTGCAGGCCGCGACTCTCCCTGCGTGCCTGGGCGCAGCGCACGATTAGGTCCGCGGTGACGACCAGATTGCGCAGCTCGATGAGGTCGTTGCTCACGCGGAAATTGGCGTAGTACTCCTGGATTTCGGATTTGAGCAATTCGATGCGGTGCTGGGCCCGGGCCAGTCGCTTGTTCGTGCGAACAATCCCGACGTAGTCCCACATGAATCTGCGCAGCTCATCCCAATTGTGGGAAATCACGACCTCCTCGTCGCGGTCGGATACCCGACTTTCATCCCAGGCGGGCAGCGGTGGCACATCGTCGGCACGGTTGGAACGAATGTGTCTGGCCACTGCGTCGGAGAAGACCAGGCACTCAAGCAGCGAATTGCTGGCCAGTCTGTTGGCGCCATGCAAGCCGGTACAGGCCACTTCGCCCAGTGCGTACAGCCCGGGCAGATCCGTTTGGCCATGCAGATCAGTGACCAGACCGCCACAGGTATAGTGCGCCGCCGGCACGACCGGAATGGGCTCACGCGTGATGTCGATGCCCAGTTCCCGACAGCGGGCCAGAATGTTGGGGAAGTGCGATGCCAGAAATTCGGGGGGCTTGTGGGAAATGTCCAGATTGACGAAGTCCAGCCCCCGCTTTTTCATTTCGTAGTCGATTGCGCGCGCGACGATGTCGCGCGGTGCCAGTTCTGCACGCTCATCATGATCCGGCATGAAGCGCCTTCGGCCATGCGGTGCGGCCAGATGATCCGGCAGCTTGAGCAGGCCACCTTCGCCGCGCACAGCTTCCGTGATCAGAAAACTCTTCGCCTCGGGATGAAATAGACAGGTTGGATGGAACTGGATGAATTCCATATTGGCCACCCGGCAGCCAGCGCGCCAACCCATTGCCAGACCGTCACCCGTCGCAATATCCGGATTGGTCGTATAGAGATACGCCTTCCCTGCGCCACCGGTCGCCAGTGCGGTGAAACGGGCGGGCAGAGTAATGACCTTGTCGTTCAGCTTGTTCAAGACATAGGCGCCCAGACAGCGATTGGGACCGGAAACTCGGCCCCCAATCTTGCGAGAGGTAATCAGATCAACCGCAATGTGCTGCTCCAGCACATCGATTCCCGGGTGGGCGCGCAGGCGTGACACGAGTGTCTGCTGCACGGCGCGTCCTGTCGCATCTGCGGCATGCGCGATTCGGCGGTGGCTGTGCCCACCTTCGCGCGTCAGATGAAGGTCTGCCGCAGAACTGGCCGTGCCAGGAAGGCTGCTGCGATCCGGTTCATGGTGCTCCTGGCGATCAAACTGGACGCCTTGCGCGACCAGCCAATCCACCGCGTCGCGGCCGTTCTCGACGACCAATCTGACGGTGTCTTCATGGCAGAGGCCGGCCCCGGCGATCAGGGTGTCGTTGATGTGATTTCCCGTGGTGTCATCGTCAGCCATCACAGCGGCAATGCCACCTTGCGCCCAGGCAGTTGCCGCATCCATGAGTGCGTTCTTGGTCACCAGACATACCCGCATCGGCGGTGTCGCATCGGCAAGGCGAAGAGCGAGCGACATTCCGGCGAGTCCGCTGCCCACTATGAGTACATCATATTGATTCATCAGGAAAATTATCCGGCTTCAGGTCTTGTCTGGACAGTTCGCTGCGAGGACTGGCGCGACGGCGGTGAACTTATGGCGGGCAGAAAAGGTCAATTAACCGACCTCTTGAATTTCAGCGGGAAGAGGGTGCAGTCAAATTCGGCCTGATGGCTGTTCTGCCTCGCCGGATTTTGACCTGTCGAGTGGTTCCCATCATTCGGAGAACAAGGGATGTCCAAAGGCTCTTCTATAATAACGCAGACAGTTTTGGGCCCGGCCCAGCCAGGCTTCGTCGGACCGGTGCCGGCCGCCGCCGGCTCGATCACATTGCCCGTATGGGGTGAGAGTGGATTGCCGGCGGCCGACTGCCAGAAAAACGAGGCGCGCGCGCATGGTCAGCAGCGCGACGTGCTGCACCAGACGAGCCAAGGGAAGGATTTCATGAGCGATCGCGAGGTCGATCAGCAATTGGTGGAGCGCGCCCAGCGGGGCGACAAGCGCGCGTTCGAGCTGCTGGTGCTGAAGTATCAGCGCAAGCTGGAACGGCTGCTGTCGCGCGTGATTCGTGACCCGGGCGAAGTCGAGGATGTCGCGCAGGAGGCCTTCATCAAGGCCTATCGCGCATTGCCCAACTTTCGTGGCGACAGCGCCTTTTACACCTGGCTCTACCGCATCGGCATCAATACGGCGAAGAACTATCTCATCAGCATGGGGCGCCGTGCGCCGACCTCGACCGAGTTTGACTCCGAGGAAGCTGAATCTTTCGAGGAAGCCACGGGTCTCCGGGATATCAATACGCCTGAAGCTGCGTTGATGACCAAGCAGATTGCAAGAACCGTCAATGAGACCATAGACTCCTTGCCGGAAGAATTGAGGACCGCGATCACGCTGCGCGAGATCGACGGTTTAAGCTACGAAGAAATCGCGCAGATCATGAGCTGTCCCATCGGGACGGTGCGCTCACGGATATTCAGGGCTCGTGAGGCGGTTGCAGAGAAGTTGCGGCCGCAGCTGGGCACGTCGAAGGACAGGAGATGGTGAACATGACACAAGGTATTTCGGACCTCATGGATGGCGAGGTTTCCGAGCATGAGCGGGATCAGGCGTGGAAGTGGGTGACAAATGATGCATCCGCCCGCGAGGCTTGGGAAACCTATCACCTCATTGGTGATTGTCTTCGCGGCGAGGCGGTGACCCGAAGCTGTGCGGGCTCCGCGAGCACCGCGCGAATATTCGCAAGACTGGCTGAAGAGCCCACGGTCTTGGCGCCAAGGCGCGCATCATCAGCAGTGTCGCCGCGCGCCCGGGTTGCTCTCGCCATGGCGGCGTCGGTTGCGACCCTTGGGGTTGTCGGGTTGATCGCCACCCGTGCGCCCGGTGTTGATCCTGCAGCGGCGCAGCTTGCCAAGTCGGTGCCGGCGGCCGGATCAATTCAACCGGTGTCCCAACAGGTTGCAAATGGCTCTCCGATGCCGCAGGTGAACGATTATTTGGCCATGCACCGGCAATTCGTCAATCCGGCGGGCATCCAGCAGGCCAGCCTCGTCAGGGAAGTGCCGCGCAAGGCGGCCCAGGACAATTCTGGAAAGTGAAGCTCGAATGAAGTGGGCAAGACTGTTTTGGCCAGCCTGTATTCCTCTATGGCTGGCAGGTGGTTGGGTGGGCACTGCCCACGCCCGGCAGCTGCCGGTGAGCGATCCGGCAGTGATGCTGCAAAAGATGTCCGACGCTGCGCGAACCCTGAATTACTCGGGCACCTTCATTCACTCGAATGCTGACTCCACGACAACGTCCAGGGTCACCCACTTGTTTGATCGCGGCGACGAGTGGGAGCGCGTCGAAAGCATCGATGGTCCGCGCCAGGAGACGATCCGGCGCAATGACGAGATCTATTGCTTTCAACCGGATTCCAAGACGGTGAGGCTTGATCGCCGCATGACCGGCAAGTTTTTCCCGTCGCTGGTCAGCGGCACGCCAGACATTATTCTCGCGAATTACAAGCTGCGCCTGGGCAAGGTCGAGCGAATCGGCGGCCATGACTGCCAGTGGGTGATCCTGGAGCCGAAGGACGCCCTGCGTTTCTTGCAGAAGCTTTGCGCCGAGGTCCAGACGGGCTTGCTCATGCGGGCCAAGACGTTGAATGAGCGTGGCCAGATCGTGGAGCAGTTTTCCTTTACCCAACTTTTGGTCGGAAAGGCCGCGCTGCGTGAGGCTGGGTTGAGCCAGCTCAAGGCGCGAGTCGCCCAGAAGGAACCGGGTTGGCAGACAGATGACGCCGCGCACAAAGGTGTCAAAGTGGGTGACACCGGCTGGTGGGTTCAGTCGCCCCCCATTGGTTTTCGGCTCATCACGGAGCTGAAACGGACCATGCCGGGCAAAACGGAGCCGGTGTCTCATCTGGTCTTTTCCGATGGCCTTGCCGCCATTTCGGTCTTCATCGAGCCGTTGGGCGCCAAGTCGGCGGGCTTCAGTCGGGCGGGCGAGGAAGGCATGGTGAGCTATGCCATGCGGTCAGTCGGCAATCATCAGGTCACCGTGCTCGGTGAAGTGCCAGTCTCAACAGCCCAGAGTCTGGCCAACAACGTTGCCGCTCGGAACCGTTAGCCTGGTCCGACGCAATACAATTGGGGCCAGTCGTCCCCCAAAGACAATTCCTTTCGTACCACTACACAGAAAAAACGCACGCTATGACTCGCAGTCACTCCAATATTGCCTCGTTACTGATTTCTCTGGCTGTCCTTCTGGGCTCGGCTGCTTCGCCAGCGATCGCTCAACCTTCTCCAGCACTCCCCAATTTCGCCGAGCTGGTCGAAAAGCACGGGCCCGCCGTCGTGTCGGTGAGCACCCAGGCTCGGCAGGGTGCGGGTCGTTTCCCTGGCGCAGGGGGGGATGACGAGGCGTGGACCGAGTTCTTTCGTCGCTTCATGCCTGATCAGCAGCGACCCGGTCCGCGCCAGGGTCCCCGGGGCCAGGAGCGGCAAGGTCCGCTGGTGCCGTTTGGCGCGGGTTCCGGCTTCATCATCAGCGCGGATGGCTACGTATTGACCAACGCGCACGTCGTGGACAACGCCGAGGAAGTGACCATCACGCTGACAGACAAGCGCGATTTCAAGGCAAAGGTGGTGGGTGCAGACAAGCGCACGGATGTGGCGGTGCTGAAGATCGAAGCCACCAATCTTCCCAAGGTGACACTCGGCGATTCCTCCAAGCTTCGTGTCGGCGAATGGGTGCTGGCGATCGGCTCGCCGTTCCGCCTATCCAACACTGCGACCGCCGGAATCGTCAGCGCCAAAGGTCGTGACGAGGTGGATCGCGGCGGTGTTGCCTTCATTCAGACGGATGTGGCCGTAAACCCGGGCAATTCCGGTGGACCGCTGTTCAATCTGAAGGGCGAAGTGGTGGGCATCAATTCCCAGATCCTTTCGCGCACGGGCGGCTACCAGGGCATTTCGTTCGCCATTCCGATCGAAGATGCGATCCGCGTGTCGGATCAACTCATCAAGACCGGCAAGGTCAGCCGCGGTCGTCTTGGCGTCCTGATCGGCAACGTGACCAAAGACACCGCCGAAGCGCTCGGTCTGTCGCGGGCGCAGGGTGCAACCGTCTCCAGCGTCGAACCTGACAGCCCGGCAGAGAAGGCCGGTGTAAAGGCAGGAGACGTGATTCTGAAGGTGGATGGCAAGCCGATCGAGGGTTCTGCAGAAGTCACGCGAATCATCGGCAACACCAAGCCGGGCAGCAAGGTCACGCTGAACATCTGGCGCGACAACAGTGCTCGTGATCTCGTGGCGACCGTGGGTGAGTTCAAGGATGAGGACCAGCGTCCGACGCGCGCCGCTGCGCCAACCAAGCCCGAAGCCAAGCCGGGCAAGCTGGGTATCGCAGTGAGTGAGCTCACCGCAGCTCAGCGCAAGGAAATGAAACTGCCGGCAAGCGGTGGTGTACTGGTTGAAGTGGTTCGTGGTCCCGCTGCATCGGTGGTGCAGGCTGGCGAGGTCATCATGCGCGTCAACAATTCCGATGTTGGCAGCGTGAAGGAGTTCACCGACCTCGTGAACAAGCTCGACCTCAAGAAGCCGGTTGCGCTGGTGATCCGCAGCGAGGAGGGTAGTCGCTTCGTCACCTTCCGGCCTGACACAAACGACTGACCGGCGCGTGATCGAACTCACCCTGCTGTCTCGGACCTACTGCCACCTCTGTGAAGACATGCTGAATGCCCTGGCGCAACATCCGCGCCAGGGAGAATTCAGGGTGCAGGTCGTGGCTGTCGATGCTGATCCCGGGCTCGAGGACAGATATGGCATTCTCGTCCCCGTGCTGCTGCACAAGGATGAGGAAATCTGCCATTACCACCTCGACCTGCCCAGGTTTGATGCCTTCCTCTCAGGTTCATAGGCGAAAATTCGCGTAAAATGTGCAGCAATCAGTTCAGGGCACCCGCTGGGTGCCCTTTTTACGTGCGGGCCTCCCCGGCCCATGCACTCAGCGCCTGAAGGCCAGTATCCGCATGCAGTTGATCCGCAACTTCTCCATCATTGCCCACATTGACCACGGTAAATCCACGCTTGCCGACCGCATCATCGAACGCTGTGGCGGACTGTCGTCGCGTGAAATGGAGGCCCAGGTTCTGGATTCCATGGACCTGGAGCGCGAACGGGGCATCACCATCAAGGCACAGACTGCTGCACTGACCTACAAGGCTCGTGACGGCAAGACCTATGAGCTGAATCTCATCGACACGCCCGGTCACGTCGACTTTTCCTACGAAGTATCCCGATCGCTGTCCGCATGCGAAGGGGCGCTGCTGGTCGTGGACGCCTCGCAGGGTGTGGAGGCCCAGACGGTGGCGAATTGCTACACCGCCATCGAACTTGGCGTGGAAGTCTCCCCGGTACTGAACAAGATCGATCTGCCGTCTGCCGAGCCGGACCGCGTCATCGAAGAGATTGAGGACATCATCGGCATCGATGCCATGGATGCGGTGCGCTGCAGTGCGAAGACCGGCGAAGGCATCGACGATGTGATCGAGGCTGTCGTCGCGCGTGTCCCGCCGCCAAAGGGTAATCCCGATGGTCCGCTCAAGGCCTTGATCATCGATTCGTGGTTCGACAACTATGTCGGCGTCGTGATGTTGATCCGGGTGGTGGATGGAATGTTGAAGCCCAAGGACAAGATCCTGTTGATGTCCACGCAGGCGAGCTATCTGTGCGAGCAGGTGGGCGTGTTTACACCCAAGTCGGTTGCGCGCGATTCGCTCTCGGCGGGCCAGGTGGGATTCGTGATTGCCGGCATCAAGGAACTCAAGGCGGCGCGCGTCGGCGACACGTTGACGTTGGCGACCCGCCCGGCACCGGAACCGTTGCCAGGGTTTAAGGAAATCAAGCCGCAGGTCTTCGCGGGCCTGTATCCGGTCGAGTCCAATCAGTACGACGCCTTGCGTGACGCCTTGACGAAGCTGCAGTTGAACGACGCCAGCTTGCGTTTCGAGCCCGAAACCTCGCAAGCGCTGGGATTCGGCTTCCGCTGTGGCTTCCTTGGGCTGCTGCACATGGAGATTGTCCAGGAGCGCCTTGAGCGCGAGTACGACATGGACCTGATCACCACGGCGCCGACGGTGATCTACCAGGTGCTGATGAAGGACGGTGAGGTCATCGAGATCGAGAATCCCTCGCGGCTACCTGACCTCTCGAAAATTGAAGAAATCCGCGAGCCAATCATTACCGCGACCATGCTCATGCCCCAGGAGTATGTCGGCACGGTCATGACGCTGTGCAATGCCAAACGTGGCATGCAAATCGACATGCAATATGCGGGTCGTCAGGTGATTCTGAAGTACGACATGCCCATGAATGAAGTCGTGATGGACTTTTTCGACAAGCTGAAATCGGCCAGCCGGGGCTACGCCTCGCTCGACTACGAATTCAAGGAATTCCGCACCTCCGATCTGGTCAAGCTGGACATACTGATCAATGGCGACAAGGTGGATGCCCTGTCCCTGATTGTCCATCGGGAGAATGCGCCATATAGAGGCCGCGATCTGGCCGCTCGCATGCGCGAACTGATTCCGCGGCAGATGTTCGACGTTGCAGTGCAGGCAGCGATCGGTGCCAACATCATCGCGCGGGAAAACATCAAGGCGTTGCGCAAGAACGTGCTGGCGAAATGCTATGGCGGCGACATCACACGCAAGCGCAAACTGCTGGAAAAGCAGAAAGCGGGCAAGAAGCGCATGAAGCAGGTGGGAAGCGTGGAGATCCCGCAGGAAGCCTTCCTGGCGATTCTGCAGGTCGACAGCAAATAGGTGGTCCACCATGCATGCGAGGGGTCCCATCCGCTTGAACCGGGTTTTCATCGCACGCAGATTTCATCTTTCGTTCGCTCAGGCATAGTGCGGCCAGGCGAATGCCCTGACGCCTTGGACGGTATGCCAGCTGACATGGAAGACGGCATGCTCCATTGCTTCGGGCGCTCATGAAACAATAATCGTGTATCGGAATTGACTTAATGAACTGGGAAATCACCATCCTCATCGTCACCCTGGCCTGCGCCGCGATCGTACTGTGGGAGATCGCTGCCCGCCTGCGCGCGCGCACCAATCCTGATGGAACCGTCGCCGGTGCACCGCCCTATGCCTGGCTGGAAATTGCCTATCCACTGGGATTCATCGCTTTCATGGGCCTGCTGGTCGTGCACAGCGTCATGAGTTTTGCAGCAATTCTTCTCCTGGCGACCACGGTCACCGGCGTCATCTGGGCCATCGACAAATGGATGCTTGCCAAGAAACGCGCAAAGGAAGAGCAGGAGCCCGTCGTGGTGGAAATGGCCAAGAGCTTCTTTCCGGTGATCCTGGTTGTTTTCCTGCTGCGATCATTCGTGGTGGAGCCGTTCAAGATACCGTCCGGTTCCATGCTGCCTTCGCTGCTGATCGGTGACTTCATCCTCGTCAACAAGTACACCTACGGGGTGCGCATCCCGGTTCTCAACAAGAAGGTGGTTGCTGTCAACACACCCAGTCGCGGCGACGTCATGGTGTTCCGCTACCCAATCGATCCGTCCAAGGACTTCATCAAGCGCGTGGTCGGGCTGCCCGGTGACGTGGTGAGCTACAAGAACAAGCGTCTCACGGTGAACGGTGTTGCTGTGCCGACCGAGCCGGCCGGCACGGTCACCGAAGTCGACGAGCGCGGCGGGTTTCAGCGCTATGACGCGTTCAAGGAAAAACTCGGGGACAAGCCGCACGTGATGATGAACATGCCCGAGCGGCCGGTTCTGGTTGGTCCAATCCGGGAGTTTCCCAACAAAAAGAATTGTGAATACAATGAGGAAGGTCTTACATGTACCGTTCCGGCAGGCCACTACCTGATGATGGGGGACAACCGGGACAACAGCGATGACGGACGCTATTGGGGTTTCGTCCCGGAAGAAAACATCGTTGGCAAGGCGTTTCTGGTCTGGATGAACTTCGGTCAGTTGAAGCGCATCGGCACCAAGATCGAGTAAGCAGTCTGTTTCATCGCATCCAGCGTAGCGAGGCTCGCATATGAAAAAGCAACAGGGCATCAGCGGTTACATGCTCATCTACATCATGATCACCGTCGGATTTGTCGGCTTCATTGGCTTGAAGTGCTTCAACCCGGTCATGGAGTACATGTCGGTTCAGAAGGTTTTTTCTTCCATGGCCAGCGTGGAGTTGAAGGATGGTTCCAGTGTTGCCGACATTCGCAAAGGCTTCGAGCGCCGTGCCATCATTGACAATATCACCTCGATCAAGAAAGAAGATCTGGAAATCGTGAAGGAGGGTAACGACACGATTGTCACGGCTGAATGGTCGGTGAAACTGCCGCTCTTCTCCATGGTGAGCATTGTCATCGACTTCAAGGCCTCGTCCCAGTAAACGCGAGCATTTCATAGCGCTTCGCAAGTCAGATGACGGCCCAGCCCCTCCCCGAGGCCTGGAGGCGGCTGGAAAGTCGCCTCGGGCATCAGTTCAAATCTTCAGCGCTGTTGCGTCAGGCGCTGACTCATCGCAGCCATTCCTCGCCCCACAACGAGAGGCTTGAGTTTCTTGGCGATGCCTTACTCAACTGCGTCGTGGCGGAACTGCTGTTCGACCGCTTCCAGCGCTTGCCGGAAGGCGATCTCAGCCGTTTGCGCGCTGGGTTGGTGAATCAGGCAGCTTTGGCAGAGATCGCGCTGAGTTTTGATCTGGGCGCATTACTGTGTCTTGGCGAGGGCGAGTTGAAGAGTGGCGGATTTCGTCGTCCCTCCATCCTCGCCGATGCCCTGGAGGCACTGTTGGGCGCGATTTATGTCGACGCGGGATTCGACGTCGTGCGGCGGGTGATTTTCGACATTTACGCGGAACGACTGGCAGGGCTCAAGGATGTCGTGCCCGCCAAGGATGCCAAGACTTCGCTTCAGGAGACATTGCAGGCCCGACGCATGGATACGCCGCACTATCAAGTCTTGGCCATTTCCGGCGAGGCGCATCAGCAGTTGTTTCGCGTTGCCTGCGAAGTGCCTGCCTTGGGTCTGCGCGCCGAGGGCGAGGGCGCGAGCCGCAAGGCTGCCGAGCAGGATGCGGCAGCAAAAGTGAAAGCGATGATCGATGGCTGAATTCCGTTGCGGCAAGATTGCGATTGTCGGCAGACCCAATGTCGGCAAGTCGACGTTGATGAACCAGCTCATCGGGGTCAAGCTCGCCATCACCTCGCGCAAACCGCAGACCACGCGGCATCGGATCGCCGGCGTGGTGACGACGGAGGACACGCAGTTCATCTTTCTCGATACACCAGGGTTCCAGGAGTCGCACAAGAATGCACTGAACCGCATTCTGAATCGCACTGTCACTCAAGCAACGGAAGAGGCTGACGTGGTGGTCTTTCTGGTGGAAGGTCTCACCTTCGACGAACGCGACCAGCAGGTGTTAAAACTCCTCCCGCAGGACCGGCCGGTGATCCTGGGCGTGAACAAGATTGACCGCATCGAGGACAAATCCCGGCTGCTGCCCCATCTGGCCGAGCTGCAGCAGCGGTTCCCCTTTGTGGCCGTCGTACCGTTGTCGGCCAAGCAAAAGCACAACCTCGATGCCCTGAAGAAGGCGCTGCGCGAGTACCTTCCAGAGCAGCCGGCAGTTTATTCAGCGGATGACTTCACCGATCGATCCGAACGCTTCCTGGTCGCGGAGTTCATTCGCGAAAAGGTCTTCCGCTATGTGGGTGACGAGCTGCCGTATTCCGCCAGTGTGGTCATCGAGCAATACAAGGAGGAGGGCAAGCTGCACCGTATCCATGCTGCCATCGTGGTTGAAAAAGCCAGCCAGCGCGCGATTCTGATCGGCAAAGGCGGTGAGAAGCTGAAGCAAATCGGCACGGAAGCGCGTCTCGATCTGGAGAAGTTGCTGGGCGTGAAGATTTACCTCGAACTCTGGGTACGGGTGAAGAAGGGCTGGGCGGATGACGATCGGCTGATCCGCCAATACGGGTATGAGTAGCCTCCATCTGGGCGGATGGTGAAAGCGGGCAGCGGGCCATGAGCAAAGTGGCGGTGGAGGGTGACGAGGGCTTCGTTCTGCATGGTTATCCCTACATGGAAACCAGCCTCATCGTCGAGGCCTTCACCCGACGACATGGTCGGGTGGCCTGCGTTGCCAAAGGGGCTCGCCGACCCAAGTCGAACCTGCGTGGCACATTGCAGGCGTTCCAGCCGCTGGCACTTGCCTGGTTCGGCAAGTCGGAATTGAAAACGCTCAAGACGGCTGAGCCATCGCGCATCGGTCCCCAGCTGACTGGGCAGGCCCTGCTGTCCGGTTTCTACGTGAACGAGCTCTTGCTGAAACTCTCCCATCGCGATGACGCGCATGAATCGCTGTATGAGGCGTATGAGGAAGCGATTCACAAGCTGCAGACGTTGTCGCTTCCGGGCGCCATGTCGGGCGATGCCGGAACCCCGCTGTCTCCGGCGCGACTGATTGCACCTGTGCTGCGCCAGTTTGAGCGACGATTGCTGGCTGAGCTCGGTTACGGTCTGATGCTGGAGGAGGACAGCCGGCATCAAGCCATCGTGCCGGGCCAGCGCTATGCCTACGTGCTGGAGCACGGCCCGATGCCGGTCGCTGCGACACGGGCAGGGCAGGGTGCTGCGCTAGAATTGCAGGGCAAGTCGTTGCTCGACATCGCGCGCGACGACTATCGCGATCCGGTCAGCGCCGCAGAAGCGAAGCAGCTCATGCGGCATGTACTGAATCATCATCTCAATGGCGCCGAATTGCACACGCGTCAGCTCATCCGCGAACTCCAGCAAACATGATTGAACTCGGTGTGAATATCGACCATGTCGCCACGGTGCGGCAGGCCCGGCGCACGTATGAACCTGATCCGGTGTGGGCGGCGGTCGAGGCACACCTTGGCGGGGCTGATGGCATCACCGTTCACCTGCGCGAAGATCGGCGCCACATCCAGGACGATGACGTCCGCCGACTGCGTGACCTGACTCACATCAAGCTGAATCTCGAGATGGCGGCGACCGAGGAAATGGTGGGGGTGGCGCTTTCCATCCGGCCGGAAATGGCGATGCTCGTGCCGGAAGGGCGGCACGAGATCACCACGGAAGGCGGGCTCGACATTGTTGCCCAGGAAGCCCGGCTGAAGGGTGTGGTTGCCCGACTCGCCGATGCCGGCATCGTCACCAGCGTGTTCATTGACGCGGATCTGGCCCAGGTCGAGGCAGCGGCGCGCATCGGTACCCGCGTATGTGAAGTCCATACCGGTCCGTACGCCCACGCGTTTCATGCCAAGGGCCGCGACGCCGAGAGCGCGCCGGTCGTGGCCGAGCTTGCGAATATTCGCAAGGCAGGCGAAGCGGTCCGCGCGCTGGGTATGCGCTTCAATGCCGGACATGCGCTCAACTATGCCAATGTGAAGCCGGTGGCAGCACTTCCCGGCATTCGCGAGTTGCACATCGGCCACAGCATCGTCAGCCGTGCGGTCTTCATCGGGCTGCGCGAAGCGGTGCGCGAAATGAAGGCGCTGATGGTCGAGGCCGCTCGGTGATTTTCGGCATCGGGACCGACATGGTCCAGCAGTCCCGCATCACTGACAGCATCAATCGTTTTGGCGAGCGCTTCGAAAAGCGCATCCTGACCGAACGCGAATATTCGCAGTTGCAGGCGCGGCCGCGCGACGCGGTGCAGCGCACCCGATTCCTGGCCCAGCGCTTTGCCGCCAAGGAAGCCTTTTCCAAGGCACTGGGCACTGGCATCCGCGATGGCGTGGCCTGGCGTGACATGGGCGTCCACAACGAGCCATCGGGAAAGCCCTGCCTGCATCTTTCGGCAAAACTCGATCGTCGCGTTGCCGCGCTCGGCATTCGCGGCATGCACGTCACCCTGACCGACGAGGCCGGCATGACGGTCGCGGTCGTGATTCTGGAGAAATGAAATGACCACCGAATCGATCTCATTCGGCCCGCTGATGATCGGTGTCTCGGGCCTGGAACTCACTGCGGATGAGCGGCATCAGCTGCTGCATCCCAGCATCTGTGGCGTGTCGCTGTTCACCCGAAATTACGCTTCACCCGAGCAACTCAGAGCGCTTACCGCCGAAATCCATGCTATCCGTCCGCTGATCATCGCTGTGGATCATGAAGGCGGCCGGGTGCAGCGCTTTCGTGAAGGCTTCACCCGCATTCCGCCGATGCGGACTCTGGGCGACTGTCATGCGAGTGATCCCGAGCGCGCGCTCAGACTTGCTTACCAGATCGGCCTCGTCATCGGCCATGAACTTCTTTCCCACGGCGTCGATTTCTCTTTTGGACCCGTGTTGGACATTGATCACGGCAACTCCAGTGTCATCGGTCACCGGGCGTTTCACAGCAATGCGGGCGTGGTCGCGGCACTTGCAGCGGAGTTGCAGCGCGGCAGCCACGATGCCGGCATGGCCACGGTGGGAAAGCATTACCCCGGCCACGGATATGCTCGCGCTGATTCGCACGTGGAGCTGCCCCAGGATGATCGCGAATATTCGCAGTTGCTGGCATCCGACCTGGTGCCGTTCGCGCGCCTCGCGGCAGACGGCATGGAATGCGTCATGCCGGCCCATGTGGTCTATGGCAAGGTTGACTCACTCGCGGCAGGTTTCTCGCCCCGGTGGCTGCAGGACATCCTGCGTGGCGAGCTGGGTTTCGCCGGCGCCATCATGAGCGATGACCTCGGCATGGAAGCCGCCGCCTTCATGGGCGGCATGACGGACCGCGCGGATGCGGCCCTGGCGGCGGGCTGCGACATCATCCTGTCGTGCAACGACCCGGTGGCGAGTGCCGCGCTCATGGCCCATCTCGGTGCATCGAGTCCGGAATCGGCTGCACGCATCGGTCGCCTGCGGGCCCGTGCGCCGCGCGAAAATCTCGACATTGCGGCCGCCACGGCTGATGTGCGCGCATTCGTCCGCGAAGTCATGCCGGACGAGGCGCAGCCGGATGCGACGGACATCGTCGCCCGGCTATAATTTCAGTCTTTGCGCCGCGCTGCGGCGTGGTCGACACCTTCAACCCGGGAGATGGAAAAATGAAAGCACCCATGCGAGTTGCCGTCACTGGCGCCGCCGGCCAGATCGGCTACAGCCTGTTGTTCCGCATTGCCTCTGGCGAAATGCTGGGCAAGGACCAGCCGGTCATCCTGCAATTGCTGGAAATCCCGGATGAAAAGGCCCAGAAGGCCCTCAAGGGCGTGATGATGGAACTGGAAGATTGCGCGTTCCCGCTGCTTGCCGGCATGAGCGCGCACAGCGACGCCAACACCGCCTTCAAGGACATCGACGTGGCCCTGCTGGTTGGCGCCCGTCCCCGCGGCCCCGGCATGGAGCGGAAGGATCTCCTGACCGCCAATGCCCAGATCTTCACCGTGCAGGGGAAGGCGCTGGACGCCGTCGCCAAGCGCAGCGTGAAGGTCCTGGTGGTTGGCAATCCGGCCAATACCAATGCCTACATCGCCATGAAGTCAGCGCCCGGCCTCGCCAAGGAGAACTTCACCGCCATGCTGCGCCTGGACCACAACCGTGCGCTGTCCCAGATCGCCGCCAAGACCGGCAAGGCCGTGGGTGACATCGAGAAGCTCATCGTATGGGGCAACCATTCGCCGACCATGTACCCCGACTATCGCTTCGCCACCATCGGTGGCGAGAGCGTCAAGAGCCTGATCAACGACGACGCGTGGAACAAGGACACGTTCATTCCCACGGTGGGCAAGCGCGGTGCCGCCATCATCGAGGCGCGCGGCCTGTCCTCCGCGGCGTCCGCCGCCAATGCGGCCATTGACCACATCCGTGACTGGGTGATGGGCTCAAACGGCAAGTGGGTCACCATGGGTGTCCCCTCGGACGGCAGCTATGGCATTCCCGAAGGCGTGATGTACGGCTTCCCGGTCACCACCGCCAACGGCAAGTACGAGATTGTGAAGGGCCTTGAGGTCGATGCCTTCAGCCGCGAGCGCATGGACTTCACGCTCAAGGAACTGGAAGAAGAGCGCGCTGGCGTGGCTCATCTGCTGGGCTGAGCGGCCGCTTGGATGCATACGAGGCCCGGCCATGCGCCGGGCTTCGTCTTTCTGTGTCGCCGCAGCCTGACTCGCGAGCCGGGGGGGAATCATGTGGAAGTTCTACGCCGCCATTGCCCTGGTCTGGATCGCGCTCATGCCGCCTTTCTTTACCGGCGGTGCATGCAATCGCGAGTTCGAGCAGGTATCCGCGCGGTTGAACCAGCACGCTGCCAGGATCGCGACGCTGGACTCGGCTGTTGGCTGGTGGACCGAGCAGGGTGTGCCGCATCAGGTCATCACGCGCGATGCCTGCCGGGAAGCGAAGCCGCGTTTCCTCCAGCACTGTCCGGTAGGCACGCTGGTGCATGCCGAAGTGCCCGTCGAGAACCTGATTTGCCGCGTCTACCGGGATGCGAATATTCGCATCGGGTTGCACTACAACGACAAAGGCATGCTGGCGCAGGTCGCGGCTGACATGAAGCCGGACAAATATCTGCGCATACCCGTCGTCGAGTGGCGTCTCTACTGGGGACGCTGACCGCCGGCCAGCAGTGCTATCAGCGCTCGGTGGACACCGCAGCGCCAACCACGCCAAAAAACACGACCAGCGTTCCAAGCAGCGCCACCACCCGCGGCGAGGTCAGATCGGCCGCAAGCAGATCAGCGGCACCATCGAGGAACACGTCGCCGCCCGGAAGCACGCCGATCGCGACCCAGGCTGCGACGCCGGCCAGCAAGGCTGGTAGCAACCTTTGCCACCGCATTCGCGCAGGCTTGGCCGATGGCAGCTTCGTCATGACCGATGCGGTGAAGCCAGCATCGTCCACATGTTTTCGGGCGTCCTCGCGGAGCATTTGATCCAGCCAGTCCTCTTCATCGGGCTGGCCGGGCTTGCCGGTCTGGGCGGAATGCGGGAAGGGAGAGTTCATGCGGTCACCACCTCTTTCTGCGCGGATTGCCACGCGGCCATTCTGGACTTCATCTTTTCCTTGGCCTTCAGCACATGTGTCTTGACGGTGCCGAGCGGCATGCCCAGCACCTGCGATGCCTCGTCGTGGGAAAGATCATTGTAGTAACACTGCACGATCACGGCGCGCTCGGCATCGTTGAGACATTCCATCGCACGGTCGAGATCCAGGCGCAGGCTGGCCGAGTCGGCCAGGGGCGGCGCGCTGTCAGGTATTTCGGGGGAGAGATCGTCCTCGGTGTCATGCAATACCTCCTTCATCTTGCGCGCATCGCTGACAAACACGTTGTGGGCAATGCGATAGAGCCAGGTCGAGAACTTGGCGTCAAAGCGGAACTTCGCCAGGTTGCGATACGCGAGCAGAAACGTTTCCTGTGCCAGATCATCCGCGAGCCCTTCATCACCGCGGGCGAGCTTGCGCAGGCTGGCCCTCACCGCCGATTGGTGGCGGCGGACGAGTTCGGCAAAGGCGTTGCGGTCGTCATGGACGACCACGCGGGCGATGAGATCCGCGTCCGAGAACGGCGGGGCGTCGGCCATCTTGTGGACCGCAGACAGGACGTTTCCGGATCAGGACTGTGTGAGCGCCTTGCGGTCCGGGTCCGGGTCATCCTGACCCTCCAGCTTCCAGGTGATGAGGTAGCCGATGCCGGCAAACATCGGAATCAGTCCCAGCGACCACGGCGCACCGACTTCGGACAGGAAGATGGCCAGGGCCACGCCGATGAAGAACAGGACCATACCGCGGCGGAGGTCCGAAGCCCGCAATTCGCAATGCTGGGCCAGAAGCTGCGGCGGAATGGGCGCTCCCTTGGCGGCCAGCTGCAAAATGGTCTCGTGGGTCAGCTTGAGCTTGCGATGCTTGTAGACGAGCACGCAGGCAAGAAGCAGGACGGGCGCCAGCGCCCCGAGGCCTATGGCGACGATGGCGACAATCATGTTGGTTTCGTTCATGTTTTCCCCTCGGGTTGGACGGGTGGGCGGGCTGAAGCCCGGATGCTGGGCCCTATCTGCCTGTTCTGACGGGCCCAGCGGGCAGTTTGGATGTTCGGGATCTATTCTCCTGCGAGTTCCTCGGCCAGGCTTTCGGTCCGGACTGGGTCCTGGGCTGTGGGCAGCTCATGCATCTGCCAGAGCGGCGAAACCCAGGCCACGATGGGAGCAAGCAGGATCGCACCGGCGCCCACCAGGAGCAGGGTGTTGCGCAGTCCGAGATGCTCAGCCATCCAGCCGCCGGCCAGACCGCCCAGCGGCGCCGTGGAAATGGTGAGCCCGATCATGGTGGCGACCACGCGGCCCAGCAGCCGGTCGGGCGTCACCGCCTGGCGCAGGGTCAGGTAGTTGATGAAGAACACCATGGCCGTCAGATCAAGCAGGAAGAGGCCGCCGCCAAACATCAGCGAGGCCATCCAGATGCCACCGAAGGAAGATGCGACGGTCATCCAGGCAACACCGGTGCCCAGCATGCCGAGCAACATCGTCCGGCCCATGCCGAGCTTGCGATTCAATGGCACCGTGATGGCGGCGGCCACGAACGCGCCTACGCCGGCGGCCATCCAGAGCACGCCGACATGTCCTGCCGTGAAATGCAATTCCCGAGTGGCGAACAGGATGACGATCGCGACATAGGCATGACGCAGGAACTGCCAGAGCGCGATCGCCCAGGCCAGCGCACGCAGGGTCGGGTTGTGCCAGATGAGCATCAGGCCTTCCTTGATTTCCGCGAACACGCTCCGCGCCGTCAACTTGGGCGCATCACTCTCCGCCGGCGGAATGCCACGCAATATCCACGCGGAGTAGAAGAACGACAGGGCATCCATCAGGATGGCCACGGGTGCGGTCAGCCACTGGATGAGCGCACCGGCCATGCCCGGCCCCATGAGCTGGGCTGCCGAATCGCTGATGCCGATCTTGGCATTGGCCTCGACCAGGTTGCTGCGACCCACCCGTTCGGTCATGAACACCTGGTAGGCCGGCCAGCCGATGATGCTGCCGAGGCCGACCAGGAAGCCCACCGCATAGAGCAGCGGCATGGACAGCGTGCCGGTCCAGGCGGCAATCGGCACGGCCAACAATGCCACGCCACGCCCGATATCGGACCAGATGATGAGTTGCAACTTGGGCCGCCGGTCGACCAGCACGCCCGCGAAGACGCCGAACAGCGCGAAAGGCAATGCTTCCAGCGCGGTCAGGATGCCCATCTCCAGCGGCGAGGCATTGAGCAGCAACGCGGCCGTCAGCGGCAACGCCAGAAACGTGATCTGGCCGCCAAAGTGGGTGATGGTGAGCGACAGCCACAACTTGCGGAAGTCGCGATGGAGCCACAGGCCGCCGAGGCGCTCGGCGACGTGGCGGTCAAACTGCTGCGTGATCCAGGTTGTCATGATCGATCTTTTCTTGTTATCGCCGCCATGCTGTGCGAGGCATAGGGCGTACCGCTTGTTCGAAAGCGGAGCGGCTGATCAACCGGATGATGCAAATGTGGAACCGGAAATCAATCGCTCCGCGCTGCCGGCGGAACGACGGTTCCACCGGGGGCTAAGCTGCTCGGCGCAGTCCTGCCGGAATGGGGGCCAGACGATGGGCGGTGCGATAGCCCATTCCTGTCTGCCGGACACCGACCGCGGCAACGATGCGCCCGGCCATGCCCATGCCCGCCCCCATGCCGGCGAGGCATGCTGCGGTGTGGGTTGGAATTCGGGATGGACGCATGGGATCGTTCCTGCAGCGGCGCTGCGGTGGTTTCAGATTGGTATGGATGATAACGCAGCCAATGGAGCGGTGGCAATCACCCATATGGCGGGCTGTCAGGCCGGTCGCTTCAACTGCTCCAGCCGCTGGCGTGCGTCGTCTGCTGCTTTGCCGGTGCGAGGCGGCTTGACGTCCAGAAAGCGCTCAAAGTTGCTGATGGCTCGGGTTTTGTCGCCCTTCATCTGATAGGCGATGCCCAGTCGATACTGGGCGCCAATCGCGGGGTCCAGTTCCGTCGCCCGTTCCAGTGCGGCAATCGCCGCATCGACCTGCTTGGATTCGAGCTGAACGCGACCGATGCCGAAGTGGTAGACGGCAGAGGAAGGCTGGGCCTTCAGCCCGGCTTCAAACACCTTCTGCGCGCGCGGCAAGAGGTTCGCATTGATGAGCGCAAAGCCGAGATTGGCGGTGGCGGAGCGCGCAGCGTTGCGCGACGCTTCGTCGTCGCCGCCCAGGGTCCCAACCAGCTTTTCCGCCTGATCCCATTCCTTGCGATGGATGTGGATGTCGAGCTCCAGCACCTTCGCCTGCTGGGCATTGACGCGGGCGTGGGCCGCTGCCTGTTCCTGGGCTTTGCTGACGCTGCCGCCAACAATGCCCGGCGCCTGCAGGTAGAACTGGACCAGGTCGCGGCGAGCCTCGAAGTTGGCGGGATCGCCTTCAACTGCCTGGATGAAGAGGTCCTTGATCTGGCCGCCGTACTTGACGGCCGCCATCATGCCGCCCGACATGGCGGCAACCCCGTATAGCTGGCCCAGGCGATGCAGGCATCGGCTCGATTTGGGCAGTTTTTCCGTGCAGGTCTTGATGACCGGGATCGCGTCTTCACGCATGCTGGCATCGCCCGCCAGTGCAGCAAGGGCAACAAAGTTATAGGCCTGCTCATCGGCAGCATTGGCGCGCAGCCGCTCACGGGCGTGGCGGTCGACCTGGCCGTACTCGCGCTGCTTCAGAAGCTGGCCCAGCTGATCGTCGGTCTTGGCCTGGGCGGTGCCGTTTGCGCCGATCAGGAGAAGCGTCAGCAGCGCGGCGTGAAGACGGACGAAGGATGTGTGTTGCATGACGTGAATCCTCTGGGGAATGGGTGGCGGTGGCGGGATGCGGTCGGTCTAGCAGGCGCCGGGACATGGAATGGACCGAGATTCTAGTGAACTCGTTCCCTGTATGCAGGGAACGATCCCACGCCGACTCTGCTAGGCTCCGTCCATGAACGCACCAGATGCCTTGTTGGCCTACTGCCGGGCCGGATTTGAAAGTGAAGCGGCAGAAGAACTCCTTGCCTCAGCCCGCACCGTCGGCACGACCTTGCGTGTCCTGCGCGCGGATCCACAGTCGGGATTTGCGCTGCTGGTGGCGGTTCGCCCCTTCGATGTGAGTGTCCTGCGCCGATTGGACGGGCGTACGTTGTGCTTCTGCCGACAGGTGATCTGGACCTCTGCCGAGCCGCTGCAACTGGGCGACCGCGACCGGGTCAGCCCGATTGCGGCGGCATTGGACGCATTGCGAATATTCGCAGGTGAGCTGGGTGAGTTCTGGGTCGAGCATCCGGATACCAACGACGGCAAGTCTTTGTCGACCCTCGGCCGTGCGATTGAGCCGCGGATTGCCCAGGTAGTGGGGCTGAAGCGCAGCGGCGCGTGGCGGGCACATGCCTTTCTGCTCAACAAGGCAGAGGCCCAAGTCGGCCTGACCCTGCCGGGGTTGAGCATTCCGTGGCGGATGGGCATTCCGCGCCTGCGCATGCCAGGCGAAGCGCCCAGCCGGTCCACGCTCAAGCTGGCTGAAGCCCTGCTGTTCTTTCTGGGCGGCCACGAAGAGGAATTCCTGAAGCCCGGCATGCGTGCCGTGGATCTGGGTGCGGCACCTGGGGGCTGGACGTGGCAGCTGATTCATCGCGGGCTGCACGTCACGGCCGTCGACAATGGCGAGCTGAAAGGTGAACTCAGGGACAACGCGCTGGTGAAGCATTTGCGCGAAGACGGCTTTCGCTATCGTCCCAAGCGACCGGTTGAATGGCTGGTCTGCGACATGGTCGAGCAGCCTGTTCGGATCGCGACGCTTGTCGCGGAGTGGGTGGCGACCGATACGGCGCAGCACGCCATTTTCAACCTCAAGCTGCCCATGAAAAAGCGCATGGCCGAACTGGCGCGCTGTCGCGCGGTGATGGCCGAGCGCATGGATGAATCAGGTGCGCACTACCATCTGGCATTCCGTCAGCTCTATCACGATCGTGAGGAAGTCACCGGCTTCCTCACGCGTCACGCGAAACGACTCGACCGGCTTCAGCGCTTGAATTCAACCTCGGTGTCGTAGGTCCGGCCGTCAGCGCCGCTGTTGAATTTCCATTTGCTGAGCGTCTCCCGAACGGAACGGTCAAACACGCGTGCAGGACGTGCTTCGACGATCTGAACATTGGTCACATTTCCCGAGGCGTCGATGGTGAGACGGGCGCGCACGTTGCCGGCGTCCACACCAGACCGCACGGCCTCGCGCGGAAAGTCCGGCGCGGCACGGCTGACGGGTGTGACCGTCGTGGTCGGTGCGGGAGCGGCAGCCGTCGGCGCAGCCTTGGCGACGACATCCTCAGCAGGCGCGGACCGCGGTGCGGCAACGGGCGCGGGAGGTGGTGTCTGTACCACCGGTGCAGGTGCCGGCGCGGGCGCTTTGGTTTCCGCGGGCTTGGCGGGTTCCGTCTTCGCCTGGGCGGCGGCCTTGGACGCTTCGGCAGATTGCACCACCTGTTTGGCGCTGCGCTCGAGTTCTTCGCGCGTCACCGCCTTGCTTTCATCCTTGAAATTCTTCAGGCCTGCCATGTAGTCCACGCTCTTTCGGGGTGCCAGCGGAATCTCCGGCTCGGCAGAGGGCTGTGTCGCCGTGACAGGTAGCGCGGGTTCCGACTTGGGCTTGGGCGGGGGCTCGGACTTGGAGCAGGCGCCAAGCGCAAGGGCGCCGGCAATTAGCAGGATCGGCCCCGGCCACACTGCCTTGAAGTGATGAAGCATGCGTGTTCTCCCTGAATGTCTGGCCGCTGCTGTGGCATGCGGCTCTGAATTGGTCCGTGATGGATCGCATCAATGCATCGGACCTTGACAGCGGGGATTATGACAAAGTGTGGCGCCGCGTGCGTACGGGGAAACCCGTATTTTTGGCGGGGCACAAATGCAGTGCGCCGCCCGAAGGCGGCGCACCAAACGCGGTCAACATCCGCGCCGAAGTCGCGCCGTTCAGGCCGCCTTGCCGATCAGCTCGCGCAGCACGTAGGGCAGGATGCCACCGTGGAGGTAGTAATCCACCTCGATGGGGGTATCGATGCGCAGCAGCACCTTCACTTCCCTGCGGCTGCCGTCCTTGCCCTTGATGACGAGCGTCACATCCATCTGCGGCTTGATCCCGGCTTCGAGGCCGACGACATCGAACTCCTCGTCACCCTTGATGCCCATTGATTCCACAGAGTCGCCCGGCTTGAACTGGCAGGGCAGCACGCCCATGCCAACGAGGTTGGAGCGGTGGATGCGCTCGAAGCTCTTGGCCACGACGGCCTTCACGCCGAGAAGCTGGGTACCTTTGGCGGCCCAGTCGCGCGATGAGCCCGTGCCATATTCCTCGCCAGCGAAGATGACGGTGGGCGTGCCTTGCTCGATGTACTTCATCGCGGCGTCATAGATGAACATCTGCTCACCCGAGGGCTGGAACAGGGTGACGCCACCTTCGACGCGTGAACCATCCGCCTTGGGGGGCAGCATGAGGTTCTTGATGCGCACGTTGGCAAAGGTGCCGCGCATCATCACTTCATGGTTGCCGCGGCGTGCGCCATAGCTGTTGAAGTCTGGCTTCATCACGTTGTTGCCGATGAGGTACTTGCCGGCGGGGGACGTGTCCTTGATGGACCCGGCGGGCGAGATGTGATCGGTGGTGACCGAGTCGCCAAAGATGCCCAGCGCGCGGGCACCCTTCACATCCTTCGCCGTGCCGGCGTGCATGCCGAAGTCGCTGCCGAAAAAGGGCGGCTCAGCGATGTAGGTAGACTTGGGCCAGTCATAAACCTGACCGGATACACCCTTGATGTTCTGCCACAGCGGATTGTCCGCACCCAGATTGGAATAGAGGCGCTTGAACGTTTCCGGATCCTTGGCGAAGTTCATGACCGCAGCCACTTCCGCGCTGGTGGGCCAGATGTCTTTCAAATACACCGGGCCATCCTTGCCCTGTCCGACTGGTTCGGCTTCCAGATTCTTGAGCACCGTGCCCGCGATGGCATAGGCCACCACCAGCGGCGGCGAGGCCAGGAAGTTGGCGCGAATATTCGCGTGGATGCGTGCCTCGAAGTTGCGGTTGCCGGAGAGCACGGCTGCGGCGACGAGGTCATTGCCGGTGATGGCTTCGTTGATCTCGGGTGTCAGGTCGCCCGCATTGCCGATGCAGGTGGTGCAGCCATAGCCCGCGAGATAGAAGCCCAGCTTCTCCAGGTAGGGCAGCAGGCCGGCCTTGGTCAGGTAGTCCGTCACCACGCGCGATCCGGGGGCGAGCGAGGTCTTGCTGTGCGGCTTGACCGTCAGACCCGGTTCCACCGCCTTCTTGGCCAGGAGGCCAGCCGCCAGCAGCACGCCAGGGTTGGAGGTGTTGGTGCAGGAGGTGATGGCGGCGATCAGCACGTCGCCCGAACCGATGTCGATGCCGTCCTTCGTCTTAAAGCGCTTGGCGAGATCAGCTTCAGCCTTCGCGAAACCATTCTCGGCCACCGGCTTGGAGAAGAGCGAGGTGAACTGTGACTTCAGGTTGCCCAGCTCGATGCGGTCCTGCGGACGCTTCGGGCCGGCCAGAGAAGGCTTGATGGAAGCGAGGTCCAGCTCCAGCACTTGCGAATATTCGCAGTCGCCCTTCATCGGGATGCCATACAGGCCCTGGGCCTTGAAGTAGCTGGCGAAGGCATCGACTTCCTCTGCGGTGCGGCCGGTGGACTTCATGAATTCCACGGTGACATCGTCGACAGGGAAGAAGCCCATCGTCGCGCCATACTCGGGCGCCATGTTGGCGATGGTGGCGCGGTCGGGCAGGGCGAGCGAGGCCGTGCCTTCGCCGAAGAATTCAACGAACTTGCCCACGACCTTGGCCTTGCGCAGCATTTCGGTCACGGTCAACACGAGGTCGGTGGCGGTGACACCTTCACGCAGCTTGCCGGTGAGGTTCACGCCCACCACATCGGGGGTCAGGAAGTACACAGGCTGGCCCAGCATGCCTGCCTCGGCCTCAATACCGCCCACGCCCCAGCCCACCACGCCGATGCCATTGATCATGGTGGTGTGCGAATCGGTGCCCACCAAGGTGTCCGGGTAATACACGCCATTCTTGGCATGCACGCCGCGCGCCAGATACTCCAGGTTCACCTGGTGCACGATGCCGATGCCGGGCGGCACGACCTTGAAGGTGTCAAAGGCCTGCATGCCCCACTTCATGAACTGATAGCGCTCTTCATTGCGCTGGAATTCCAGTTTCATGTTGAGGTCCAGCGCCTGACTGTTGCCGTAGTGATCGATCTGCACCGAGTGATCCACCACCAGGTCCACCGGCACCAGCGGCTCGATGACCTTGGGGTTCTTGCCCATCTTGTTCACCACGCCACGCATGGCGGCGAGGTCGGCCAACAGCGGAATGCCGGTGAAATCCTGCAGCACCACGCGGGCCACGATGAACGGAATTTCATTCTCGCGCTTGTCGGTCGCACCCCAGTTGGCGAGCTGCTTCACATGCTCTTCCGACACCTTCTTGCCGTCCACGTTGCGCAGCACGGCTTCCAGCACGATGCGGATGGAGACCGGCAGCTTTTTCACATTGGGGAAGGTCTTGGCGAGTTCCGGCAGCGAGTACAACTGGCCGGATTTGCCGGAGGCAAGCTTGAATTCCTGCAAGGTGTTGAAACTGTTATGCGGCATGGTTTTCTCCTGGTCGCCTTGTGTGTGTGCAGTGTTGCGGTGGTGCGAATATTCGCAAAGATTGGAAACGGATGAGTTGCGGCTGTTGTGAATTTCACGCGGCCGGGTTGATGATTTTGAGTCCCTTGAAATAGTCGCGATAGAAACCGGCATCGCGGGTGATGAGTGCATTGCAGTGGAGCAGGGCGTGGGCACCGATGAGGAAATCGCTCACGACCCGATCCGTACGTTTGCCGCCGCGTTCGCGAAATCGCCGCTGCATGATGCCGGCGCGCAGTGCAGCTTGTTCGCTCACGGGGGAAAAATTGATGCCGAGTTCCGCCAGGCCATCAAGCAGATCATCGGCCGGTGACAGCTTCGTGGCAACTTCCGCGAGCACGACGTTGCAGATCACCACGTCCTCGCGCTCCATGGCGCTCTCCAGCTTGGCCGCAGAGCTGTCGCCATGGACTGGATCGCCGGTCAGGACATCGATGAGAACGGAAGAATCGACCGCTATCATGGCTCGACCGGGTCTCCCGGGGCGCGCCCGCGGAGGTCGCGCATGGCATCGTCGGTGGTCTCGCCAGCTGGCAGCTTGAAGCGGCCGCGCACGCGGGCGATGGCATCGCGCACGTTCTTGCGCAGTATCACCTTGCCGTGATCAATCTCGATGGTGAGTTTGGTGCCCTTGGTGAGGCCCAGGGCATCGCGAACTTCCTTGGGCAGGGTGATTTGCCCGCGCTCGGCAACAGTGGCTTCCATGTGGCACTCCGGACATTGAATCTGAAGCGCTTATTCTGCGCGATAAAGTATGCAAAGTCAATGCATACCGAATCAATCAGAATCAACCTGCGATGCGAATATTCGCAATGAAATCATATGATTGTGCCAGGTATCCGCACATTGCCTTCCATCAGGACACGCGCGCTGCGGCTCATGACCGCCTTGGTGACGACCCATTCGCCGTCAACCTGGGCCGCCGCTGCGCCAACCCTCAGGGTGCCGGACGGGTGGCCGAAGCGCACGGCATCTCGCTGCCCGCCGCCCGCCGCCAGATTGACCAGCGTGCCGGGAATGGCCGCAGCCGCACCGATGGCCACCGCCGCCGTGCCCATCATGGCGTGATGCAGCTTGCCCATGGACATGGCGCGAACCAGAAGGTCCACATCCTTGGCCGCGACCGGCTTGCCGCTGGAGGACAGGTAATCCTTCGGCGGTGACACGAACGCGATCTTGGGCGTGTGCTGGCGCTTGGCGGCTTCCTCCACGGACTTGATCAGGCCCATGCGGATGGCGCCATGCGCGCGCAGGGTTTCGAATTTCTCCAGCGCCTTCGGATCGCCGTTGATGGCGTCCTGCAGTTCCTTGCCGGTGTAGCCGATGGCATCGGCGTTCACAAAGATGGTGGGAATGCCGGCGTTGATCATCGTGGCCTTGAGTGTTCCGATGCCGGGCACTTCCAGGTCATCCACCAGGTTGCCCGTTGGGAACATGGCACCGCTTTCGTCAACCCCGGCGCCGGGTTCTTCTGCAGCCGGATCCATGAATTCCAGTTGCACTTCGGCGGCGGGAAAGGTCACGCCATCTAGCTCGAAGTCCCCGGTCTCCTGCACCGCGCCGTTGGTGATGGGCACATGCGCGATGATGGTCTTGCGAATATTCGCCTGCCAGATGCGCACGATCGCGACACCGTTCTGCGGAATGCGCGAAGCATCCACCAGCCCGTTGGCGATGGCGAAAGGCCCGACCGCGGCGGACAGGTTGCCGCAGTTGCCGCTCCAGTCTACGAATGGCTTGTCGATCGACACCTGGCCGAAGAGGTAGTCCACGTCATGGTCGGGCTGGGTGCTCTTGGACAGGATCACCGTCTTGCTGGTGCTGGAGGTGGCCGCCCCCATGCCGTCGATCTGCTTGCCATAGGGATCCGGGCTGCCGATCACGCGCAACAGCAGCGCGTCGCGCGCAGCCCCCGGCACCTGGGCCGCGGTGGGCAGGTCGGTGAGCTTGAAGAAGACCCCTTTGCTGGTGCCGCCACGCATGTAGGTGGCGGGAATGCGAATCTGCGGAGCGTGGCTCATGTTCAAGCGGCCTTGCGCGATTCCAGGAAGTCCTTGGCGAAGCGCTGCAGCACGCCGCCGGCTTCGTAGATGGAGACTTCCTCCGCTGTGTCGAGGCGGCAGGTCATAGGCACCTCGACCTTCTCGCCATTCTTGCGATGTATCACCAGCGTGAGGTCGGCGCGCGGCTTGCGTTCACCGATCACGTCATAGGTTTCACTGCCATCAATCTTCAGCGTGAGGCGGTTGGTGCCAGGCTTGAACTCCAGCGGCAGCACGCCCATGCCAATGAGATTTGTACGGTGGATGCGCTCGAAGCCTTCCGCCGCGATCACTTCCACACCCGCGAGACGCACGCCCTTGGCCGCCCAGTCGCGTGACGACCCTTGGCCATAGTCCGCCCCGGCGATGATGATGAGCGGCTGCTTCCGGTCCATATAGGTCTCGATGGCTTCCCACATGCGCATCACCTTGCCATCCGGCTCCAGACGGGTGAGCGAACCTTTCTTCACCTGGCCATCCACCACCGCCATCTCGTTCATGAGCGTGGGGTTGGCAAAGGTCGCGCGCTGCGCGGTGAGATGGTCGCCACGGTGGGTGGCGTAGGAGTTGAAGTCTTCTTCCGGCAGGCCCATCTTGGCCAGGTATTCGCCTGCCGCGCTGTTCATCAGAATCGCGTTCGATGGCGAAAGGTGGTCGGTGGTGATGTTGTCCGGCAGAACAGCCAGGGGACGCATGCCCTTGAGCGTGCGTTCTCCGGCGAGCGCACCTTCCCAGTACGGCGGGCGGCGGATGTAGGTGCTCTGCGCGCGCCAGTCATACAGCGGCTTCACTGAGACACCGTCATCCTTGCGGATGGCGAACATCGGTTCGTACACCTTGCGGAAATGCTCGGGCTTCACGCTGGAGGCGACGATGGCGTCGATTTCCGCATCGGTGGGCCAGATGTCCTTGAGCGTAACCGGATTGCCGTCCTTGTCCGTGCCCAGCACATCCTTCTCGATGTCGAAGCGCACCGTGCCTGCGATGGCATAGGCCACCACGAGAGGCGGAGAGGCGAGGAAAGCCTGCTTGGCGTAGGGATGGATGCGGCCGTCGAAGTTGCGGTTTCCCGACAACACGGCGGTAGCGTAAAGATCACGGTCGATGATCTCCTGCTGAATCTTCGGGTCCAGCGCGCCGGACATGCCGTTGCAGGTGGTGCAGGCGAAGGCGACGATGCCGAAGCCCAGCTTCTCCAAGTCTGGCAACAGGCCGGCTTCTTCCAGATACAGCTGCACGGCTTTTGATCCCGGGGCGAGTGAAGTCTTCACCCAGGGCTTGCGGGTGAGCCCGCGAATATTCGCATTGCGCGCGAGCAGCCCGGCAGCGATGACGTTGCGCGGGTTGCTGGTGTTGGTGCAGGAGGTGATGGCCGCGATGATGACGGCGCCATCGGGCATGAGGTCACCTTCCTGTTTCCAGGGTGCTGCGATGCCGCGCTCGGCCAGTGCCGAGGTGGGCAGGCGCTTGTGCGGGTTGGAGGGGCCGGCCATGTTGCGCACCACGCTCGAAAGATCAAAGCTCAACGTGCGCTCATATTCGGCCGTCGCCAGCGCATCGGCCCACAGGCCGGTGTGTTTGGCATAGGTCTCGACCAGTGCCACCTGCGCGGCCTCGCGCCCGGTGAGGCGCAGGTAATCGAGCGTCTGGTTGTCGATGAAAAACATCGCGGCGGTCGCACCGTATTCCGGCGCCATGTTGGAGATCGTGGCACGGTCCCCCAGGGTGAGTGCCGCGGCACCGGGGCCACGGAACTCCAGATAGGCACCGACCACTTTTTCTTTGCGCAGGAATTCGGTGAGCGCGAGCACGATGTCGGTGGCGGTGATGCCCGGCTGCGGCTTGCCCGACAGCTCCACTGCAACAATATCCGGCAGGCGCATCCAGGAGGCGCGACCCAGCATGACGTTCTCCGCCTCCAGCCCGCCCACCCCGACGGCGATCACGCCCAGCGCATCCACGTGCGGCGTGTGGCTGTCGGTGCCCACGCAAGTATCGGGGAAGGCCACGCCGTCCTGCGCATGGATCACCGGCGACATCCGCTCCAGATTGATCTGATGCATGATCCCGTTGCCCGGCGGGATGACATCAACGTTTTTGAAAGCCTTCTTGGTCCAGTCGATGAAGTGGAAGCGGTCTTCATTGCGGCGATCTTCCACCGCGCGGTTCTTGGCGAACGCATCCTTCTCGAAGCCGCCGTGCTCCACCGCCAGCGAGTGATCCACGATGAGCTGCACCGGCACCACCGGATTCACCTGCGCCGGGTCGCCACCCTGATCCGCAATCGCATCCCGCAGGCCTGCCAGATCCACCAGCGCCGTCTGGCCCAGGATGTCATGGCACACCACGCGTGCAGGAAACCAGGGAAAGTCGAGCTCGCGCTTGCGATGCACCAGCTGGCCGAGATAGTCGTTCACGCGCGCGGGATCGGCCTTGCGCACGATGTTTTCGGCATGCACACGGGCGGTGTAGGAAAGCGTGTCCCACGCACCCGGTCTCAGGGCATTGACCGCTTCACGTGCGTCGAAGAAATCCAGCGAAGTGCCGGGGAGGGGTTTGCGGTGCTTGGTGTTCATGGGCTTGCGAATGTTCGCTGTTACTTGCGGTCCTTGATCGGCACGAACTTGAGATCTTCCGGCCCGGTGTAATTGGCCGAGGGGCGGATGATCTTGCCGTCGATGCGCTGTTCGATCACGTGCGCGGCCCAGCCGGAGGTACGCGAGATGATGAAGAGCGGGGTGAACATGGCGGTCGGAACGCCCATCTGGTGATACGAGACGGCGGAGAACCAATCCAAGTTGGGGAACATCTTCTTCTCGCGCCACATCACGGATTCCAGGCGCTCGGCGATGTCGAACAGCTTCATGTTCCCGGCGTCCTTGGACAGCTCACGCGCGACTTCCTTGATGACCACGTTGCGCGGATCGGAAATGGTGTACACGGGGTGACCGAAGCCGATCACCACCTGCTTGGCGGCGACGCGCGCCACGATGTCGGCTTCCGCCTCATCTGGATTGTCGTAGCGCGACTGGATTTCGAACGCGGCTTCGTTGGCACCGCCATGCTTGGGTCCACGCAGAGCGCCAATGGCGCCAGTGATCGCGGAATACATGTCGGAACCCGTGCCCGCGATGACGCGCGCGGTGAACGTGGAGGCGTTGAACTCATGCTCGGCATACAGCACCAGCGAGGTGTGCATGGAGCGCACCCAGAGGTCGCTAGGCTTCTTGCCGTGCAGGAGGTGCAGAAAGTGGCCGCCGATGGAATCGTCGTCGGTTTCCACATCGATGCGCTTGCCGTTGACGGCGAAGTGATACCAGTAGAGCAGCATCGAACCGAAGGACGCCATCAGGCGATCGGCGATGTCGCGCGCACCCTGGATGTTGTGGTCATCCTTCTCCGGCAGGTTGCAGCCCAGCGCGGAACAGCCGGTGCGAAGCACATCCATCGGGTGCGCGGAAGCGGGCAGGGATTCGAGCACGTCCTGCACCGCGGTGGGGATGCCGCGCAGCGACTTGAGTTTTGCCTTGTACGAGGTCAACTCGGCCTGGGTGGGCAGCTTGCCATGCACCAGCAGATAGGCGATTTCCTCGAACTCGCAGGCGTTGGCCACATCGAGAATGTCATAGCCACGGTAATGCAGATCGTTGCCGGTGCGGCCGACGGTGCACAGCGCAGTGTTGCCGGCGGTCACGCCGGACAGGGCGACGGATTTCTTGGGTTTGGGTCCGGTGGCGGGGGCGGCCGTGGCCGCTGCTTCTGCACTCATTGCTTCTCCTTCGATGGGGATGTGGTGTCTTCGTCGAGAAATACGCTTTCAAAGCGCTCCCTCAGATCGTTCTTCTGGTCATACCAGGATGTCGGGGTCATCCAGTTTTCGTTGAGCACAAGGGACTGCGAATATTCGCCGGAGCGCAACGCCTCAAACCGATTGCGCAATTCGTTGCGCGCGCTGTACCAGGCGGCGTCCATCCAGCCCGCGTCCCAAGGCACGAAACGCTGCTTGGGCCGGCGCGTGCGCAGGAATCCCTTGTTGGCCTGTGCAGGCCGGCGGGGCGGGGTGCGAAACAACGCCATGCGCCTACTTTCCCTTGGCGAACAGCGCGTCCAGCTTCTTCTCGAAGTCGTGGTAGTTGATGCGCGCGTAGAGTTCTTCGCGTGTCTGCATCGTGCCCACGATATTCTTTTGCGTGCCGTCCTTGCGGATGGCTTCGTAGACATTCTCGGCGGCCTTGTTCATCGCACGGAAGGCGGAAAGCGGATACAGCACCATGGCGACGTTCACCGTGCGCAGTTCGTCCACGGTGAAGAGTGGGGTGGCACCGAATTCGGTGATGTTGGCAAGAATCGGCACCTTCACGGCGTCAGCGAATTTCTTGTACATCTCCAGACTGGTGATGGCCTCGGGAAAGATGGCGTCGGCCCCTGCTTCAACACAGGCCACGGCGCGTTCGACAGCCTTCTCAAGACCTTCGACTGCCAGCGCATCGGTGCGGGCCATGATGACGAACGACTCGTCGGTTCGGGCGTCAGCGGCAGCCTTCACCCGGTCGACCATCTCTTCCTTGGTCACGATTTCCTTGCCCGGACGGTGGCCGCAGCGCTTCGCGCCGACCTGATCCTCGATGTGCATGGCGGCCGCGCCAAACTTGATGAGCGATTTCGTGGTGCGGGCCACGTTGAACGCCGAGGCGCCGAAACCGGTATCCACATCCACCAGCAGGGGCACATCACACACATCGGTGATACGGCGAATGTCGGTCAGCACGTCATCCAGATTGCTGATGCCCAGATCGGGTAGCCCCAGCGAGCCGGCCGCCACGCCGCCGCCGGACAGATAGATCGCCTTGTAGCCGGCTCGCTTGGCGAGCAGGGCGTGATTGGCGTTGATGGTGCCGACAATCTGCAGCGGCGATTCGTCCTTCAGGGCCTGGCGGAATTTCTGTCCGGGTGTCGGGGTGGTCATGAGAAGCTCGGTTCAGTGAAGAAATGCAATTCTAGACAAGCTCGCGCTGCAATACTCTTGCGCAGGATCAGAAGAACGCCGCGGACGCCTCATCCGGCACGTTGACGCCCGTGACGCGGGCCTTCTTGAGCAGCTCCCAGAAATAGCGGTAAGTGGCCCGGTCGTGCAGCTCGCCCTGGTACTGGATGGGGCCCCAGTCCGCCCGCTGGGCGGCGAGCAGGATGTTGGCGGCGTCGACCACCTCAGTGAGATCCGGCTTCATGGCGTCCACGATGGCGGTGATCTGCGCCGGGTAAATGCTCCACATGCGCAGGAAGCCGAACTCGTTGCGCGCCCGCCAGGCATCGCGGAACACGTTGTAGGCGTTCTTGAGATCCAGCGACACGTTGTGCGCGGGCACCACGCCGTGCGCCAGCGCTGCGGCGACCACCTCGGTCTTGGCGCGCACCAGCAGGGGGTGCTCGAACTGGCCCGGGGAACGCATGGACGAGGCGGGCAGGGCGCCATGATGTCCGGAGACAAAATCCATCAGGCCGAAATCCAGCACCTGGACCCAGGGCAGTGCGGCCAGATCGAACGCTTCGCGCAGCGCACCATGTGTTTCCACGAGGATGTGGATGGGAATCTCGCGCTTGATGCCTTTCTCGCGGGCCACGGCCTGCGCGTAGGCGATCATCTCGGCCGCTTGCGCCGCGGCGGTGGATTTGGGAATGGTGATGTAGGCCAGCACGTCGCCTGCTCCGCCCACGAGGATGTCGATGTCCTGCTTCCAGTGCGGATGGGTGTAGTCGTGGATGCGCGCGCCGGCCTGCTTGTGCACATTGGCCGCACTCTTCAGCACGCTCACGATCATTTCGGCATGCGCCTTTTCCTGCCCGGTGGGGGCGCCGTCCTCGCAGTCGCAGGTGATGTCGAAGATGGGGCCCAGCTTGGTCTGTAGCTCGAGCGCCTTGCCGATGAGCTTCTCCGATCCGGCGAAATGTTCGCAGGTCGGAATAACGGGGAAGGGCTTTTCGCCGTGGAACAGCACCTGGTCGGGATGTTTGGACATGGAGTCTCCGGAGGGCATTGAATGCGGATGGCTTAGTCGGCTCAGCGCGGCATGAGCACGGTGTAGTCGAGGTCCAGCACGACGAGTTCGGGCGGAATGTCGTCGCTGTCGGGCGCGTGATTCTTGAAGCCGGTCATGCGTAGCCGCAGCGCGCCCAGCTTCGGGTTGAGCGGCCAGGCGTCAAGCACCGTTGTGCGCGCATGCAGCGTGTCGCCGGCGAATGTCGGATTCTTGTGTGCGCCGGCATTGATGGCGGCCCAGGTCAGGACATTCTCCAGTCCGTCATGTGCAAGGGCGCGGCAAATCGAAATCACCTGTCCGCCATACACCAGGCGCTTGCCGAAGGTGCTGCCGGCCATGTGCCGGGCATCGAAATGGACCCGCGCCGTGTTCTGGTAGAGCTTGGTCGCCAGGGTGTGGTCGGTTTCATCCAGGGTCATGCCGGCCGGATGGCGGATGACTTCACCCAACCGGTAATCACCAAAGAGCCGCGTACCACCGGTATCAGCCGGGTTGAGCCGCTCGGGGCGCAGACCAGCGAATATTCGCAGGTCCGACGGTGCAACAAAAGTTGGCAGATCGGGAATCACAGTGACCGGTGCCGGCGTTTGAACGTTGCGCTTGTTGACCATCACCCAGCGAATCCAGGTCAGCACCGGCTCGCCGTGCTGATTGCTCGCGACCGAGCGCACATAGACATTGCCATTCCTGCCGCTGGAGTTTTCCTTCACGCCGATGATGTCGGTGGCGCAAGACAAGGTGTCGCCGATGTAGACCGGCGCGAGAAATCGCAGATTCGCGTAACCCAGATTGGCGACAGCGTTGTAGCTGATGTCGGGCACGGTCTTGCCGAAGGCGATGTGGAAGACCAGCAGATCATCCACCGGCATTGCCGGATAGCCCAGCGACCTCGCCACGGGTTCGGCGCAGTGGACAACGCTGCGTGACCCGGTCAATGCCTGGTACAGCGCAACGTCACCCTGGGTGAGGGTGCGCGGCGTGGCATGCACAAAGTGCTGGCCGGGACGGTAGTCCTCGAAGAAATAGCCTTCCAGGGTGCGCGGCGGGACGGATTGGGAAGTCATGGCGCGGTCTCTGGCTCGCCCGGATCAGGCCGATTCCAGCTGCTTTATCATCTCCGCCAGCGCCAGCACGCGCTTGGCAGCGCCGATATGGTGATGCTCCACCAGACGGCCATTCAGCATGATGGTGCCCCGTCCTTCACGGTGCGCATTCTCCAACGCTTCCAGCACTTCGTTGGCGAACGCGACGTCGATCGGCTTGGGCGTGAAGGCATCATTGCAATAGGGCAGCTGGTTGGGATGCACCAGCGACTTGCCATCGAAGCCCATGTCCCGGGTGAGACGACAGGCGTGCTCGAAACTCTGCATGTCCTTGATGTCCACGCTGATGCCATCGACCACCGCACGCTTGTAGGCGCGACCAGCCAGCAGGACATGGGACAGGCTGTAGTGCAGCGGAATGCGATCCGGCGTCTTGCGACCATGCAGTTGGGTCAGCAAATCGCTGGTCGCCATGATGAGGCAGGCAATCCGGTCGGAGGCGGCAGCAATTTCCTCGGCGCGCAGCACGGCCAGCGGGCTTTCGATCATGACCATGATGGGCAGATGCGAACCGCCCGCGGCATCCAGTGCGTCGAGTGCAGCCAGCACGTCCTCCCGGGACTCGATGTTGGGAAACAGCATGGCGTCGATACCGATCTTGGCCACGGCCTTCACGTCGTCCTGTCCCCAGGGGGAGTCGAGATCGTTGACGCGCACCACCAGTTCGCGGCGTCCGTAGCCGCCCTGGAGCACGGCCTCGACCACATTGCGCCGCGAGACTTCCTTGTTCTCGATGAGGACGGAATCCCCGAGGTCAAAGATGACTGAATCCACCTTGAGGGTCCGTGCCTTGTTCAGATAGCGCGTGAGGCAGCCCGGGACATACAACATGGAACGACGGGGTCGGAAGAATGGACTCATCGGCAGGAAGGTGAATTAATTCAATGAATTGAGTGATTGAAAGCCGGTCGGTGAAGGCTTCCGGGTTGCAAAAATGCTGCAGTGCACAGTCTAGGCGGTGCTTGCGTCTGCTGTCAACAAACATCTATCTTATATAAGACATATGTTGCGTGAGCCGTGCTAACATGCCGCCCATGGAAAAGCCCACCGCCCTGCCCAGCAATACGTCGATCGCTGTGTCGTCTCCGAGCTCTGCTCCGAGCTTCCGACCGCTCTACGACCAGATCAAGATCCTGCTCACCCAAAGCCTGATCGCCGGGGAATGGAAGCCGGGAGAGGCCATTCCCAGCGAGACGGACCTTGCGGGTCGGTATGGCGTCAGCCAGGGCACCGTGCGCAAGGCCATCGACCAGCTCTCTGCGGAAAACATTCTGATCCGGCGGCAGGGCAAGGGCACCTTCGTGGCCACCCACACGGCACCGCAGCACCAGTATCGGTTCCTGCGAATATTCGCCAACAACGGCGAAAAGCATCACCCCTCCACACGATTCATCGATGTCCGAAAGTCGAAGGCGACCACGGCCGCGGCACGTCTGCTCGACATCAAGGTGGGCACCCCGGTCATTACCCTGCGCCGCGTGCTCGTGTTCGCCGGTCGGCCGTTGATTCTGGATGAGGTGGTCGTCTCGGCCGCGCGCTTTCCCAATCTCACCCTGGATATGGCCGAGGCTTCGAAGGGCTCGCTCTACAGCTTCTTCGAGACCCATTACGGGGTGAGGATGATTCGTGCGGAAGAGCGAATTTCCGCGGTCGCGGCGGATGGCTTCGCCGCCACCCAGCTCAATGTGGCGGAAGGCACGCCGCTGCTGGCCATCGACCGGATTGCGTTTACCTATGGCGACAAGCCGGTGGAGTGGCGGCGCGGGCTGGTCCACACCGATGGCTACGCGTACTTCAACGAGCTGGCCTGACCGCCGTTGAACTGACAGCGGGAAGGGCACTCGCGCACCTTGCGCGGACGCCAACCTGGGTCGGCAAATTAGGCGTGCTGCAACGGCATGCCGTTGTGCGTTTGTGCGACCGCAGCAAAAAAGTTCTAAAATCCGTTTGCTAACGCTTCAAGCGCGCACACGACACGGTTATCCACCCGGATCGTGTCAAAAGGCCGAGTTTGAGCTAACAAACCAACCTCCACTCTCCGATGAGCCCCCCTACCGCCAAGCCCGCACGGCAGCGTCCCAAGTATTACGACCTGAATCTCGCCAACCTTCCCGCGCCCGGACTGCTGTCCATCTTCCACCGCATCAGCGGCGCGGCCATGTTTCTCCTCCTTATTCCGCTGCTTTTATTCATCTTGCAGCAATCCCTGCAGTCGGAAGCTGATTTCCAGCGCTGGAAAGGCTACTTCGCCCATCCGATCGCCAAGTTGATCCTGCTGGGATTCATCTGGTCCTACCTGCATCATTTCCTCGCCGGCATCCGCTATCTGTTGCTTGACGTGCATTGGGGCATCCAGAAGTCATCTGCCCAGAGTTCCGCCAAGTTGGTCCTGGCCCTGGGCATCATCGGCACGTTGCTGATCGGAGTCTGGATATGGTGAAACAGGCCCCCGTCGGTGCGCATTACGGTCTGCGTGACTGGCTCTTGCAGCGTGTCACTGCAGTCATCATGGTGTTGTGGACACTGTTCTTCCTGGGTCTGCTGGTCAGCTGTCCGCCGCAGGGCTGGGCCGACTGGAAGCAGATGTTTTCCGGGAACTTCCTCAGACCGCTCACACTCCTTTTCATCGCTTCCCTGCTGTACCACGCCTGGATTGGCGTTCGTGACATCTGGATGGATTACATCAAGGGCACGGCGCTGCGCCTGACCCTCCAGGCCGCGACGGCCGTGATGCTGATCTTCTATTTCATCTGGTCCGTGGCCATTCTCTGGGGCTGAACGATTTCCATGTCACTTCCTATTCGCAAGTTTGATGCTGTGGTGGTGGGTGCCGGCGGCGCAGGTCTGCGCGCGGCCCTGCAGCTGTCCGAGGCCGGCCTCAAGGTCGCCGTGTTGTCAAAGGTGTTCCCAACCCGTTCCCATACCGTTGCCGCGCAGGGCGGTGTCGGCGCCTCGCTGGGCAACATGGGGGAGGACAGCTGGCTCTGGCACATGTACGACACCATCAAGGGGTCGGACTATCTGGGCGACCAGGACGCCATCGAGTTCATGTGCCGCATGGCACCTGAAGTAGTGATCGAGCTGGAACACTTCGGCATGCCGTTCGACCGCAACGACGATGGCACGATTTACCAGCGTCCGTTCGGCGGACATTCGCAGAATTTCGGCGAGAAGCCGGTGCAGCGTTCCTGCTGTGCGGCCGACCGTACCGGTCACGCCATGCTGCACACGCTCTACCAGCGAAACGTGCGCGCCAACACCCAGTTCTTTGTGGAATGGATGGCGCTGGACCTGATTCGCGACACCAACGGCGACGTGCTGGGTGTCACCGCCCTGGAGATGGAATCCGGCGAAGCCGTGATCTTCCACGCCAAGGCGACCTTGTTTGCCACGGGCGGGGCAGGGCGAATATTCGCAAGCTCGACCAATGCCTTCATCAACACCGGTGACGGCCTGGGCATGGCGGCACGTGCGGGCATCCCGCTGGAAGACATGGAGTTCTGGCAATTCCACCCGACGGGTGTGGCCGGCGCCGGCGTGCTCATCACCGAAGGCGTGCGTGGCGAAGGCGGCATCCTGCTCAACAAGAACGGCGAGCGCTTCATGGAGCGCTATGCGCCGACCATGAAGGATCTGGCATCGCGCGACGTGGTCTCGCGCGCCATGGCCACCGAGATCAAGGAAGGCCGCGGCGCCGGGCCCAATGCCGATTACATCCTGCTGAAGCTCGATCATCTCGGTCCGGAAGTCATCAACAAGCGTCTGCCCGGCATCCGCGAAATCGCCATCAAGTTCGCCAACGTGGACCCGGTGAAGGAACCGATTCCCGTCGTGCCGACCTGCCACTACCAGATGGGCGGCATTCCGACCAACTACCTGGGTGAAGTGGTCGTGCCGAAGGGCGGCAATCCGAACAGCGTCGTGCCCGGCTTCTATGCGGCGGGCGAAGTGGGCTGCGCGTCGATCCACGGCGCCAACCGTCTCGGCACCAATTCGCTCACGGATCTGCTGGTCATGGGCAAGTCGTCCGGCGACAGCATGATCAAATTCATCAAGGGCGAGGGTAGCCACAAGCCGCTGCCCAAGGATGCAGGCGAATATTCGCAGTCACGCCTCGCGAAGCTGGACGCACAGAGCAACGGCGAGAATGTCGCCGATGTCGGCAATGAAATGCGTCGCACCATGCAGGCGCATTGCGGCGTGTTCCGCTTCCCGGACATGCTGGTCGCCGGTGTGGAAAAGATCAAGCAAGTGGCAGAACGTGCCGATAAGCTGGAGATCAAGGACAAGAGCAAGGTCTTCAACACCGCGCGAATCGAGGCGCTTGAGCTGCAAAACCTGATCGAGGTGGCCAAGGCGACCATGATCTCGGCCGAGGCGCGCAAGGAAACGCGTGGTGCACATGACCGCGCCGACTTCCACGATCGCCCCGGCTTCGTTGCTGGCCGCGATGACCAGAACTGGCTGAAGCACACGCTTTGGTATCGCGAGGAGAACAAACTGGATTACAAGCCGGTCAACCTGAAGCCCCTGACCGTCGAGTCTTTCGAGCCCAAGGCTCGCGTCTACTGATTCCGAGCACTGACCATGAAATTCAGCATTCTCCGATTTGACCCCGACAAGGACGCCAAGCCGTACTTCAAGGAGTACGACGTCAAGCTCGAAGAGAGCGACCGCATGTTGCTGGATGCGCTGGTGCGCATCAAGACCATGGATGACTCGCTGGCGCTGCGCCGTTCATGCCGCGAAGGCATCTGCGGCTCGGACGCCATGAACATCAACGGCAAGAATGGCCTCGCCTGCATCACCAAGATTGCCGACCTGACCGAACCCGTGGTGCTGAAGCCTCTGCCCGGACTGCCCATCATCCGCGACCTGATCGTGGACATGACCCAGTTCTTCAAGCAGTACCACTCGATCAAGCCGTATGTGCAGAACTTCGAGCCGACGCCGGAGAAGGAACGCCTGCAGTCACCCGAAGCCCGTGCGGAACTGGATGGACTCTACGAGTGCATTCTGTGCGCCTGCTGCTCGACCTCCTGCCCGTCGTTCTGGTGGAACCCGGACAAGTTTGTGGGACCAGCCGGCCTGCTCGCCGCCTATCGTTTCATCGCCGACACGCGTGACCAGGCGACCAACGAGCGCCTCGACAATCTGGAAGATCCGTATCGCCTGTTCCGCTGCCACACCATCATGAACTGCGTGGATGTGTGTCCGAAGGGGCTGAACCCGACGCATGCGATCGGCAAAATCAAGGAGATGATGGTCAAGCGGGCGGTCTGACGTGGACGGTCGCGCGCGGGACCGCCTGCGTTGGCGGGCGAGAAGGGGATTGCTGGAGAATGACCTGTTGCTGACCCGGTATCTCGACCGGCATCTTGCGGTGATGGGTGAGGAAGAGATGCGGTTGCTGGACAGGCTGTTGCTGCTGGATGACAACAATTTGCTGGATCTGCTGATGGGGCGCACCGTCAGCGACGATCCGGGTCTTGCCGGACTGATCGCGAATATTCGCGATGGCATCGGCAGCCCGGACCACCAATAAGAACCTGGACCCGGAGTGAATGACATGAACGAAAAAGGCAAGGCAACACTCTCCTACGACGGCAAGACCGTCGATCTGCCCGTCTACGGCGGGGCCCATGGTCCCGATGTGATCGACATCCGCAAGCTCTACGGCCAGACCGGCATGTTCACCTACGACCCGGGCTTCATGTCCACGGCGTCGTGCAATTCCCGCATAACCTTCATTGATGGCGACAAGGGCGAGCTGCTTTATCGCGGCTATCCAATCGAGCAGCTCGCCACCAAATGCGACTTCCTCCAGGTCTGCTACTTGCTGCTTTACGGCGATCTGCCGGATGCCAAGCAGCGTGAAGACTTCGTTGATCGGGTGACCCACCACACCATGGTGCATGAGCAGATGCAGTTCTTTCTGCGTGGGTTCCGACGTGATGCACACCCGATGGCCGTCATGACCGGTCTGGTGAGCGCACTGTCCGCGTTCTATCCCGACTCCATCAACCTGAATGACGCGCAGCAGCGCGACATCTCGGCCATCCGCCTGATCGCCAAGCTGCCAACACTCACCGCCATGGCCTACAAGTACACGGTCGGCCAGCCGCTCATCTACCCGCAGAACAACCTCGACTACACCTCGAACTTCATGCGCATGATGTTCGCGGTGCCCGCGGAGGAGTACAAGGTCAACAACGTCCTGGTGCGCGCACTGGACCGCATTTTCATCCTGCATGCCGACCACGAGCAGAATGCGTCCACCTCCACCGTTCGTCTCTGCGCATCCTCGGGCACCAATCCGTTCGCAGCCATTGCAGCCGGTGTCGCCTGCCTGTGGGGTCCGGCCCACGGCGGCGCCAACGAAGCCGCGCTCAACATGCTCTACGACATCCAGAAACAGGGTGGCGTGGAGAAGATCGGCGAGTTCATCAATCAGGTGAAGGACAAGAATTCCAACGTGCGCCTCATGGGCTTCGGCCATCGCGTGTACAAGAACTACGATCCGCGCGCCAAGCTGATGCGTGAGACCTGCCACGAAGTGCTGCAGGAGCTTGGGCTTCAGGATGATCCGTTGTTCAAGCTCGCCATGGCGCTGGAGAAGATCGCCTTGGAAGACGATTACTTCGTTTCCCGCAAGCTCTATCCCAACGTCGATTTCTATTCCGGCATCGTGCAGAAGGCCATTGGCATTCCGGTGCCGCTGTTCACGGCCATCTTTGCGCTGGCGCGCACCGTCGGCTGGATTGCACAGCTCAATGAAATGATCGCCGATCCCGAGTACAAGATCGGCCGTCCCCGCCAGCTTTACGTCGGCGCTGAACGCCGAGACGTCAAACAAGCGTGAAATAAGCGCGGCCCACTGACCCACCGAGGTGTTTCCATGATGCGCGAGCTCCAGCAGACTTCGTCCCTTTTCGGCTCCAATGCTCCTTATGTCGAGGAGCTTTACGAGCAGTACCTGGCCGATCCCGCGTCAGTGCCCGAGAGCTGGAGAGTCCAGTTTGATGCGCTGCCGAACGTTGCAGGTCACGCTGGCAAGGATGTCGCGCACACACCCGTCATCGAGGCCTTCGCGCTTCGCGCCAAACAAGGCGCGGTCCGCACGGTTGTGGCCGCTGCCGACGATGGCAAGCAGCTCAAGGTGCTGCAGTTCATTCGCGCCCATCGCGTGCTCGGCTCGCGCCAATCCCAGCTTGATCCGCTGAAGCGCATGGAGGTCAATCCGGTTCCCGAACTGGAGTTGTCGTATTACGGCCTGGGCGATAGCGACATGAACCGCGAGTTCTCCATGGGCTCATGGCAAGGCAGCGTCAACAAGGGCAAGCTCCGTGACATTGTCGACATGGTCAAGCGCACCTATTGCGGCACGGTGGGTGTGGAGTACATGCACATCGCGTCCACCGAGCAGAAGCGCTGGATCCAGAAAGCCCTTGAAGGCACTCTGTCCACGCCAGCGTTGCCGGCAGAGGACAAGCGCGCCATCCTGGAGCGGCTGACCGCGGCGGAGGGCTTGGAGAAATACCTGCATACCCGCTATGTCGGCCAGAAGCGCTTTTCGCTCGAAGGCGGTGACAGTCTCATCCCGCTGGTTGACGATCTGATCCTCAACTCCGGTGCCGCCGGCATCAAGGAAGTGGTGCTGGGCATGGCCCACCGCGGCCGACTGAACATTCTGGTGAATAGCCTCGGCAAGATTCCCGCCGACCTGTTCAGCGAATTCGAGGGCAAGCATCACGACGACCTGTCATCTGGCGACGTGAAGTACCACCAGGGCTTCTCTTCGGATATCCAGACCAAGGGCGGCGCGGTCCACCTCACACTCGCGTTCAACCCGTCACACCTTGAAATCGTCAATCCGGTTGTCGAGGGTTCTGTGCGCGCCCGCCAGCAGCGCCGTGAGGATCACGACGGCAAGCAGGTTCTGCCCATGTTGATCCATGGAGATGCTGCATTTGCCGGTCAGGGTGTGGTGATGGAAACGCTGGCGCTGTCGCAGACGCGCGGCTTCCGCACCGGCGGCACGATCCACATCATCGTCAACAACCAGATCGGCTTCACCACCAGCGACACGCGTGACACTCGTTCGTCGCTGTACTGTACCGACATCGCCAAGATGGTCGAAGCGCCCATCTTCCATGTCAACGCGGATGACCCGGAAGCGCTGATTGCAGTGGGCCGCATCGCGCTTGAATACCGCATGAAGTTTGGCAAGGATGTCGTCATCGACATGGTTTGCTACCGCAAGCTGGGCCACAACGAGCAGGATGAGCCGTTCGTCACCCAGCCGCTGATGTACAAGAAAATTGCCCAGCATCCCGGCACCCGCAAGCTGTACGCGGACAAGCTGACTGCCGAAGGCGTCATCTCGGCCGGTCATGCGGATGACCTGGTGACCAGCTATCGCGCTGCGCTTGATGCGGGCAAGAGCACCAACAAGAACATCCTCTACGGCATCAAGCCGGCGCTGGCGGTGGATTGGGCGCCGTACATGAAGGTCGATTGGCGCCATCCGGTGGATACCTCGGTGCCGCTGGCCACGCTCAAGGACTATGCCAAGCGCCTCACCCAGCTGCCGTCTGAATTCAAGCCACATCCGACCGTTGAGAAGCTGCTGGCTGCGCGCCGCGATATGGGCGAGGGCAAGCTACCGGTCGACTGGGGCATGGCCGAGAATCTCGCCTATGCCTCGCTGGTGGCTGCAGGGACGCCGGTGCGCATTTCCGGCCAGGACTGCGGACGCGGAACCTTCGCGCATCGTCATGCCGTGATCCATGACCAGAATCGTGAGAAGTGGGATGCCGGCACCTATGTGCCGTTGCAGAACATTGCCGTGCAGCAGGGCAAGTTCCTGGTCATCGACTCGCTCCTTTCCGAAGAGGCGGTACTCGGATTCGAGTACGGCTACTCCACCGCGCAGCCGTTCGAGTTGGTGATCTGGGAAGCCCAGTTTGGTGACTTTGCCAACGGAGCCCAGGTGGTCATCGACCAGTTCATCACCTCCGGTGAGGCGAAGTGGGGCCGCATGTGCGGACTCTGCATGTTCTTGCCGCATGGCTTTGAAGGGCAGGGTCCGGAACATTCGTCGGCACGTCTGGAACGCTTCCTCCAGCTCTGCGCCGAACACAACATCCAGGTCATCGTGCCGTCGACAGCCGCGCAACTGTTCCACATGATCCGTCGCCAGATGATCCGGCCGATGCGCAAGCCCATGATCGTCATGATGCCGAAGTCGCTGTTGCGCAAGAAGGAATCCGCATCATCGCTGGACGAACTTGCCAATGGCCGATTCGAAGTCGTGATCGGTGAACAGGAAAAGCTCGCTGCGAAGAAGGTGAAGCGCGTGATCTTCTGCTCCGGCAAGGTGTACTACGACATCGTGGCAGAGCGAGCCAAGCGCGGCATTGACGACATCGCGGTCGTCCGTATCGAGCAGCTCTATCCCTTCCCGCATGAAGAGTACAAGGCACAGCTTGACCTCTATCCCAACGCCAAGAGCGTTGTGTGGGCGCAGGAAGAGCCGATGAATCAGGGTGCGTGGCGTTGCATCCAGCACTACCTGCTGCGCCCGATGAAAGGCGACCAAAGCCTGGCCTATGCCGGCCGGCCGTCGTCCGCGTCGCCTGCCGTCGGCTACCTCGCCAAGCACAATGAACAGCAGAAGGAGCTGGTCGAGGCGGCACTCACCTGGACACAGGCACCGGCGAAGAAGTAATCCGCGAACAAGGCATTTTCCGCACGCCCCTCCAACAAGAAGATCGAGGAATCCACCATGCAAGTCGAAGTCAAGGTCCCCCAGTTGTCCGAATCGGTCTCGGAGGCCACGCTTGTTTCCTGGCACAAGAAGGAAGGCGAGGCCGTCAAGCGCGACGAGAACCTCATCGACATTGAAACCGACAAGGTCGTGATGGAATTGCCCGCGCCGGTCGATGGCGTGCTGGTCAAGATCATCAAGGGTGATCGCGGCACCGTGACCAGCGGTGAAATCATTGCCATGATCGACACGGCAGCGACTGCCACGGCTGCCCCGGCCAAGGCCGCCGCGCCTGCAGCGGAAAAAGTCGCTGCTGCAGCACCCGCACCCGCCGCGGCCGCGATGAGCCCTGCAGCCGCCAAGATCGCTGCGGAGAACAATGTGAGCGACGTCGCCGGCACCGGCCGCGGCGGTCGCGTGACCAAGGAGGATGTGGTCAACAAGGTCAGCGGTGCTGCGCCCGCCGCAGCGCCGGCACCGTCCGCGAAGCCGGCTGCCCCGCCGGTGGCCATGCCCGTCGGCGACCGCGCCGAGCAGCGCGTGCCGATGTCCCGCCTGCGCGCCCGCATCGCCGAGCGCCTGGTGCAGTCGCAATCGACGGCCGCCATCCTGACCACGTTCAACGAAGTGAACATGCAGCCGGTCATCGACCTGCGCAACAAGTACAAGGACAAGTTCGAGAAGGAGCATGGCGTGAAGCTGGGCTTCATGTCCTTCTTCGTGAAGGCCGCCACCTACGCGTTGAAGAAGTACCCGATCGTCAACGCCAGCATCGACGGTAACGATATTGTCTATCACGGCTACTACGACGTGGGCATCGCGGTCGGTACCGAGCGCGGCCTGGTCGTGCCCATTCTGCGCAATGCCGATCTCATGTCCATCGCCGACATCGAGAAGGCCATCGCTGACTTTGGCAAGCGCGCCAAGGACGGCAAGCTCACGCTGGAAGAGCTCTCTGGCGGCACGTTCTCGATTTCGAATGGCGGCGTGTTCGGCTCCATGCTGTCCACACCCATCATCAATCCACCCCAGAGCGCCATCCTCGGCGTGCACGCCACCAAGGAACGCGCGGTGGTCGAGAACGGACAGGTCGTGGTGCGCCCGATGAACTATCTGGCCATGTCCTATGACCACCGCATCATCGACGGCCGCGAGGCCGTGCTGACGCTGGTGGCGATCAAGGAAGCGCTCGAGGATCCGGCTCGCCTGCTCCTTGACGTCTGATCTTGGCCAGAAGCAAGAAATGGAAGCCCGCGAATCTCTTCAAGCGGGCTTTCTTTTTCGTCGTCGGGTCGTTGTTGATCGGACTGCTGATTGTCGTGTTCGAGAAGCTGCTGGCCCTGCATCTGCCCAAGCATTTCTCAGTGTCCATCGGTGTAGGTTTGGGTGTGGCGGTCGGCGTGGCGGTGATGAAACTGGTGAAACAACCCCCACTTTTCATGAAGAACGTGTCGCCCTGGGTCGCCGGTTTCTGTGCCGGTCTGGGTGTGCATCTGGCGCGCTTCTGGCTGCGCTGAGTCCTGACTCGCGGGCTCATTGAGCCTGCGAATATTCGCGAATCGGAGAAACGGAAATGTCGCAACAATTTGATGTCGTCGTCATCGGTGCCGGCCCCGGCGGCTACACCGCCGCCAACCGCGCAGGCCAGCTCGGCTTGAAAACCGCCTGTATCGAGGGCTGGAAGAACGCCAAGGGCGACATGGCGCTGGGCGGCACTTGCCTCAACGTGGGTTGCATCCCGTCCAAGGCGCTGCTGGCGTCCTCCGAGGAATTCGAGAAGGTCAGCCACCATCTCGACGTGCACGGCATCAGCGTCGCAGGTGCCAAGTTCGATCTGGCCAAGATGCAGGCGCGCAAGGACGGCATCGTCTCCAAGTTCACCAAAGGCATCGAGTTCCTGTTCAAGAAGAACAAGGTCACCTGGCTGCAGGGCTTCGGCAAGTTCGTGTCCGGTGGCGACGTGTACACCATTGAAGTCACGAATGGCGACAAGAAGGAAACCATCACGGCCAAGCATGTCATTGTCGCCACGGGTTCCAAGGCCCGTCACCTGCCCGGCATCACGGTGGACAACGAGAATATCTGCGACAACGAAGGCGCATTGGCCCTGACCGCTGTGCCCAAGAAACTGGGCGTCATCGGTGCCGGCGTGATCGGCCTGGAGTTGGGCAGCGTGTGGCGCCGCCTGGGCGCGGAAGTCACAGTGCTGGAAGCGTTGCCCACTTTCCTCGCTGCTGCGGACGAAGCGGTTGCCAAGGAAGCGTGGAAAGCCTTCACCAAGGAGCAGGGTCTCAACATCAAGCTCGGCGTGAAGATCGACAAGGTCACGCAGAAGAAGAGCGGCATCACGGTCGAGTACCGCGATGACCAGGATCTCGCGCAGAAGCTGGAGTGCGACAAGCTCATCGTCTCCGTGGGGCGCATTCCCAACACCGACGGCCTGGATGCGGCTGCGGTCGGTCTCAAGGTCGGCGAGCGCGGCTTCATCGAGGTGGACGAGCATTGCAAGACCAACCTGCCCAATGTCTGGGCCATCGGCGACGTGGTGCGTGGCCCCATGCTGGCGCACAAGGCAGAGGATGAAGGTGTCCTCGTGGCCGAGATGATCGCCGGCCAGAAGCCGCACCTCGACTACAACTGCATTCCCTGGATCATCTACACCTCGCCCGAGGTGGCGTGGGTGGGCAAGACCGAGCAGCAGCTCAAGGCCGAAGGTGTCGCCGTCAAGGTAGGCCAGGCACCCTTCATGATCAATGGCCGGGCGCTGGGCATGGCGACGGGTTCCGGCTTCGTGAAAATGATCGCGGATGCCAAGACCGACCGCATCCTGGGCGTGCACATCGTCCATGCCAATGCGTCGGAGCTGATCCAGGAAGCCGTGGTGGCGATGGAGTTTGCGGGCGCCTCTGAAGATATCGCGCGCATCACGCACGGACATCCGACGTTGTCCGAGGTCATGCGCGAGGCGGCGCTGGCGGTGGACAAGCGCACGCTGAACATGTGAACGGGGCCAACGCGAATATTCGCAATTCCCGGGTACGCCGGTGAGTCAGATTGAGTCGCTCAGTGCCGACGGCAACGGCGAAGACGTCGCCGTCGCCGAAGAACAGGTTGCCGGCGGCAGTCAGTTCTCCGGTCCGCTGGAGTGGTACTGGCATTACTCCCAGCGATCCGACTTCGAGACCGACCCGGCCCAGCTCGCCGTGCTGGAAAAGCTCCAGGCACTGCACGAGGAGCTGGTCGACTACAAGGCCTATCGCTCTGGCACGATCAATCGGGTCATCACCAACATGGGACGCGGCAAGCGCCCGCCGCGCGGAATGTACATCTGGGGCAGCGTGGGGCGGGGCAAATCGCTGCTCATGGATGCGTTCTACAACGTGGTCCCGCTGGTGCGGAAGCGCCGCATCCATTTCCACGAGTTCATGCGCTGGGTGCACAGCGAGATGCGCCGGCTCTCGGGCGTGGAAGATCCGTTGGATGTGATTTCGAACCAGGTGGCCAAGAAGCTGCGGCTCCTGTGTTTCGACGAATTCCATGTGAGCGACATCGCCGATGCGATGATCCTGGGACGCCTGCTGGATTTCATGACCGACAAGGGTGTGGTCATCGTGCTCACCAGCAACTACAAGCCCGATGATCTCTATCCGAATGGCCTGCAGCGCGAGCGCTTTCTGCCGGCCATCGAGATTCTCAAGTCACGTCTCGATGTCATCGAGATCGCCGGTCGCACCGATCATCGCCGCCGCATTCTTGAAGGCTTGAACGTGTATCACATGCCGCCCGGCACGCAAGCCGATGCGAAGCTGGCTGATGCCTTCGAGAGCCTGTCACGCGCCCGCTATGCGGAAAACGAGACCATCAGCATCGCCGACCGGCCCTTCAGGTTCCGCCGCCGCACCAAGGGCGTCATCTGGTTCGACTACGCGGAACTCTGCGTGAAGCCGCGTTCGCAGGTGGATTTCCTTGAGCTCGCCCAGCAATATCACACCGTGCTCATTTCCGACATTCCGCAGCTGGATGCCCAGGCGCAGTCGGACCAGGTGCGCCGTCTGACTTGGATGGTGGACATCTTCTACGACACCCGAGTGAAGCTCATCGTGAGTGCGGAGGCGGAACCGGAAGAGCTGGTGCTGGATGCGCGCGGGGTACGCCTGGTCAGCGGTGCGGCGCGTAACACCCAGGACGAAGGCGGCGATCTGACCCAATTGGTGTCCGCCGAATTTGCCCGCACGGCCAGCCGGTTGCGCGAGATGCAATCGCGCGAGTACTTCTCGCTGCGCCACGCATCGGCTGTCGACCCCAAAGTGCTGGCCGGCACATCGAACTAGGTCACCCACCGATTGCGAATATTCGCGAGGAAATTTCCATGTTCAAGGGACTACTGCTCAGCAAGACCGACGACACCTTCTCCGCAGAGGTGAAGGACATCGCCGATAGCGAATTGCCTGAAGGTGATGTGCTGGTGCGAATCGAATACTCGACCCTCAACTACAAGGACGCGCTCGCCATCTGCAACAAGAGCCCCATCGTGCGCAAGTGGCCAATGGTGGCGGGCATCGATGGCGCCGGCGTGGTCGAGGAGAGCAACCATCCCGCCTGGAAGCCGGGAGACAAGGTCATCCTGAACGGGTTCGGCGTGGGCGAGTCGCACTGGGGTTGTCTCGCGGGCAAGGCGCGGCTGAAGGGCGACTGGCTGGTGCGCTTGCCGGATGCCTTCACCCCACGGCAGGCCATGGCCATCGGCACGGCGGGCTATACGGCGATGCTGTGTTGCCTGGCGCTTGAGCGCTTCGGGGTGGCGAAGGGGCAGGGCGAGATTCTGGTCACCGGCGCCTCGGGCGGCGTGGGCAGCATTGCCGTTTCGATACTGTCAGGCTGGGGCTATGACGTCGTCGCATCAACTGGCAAGCTGCAGGAGTCGGACTTCCTCAAATCGCTGGGCGCCAAGGCAGTGGTCGATCGCAGCGAATATTCGCAACCGGGCAAGCCGCTGCAGAAGGAGCGCTGGGCAGGCGCCGTGGATTCGGTGGGCAGCCACACCCTGGTCAACGTCTGCGCCCAGACCAAGTATCGTGGCGTGGTCGCCGCCTGTGGACTGGCGCAGGGCATGGACTTCCCCGCATCGGTCGCGCCCTTCATCCTGCGCGGCGTCGTGCTGGCGGGCGTGGACAGTGTGTATCAGCCGCTTGCCGTGCGCGAGGCGGCGTGGGCGAAGCTCGCCGCCGACCTTGATCGCGCAAAGCTCGATGCCATCACTGCCGAGATTGACTTGAGCGATGCCGTGGATGCGGCCGCTGACTTGCTCGCCGGAAAAGTGCGCGGGCGCCTGGTGGTGAAGCTGCCGGGTTGATCCGGATCAGGGATTCACGGTTTTGCCCGGCCTGAAGCGTCCGGCGCGCATCAGGCAGAGTAAGATTTGCCGAGCCGCGCCCGCATCCATACCAAGACGACCGCCCCCGAGGAGAGCATGAAAACCCAGGCCAAGCCCATCGGAAAGTACGCCAGCTTCTACCAGCGTTCACTCACCCAGCCCGAGACCTTCTGGACCGAGCAGGCCAAGTCCATCGACTGGATGAAGCCGTTTCAGCATGTGCGCGACTTCAGCCGCCCGCCGTTCTGCAAGTGGTTTGTCGGGGGGCACACCAATCTTTGCCACAACGCGCTGGATCGCCATCTGGCCAAGCGCAGCAATCAGAACGCCCTGATTTTCATCTCCGCGGAAACCGGCCAGACGGTCAGCTACACCTATCTTCAATTGCACGCTGAAGTGAACCGCTTCGCCGCGGTGCTGAAGGCGCAGGGGGTGGGCAAGGGCGATCGCGTGCTGATCTACATGCCTATGGTCCCGGAGGCGGTATTCGCCATGCTGGCCACGGTGCGCATCGGCGCCATTCACTCGGTGGTCTTCGGCGGCTTCGCGGCCGCATCGCTTGCCGCGCGCATCGATGATGCGCGTCCCAAGGTGTTGGTGACGGCCGATGGGGGCCTGCGCATGGGACGCATCATTCCGCTGAAACCGCTGGCCGATGAGGCCATTGAGCTGGCGAAGTACAAGCCCGAGAAAGTGGTGCTGATCCACCGCGGCCTCGACTACAGCGGCAAGCATGTGCCGGGTCGCGATGTGGCCTATGCCGCAGCACGACTGCAGCACCTTGACGCACAGGTGCCCTGCGAATCCCTGGAGTCTTCGCACCCGTCGTACATCCTCTACACCAGCGGCACAACCGGCAAGCCCAAGGGTGTGCAGCGTGACACGGGTGGCTACGCCGTCGCGCTGGCTGCGTCGATGAAGCACATTTTCGATTGCAAGCCGGGCGAGGTGTATTTCTCCACCTCCGACATCGGCTGGGTGGTGGGACACTCGTACATCGTCTACGGACCGCTGATCAACGGTTCAACGACGGTGATGTTCGAAGGCGTGCCCATCAAGCCGGACCCCGGCGTATGGTGGCGCATCGTGGCGGAGCACAAGGTGACCACCATGTTCTCCTCGCCCACGGCGATCCGCGTCCTGAAGAAGCAGGATCCGGCATGGCTCAAGAAGTACGACGTGTCGTCATTGCGCCTGCTCTTCCTGGCGGGCGAGCCGCTGGACGAACCGACCTCCGACTGGATCGAGAAGGGGCTCGGCGTGAAGATCATCGACAACTACTGGCAGACCGAGACCGGCTGGCCCATCCTCTCGACATTCCAGGGCGTGGAGAAGATGCCGACCAAGCTTGGTGCGGCGGGCGTGCCTGCGTACGGTTACAAGCTGAAGCTGCTGCATGAGGAGACCGGTCAGGAGGTCGGGCCCGGCGAGAAGGGCGTTCTCACCATTGTGCCGCCGCTGCCCCCGGGCGCGATGAGCACCATCTGGGGCGATGACCATCGCTTCGTCGAAACCTACTTCAAGTCGTTCAAGACCGAGATGGTCTACTCCACGTTCGACTGGGCGACGCGGGACGAGAAGGGCTACCACACCGTGCTGGGCCGCTCCGACGACGTGATCAACGTGGCCGGACATCGACTCGGCACGCGCGAGATCGAGGAGGCCATCCAGATGCACAACAACATCGCCGAGGTGGCGGTGGTGGGTGTTGCGGATCAATTGAAGGGCCAGATTCCGATGGCCTTCGCCGTGGTAAAGAATGCAGACCGCATCGCCAGCAACGAGGGGCGCGAGCAGGAAGAGAAGGCGATCATGGCGACGGTGGACAAGGAACTCGGTGCCATCGCCCGGCCGGCACGCGTCCACTTCGTCACGCTGCTGCCCAAGACGCGCTCGGGCAAGCTTCTCCGCCGTTCCATCCAGGCGCTGTGCGAAGGCCGCGATCCGGGAGACCTCACCACCATCGAGGATCCGGGCGCGCTGGATCAGATCAAGGCGGCGCTGAAGTGATGCGGGACGTGTGCTTCCGCGCCGGTGCATGATTCGCCAGGCGCTGGCGGATCTGCTGGCGTACTTTCTCGTTCCCGGCGCAATCGCGCTGCTGCCCTGCGGTACCGGCATGCGAGTGTCACGCTGGGTGGCACGACGCATGCGGTTGTTTGATGCCGATGCCCGCGCGACCCTGGCCGAAGCAGAGAAGGTGGCTCCAGTGGCAGATCGTGACGGCTGGCTCGAACGGAGCCGTCTGATGCGCATGCGTGATCAGGTCGACATGTATCACTGGCTGATCTGGGGCGATCGCTGGTTCCGCCATCACGTGATTGTTGAAGGGCAGTGGCCCGCTGCCCCGTTCGTCTCCGCCACGTTCCACTGGGGCGGGGCGTTGTGGGCGCTGCACAGCCTGCGCAGAACCACGGGAGGATTTGCAGGCGTTGCAGCGCCACCTTCCTGGACTGCGCTCAGGCATCGGCCAATCCTGTTCATCTACGTGCGCCTGCGCACCTGGGTCACCGCTCGTCTGCTAGGGGATGGCTTGGTCAACCCCGGTGCCGCAGCGAGGCTGCTCGTGCGCAAGCTGCGTGGCGGCACTGCGATCTGCGGATTGTGGGATGCGCCTGTCCGCCCCGGCGACAAGACGCTCGCGTCCACCCTTCAGGGCAAGGTCTTGACCCTGCCGCGCGGTCTGCCCGCCCTGGCTGCGCGCGAACACCTCGCGTTGGTGCCGTTCCATGCCCACACCGATGCGCACACCGGCAAAGTGCACCTGGTCATCGAACCCGCGGTCAATCCGGAAAGTGAACTTGCCGGCGCAGACGCGCTGGCCGCCAGGCTGGATTACCTGATTCGTACCGAGCCTGCGTACTGGCATCATTGGTACCTGATGAATCTCGACAATCAGTGAGTCAGATTGCTGCCAAATCGACCCTCAGCGAAGATGACCGCGCGGCGCATCTCGTGCCCGATCTGCTCGCGCCTGGCCTGCGCATCGTCTTCTGCGGCACGGCGCCAAGTCGCGCATCCGCTGCGGCGCGGGCCTACTATGCCAAACCCGGCAATCGTTTCTGGCCGGCACTCCATCGGGCAGGCATCACGCCGCGCCTGTTTGCGCCCGGCGAATATTCGCAGTTGCTGGCGCTGGGTGTGGGGCTGACGGATCTCTGCAAGGATCATGCGGGCACTGACGAGGAACTGCCCGCCGACGCGTTCGACGTGCCCGCATTGCATGCGAAGCTGGACGCATGCCGCCCGGACTGGATCGCGTTCACCAGCAAGAATGCGGCACGGGCAGCGCTGGGGCGTGCTGTGGACTATGGCGAACAGCCCGAGCGGCTCGGGCGCGGGGCGACGCGCGTATACGTGCTGTGCTCACCGTCCGGGCTGGCCACGCGCTTCTGGCGGGAGGCGGTCTGGCTTGAGCTGGGCCAGCGCATCAACCGAGGACCAAAAGGCGGAAGGGCGGCATGAATCCACTGCACGAAGCCAAGGTCACGCTGCGCAAGCGAATTCTTGCTGCCCGTGAAGCCATGCCGGCAACGCAGCGCAAGCTCGAGTCGATGCTGCTTTGCGGGCGGCTAAACGCGAATATTCGCTACCAGCGCGCGCACGCAGTGCTGGCCTACGCCGGCTTCGGTACCGAGGTCGACACGACTGAATTCCTGCGCACGGTGCTTGCCGATGGCAAGGCGCTGGCGCTGCCGCGCATCGATAAGGCTCGCAATGTCCTCACACTCTACCGAGTGGAAGACCTCGATCGCGACCTTGAATCCGGCCCCTGGGGTATCCGCGAGCCGAAGGTCAATCCGGCACGAATATTCGCATTGCGTGAAGCCGAATTCGTGCTGACGCCCGGTCTGGCGTTCGATCCCGAATGCAATCGCATGGGCTATGGCAAGGGCTACTACGACCGCCTCTTCGCCGACTGCCCGGGCGAGATTCCGTATCGGCTGGCGCTCGCCTTCGATTGCCAGATTGTTGATCACGTGCCGGTGAGCACGTCCGACGTCAGACTGGATGCCGTCATTGCGCCATCGCGCGAATACTGATGGCGGGCGCTGCCCATGCGCAAAGCCACTACAATTCCGCATCCCGACCAGCATGCCTTTCCCATGACCGCAAAACTGATTGATGGCAACCAGCTTTCCAATGAACTGCGCGCGGAGTTCCGCGTGCGCGTTGATCGGCTGCGCGCCGCAGGCGTCACCCCCGGCCTGGCCGTGGTCATTGTGGGCGAGGACCCCGCGTCCAAGGTTTACGTGCGAAACAAGGCGCGCGCCTGCGAAGCCATCGGCATGCACTCGGAAGTGCATGCGCTGGCGGAAAGTACCACCGAGGCCGATCTCATCGCCTTCATCGGCAAGCTGAATGCGAACCCTGCCGTTCACGGCATCCTCGTCCAATTGCCGCTGCCCAGGCAAATCGACAGCCGCGCGGTCATCGAGGCCATCGCCGCGGAAAAGGATGTCGACGGGTTCGCTTATGCCAACATCGGCGAGCTGGTGGTTGGCGAGTCCATGTTCCCGCCATGCACGCCGTTCGGCGCCATGAAGATGCTGGAGTACGCCGGTGTCGCGATCGAGGGCAAGCATGCGGTCGTCATCGGTCGCAGCAATATCGTCGGCAAGCCGATGGCGCTGCTGCTGTTGCATGCGGGCGCCACGGTCACGGTTTGCCATTCGCGGACGCGCAACCTCGCCGAGATCGTGCGTCAGGGTGACATCGTCGTTGCCGCTGTCGGCAAACCGCTCATGGTCACGGCCGGCATGATCAAGCCCGGCGCGGTTGTCATCGATGTGGGCATCAACCGCCTGCCGGACGGCAAGCTGGTTGGCGATGTGGATTTCGAATCAGTGCGGGCCATGGCCTCGTGGATCACGCCCGTCCCCGGCGGTGTCGGACCCATGACCATCACCATGCTGCTGTCCAACACCTTGAAGGCGGCGGAGAAGGCGGCAGGTTTGCGCTCGACCAAATCGGAAACGCGAATCGGCTGATTTTGTCGGGTGCTGTCTGAGTCCAGACTGGTGCGAATCGGACGACTCACCCGCCTCGCACCGAAGGCTTGTGTTTGGCCTTGAGGGCCTTGACCGACTGTTCCACCAGCTGTTTCAACACCTTTTGATCGATGTCCGCCAGCTTCTTCACGTACAGGCAGGACTTCCCGATTTTGTGTTTGCCGAGCCGTTCCATAAGGGACTCGTACCCTTCGAACCCGGCCATGATGTACAAGACCAGGGCTTCCTTGCGTGGCGAGAACCCCACCAGTGGCCAGTCCAGCGTCTTGCCGCTCGCATAGTGCAAGGGCATCGATCCAAAGCCAACGATGGACGGTCCCCACATCACCGGACTTGCTTTGGTGACCTTCTCCATCAGCGCGCAGACGACCTCACAGTCCGCGCGGCGGCGAGGATCCGACACCATGGCGATGAATTCGGCAACACTTGCGTCGGTGGGGCGGGTTTTCGGTTCGGTGGGCATGGTCGCGCTCCCGCAATGGATTGCGAATATTCGCATGCCGCATTGGGCCCGCCAAGTCGGGGAGAAGATGCCGCCAAGGAAACAGGCCCGATGTGATGCTTGGACGGTGACTGCGTCTGCCGGGAAGGGACTTGGCCGTGGGAGACTCGGTGTAGATTGAACCGGATCAGCAAACAGGAGACCGACCGCGCTGTCGCGCATTTCTCGGACTCACCAGCCAAGTACTGCTGGCCCCATGGCGGGAGCAATGGCCTAGAAGCGCTCATCCGGGCCGAGGTAGCGCCACTGACCGACCGGAAGCTTGCCCAGCACGACGCTGCCGATTCGAATGCGCTTCAATCCCACGACCTTGAGTCCCACCAGCTCGCACATGCGACGGATCTGCCGTTTCTTGCCCTCGCGCAGCACGAAGCGCAACTGATCCTCGTTCTGCCAGCTCACCTTGGCGGGCTTCAGTGCCTTGCCGTCCAGCGACAGGCCGTGATTCAGCCGCTTCAGGCCGCCTTCGCTGATCTGGCCCTCAACCCGCACCAGATACTCCTTTTCAACTTCGGAGTCTTCGCCGATCAGTCGTTTCGCGATGCGGCCGTCCTGGGTAAAGACGATGAGGCCGGTCGAGTCGATATCAAGTCGCCCGGCAGGGGCGAGACCCCGCAGATGGACGGGCGTGAAGCGCTGCTTGGACTCGTCTCCCTTCCAGTGATTCTCGGGAACGATGAGGGTCATTGCCGGCGTGTAGCCCGGCTCAGGCTGCCCGGACACGAAACCGATCGGTTTGTGGAGCAGGATGGTCACGCTCTGCAGTTGTGCGTTCTGAGCGTCGCGGGCGAGGGTGATGGTCTGACTTGCGAATATTCGCGTGCCGAGCTCGGTGACCTTCACGCCATCGACGAAGACCCAGCCGCGCTCGATGTAGGCATCGGCCTCGCGCCGCGAGCACAGTCCGCGTTCGCTCATGAGCTTGGACACCCGCACCCGCCCGTCATCTGGCGCAATGCGAATATTCGCAGAGGCTGCCGGTGGGTCGGCTTGCGGCAAGGGGCGCCCAGATCTGCCGATACGGGCAGCGGATGCGGGTCGCCGGGGCTCCAAACGGGCATCGTCAGTCGCTGGGATGGCGGGGCGGGCGACGCTGCGACTTCTGGGTGCAGCAGGCGTGGTCGTTGATGCAGGTGGCTCAATCGGTGCTGTCGCAGCAGGCGGTGCGTTCCGGCGTTTGGTCGGCGGCAAGTCTCCACGGCTTCGCCGCCTTGCGGCGGGCTGTGGCGTGGCCGCCGCGGGCTCGGTGGCCGGGGCGGGCTTCCTTTTCAAGGTCAGCGTCTTTCCGCTCATCGTGCGGCCTCCGCCAGTTTCAAGGTTTCGATGGGAATGTCGACCGACCCGTCTTCGGCCGCCAGCAGGACATGGCCTTCCTGGATGGTGGCGGCAATTTTCAGGTTGCGCTGTGCCAGCGCGGTGAGCGCCTTGCACACCTCGTCGGGAATGCGCAGCACTGCGAGCTTGGCAAATCGGGTGAGCTTGGACTCGATACCCTTCCACCACATGTCCACGCCACGCCCGTAGGCCAGGACAATCACTTCATCAGCACGGCCGCAGGCGCGGGCCAACTGCTTGTCATCCGGAAGGCCGATTTCGATCCAGCGCTGGATGCGTCCGGTGAGATCGCGCTGCCAAAGGTCGGGCTCTTCCGGCGTGCTGATGCCCGGGCCGAAGGCGAGCTGCTCATCGGCGAACAAGGCGAATGCGGTCAGGCGGACCATGAGCCGCTCCTCGGTCTCGGATGGATGAAGCGCCAGGGTGAGCGGAAAATCGGCATAAAGGTTGCGGTCAAGATCGGCAACCCAGAGGTCCGCCTTGTACACGGTGGATTTCAGGGCCATGTCTCTGCGCTGCCTCTAGCGCGCTGCGATGATGGTCACCTTGCCGCCGATGCGAGCAAGTTCAATCACCAGGTCCTCGCCGGTTCGCTTGTCGACGATGAAGGTCTCTCTGGTGGAAACCGTGGCAGCGTGTGCGCTGGTGCTGTGGCTGGAGACAGTTTCTCCGTTGGCGGCACTCTTGCACCATACGACGAGTGCGCCTGACTCATCGAGCTGTACGCGGTACGGTCCCTCGCATTCGCCAGCACGTGAAGGGGTGCGGTGAATATGTGTATGTCGGGCGCCATCCTGTTGCGCAACCAGCTTCGCCGCGTCCCGCACTTCAGCAGCAAGCCTCGTGGCAGGATCGGTGAAGGCGGTGCCACAACCCTGGAATGCGAGCGCGGCCAAAACCGTTGCGTTCCGTATGTGCGATATGAATTTCATGGCGCGATTTTCTCACTAATTCAATCCGTGCGAAGATTGGATGGCGTTGCGAATGTGGTGTGGCGTTCCATTCACGTTGCCTGCCTCGAATCGCAACCGCGTCTTCCACGTGCCTGCGCCCCAGGCAGCAGGCCACGCACAACAAGGAGAGGGAATGGGCAGCGCCTACGACACCGGCCTCGCCAAGAACGCGGCCAATTTCACGCCGTTGAATCCGGTCAGTTTTCTGGCCAAGGCGGCCTACACGTTTCCTGACCGTGTGTCGGTGATCCACGGGGCACGGCGATTCACCTGGAAAGAGACTTATGCACGGGCACGGCAGCTTGCGTACGCCCTGGAGAGGCGCGGCATCGGCAAGGGCGACACGGTGGCTGCCATGCTGACCAACACGCCCGAGATGGTCGAGATGCATTTCGGCCCGGCCATGATCGGCGCGGTGCTGAACACACTGAACACCCGGCTCGACGCGGAGGCCATCGCCTTCATGCTGGACCACGGCGAAGCCAGGGTCCTGGTGACCGATTGCGAATATTCGCCCACCATCGAGAAGGCGTTGACCCTGGTAAAGGAGCGCCCTTTGGTGATCGATGTCGATGACGCGCTCAGGGAAAGTGGGGAGCGGCTGGGGGAACTGGATTACGAGGCATTCATTGCGGGCGGTGATCCTGCTTTCGAATGGCGCAACCCTGCCGACGAATGGGATGCGATCTGTCTCAACTACACCTCGGGCACTACAGGCAACCCGAAGGGTGTCGTGTACCACTACCGCGGCGCGTACCTGAACGCAATCAACAACATCCTCGACTGGTCCATGCCCAAGCATCCGGTGTATCTCTGGACGCTGCCGATGTTTCATTGCAATGGCTGGTGCTTCCCTTGGACCATCGCTGCGGCGGCGGGCACCCATGTTTGTCTGCGAAAAGTGGATGCGAAGCTGATTCTCTCGCTCATCCGCGAGCACCGGGTGACGCACTATTGCGGCGCGCCTATCGTGCACAACCTGTTGATCAATGCGCCAGCCGAGCTGAAAGCGGGCATCGACCACAAAGTGCATTGCCTCGTGGCCGGCGCGCCACCGCCAGCTGCCGTGATCGAAGGCATGGCGAATATGGGTTTCGACCTCACGCATGTCTATGGCCTCACTGAAACCTACGGGCCGGCAGCGGTGTGCGCGAAGCATCCGGAATGGTCCACCCATCCGCTGGAGGATCAGGTGAAGCTGAACGGACGCCAGGGTGTGGCCTACCTGCTGCAGGACGGCATGACGGTGATGAATCCCGAAACCATGCAGCCCGTGCCGGCCGACGGCGAGAAGATGGGCGAGATCATGTTTCGCGGCAATATCACCATGCGTGGCTATCTCAAGAACCCGAAGGCGTCCGACGAAGCGTTTCGCGGCGGCTGGTTCCACTCCGGCGACCTTGCGGTCATGCATCCCGACGGCTACGTGAAGATCAAGGACCGCTCCAAGGATGTGATCATCTCTGGCGGCGAGAACATCTCGTCGCAGGAGGTGGAGGATGTGCTGTCGCGTCATCCGGCCGTGCTGCTCTCCGCAGTTGTCGCACAGCCGGACGAAAAGTGGGGCGAGACCCCCTGTGCCTTCATCGAGTTGAAGGAAGGTGCTGCGGCGACGGAAACGGAGATCATCGACTTCTGCCGCGAGCGGATGGCGCGCTTCAAGGTGCCCAAGTCGGTTATCTTCCGCCCGCTGCCCAAGACCTCGACCGGCAAGATCCAGAAGTTCGTATTGCGCGAATGGGCGAAGAGCGCGGATGCAATCGAGTAGCGCACCAAGAGTCGACACCATGGGAATGGAAATGAGAGAACTGCACTGCCTGGGCCTGTCATCGGCCGGGTTTCACAAGATCGCCTACAACGACTGGGGACATCCGGGAAATCAACGCGTCCTCATCTGTGCGCACGGGCTGACCCGCAACGCGCGAGACTTCGACGATCTCGCCAGTTCGCTATACGACCAGTACCGCGTGATTTGTTTCGATGCGGTCGGACGTGGCCGCAGTGACTGGCTGGCCAACAAGGCCGATTACAACTATCCGCAGTACGCTGCAGACGCCGGCACTGTCATCGCCCGGACCGGCGCACCCGTGGTGGACTGGGTGGGCACATCCATGGGCGGGATCCTCGGCATGATCCTCGCCGCGATGCCCAACTCGCCAATTCGCCGTCTGGTCATCAATGACGTCGGCTCCATGGTGCCGCGCGCCTCGTTGGAACGCATCGGCGCCTATGTGGGCAAAAGCATGGAATTCGAGAACGAGGAAGCGCTGGTCGCTGCGGTGAAGGCCACGAGCCCCTTCGGCCCGCTGTCCCAAACTCAGTGGACCCATGTCGCCACCAGCGGAGCGAGACGGCTCGAGGGCGGCCGCTGGCAGTTCTCCTACGACCCTGGCATTGCGGAAGTTCTGGGCAAGGCCATTCACGCCGACATCGATCTGTCGGCGTACTGGGACAAGGTGACCTGCCCGGTTCTGCTGACCCGCGGTGCCGATTCCGATCTGCTCTTGCCCGACACCTTCAAGGCGATGTGTGCACGGCCGAATGTGAAGGGCGTGGAGTTTCCCGGCGTGGGACATGCGCCGATGTTCATGGATGCCGGTCAGATTCGGGTCGTGCGCGACTTCCTGCTGGCACCGTGATGTCCACGCGATTCGATGCCGTCATCGTCGGCGGCGGGCACAACGGGCTGGTGTGTGCAGCCTACCTCGCGGCGGCCGGCAGATCGGTCTGCGTGCTGGAGAAGCGCGACATCGTCGGCGGCGCAGCGGTCACCGAGGAATTCCATCCGGGATTCCGCAATTCAACGGCCAGCTACACGGTCAGCCTGCTCAATCCGCGCATCATCCGCGACCTGCGGCTGCGCGAACATGGCCTCACCATCGTCGAGCGGCCGTTCTCCAATTTCCTGCCGCTGTCAGATGACTCATGCATTCGCATTGGCGGCGGCCTTGAGGCGACCCAGGCTGAAGTGGCACGTTTTTCGACGCGCGATGCCGAGCGCCTGCCGGCCTACTACGCCATGCTGGATCGCGTGGCCGATGTGCTGCGCGATCTCCTGCTGGAGACGCCACCCAACATCGGCGGCGGCATTGCCGATCTGTTCGGCGCCATCAAGATCGGGCGTCGCTTCCAGAAGCTCGACATGGACGCGCGGCGTGATGTGCTCGACCTCTTCACGATGTCGGCCGCCGAGTTGCTGGAGCGTTGGTTCGAAAGCGAGCCGGTCAAGGCCTGTTTCGGCTTCGATGCGGTGGTGGGCAATTTCGCATCGCCATGGACACCGGGTTCGGCCTACGTGTTGCTGCACCATGTCTTCGGCGAGGTGAATGGCAAACCCGGCATCTGGGGTCATGCCGTCGGTGGAATGGGCGCCATCACGCAGGCGATGGCCAAGGAGGCCAAGGCACGCGGTGCGAATATTCGCACCGGCTGTGATGTGGCGAATATTCGCAAGGTTGCAGAGGGCTTCGAGATCGCACTGGCTTCCGGCGAAACGGTGCTGGCCCGGCGCGTGGTGTCCAATCTGAACCCGCGCCTGCTGATGACCAAGCTGGCCGACATGCCGGGACTCAGCACCGAACTGCGCGGGCGATTTGAGAACATCGCCTGCGAATCGGCGACGCTGCGCATGAACGTCGCGCTCTCGGAATTGCCACGCTTCACCTGTGCGCCCGAGCCAGGCCCGCATCACTCATCCGGCATCATCATGGCGCCGACACTGGACTATATGGATCGCGCGCATCGCGAGGCCAGCGAGCATGGCTGGTCGAAGAATCCGATCGTGGAAATTCTCATTCCCAGCACCGTGGACGACTCGCTGGCGCCACCCGGGCAGCATGTGGCGAGCCTCTTTTGCCAGCACTTCCGCTACGCGCTGCCCGGTGGTCGGCGCTGGGACGATGAACGCGAGCTGGCCGCAGACTGCATCATCGACACCGTGACGCGCTACGCGCCCAACTTCAAGGCCAGCGTGATCGCACGGCAAATTCACACGCCGCTGGATCTGGAACGCAAGTTCGGCCTAGTTGGCGGCGACATCTTTCACGGCAAGCTCTCGCTGAACCAGTTGTTCAGCGCGCGCCCGGTGCTGGGCTACGGCAATTACCGGCTGCCGGTGAAGGGCATGTACCTCTGCGGGTCAGGCGCGCATCCCGGCGGCGGCGTTACCGGTGTGCCGGGGCACAACTGCGCTCGGGAGATTCTGAAGGACGGCTGACCGTCACCTCCAGTTGGGCGGCCGCTTTTCGATGAACGCGGCCACACCTTCCTGCGCATCTGGCGCCATGAAATTGCAGGCAATGGTGTTGGACGCATCCGCATAGGCGGCTTCCAGTCCGGCCTCCAGCTGCCGGTAGAAGAGGGCCTTTCCGGTTGCGAGCGATTCACGCGGTTTTGCCATCAGTTTTTCCGCCAGCGCCAGCGTCGTCGCACGCAATTGATCCGCCGGCACCACGCGATTGACCAGTCCCCAGTCGAGTGCGGTCGCAGCATCGATGAAATCGCCGGTAAAGAGCATCTCAGCAGCGCGCTTCCTGGCAATCGCGCGGGACAGCGGCACGGCAGGCGTCGAGCAGAACAGCCCGAGATTGATCCCCGACACTGCGAACTTCGCGTGGTCCGCCGCGACCGCGAGGTCGCATTGCGCGACGAGCTGGCAGCCTGCTGCCGTCGCCATGCCACTGACCTCAGCGATGACCGGTTGGGGCATGCGGGTGAGTTTCAGCATCAGATCGCTGCAGAGTCGAAAAAGCGTCTCTACCTGTTCCGGCGACGCTGCGTTCAATTCCTTGAGATCGTGTCCTGCGCAGAACGCTTTGCCCTGGGCGGCCAGAATCACCACGCGAATATTCGCATCGGCAGAGAGGGAATCCACGGACTCGTGTAGCGCGGCGAGGACATCAGCCGACAGGGCATTGAAGCGGACAGGACGGTTCAATGTCACGAACGCAATGCGATCGACGACCTCAATCTTGATTGCGGGTTCACCGGAGGGCTGGCCCTGTGCCAGATTCAGGGTAGGGGTGGTCATGTCATGCATCCAATCCGCCGTTCAGCAAGTAAGCTTCCCACATGCTCACCCGGAATGGAGTTCGAATGCAACGGGTTGTTTTTCGACGTTTACAATCCTGCGGCTGCGACATAGACTTTAATGCTGCCTGGGATTGCAAAATGTTGAACAAAAAACAGTTGCGAGATTGCGGAAGCTTCAATCCCGGCAGTCTCATCCATCACTTCCGGGGATTCTTGATGCGTCGACCCTTCAGTCTGCTGCCGACCGCGTTCTTGCTGGCAGCCACATTTCTCACGGCCCCGGCCTTCGCAGACCCGAAGGTGATCCAAAACGCCCAGCGTCTGTTGGCCTCGGGCAACGCCAAGCAGGCCTATGCGGAGCTGAGTGCGGTAGCCGACAAGCTGGCCGGCAACCTTGAATTCGACTACCTCCTGGGTGTCGCCGCACTGGATAGCGGCAAGATCGACGAAGCCATCATCGCCCTTGAACGGGTACTGGCCGTCAATCCCAACCACGCTGGCGCCAAGCTCGATCTTGCCCGCGCCTACTTTACCTCCGGTGCCTTTGATCTGGCCGAAGCCACGTTCGAGAACCTCAAACTCTCCAACCCGCCACCGCTGGCCCTGCAAAGCATCAACCGCTACCTGGCTGCCATTCAGGAACGCAAGAAGCTCACCCGTGCCGGCATGGTGGGCTACGGCGAACTCAGTCTCGGCTACGACACCAACCTCACCGGTGTCCCGGGCGACTTCTCCAATGCGGTCCTGAACGCCTTCGGCCTCCCCGGTGTCGATCCCACCGGCAACTCCGTCAAGCGCAAGGCCCCCTTCGTCGGCGCCCAGGGCGGCATCGACTACTTCAAACCCTTGAGCCGCGGCTTCAGCCTCTTTGCCGGGCTGGAAGGCCGGGGGCGTGCCTACCGCAAGGAATCCGACTTCAATCTGGTCAGCGGCGAAGCCCGGTTCGGCACGACCCTGAATCAGGGCCCCCAGCAATGGCGTCTCCTTGCCAACGCAAGCCAATTCCGCCAGGAAGGTCAGGCCCCGGGTGAACCCAAGCCCACCAATGACCGCAACGCTGCAGGCCTGGCCCTCGACTGGCGCCTCGCATTGGACCAGCGCAACCAGATCGGCGCCGCCATCCAGGTCTCCCGCCAACGCTTCCCCGACAACAACCTCGAAGACTTCGACCAGGTGCTGATCTCCGCTTCGTGGCTCCGCTCCTTTGAAGCCAAGGGTGTGCCGCTGATTTACCTCACCGCCTTCCACGCCCGTGACGAAGCCGACAACAAGCTCCCCGACGGGATCGCCGACAAGAGCAAGCGCATCAGCGCGCTCCGGAGCTACCTGCAGTACTCCCTGACCCCCAACCTGCAGCTCTTCAACGGACTGGGCTACACCGAGCGCAAGGACCAATCCCCGTTCGCCCGGGCCACGCAGGTCGAGTACGGGCGGGACCGCATGGCTGATCTCTCGCTGGGATTCAACTGGAAGTTCCAGCCCAGCTGCACCCTGAGAGCGCAATGGCTGTACTCGAAGAACGATTCCAACATTGCCATCTATGACTACACCCGCAGCGAAGTGTCCTCCGCTGTCCGCTGTGATTTCCAGTAAGGCCCACCGGGCATGAATGGAGCCGGACCATGAAGAACAACAGACGAAACCTTGCGCACCGATCCACCCGAACCCTGCTGGTGACGGCGGTCACGCTGGCCTTGAGCCCGGCGGCCCTGGGAGCCAGTGGCCAGTTCACGTTCGTGACGGGGGATGTCCGGGTGCAGACGACAGGCGGTCGCACGGTGGCGGCGACCCGGGGCATGGAAGTGAACCCGGGAGATCTCATCATCACCGGGAACGACGGCATGGCCCAGTTGGCGATGGTCGACTCGGCACGGCTGAGTCTCCGCTCGCAGTCCCAGATGAAGATCGAATCGTATGCGCGCTCGAAAGAGGGCACTGAAGGTGCCGTCCTCAGCCTCCTCCGGGGCACCATGCGGACGTTTACTGGACTCATCTCGCCAACGGCACGTGAGAAGTACGCCATGCGGACCAAGGTCGCCACAGTTGGCATCCGAGGATCGGGCAACATTCTTTACCACTGCGACACCGACTGCCCGCCAACAGAAGGAGGCGCCCAGCCCAAGCCGGACACGACGCTCAATCACACCATCGAGGGCAGCCATAACATCCAGACACTGGGCATGAACATTGCCCCCGTGGTGACTGGACCCGGTCAGACAGTTCAGATCAACGAGGGGCAGCCGCCCAGGTTCATCCCGACGCCGGATGTCATTCTGGAAGCGGGTCGCATCATGTCCGGCAAACAAGGTCAGAGCGATTCGCCGCCGCCGGAAGAGGGTCGAGCCTTTGGCGCGCCGGATCCTAACGCGGGCGGCACACCCCCGCCGACCAACCCGGTCGTGGGCAACAACGGTCTTGGCTTCACGGTGACAGATGCCTCGGGAAACATCGTGGGTGCGGATCCGCTCGGCATACGCGACATTGTCGTTTCCGCAGGATTTCCATTCTCGAGCCAGGCCACCTCCGGATCCCTGACACTGGACGCGACAACCGCTGCACTCAGGGCATTCACCAGCTATGCGGGGTTGCAGAGCGGGGTCACGGTGAACATCACGGGCGGCGCGGCAAGCGACTTGCGCACGGTCGATGTGGGCGGCTCAACAATCACCATCGGCCGCTGGAGCGGTGCCACGCTGACCCTGCCTGGAACAGTGCCCAACTCGGCCGCTGGTGTCCATTTTGGCCATGCCAGTGCAGGGTTTCCGGCATACCTCTCCGAAGTGTTGACGGGCGAAGCCACCTACACTCTCGCGGCGGCTACGTCGCCCACCAATCAGGCGGGTGCAACGGGCAATCTCGGCTCCGCGACGGTCAGCGTGAACTTCTCCAATCGCACACTGGGCGCCCAGCTTGCGGTGACCCTTGGCGGTGCAAACTGGAACCTGAACGCCCAGAATGTCCCCATTTCGCTGAACAACTTCTTTGCCTCGACAGGCGACCGCCTTGTCGTCACCAATGGTGGCGGGCAAAACTCCCGATCGAACAGCAACCTGTTCGGAAGTCTGGAGGGAAGCTTCGTTGGTTCCGGCTTGGGCGGCATCATCCTCGGCTATTCGTTCACCGACCAGACCGGTGCAGCCACCAGCTTCAACACCATCTCGGGAATTGCCGCCCTGGTGGGTTCGCGGCAGAACAGCGCGGCGCAGTTCCGCACGGGTCTGATTTCGGGATCGGGCAGCGGATCGTTGCAGGGCAGCACGTTGGCATTCAACCGACCCAGTGAAGTGACGCAAGACGCGACCACCGGTCAGATTCGCGGCTTTGCCGCGGCCGCCAGCCTGCCGGGTATCGGATTCGTGCCGTATGCCAATTTCTCGGTGGGCACGGCCAGCGTGCAGGATGCGGGATTTGATCCGACCACGGGATTGAGCTGGGGACGCTGGTCCGGCGGCGTGGCCAACATCACCTCAGGCTCGGCAAGCACGACTGCGAACCTGGCCAATTCAAGCCTGCATTACATTTTCGCCGGCACGCAGAGCGGTCCGGTGTCGCTGCCCCTGACCGGCAGTGCGAGCTATGACGTGGTGGGTTCGACCCGCCCGACCAACGGCTCTGCGGTCGGAACGTTTGGCAGCGCCACGCTGAATGCAAACTTCACCGCGCGCACGGTTGATCTCGGGGTCAGCTTCGCCATCAACGGGCAGAACTGGAGTGCGTCGGCGAGCAACGTGCCGATCTATCGCGATCTGACATTTGGCGCTTATGCCGGCGCCATACCGCCTGGCACCGCGGCGCTCAACATCTCCTGCAGCCCGTCGTGCGGCACGGGGGCGACCGGTGCGGTCGACGGCTTCTTCACCGGCCGCAACGGCCGGGGCGCCGGCATGATGTACAACGTGGGCGGCACATCGGGTGCGGTCGCGTTCAATCGGCGGGGCGGCTGATGTTGCTGCGCCCATTCCCTGATTTACCCAGCGCGGCAGGGAGATGAAGCGGCGCCTGCTCTTTGCCTGGGAGCTTGGCGCGGGCACCGGCCATGTTTCCCCTTACATCCCCTTGCTCCAATGCTTGCAGGCCAGGGGATGGGAGATCACTGTTGCCGTGCGCGACACGGCAGAAGTCGCCAGTCTCGTCCGGTCCCATGAATTCACCCTGTTGCAGGCGCCGGTGAGCACGCGGCTCTTTCCGGGCCTGGACTCCACCAGCTACAACTACACCGAGACGCTGCTTCACTTTGGGTACGGAGACCCGCAAACGCTGCGCGGCCTGAGCGAGGCCTGGGTGTCGCTCTGTGATCTCGTCCGCCCGGATCTGATTCTTTGCAGCGCTGCACCTACGCTTCAATTCGTGGCGCAGTGCCTTGGCATTCCACACGCGATGATCGGGTCGGGCTACAACTGTCCGCCCGCCACCCGTCCGCTGCCGCTTTTCCGGGATTGGGCCCCGGGTGTGGAACAACGTCTGCAGAACGCCGAAGCCACCGTCGGAAGCGTGCTCTCGACTGTGCGCGAGCAAGTGTTCCGGCGGACGGGCCCACTGTCGATTCAGCAGCTGCTCAGCGATAGCCCGGCATTCCTGTGCACCTTCCACGAACTCGATCACTATCCCGCCCGCGAAGCCGGGGCCGAGTACTGCGGCATTCTCTCTGCGCGCCGTTATCCGGCCCTCGCCGAGGCGCCCTGCGACGTGTTTGCCTATCTGCGGGGAGCGCAAGGCGAAACAGTCGTTTCGGCGCTGGCACAGAGCAAGCTCCGGGCGCTCGTCTACTGGCCGGACGCCCCGGATGCGGCGTATCAGCGCTTCGCAAGCGAACATCTGACAATCTCGCCCCGCGCGGTGAAGCTTGACCAGGTGATTGGCGGTTGCCGGTTTGTCATCGGCTACGGCAGTCACCACCTGACCGCAGAGGCGCTGTTGGCCGGCAAGCCCTTGCTGCTGCTGCCCAATCACCTCGAGCAGGAGCTGACTTGCCGCGCGGTCGAGCGCATGGGGGCAGGCATCAGCAATCTGGGCAAGGCACGGCGGCAAAAGCCCGGCCGCCTGTTGACGCAGATGATCGAGGACGAGTCTCTGCACGCAGCGGCGCAGGCATTCGCGGCGCAGTATGAAGGCTGGTCGGCCGAGCGCTCGACCGAAGCCCTTGCCGAGCACTGTGAGCATATGGTTTCAAGTCATTCAGCCGTAGTGAGAAAGGTGGTCGCACTATGAACAAGTCGAACATTTCCCAGTTTCCCTTCCCGCATGTTCTGCAGGGTCGCCGCACCATGATCGCCATGCTGGGTCTGGCGGGCGTGACGCTCGGACAGTTGCCGACTTCGGCGTCGGCGCAGTCGTTGCTGCCACGGCTGGTCACCCACCAACTGAGCATTGTCGGCGAGCCGCACTTCATGGGCAGCGCCCGCGCCAAGGGGGTAAGTCCGACCTCGTATTACTTCCCCGATACGGGTGTGGGCCAGGAGAGTGTCGCGGTGTTCACACTGACCAATTCCGACGCCTATGGCGGAACGTTGACGGTCAACGGTCCGCCTACGGTGACGGGCGCGGGCTTCGTGGCGTTGGCACTGTCTGCCAACTGCAGCGGCGGTGTACTCGCGGCCGGCGCATCCTGCCAGGTGGCGGCAAAATTCCGGCCCACAGCAGCAACGTTCTACTATGGTTCGCTCAATCTGAATACAACACCTGCGACCAGCAGTGTCTACCTGGAGGGTTATGGCGTGCCCGTCATCACGCCTACCGTGACGCCGGCGGGGCTGGATTTTGGCGCGCAGCCAACCGGCACCGAAAGTGCCACGCAGCGCGTTACGCTGGCCAACAACTCCATCGAGGGAAGCCTTCGCGTGTCGTCGATCACCTTGCCGGCACCGTTTGATGGCATTTTCTGCCAGCGCACACTGGTGGGTCTGGATCAAGTCGAACCTGGCGGCATGGCGAAACGGCTGGGGCCGCCTTGCGCCAATTTCTATGGTGGACTGTCCCAGGCTGAGCCGCCCAGCGAGAAGGCAGGGCAGGGTGCTGGGCTGGCCAAGGCCGCCTACAGCAACAATCTGGGCGTCTGTCCGCAGGGCAACTTTGAGCTCTATTCCGGCGACTATTGCCATGTGGACGTGTTCTTCGCACCACAGTCCATCGGAGAATTCCAGCGCGAAATGGTGGTTGCGGGTAGCCTCGGCCAGCGTGTTGGCGTGCCGCTGCGAGGATTGAGCGGCGCAAAGCAGGCCATCGAGCTCAGCAGTCCCACGTTGTCATTCGGAGAAGTGAATCTGCGGCGAAGCGGCGGTCCGCTTGGAGTGTCGATCAAAAACAGCGGATTTGAGGCGCTCACGATCAACAATATCAGTGTCGTGCCCCCACGCGGCACACCGATGGCGGCGGCCAATCTGAAAGCGGTTGGTGCCGCTGCGGATTATGCGATCACCCATGACTGCAGCGCGCTGCAGCCCGCCCAGATCTGTGGCATCAACGTGAAATTTTCGCCCACCGAATTGGGGCCTCGCCCGGCTGAGGTCATGATCGAGGGCACCTTTGAAGGCAGCCCGAAATATGTCTCGCTCAGCGGTACCGGTGCCCCCATCCCGTTCCCCTTCCTGAGCTACTCGGTGTCCAGCCTGGCGTTTGGCCGCGCCCAGTTTGGTTCGGGGGGTACCGAGACCTTTGACATTCGCAACGCGGGGCAGCTGCCCGTTCGGTTCAATGCGATATACGCAACGGGAGACTTCGTCATCTCGCATAACTGCCCGGCCGTCTTGTCGGCCGCCGCAGCGTGCAAGGTCACGGTGACCTACCGTGCCTCGGTGCCCGGCACCAGCACCGGCGAGATCTTCATTGAGAGCGATGCCCAAGAGGTCAACCGCAGCATTCCCATCTCCGGCTCATCCTGTCGACCGCCTTCGCTGCGCGGGGGTCGTCTGGGTCTCGGGGGCTGTTAGTTTCGGCGCATCGGCAGGTCGTACCCCGTCTCGCCCGGTAGAGCGCCGCACCGGCCCGCGAATCGGGTAACATCCGTTACCGAACACGTTCCGCCCGAAGGGCGCCCGGTGGTGGCACAGGGCGCCCTTCGTGCGAATATTCGCATCCCACCCCACGAGCCGAGACCCGATGACGGGCGAATTCATTCTCGAAACGCGTGACCTGACCAAGGAGTTCAAGGGATTCACCGCCGTCGACAAGGTGAATCTCCGGGTCCGGCAGGGCAGCATCCACGCGCTCATCGGGCCAAATGGCGCGGGCAAGACGACAGTTTTCAACCTGCTGACCAAGTTCCTGCCGCCGTCATCGGGCAGCATCCACTACAAGGGGCAGGACATCACCCGGGAAACGCCCGGCCACGTTGCCCAGAAGGGCATCATCCGCTCGTTCCAGATCTCGGCGGTGTTTCCCAACCTCACCGTGCTGGAGAATGTGCGCGTCGCCCTGCAGCGGCAGCTCGGCACCAGCTTTCATTTCTGGCAGTCGGAGAAGACGCTGGAAAAGCTCAATGCACGTGCGCTGGAGCTCTTGGAGCAGGTGGATCTGACCTCGTTCTCGGCGCTGACGGCGGGCGAATTGCCCTATGGCCGCAAGCGTGCCCTTGAAATCGCCACCACCCTGGCCATGGATCCCGAGCTCATGCTCCTGGATGAGCCGACACAGGGCATGGGGCACGAGGATGTTGGTCGGGTCGTGGAACTCATTCGCAAAGTGGCAGCCAACCGCACCGTGCTCATGGTAGAACACAACATGAGCGTCGTGGCCAATCTGTCCCACACCATCACGGTGCTGCAGCGCGGCGCCGTGCTGGCTGAAGGGCCCTACGAAACCGTGTCGAAGGACCCGCGCGTGCTGGAAGCCTATGTCGGTAGCGAGGAGGCCCATGGCTGATTGGGCCCTCAAGGTCAGCGACCTCAATGCCTGGTATGGCGAGTCGCACATCCTGCACGGCGTGAACTTCGAAGTGGCGAAGGGTGAGCTGGTGACTCTGCTGGGCCGCAACGGTGCCGGCCGAACGACGACCCTGAAGGCCATACTTGGTCTCACCGGCCGGCGCAGCGGCTCCGTCCTCATCAATGGGGTGGAGGCCATCGGGTTGCCCACCCACCGCATCGCACGGCTGGGTCTGGGCTATTGCCCGGAGGAGCGGGGCATCTTCTCAAGCCTCTCCTGCGAGGAAAATCTCCTGCTGCCGCCGATTGTGGGCAAGTCAGGTCTCTCGGTTGACGAGATCTACACCATGTTCCCCAACCTCAAGGAGCGGCGCGCGAGCCAGGGCACGCGCCTGTCCGGCGGGGAGCAGCAGATGCTGGCGATGGCCCGCATCCTGCGCACGGGTGCCGATATCCTGGTGCTGGATGAAGTCACCGAGGGTCTTGCGCCGGTGATTGTCCAGGCGCTGGGTCGGGTCATCCGACAACTGAAGGACAAGGGCTTTACCATCATCCTGGTAGAGCAGAATTTTCGTTTTGCTGCACCGTTGGCAGATCGGCATTACGTGATTGAACACGGCAAGGTGGCGGCTGTGGTCCATAAGGCCGAGCTCGCCGAGAAGACCGCGTTGCTGCATGAGTATCTGGGCGTCTAGCATCGGACGTTCGGCCATCCTTACCGCGAAGTTGCACACCACCATGACAAGAGGAGACACCACCATGAAACGCAAACTGCTTTCCGCACTGGTCGGCATGACGTTGGCCGGTTCCCTGGCCTTGACCGGCACGGCGTATGCCCAAGCTAAAAAGGCTGCACCGGCTGGCAAGTTGTCCAATGACACCTTGAAGATTGGTGTGTTGACCGACATGTCCGGCCTTTACGCTGACTTTGGCGGCCCTGGCGCAGTGTTGGCCGCGCGCATGGCGGTGGAAGACTTTGGCGGCAAGATGTTCGGCAAGAACATCGAGATTGTCAGCGCTGATCACCAGAACAAGCCGGACGTGGCCAAGAACCTCACCCAGCAGTGGTTCGATCGCGACAATGTGGATGCCACCTTTGAGAACCTGAACTCCGGCGTGGCCCTGGCCGTGACGGCGCTCGGCAAGGAGAAGAACAAGCTGACCGTGGTTACCGGTGCGGCCACCTCTCGCCTGACCAATGATGCGTGCCAGCCAGGCACGGCAGTGCACTGGGTGTATGACACCATCTCGCTTGCCAACGTCGTGGGCAAGGCAGTGGTGAAGGCAGGTGGTGACAGCTGGTTTTTCCTGACGGCCGACTACGCGTTCGGTCACTCACTGGAAAAGGACACGGGCGACGTCGTCAAGGCCAATGGCGGCAAGATTAATGGCGCTGTCCGCCACCCCCTGAACGCCACAGACTTCTCCTCATTCCTGCTGCAGGCTCAGACTTCAAAGGCGAAGGTGGTGGGGCTGGCCAACGCCGGTGGCGATACGGTCAACAGCATCAAGGCCGCAGCCGAGTTCGGAATCACCAAGAACCAAAACCTGGCTGCGCTGCTCATGCTTATCACCGACGTTCATGCGCTGGGCCTCAACACTGCACAAGGCCTCTACCTGTCTGAGGCGTGGTACTGGGACATGAATGACGAGAACCGTGCTTTCGCCAAGCGTTTCGAAGCCCGCAACAACGGCAAGAAGCCCAACATGAACCAGGTTGGCGTGTATTCGGCGGTAGCCCACTACCTGAAGGCCGTGCAGGCGGCCGGCACGGATGACACGGCACCGGTGGTGAAGAAGATGGAGGAGATGCCCATCAATGACGTGTTTGCCAAGAACGGCAAGCTGCGCCCCGATGGCCGCATGGTGCATGACATGCACTTGTTCCTCGTGAAGAAGCCGTCCGAGTCGAAGGGCCCTTGGGACTACTACAAGCACATGGGCACGGTGAAGGGCGAGGATGCCTTCCAGTCGCTCGAGAAGTCGCAGTGTCCGCAATTCAAGAAGGGTTGATGCCAACTTAGCGGTACGCATGCCCGCCTAGTCCCTGGCGAATATTCGCGGTGCGAATATTCGCCAGGGACGCAACGAGGCGAGCTGTTCAAACGCACCTAACATGACTGAAATCTTCGGCGTTCCCATCCAGGCGTTCATGGGCCAGCTCACCATCGGGCTGGTCAATGGCTGTTTCTACGCCTTGCTGTCGCTGGGTCTCGCCGTCATTTTCGGCATGCTCAACGTGGTGAATTTCGCCCATGGTGCGCTGTACATGGTTGGCGCCTTCTTCTCCTGGATGTTGCTGAAATATGCCGGCGTCAACTACTGGTTCGCACTCATCCTTGCGCCGATCGCGGTGGCGCTGATCGGCATCATCATCGAGCGCACGATGTTGCGCTGGCTGTATCAACTGGACCACCTGTATGGCCTGCTGCTGACCTTCGGTCTCGCACTCATCATCGAGGGCATCTTCCGCCATCACTACGGGTCTTCCGGACAGCCGTATGAATTGCCCGAAGTGTTCCGGGGCGCTTTCGACCTGGGCTTCATGTTCCTGCCCAAGTACCGGGCGTGGGTGGTGGTGATGTCCATCGTGGTGTGTCTGGCGACTTGGTACGTGATCGAGCGCACCCGCTTGGGTGCGTATCTCCGGGCGGGTACCGAGAATCCGAAGCTCGTGCAGGCATTCGGCATCAATGTGCCACTCATGGTGACCCTGACGTACGGGGCGGGTGTGGGGTTGGCGGGTCTGGCCGGTGTGATGGCGGCCCCCGTCTACCTGGTCAATCCCACCATGGGTTCCAGCATCATCATCGTCGTGTTCGCAGTGGTCGTCATTGGCGGCATGGGATCGATCCTCGGCTCGATCGTCACAGGATTGGCGCTGGGTCTGATCGAAGGGCTGACCAAGGTGTTTTATCCAGAGGCTTCCAATACCGTGGTGTTCATCATCATGGCCATCGTGCTGCTCTTGCGGCCGGCGGGTCTGTTCGGGCGGGAAAAATGAACCTGAGCAAGACTGCGGTGTTCTATCTCGCTGTGCTGGCGCTGGCTTGCGCAGCGCCTTTCATCGGGGGCTATCCACTGTTCCTGATGAAGTGCCTGTGTTTCGCGCTTTTCGCCTGTGCATTCAATCTGCTCATCGGCTATACCGGACTATTGTCGTTCGGCCACGCGATGTTCTTCGGCATGTCGGCCTACGTCGCAGCCCATTCGGCGAAGGCATGGGGCTGGACGCCGGAGGTGGCCATCATCGCCGCCACGCTGGTGTCTGCCGCGCTGGGCTACGTGACCGGCTGGCTGGCCGTGCGCCGCCAAGGCATCTATTTCGCCATGATCACGCTGGCGCTGTCGCAAATGGTCTACTTCTTCTGCGTGCAGGCACCCTTCACCTATGCGGAGGATGGCATCCAGAGCGTGCCACGCGGCAAGCTGTTCGGCGTCATCAGCCTGGCGGATGACAGGGTGATGTACTACTTCGTCCTTGCCATCTTCGTTTTCGGCTACTGGATGATCCACCGCATCATCCACTCCCCGTTTGGCCAGGTGCTGAAATCCATTCGCGAGAACGAGCCGCGCGCACTCTCGCTGGGCTATGAGGTGCACAAGTACAAGCTGCTGGCCTTCGTGCTCTCGGCCGCACTGGCTGGCATGGCGGGGGCCACCAAAGCGCTCGCGCTGGGGCTGGCAACGCTGACCGACGTGCAGTGGCAGATGTCGGGTGAGGTCGTGTTGATGACACTTCTGGGTGGCATGGGCACGATTGCCGGGCCGGTCGTGGGGTCGGCCATCATCATCACCATGCAAAACTATCTGTCCGGATTCGGTTCATGGGTCACCATCATCATGGGCGTGACTTTCGTGATCTGCGTGCTCGCGTTCCGGCGGGGCATCGTGGGTGAGTTGCAACATTTCTTGAAAAGCAGGAGCAATAAAGCGTGAAAGCATTGGTCGCAGTAAAACGCGTGGTGGACTACAACGTGAAGATTCGCGTCAAGGCGGATCAGTCCGGGGTGGAGCTCGCGAACGTCAAGATGTCGATGAATCCCTTCGACGAGATCGCCGTCGAGGAAGCCGTCAAGCTCAAGGAAGCCGGCGTGGTCACGGAGGTGGTTGCGATCTCCATGGGTGTTGCGGCGTGTCAGGAGACGCTGCGCACCGCCATGGCAATCGGCGCCGATCGCGGCATCCTGGTCGAATCCAATGAAGAGCTGCAGCCACTGGCTGTGGCAAAGCTGCTGAAAGCCGTGTGCGAGAAGGAAGCACCCCAACTCGTCATCGTGGGCAAGCAGGCGATCGATGACGACTCGAACCAGACCGGCCAGATGCTGGCTGCACTCCTGGGTTGGCCGCAGGCAACATTCGCTTCGAAGGTGGTGATTGCGGACGGCAAGGCAGAGGTTACTCGCGAAATCGATGGTGGCCTCGAGACGCTGTCGATCAAGCTGCCCGCCGTGGTGACGACGGATCTTCGTCTCAACACCCCGCGCTACGCCACGCTGCCCAACATCATGAAGGCCAAGAAGAAACCCCTGGACACCCTGACGCCCGAGTCGCTGGGCGTGGATGTGAAACCGCGCCTGAAGACGTTGAAGGTTGTGGAGCCCGCGAAGCGCAAAGGCGGAATCATGGTCCCGGACGTGGCCACGCTGGTCGACAAACTCAAGAATGAAGCGAAGGTGATCTGATGGCCATCCTGATCATTGCAGAACACGACAACACCAACCTCAAGGCGGGCCTCGCCAATGCGGTCACGGCCGCCGTGAAAATCGGTGGCGACGTGCATGTGCTCGTGGCCGGGCAGGGCGCCCAGGGAGCCGCTGACGCCGCAGCCAAATTCGCCGGAGTCGCCAAGGTGCTGCTGGCCGACAACGCCGCCTTCAAGGATGGCCTGGCGGAAAACCTGGCCCCGTTTGTCGCGGCCAAGGCCGGCGAATATTCGCATGTACTGGCCGCCTCCACCGCCTTCGGCAAGAACCTGCTGCCGCGCGTGGCCGCGCTTCTGGATGTGGCGCAGATCTCCGACATCGTGGCCGTGGAATCCGGAGACACCTTCGTGCGTCCGATCTACGCCGGCAATGCCTTCGCCACCGTGCAGTCTTCGGATGCCATCAAGGTCATCACCGTGCGCACCACGGGCTTTGATGCGGCACCCGCAACGGGCAGCGCTGCTGTGGAAGCGCTCTCCGGCGGCAGTGATGCCGGCATCGCGTCGCTGGTGAGCAAGGAGATCGTCAAATCTGATCGCCCTGAACTCACTGCGGCCCGCGTGGTCGTATCCGGCGGTCGCGGTCTGCAGAACGGCGAAAATTTCAAGATGCTCGATGCGCTGGCCGACAAGCTCAACGCAGCCATCGGCGCCTCGCGCGCAGCCGTGGATGCGGGCTACGTGCCCAACGATTACCAAGTTGGACAGACCGGCAAGATCGTGGCGCCTGATCTCTACATCGCAGTCGGGATCTCGGGTGCCATCCAGCATCTGGCCGGCATGAAGGACAGCAAGGTCATCGTTGCCATCAACAAGGATCCGGAAGCCCCGATTTTCCAGGTGGCCGATTACGGCATCGTGGGCGACCTGTTCCAGATCGTGCCCGAACTGACCGCAGCGCTGTGACCGCTCGGCTCCTCACCCACACAACAAATCCGCAGAAAGTCTCGCCATGAGTGAATACGTCGCACCCTTGAAGGACATGAATTTCCTGTTGAAGCACGTCATCGGCCTGGAGCAGATCGCCAAGCTGCCTGGGTGCGAGGAAGTGTCCGATGACCTGGTCGAGGCCATCCTCGGCGAGGCGGCAAAGTTTGCCAATGAGGTCCTGTCGCCGCTCAATGTGATCGGCGACAAGCAGGGTGCCAAGCTCGAGAACGGAAAGGTCACCACGCCGCCCGGATTCAAGGACGCATACTGGAAGTTCGCCGAGGCGGGCTGGACGCAGATTTCCTCCCCCCCGGAATTTGGCGGCCAGGGTCTGCCGCATGTGGTGGCGACGGCAGTGGGCGAGATGTGGGGCAGCGCCAACATGGCCTTCAAGCTGTGTCCGCTCTTGACCGGCGGCGCCATCGAGGCCCTGAATCAGCATGCCTCCAAGGAGATGCAGGAAAGGTATCTCCCCAACATGGCATCAGGAAAATGGACGGGCACCATGAATCTGACCGAGCCGCAGGCGGGCTCGGACCTTGCACTGGTGCGCTCGAAAGCCGTACCGCAAGCCGACGGCAGCTACAAGATCACCGGCCAGAAAATCTTCATTACCTACGGCGAACACGATTACACGGAAAACATCATCCACCTGGTGTTGGCCCGCATAGAAGGCGCGCCGGAGGGCGTAAAGGGCATCTCGCTCTTCCTCGTGCCCAAATTTCTGGTCAATGCCGATGGCTCGCTGGGCGAACGCAATGACGTGACCTGCGCTTCGATTGAACACAAGATGGGCATTCACGCGAGCCCGACCTGCGTGATGATGTATGGCGAGAAGGGCGGTGCCACCGGATACGTGATTGGTGAGCCCAATCGTGGTCTGGAATACATGTTCGTGATGATGAACGCCGCTCGCCTGGGCGTGGGTCTGGAGGGCGTGTCCGCATGCGAGCGCGCGCTGCAGCATGCGCTGGTTTGGGCGCGTGAACGCGTGCAGGGTCGCCCGCTGGTACCGATGCCCGGGAATCCGAAATCCGTTGCGATCATCCACCATCCGGATGTGAAGCGGATGCTGCTCACCATGAAGGCCTACGCCGAGGCCACCCGCGCGCTGGCCTACTACGCCTCTGCCGCACTGGACATTGCCGAGCGCTCGACTGATGAAGCCCAGAAGCGCATGAATCAGGCGCTGGTGGATCTGCTCATTCCGGTCGTCAAGGGCTGGAGCACTGAAGTCGGCATCGAAGCCGCATCGCTGGGCATCCAGGTGCATGGCGGTATGGGCTACATCGAAGAGACCGGCGCGGCCCAGTACCTCCGCGATGCACGCATCTCGGCGATCTACGAGGGCACCACCGGTATTCAGGCCAACGATCTGGTCGGCCGCAAGGTTGGTCGGGAAGGTGGTCAGACGGCGTTGGCGCTGCTGAAGGAAATCGACAAGACAGTCTCAGCCTTGAAAGCCGAGAGCGATCTGCATCTGCAGGCCATCGGCAAGCAGCTTGCCGCAGGCGTGGCGGAAGCGCGTCGAGCCACCGAATGGATCGTCACCGTTTTCCCCACCAACGCAGCGGCCGTCAACGCGGGTTGCGTTCACTACCTGATGCTCATGGGCGGCGTGCTCGGCGGTTGGATGATGGCCAGGTCCGCGCTCATCGCTTCGGCCCACTTGAAGGCGGGTTCGGGAGACAGCGAATATTCGCGTACCAAGCTCATCACGGCGCGCTTCTACGCCGATCACATCCTCACCAAGTCGAATGGCTACACGGAAGCGATCGTCGGCGGCGCGGATAGCGTTCTGGAGATGCAAGAAGCTGCCTTCTGATAGTCCCGTTGCTGGGCAGCCACGCCGCCCGGCAGCGAGCCGATTGATCTCTGAACAGCGAACTGGCCCGGTTCTTCCTGCCTATCGCTGGCCGGGGCTTTGTGGCAGACTTTCGGTCACTAGAAGACTATGTGGCTGTGTGCCTGTTGGCTTCAGCGTCGGCACACTCACTCAGGGAGATTCATGGAAGCGCAGATCCAGGCAGCGGTGATGTTCGCCGACGTGAGCGGCAGCACCAAGTTGTACGATCGAGCCGGCGACGCAATCGCGCATGCCGCCATTTCCAAATGCGTCGACATGTTCAAGCGGGTCACGCTTGAAAATGGCGGCACGGTCATCAAGACCATTGGCGACGAAGTCATGGCGACATTTCCCGGGGCGGACAACGCCGCGCGCGCCGCCTGCACCATGCAAAACGAAATCACCGCCATGCCCGAACCGGTCGAGGGCGTTCAGCTCGGTGCTCGCATCGGCTTTCACTTCGGTTCAGTCGTGCCACGCGACAACGATGTGTTTGGCGACACGGTCAATCTGGCAGCCCGGCTGACCGATCTTGCATCCAAGGGTCAGATCATCACGGATGATGAAACGGTGAAGCAGCTCGCGCCCTTGCTGCGCGCGGATTGCCGCAGGTTGTATTCAATCCCCGTGAAGGGCAAGGCCGATGAAGTCGGCATTGTCGAAATGCTCTGGCAGGAATCCGAAGATGCAACCCAGGTTGCCCGGACTCGTGTCCGACCCGTGCAGCAGGCGGGCCGTTTGACGTTGCGCCACGGAGAACAGGTGATTGTCATGCCAGGCCAGAAGTCATCGGTCACGCTCGGACGCGATGCCGCGACCGACATGGTTGTTGCCGACAAGATGGCGTCCCGTATTCATTGCGAAATCGAACTGCGCATGGACAAATTTGTCCTGTCTGATCGCAGCGCCAACGGAACCTATGTTTTCGCGGAGGGGCAGGGCGAAATGATCCTGCGCCGCGAAGAGGCCATTTTGCGTGGTCGTGGCGTCATCACGCTGGGACAGAGCCATTCCACCACGTCGGAGCAGGTCGAGTTCCAGGTGGAGTGACAGGATGGGCATCAAGGACTGGTTCAGCGGGGACAAGAACAAGGCCGCGTTCCGGGAGAAGGTCAAGGAAGCGGTCTCTGATGGCCGGCTCACGCCACAGAAGGTTGCCGAGCTCGAATCGGTGCGGCAGCAGCTGGATGTGGAGGATGCGTCCGATGACCGCACGCGCTTCCGTCGCGAGGCCTTCAATGAGGCGGTGAGTGCCGTAAAGTCCGGCGGAAAGATGACCGCCGATGAAGCACGAGAGCTCACGCGCATTCAGAAGTTCCTGGCGCTGTCCGACGAGCAGATCGAAAAGACCCGCTGGGATCTGGTGAGACTGAAGACGTTCACCGAGATCCGCGAAGGTCGATTGCCGGTGGTGAGTCCGACTCACAATGCGCTGCGCGGTCTCAAACTGCTGGAAAATGAATTGGCGCATTACTGCGTGCCTGCGGAGATTCTGTCGATCACCGATCCCGGCGCAAGTGTCGGTGCGCGCCAGCAGGCGGGGGTTGCTTACGTGCTGGGCGCGGGTGCCTCGCACGAACTGCCCGTCAAGGCGGCAACGCTCATGGATTCAGGCGTATTTCTGATGACCAACCTGAGATTGATGCTGCGTGCCGACGGACACAACCATGGCTTTGCGATCCGGGAAATCGACCAGTTCTATTTCTACCGGAATGGCATCCGTTTGCGAACGCGCAAGGGCAATGTCTTGCTGCGCTTCCAGTCGGACGGGATCGTTGATGTGGTCGGCGCGCTTCTGGACCACTTCGTAAAGCAGTAGACGATCAACTGCAGTTGTCTATCGACGGCAATCGTCGATCAACTCACCGGCGCGGGCGGCTCCACGAAATCGGCATAGTTGAACATCGGCAACGGCGGCGGCAAGCCGAGCTGAATGGCTGATTCAAGTTGGACCTGGAACGAAAACCGAGTCAGGGTTTCGATAGGAATGCTCTTCGCAGGCGTCTTCTTGACCAGAATCTGCTCGGCCTTGTAAGCGGTGAATTGGCCGATGCTGTGATAGCGGCTGATCAGTCCGGCCAGCGCCCCGGCCTGCATGAGCTGTTCAGTTGATGCGAATGTCGGCAAACCATTGGACTGTGCGGCCGGAATGACGACTTTCTGCGCCTGGGTGCCTAGGTAAGAGTCCGGCGGAAGATACAGCCACTCAGCCTTTTCGGCTTTCATTTCGGCAACCATCTCAGCCGCGCCATCCGCAACCAGTTTGTTGGCCGAATCGAGTTGAAACTTCTTCTCGACCACGGTGAACCCCATCTTCTTGCCCACTTCGCGAATTTCCTCAAGCGTGACCACCGAGTTGCGCTCCGTGGGTGAATACAGCACACCGATCTTCTTGAAAGGTCTATAGGCCGCCATGGCACGCATTTGTGTTTCTGTCGGCGCAACGTGGAAAACGCCGGTTACATTGCGGCCCGATGACTTCAGATCAGGGACGATTTTGGCGAGCACGGGTGCCGCAACGAGTGTGAATACCACCGGAATATCGGTGATGTGATTCTGGGCGCTGATCTTGTCGAAAGCGCCTACGACACCGAGTGTGACGGAAGTGCCCCAGGTATAGACCAGGTCGGGCTTTGTCTTCCGAATCTCCTCAATGAAACCGGGCATTCGGCTGCTGTCGCGATTCAGATCCCGGAAAGTGATCTCGACCGGGATCTTCCTCGATGCGAAATAATCCTGAAAGCCCTTTTCGACGTCTGTCATTCCGCGAAACGTGATGGCATAGATCCGAAAGGGGCGCTGCGCCTGCGCCCAAGCATCGGAAAGCGGGATGAGCAGCAGCAATGCCGCAAAGACAGATCGAATCATGCCGAGACCTCCTTCGGCGGTGGGTCAAGCTTTACTAGCAGCGCGAAGAGCAGGCCACAGATCAGCACCAGTCCGCTGATGGCGATGAATGCACCCTGATAGTCGAAATAGATGACCAGAACACTGGCGAGCAGCGGCCCCAGTGCATTGCCGAGGCGCTCGAGCAGACGGTAGACACCGTAGACGGCGTCACTGCCGAATCGACGGATTTCTTCCTGGCAATGATCTGCCACCAGAGCGCTCTGCGAGGCGATGGACAGGGCCTGGCCGATGCCCAGCGTGAACACAACGCCGAAAATCACCCAAAAGCTTGCGGTCGTGAGCAGCAGGAAACCACCCAGCCCGGAGATACACAAACCCATGGCCACCAGACGCTCCCTGGATGAGCCGCGATCCGCAGCGGAAGCAGCAAAGGGCACAATCAAGACCATCAGCACCGCGTAGACCATCAGCATGCGGCCAGCCATGGACTGCGTGCTGCCGATAGACACGATATACAGTGGCACCAGATAAAAACAGACTCCGGTCAACACCACCTTTGCCGGAATGGCCGCCAGTCCAGTCAGGGTCATGAAACGGCGATTGGTCAGCAAGCCCAGAAACTCCCTGGCGCTTGGCAGCTTGTTTTCCTTCACATCGCTCTTGGCCCGATCCGGCGGCAGAAGACCAATGATGGCGATGGAGGTGGCGGCGAGAACTGCTGCCACGGCGAAGGAGAGACGGTAGCCGATGTTGTCGGCCAGAATTCCGCCAATCGACGGGCCGCAAACCGTGGCGACCATGATGGCACCGATGAAAAGTGCAAATCCTTTGGCTCTGTCCTTCGGACCGCTGTGATCCAGAATGTAGCCTTGTGCAGCAACAAACACCATGCCGTATCCCACCGCGCAGAGCGACCGCCAAAGCAACAGATCATAGAGCGATTGGGCCAGGGCGGTCGCAACGAATCCGACAGTTGCCACCATTGCACCAATAGTCATGGCGCGGCGCCGGCCAACGCGCTCGCTCCACCCACCCAGATAAGGTTGGCCGAGCGCAACGATAAGCATGAAGAGAACAATGGGCAGGCCGAGGACGATTTGCGGCGAGAGGCCCGGGATAGGCACCAGCAACTTGTTGATGTAGCCCGGCAGGAATGAACGTGTCAGTTCCTCAGCCATAATGAAGACAAAAAGCGGCGCGCGGATGCGATTCAATCCGGGATCCTGCGCCGGTGCGGAATCGGAAGCGGAGCCGAAGCGGAACTTGGCTCGCAGCGCCTCCCACTGGGCGACCACCGACTGCAGTTCCGCCCGCTGGCCATAAGACGCTGTCTTCAGCGCGGCCTGGAGGTCTTTGGTCAATTGCTGATAGCGGGCATTCAACCCGGCAACCAAACCATCGATGTGTTGAAGAATGCGGCCGATTTCATCCTGGGCGCTGCCCCGAACTCGGTTGGTGAAATCATGCTCTCGAATGCGTTGTAGCGTCAGGGACAGATTGCGCAATCCGGACTCCAGGTGCGCGCCGGCCATGAAATTCAGCAATTCCAGCGTGAAGAAGAGCGCCACCACGAGAACAACCAGGATATCGAGGAGGATTTCCATGGTGATCCGATCGACGAAACTGCGATCAATGCCGATATGCAGTAATCCCAGCGGGCCGGCCGCCGACGCCATCGGCAGCGTGACCATGTACTGTTCTCCGACCAGTGTGCTGCCCTGACTTGGCGCTGACTGTTTCAGAGCGGCCAGAACCGTTGGCGACGAGAAGTAGGTGGCACCACCTTCCGGCGCACGACCTGCCTGATAGAGAATTTTGCCGCTGGCGTCGGTTGCCGCCATGAACGTAAACTCGGGATTGGCCGCGAAGACTTCCTGAAACGCCTTGTCGACGCCGTACAACGATCTGTAGTCGACACCAGCGCTGACCGCTTTCAGGATGAGATTGCTGACAGAAGCCCCGACCGTGAGCGCTTTCTTGGCGGTTTCGGGGACGAGCTCGGCCTCGAAGGTGCGGTGAGACAAGTATGAATTGGCTGCCAGAGCCAGGATCACCAGCAGCATCGTCACGCCGCTGATGCGCCAGTAGATTCGCTTGAGGTAGGCGTTATCCATGGTCAGGTCAGCCTCGCGAGTTCTGCCTGCGCCGAATCCAGCCCTTGCTCCGCGTCACGGAGACTCTTTTTCATGTCTTCGACCGCCTCCGCAAACGGGCCTTGGGCGGGCTCGCCAGTCACCAAAGCAGCATTCACGGCGCGCATGTCTCGGTCGAAGCGCCGCATGACCAACATGAGTGCAAGCGGGGCCAACAACCCGACGATTGCCAGAACAGGCAGGGCAGTCATCAGCAGTATCTGGGCCACTCTGCCGGTTGCTGCATCGACATAGGCCCGTGAGTACCGGACAGCGAGAAAGCCCACGGTGAGATCAAAGTTGTTCTTCAGGGCGGTGCCGGTCACGAGTTGGCCTGATTCCTCCACCGCCCATTCTTCCTTTTTGCCCATCAGCTTGGCCGCTTCCAGCCATTCCGGGGACGCGTTTTGCCCAATGCGAGGGGCATCCGTGCTGTAAAGAATCTTGCCACCCGTATCGTAGACATCAATGCCGGTGATAAGAGAGTCGCTACCTTTCTGACGCTCGAGCAGCCCATTCAGGATGCCCAGTTCGGCAAAGTTCAAGCCCAGCGCTAACGAGGCTTGGACGCTGGATTCAATGGGATTCGTCACAACCAGTACCCGTGACTTCACCGTCTCGCCGACGGTGGCCTTGTACTTGAAGTAATTGAGAAAAGTGGCCATGCCGATCGCAAATGTGCAGACCAGCAAAGCCACGATCACGAACCGCGCGCGTGTTGATTTCATCATGCGCCATCCAGATGCAGTCAGTTGCAGAAGAAAGCCGGGGGAGGGGGCGTATTCGCTTGAGCTCGCTCAAGTCGTTTACCGGTCAATGCAGTCTGCCGGCGGATTATCAATTGATATTAGCACGGGCAGACGGAGTGAATCATGCGATTTCCCATCAGAAATCTGCTGCAAGTCCCTGTCGGATTGCTGGAAATCAGCTTTTTGGCCGCGCCAGATATGATAATGTTCGGGATACAGGGCCACGGCAATAAAGCAGGGGAGGCAGCATGGGAGGCAACCCGCCGCAATCCGGCGCGGAGCAGGACGATCCTGACAAAACTGTCCTGGATCCGTCTGCTCAGATCAGATCGACTTCACCGGATGATGAGCGCACGCTCATCGACCCGAATTCGCCCCTGCATCGCGGCGAGTCGCCGACGGTAAAAACCCAGATAGATCCGAATTCCCCGCTGCATCAGGGCAAGTCTGCCGCATCGACGCCAGATGGCACGACGCCATCGGTGCCATCCTCCCCCAGCCCTTCGATCAGCAAGACCATGTTCTCCGGGGACGCCGCAGCTCGTGCTGCCGCCTACACTCCGCTTCCGCCGGCTGACTCCCTGGCCCTGCCAGTGGGTTTTCGTCTTTACGAGTATCAGATTGACTCTGTCCTCGGCCAGGGTGGTTTTGGCATTACCTATCTCGCCAAGGACGTCAACCTTGACTCCAAAGTGGCAATCAAGGAGTACCTGCCGGAAGATTTCGCCTACCGTTGCAATGACCGGTCCGTGTCCGCACGATCAGTCGATGATGTCGATTTCTATCAGTCCGGCTTGGACAGCTTCCTGGTCGAAGCGCGGACTCTTGCAACTTTTCGCCATCCGAACATCGTGCGCGTGGCTCGTTTCTTTGAAGCGCACCGTACCGCATACATGGTGCTCGAGTATGAGCGCGGCCAGTCGCTGAAGGCCTGGCGCAAGAGCCATCCCGCTGTCTCCGAAAAGGACTTGCTGACCCTGCTCTGGCCGCTGCTGGAAGGATTGGCAGTCGTTCATGAGGCCGGCTTCCTTCACCGTGATATCAAGCCCGACAATATCTATGTTCGTGACGAGGACGGCAGTCTGGTGTTGCTGGACTTTGGCGCGGCACGCCAGACAGCCAACGCGCGCACCGATCAGACCGGCATCTTCACGCCGGGCTACGGGCCCATTGAGCAATATGCCGGCGTGGAGCGCCAAGGGCCCTGGACCGACATCTATGCGCTCGGCGCAACGCTTTTCTGGCTGGTTGCAGGCAAGAAGCCGATCGAGGCTTCGGCCAGGACCGGCGACAACGATCCGCTGCCGCCGGCTGTTGAGATCGGCAAGGGGAAATACTCCGTCGAGTTTCTCAAGGCCATCGACTGGGCGCTGAAAGTGCAGCCGGAAGATCGGCCTCGCGACATTTCCGAATTCCGGACCGCGTTGTATGCCGCGCATGCGTCCAGCTTGGGGTTGGAAGAGGCCCTCCGAGCCGGTGACGAACGTGAATCGGTTGAACTGAAGCAAAACGAAGGCTGGCTTGCCGCGCTCACCCAGCCGAAAGTGCTTAAGGCCAAACTGACAAAATTTGGTCGCGCACTCTGGAAACCTGCGTCATGGCCCATCGCAATCAAGATGTCGCTGGCCATGGTGCTGACCGCCTTGCTGCCCATGGTCATTACGGCCTATTACAACCTCAACGGCAGTGTGGCGAGCGTGTCGCGCAGTGAATTGCGCAATCTGGAGCAGCTGGCGCAAAGCACAGCAGGGCGAATCTCACAGTTGTTGGGTGACAGCCGCAATCTTGCGAACTATCTGGGCAATGACGACGACTTCCTGGCGTTCCTGAAGAAGCCGACTGAGCAAGGCAAGCTGGAAATCAAATCCAAGCTCGACGGCCTGATCAAGGCCAATCCGGACGTGCAACTGGTCATGGTCATGGATACGACCGGCACTGCGGTGGTATCGAGTGATCCCCAGGTCATGGGGAGAAACTTCAAGTTCCGCGAGTATTTCAAGGAAGCCATGGCTGGTCGCAGTTTCACGACCGGCATCATTGTCGGCGCGGTCGCCGGGCAGGCCGGGGTGTTTTTCGCCAACCCGATGCGCGATGCCGACGGCACGGTCATCGGCGCGGTGGTGATGCGCATTCTGGCTGCCCCGATCAGCAAAATGCTTGACGAGGCGCAATCCGGTTCGGAGCGCGTGCCTTTCCTCGTGGATGAAGACGGCATCATCATTCATCACCCCGACCCCCGCTATCTCTTCAGCAGCTTGCAGCCGTTGGAAAAAACGGTCATGGACGAGATCGTGGCTGATCAGCGCTTCCGCCGGAACAAGATCGAGACGGTCAACATGCCCGAACTCGCCAAGGCCATGGTGGGAAACCGGCAGGGCGGAAATATCACCTACACTTCGAGCATATCCGGCAAAGAAGAGATTGCAGGTTATGCGCCGGTGCTCGGGCACAAATGGGTCGTGGGTGTTACCGAGACGAAGGAATACTTCGCGGCGCCGCTGAATCAATTGTTCCGCACTGTGCTGTACAGCGTGGTGCTAGTCGGGCTGGTATTCGTGGTGCTGGCATTGTGGTTTGCGCGCAGTCTGGTGCGTCCGATTGAAGAACTCGAGTCTGCCGCCCATGCTTTGAAGAGCGGCGACTACGACAAGGCAAATCTGACCGTTCGCAGCAACGACGAAATAGGTCGCCTTGCTCGCACCTTCAACGTCATGATCGACGTGCTGCGGCAGCGCGAGCGCGAGCGCGGCGGCAAACGGCCCAAGCGGGTGAGCAGCAAGGGTGCAGGTTCCTGATGGCCAGCAAGTCCCGGCCATCCAAATCGTCGAGCCCTCCAAACCCAAAGCCGCGCAGGTCCGCCAGCCACAACCCGGGATGGGAACCCACCATTCCGGGTGAACGGTTTGTGGTGACCAATTGGGAGCAGTACATGGCGCTGGCGAAGCGCATTGTGGGCCGCTTCCACAATGAGTTCGACCTGCGCTACTTCGATTACGAACATCCGGTTCGCCTGCAGAAAGGCGTGCCGCGTCGGTTCAAGAAGCCCTACGCGGTCAAGGTCGCCTACACCGAGTGGGGTGACCGCAGTCGTCCGACCATCGTCTGTTGCGGCGGCGTGGCGAATTCGGCGATGCGCTTCAACTACCTGGCCTCGGATTTGATGGGCGACTTTCATATCGTTTGCATGGATTGGGTCGGCCGGGGCCGCTCGGGCTGGATGTCCGATGAGCGCGATTATTCATTGGGCACCTATGTCGAGCAGCTGCGGCAGATGATTCTTCATCTGAATTGCGGACCAGTGATCGTCCTGGGATCCTCGCTTGGCGGCAGTGCGGCCATTGAGCTCACGGCACGATATCCCAGCCTGGTTTCCAAACTGATCCTGAACGACATCGGGCCCTACATACCCAAGAAGCGCAGGAAGCGCCGGTCGGAGACGTTGGCGCGTCATTACGTGTTTCGCGATCCGGCAGACCTCCTGCGCAAGATCGGCGCTTCGCAGAAGAACGACGGCCCCATCAGCGACGACATCCGTTTCAATATCACCTTTCACCAGACACGCTGGTCGGATGAGGAAGGCGGACGGATTTACCGCCATGATGTGCGCGCGTTGCAGGCCTATCGTCAGGATGCCCAGGAGAGTCTGGAGCAATGGCGACTATGGAACAAGATCCGCTGTCCGGTGCTGCTGATCCACGGCCTGTTGTCTGATGCGCTGCAGGTGCGGACTATCGAGCGCATGCGTCGGTCCCGGCCCATTGAAGTGATGCATGTGCCAGATACCGGCCACACGCCCGTGCTTTCAGACCGCAATCAGAGCTGGTTCATTCGATATTGGCTGCGCGGGGGCAGCAACGTGATCAATGAGTGGACGGTGCTGCATGCACCTGTCCGCCATGACACGCTGGATCACTGACGCCTACCCGGCGCCAGTTGCTCAGATGAAGCTTGGGCGACGCACGCCGAGCGCTTGAGCGCCATCTCCGTTCACCGACACCATGAATTCGACGATCTCGCCGTTGGAGACGTGCATGTTGCCTTCGCCCCCCAGGCGTGTGTTGATCATCCGGCCCACGCCCTTGCTGCTGACCACCAGCGGACGCTGATCGGAATGACTCACAATTCTGGCCAGGGCGACGTCTACGCGCTGGCTGAACTGCTCCTCGGTCTCGCCACCTGGCGGCGGCACCTTGCGCGCGATGTAGTCTTCCGTTTCCGCCATGGTTTTGCGATTCCACTCGCCGATGGCGCGCTCGTTGAGCTCAGGAACGACTTCCATGGGCAGGCCGCCCAGTACGCCGTTGATGATGTGTGCCGTCTGACGGACGCGGATCAGTGACCCGCACAGCAGGCAATCGATGCCCAGATCCATTTTCTGGATCTGCTTGGCGAGCAGGTAGGCCTGGTCGCAGCCAATGTCCGTGAGCGGAATGTCGAGGTCACCCCCGCAACGCAGACCACGAAAGTTGAGTTCGGTCACGCCATGGCGGACAAAATAGAAATTGAAGGGTCGCTGAAGACGGAAGCTCATGCGCCAGGTCCTGTTGTTTTGGTGTGCAGGGCTTCACGGTCAGGTTGCCGTCATTGCCCCATCGATTGTCGGCGCAGCATAGCATCGCCCCAACGTGGGGCCAATCGGGCAGACCCTGACGCGCAGCGCGGGTTCGCGTGCCCGAACCGCTCAGATGCCGGGAGATCTCACATTGCGCCGATGGGATTGCGCATCACGCCGATGCCCTGGATCTCGGTTTCCAGCAGGTCGCCATTTCGCATCCATTCCGGCGGGTTGCGCGCAAAGCCCACGCCTTCCGGCGTGCCGGTGGAGATGATGTCGCCCGGCTCCAGCGTCATGCCCAGGGACAGTTCGGCGATGAGGCGTGGCACCTTGAAGTAAAGATGGCGCGTGTTCGACTTCTGTTTTACGACGCCAGAAACCCTGCATTCGACATCAAGGTTGGTGTGATCCAGCGCATCCACGGTGACGATGCACGGGCCCATCGGACAGGTGCCGTCCAGGCTCTTGCCCTTGAACCACTGACCACCATGCCTGCGCTGGATGTCGCGCCAGGTCACGTCGTTGATAATCGTGTAGCCGAACACGTGCGCCATTGCATCTTCCTCGCGAATATTCGCACCGGGCTTGCCGATGATGACCCCCAGCTCGACTTCCCAATCCAGCTGCGTCGAGGCTTCCGACTGAAACGGAATGGCGTCGTAGGGCCCGTTCACCGCCGTCGGCGCCTTGGTGAAGAACACCGGATGCTTGGGCAGTTCCCGCTTGTCCTCCAGCGTCTTGCCGCCTTCCTCGAAGTGTTCCAGGTAATTCCAGCCCACACAGAACACGTTCTTGGTCGGGCGCGGAATGGGCGCCTTCAGCACGGCTTTGTTGAGCACCACGGGTTCGGTCTGCGGCGCCTGCTCGATACCTCGCAGCAGGTCCATCACCGCATTACCGCCGCGAATGATGTCGAGCATGGTGTTCACCGGCAGACTGCTGTTGCGTGCTGCGGCTTCGCGCGCGATATCAAGCACGTTGTACTGGCTGATCTGGATGCCCGTTCTCAACTCGGAGCTGTCCAGCATTTGGTAGGTCACAAGACGCATGATTGGGCTCCGCGTTAGCCGTATCGAGCTTCAAGCTGGGCGAGTGGATGATTGTCCGGCCAGGGCAGGGCCGGGAAGAATTCCGCAATGCGTGCGGCATCGACCTCCGCCAGCGTCCGCGGCTGCCAGGCAGGGTTGCCATCCTTGTCGATGATCATGGCGCGGATGCCTTCCAGCACGTCGCCATGCGTGAAGCAGTGCTGCACGATGCCCAACTCCATCCGGAAGCAGTCGGCCAGGGGCAGGTCGGCGCCGCGACGAATCTGTTCATGGGTCACGCAGAGCATGGTGGGGGAACGCTTTTCCAGCGTGGCCACCGTCTCCTGCGCCCACGCCTGCCACTCGCTGCGCCGTTCGCGGCGCAATGAATCGACGATTTCCACCACGCTGCGATCCAGCCGGAAGTGGTGGTCGATCGCGTCGCGCAAGGGCGCCAGGTTCGACGGCGCATCCGGCACGCTGTCCAGCGCATCGATCAGCCGCGCCACATCCTTGCCGGCGTCGCCCGTCCACAGCAGCCTGTCCAGCCGGGCCAGCAGCTCGACAATGCCATCCTCCGACAGAAAGCGATCAGCCAGGTTGGCAAACAGCGCGTCGGCTGCGCGGAAGGTGATGCCGGTGAGACCCAGATATAGGCCCACCGGTGAACGCGACAGGAAGTAGCTTCCCCCCACATCGGGAAAGAGTCCGATGGCGGTTTCCGGCATGGCCATTCTGGTTTTCGGGCCCACCAGACGAAAGCCCGAGCCTTGCGAAACGCCCATGCCGCCGCCCATCACGATGCCATTCAACAGCGAGATGTACGGTTTGACATAGCGGTGCAACTGGTAGTCGAGGACGTATTCATCGATGAAGAAGCGCTGATGAAGATCACCCCCCGTCAGTGCCGATTCGCGCAGCGCGCGAATGTCGCCACCCGCGCAGAATGCCTTCTCGCCAGCGCCCTTCAGGACGATGCACTGCACGCTGTCGTCCTGCGCCCAGCGGGTGAATAGATCGTGCAGGCCCTGCACCATGCCGTGCGACAGGGCATTGAGTGCCTGCGGCCGGTTCAGGGTGACATGCGCCACCTTGTTGCGGATTTCGACCAGCAGTTCACCCTGCGAATATTCGCAGGGCGCAGCGGTGCCCATGGACGCGCTCATGGGCGGTCAGCCGTTTGTCCAGACGGGCTTGCGCTTCTCCAGGAAGGCGGCCACACCTTCCTTCGTATCCGCATAGGCGAAGAGGTCGACAAAGCGCTCGCGTTCCTGCGCCAGCGCCGCGCCGCGCGGCACGCCGTTGCGCGCGGCGTGCATGAGCGCCTTGCAGGACTGCACCGACTTGGGCGACAGCCCCGCGACGCGTTCGGCCATGGCCATTGCCGCGTCGAGACTCTTTCCCTTTTCCACCACTTCCTCGACGAGACCGATGCGCAATGCGGTCTCTGCATTGACGCGTTCGTTGGTCAACATCATGCGCTTGGCCCAGCCTTCGCCCACCAGCCACGGCAGGGTCTGGGTGCCCGCGCCGCCCGGCAGCAGGCCGACAGCGGGCTCGGGCAATGCCATCTGTGCATGCGCTTCGGCGATGCGGATGTCGCAGGCCAGTGCGCATTCCAGTCCGCCGCCCATGGCATAGCCGTTGATGGCGGCGATGGTGACGAAAGGCGCTTCCATCAGCGTTTCGAAGGCATAGCCGAACGAGGTGATGAAGCGCCGTGCCTCACCCGCATCGCCGCTCTGGAAGCGCTTCAGGTCGGCACCGGCGCAGAAGAACTTCTCGCCCTGGCCGGTGATGACTGCGGCATACACCGTCTTGTTCGCAGCCAGTTCGCCGACCAGTGCACGCAGGGCATCCAGGCTCTCAGGCGTCCAGGTGTTTGCCGGCGGATTGTTGATGGTGATGACAGCGGTGTGACCTTCGATGCGATGCTCGATCATCGGCTTAGTCCTTCTTGTACAGCTTGATGATGCTGGAGAAGTCCAGCCCGCCGTTGCCCATTGTCGAATGCATCTGGTAGAGCTGTTGCGCCATGCCGCCCAGCACCACGGGTTGACGCGCAGCCTTTGCGGCCTCCGTCACCAATGTAAGGTCCTTCAACATCAGATCCGAGCCGAAGCCACCGCTGTAGCCGCGCGAGGAGGGCACGTTCTCCAGCACGCCGGGGTAGGGGTTGTAGGTGTCCGAGCTCCAGCAGCGACCGCTCGAGGTATTGGCGATGCCGGCGAAGACCTTCGGGTCCATGCCCAGCTTGGCGGCCAGCGCCATGCCCTCGGCCGTGGCGATCATCTCGATGGCCAGCATCATGTTGTTGCAGATCTTCGCGACCTGACCGTTGCCCGCATCGCCGCAATGCACGATGTTCTTGCCCATGCATTGCAGGACAGGCTTAGCCTTCTCGAAATCCTCCTTGGAACCGCCCACCATGAAGGTCAATGTCCCGGCTTCGGCGCCCCCGGTACCGCCGGACACCGGCGCATCGACCATCGGGTTGCCCTTGGCCTTGGCGTCCATGGCCACGTCGCGCGCGGTCAGCGGGTCGATGGTGGAGCAGTCGATGAGCAGCACGCCCGGTGCCACGCCATCCAGCACACCATGTTCGGTGGTGTAGACGCGCTTCACATGCGGGGAAGAGGGCAGCATGGTGATGACGAGCTCGACACCCGTCGCGCAGTCACGCGCCGACGTCGCCGGCTCGCAGCCGAGGTCGGTGAGCTTCTTCAGGAGCTCCGGCACCACGTCAAAGACCTTGAGCGTGTGACCGTGCTTCAGCAGGTTGCGGGCCATGGGATTGCCCATGTGGCCCAGGCCGATGAATCCGATTTTCATTTTCGAGTTCTTGAGAAGTTAATAGAGGACGCGATATGCCCAGCCGGTCGCGCAGATGCCCATACCGATGAAGGTCAGCAACGTGAGCGACTTTTCCGATGCGCTACCCGCTTCCATCGCGAATATTCGCAAGCCTTCCTTGCCCATCAGGTAGCTGGCGAAAACCAACACCAGGCCGCCATGGCTGAGCGTCTTGTGGATGTCACCCAACCGCGCAGCCTCAATGGTCATGGCGGCAAAAACAGGGGTGAATATCATCGCCAGCAGATTGAAGACCCTTCGGTCACGTTCGGTCAACGAGAGCTTGGCGAATCCGAGATTCAGTTCCTGCGCCTTCTGTTCCATGGGCCGTACTCCGGGTCACTTGAGACTGATCGTCGTGTTCACCCCACCCGTCGTGGTGGAGTCATCGAACCAGCGCGCCGTCACCGTCTTCACCTGCGTGTAGAACTGGATGACCTGCTTGCCATAGGGGCCGAGGTCGCCCAGCTTGGAGCCGCGTGAACCGGTGAAGCTGAAGTAGGGGACCGGCACGGGGATCGGCACATTGATGCCTACCTGGCCGACATCGATCTCGTTCTGGAACTTGCGTGCTGCGGCACCGGACTGGGTGAAGATGCCCGTGCCATTGCCGTAGGGATTGGCGTTGGTGAGCGCGATGGCTTCGTCGAGCGTGTCGACCGAGACGATGACCAGCACCGGCCCGAAAATTTCTTCCTTGTACACCGTGTGGTGCGGCTTCACGCCGGAGAAGATGGTGGGCGCAATGAAGTTGCCATTCGGATAGCCGTCGACCTTCGGATTGCGGCCGTCGAGTTCCAGTTTGCAGCCTTCCTCGACGCCTTTGGCGATGAGGCCTTCGATGCGTGCCTTGGCCTGTTTGCTGATGACGGGACCGAGATCGGCACCGGCGACGGTGCCGGCATTGACCTTGAGGGTCTTGGCTTTCGCCACGATGTCGGGAATCCACTCGTTGGCCTTGCCGACCAGCACCGCGACCGACGTTGCCATGCAACGCTGCCCGGCCGCGCCGAAGCCCGCGCCGACCAGTGCGTTCAGTGACTGTTCCTTGTTGGCATCCGGCATGACGATGGCGTGGTTCTTGGCACCCATCATGCATTGCGCACGCTTGCCGTGGGTGCTGGACAGTTTGTAGACATGCTCGCCGACATGGCACGAACCGACGAACGACACGGCCTGGACGGTGGGATGCGTGCAGATCGCATCCACCGCTTCCTTGCCGCCGTGCACGACGTTGAGCACACCGGGCGGCACGCCGGCTTCCAGTGCCAGCTCAGCCAGCAGCATGGTCGTCATGGGATCTTGTTCGGACGGCTTCAGTACGAAGGTGTTGCCGATGACGATGGCCATGGGAAACATCCAGAGCGGAATCATCGCCGGGAAGTTGAAAGGCGTGATGCCCGCGCAGACGCCGATGGGCTGGCGGATGAAATAGGTGTCCACCCCCGTGGCGACGTTTTCCGCCAGTTCGCCCAGGGACAGTGTGCCGATGGAGCAGGCATGTTCCACCACTTCCAGACCGCGAAACACATCGCCTTCCGCATCGGGCAGCGTCTTGCCCTGTTCGGCGGTGAGGCAGGCCGCGAGTTTCTTCATGTCGCGGCGGATCAGTTCCTGCAGCTTCAGCATGATGCGGGCGCGGGTGCCGATGGGCGTGTTCTTCCACGTCTTGAACGCTTCCGCGGCCGCCTTCACGGCCTCATCGACCTCGGCTGCATCGCACATGGGCACGCGCGCCAGCACTTCCTGTGTCGCCGGGTTGACGACATCGCGCCATTGCTGGGCTTTGGACTCGACGAACTTGCCGCTGATGAGCAACTTGACGGTGGGGGCGGGTTGGGATTGTGGAACGGCAGCCATGAGTGTCTCCTCGTTACGGTGGCGCAGGCCTGCGCCGATGGAATGGTTTGAATTGAATTTTAGGCCGTTTCACCTTGTGCTGCTGCCAACGCGATGACAGCCACTGATACGGGAAGAGCGTGTTTGCAGTCTGTTACAAACCTTTCGGTCAACCCGCCGGTCAAACGAGCGTTGTTGAGGCAGGGCAGACGTATTCCAAAGCGCCCGAAACCATCCGAAAGGAGCAGCAAGTCCATGAAAACGTTGACCAAAGCAGGTTTGTCGCTCGCAGTCCTGGCCACCCTGGCCGGCGCCAACACCGTGTTCGCCGCCCAGCCCGATGTGGCGACGGTGGTCTCCGCCACCCCCATTTACAACCGCGTCTCGACCCCGCGCCGCGAATGCTGGACCGAGCAGGTCTCCGCCTATGAAGAGCAGCGCGTGCGCCGTCCGGGCTACAGCGAAGTGCAATACGAGTCGCGCGAAACTTCTGGCGGCGGTGCGCTGCTGGGCGCCATTGTCGGCGGCGCGATCGGGCGCCAGTTCGGCAACTCCAGCGGCGGCAAGGACCGTGGCACTGCGGCTGGCGCGATCATCGGCGGCCTGATCGGCAATGACATCGAGCGCGGCAACAACCGCGATGGCAACTACTACCGCACGTCACGCGATGTGTACGAAGTCCAGCGCGTGCCGGTGACCCGCGATGTGCAGCGTTGCCAGACCGTGCAGGACACGCGCGAGGAAGTCTCGGGCTATGACGTCGTCTACCGCTTCAACGGCAAGGAGTACACGACCCGCATGTCGTACGATCCGGGCCCGACGCTTCCGATCGAAGTCAGTGTTCGTCCGCGCGGCAATGCGTATGGCCACTACAAGGAGCCGGTGCCGACCTATCGCCGCTTCTGATCAAGGGTTCCCGTCCTTTTCGTGCGCAGAGTCGCGGTTTGAGAATTGAATAAAATCAATTAGTTGCAACGGCGTTTTGCGAATTGCTCCAAGAAATCAATATGTTATGTTTTTCGCGATTCTAGTACCAAATTTGGTTACCTATGCGGGGGTTGACGCACTTTCCGTGCATAGAGTGTCGTTAAGGAAGTCCATACAAATCAGCCGGTTGCGGGGGTGTATTCGGAATTCTTCAATAAAAACAAGCACTTCTGCCTCCCGTCTACTGCGAAATATTCTACAGCTTGGAGTTGCGAATTGGGACAGCTTCGGTGCGCCAACTGTCGTTTTGGGTGACGTCTGTACTCCGTCTCAAACATAAAAAGCATATTACCCGCATGATCTTGATGGTAAGCGCATAACATATTGCGTTTATGCGCTACGTGGTATTCTCATGCATCCGAAACTTGGAGATGAGCATGCCATTCCGTGCCGACGAAGCCGCCCAGGCAGGCTACGAGGAAGCTGTGAAATACCTCGTAATGCGCCCCCGCCAAGCCGATGAAGCACAAAGAGAGCGAAGCAAGGAAGTCCTGCAGGATCTGGTGGACGAACTTGGACCGGTGGTGGATCGGTATCCAACCTGGCATCCGCTTGTTTGCCATCACGATAGTCGCCTTGCAGTTTCAACGCCGGGCGAACAGTGCGGCTACAAGGGCCTTGATCACACCAAGTACTTCGTCCATGGATTCATCACCTGTCCGTATGGGGATGGGCAAGACGTCATTGATTCGGTGAAGGCCCTGCCGCCAAGTGGCGCGGCCTATGTCAGCGCCAATCGATTGGACGTGCAGTTCTATGACTCGGGAACGACACCCATACTGGTGAAATGCGAGTGGAATGAAACGCTGCCGATGGACAAGATGATTCCACTGTCAATTGCGTTGCCACTCCTGTTGGAGAAGGAAGTCCCCTGCTGGAAGTGGGCACAGGTCGCAGAGACTTGGGACACCATGCGGACATACTTCTTGGGTGGCCCGCATGGCGCCAGGTCTTCACTGTTTGTGAATCAAGAGACTGGCCAAGCGATGAAAAAAGTCTGGGAAGCGCTGATCTATTCGGGCATGTTTGGCCCGATCAAAGTCTGACCAGGTAGTCGCGGTCTTCTCACTAGATATAAGGCTCTGAAAACTGCTCAGCGGGTTGAAAGCAGCGTTCGTCCATCTGCCGCGAAATCACGCCGCAACGCGCGGCCAGCTTTCGAAGAAGTTTCCAATTCCCCGCTACTAAAGGCCAAACCAATAACTAGGCTATAGTACAGGTATTAGCCATTTTTCAGGCAATATCTACACTATGCTAGAGATTAGAGAAACCACGGAATTTCTCAAAATTCTGGGAGAGCGCCTACGCCATGCTCGTGTTGAGAGAAACGACACGATGAAGATTTTTGCAGATCGGCTCGGCGTATCCGAGGGCACAGTCAGAGACATGGAGCGTGGCGCACGCACCGTTCAAATCGGAACCTGGCTCAACGCACTGTGGATGGTAGATCGCCTCGACGACGTTCGCTCGATACTCGAACCGCGCGAGAGCCTTATTGAGAAGGCCAGAATGCTCGCCAAACGAAAGACCAGAATCCGGGCCTACCCTCGGCTTCGTGGGTAGAACATTTGATCGTTTGACCAGCCCTTCTTTCGAGCAAACACAGCGGCGGCTAAGCCGTCGCCAAATCAATGGCGGTATTCCCGCGGCGCACGTCAGCTCGCGACGTCACGCGCAGGCGGACCATCAACCGATGGCCCGCCTCCGCAAGCCTTAACCGGGCTTGCGGTCGCGCTTGAGTTCACAGGCGACTAGCCACGCCGCCACATCCAGACCCGGTGAATCGAAGAACTTGCACATCTTCACTGGCGGGGCCACGGATTTGACGGGCGAGCATGGAACTGTCCAGTGCAGCGTGTCAGCCTGCGGTGGATTGAAGAAAAAGCACTTCTTCTCCGGCTGGCCCGATCCCGTTTGCGCGCTGGGAACAATGTCCTTGAGGGCTGCAGCCGCGCGATCCTCCAGTGGAAAGTTGTCCACGGGCGATCTTGCCATGGCGGTTGAAGACAAAAGCAGACTGAGAGCGAGCGTCATCGCGCCCGCGAACAGTAGTTGTTTCATGATGGCTCCTTCGTTGCATGTGTGTGAGGTCAATGCAGCGAGCGCCGACCATCACCCCAACTTCGAAGCGGTGATGGCAATGGGCCGAGAGGCCCGGGAAGCACTCGCGTCGGTCAGCTGACGCGAGGGATGGGAGGGCGAGTCAGTTCAGGCAGGTCGGCGGAAGCCGGAATGCGTGAATCTCCGCGGGGTGGCGCCGCGTCTAGGGCAAGTGCTGCAAGCGTGAGATCGGCAACACTTTGCCAAGCCGCCGGCGCGTGGCAGGCAGACTGCGTCTCACAAAGATCGCCCAGCGCCTGCGCCAACTCTCCTGAGGATGCCTGGTCGATATTGGCATCTCCTGATGCCGTCACGACGGTGAATGGGGCATGAGCACTTGGGTCCTGATGGGAATGGTAAGCCAGCAGGACTCCGACCCATCCGGATATGGTCATGACCACCGCCAACAGGAGAGTCAAGGCGCGATGTGAGCGTGGCTTCAACATGTCTCTATGACAACAGGCTCTTCATTCAAGTTCATCCGCTTCACGTTGCCTTGCCAGTCGCTGGGTCGCCCAGCTTCGCGCGAAACGGCCAGATCAACTGCCGCCAGTACGTCTGTGGAAACGCTCGATCACGCAGACCGACTTCACCGGCCCTGATGGGCGCTGCGGCCGTGTACAGAGTCCCAAACAGACGATCCCAGATCAGCAGAAATTCACCGTAGTTGACCTGGGCATCCTCAAAGTCGCGTTTGTGATGCCACCGATGCATTTCTGCGACGCCCAGCCAGGTCTTCAGTGGCCCGAGGCTGTAGTCGATGTTGGAATGCTGGAAGGCGAGGTGAACGGTCAGAATCGCGAACCAGATAGTGACCAACTCCTGCGGCACTGTCAGCAGCGCAAGTACTGCGAGGCCAGGAAAGGCCATGAGCATCGCATGGAGAGGATGCCGTCTTTCTCCGTTGAACCAGTACAGCCGCTCCGGGCTGTGGTGAATGGCGTGAAGGCGCCACAACCAATCGACCCGGTGGCTCAGCCAGTGCATGCCGTAGAGACTGAGGTCGACAATGATCGCGACCAGTGCCAACTGCGCCCATAGCGGCCACTCGGCTGGCCATGCCTGCCAAGGGGCGGCGGATGTCCAGCGATACAACCAATACGACACGAACTGTATCAAGCTCAAGTTGACCAGGTTGTGCAGCAGATCCGCGCCGACATCCGCATGAGCGTGAAGCCAGCGCTCTTCGTAAGGCGCTAGCCACTCCAGTACGGCGACCACGAGTACACCCAACAGGGCAATCCCGGTCGCAGCCGGCCACAAGGCACCGCCGGAGGTCCAAAGTGCCAACAACGCAGCGGCCACAATCAGCATGATCAGGGGATAGGAGAAGTATCGAATCGTCGTGCGCAACATGAATACACCTGCCCGTAGTGTGAAAGAGCCTCCACTTTCCGCGCTCTTGCCGGCGGACGCTTGAACGAAACTGCTATCCATGACGGGCTGCCTGGAAGTTCAAACCGCGCAGCGCGGTCGTGGGCGAGGTGCCGAACATGTCTGCAAAGGTTCGCGAAAAGTGCGCAGAGTCCGAGAATCCGCCTTCATGGGCAGCGGCGGTGAGATTGCCCCCGGCGGCAAACGCTTCCAGTGCCGTCCGGAGCTTTCGCCACTTGAGGAACGCACGATATGAAATGCCGCATCCGGCCGCGAACAAGTGGACAAAGCGACTGGGAGAGAGTGCCAATTGAGACGCTGCCAGGGAGGCGGTCGAGGGCAGCCCTGCCGAGGCAACCGTTTCCAGAAACGCTTGAATGCGCCGGTCCACGGAACTCGCTGGCGGATCGGGTGGGCGATTCAGCATCCATGACACCAGCTCCGACAGCTTCTGCGCAGAACCCTGACTGATGGCCGCGCAGGCTCTCGCATGCAGCAATCCGGGATCGAGACCGGCAAAGGAGTGCTGAGACGAGAACTGCTTGTGGACGAATCGCCCTACGGCCGTGGTGGGCTCCAGGTAAATGATGACCACCGCCGCGGCATCGGAATGGAGCTGGTGTTCGACATTGGCCGGGCAGCCCACCACGTTTGCCGCGCGTCGCGCGTTCCCCTGCAGAATCATCTGTACCGGCGTGCTGGCGCTGATGGCGATCTGCACGGCATAGTGGCGGTGAGGACGATTGTCGCCGACCTGGCCGACAAAGCCGGCGATTCCGGTGTCGAGCAGTGCCAGTCCTCGCCAGGGTGCCGTCATGACCTATCGCATCAAGACTTGGCGATTTGAACCGTGATCTTGACCGGTTCCTTGCTGCGGTTGTACCAGGTCCAGCAATAGTCCTGCTTGCTTTTCGCCTCGAATACTGATGCCCCTTGCTGCACCCGCTCAAGGACTGCGGGCTTACCGAGCAGATCCTCGACGTGGTAGTGGATGTCGAAGTTCACCTTGGCGTTCGCATCGAATTTCCAGGCGTAGCGCTCCCCGGCTGCGATGTTTCCGCAGACTTCGATCAACTTGCCGGCAGCCACGTCGTGGGTCGCACTGTGCTTGCCGTCCTTGATCCAGACGATGTGTTCGGATGCGTTGGCCACTGCGACGGTTGCCAACGATGCAAACAGTGCTGCTAGGCGGATTTTCATGTGAACTCCCTGGTGGTTGGATAAGTGGAGGATGGAGAATCATCGGTCTCGGTCATGGCGGCACGGCGCAGCCGGCGGCGGCGCAACCAAAGCCATAGCCCGCTCAGCGCCAGCAGAGGCGGAAGCAGTCCGATCAGCAGCACCAGCACCCGCCCGGGCATGCCGAACCCCTGTCCGCTGTGCAGCGGAAACTGCCACACCCGAATCTTGTCGCCCAGCGTGCCGCTCCGGTGATTGAAGTGACCCAGCAGTTGGCCGTTCCGGCCGTCCACGAAGTAGCGGACCGTGCCGCTGTCCATGATGTCGCCAGGAAGCAGGAATCTCACCTGGTAGTAGCCGCGCGCCTCAATCTTGCCGATGCCTGCGACGGGATCAACCGGGTGGGCAGCCCGCGCGGTCGCGAGCGCCGCATCCCACCCCACCTGCCAGGTCTGGTCCCGCCGCTGGTCGGCGGATCGCACTGACGCGGGCCGCTCGGAAAATGGGGACATCGCCGCAACCGCAGGCTCGATCACCTGGGGGAGATTCATGTATAGCCCGGTGAAGGCAATCACCACCAGCAGCACGCCGCCGATGAGACCGACGCTACGGTGCAGATCAAAGAGCATCCGCGCCCGACTGGACTGCCACTTGATTACGAATGCCTTCTGCAAATGCGCGATTCGGGGCACGGCAAGGAAGGCCCCCACCATCATGGTCGCCATCCACAGCACGGCGATGATGCCCATGATCCACTGGCCGGTCTTGCCGAGCAGCAGGCTCATGTGGAACCGATAGATCATCGGGACCAGGTGGGCGCGCGAGAGGCCGACTTCACCCCAATTGCGGGTCCCCAGCACCGCACCGGAATGAGGATTGATGTAGACCTCGGAGGGTCTGGGACTGTCTCGATCCAGGCGCCCGGCCTCCGCCGCCTCGACGGTGTTCATGATGGCGCGGATGGAGCTGCCTTCCGCCGCGGAAAACAGGAAGTAGCCCACCACCAACCCCGGATGCGCCGCTTCGATGCGGGCAGCAACTTCGTCCAGGCTGGCCATCGTGCCGGTGGGCGTGACGCTGTGCAGCTCGGGAACCAGCACGGCATCGATCTCATGGTGGAACGCCAATAGCGATCCCGTGAGGCCGGCCAGCACCAGGAATGTCGCGAGCACAATTCCCGTCCAGCGATGCACCAGCAGAAGATTCTTGCGAAATGTCATGAGCGATGAAGTGGAACGGTGCCATAGGCCCGGTAACTGGACCCGAGATGATAGCGAGCTTCGATGCGAAACCCGCTCAAGTGAGGCGCCAACAGATGGCAGGGATCGCCGAGCCCGGCGTAAGTGGTGAGATAGCGGCGCGCCCGCCAGGCGTTGAAAAGATTGATGACACCTCCCCACGACCACGGCAGCCAGCGCCACCCCACGACAGCGATGCGGCAGCCCGGCTTGGCGTGCGCCAGCAGGTTGGCCACGGCGCGAGGCGACTGCAGCACATCATGGGTGTAGCAAAACAGCATCGCGTCGGCTTGCCGATCACTCTCAAAATCCTCGGCCGCGCACTCGTGCAAGACGGTCTGGGAAGCCACGCCGGCATCTTGAATCTTTCGTCTGGCGATGGCGGCCATGTCGGGGACCAGTTCGATGCCGACCGCATGCCCCATAGGGCCCACCTGGTGGGCGACGGCGATCAAGGTCGTTCCTGTGCCACAGGCGACATCAAACACTGTTTCACCCGCTTCCAGACGCAAGGACTCGACCGCATCCTTGCGGATGCCTTCGATGTAACGGCATGACGCGTCATAGCCCGGCGCCAGCGTGCGATAGCTTTCCACCGCGCGCTGACGGTCGGGGGGATGGGGATGCGGTTCGCGCATCCTTGACTACTTCATCTTTTCGGCGTGGGTGACCGTGAAGGCACCGTTGATCTTTTCAGCCTGGAACTTGATCTTGTCGCCTGCCACCACCTTATCCAAGAGTGCCGCATCCTTCACCCGGAACACCATGGTCATGGCGGGCATGTCGAGTGATTTGATCTCGCCGTGCTTCAAAGTGATCTTGCCTTGCTCCTTGTCGACCTTGCGCACTTCCGCTTCCGCCATCTCCGTTGATTTGGCGGCCTCTGAGGCGGCTTTCGGCTTGCCATGATCGTGATCGTGCTTGCCGCCTGCTATTACGGGTGCAGCCACAGCGATCAACAAACCAGCGAGTGCGGTGGGGATGAGTTTTTTCATGATGTTTCCTTTCAACGATAGGATTGATAAACCGTCGTCTTGCCTTCTGGAGTCACCAGCAAAACGTCGTAAGGGTCACGCTTGTTGCCGTACGCAGGTCCGTCCATGCCCGGCGAGCCCAGCGGCATGCGCGGGACCGCGAGCCCCAAGGCGGCGGGTTTTTCTTTGATGAGCCGGGTGATCTCCCGGGCCGGCACATGGCCTTCAATCGCATAGCGACCCACACGCGCGGTATGACAGGAGCCCAGTTCCGTCGGGATACCGAGTTGCTTGCGGATCGAGGTGTTGCCGGTATCGTGCGTCTTCACCCGAAAGCCGTTCGCCTCGATGTGCTTGATCCAGTCGCGGCAGCACACGCACTGGGGTCCCTTCCACACCTCGACGACTGGCGTTTCGTCCGCGAACGCAACCGGCGCGGCCACCCACGCCGCGCCTACCAGAAGAGACGCCAACAGTCGGCGCTTAGTGCTTATGGCCGGCATGACCGTCTGCCTTCGCAGCAGGCTTTGCGCTCAGGGCCGCCACGGTGATTTTGCCCACCATGCCTGCCTCGAAGTGACCGGGAATGAGGCAACCGAACATGAAATCACCCGGCTTGGTGAATTGCCACACGATCTCTTCCCTCTTTCCCGGACTCACGTGTGCCATGTAGGGCTCCTCATGTTCCATGCCAGGATGCTTCTTCATCATTTCGGCATGGGCCTTCAGCTCCTTCTCGGTGCCGATCACCATTTCGTGCATGACCTTGCCCCGGTTCTTGACGACGAACTTCACCGTGTCACCCTGTTTCACCTCCAGCTTGTCCGGCGTGAAACGCATGGCATCGCTCATGTCCACTTCCACGGTCCGCACGGCCTTTTTGGGGTCACCTTCGCGGCCCCAGGGGTGCTCATCCTTAGAAATGGCCTTCTTGGTGGTGGGCTTCTTGTGATCTTCGGTACCGTGGGCGGCAGCTACACCGAGATACAGCGCGGAAATGGCGGCGAGCAGCAGCGCAGCTGCGGAGGATATGCGTCGTTTCATGAGACTCTCCTTATCGTTTGAGCAAAGGCAGAAGGTTGATGAGCTCGCGTGAGATCGCGAGCACGTAGAACAGAGCGGTGGCCAGCAGTCCGGCCACGCCAAAGCAGACCCAGCTCCAGTCGCAACGCTCGCAACCGCACGCGAGCGGGAGGAGCAGGATCAGCCAGGCGAGATGCGGCATGGCGGCGATGCATCAATGGTGAGAGCCGTGGCCCGACGGCTTCTTGACGTCGAGGATGACCTCGCGACGCCCGATCCCCTTCCCGGTCGCCGGGTCAATGTCGGTCATTCGGGAGGTCGGCGCGCGCTCCGGATTCATCGATGCGCCGGTCCACTCATAAGCGACAGTGGCCTTGGGAAATTTGTACGGTCCCGGGTCCTTGTAGTCGTCGCGCTTCAGGCCTTCCCGCACTTTCACGGTGGTGAACATGCCGCCCATTTCGATGGGGCCAAACTGTCCCTGGCCCGTCATCATCGGCAGCGTGTTGTCCGGCAGCGGCATCTCCATCTCACCCATGTCGGCCATGCCGCGTTCGCCCATCACCATGTAGTCGGGGATCAGCTTGTTGATCTGATTGACCACGCCGCGATGGTCCACGCCGATCATCGTGGGCACGTCATGGCCCATTGCATTCATGGTGTGGTGCGACTTGTGGCAGTGAAACGCCCAGTCGCCGGGCTCGGTGGCGTCGAATTCGATCGCACGCATTTGACCTACGGCCACGTCGGTGGTGACTTCGGGCCACCGCGAACCGGGCGGTGTCCAACCGCCATCGGTGCCCGCCACCACGAACTCGTGACCATGCAGGTGAATGGGATGGTTGGTCATGGTGAGGTTTCCGATACGGATCCGTACGCGGTCGTTGAGACCCACCACCAGCGAGTCGATGCCCGGAAACGCGCGTGAGTTCCAGGTCCAGAGGTTGAAATCCAGCATGGTGTTCACCTTGGGCACTGCGCTGCCGGGCTCGACGTCGTAGGCGTTGAGCAGGAAGCAGAAGTCTCGGTCCGCCTCTCGGTAGCCCGGTGTGGCTCCAGGATTCTTTGGGTGGGTGACCCAGAATCCCATCATGCCCATGGCCATTTGGGTCATTTCATCGGCATGCGGGTGATACATGAAGGTGCCGGGCCGACGAGCCTCGAACTCGTAGACGAAGGTCTGACCTGGCTTGATCTGCGGTTGGTTCAATCCGCCAACGCCGTCCATGCCATTGGGCAGGCGCTGGCCGTGCCAATGGATCGTGGTGTGTTCCGGCAGCTTGTTGGTCACAAACAGGCGGACCTTGTCGCCTTCCACGACCTCGATCGTAGGGCCAGGTGACTGACCGTTGTAACCCCACAGGCGCGCCTTCATGCCGGGAGCGATTTCGCGAATCACCGGCTCTGCGATCAGATGAAACTCCTTCCAGCCGTTCTTCATGCGAAAGGGGAGCGTCCAGCCATTCAGCGTCACGACCGGGCGATATGGCCGGCCCGCGCCGGGATACAGCGGTGGCGCCATAAGAGGACTCGTGGTGGTGGCGGCCTCGGGGACAGCGCCCATGGCGGCCTTGCTCACCGCGGCGGCTCCGAAGAGCACCCCGGTGCCTGCGAGAAATTGTCTGCGTGATGTCATGAGTGATCCTTCGAAATCAGTGGCCACCGCCGCTGGAGGCGGCGGAACGTGCGCTAGCCTCCATGGCGGCGCCGGCGGCGGGCTTGCCCAACAGGGTGGATTTCAATGCGGCGTCGGCGAGCCAGAAGTCGCGCTGAGCGTCTATGGCGAGAATCACGCTACCGATCTGTTCGCGCGCGTCGGCGAGCAACTCGAACACGCCGATCAGCATGCCGTTGTACTTGAGCAACATCTCGTCAGCGATCGCCTTCCTGAGCGGGACCACCTCGTCGCGGTAGTGCGCCGCCAGGTCGTACGCGGTTCTATAGCTGCCATAGCTCTCACGCACCTGGGATTGCGCGTCCACGGCCACCTGCGCCGTGCGGTTCAATGCCGCGAGATACTCGGCTTTGACAGCGGCTCGTTTCGCGTCCCCAAAATCGAAGAGCGGCAGCGGGATCTCCAGTTCGTACCCCTTCTGCGGAGGCTTGCCCGATTCGCTGTTGCGTACGCCGGCAATGTGCAGGCCATCGACATAGCTCGTGACCGTGTTCAAGCCGCGCGCTTTCGCGAGCGCTTCGAGATCACGGGTGGCAAGGCGCACGTCGAGGCGGTCGCTCAATGCCCGTTGCGTGTCCTGTTCGGATTTCGCAGCCGTCGGCAAATCGGGCAGGCGGTCGGGCAGTTTCAGCTGCATGGCCTGTTCGGTATTGAGGCCAAGGGTCCGCACCAACGCTTCTCGCGTCGCGAGCGCCGCCTGTTTGGCGCGTGCCAGCTGTGCCGATGCGTCAGCGTAGAACGCCTGCTCGCGGGCGCGCTGCAATTTGCTGAAGTTGCCGACGGACTGCATCCGGCGCGCGAGTTCAGCACCCGATTCGGCCGCCTGTTTCACTTGTTCAAAGTAGAGAACCGACTGCTGTGCAGCCACGGCGCGCACCCACGCCAGGCGGGCATTCGTCGCAGTTTCTAGGGACGCGCTGGCGGCTTGCAGGGCCGCGCGGTCCTGGCGGGCCTTGGCCACTTCCAGGCGGGACGGGAGGAACAGCAAGTCCAGGAGCGGCACCGCGATCATGCGGCCGATGTCGAGGTCGATGCCTCCTTCCTCGCGGCGCGCCAGACGCTCGAAAGTGAATACCGGATTGGTGATCCGTCCCGATTGGGCGGCTTGCGCGGAGGCCGCAGCAGCGTCCGACAGGAGTGCCTGATAGGCCGGGCTGTAGCGGAGCGCAATGGCAACGGCATCATCCGCGGTGAGCGGTTTGGCGAGCCGCTGATCGGCATCCGCCTTGGCGTCGCGCTGTGCGGTCTCGGTAGCGTTCCAGGCGGACAGTGCGCCAAACTCATTCTTGGCAAGGGTAGCCGCCGCATCGATGGTGCGGTCTACACCGGTCGTCGTGCAGCCGACCAGGAGCAGCGCGGCAACAACTGTGGTCGCAATGCGCGGGCTCACGGCTTACCTCCGTGCTGCGAGTGATTGACCGCCTTGGGCTTGGTCTCAGCCGGGAGAGCAGTGCCACGGAGATGGCCGGCATGGCCGCCCAAGCCCGCCATGTCGTCGTTGATGCGGCGCCAGTCGACCATGGGCTCGTCGAGCCGGAAACGCTGGTAGTCCTGGAAAGCCGAGGTATAGCCCACGCTCGGGGCGACTGAGGCCACCGGTTGTGGCGTGTCAGCGGTCTTCGTCGGTTGTCCACCGTGGTGGGCATGTTGCTGGGCCGACACGGTTGTCGTCACAAGTAATGCGACAGGGGCCAGGCAAATACAGAATCGAGAAATCATGAAGGTCTCCAAAGGGTCACGTAAACCCTGGGAGACGGCGTGCGACAGCTAAAGCGGCTTAGCCGCTACTACCGATGCGCGCGCAGATCGAACTCCCAGGCGCTAAGTCTGGGGCCGTGCAGGAGGTCGAGGCAGGAGATCGGGGAAGAACGACGAGAAGTCGGCCCGGCTGGTGTCAGCAGGGTCGAGCGGCGGGACCGCACCGCCGGTGGAGGCCATCGACGGTGGCAGGATCGCACCAGCGATGTGGCAGAGGTCGCAATGTTCGCAACTGACCTGCGGAGCGCCGCGCTTGGACGGATCGCAGTGCGACGAGCTCTGGGACTCGTCCGCCTGCATCCCGTCAGACTGGGCCAGATGCATGGCCCCCATCATGCCTTGCGCACAAAACGGCATAGTGGCTGCCATGACGCCCGAGATCGGGAGCCAGGCCAGCAACCACAACAATGCCAGTTTGCGCAGGAATTTCATGATGGTGTAGTGACCATTGTGACAGAGAATTGGTTCCGTCCGCCGCCCGGCCCGTGAAAACGGCATCGAGCGACATTGCCTACGATAAACCCTCCCCCAAGGGGAAGGTCAAGCGGAATTTCTCAATGCCGATCCGCGCCGGCCCGCTTCGTCTTGTTGGACGCCGCTCCCTTCAGTCCTGCGGAGGTCGCCATCTGCTCGCAACTGTCCGCACAGTCTCGGCACACTTTCACACACTCGTCCATGTCGCCTACCTCCTCACAACTTTGCGCGCAGGCGTTGCAGACTTCCGCGCAGGCTCCACACACGGCGCCATGCAAGGGCGACTGGGTGAGCAGGAAATTGCCGGCGACCTGGCAAAGCTCCGCGCAATTCATCATGAGTTTGAAATGCTCTTCTTCAACGTGCTTGCCCCCAACTGCAGGCAATGCGTCATGGCCATTTGGAGGCAGATATTGTGGCACTCGGTACAAGCTGCAATGCAGCTTTGCATGTCGGGATTCGTCTGAGTCTGATGCGGCATGGTGATCTCCTGGAGGGGAAGTGAACTGTTCAGGCAACGCATTGGGTATCGTGCGCACGCCGGACGCCCTTTCAAATCGGACAAAGACGAAACAATTCGTAGGACAGCTCGGAATTCCATGTGGGACCTTGACGACTGTCATTCGACGGATTGCACCAGGAGCCGAAAGCATGGTCATGCCTGGCACGAGCGAGGAATGCGCCGGTGCGAGAGCAAGACGGGGTGGTCAGCGCGTCAGGGTCATGGCTTGCCTCGCGTGAAGCATTGTTTTGAGCGCAAGACGACAATGCCGCACCCAGCCTGCGGCACATTTGACTGAGATCAAAATCGAATGCGGGTTTCCGCGCATACTGAGCCACCGATGCGAAATGAACGCCGCGAAGGATGGCATGCCAAACCTGCAGCTGTTGATCAACTTGGGATCGCGATGAATCACACCGAACACGCTCACAGCCATGCAGGCGCGACGCACGCGCATTCCCATGATCATGGCGCGAGCACACCCGCGCCGATCCCGGCCGAACCCGCGACAGAGACTGTCTTCACCTGTCCCATGCATCCGCAGATCCGCCAGCCAGTGCCTGGCAATTGCCCTATTTGCGGCATGACGCTGGAACCGGTGATGCCGACATTGCAGGAGGGACCGGATCCCGAATTGGTCGACTTTGGACGGCGCTTCTGGTGGACCTTGCCGCTCACGGTCATCGTGACGCTGCTCGCAATGTTCGGTCAGCATGTCAGTGCCATTCCGCCAGCGGCGCGGACCTGGGCCGAACTGTTCCTGACGATTCCCGTCGTGCTCTGGGCAGGATGGCCTTTCTTCGTGCGAGGCTGGCAATCGGTCCTTCACCGCAGCCCCAACATGTGGACGTTGATTGCGACCGGCGTCGGGGCAGCGTTCCTCTACAGTGTGGTGGCGACACTGGTACCCGGCTGGTTTCCGAGCGGCTTCGAGGCACATGGCCGCGTGGGCGTGTATTACGAAGCCGCCGCAGTGATCGTGTCGCTGACGCTGCTGGGCCAGATCATGGAGCTCAAGGCGAGGTCACAAACGTCGGCTGCGATCAAGGCGTTGCTCGGGCTGGCGCCCAAGACCGCACGGCGCATCGCGGAGGATGGCACCGAAGAGGATATCCCTCTTTCGCACGTTCACATCGGTGACCAACTCAGGGTTCGCCCCGGCGAAAAAGTCCCGACGGACGGGGTCGTGATCGAGGGACGTTCCAGCGTGGATGAGTCGATGATCACTGGCGAGCCCATCCCGGTCGAGAAAACACCCGGCGTCAAGGTCGTGGGCGCCACGATCAATGGCAATGGCGCGCTGGTGATGCGCGCCGAGCGGGTTGGCGCAGAAACCATGCTGTCCCAGATCGTGCAGATGGTGGCGCAGGCGCAGCGTTCGCGTGCCCCCATGCAGCGCATGGCGGATGTCGTGTCCTACTGGTTTGTGCTGGCAGTCTTGGCGATTGCGGTAACGACGTTGCTGGTGTGGGGATTCGCAGGACCGGAGCCGCGCTGGACCTTCGCGATGTTGAATGCGGTGGCCGTCTTGATCATCGCTTGTCCCTGCGCGCTGGGTCTTGCCACACCCATGTCCATCATGGTGGCCACCGGCAACGCGGCAACGAGCGGCATCCTGTTTCGCGATGCCGAGGCAATCGAAAACCTGCGCCGCATCGATACGCTGATCGTCGACAAGACCGGCACACTGACCTTGGGCAAACCCGTCTTCCACAGCGTGGTGCCGACCGCAGGTTTCACGGAAGACGAAGTGTTGCGCATTGGCGCGACCTTGGACCAAGGTAGTGAGCATCCTTTGGCGGACGCCATCGTGGCTGAAGCCAAAGAGCGTGGCCTGGTGCTGGGCAAGGCCCAGGATTTCCAGTCCGATACTGGCATCGGCGTCAAAGGGAACGTGGATGGGCAATCCGTTGCATTGGGCAACACCGCATTGATGACCGATCTCTCTGTCGAAACCAACGCGTTGACCGAGGCGGCGGAGCAACGGCGCGCGGAAGGCGCGTCGGTCATGTTCCTGGCGGTGGCGGGACAACTGGCGGGATTGATTGCCGTCGCCGACCCGATCAAGGAATCGTCCTTTGAAGCCATCGAGCAGCTGCACGCTGCGGGCATTCGAGTGGTCATGGCCACGGGTGACGGCCTCGCCACCGCGCAGGCCGTCGCAAAGAAGCTTGGCATCGACGAGGTGCACGGCGAGGTGCGTCCGCAAGACAAGGTTGACCTGGTGGCAAAGCTGCAAGCCCAAGGTAGACGTGTCGCGATGGCCGGGGACGGCATCAACGACGCGCCCGCCTTGGCGCGCGCCGACGTCGGCATTGCCATGGGTACAGGTACCGATGTGGCC
>JANRIX010000028.1:0-1659 GCA_033764435.1 Burkholderiales bacterium
CCTCGACGCGCTGGTTGTCGCGGAACGTGCCGGACTGGCGGAACAGCTGGTCAACCAGCGTTGTCTTGCCATGGTCGACGTGCGCGATGATCGCCACGTTCCGCAGCGATTGGGGGCGGAGGCTCATGAACATTCCTGATAGAGAGCGAGATTGCGGGCGCGCCTAGCCGAAATTGTGCAGCGCGACAAGGCGGGCACTTGGACCGGCCTTTCGGCAGCAACCCGGACGCGTCCCTGAACATGCCCCTGGCGCCTGTCCCGATCCGCATCACCCTTTGACGATGCCGCTTGCCATCGCCGGCCCTTTCGCGTACTTTCAATAATTATTGAAACTTTGGAACGGCTCCATGAACCTGTCCCCCATCGTCCAGGCGTTCGTCCTCCATTTCGGGGAGATGGGCAGCCGCTGGGGCATCAACCGCACCGTGGGGCAGATTTACGCACTGCTCTTCGTGTCGAACCGCGCGCTCAATGCCGATGATCTGGTCGACGCGCTCGGCCTGTCGCGCGGCAGCGTGTCGATGGGGCTGAAGGAACTGCAAAGCTGGAACCTGGTGCGGATGCGCCACATCCCCGGAGACCGGCGCGAATATTTCGACACGCCGGAGGATGTCTGGGCGATCATGCGGACGCTGGTGGAGGAGCGCAAGAAGCGCGAGATCGACCCAACGCTCACCACCCTGCGTGATCTGCTGATGGCCAGCCCGCAGACCGAGGCCGATGCCCATGCCCAGACGCGCATGGCCGCCATGCACGAACAGATCGAGCTGCTGACCGGCTGGTATGCCGATATCCAGAAGCTGGAAACGGAACGGCTTGTCCAGCTCTTGTCCCTTGGCTCGCGTATCGCGCGGGTGCTGGAGATGAAGGACAAGTTGTTCGTGCTGCCCGGAGGCAAACAGGGCGGCAAACAGAACGGCAAGAAGGAGGCTGCATCATGAGCGCGCTTGACCCGCTGATCCTCTCCCGCATCCAGTTCGCCGCGAACATCAGCTTCCACATCCTGTTCCCGACGATCACCATTGCGCTTGGCTGGGCGCTTCTCGGCTTCAAGCTGGCGTATAACCGCACCGGCGACGAGGCCTGGATGGATGCCTACCGCTTCTGGGTGAAGGTGTTCGCGCTGTCCTTTGCGATGGGCGTGGTCAGCGGCATCACCATGAGCTTCCAGTTCGGCACCAACTGGCCGGGCTTCATGCAAAAGGTCGGCAATATCGCCGGGCCGCTCCTTGCCTATGAGGTGCTGACGGCCTTCTTCCTGGAGGCGGTGTTCCTGGGCATCATGCTGTTCGGCTTCCGCCGCGTGCCCAACTGGGTGCACACGCTGGCCACCGTGCTCGTCGCCGGTGGCACGACGCTTTCGGCCTTCTGGATCATCGTGCTGAACAGCTGGATGCACACGCCCGCCGGCTTTGAACTGCGCGACGGTGTCGTCCACGCGACGGACTGGGCGGCCATCATCCTCAACCCGTCGAGGCCGTACCGCCTGGCGCACATGCTGCTGGCCAGCGGACTGACGGTCGCCTTCCTCATCGCCGGCATCAGCGCCTATCGCGTGCTGCGCGGTGACAATGGCATTGCCGTGCGCAAGGCGATGATGGCGGGCGTCATCGCCGCCGCCGCGATGATCCCGGTGCAGATATTCGCCGGCGACATGCA
>JANRIX010000013.1:0-1704 GCA_033764435.1 Burkholderiales bacterium
ACCTGGGCGATTTCCTTGCTGGTGGTGCAGGGCTTGGAGAGTTTCTTCAGTTCACCGACGATGGCGGTGACCGCCTTGTCGATGCCACGCTTCAGGTCCATCGGGTTCATGCCGGCGGCAACGTATTTCATGCCTTCCTGCACGATCGACTGCGCCAGCACGGTGGCGGTGGTGGTGCCGTCGCCGGCGGTGTCCGAAGTCTTGGAGGCGACTTCCTTCACCATCTGCGCGCCCATGTTCTCGAACTTGTCCTTCAGCTCGATTTCCTTGGCCACCGACACGCCGTCCTTGGTGACGGTGGGGGCGCCGAAGCTGCGCTCGAGCACGACATTGCGGCCTTTCGGGCCGAGGGTGACCTTGACCGCATCGGCCAGTACGTTCACGCCGGCCACGATCTTGTGGCGGGCGTTTTCGTGGAATTTGACGTCTTTAGCTGCCATTTGGGATCTCCTGGATATTCTCTGTGGGTTACTCGATGACGCCCATGATGTCTTCTTCGCGCATCACGAGCAGTTCTTCACCCTGGACTTTGACGGTCTGCCCGGAGTACTTGCCGAACAGCACTTTGTCGCCGACTTTGACGTCGAGCGGCAGAACCTTGCCGTCATCGGTTTTTTTGCCATTGCCGACGGCTTTGACTTCACCCTGATCCGGCTTTTCGGCGGCGGTGTCAGGAATCACGATTCCGGAAGCAGTCTTGCGCTCTTCTTCCAGCCGCTTCACGATGATGCGGTCGTGCAACGGACGAATCTTCATGGATAACTCTCCTCAGGACGGTTGAATAAATCGGAAACCGCGAGCGAGGCTGTTAGCACTCGACTCAAGCGAGTGCTAATAATAGAGCCGTACGGAGGGGAATTCAAGGGGGACGTTGCCGCCCCGCCCCTTGAAGCAAGTACTCGCTTACACTAAAATATCAATTAAAACAAATAGTTAGTGTATTTCTGCGGGACACGGCACCGGCAAGGCACGATGTCTGGGAATACCAAAACGATAGACGGTTTTGCGTTTGCCGGTACACGCCGGCGGCACCGGCGCATGCGGGCAGGGCAAAGACCGGCGCCCTTCCTCGCTGAGGGTGGCGTCGTCGGCGTACTCCTTCCAGATACCGCCGCGCACCGGCCGGAACACCCACATCAGGTAACCCCGCGACGCCGCCAGTTCGACCAGGTCGTCGCTGTCCGGCGCATCGGAGACCGCGACCTGCGCGCCGTTGACCGCGTGCGGATAGGCGCCAAAAGCCTGCAGGCATTCCAGCGCCTCGCCCGCATCCGCGCCGCGGCGCAGGCAGCCCGGGCGTTCCGCCCGCGCCACATCCCATGCGCCCAGCGCCCACGCCGCGTCCATCGCCGCGCGGTCGACCGCGACCAGGTTGCGCCAGCGTTCATTCAGTTGCAGCGATGAACTGGGAATCGGCGCGAAGGCCACGGCCTCGGCCTCCTCCAGTTCAACCAGTTTCTGCCTGATGAAGCCATGCCAGTGCAAAGTCAGGATCACCGGCGTGTCGGGACAGGGCACGGCCGCCAGCGTGACGCCCACCAGGGGCAGGCCGGTGGCTGACAACTGGTCTTCGATGCGCTCGAGAATCTGCATGGATGAACATCTCCTTTAGTGTGCTGTTAAACTTGATCATCAACTGCCACAACTACCGAAAACATCAGAGCAAATTCGGTGCCATCGCGCGGCACCGGCATCCGCATGCCG
>JANRIX010000055.1:0-232505 GCA_033764435.1 Burkholderiales bacterium
CACCGGTGGCCAGCTCTATCTCGCCCGTCCGATCCAGATCAAGGACCCGGCGTGCCTCGCCTGCCACAGCGTGCCGGCCGCAGCACCCGCATCGATGCTGAAGCTCTATGGCGAGAACAACGGCTTTGGCTGGAAACACCAGGAAATCATCGGCGCGCAGGTGGTGTCAGTGCCGATGGATGTGCCGATCAAGAACGCCAACCGCGCCTTCACCACGTTCATGAGTTCGCTCGCGGCCATCTTCGCGGTGACCTTCGTGGTGCTGAACATCATGCTGTCGTTGTTGATCGTGCGCCCCATCCGTGAGATGTCGGCCGCGGCGGACAAGATTTCCACCGGTGATTTCGATGTGCCCGAGTTCATGGACAAGGGCAAGGACGAGATCAGCACGCTGGGCACCTCGTTCAACCGCATGCGCCGCAGTCTGCAAAAGGCGATGAAGCTGTTGGACAAGTAATGCGTGACCAGTGACGGGTGACAGGTGACGGGAGAAGACCTTCCGCACTTTCCAGCCGTCACCACTTAACCGTCACACGTCACTCGTCACTCGTCAAACGTCAACCCCATGTCCCCACCCGACAAAATCGGCAAGTACCAGATCGTCAAGGAACTGGGCAAGGGCGCCATGGGCATGGTGTACGAGGGCTTCGACCCAGTCATCGAACGCCGGGTCGCCATCAAGACCATCCTGCCCGAGTTTCTGGCCGATGCAGAGTCGGAAGAGGCCGTTGCCCGCTTCAAGCGCGAGGCCCAGGCCTCAGGCAGGCTGCAGCATCCGGGCATCGTGCAGGTCTTCGAATACTCGGAAGACAACGGCATGGCGTTCATCGTCATGGAGTACGCCGAGGGCAACGAGCTGAAGGACTATCTCAAGAAGGGCAAGCGCTTCGAGATGGTCCACGTGTTCGAAATCATGAAGCAGCTCCTGGTGGCGCTGGACTACTCGCACAAGCAGGGTGTCGTCCATCGCGACATCAAGCCCGCCAACATCATGGTGACCAACGGCCTCAAGGTGAAGCTGATGGATTTCGGCATCGCCCGGATCGGCACCTCGTCGATGACGCAGGTCGGCACCGTCGTCGGCACGCCGTCGCACATGGCGCCGGAACAGCTGATGGGCCTCACCGCCGACGGTCGCACCGATCTCTGGGCCGCTGCCGTGGTGCTGTACGAGATGATCACGGGCAAGAACCCGTTCCTCGCCGACACCCCCGCCGCGGTGATGCACAACGTGCTCTCGGCTGAGCCGCCGCCGCCCTCCGCCTACCGCCCCGACCTGCCGTCCAGCATGGATGCGTTTTTCAGGCAGGCGCTGGCCAAGAAGCCGGCTGACCGCTTCGCGACCGCGCGCGATTTCCTCACCAGCCTGCTCTCGGCCCTGCAGGGCAAGGAATTCACCGCCACCGTGGCCATGAAGGCCATGGATGTGGAGAAGACGCAGCCGCTCAACCTGCCGCTTCCCCAGGTCGATGCCACCACCCGCACCGCGCCGCCCGGCGAAGAGACCCGGATGATGGCCAAGGCGCTGGAGATCGCGCCGGAACGGCTGAAGGATATCGAGAGCTCGCTCACCCGTTATCTCGGTCCACTGGCGCGCGTGGTGGTGCGCGACAGCCAGGCATCCGCTGCCAATCTGGACGAGTTCTTTGCGGCGCTGGCGGACAACATCCAGGACGGTGCTGAGAAGGATGCATTCCTGAAGCGGGTGAAGGTCTGGCAGGGCGCCGAGCTCTCCAGCCCGCGAGTGGATGCGACCGCCGCAAGCAAGACCGCGGCCACCAGCGCCGCCAGCACCGCCAGCACCGGCCCGCGTGCAGTGTTCTCCACCGACGTGCTGGCCACGGCGGAGAAGCGCCTGGCAAGCTATGTGGGCCCGCTGGCGAAGCTGCTCATCAAGCAGGCTGCTGGCTCCACCGGCACCATCAAGGAGCTCTACACCAAGCTCGCCGAGAACATCGACGATCCGGCGGAACGGAAGGCCTTTCTGGCCACGCTCGACAAGGCCTGAACGGCGGCGCCCCAGCCGGCAAAGTCTGCGCCCGTGTCGGGAACAGTTGCGGTGTGACTCAGGTTCGACCGCGCGCCCGGGCTGTGCCATCGGCCAGCGCCTCGCCCAGCCTGACCACCTGCTCGATGACCTCGACGCTCGGGCCGTCCACATACAGTTTCACTTCCATGCCGTTCGGACGCAATCCGGCGGACAGGCAGTTGTCGGGCTTGCTCATCGATCCCTTGAACTCCGGCCAATTGAGGATGCGGCCTTCGGTCTCGGCGTCGATCAGCGCGTCGTATCGGGAGGAGGCGGCAACGACCACGAACCTCTCGCGCAGCGCGAATGAACCCACCGGCCGCGGCTCGGCACCCAGAAAGAAGTCGCGCTTCTTCGCCATGTCCCGGGACAACGCGCTGCCGATGGCGGCGATGCCGCCAATGAGCGCACCCGCAACGCCTTTCCGAGACAGGTCGAACGACCAGCGGTCCATCAGTTCCCACTCATGCTCCGCGCAGGTCAGGCTGTCGACCAGCAACCGCAGCCTGGGTGATGAAGACGACGAGGAGTGGTCCGAGTCGTACTCCAGTTTCCACTTGAGCCCGCCGGGCGAGGTGCCGTAAACCCGATAGCGGATATCGCCGTCGGGCGTGCCGTTGTAGCGCCAGCCATTCATCTGCAGTCGCGGCGCGCGGCGGCGCGATTCGGCATCCTGCCGGTCGCGCTCGAGCTTTCCGCCACCGCGCGTGTTCCACCACCAGACATACCCCAGTGCGGCGACCATCAAGGACACGATGAGAAGGAAGGGGATGTATACCAACTGGGAACTCATGCGCCAAGTCTAGCGGCAGGCGCAGGGCGCGGCACCGGCATGCGACGAGCCCCGGGCAAACCGGGACGGGAGACGATCAGCGCGGTGCGCAAGCGCGGCTGGCGGCGTCCTGGAACTGCTGGCGATAGCCGTCGATCTGCCGCTTCAGCTCGACCTGCGTGATGTCGGGGCTGCGGCCCTTGATCTCGGCCGTGAGCACGGCCACGCGCTTCTGCCATTCCGCGAGCTCGCAGGCACGGCGCGCTTCGGCGGCCTCGTCGCGCTGCTTGCTCAGCGTCACCCAGGTCAGCGCGCCCATCACGCCGACCGCGCCGATGAGCAGGATCCACTTCTGCTGGCGCTGCCAGAGCGACTGTTCTGCCTCCAGTTCGTCGACAAGCCCGCGCACCTTGCGGAGCGCCGCCTTGTCCACCGCCCGCTCGATGTTCTCGGCGATGGCTTGCTTGTCGATGTTCGAGGGATCGGGGTTCATGCGGTGGGTCACTTCGAGCGGCCGTGCGTTTGCTCGCATTGACGGCGCGCGACATGATAAATGTCTCCTGCATCGGCCTTGAGGCGGGCGGCAATTGCCGCATCGTTCAATGCCGGGCTGGCTTGGCGGAGTTCCCGCTCCCGCTCACCACGGACGTCATGCTGCTGTCTCGCGGCGCATGCTGCAATCAAATCACCGACATCGTTCTTTGCGGGCGCTTTCGCTTTCTTGATGAAGGGCGCCACGCTGACGAATACGACCAGTGCCACGATGACAGCCGCGAGCATCACCCAGAATTGCCGCGCCGTTTCTGCGCGCTCGTTGCGCTCGAAGTTGTCAACCATATTGCGCACCTTGCGCAGCGCAGCCTTGTCCACCGAGCGCTCGATGTTCTCGGCGATGGCTTGTTTGTCGATGTTGATGGGCTCGGGGTTCATGGACTTGGCGTCAGGGCTCAGTTCGCCTTATCACGTTCGCATCGCTCCAGAGCGGCACGATGTATCAATGCGTCATCGCCACGAGCCAATCGAATGGCCTCTGCCTTCGTGAGCGCCGGGTTCGCCTGCATGAGCTCTCGCTCGCGCGTGAGTCGAACCTGCGTTCGGGTGTCCACCATGCATCGTTCAAACTCACTCATGACCTCAACCTTTGGCGGTGCCGCTGCTGGTTTTGCCGTGATCACCCAGGTTACGAAAAAGACCCCAATCGCCACGACCAGCCAGAAGACCAGTCTGAACTGCTGGGCCTTTGCCGCACGCTCATCACGCTCAAAGTTGTCGACCAGATTGCGCACCTTGCGCAGCGCGGCCCTGTCGACCGTGCGGGCAATGTTCGCGTCGATGGCTGCCTTGTCAATGGAAGCGTTGTTGTCCACGCTGTACTCCCTTCTGTTGGCGGGGCCTTGCGATCCCGCTTTCGCCCATTCTAGCCCTTGCCGCGTAAGGCGAAGTGAAGTGCATCACGGACACGCGCCATCCGGCTCGCCGTAGCGCGCGACAATCGTCCGCGCCGGCAGTCCGGGCAGCAGCGTGATGAGCCGCGAATATTCGCACTCCGGCATGTCGGCGGCGTCCGCGCCCAGTGCCCGGGCGATGGCAGGAACGGTGTTGCTGTGGCCCACGATGACCACGACGCCGTCCGGCTTTTCGCGCGCCAGCTTGACGGCCTCGGCCACGTGCTCCGCCACGCCACCACGCGCAACGGTCAGCACCCTGGGCGTCACGCCAGCGGCCGTGGCAAGCGGCGCAGCCGTCTCCTGCGTGCGCCGCAACTGCGTGGTGTAAACAGCCGTGACGTTGCTGCGCTTCAATGCCACCGCCAATGCCTGGGCGCGACGTTGACCGGCCTCGCTCAACGCGGGATCATCCTTGGGGGCATCGGCCTTCTCGGCATGGCGGACCAGAACGATGGTCTGCGCGCCAGCACCAACGGAAAAGAGCAAAAGTCCCAGTGCGAATATTCGCAATCGTCGAATGCAGCCGGACGGCCGGCAGTCAGAATGCACCGAACCCCCAGAGCGCATTGCGAGGATTGGTGCCCACCGGATTCTCCGTCGGGTCATACGGCTTCATGGGCTGACCGCAGGTTCTGCAGGCAGGGGCGGCAGCCCGCTGTGTGCCCGCCGCCCATCGCGTGACCGCACCACAGCGAGTGCATATCAGGACGCCCCGTGACGCATGAAGCGGATCCGCCTGCATTTCATCCTTTGACGTCACGGCTCATCCCAGCGGCGCCACCTTGAGCACCTCTTCCATCGTGGTCACACCTTGCGCGACCTTCATCGCGCCCGACACGCGGAGCGGGCGCATCTTGCTCTTGTACGCTTCCCGGGTCAGCTCCTGCAGGTCGGTCTTGTCGGTGATGAACTTCTTGATGCTGCGATCCATGAGCAGGATCTCGTAAATGCCCACGCGGCCTTTGTAGCCGGTATTGCGGCATTCGAGGCAACCGACCGGCTTGTACACATGATCCGGCGGCGGCGCCTTGAAGGGTGAAATGGTGGAGTTCCAGAGATTGATGTCCTCGTCGCGATGGAACGGGACCTTCTCCTTGCAGTGCGGACAGAGCGTGCGCACGAGACGTTGGGCCATGACGCCGAGCACCGTGGCGCCGACCAGATACGACGGCACGCCGAGATCGAGCAGGCGCGTGACCGACGTCGGCGCATCGTTGGTATGCAGCGTGCTGAAGACTAGGTGGCCGGTGAGTGCGGCTTGCACCGCCATCTCGGCTGTTTCCAGGTCGCGGATCTCGCCCACCATGATGATGTCCGGGTCCTGTCGCATCAGCGCACGCACGCCTTCGGCAAAGCCCAGGCCGATGTCATGCACCACCTGCATCTGGTTGAACTTGGGTTCGATCATTTCGATCGGGTCTTCGATCGAGCAGACGTTCACCTCGGGCGTCGCCAGCTGTTTCAGCGTGCTGTAGAGCGTCGTGGTCTTGCCCGAGCCGGTCGGGCCGGTGACGAGCAGGATGCCGCCGGGGCTGTAGATCAGCTTTTGCCAGATCTCATGCTCTTCCTTCGAGAAGCCCAGCTCGGCAAAATCCTTGGTCAGCACTTCCGGATCGAATATCCGCATCACCAACTTCTCGCCGTGCGCGGTCGGCATGGACGAGATGCGCAGCTCGATTTCCTGACCATCCGGCATGCGGGTCTTGATGCGGCCGTCCTGCGGGCGGCGCTTTTCCACCACATCCATGCGCGCCAGGATCTTGATGCGCGAGGTCATCGCCACCATCACGGTCGCGGGCATCTGGTAGACCTCATGCAGCACACCGTCGATGCGGAAGCGCATGATGCCCACGTCGCGTCGTGGCTCGACGTGGATGTCGGACGCGCGCTGGTCGAACGCGTACTGCCACAGCCAGTCGACCAGATGGACGATGTGGTGGTCGTTGGCATCCAGCTGGCGGCCGGACTTGCCCAGCTCGACCAACTGCTCGAAATTGTTGACCCCGCCGCCGACATCAACGCCCGTCTCCTCGGCGCGCTTCACCGAGCGGGCCAGGTTGTAGAACTCGCCGATGTAGCGGCTGATGTCGACCGGGTTGGCGATCACGCGGCGGATGTTCAACCGCAGCATGTCCGCGAGATCCTTCTCCCACGCCGTGATGTACGGCTCGGACGTGGCGATGACGGCGTCGCGTCCCTTGAACTCGACCGGCAGGATGAGGCGGCGCTGCGCATAGTCGGCGCTCATCACCTCGGTGACGGCGCGCATGTCGATCTTGAGCGGATCGATGTGGAAGTACGGCAGCCCGACGAACCCGGCCAGCCATTCGGTCAGGGTCTCGATGTCCAGCGCCTTGCCGTTCTTCGCATTGCGAAAGCGCGCGTCGGCGATCAGCACCAGCGGGTGCATGTCGCCCCGCCGGTACTTTTGGTCATTCAGGAGATGGTCGGTGTCGTCGGCGGAGAGATAGCCCTCCTGCGACAAACCCTCGACCACTTCGCGCAACTGCAGCTTGCGGTCGACCGCGCTGCTGCGCGTGGCCTTGGCGGCGGGCGATTTCACGGGGGTATTCATGGCGCCCCACTATAGCGACTTTGGGGCCGCATTTCCATGCAGCCCCCGGGGCGTCGCCCGCCCGGACGGCCAGGGGGCTACTTCAGCGTTCCCGCGGCCCGCGCCTTGGCCACTTCCGCCGCCACCTCTTCGCCGCTCTTGTAATGCGGCACGCGGAAAATCATGCGCTTGCTGCGCTGGAAGAACGCATTGCTGCCGCTGACCTCTTCCTTCCAGTACTTGTCAGCCAGCGCAATGTGCTTCGGCGGATCGACCATGAAGCCATCGCGCGAGCCGGCGCCGCCGAAGATGTACAGCTTGCCGTCGATGATGCGCCAGGCGTCTGCATCGCCACCCCACGGAATGCCGTAGACGATGCCGTTGGAACAGTAGCCGCCGTACTGCGGCAGATACTTCTCCGGCGCGGCGTCGAACAGCGCCTTGTGCTCCGGCTTGGAAAAGTAGAAGGTCACGCCCTTGTATTCGCTGCGAATATTCGCAGCGCCCTTCTTGTGCGTGTTCTCGGTGAAGTAGCTCACCACGTCATGACCAAAGAGCATGAGGTGCTTGGCGTCGCCTTCCGCAACGGCGTTGACCGGGGAGTAACCCTGGCCGGGGCTCTGGGTGGTGAGGGGGGCGCAGGCGGTGAGGAGGCCGAGGAGCGAGAGAGTTGCAACTAGACGCAATAGGGACATGGGTGCTCCGGATGATGGGTGACGCGCATTTTGGCACGACAGGCGCACAATAAGTTCCGTCCGATTGGCCTCATTGAAAGCCGCCCATGACCCGCACCGCCTACCGTGCCTGCAACCTCTGTGAAGCCATTTGCGGCCTCGAATTCAAGATCGATGGCGACAAGATCGTCAGCATCCGTGGCGACGAAGCCGATCCCTTCAGCCGCGGCCACATTTGCCCCAAGGCGGTGGCGCTGAAGGACATCCACGAAGACCCGGACCGCCTGCGCAAACCCATGAAGCGGGTGGGCACCGAATGGCACGAAATCGGCTGGGATGATGCCTTCGCGCTGGCTGCCGACCGCATCGCAGCCATCCAGGCCGTGAACGGCAACGAGGCGTTCGGCTTCTACGCGGGCAACCCCTCGGTGCACAACTTCGGCACACTCTGGTCCCTGCCCCGTCTCGCCCGCGTCCTGAAAACCAAGAGCGCCTTCAGCGCCACATCGGTGGACCAGTTGCCGCAGCAGCTCGCGTCGTTCTTCATGTACGGCCACCAGTTCATGATTCCCATCCCGGACATCGATCACACGCACTACTTCCTCATCCTGGGCGGTAATCCCATCGCGTCCAACGGCAGCATGATGACCGTGCCCGACGTCGCGCATCGTTTGAAGGCCATCCGGCAGCGTGGCGGCAAGGTGGTGGTCATCGACCCGCGCCGGACGGAGACAGCGGAAGTCGCGGATGAACATCACTTCATCCGGCCCGGCAGCGATGCGGCGTTGTTGATGGCGATGATCAATGTGCTGAAGCTGGAGGGGCGGCTGGGCAACATCCGCAATGCTGCACAGCTCGCCGGGCTGGACGACGCGCTTGCCGCCATCGCCCACGTCACACCCGAGATTGCAGAACGCGCCACCGGCATTCCCGCTGCGAATATTCGCAGGCTGGCTTTGGAATTCGCCAACGCCCCATCCGCCGTCTGCTACGGCCGCATCGGCACCACGCTGCAATCGTTCGGCACGCTGAACCAGTGGCTGGTGCAGCTCCTCAACATTGTCACGGGCAATCTGGATCGCGTCGGTGGCGCGTTGCCCACGCAACCCGCGCTGCCCCTTGCCGGCCCGGGCTCGCGTCCCGGCCACTATGCCGAGTGGCGCTCCCGCGTGCGCGGCCTGCCGGAGTCCGGCGGCGAGCTGCCCGTGGCGGCTCTTGCGGAAGAAATCACCACGCCCGGCGTCGGCCAGATCCGCGGCCTCCTCACCGTGTGCGGCAACCCGGTGCTGTCCACGCCCAACGGCCCGCAGCTGGAGCAAGCGCTGGCGAGTCTCGAATTCATGGTGTCGGTGGATATCTACCTCAACGAAACCACGCGCCACGCCCACCTCATCCTGCCGCCCGCCTCATCGCTGCAGCACGATCACTACGACAGCGTGTTCAACGCCTTCGCCGTGCGCGAAGTGACGCGGCTCAACGAGGCGCTGTGGCCGCGCGGCGCAGACGAGCTATGCGACTGGGAAATTTTCAATGCGCTGGGCGCAGCCCTCTCCGCGCGCAACAAGCGTCCGTTCTCGCCGCTGCCCGATCCGCGCGTTGCGCTGGCCGGTGCGTTGCAGGCCACCGGCAATCAGCATGGCGTCACGCTGGATGGCTTGCTCGCCGCACCCCACGGTCTGGACCTGGGGCCGCTCTCGCCTTCCCTCTTCGCCCGACTGGAAACCCCGGAGAAGAAAGTGCAATGCGCGCCCGCACCCGTGCTGGCCGACGTCGCGCGCTTCAATCGCGAAGTGCTGGAAGCGAAACCGCAGGCCCTGCAACTCATCGGCCGCCGCCACGTGCGCAGCAACAACTCCTGGATGCACCAGTACCACCGACTCACCAAGGGCAAGCCGCGGCATCAGCTGTGGATGCATCCGGACGATCTCGCGCAGCGTGGACTGAAGAGCGGGCAGGAGGTGACGCTGCGGTCAGCGAAAGGAGAAGTTCGAGTGCCGGTGGAAGCCAGTGCGGCCGTGATGCCTGGCGTGGTGTGCCTGCCGCACGGTTGGGGCCATCATCGCGACGGCACCCGGCTGACAGGCGCGGAACGGAATGCGGGGGTGAGCTACAACGACGTCAGCGACGAGACGCGGCTGGATGCGGTGTCCGGGAATGCGGCGTTGAATGGGGTGGCGGTGGAGGTCGTGAAAATGTGAACGAGCTAGGGTGGGCAAAGCCAGCAGCACTGCAGAACGGTCTGCCTGCCTCAACTCCCAAAAGATTTCAAATTGTTCAACGCCTCAGACGGAGACCAAAATATTTGGCATTTGTAAATTGACAGTCCGAGATGTCTCTGACTAAGCATGTCACTGAGCGGCTTCTCTGTAAGAAACGCATCACAATACGCCAAGGCTGCAAGCGCGTGATGAAAATCGAAGAGATCGTTCCCACAAAGATTGCGTTTCCGATCCCATCGAACAGCCGCATGACAAGCTGCATTGATATGCAGGCTGGGAATCGATTGGGAAAACGCCTCAAATTTCTTCTTATTTGAGAGCTGTGCAAGCTCCGCACCAAACTCCTTATAGCCACGTTCATCGAGCTCTTGCAAGAGAAAGTTCATGTCGTTGCGAAACAATTCTAGACTGCCTTCAAACTCTGTTCGGAATGCCTGCGTATAGCTTCGAATTGTTGACTGATTTTCTTTCTTTCCGGCATTTAGTCGAGCAGCCAAAGCATCCCAGTCTGGGCTATCCGGCGGCTCGCCTATGTAGTCAATAATCTCCGAAAGCGAAACACCCCAAATGTGATCAGAGAACGCCTTTTGAACTGCCAGGTTTATCTCTGGCGAAAAAGGCATATTTGTCGGATGCACTTCGCCAAACGTATAAGCCAGCTTTGTCCACACAAGATGCTGAAGCGGAATTAGGTCCGTCACACCAGCATACTTATAGAATGCACAACACAGTTCTTGGCGAACCCGCTCATTGAACGGAACAAGGGTAACGCCTAAGCTCAACTCATCGATCAGCTTGGCGGTTGCAAGCCTCGTTGATTCATCGGATTGCTTAGTTAGCTCATAAAATACTGTCTCGGAGATGGGGCAAATTGCTCTTCCTTGCCCAACTAAGCTCCTCAAAAGACCCAGCAGATCTGATAGGTCCTCATCCTGATTCCGGCCGATGGATACATCTCTCAGCAGCAGCCAAAACCGCTGGTCAAGGTAGATGCGCTGAACTGATGTGACTACACCGCCAAGTTGGCAACACTTCTCACGCATGTACTGCTCTAATGAGACGCTAGGATTTTGGCAGTGAAACTCAATTCTGGAAAGATCAGGCACAGTGAGAGGAAGAGGCGACATATGGCGATGCCCTGATTAAAGTTACGACGATGTACAGAGCCGCACTCGCAACAACGGTTAAGCCTTCGAATCCGTCAACACCTGCACCATCTGATTCAGCACTGCCCGCAACGGCGCACTCGCTGCACTGTCGTACCCCGCCGTCTGCGCCTCATCCATGTAAGCGGCCTGCGCCATCTCCAGCTGCAGCGCATGCACGTTCTGGTCCGGCCTGCCGTAATGGCGCGTGATGTAGCCGCCCTTGAAGCGGCCGTTGTGCACGGCCGTGAATCCCGGCGCGCTGTTCAGCACTGCGAATATTCGCGAGGACAGCGCGGCATCACAGCTCTTGCCATCCGCCGTGCCCAGGTTGAAATCGGGCAATCGGCCTTCGAAGAAGCGCGGCACAGCGGCCCGGATGGAATGCGCGTCCAGCAGGATGCAGAAACCGTGACGGGCCTTGATGGCTTCGATCTCGGCAGCGAGGCGGTCGTGATACGGCTGCCAGTAGTCGCGGCGGCGCTGCTCGATCTCGTGCGCGTCCGGCGTCTGGCCCGGCTGGTAGATCGGCTCGTCGGCGAAGGTCGTGGTGGGACACAGCTCGGTGTTGCTGGCGCCGGGATACAGCGCGGCGCCGGACGGATCGCGGTTCAGGTCGACGACGATGCGTGAATGCGTGGCCACCATCATGGAAGCGCCCATCTGGAGTGCTGCGGTATAGAGCTTGTCGACATGCCAGTCCGTGTCGGGCACCGCGCGGCCGGCGTCGGTGAGGCGTGTGGCGATGGCGTCCGGGATCAGCGTACCGGCGTGGGGGACGTTGACGAGAAGGGGTTTGCGACCTTGGGTGAGTTTGAAGAGGCTCATATGGATTTTCATAAGTCTTCGAATGGACTCATACAGCGCTTCAAAAGTCTTACCTCCTGATTCGCGCGCAAATCCCAAAGTCGCCAAGAGTAGTTGAATGTCTGACTTACTGATGCGTCAGGCTGACTTCCTTGCCCCACCATCACTACAGCCTGTCCGGACGAAACGTCCAAGAAGGCAACTCTGCTTACATATCTGCGATAGTCAGAGTTCTTCTGGAACTCCTGTTCTGAAATGTGAAGCACCTCGCGCCAGACCCCATTGGAACGCTCCTCCCAAATTAGCGAATGAAAGTCAGCGCCTCCCTCAGGACTCAGCCTATTGGCATACATCAAGCTGAGTCGGTGATTTCCGCCTACACCAAAAACCATGCCCTCAAGATGAGGTGGCGCGTATTTCATCGTTACTAATCCCCCAAGAAACGCACAATAGGGCGAATACCCGCCATCCAATACGTTAACTCCACAACCGACTCCACATCCCAAACCGTCAGATCTGCACGACAACCCACGTCGACAAGTCCACGATCCTCAAGCCCCAACGCCTTGGCGGCATTCACCGTCACACCCCGCAGCACTTCCTCCGGCGTCATGCGAAACAGCGTGCACGCCATGTGCATGTTGGCCTGCAGCGACACGATGGGCGAAGTGCCCGGATTGAGATCGCTGGCCACGGCCATTGCGACGCCGTGTTTGCGCATGAGATCGATGGGCGGCAGTTTCGTTTCACGCAGGCAGTAGAACGCGCCCGGCAGCATGACAGCAACCGTGCCGGCCGTCGCCATCGCGCCGATGCCGGGTTCATTGGTCCATTCGAGATGGTCGGCGGACAGCGCCTCGAAGCTGGCAGCCAGCGCGGCGCCACCACCATCGCTCAACTGGTCGGCGTGCAGCTTGACCTTCAAACCCAGCTCGCGCGCCTTTGCGAATATTCGCGATGTCTCTGCGGGCGTGAAGGCAATGTTCTCGCAGAAGGCATCCACCGCATCGGCAAGCCCTTCCTTGGCCACGGCGGGCAGCATGTCGTTGACGATGTGGTCGACATAATCCGTCTGGCGACCGGCGAACTCCGGCGGCAGCGCATGTGCGCCCAGGAAGGTGGTTCGCACGGTTACCGGCAGATCGCGGCCCAGCCGGCGGGCGACGCGAAGCTGCTTCAGTTCAGTCGAGAGAGCGAGGCCGTAACCGCTCTTGATCTCCACCGTGGTGACGCCTTCAGCGATCAGCGCGGAGAGTCGCTTGGCGCTTTGCTCGAAGAGTTCATCCTCGGTCGCGACACGCGTGGCGTTCACTGTGGAGCGGATGCCGCCCCCCGCCTTGGCGATCTCCTCGTAGGTCGCGCCCTTCAGCCGCATCTCGAACTCGGCCGCGCGGTTGCCGGCAAAAACGAGATGGGTGTGGCAGTCGATGAGGCCCGGCGTCACCCATGCGCCGCCGAGGTCGCGGGTTTCGCAGTCCGCATCCGGCTTGCCTTCACCGACCCATGCGATCCGGCCATCCGCAATACCGATGCTGCCGCGTTCGATGATCCCGAGGCCGACGCCGCGCATGGTGGCGATGCGGGCGTTGGTGAGCAGCAGATCCAGTTTCATGCGCGAGCGCTCAGGCCAGCAAACGCTTCAACGTCTTGCGATAGGCAGCGAGCGCTGCGTCCTCGCCCGCATGTCGTCCTTCACGCACGCGCCAGTGACCTCCCACCATCACGTCACGCACAGGATTGCGCACCGGTCCGAATATCGCGGCGTCGAGCAGGTCATCCCCCTCGCGTTCGATGAGCGCAGGGTCATCCGCATTCATCACGACGAAATCGGCGCGACAGCCCGTCGCGATGGCGCCGGAGCGCTGACCGAGCGCCTGCTGGCCACCGGCCAATGCCTGGCGGAACAGACCGGCGCCGACATTGCGAATATTCGCAGTGGTGAGGATGTTGCGACGCGCGCTCTTCAGGCGTTGTGCATATTCGATCACCGCGACCTCGCGGAAGGGATCCACGCCCACATGACTGTCGCCGCCGATGCCGAAGCGGCCCTTCTGCATGAGGTAATCGGGCGCGTTGAAAATGCCGTCGCCGAGATTGGCTTCGGTCGTGGGGCACAGGCCCACCACCGCACCGGATTGGGCGAGGCGGAACGTCTCGTCATCATCCAGATGCGTGGCGTGAACGAGGCACCAGCGGTCCGACAAATTCGCGTTGTCCAGCAGCCAGGCGACCGGGCGCTTGTGGCTCCAGGCCAGACAGTCGTTGACTTCCTTCAGCTGCTCGGCGGCATGGATGTGGATCGGCGCGGTGGCGTCGCCCTGATCCAGCGCGTTGATGGCAAACGTGAGCTCGTCCGGTGTGACCGCGCGCAGACTGTGCGGCGCGATGCCCACGCGGCGCAGCATGCCTTCGCCGCGGCGGCTGACGAGTTCATGGACCAGCTCGGCATACGCATCAAGCTCCATCACGAAGCGCTTCTGCCCCTCCGTGGGCGGCAGTCCGCCGAAGGTGCTGTGCCGATACAGCACCGGCAGCAGCGTCATGCCGATTCCGGCCGTGTCGGCGGCGGCCGTGAGACGCGTGCTCATCTCGGTGCGGTCGGCATAGGGCTGGCCGTCGATGTCGTGATGCAGGTAGTCGAACTCGGCCACCGCCGTGTAGCCCGACTTCAGCATCTCGATGTAAAGCTGGGTGGCGATGGCCTCGCTGTCCTCGGGCGTGATGCGCGAGAGAAACTTGTACATCAGCTCGCGCCAGGTCCAGAAGCTGTCACCCGACGGACCGGCCTTCTCGGTGAGGCCAGCCATGGCGCGCTGGAAGGCATGCGAATGCAGGTTAGGCATGCCCGGGATGACGGGGCCGGCGGCAAGGGTGACGCCGGCGGTCAGCAACGTGGGATCGGCATTCACCTTTACCGTGCCGATCCAGCCTTCGGGCGTGATGTCGATCAGCACATCGTGGCGCCAGCCTTCGGGAAGCAAGGCTTCCTTCGCGAAGAGTTTCATGCGGCATCACTCACGACATTGCCGACCAGATCGCGGAACACCGTGCCGGTGACGAGGCGACGCGCCGACTCGATGTCCGGTGCGAACAGGCGGTCGTGATCGTAGTAGGTCACGGCCTTGCGAATATTCGCGTGGGCCTGCTGCAGCTTGGGCGAGGTCTTCAATGGCGCGCGCATGTCGATGCCCTGCGCGGCGGCGAGCAGTTCGATGGCGACGATGGTGGCCGTGTTGTCCGCCATGTCGGCGAGGCGGCGGCCGGCGAAGGTGGCCATGCTGACGTGGTCTTCCTGGTTGGCGGACGTCGGAATGGAGTCCACGCTTGCCGGATGCGCGAGCGACTTGTTCTCTGAGGCCAGCGCCGCTGCGGTCACCTGCGCCATCATGAATCCGGAGTTCAGCCCCGACTCGCTCACGAGGAACGGCGGCAAGCCGGACAGCGTCGGGTCCACCAGCAGCGCGATGCGCCGTTCGGACAGCGAGCCGATCTCGGCTATGGCGAGTGCGAGATGATCGGCGGCGAAGGCGACCGGCTCCGCATGGAAGTTGCCGCCGGAAAGAACGTCGCCCGTGTCCGGGAACACCAGCGGATTGTCGGAGACACCATTGGCCTCGATTTCCAGAATGTGCGCCGACTGGCGCATCACATCGAGACAGGCACCCATCACCTGCGGCTGGCAGCGCAGCGAGTACGGGTCCTGCACCTTGTCGTCGCCGACGAGATGCGAGTTGCGGATTTCGCTGGTGGCGAGGAGATCGCGATAGATGCGCGCGGTGTCGATCTGACCCGCCTGGCCGCGCAGCGCGTGGATGCGCGGGTCGAACGGGGTGTCGCTGCCCATGGCCGCGTCGACCGACATGGCACCGGCGACCATCGCGGCAGCGAAAGCATCCTCGGCGGCGAAGAGACCAGAGAGCGTGAGCGCGGTGGACGCCTGCGTGCCATTCAGCAGCGCCAGTCCTTCCTTGGCGGCAAGTTCGATGGGTGCGAGGCCCGCGTGCTTCAGGCCTTCGACTGCGGACAGCGTCTTGCCCTTCAGGCGGACTTCACCCAACCCGAGCAGCACGGCCGTCATGTGCGCCAACGGCGCCAGGTCGCCGGACGCGCCCACCGAACCCTTGACGGGAATGCACGGATACACGCCGGCGTTGTAGAGCTTCAGCAGCGATTCGACAATGAGCGGTCGCACACCGGACATGCCATGCGCTAGGCTCGCCGCCTTCAACACGAGAATGAGGCGCACGACCTCGTCATTCATCAGGGCGCCGGTGCCCACGCTGTGGGAGAGGACGAGATTGCGCTGCAGCGCTTCCAGCTGCTCGCGCGGAATGTGCGTGTGCGCAAGCTTGCCGAAGCCCGTGTTGATGCCATAGGCCGGATCGCCCTTGGCGACGATGGCCTCGACGGTTTCCGCGCCCTTGCGAATATTCGCGATGCAGGCCGCATCGAGTTCAAGCGTGATGGCATCGCGCGCGATGGCGCGAAGCAGGGAGAGCGTGAGCTGGCCGGGGATGAGCGTGGCGGGGTTCATGGTTGATTATGTATTGGTAATTCGATTCGTGACCGCATCGGGGTGCGGCCACCGGGCGGCGTCGGGTGCAGTACACTGCGCTATTCCTGAGCCGGGGGATGGGGACATGAAAAAAGTGATGAAGTCGCTGGGGCCGCTGGGCCACCGCCTGATCCGGCTGCTGTATCTCGCCGTCATTCTCGTGCTGGCGGTTTTCGCCTTCCGCACCTGGCAACAACTGCAGGCCTTGCGCAGCTCGCCGGTGGTGCTGCCCAATTTCTGGTTTCACATCACTGGCGAGCCGACACAGCTGCGAGTCATGGTCAATGGCACCTGGCTTGATCCGACACCTGCTGCCAAATCCCCGGGCGGCGCTGTCAGCGGCCGACTGCAGACCTCGGCGATCGATTGCAGCCAGGCGCGCATGCAATGCCTGGAATCCGTCGCCGTGGTGGAAGTCATGCAGAAGTCCTTCCTCGAAGCGCACGCACGCGCATACGAGATCGAATCGTGGAACGAGCGCGAGATCATCACGCGGCCGGTGCAGATCGACAAATGCCGCATGCAGGTCATCGCGCTGGATCATGTCGACAAGGTCGTCGAGGCGCGAGTCACGCTGCCGAGCGACAAGACCGCCGAGTCGTGCCCCGGTGTCGCGCCCAGCCTGAAGCTCGAAGACGGCAGCAAGCTGCTGGAGCGGATCAAGAGCTGACCTCACGGTTGGCATCGCGCGCATCAGGCCGCCCCCATCAACCGGCCAGCGCGGCGAGCCAGCCGTAGAAGCGGGATACGCTGGCCAAGTCCGCGACCCTGCCGCCATAGGCATGGAGGTAGCGTCCGACCGGCTGGCGCAGCGCCGGATGTTTCGCCAGCACTGCCGCCGAGCCCTGCCGCCAGGCGTCGCCGAAATTGCCGTGTGACTCGTGCACGATCATGAGATCGGGCGCGATGCCAACCCGCAGTCCGGCCAGATGGCAGCGGTAGGTGAAGTCGACGTCATAGAAATGGAAGCCCGGCAGCGACTCGTCGAAGCGCACTCGCCTTGCTGCATCCGCCCGCGCCGCGAACCACAGGCCATCCAGCATCTGCGCGCCGGCGACAGGCTTGAAGTCGAGTCCGTACGTGCCGGCCATCCAGCCCTTGCCATCGGGTGCCGGATGCGTCACCCAGCCATGCAGGTGCGGGTGCCCCGACCAGCCGAACACCGGGCCGCTGGCCAGCGTGGTGCCGGCAACACCCAGCAAATCGAAGTCCTGCATGTGGTGCCAAAGTCGCGTGGCGAAATCCGGCGCCAGGAGGCGGATGTCGTCGTGACTGAAGACGACAATGTCGCCGGTCGCACGATCCAGCCCGCGGTTGTAGGCTTCATTCAGGCCACGGGCATCGTGAATGCCGATGAGCTCAAGCTCTGCGGAAGGAATCAGCGCGCGATAGTTTTCCGTGACGGCGGCGAAGCGGGCGGCATTGATGCTGCAGATGATGACCGACACCTTGCAGGGGCGCGGCGAAGCGGAGACCGGCGCCAGCACCGGCGGCGTGAACTGCGCGTCGTTGGCCAGTTCGGCGAGGCTTTGGACCGCAGCGTTCACCGCGTCGAAATTGGGAGACTGTGTCCGTGCCGAAACCGCGAGTGCACGCGCACGTGCCCAGTGCGGCGAATCGCATTCAACGATGGTTGGCGAAGCGCTCATGAGTGACCGTTGGCGAATCAGCCTGCCTGCATCGGCAGCTTCAATCCCCGCTCGCGCGCGCAGGCCTTTGCGATGTCATAACCCGCATCCGCATGGCGCATCACGCCGGTGCCGGGGTCATTCCACAACACGCGACCGACGCGCGCATCAGCTTCCTTCGTGCCGTCGCACACGATGACCACACCCGAGTGTTGCGAGAAGCCCATGCCCACGCCACCGCCGTGATGCAGCGAGACCCAGGTCGCACCGGATGCGGTGTTGAGCAATGCGTTGAGCAGCGGCCAGTCGGACACCGCATCGGAGCCATCCATCATGCTTTCCGTCTCGCGGTTGGGCGAGGCGACCGAGCCGGAATCCAGATGGTCGCGGCCGATCACAATGGGCGCCTTCAGTTCGCCATTGCGCACCATCTCGTTGAAGGCGAGCCCGAGGCGATGGCGATCACCCAGCCCCACCCAGCAGATGCGGGCGGGCAGGCCCTGAAACGCGATGCGCTTCGATGCCATGTCCAGCCAGTTGTGCAGGTGCTTGTCGTCGGGAATCAGTTCCTTGACCTTGGCATCGGTCTTCGCAATGTCCTCGGCGTCGCCCGACAGCGCCACCCAGCGGAACGGGCCCACACCGCGGCAGAACAGCGGACGGATGTATGCGGGCACGAAGCCGGGGAAGTCGAAGGCGTTCTTCACCCCTTCATCGAACGCGACCTGGCGGATGTTGTTGCCGTAGTCGACGGTGGGAATGCCGGCATGGCAGAGGTCCAGCATGGCCTGCACCTGCACGGCCATGGACCGCTTCGCCGCCTCGACCACGGCCTCGGGGTGGCGGGTGCGCATTGACCGGGCCTGCTCCAGCGTCCAGCCCTGCGGGAGGTAACCGTTCAACGGGTCGTGCGCGGACGTCTGGTCGGTCACCGCATCGGGGCGGGCCTTGCTGTCGCCCGCCTGCACACGCCTCACGATGTCGGCAAACACATCGGCGGCATTGCCGAGCAGGCCCACTGACACGGCCTCGCCCTTGGCGTGGGCGGCATGGATGATGTCGAGCGCCTCGTCAAGCGTGGCGGCCTTGCGGTCCAGGTAACGCGTGCGCAGCCGGAAATCGATGCGTGTCTCGTCGCACTCCACCGCCAGCATGGACGCACCCGCCATGGTCGCGGCCAGCGGTTGCGCTCCGCCCATGCCGCCCAGGCCGCCGGTGAGAATCCACTTGCCTTTCAGATTGCCACCGAAGTGCTGGCGCCCCATTTCAGCGAAGGTTTCATACGTGCCCTGCACGATGCCCTGCGAGCCGATGTAAATCCACGACCCGGCCGTCATCTGGCCGTACATCATGAGGCCCTTGCGGTCGAGTTCATGGAAGTGCTCCCACGTGGCCCAGTGCGGCACGAGGTTGCTGTTGGCCAGCAGCACGCGCGGCGCATCGGCATGGGTGCGGAACACGCCCACCGGTTTGCCGGACTGGATGAGGAGCGTCTCGTCGGCTTCCAGATTCTTCAACGATTCCAGGATGGCGTCGAAGCACGCCCAGTCGCGCGCGGCCTTGCCGATGCCACCGTAGACAACCAGCTTGTCCGGGTTCTCCGCCACCTCGGCATCGAGGTTGTTCTGGATCATGCGGTAGGCCGCCTCGATGAGCCAATTCTTGCAGCTGATGGCGTTGCCACGCGGCGCGCGCACCGGGCGGGCCTGGCTTGCGGAGGTTGCAGGCGGACGGGAGAGGTCGTTCATGGAGGGCTCCTGGATTGCGCAGACGGGCTGAGCAGAATGCGGGGCAGTTTAGTTGTCTATACAACTTGTGTCAACGCACGTAGAATCCCGCCCATGCCGAGAAAGAAAACCGTGGCGGCACCCGCCTACGAACAGATCAAGACCCACATCCGCGGCCACATCGCCAGCGGCACGTGGCGACCGGACGATCCCGTGCCCAGCGAAGCGGCGCTGATGGCCGAGTTCGGCCTGTCTCGCATGACGGTGAACCGCGCACTGCGCGAGCTCGCGGCGGAAGGGCTTGTGACGCGCGTGAAGGGATCGGGCACGCGCGTCGCTGCGCTGCACCCTATCTCGTCGCAGCTCACCATCCGCGACATCCATGAGGAAATCGCGGAGCGCGGACACACGCACGGCACACGCGTCATCCTCGTGGCGGCGGAGAAGGCGGATGGCGAAACCGCGCGGCAACTCGGTCTGCGTGCGGGCGCGAAAGTGTTTCACACCATCCTGGTCCATCTGGAGAACGGCGTGCCCATCCAGTACGAGGACCGCCATGTGAACCCGGCTGTGGCGCCGGGTTATCTGGAAGTCGATTTCACCAGCATCACGCCGACCCACTACCTGCTGGATCACGCGCCACTGACCGAGGCCACGTACTCGGTGGAGGCGCGTCTGCCTGACGCCCACGAGGCCAGGGAACTCGGCATCCGAAAAACGGAACCGTGTCTGGTGATGTTGCGCCGCACGGTGAGTGGCGCCGCCGTCGCGAGCATCGCGCGCCAGGTGTACCCAGGCTCGCGATATCGCTTCGCCGGCAGCTTTCAGGCCTGAGGCCGTACCCTCACAGCCAACGCAGCAGGTGGGGACCGGCGATGAGCGTCCACGTGACGCCGGTCAGGACCAGCGAGAGAAACACCGCGGCGCTGCCGATGTCCTTGGCCCGCTTGGACAAGGCATGGTCCTCGAGACTGACCCGGTCCACCACCGCCTCGATGGCCGAGTTGAGCAATTCGACGATCAGCACGAGGAACAGCGTGGCGATGAGCAGCACCCGCTCGATGGTGTCGAAGGGCAGCCACACCGCCACAGGCAGCATCACGAGACAGAGCATCAATTCCTGCCGGAATGCGTGCTCGTGTTTCACCGCGGCACCGAAGCCCTCGAGCGAATAGCGGAACGCGCGCCAGATGCGCACCAGCCCGCTGCGGCTCTTGTGCGGACTCTCTTGCATCACGGATCCTGCTGAAAGACTTCCAGCGCACCCAGCGTGAAGCAGTGTCCGACCTGTGCCGCGGGCCGGAACCGGATCTCGCTGATCGTCGGGACCGCGACAGTGCACTGGCGAATCTGCTGCCGGGTCGCCAGATTCATGCAGGGCTTCGATTTCAGCGTTTCGTCAAACCGCCAAACCCCATCGGAACCCTCGTGCATGAATCTGATCGACTTGTAATAGTGGTTGCGAAACTCGCTCAGGCTGGCACTGCGAATATTCGCAAGGGCAACGGTGGATGCATTCAACGGCGTCTCCAGCATGTAGCGCACCTGCGCATCCGCAGTGGTCGCGCGCCAGACGTCGATGCCGCCTTCGAGCGTCTCCACGAGTTCGGCGCCCACCACTTCCGTGGGCGGCACTTCAATGCGGCGCATGGATGCGGACTTCACCAGATCGGCCGCGAAGGAAGCGGAGTCACCTTCGCTTCTGAGATTGCGGTTTGACAGCCACGCAACGGTGGACTCGGCACAGCTCGTCGGCACGGCGTTGAATCCGCAGTCCGCTGCCAGGAATGCAAGACTGTCCGCATCGTGCAGCCAGCGATGACCGGAAAAGCGCAGTCCCGCATTCATCGCATCCACTTCGGTGGCGACACCAAAAGTTTCGCGCAGGAATTCACCGGGTGCCGCCGCTTTCGCGCCCAGCGCCATGAGACGGCTCCAGCTCGGCATGAGAATGCGCGAGACGCCGCCTTGCTTCAGCAGCACATTCAGATTGCACAGGATGTAGGCTTGCTCGGCGAGAAAGAAATGCTCCAGCGTGTCCTCGGAGAAGGCGCCCTCGAACTGCCCCGCAGCAGCAGCGGGCCAGACGTCGAGAAAGTCCCATTCCAACACACCCGGTCCGGCGAGAAAGTCGACATTCACGAAATCGTCGAACACATTGCTGGCGCAGCCCCAGTGCAGCCACCGCGCGGGCAGCGGATCGGGCAGCGCATTCACGCGCCAGAGGAAACGTGCGGCCAGCTCGGGATTCGCCGCCTGCAATGCGGCGAGCGAAAAGCCCGGCGGCGGCGGCTCGGAAACCTTGAACAGGGATTGCAGCAATGACTTCATGGTGATGGCGGGCTGTCGATCATGCGCAGAATGGTCGAGAGTGTATCCGCGTCCTCGATTTTCTTGTCGCGGCGGATGCGCGCCATGCGCGGAAACCGCACTGCCACCCCCGACTTGTGCCGCCTCGAGCGCTGGATGCCTTCGAACGCCAGCTCGAACACCAACTCGGGCTTCACCGTGCGCACCGGGCCGAACTTCTCCAAAGTGTTCTTCTTGATGAAGGCATCGACCTCGGCGATTTCCTCATCTGACAATCCCGAGTAGGCCTTGGCGAACGGGACCAGTTCACGGCCGCCCGCCTCCGTTTCCTTCCAGACGGCGAAGGTGTAGTCGGTGTACAGGCTGGCTCGCTTGCCGTGGCCGCGTTGGGCGTAGACCAGCACGCAATCCAGCGTCCATGGCTCGATCTTCCATTTCCACCAGTCTCCACGCGTGCGCCCGACGCCATAAGCCGAATCACGCCGCTTCAGCATCAGCCCTTCGGTGCCGCGCGAACGGCTTTCCTGCCTTGCCAGCGCCAGCGTCTCCCAGCTAGGGGCGCGCACCAGATCGGAGAGCTGCAGCACGCGTGGGCAGGCGGGATCGATCACCAGGCTGTAGATCAGCCGATGCAGTTGGGCACGGCGTTCGTGCAGCGGACGCGGGCGCCAGTCTGTGCCCTCGAGTTCCAGAAGGTCGTAGGCAAGGAAGATGACTGGGGTGTCGGCAAGGACTTTCTTCCCGGGATTCTTGCGGCCGAGCCGTTTCTGCAGGTCCGCAAACGGACGAACCCGCTCTTCGCCCGCGTCGCGATCGACCGCAAGGATCTCCCCGTCATACACGCCATCCGGCAGTGCCGTCGCTGCCGCGAGAATGTCCGGAAACTGCTCGGAAATCAGTTCCTCGCCGCGCGACCAGAGATGGACCCCGCCATCGCGCTTCACCAGTTGCCCGCGGATCCCATCCCACTTCCACTCCGCCTGCCAGTCGGCACACTCACCCAGCTGCGCGGGGTCACCTTCGATGGGATGGGCGAGAAAAAACGGATAGGGCTGCGCGGCGTCGAAGGCATCACCTTCTGCCGACACCAAGCGGCGATAGTTGTCCGCGGAGGGTGTCCACTTGCCGGTGAGGCGATGCGCGATGACCTTGGCGTCCACGCCACTGACTTCTGCGAGCGCACGTTGCACGAGCAATGCGGAGACGCCCACGCGGAAGCCGCCGGTGATGAGCTTGTTGAAGACAAAGCGCTCCATGCCGGAGAGCTCGTTCCAGTAGCCCAGCAAGGCGGCACGCTGAGCGCGCTCGTCCAGCAAACGCAGCGACAGCAGACGAGTCTCCACCCACGTGGCGAGGGGCAGATCGCTCGCGGCCGCTGGCGGCGGCAGGATCAGCGCGATGGTTTCGGCGAGATCGCCCACCGCGTCGTAACTCTCCGCGAACAACCAGTCGGGCAAGCCAGCCGCCCCAGCGGCCCAGGCATGCAGCAGCGTGGTCTTCACCGCCGCGCGCGGGCGGTTGCCGGTGAGGAACCAGACAGCCCAGCAGGCATCTTCGGCCGCTGCCGCGCGAAAGTAATGAACCAGCGCGCGAGTCTTGTCGGACGTGCGGGTGGAACTGTCGAGCTCGGCGAAGAGCTGGGCGAAGCGCTTCATGACGCGGCCCCGCCCTCACCTTCGAACTCGGTTTCCAGCGCCTCCGCGTCATAACCCCGCTCGCGCAGGTAGCGCACCATGACCGGCACCGAGCCGTGGGTCACGCGAATATTCGCCGCACCAGTGGCCTCGATGGCTTGCAGCAATGATGGCCAGTCGGCATGGTCGGACAGCACCAGGCCGAGATCGACATTGCGCTGCTTCTTCGCACCGCGGATGGCCATCCAGCCGGAGGCGAAGCCGTCCGCGTAGTCGCCAAAGCGCTTCAACCAGGGCGTGCCTTGCGCAGACGGAGGGGCCACGATCAGCGCGCGGCTGTAGTCAAATTTGCGCTCGACCTCCGACACCATTTGCGTCGCGGGCAAGTCCACGCCGGCCTCGCGATAGGCGCGGTTCAGTGCCTCCACCGCACCATGCACGAAGATCGGCCCGATGCCGGCATCCACGCCGGCCAGCAGCCGCTGCGCCTTGCCAAACGCATAGCCAAACAGCACGCTGGCGCGGCCGGCGTCGGCGTTGCGCTGCCACCAGGCGTTCACGTTCGCGAATATTCGCGCGGGCGGCTCCCACCGATAGACCGGCAACCCAAAGGTCGACTCGGTGACAAAGGTGTGGCAGCGCACTGGCTCGAACGGCACGCACGTCGGATCAGGATCGAGCTTGTAGTCGCCCGACACCACCCACACCTCGCCGCGATGCTCGACCCGCACCTGCGCCGAGCCCAGCACATGGCCCGCCGGGTGCAACGACACGCGCACCCCGTTCAGCTCACGCGTTTCACCGTACTGCACACACTCCAGACTGACGTCCGCGCCGAGCCGGTTGCGCAGCACGCCCTCGGCCTGCGGCGTGGCGAGATAGCGGGCGTGCCCAGGGCGCGCATGGTCGGCGTGGGCATGGGTGATGACGGCACGATCCACCGGGCGCCATGGGTCGATGTAGAAATCGCCCGCGCTGCACCACAGTCCGCGCGGGGTGTGTTCAAGAAGCGGCATGTGCGAATTCTAGCTGCCCGGCGCCAGAAACCCGGCGCACTGATCCGGCCCTGTTTCCCGACCGACAGGGTGCGCGGCAGCGGCAGTTCCCGGGGCTATAATGGCCGCCACACCTGCACACCCACCGAGCCTTCACGTCGAATCCGCATGTCCTCCAGCGCGCTGATTGCCCTCAACGAACCCGTCTTCGAAGCCGATCTCGGCGGGCACGTCGTGTTCGCCACCGAATCGCTGCTCGACCTCTTCGGACTGGAAGCGCTGGGACTCGACGCACCGCTTGCGGACCATTTCGCTGAAGACTCGCGCGACGCCTTCAACCGCGCATTCCGCAAAGTCGCCGACGGCAAGGCGAGTTCGGCAACGGTGGATGTGCACCTGGACGGCGATCCGGACAGCGATTACGAACTGCATCTCGCCGCGCTGCTGAACGCCAACGAGAAGCCCATCGGCGTGGCCGGCAGCCTGCGCGACGTGACCAGCGAGCGCATCACCGAACGCCAGGCGAGCCTGCATGCGGCGCACCTGCTGAATCTGACCGAGAACACCGGCGAACCCTGTCTCGTGGAATCCGGGGCGGGCGAAGTGGAAAGCGTCAACAGCGCGTTCTGCCTGCTGTTCGGCATTCTGGATGCCCCGCAATCGATGATTGGCCTGCCGGTGGCGGACGTGTTCGCCCGTGCACGCAAGGAAGCCGGCACCGAAGGCGGCCCGCACCTGCCGGTAAAGAACGGTTCGCAGGAACTGGAGTTCCGCCTCCCCGACGGCCGTGGCGTGCGCCAGCGTGTCTACCCGGTGGAAGAAGATGACGTGCTGCAGGGTCGGCTTTATCTGTATGACGTCACTGCAGCCAAACCCGCCAAGGGATCAAAAGACGAAAAGGCCGAGCGCACCGAGAGCGCCACCACGGCTTCGCAAGTGGCCCTGGTGGAACGCATCGCGCGCGAACTCGCGACCACGGTCGAAAGCGCCGGCAGCGCCATCCATCGCGCCGAGCAGCTCGATCTGCCCGGCACGGTGCTGGAGCACTTTCAGCGCGTGGAAAGTTCCGCCCGCAACGCCTTCAACGCCATCGGCGGCCTGCTCGATTTCTCCAAGTTCGAGCCGACCGAGCTGAAGACGGTGAAGCTGGACGCGACGGAGTTCAATCTGCGCGAGGTGCTGGGCGCGCTCATGGAACACGTCGCCTTTGTCGCCGAAGAACGCGGCGTGCAGCTCCGCCTGCGGGTGGAACAGGACATCCCGACCTACCTCACCGGCGACGCGCCGCGACTCGTGCTGGTGTTGCGCAGCGTGATCGAGGCGCTGATCGGCGCATTGGACAGCGCCTCGGGCGCGCAGCACGAGCTCTACCTCACCGTGTCGCCCGAGTATGTGGAAGAGGATTCGATCCACCTGAGCTTTGCCGTCGATGCCAACTCCGCCGGCAAGCCGTCCAAGCTGCGCGCATTCGCGCCTCTTGCGCTGATGCAGCTCGCGGTGGCCCGGCAGCTGGTCAACGTCATGGGTGGCAACCTCGACAACGTGCAGCGCAAGGACGCCGTGGGTTACAGCTTCGCGGCCGCGTTCCCGTGGCGGGAAACGTACGAAAGCCGACCGCGCCTGCATGTCGTCACCCTCACCAGCATGCCGGTGCTCATCGTCAGCGCCGACCCGGCGCAGCGCTCGGAACTCTCCGCGCTGCTGAAGAGCTGGCGCATGCAACCCAAGGAGGCCGACAACGCCACCATGGCCATGCAACTCCTGCTGCGTCAGGAACAGGAAGACGAGGCCATTCCGCTGGTGATCCTGCCCAACCAGATGCCCGTGCAGGACGGGTTCATGCTGGCCTTCCGCATCAAGCACCATCCGAGACTGCAAGGCACGCAGATCATGATGCTGGCCAAGTCCGGCATGCCGGGTGATGCCATCACCTGCCGCGAGAACGGTATTTCCGCGTACCTGCGCTATCCACTCTCGGCGAACCAGCTGAGCCAGGCCATCGCCGCAGTCACGGGCATTTCGCGGGACGAGAGCGACGCGACCCACACCCTCATCACCCGGCACTCTCTGCACGAGAGCCGAGACGGCAGCATCCTAATCATCGACTCGAATCGCGAAGTGCAGCTCGCCGCCGCCCACATCCTCAAGAAACGCGGCTACACGCTGACCGTCGCCGACTCAGCCGAGGCGGCGTTCAAGTCGCTCGAACAGGACATCTTCGACGCGGTGATGGTCGATCCGGACATGCCCGGCTTCGTCGATGTGGTGCTCGACATCCGCGCCCGCACACAGAAGCGCCCGCAGGATCTGGTGGTCATCGCCATGAGTGCCAACGGCTCCGAGCAGCACCGCCAGCAGTGCGAAAAAGCCGGCTACAACGGCTTTGTCGGCAAGCCGCTCGACAAGGATTCGCTCATCACCTTCCTCGCGGCCAAACTGCCGCCGCGCGAGCTGGCGGCGGAGTAGCCGTTTCGCCACAGCCGCTGCCCGCTCGCATCATGGGGCCAGGTTCAGCGCGGCGTATCTTCTGGCATAGAGAAAATCCACCGCGGCCTGCAAGTAGTCGAGCTCGCGCAAAAAAATGACGGTTTGTTCTCTCTTCAACTTGGTGGTGCGGTTGTAAGCGAATCAATTAACCGCCCGACTCTGGTCACATAGGCGTCGAGTCCGCGTTATCAAAAGTATCAAAGGGACCGGGCTCGCATTTCTCAGGAATATCCACTCTGCCCCCTTTTGTTCGCGCATGCCGCCGCGCTGAGGCGGCCATCGCTGGTGAGCGTGTCATCGATGTCGAACAGCACACCGCGAATATTCGCAAGGGTGGCAGCGGGCATCTGCGCAAATGGAATCATGGAGCAGGGAAATTGCGCGCACCCGCCACGTGCCGGCCCGGACAGCCCCGAATACATCCGGGCAGACCCGATAAGCCACCCACCATACCACTCCTCCACGCTGAGAGAACGCGAACTGCAAGACCGATCCATTTCCCTACGCCCCCGGGGCGGCGGCCGGACTCGCTTTGATAGTTCGCCCGAATGGGCAAGCCCGGGACCGACTGCTAGCCTGCATTCACGTCAGCGCGCCACAAGCGCGGTGGTGAATTCAAATCCAACCAACAGGGAGCTTGACCCATGAGGAGCGTTTCGCAATACCGCATCATCACAACACTGCTGCTGTCCCTCGCCGGCTTTACCAGCGGCGCCGCGCAGGCCCAGGAAATGTTCGCCGAGCCGGTGATCACCAGCGCCGCAGCCAAGGCATTGGGCGGATCGAGTTTCGCCGGACAGCGCGATGCCAGCCGCCACATCAGCCTAGGCGCCATCGAGGCGGACGTCAGCGCGGGCCTGCGCGCAAAACGCGCGTCATCCCGCCAGAACGGCCAGCCGCTGCAAATCGGCTTTGCCCGCGACCTGAGCCCGTCGGACGCGACGCTGAACTGGCATGCGCTGCAATGGGAGGCGCTGCCCGACGGTGGCATGGCCGCCCGCATCAGCATCCGCTCCGAAGGTGCGGAAGCCATGCGTGCCGCCTTCATGCCCGTGCTGAATCTGAACACCCGCACCGCTGACCGCCTCGAGTTGAGCCAGCTTGCGGACAATATTGATCTCGCGCTGGCGCAGGTCACGCTTCGCTTCGGTGGCTCCGGCGCGCCCGGCGAAGTGTTCACCTTGGGCGGCGCCGATCTGGAGATGAGCGGATTGACGTGGTCGCCCGTCGTGACCGGCGACACACTCACGGTTGAGATCCAACTCGCGCGCGGTGTGCCGACGGATGCGTTCACGCTGCATGTGCCGCAGATCTCCCACCTCGATATTCACCCGGCCGCCACCGGTCCGAAGATTCGCGCGAAGATCGGTGAATCCGATTCCTGCAACAACGACCTCCTTTGCCGCGCCAGTCCGCCGTCCGGCTTCATCAACACGGCCAACGCTGTCGCCCGCATGGTCTTCACCAAGGGGGGCGCCAGCTACCTCTGCACGGGCACGCTGCTGAACAACAGCAACAGTCCGCGGAAGGCGATGTTCTACACGGCCAACCACTGCATCAGCACCGCCGGCGTGGCGAATACGCTGCAGACCTACTGGTTCTACCAGGCGTCGACCTGTAACGGCTCGACCGTCAACCCGGGGTATCGCACGCTCACCGGCGGCTCCTGGCTGCGTTACACCAACGCCACCCGCGATGTGTCGCTGCTGGAGCTGAAGAGCGCACCGCCCGCCGGCGCGATCTACGCGGGATGGAACGCCGGCACGCTGTCCAACGTCGCCATCGAAGGCATCCACCACCCCTCCGGCGATGTGAAGAAGTACAGCCTCGGCAGCAAGATCGGCAATGAATCGCTGGATGGCCGCGGGCCGTTTCACAAAGTGCGTTGGACAGACGGCGTGACCGAAGGCGGCTCCAGCGGCTCGGGACTGTTCACTGTGAGTAGCGGCAACTATCAGTTGCGCGGCGGGCTGTATGGCGGCTATTCGTTCTGCTCCGCGCCGAGCGATCCGGACTACTACTCGCGGCTGTCGGATGTGTACACCAGCCTGCAGCCGTTCCTGGCGCCTTGAGATGGCGGTGAGGTAAGAAGAAAAAGCGGCGGCCGGGAGGCCGCCGCTTTTGTTGCGAATATTCGTGGTGAGTCTGGGTTGCTACAGGGCTCGGCCTGCTCCTGTTGGCTTCGGCTAAGGGGAGACCGGTCAGTCCAATCGGAAAATGGCAAAAAATGGAATGAGCCCATTTATGCTTGTGGACCACGTCGGCATAGGTGAGCGTCGTCGTCATGTTGCGATTGACCGCGGCCAGCAGATAGTCGAGCTCGCGCGCAGAATGACGGTTTGTTCTCTCATCAACTTGGTGGTGCGGTTGTAAGCGAATCAATCAACCGCCTGACTCTTGCCACATAGGCGTCGAATCCGAATTTGGTGAGGTGATCCGGATCCGACAGTGGGTCCGGGCGCAAACGGCCCGCCACCATTTCGGCAAGCAGACGGCGGAAATCTTCGCCGCCATCCTGTCGCGGGTCGACATAAAGTAGCCCGCCCGTGCCATCTTTAACCGTCTCGTTGAAAGGCGGCGCGTTCACCGCGAGGACGGGCGTACCGCACATCTGCGCTTCGATGACGTTCAGACCCAAGGCTTCACGTTCCGGCAATCCGGTGAGGAGAAAGTCTATCTGACCATAGATGGCCGCGATGTCGGACTGCCAACCCCACCAGCGAACACGAGAGCCGAGTGGCCGCAGCACGCGCTCCACGGCACGCACTTTTCGATAGTAGCCGCTGCCGAAGAATTCGATGTACACATTGGGGTGTTCGCGCAATGCGGGAAGCAACAGCCTGAACAGTTCGGGAAATTGCTTCATGTTCGCGATCCGCGACACCACGCCCAGGGTCAGGCCGGCCCGTTTGACGTAGTGCCTGCGGGGTCGCCATTCCAAGTAGGTTGGATAGACCTTGCTGAGAAGCCAATCCCTGCCCTTGCGGGTCTCCCACAAATAGACACCATTCGCCCGGATATCGGTTGCCGAAATGTCTCGACGCATGTCCGCCACACCAAGCAGCGGTTCCGGATACACATTCTTGAAGCCATGCGCCTCGCATGTATGGATGACATAACGCGAAACCGGAATGAGCACATGGCAGTGCATGTAGTAGTCGTACCGATTATGGGGCGTCAGCGCATGGTGAGCGAAGGTGGAAACGTGCGCGCGTTGCATGATTTCCGAAAGCCACTCGCGAGGCGCGTCGCTATGGTTGACAAGTAGCGAACCATTCGGAATCTGCTCGATGGCCTCTTGCAGGTTGCCGACCTTCCGGATTTCGAAGCCTTGCTGATCGAAGCGGTCCCAGAAGTCAGCCCGGCTGTCGACCAGCAGCGTGGTGGGAAACCCGGCCGCGGCCAGCGCCTTGCTAAAGAAAAGGCTGTAGACCTCGGCTCCGCCCAGAGAGGTTGAAAGATTAAGTTGAATGACAGGCTTGTTCATATCTCACGGATTCAGAGAGCAACTTGCACAATAGGATCTGCTTGGCTTTACTCAGCCCCTGCGACGCGCCTCTACATCCGTCCCGGCGTCACCGAAAACACGTAATCCGCCACCGCCCGCTTCTCATCCGCCGTCATGCCCAATCCCGCCTTGGTGCGACGCCACAGAATGTCATCGGCAGTGATGGCCCATTCTTCAGCCATGAGGTAGTCGATCTCGCGCTGGGTGAGCTGCGGGCCGAAGCGCATGCCGAGGTCGTCCACCACTTCCGCCTTGTCGAGAATGCGGGTGACGCGCGTGCCGTAGCGGCGCAGCAGGGCGTAGAGATAATCCTTGGGCAGGCCTGAGTAGCGTGCCTGCAGGCCGGTGAAGAGTGCGGTGACCGACGGGGTGTCGCCGCCGGGCAGCGGCTCGGTCCCGGTCCACTCGCCGCGCAGGTCGGGGAACCAGGGCTTCAGCTTGTCCATGACGTGGACAGCCAGCTCCCGGTACGTGGTGATCTTGCCGCCGAATACGGTGAGCAGCGGCAGCGCGCCGTCGGCGTCCATGACCTGGAGCGTGTAGTCGCGCGTGACCTGGGAGGGATTGCGTTCACCGTCGTCATAAAGGGGACGCACGCCGGCGTAGGTCCACACGACATCGGCATAGGTGAGCGTCGTGGTCATGTAGCGATTGACCGCCGCCAGCAGGTAGTCGAGCTCACGCGGGCTGATCTGCTCGGCGGCGTCGAGCGACTTCACGGTGACATCGGTGGTGCCGATGAGGCTGTACTTGTCGGCGAGTGGAATGACGAAGATGACGCGCTTGTCATCGTTCTGCAGGATGTAGGCGTGGCTGGCGCCGGGCAGACGCGGCACGACGATGTGCGAGCCCTTTACCCAGCGGATGGTCGCCTTGGATTTGAGGTGCAGCACCTCTTCCGCGACTTCCTTGACCCATGGGCCAGCTGCATTGACCACAGCCTTGGCGGTGACTTCGGTCCGCACGCCCTGATGATCCTGCAGCAGCACGCGCCAGACGCCATCGTGCCGCTTGGCCGATACGCATGCGGTGCGGGTGAGGATGGTGGCGCCCTTCTCTTTCGCCGACAAGGCGTTGAGCAGAGTGAGACGCGAGTCATCCACCTGCAGGTCGGAATAGATGAAGCCGCGCTTGAACTCGGGCTTCAACGACTGGCCGCACTGCGGGTTGGGGAAATTCACGCTTTCCGACTTGGGCAGGGTGATGGGCCCGGCGATGTTGTCGTACAGCCAGAGGCCCAGCTGCAGCATCCACGCGGGGCGCATGCGCTTGTCGTGCGGCAGGACAAACGAGAGCGGTCGGGTGATGTGCGGCGCGATCTTGAGCAGCACCTCGCGCTCCTTCAGCGCCTCGCGCACCAGGCGGAACTCGAATTGCTCCAGGTAGCGGAGCCCCCCGTGGATGAGCTTTGAACTCCACGAGCTGGTGTGCGCGGCAATGTCATCGCGTTCGCAGAGCAGCACCTTGAGGCCGCGTCCGGCCGCGTCACGGGCGATGCCGCAGCCATTGATGCCGCCGCCGATGATGACGATGTCATAGTCCGGATTCATGTCCGCGCCGATCCCGCATCCAGTCCGAAGGTTTCCAGCCACAGCGCGGCGAACACCGTCTTGGTGTCGGTCACCACGCCCTTGCGAATATTCGCAAGCAGATTCTGCCGGCTCATGGTGATCACGTCGAGGAATTCTCCGGCATCCAGCGCCGCACCGGTCTGGACGAGCCCGCGAGCGACAAAGAGTTCGATGATTTCGTTGGAGTAGCCGATGCAGGGATGGGTGAGTGCCAGGTGATGCCACTCGCTCGCCTCATAGCCCGTCTCTTCCTTCAGCTCCCGCTTCGCGGTTTCAATCGGTGGCTCGCCTGCATCGATCTTGCCGGCGGGAAACTCGATGAAATGACGATGCAGCGGATAGCGGTACTGGCGCTCCAGTACGTAGGTGTCGGCATCTAGCATGGGGACGATGATGACCGCACCCGGGTGGGTGATGTATTCACGCCGTGCGGTGCTGCCGTCCGGCAGGCGCACCGTGTCGTCCAGGACCTGGAGAAAGGCGCCCTGCCAGGCGATTCCCGAGGTCAGCGTGGCCTCGGTCAGGTCGCGGCCGGCTTCAGCACTGGTTGATTCCGGTTCAGACGCGCTGGCCGGCATGAGCGGATCAGAAGCTGGCGGCGATGGCGCGGCGGCAGAGTTCGAGGAGACCGGTGGGCAGCAGCCCCAGCACCAGCAGCGCGAACGTGTTCACCGTGAGCAGCGAACCGGCCACGGCGCCGCCCTCGATGGGCGCCACGTCGACCGGGGCATCCATGTACATCAGCTTGACGACACGGAGGTAGTAGAACGCGCCGATGACGCTCATCAGCACCGCGAACACGACCAGCCAGGTGAATCCGGCAGCCAGCGCCGCCTGCAACACCGACAGCTTGGCGAAGAAGCCCACGAACGGCGGAATGCCGGCCAGCGACATCATGATCATGAGCATGAGGAAGGCATGCCACGGCGAACGCTGGTTCAGGCCCTTGAAGTCTTCGAGATTCTCGGCTTCAAAGCCTTCGCGGGACAGCATGAGGATCATGCCGAACGAGGCCAGTGCGGTGAGCGCATAGGTCACGACATAGAACATGCCCGAGCTGTAGCCATTCTGCGTGCCGGACAGGATGCCGAGGAGCAGGAAGCCCATGTGCGAAATGGTGGAGTAGGCCAGCATGCGCTTGAGATTGGTCTGCGCGATGGCCACGATGTTGCCGACGGCGAGCGACATGACGGCGAGGAACACCAGCATCAGCTGCCAGTCGGCCGCCATGCCGGCAAGGCCATCGCCGAGGATGCGCAGAACAAAGGCGAAGGCGGCGATCTTGGGCGCGGTGGACAGCAGCATCGTGATCGGCGTTGCGGCACCGTGATAGACGTCGGGCACCCACATGTGGAATGGCACGACACCCAGCTTGAAGGCAAGGCCCGCGACAACGAATACCAGACCGAACGCCAGCAGTGCGGAGTTGCCCTGACTGAAGCCGACCGATTTGGCAACGCGTTCGATGTCGAGCGAGCCGGTGGCACCGTAGACCATGGAGATGCCGTAGAGCAGCAGGCCGGACGCCAAGGCACCGAGGATGAAGTACTTCATCGCGGCCTCGGTGGCGCGGGCCGAATCGCGCTGCAGCGCGACCATGGCATAGACCGACAGGGCCTGGATTTCGAGGCCGAGGTACAGCGTGACGAAATTGTTGGCCGACACCATCACCATCATGCCCAGCAGCGCAAAGAGCATGAGCATCAGGTATTCACCGGTGAACAGGTTGCGCTTCATCAGGTGGTCGCGACTGTAGACCACGCCGACCAGCACGCAGAGCGCCAGCGCGATCTTGAGCACGGCCGCCATGCCATCGACGATGAACATGCCGCTGAAGGCAAAGCGATCCGGCGAGAGCGGGTTGTAGATGGCGACGGTGAGCAGCAGCAGCGTCGCCACCGTGAGGCCCATCAGCAGGCCGCTGCGGCGCGCCGGGCTGCTGAAGAGGTCGGCCATCATGATCACGCCGATCATGACGAGCAGGAAGATTTCGGGCGCGGCGAGCGCGATGTTGTGGTTCATAGGCCCAGCTTTCCGATGGCGACGTGCTTCAGCAACGCATCGACGGACACATGCATCACGTCGGTGAAGGGCTTGGGATAGATGCCCATCCAGAGCACCAGGACGGCCAGCACGGTCAGCATAAAGATCTCGCGACGGTTCACGTCGGTGAGTGCGGCCACGTTCTCGTTGGCCACGTCGCCGAAGATGACGCGCTTCACCATCCAAAGCGTGTAGGCCGCGCCGAAGATCAGCGTCGTTGCGGCGAGGAAGCCGTACCAGAAGTTCACCTTCACGGCGCCCAGAATGACCATGAATTCGCCCACGAAGCCCGAGGTGGCCGGCAGGCCGGAATTGGACATCGCGAACAGCACGGCGAAGGCGGCAAACACGGGCATCTTGTTGACGACCCCGCCATACGCGGAAATCTCGCGTGAATGGACGCGGTCGTACAGGACGCCGATGCACAGGAACATCGCCGCGGAAATGAACCCGTGCGAGATCATCTGAACCAGCGCGCCCTCGACGCCGATGATGCTGCCCATGCCCTGCTCGTTGAAGAGGAAGAAACCCAGCGTGACGAATCCCATGTGGGATATTGACGAATACGCCACAAGCTTCTTCATGTCGGCCTGCACCAGCGCGACGAGACCGATGTAGATGACGGCGATGAGTGACAGCGTGATCATGAAGCCGGCCAGTGCCTGCGATGCATCGGGAGCAATCGGCAGGTTGAAGCGAAGGAAGCCGTAGGCGCCGATTTTCAGCGTGATGGCGGCCAGCACCACCGAGCCGCCCGTGGGCGCCTCAACGTGGGCATCGGGCAACCAGGTATGCACCGGCCACATCGGCACCTTCACCGAGAACGAGGCGAAGAACGCGAAGAAAAGCAGCGTCTGTGCCGTCAGCGACAGCGGCACGCGATGGAAGTCGAAGATGTCGAAGCTGCCGCGGGTCTCGTGGTACAGGTAGATGAGCGCGGCCAGCATGAGCAGCGATCCCAGCAACGTGTACAGGAAGAACTTGACCGCCGCATACACCCGGTTCGGGCCGCCCCAGACGCCGATGATGAGGAACATCGGGATGAGCATGGCTTCGAAGAAGAGGTAAAACAGGATCGCATCGGTGGCCGCGAACACACCGTTTATGAGACCGGACATGATCAGGAACGCGGCGAGATACTGCGACACCTTTTCCTGGATCACTTCCCAGGCGGCGATGATGACGAGGATGGTGGTGAGGCTGTTCAGCAGGATGAACAGCATGGAGATACCGTCCACACCAAGCGCATAGCGGATGTTGAAGCGCGGAATCCACTGGTACACCTCGACGAACTGCAATGCCGCAGTGCCGTTGTTGAAACCGGTCCAGAGCGGAATGGCGACAATCAGGCCCAGGATGCTGCCAATCAGCGCGGTCCAGCGGGCGCCGGCCTTGAGGTGATCGCCTGACTGGAACAGCACCAGGATGCCGGCCAGAACGGGCACCCAGATGGTGAGGCTTAGAACAGGAAGTTGCATTCTTTTTTATGTCACGCCCGGTCAGGCCGGTGCGCTCATCCCATTTGCGTAAAGAGTTTCAGCGGATCGAATCGCACGAACAACCAGGTGAGCATGACGAACACGCCAATGATCATCGCGAAGGCATAGGTCGACACCACGCCGGTCTGCACCTTGCGCACCACGGTCGAACCCCAGCCGATCACCTTGGCCGTGCCGTTCACGAAGAAGCCGTCGATCACCGCCACGTCGCCGAATTTCCACAGGCCGCGGCCAAGATTGCGTGCGCCGCCGGCGAAGAACCAGTCGTTGAAGCGGTCGAACCCATACTTCTCTTCGAGGATCGTGACCAGGGCACCCGCCTTCTTGCGAATATTCGCAGGCAGATCGGGCTTCACGATGTAGCAGTAGAAGGCCGTGCCGAGACCCGCCATGGCCAGCCAGAAGGGCGGCGTGACCAGGCCGTGGGCCATCATGCCCATGACGCCGTGGAAGCTGCCGGCCATCGTGGCGATGACGCCCTTCTCCACCGCCGTGCCGAAATAGGTGCCATACACCACATCACCAATCAGCCAGCCGGCGGCAATCGACGGAATGGCCAGCAGGATGAGCGGCAGCGTCACCACCCAGCCCAGCTTGTGCGGCTTTTCGCCGGGGGCCAGGCCATGATGCTCGCCATGGTCATCGTGATGATCATCGTGATGCGCGTGATCCACATCGTGCCAGCGTTCCTTGCCGTGGAAGGTGAAGAACACCAGGCGGAAGGAGTACAAGGCGCCGACAAACACGGCGGCGAGGGCGGCGATGTAGGCGATACCGGCACCGGGTGTGGCCGAGGCATGCACCGCCTCGATGATCGTGTCCTTGGAGAAGAAACCGGCGAAAGGCGGCAGGCCGGCGTTGGCGATCGCGCCGATCAGGACCGTGAAATAGACAACGGGCATGTGCTTGCGCAGCCCGCCCATCTTGCGCATGTCCTGCTCATGGTGCATGGCCATGATGACGGCACCGGCGCCCAGGAACAGCACGGCCTTGAAGAACGCGTGCGTCATGAGGTGGAACACGCCCGCCGAGTAAGCGCCGGCCCCCAGGGCCATGGTCATATAGCCCAGTTGGGACAGCGTGGAGTACGCCACCACGCGCTTGATGTCGTACTGCACGATGGCGATCAGTGCCATGAAGAAGGCGGTGATGGAGCCGATGATGAGCACGAAGGACAGCGCGGCTTGCGACATCTCGAACAGCGGCGACATCCGCGCCACCATGAAAATGCCGGCCGTCACCATCGTGGCGGCGTGGATCAGAGCGGAGATGGGGGTCGGGCCTTCCATCGAATCCGGCAGCCAGACATGCAGCGGGAACTGTGCGCTCTTGCCCATGGCACCGATGAAGAGGCCGATGCAGATGGCCGTGATCAGATTCCAGGTGAAGCCCGGCACGGGCGCGATGGCATCCTTCAGCATCGGCGCCTTGGCGAACACCTCGCTGTAGTTCAGCGTACCCATGGTCGCGAAGATGAGGCCGATGCCGAGCAGGAAACCGAAGTCGCCGACGCGGTTGACCAGGAAGGCCTTCAGGTTGGCGTAGATGGCGGTCGGGCGCTTGAACCAGAATCCGATGAGCAGGTACGACACCAGGCCCACTGCCTCCCAGCCAAAGAAGAGCTGGAGGAAGTTGTTCGACATCACCAGCATGAGCATGGAGAAGGTGAACAACGAGATGTAGGCGAAGAAGCGCTGGTAGCCGTCATCCTCGGCCATGTAGCCGATGGTGTAGACGTGCACCATGAGCGACACGAAGGTGACGACCAGCATCATCAGCACGGTCAGCCGGTCGATCAGGAAGCCGATTTCGAGGTTGATGCCCTCGGTGACGGTCCAGGTGTACAGCGCGCCATTGAACTGGTTGCCGGCCATCACATCCTGGAACACGATGCAGGACAGGATGAAAGACGTCGCCACACCGGCGATGGTGATGGAGTGGGCGAAGGCGCGGCCCAGCAGCTTGCCGAAGAACCCTGCACCGATGGCACCGGCCAGCGGGCAGAGGACGACGAGGAGATAAATGGTCTTCATGTCCATCGTCATCAACCTTTCAACTCGTCGATGTCCGCCACGTTGATGGTCTTCAGATTGCGGAAGAGCACCACCAGGATGGCGAGACCGATGGCAGATTCCGCCGCGGCCACGGTGAGGATGAAGAACACGAACACCTGACCCGCGATGTCCTGCAGGTGGTGCGAGAAGGCGATGAAGTTCATGTTCACCGCGAGCAGCATGAGTTCAATGCTCATCAGGAGCACGATCAGGTTCTTCCGGTTGAGGAAGATGCCGGCCACGCTGATGGAGAACAGGATGGCGGACAGGACGAGATAGTGGGAGAGCGTGATCTGGGCCATCATGACTTGCTCCCTTCGCCGGCGGACGCAGAGGGGGCGGCAGGTCCTTCTTCGACTTCCGCCTGTACCTTGATGATCTTGAGGCGGTCGGATGCCTTCACGCGCACTTGCTCACCCATGTTCTGGTACTTGGTTTCCTTGCGCGTGCGCAGGGTCAGCGCGATGGCCGCGATGATGGCGATGAGCAAGACCACGGAGGCCAACTCGAACGGCAGCAGGTATTCGGTGTAGAGCACGCGACCCAGCGATTTCACGTTGGACACTTCGGCGGCCGGCGCGGCGGCCGTGACGCCCAGGCCGAACGCCTTGCTGGTAAGCAGGAGCGCCATCTCCACCACCATGACGATGGCCACTGTGGCGGCCACCGGCAGATAGCGCCAGAAGCCTTCGCGCAGCTTGGCGAAATTGATGTCCAGCATCATCACCACGAAGAGGAACAGCACCATCACCGCGCCCACGTACACGAGGATGAGGGTGATGGCGAGGAACTCGGCGTAGAGCAGGAGCCAGATGCCGGCTGCGGTGAAGAACGCCAGCACCAGGAACATGGCGGCATGCACGGCATTCTTCACCGTGATCACGGCCAGCCCGGCCGCGACCAGCACGGCGCCGAACAGGTAGAAAAGGATGGCTTGGAAGGTCATTGTTGGTGTTGGCCGGGGCTCGTGGCCCCTGCTCCCTTATCGATACTTGGCGTCTTCCGCCCGGCGTTTCGCAATCTCGGCTTCGTAGTGGTCACCAATGGCGAGCAGCATGGGCTTGGTGTAGTAAAGGTCACCGCGCTTCTCGCCGTGGTATTCCAGGATGTGGGTTTCGACAATCGAATCCACCGGGCAGGACTCTTCGCAGAATCCGCAGAAAATGCACTTGGTGAGATCGATGTCGTAGCGCGTGGTGCGGCGCGTGCCGTCATCACGCTGCTCGGATTCGATGGTGATGGCCATGGCAGGGCACACCGCTTCGCAGAGCTTGCAGGCGATGCAGCGCTCTTCGCCGTTCGGGTAGCGGCGCAGCGCATGCAGACCGCGGAAGCGCGGGCTCTGCGGCGTCTTCTCTTCCGGAAACTGCACCGTGATCTTGCGCTCGAACATGTGCCGACCGGTGAGCATGGCCCCCTTGACCAGCTCGCCCAGCATCAGGCTTGAGATGAATTCTTTGGCTCGATCCAGCATGGCTATTTCCCGAACCAGAGGTTGATGATCGGTGCGCTGGCGAACGGCTCCAGCGTCATGGCCGCGACAACGAGCAGCCACACGATCGTGATGGGAATGAAGATCTTCCAACCCAGCCGCATGAGCTGGTCATAGCGGTAGCGCGGATAGGACGCGCGCACCCAGAGGAAGAGGAAAAGGAAGATGCACATCTTGGCGAGGAACCAGTGGATGCCCGCATAGGTCAGCCACTGCACGCCGGGGATGTCGCGGAGTACGGCGAAGTCGAACGGTGACAACCAGCCACCGAGGAACATGAGCGACGCCAGGGCGGCGATCAGGATCATGTTGGCGTATTCGGCCAGGAAGAACACCGCAAACGTCATGCCGGAATATTCAACGTGGAATCCAGCCACCAACTCGGATTCGCCCTCGGCCACGTCAAACGGGTGGCGGTTGGTTTCGGCAAGACCGGCGATGAAGTAGATGACAAAGAGCGGGAACAGCGGGATGAAGAACCACTCGAGGAAGCCGTAGCTGCCGCCCTGTTTCGCAACCATGGTGGAGAGGTTCATGCTCTGCGCAGCCAGCAGCGGGCCGATGAGCGCAAAGCCCATGGCGATTTCATATGACACCACCTGCGCTGCGGAACGCATGGCGCCGAGGAAAGCGTACTTGGAGTTGGACGCCCAGCCGGCGAGGATGATGCCGTACACACCCATCGAGGTCATGGCCAGCACCACCAGCAGGCCGGCATCCACATTCGCGATGACCCAGTCTGGCGCGAAGGGAATCACGGCCCACACACCCATGGCCGGTGCCACGGCGATGACCGGGGCGAGCAGGAAAAGCGCCTTGTCCGCACCCTGCGGAATGATCTGCTCCTTGGTGAGCAGCTTCAGCGCATCGGCGATCGGCTGGCCCCAGCCCTTCAGGAACGGGATGTTGAAAATGGTGACGCGGTTCGGGCCCCTGCGCACCTGGATCCAGCCGATGACCCAGCGTTCGATGAGCTGGTAATACAGGACGGTCAGCAGCAGCGGCACCAGCACCAGCACGATGTTGAGCAGCGTCTTGGCGGCGGGGCCTGCGACCGGCCCCAACGTGCCGTTCAGCACGTTGATGACCGTTTGATTCAGAGAGGCGACGGTTTCGAGCATGCGCGTTTTCCTTTGGCCTCGCCTATTCCGCCGCGTGGCTGATGGTCACCGCGACCGGCAGCGTCTCGAGCGTCAGACTGGTGGCCGCGCCGAGCGCGAGCGTTTCCGGCAGCGCGAGCGCCACACGCGCCGTGCCGGCGGGCAACGTGGTGTCGCGGCGTGCTGGCAGGTTCACTTCCGCTGTGCCGGCCTTGATGCGGACCGATTGCCCATCCACAAGCTTCAAGTTGTCGTACACGTCCGGTGCGAGGCCGGCCGTGCCCGCGCGCTTGGCGTCTGACGTCTTCTGCGGACTGGGGGCACGACGCACCAGCGGATCCGCGGCATACAGCGGTACTTCGGCAATGCGCTCGACACCGGCGGTGGCGGACGCGAGATTCAACTTAATCTCACCGATGGCGTTGTTCAGCTTGCCGGCAACGAAGCCCGACAGATCGGCGGCGATGTCCGCACGCACGTCCTCGATGGAGTTGAACTCGAAGCCATCCAGCTTCATGAGGTTGCCCAGCACGCGGAGCACCTTCCAGCCCGGACGGGTATCCCCCAGAGGCTTTACCACGCCATTGAACGACTGCACCGTGCCTTCGGTATTCACGAAGGTACCGGCAGTTTCGGTGAAGGGCGCAATCGGCAGCAGCACATCGGCATAACGCGAGGCGGCATGCTTGAAGGCCGAGAAGGCGACCACGGTTTCTGCGGTGTACAGCGCGGCGAGTGTGGCTTCGCCGTCGGCCGCATCCAGATCAGGTTCGGCACCGAACACGATGTAGGCCTTGCGCGGCTGGGACTTCATGCCTTGGGCGCAGAGGCCCTTGCTGCCCGGCACGGCGCCTACGGCGGCGGCGCCCACGCTGTTGGCAGCTTCACCGAGGAAGCCCAGCGTGCCGCCTGCGAGACGCGCGATTTCCTGCGCCAGGGCATGCAGGGTGGAGAATTCAGGATGATGCTCGGCGAAGTTGCCGAGGAGTACGCCGACCTTTTCCTTCTCGGCCAGGCTCTTGGCGATGGCCTGTGCTGCGTCGCCGACGCGAATATTCGCAGTGGCATCGGCCACGGTCTTGGTTAGTGGTTGTGACTTCAGTGCAGCCAGCGCCTTGGCCACCTGCGCCAGTGCATCCGCCATCTGTGACGGCTTGACGATGAGGCGATTGGCCACGTTCATCAGCAGATCGTCATCGGCCACATGCAGCACGTTGACCTGCTGGCCGCGCTTGGCCGCCTGGCGGAAGCGATTGGCCAAGAGCGGGTGATCCTTGCGCAGCGTGGAGCCGACGATGAGCACGCTTTGCAGGGCGGGGATATCGGCGACCTTCATGCCGAGCCAACGCACACCCTTCACCTGCGCGTCGGCGCGGGTGTCCAGCTGGCGCAGGCGCGTGTCGATGTTGTTCGAACCGATGCCGCGCACCAGCTTGTTCAGCAGATGCAGTTCTTCCAGCGTCTGATGCGGCGAGGCCAAAGCACCGATGGCATCGGCACCGTGCTCATTGCGAATATTCGCAAGGGCGTGCGCCACGTAATCCAGCGCGACATTCCACTCCACCTCGTTCCACTTGCCATCCTGCTTCAGCATCGGCTTGGTGAGGCGCTCGGCACTGTTCAGGCCTTCGTATGCGAAGCGATCCTTGTCCGAGAGCCAGCACTCGTTGATGGCCTCGTTCTCGCGCGGCAACACGCGCATGACCTTGTCGACCTTCACCTGGACCACCAGATTCGAGCCCAGCCCGTCGTGCGGCGACACCGACTTGCGGCGGGACAGTTCCCAGGTGCGGGCCGAGTAACGGAAGGGCTTGCTGGTCAGCGCGCCCACGGGGCACAGGTCGATCACATTGCCGGACAGCTCCGAGTCAACGGTGCGCCCAACAAAGGAGAGGATCTCGGAGTGCTCGCCACGGCCAGCCATGCCGAGCTCCATCACGCCGGCGATTTCCTGGCCAAAGCGGACACAGCGCGTGCAGTGGATGCAGCGCGTCATGTCGGTGGAAATCAGCGGGCCGAGATTCTTGTTCACCACGACGCGCTTTTCTTCCTGATAGCGCGAGGCGGAACCGCCATAACCCACGGCGAGATCCTGGAGCTGGCACTCGCCACCCTGGTCGCAGATGGGGCAGTCCAGCGGATGATTGATGAGCAGGAATTCCATCACGCCCTGCTGCGCCGTCTTGGCGTATTGCGAGGCGGTCTGCACCTTCATGCCTTCGGTGGCCGGTGTGGCGCAGGCGGGCAGCGGCTTGGGCGCCTTCTCCACTTGCACAAGGCACATGCGGCAATTGGCCGCGATGGACAGCTTCTTGTGATAGCAGAAGTGCGGAATGAAGGAACCAACCTTGTTGGCCGCCTCCATCACGGTGGAACCGTTCTCCACCTCAACCGCTTTGCCGTCAATTTCTAGCTTGATCATGACTTACTCCGCCGCCATCGCCAATGCTTCGACTGCATTGGAATAGCCACCGGCTTTCACCTGGCAGCGCCTGTGTTCAATGTGATATTCGAATTCCGCGCGGAACGTCTTCACGAATGCACGCACCGGCATGGCCGCCGCGTCGCCCAGCGCGCAAATAGTGCGGCCCTGGATGTTGTCGGCGAGGTTCAAGAGCAGGTCCAGATCTTCCGGGCGGCCCTGGCCGTGTTCGATGCGGTGGATGACGCGATACAGCCAGCCCGTGCCTTCACGGCAGGGCGTGCACTGACCGCACGATTCCTCGAAGTAGAAGTACGCGAGACGCTCGGCCGCGCGCACCATGCAGGTGTCTTCGTCCATGACGATGACGGCCCCCGAGCCCAGCATGGAACCCGCCTTGGCGATGGAGTCATAGTCCATGTCCGTGGCCATCATCACTTCACCCGTCAGCACCGGCATGGACGAGCCGCCGGGGATTACGCCCTTCAGTTTCTTGCCACCGCGCATGCCGCCGGCCATTTCCAGCAGTTTGGCGAACGGGGTACCCAGCTTGATCTCATAGTTGCCTGGGCGGTTCACATGGCCTGAGACGGAGAAGATCTTGGTGCCACCGTTGTTCGGCTTGCCCTGCGCCAGGAAGGCGTCGCCCCCCTCGCGGATGATGAAAGGCACCGCGGCGAAGGTCTCGGTGTTGTTGATGGTGGTCGGCTTGCCGTACAGGCCGAATGAGGCGGGGAACGGCGGCTTGAAGCGCGGCTGCCCCTTCTTGCCTTCCAGCGACTCCAGCAGCGCCGTTTCCTCGCCGCAGATGTAGGCGCCGTAACCGTGGTGCGCGAAAAGATCGAAGCTGAAGTCGGTGCCCAGAATGTTCTTGCCGAGATAGCCCGCCTTGCGCGCCTCATCCAGCGCCTCTTCGAAGCGCTCGTAATCCGCCCAGATCTCGCCGTGGATGTAGTTGTATCCAACGCCGATGCCCATCGCGTAACCCGCGATGATCATGCCCTCGATGAGGATGTGCGGGTTGTAGCGAATGATGTCGCGATCCTTGAACGTGCCCGGCTCGCCCTCGTCGGAATTGCAGACGAGATACTTCGGGCCGGGGAAGGAACGCGGCATGAAGCTCCACTTGAGCCCGGTGGGAAATCCCGCACCACCGCGGCCGCGCAACGCCGACTTCTTCACCTCGTTGATCACGTCCTCGGGCTTCATGCCCTCCTTCAGGATCTTCTTCAGCGCCGCATAGCCATCGCGCTGCTCATAATCCTTGAGGCGCCAGTTCTCACCAGTAAGCCCCTTCAGGATGACTGCGTCGGGTCCGTAGTTGAGCATGCTCATTTCTTGAGCTCCTCGACCAGTTGATCCAGCTTTTCCCTGGACATGAAACTGCACATGCGCTTGTTGTTGACGAGCAGCACCGGCGCATCACCACACGCCCCCATGCACTCGCCTTCCATCAGCGTGAACTGGCCATCGGCCGTGGTCTCGCGAAAATCGATACCCAGCTTGTGCTTCAGGTACTCGGCTGCATCGACCCCGCCGGAGAGCGCGCACGGCAGGTTGGTGCACACGGTCACCTTGTGCTTGCCGGTGGGTTTCAGGTTGTACATGTTGTAGAAGGTGGCGACTTCGTAGACGGCCACGGGCGCCATGCCGAGGTACTGGGCGACCTCATCCATCAGTTCGTTGGAGAGCCAACCATGCTCATCCTGGGCAATGGCCAGCGCCGACATGCACGCGGACTGCTTCTGGTCGGCGGGGTACTTGGTGAGTTCGCGGTCGATCTTCTGTTTCGCGAGAGCGGAGAGCAGGCTCATCTGTCTGTTACCTATCAATTTCACCGAACACGATGTCCTGCGTCCCGATGATGGCGACCACGTCGGCAATCATGTGGCCCTTGACCATCTCATCCAGCGCGGCGAGATGCGGAAAGCCCGGCGCGCGGATCTTGAGGCGATAGGGTTTGTTGCCGCCGTCGGACATCAGGAAAATGCCGAATTCGCCCTTGGGATGTTCAACCGCCGTGTACACCTCGCCCGGCGGCACATGCATGCCTTCGGTGAAGAGCTTGAAGTGGTGGATCAGCTCTTCCATGTTGGACTTCATCGCTTCGCGTGACGGGGGCGCCACCTTGTGGTCATCGATGATGACCGGACCGGGATTCTTCCTCAGCCAATCCACGCACTGATTGATGATCTTGTTGGACTCGCGCAATTCCTGGATACGCACGAGATAGCGGTCATAACAATCGCCATTGGTGCCGATGGGAATGTCGAAATCGACTTTGTCGTACACCTCGTAGGGCTGCTTCTTGCGCAGATCCCATGCGATGCCGGAGCCGCGCAACATCGGGCCGGTGAAGCCCAGCGCCTGTGCGCGTTCCGGCGTGACCACGCCGATGCCGACAGTACGCTGCTTCCAGATGCGGTTGTCGGTGAGCAGGGTTTCATACTCGTCGACATAGCGCGGGAAGCGGTTGGTGAAATCCTCGATGAAGTCGAGCAGCGATCCCTGGCGGTTCTCGTTCAGCTTGCGAATCTGCTCGGCATTGCGGCCGTGCGTGACCTCGTATTGCGGCATGCGCTCGGGCAGATCGCGATACACGCCGCCCGGACGATAGTACGCAGCATGCATGCGTGCGCCCGACACGGCTTCGTAGGCATCCATGAGATCTTCACGCTCACGGAAGGCGTAAAGGAACACGGTCATCGCGCCCACGTCCAGTGCGTGCGCGCCCAGCCAAAGCAAGTGATTCAGGATGCGGGTGATCTCGTCGAACATCACGCGGATGTACTGCGCGCGCTCGGGCACCTCGATGCCGGCCAGCTTCTCGATGGCCATCACGTAGGCGTGCTCGTTGACCATCATCGACACGTAGTCGAGGCGGTCCATGTAGGGCACGCTCTGGATGAAGGTGCGTGTCTCGGCCAGCTTTTCGGTACCGCGATGCAGGAGACCGATGTGCGGATCGGCACGTTGGATCACTTCGCCATCCAGCTCCAGCACCAGGCGCAGCACGCCGTGGGCCGCCGGGTGCTGCGGCCCGAAGTTCATGGTGTAGTTCTTGATTTCGGCCATGGTGCTTACTTGCGTCCTGCGTAGTTGTCTTCGCGGATCACGCGCGGCACGATTTCGCGCGGCTCGATGGTGACCGGCTGGTAGATCACCCGGCCCTGCTCGGGATCGAAACGCATCTCGACGTGACCGGAGATGGGGAAATCCTTGCGGAATGGGTGGCCGATGAAACCGTAGTCGGTGAGGATGCGGCGCAGATCCGGATGGCCGTTGAACACGATGCCGTACAGGTCGAACGCCTCGCGCTCATACCAGTTGGCTGACGGCCAGACATCGATGACGGACTCCAGAAGGGGGAACTCGTCGTCCGTTGCGAATATTCGCACTCGCACGCGCCAGTTGTGCTCGATCGAGAGCAGGTTGTAGTTGGCGGCGAAGCGCGCACCGCTCCAGTCACCGGCGTACTCGGCGTAGTCCAGCCCGGTGATGTCGATGAGCTCGGAAAAACGCAGCGACGGATCGTCGCGCAGCAGGGTCATCGCCGCGATCAGGTCGGCTGCCTTGACTTCGATGGTGATCTGGCCGCGATCGACCACCAGCCCGGCCAGCTTGCCGGCCAGCGCGGTTTCCAGCGCAATCTTCAGGCGTTCGGTTTTTGGGCTCATGTCAGCGGGCGATGGTGGTGGTGCGCTTGATCTTGTTCTGCAACTGGATCAGCCCGTACAGCAGCGCCTCGGCCGTCGGCGGGCACCCCGGCACGTACACGTCCACCGGAACGATGCGGTCGCAGCCGCGGACTACGGAATAGGAGTAGTGGTAGTAACCGCCCCCGTTGGCGCAGGAACCCATCGACAGCACCCAGCGCGGCTCGGGCATCTGGTCGTACACCTTGCGCAGCGCTGGCGCCATCTTGTTGCACAGGGTGCCCGCAACAATCATCAGGTCGGACTGGCGCGGGCTGGGGCGGAACACGATGCCGAAGCGGTCCAGGTCGTAGCGCGATGCACCGGCGTGCATCATTTCGACCGCACAGCAGGCAAGACCGAAGGTCATGGGCCACAACGAACCCGTGCGCGCCCAGTTGAGCACCGTGTCCAGCTTCTGGACGACGAAACCTTGATTGGTAAGGCTGCCACCTTCAGGCATGAGAAACCTCCATCAGCGCGGCCTCAACAAGCCTGCGCGGGTACGAAGCAATAACTTGTCGGCCGCCTACGCTGGAGCGGCGGTCGCATCCCCGCGAGCGGGGCCCCTGCTCTTCGCCTACCAGCGTTACTCCCACTCGAGCGCACCCTTCTTCCATTCGTAGACAAACCCGATCACGAGAATGCCCAGGAACACAAACATCGCCGCAAAGCCTTCCCAGCCAATCTCCTGCAGTACGACGGCCCAGGGAAAGAGGAAGGCGATTTCGAGATCGAAGAGGATGAACAGGATGGCAACCAGGTAATAGCGCACGTCGAACTTCATGCGCGCGTCCTCGAAGGCTTCGAAACCGCACTCGTAGGGGGAGAGCTTTTCCGAATCGGGACGCTGGTTGCCCAGCAGGGTATTGATGACGCGGGAGCCGATCAGTGCGCCGACGCCGATGGCAGTACCGATGGCAATGAACAGCAGGACAGGAAAATAGTTGGCGAGCATGGGAGCTGGAGGTCTGGTTGTGGCGTGGATGCCTCTAGGATTAATCGCCCTGCTGTACTGCGGCGTCCTTCCGGGGAAGAACATCTTGATTCTGGTGCCGACGGAGAGACTCGAACTCTCACGACTTTCGCCACTGCCCCCTCAAGACAGCGTGTCTACCAATTCCACCACGTCGGCAATGCTGCACAATTGTCACGCGTCAAACCGCAACGCATGACCCTTCATTTCTTGCTTACTTCGGAATCTCGCTCGACTTCGAATCGGCGGGCTTGCTCTTGTCCGCCTTGTTCTCGGGCGCGGGCACTGCGGGCGTCGTGGTCGACGACGCAGGTGCCTGCTGCTCGGTCTTGATGTTCTTGATCACACCGGACTGCGCGCGCGGCGTGGAGAAATAGGTGAGGGCCATGCTGGTCAGGAAGAACACCGTGGCCAGCGCTGCCGTCGAACGCGAGAGGAAGTTGGCCGCGCCGGAGGCGCCAAACAGGCTGCCTGCCGAACCGCTGCCAAACGCCGCGCCCATGTCCGCGCCCTTGCCGTGCTGCAGGAGCACGAGGCCGATGATGACCACCGCAGCGATCACATGGACGATCAAAACCAATTGTTGAATCATTTCTTTTCCTTGACTGCCACCCGGCTCATCACCGATGCGCCGGCTTATTTGTCCATCAATCCGGACCGCATCGCGTTCCAGATCCCTGCGAATTCCTGCGCATCCAGTGATGCGCCTCCCACCAGTCCGCCATCCACATCCGGCATGGCGAACAACTCAGCTGCATTTGCAGCCTTGACACTGCCGCCGTACAACACGGGCATGTCAGCTGACAGCGCCTGATCGACACCAGCCAGTCGCGCGCGGATGACCGCGTGAACCGCCTGTGCCTGCTCCCGGGTCGCTGTCTTCCCGGTACCGATGGCCCAGACAGGCTCGTAGGCCACCACCGCATTCTCCAAGGCGGACCGGCCGTGCATCGCCAGAACCGCATCAAGCTGCCGGATCACCACCGCGTCGGTGACACCAGCTTCACGTTCAGCCAAGGTTTCACCCACACACAGGATGGGCACCAAGCCGGCTGCCTTGACCCGGCCGAACTTGACTGCAACGAGTTCGTCCGTATCGCCAAACAGTGCTCGCCGCTCCGAATGTCCCACGATGCACAACTTGCCACCCGCATCGGCCAGCATGGCCGCCGACACTTCGCCGGTGTAGGCACCCTGCAGCTCGCGACTGGCGTCTTGCGCACCCGGCACGATTTCCGAGCCAGCAAGGAGCGATGCCACCTGCTGCAGGTACACCGCCGGTACACACAACCCGCATTGGGCGCCAGAAACCGGTTCGAAACGCTGGCGAAAGGCCGCAATCAAGGCGGCATTGGCCTGCAAGCTGCCGTTCAGTTTCCAATTGCCGACCACCAGCTTGCGACGCATGGCGCGAGAACCAATATCCAGAGCGAAAAACCGCGAGAGTATACCGCGCCGCAGTATGCAGGGTCAAACTTGCGGTCCCGCAGTGTTGCCGGTCAGCCTGGCCGGACCGGCCAGCCGCTCACTGACTGAAGCAAAAATGCCTTATTCGTGTAACGGGCGCTGCTCAGACTATCGATCTTTATCGAGGAGTCCCTCATGGCCACCACGCCTTTGCGGTGGGCGGTTCTCGCATGCCTGCTCAGCCTGAGTACCATCGCGACGACCTTCCCCTCCCCCAGCTACGCTCAGGCTCCAGCCGCCGCGCGCCGCTCCGCGGATGCGTCGGAGGCATTCTTTGCCGCAAACCAGTTGCGAGCCAGCGGTCAGCGCATTGCCCGGCTCTATCTCGAGACAGGCGCAGGCGTGCGACCCAACCGCACCCGAGTCATGCTCGAACAGGAGATCAAATCCTATGAGCAACTTCTCGACGGCCTGCTACGCGAACGAAACGACAAAACTCTGCAAAAACACGTTGCCCGAGTGGAAGAGGCCTGGAAAGAACTCAAGCCAATGGTAACTTCCCCGTTCGGCCGCGATCGAGCAGAACTTGTCTATTCGCTCAGTGAGCAACTCTACATCCAGACAGCAAAAGCCACGACCTACCTCGAAGATCGCGCTCAGTCGGAGGCAGGTTACTTGTCTGATGTCGCGGGTCGGAATGCGGCGTTCGCCGAACGGATCGCCAAAGCTGCTTTTCTTTTCTCGATCACCCGCAAATCCGGATCGCTGGTCGACTTTGAAACATGGAAAAAAGAATACACCGACGGCTACGAACGGTTGGAGAAGAGTGAACTGAATGATGACTACGCTCGTGCCAATCTCAGATTGGGCAGGATGATGTGGGTGATGTTCGACGCTACCCTGAGTGAAATCATCAAGAAGAACGATACCACCAGAATGCTGGACATCGCCAAGAGCGTTGATGGCATGTGGGAGATCGCGCAGTCGAGCAAGAAGCAGTATGAGGTCATGTTTCGGCAGCAGATGAAGCAGGGCAACCAACTTGCGTCACAGCCGCCTCAGAAAGGCTCCTGACCTGATGTCCATCCGGATGTCTAAAATGAAAAAGGGGCGCTTGATGGCGCCCCTTTTTGCGTACTGCAGTTCTGTGATTCAGCCAAACCTTCCGGTGATGTAGTCCTCGGTCTGGCGATTCTTGGGCTTGATGAAAATCTGATCGGTTTCCCCGTACTCAATGATCTCGCCCAAGTACATGTAGGCGGTAAAGTCCGATACGCGCGCCGCCTGCTGCATGTTGTGCGTGACGATCAGGATGGTCACTTTCTCCTTCAGCTGGTGCACCAAGTCTTCAATGCTTGCTGTCGCCATCGGATCCAGCGCCGAAGTCGGTTCATCGAAGAGCAGGATTTCCGGGTCAGTCGCCAATGCTCGCGCGATGCACATGCGCTGCTGCTGGCCACCTGACAGATTGAATGCCAGATCTTTGAGGCGATCCTTGACCTCGTCCCAGAGGGCGGCGCCCTTGAGCGCCGCTTCGACTCGATCATCCAGCACCGTGCGGTTGCTTTCGCCACGCACACGCAGGCCATACGCCACGTTTTCGTAAATGGATTTCGGAAACGGATTCGGCTTCTGGAACACCATGCTGATGCGCATGCGCACCTCAATGGGGTCCACGTTCTTGGCCAGAATATTCACGTTGTCCGGCTGCAATACTATTTCGCCGTCGTAACGGTTGCCCGGATACAGGTCGTGCATGCGGTTGAAGCACCGCAACAGCGTGCTTTTGCCGCAGCCGCTGGGACCAATCAGGGCTGTAACCTTCTTTTCCTCGACTGGAAGTGAAATGCCTTTAAGGCTTTTGAAATCGCCATAGTAGAAGCTGAGGTTTCTCACCTCTGCTTTATTGACGGATTGGGCTTGCTCAGCCGGTCGTTCAAGCGTTTCTGTCACCATTTGATTTTCTTCCGGACTTGGTAGCGAAGGTAGATGGCGAAGCCGTTCATGATGAGCGTCATGATGAGAAGGATGACGCCTGCGGCCGCGGCATTGATCTGAAAATCCTGATTCGGCCGAGAAACCCAGTTGTACATCTGGATCGGCAGTACCGTGAATTCTGACCAGAGCCACTGCAGGCTCAGGTAGGGAAATTCGCCAGTGACGGGCATTGGCGGCAGGAAGGCGATGAAGGTCAACGCACCGATGGTGATGATGGGTGCCGTTTGCCCGATGGCTTCTGCCATGCCAAGAATGACACCGGTCATGATGCCACCCCGCGAATACGGCACCAAGTGGCCGCTGACCATCTGCCAGCGCGTGGCACCAACGCCGTAGGCAGCCTCGCGAATATGGATGGGCACGGCACGAAGCGCCTCCCGTGTTGAAACGATCACAATTGGCAGGATCAGGAGGCCCAACGTGAGCCCGGCAGTGAGCACGCTCTCTCCCAGGCCGAACTGATAAACGAACAGGCCCAGTGCCAGCAGTCCATACACAATGGACGGCACGCCAGCCAGATTACTGACGTTGATCTCAATCAGATCGGTGAGCCAGTTCTTGCCCGCGTACTCTTCGAGGTAAATGGCAGCGCCGATTCCAACAGGCACGGCAGAGAGCATCGTCACCAGCATCACCATTGCGCTGCCGACCCAAGCGGACAGAATGCCGGCTTCGGTGGGGCGTCGCGAAGGAAAGCTTGTCAGAAAGTCCCAAGATAGGCGAGGCACCCCGTCAAACAGCAGGTCGAGAAACGCGGCAAGCAGCACCAGCACTGCAAAACTCGTGAACAGAATGCCGAAGAAAGCAAAAATGTGCTGGCGGAAAATGCCTGACTTGATGCGTGCTCGCATCTCCTCCAGGTTCTGGGAATGCATGCCAGTTGCGTTTGAAGTGGTCATGTCCATGGTCAATAGGCGTTGCGATAGCGGCGGCGCAGGAAGTGACCGGTCACGTTCAGAACAAGCGTCATGATGAGCAGGACCAGTCCGGCAGCAAAGATGCTGCGATAGCCAACCGAACCATGCTCAAGATCACCCATGCTGACCTGAGCGATGTAAGCAGTCAGCGTTGCCGCTGCTTCCAGTGGATTGAAGGTGAAATTGGCGTTCTGACCGGCGGCGATTGCGACAATCATGGTCTCGCCAATAGCGCGTGCCGCAGCCAGCACGAAAGCGGCAACCACGCCTGAGATGGCCGCTGGCATGACGACCATGAAGGCCGTCTGCATCTTGTTGGCACCCATTGCGTAGGCACCCTCACGCATTGCCATGGGCACGGCTCGCATCGCGTCTTCGGACAGCGAGGCGATGGTCGGGATCGTGGCCACACCGATAACGATGCCGGGAACCAGCATGTTGAAGCCCGGCAGATCGGGCAGGATCGTACCTTGCAGCGCAGGCGTGACGAACAGCAAGGCAAAGTAGCCGAAGACGATGGTTGGCACAGCCTGAATCAGCTCCAGCGCTGGCTTGATGACTTCACGCACCGTGTGTGGCGCGAATTCCGACAGGTAGATTGCAATCACCGTACCCATCGGCACAGCAACGATCATGGCGATGACAGTGATCGTCAGGGTCCCGGAGACCAGCGGCAGGATGCCGTACTGCGGGTTGTCGAATAGTGGTGTCCAGACCGTCCCGGTAACGAAGTCCCAGACCGAAACAAAATCAAAAAAGCCCAGCGACTCGTAAACCAAGATCGCCGTGATGGCCAAGGTAGTGAACACTGCGACAAAGCCGCAGCCCATCAGGATCAGCTCAACGAACCGCTCCTTCAAGTGGCGAGAGAATTTGTAATTCAGTCTGTCTGAGGCGACCGCCAGACCGAGGCCAGTCTCCCGCGTTCCGATGCTCATGTTTTGCGTGGCCATATCATTCGTGACGGGTTGCGAAGCGCGATGCCCTGCCGGCAAAAGCAACGGGGGGCCTTGAATGCCCCCCGTCGCGACCTGATTGCGAATTACAGCTTGCCCTCGCGCTTCAGCAGTTCCTCAATCGTGATGCCAACTTCCGGCGTACCGCCGAAGGCCGTACCCAGCTTGGGCTTGTTGAAGTTGGCCTGGGCGAGTTTATAGGCTTCTGCGGGGAGCGGCACGTACTTCACCTCGCGCGCCAGCTTGGCGCCTTGCGTGAGGTAGAACGCCACGAACTCCTTGACTTCAGCACGGGCCATCGCCTTTTCGCTCACGTAGATGAAGATCGGGCGGGCGAGCGGCTGATAGGTTCCCTTCAGCACGGCTTCCATCGACGGCGCGACGGCTGGCTTGCCATCCTTTTCGACGATCGGAACCGACTTGACCTTGGTCTTGTTCTCTTCGTAATAGGCGAAGCCGAAGAAACCCAGCGCATTCTTGTCGCGCGACACACCCTGCACCAGTACGTTGTCGTCCTCGGACGCGGTGAAATCGCCGCGGCTGGACTTGGCTTTGCCTACGATGGCTTCAGTGAAGTAGTCGAACGTGCCGGAGTCAGCGCCAGCGCCAAACAACTTGAGCGGCTCAGCCGGGAAGGACGGGTTGATGTCGCTCCACTTCATCACCTTGCCCTGTGCGGCAGGTTCCCACATTTTCTTGAGTTCCGCGACGGTCAGCTGCTTGACAAAATTGTTCTGCGGGTTGATGACCACGGTCAGCGCATCGAACGCGACTGGAAGCTCGACATACTTGATGCCCGCTTTGGCGCAGTCCTCCATCTCCTTCTTCAGGATCGGACGCGATGCGTTCGAGATATCGGTCTCACCGCGACAGAACTTCTTGAATCCACCACCAGTGCCAGACACGCCAACAGTTACCTTGACTGCACCTTTCTTGGACTTCTGGAATTCCTCGGCCACAGCTTCGGTCACCGGGTACACAGTGGAGGATCCGTCGATTTTCACGATTGCGGCGGACTGCGCCATCGCAACGCCGGCGGTGCTCATCAGAGCGGTGGCGACTGCGTACTTGAGAATTTGGGAAAACTTCTTCATTGAAAACTCCTCGGAAAAAAGCTTGATGGGTGTCGCAGACATTCGTACTCGAACTGAGTGGGTCGAAGGTTAGAGACCCGACATGACAGGTTCATGACAGATTGTCATGTAGTGATTTATGAGAATTTTCTGGGTAAAGCCTTGCAATTGGTTCCATATTTCCATATATTTGGAAATATGGAACCACATATTGTCATCACGGCGCTAAGTGCCTTGGCACAGGAGTCTCGCTTGGCTATTTTCCGGCTGCTGGTTGAGGCCGGCCCTGCCGGCATGGCGGCGGGCCGTATTGGCGATGCCCTGAAGTTGGCCCCAGCAACTTTATCCTTTCATTTGAAGGAGTTGCATCGCGCCGATCTGATTCTGTCCAGTCAGGACGGTCGCTTCATTTACTACCGGGCGAACTTCCAGGCGATGAACGGCCTGCTCGCCTATCTCACCGAGAACTGCTGCCGCACGGTGTGCGGCCCCACCGAATGCGGCACGGCCGGCGATTGCAGCCCGCCCGCATCCCTGCCTCGCGCGCGCCCCAAAGAGGAGTCCCAGACATGAAAGCGATCACCACTCCCAAACTCCCAGATCTCTCGAGCAAACTGCCCGTTGCGATCATCGGCGCCGGCCCCGTCGGGCTGGCGGCAGCCGCCCATCTGCTGTCCCGCGATTTACGGCCGTTGATTCTGGAAGCCGGCCCGTCGGTGGCGAGCCATCTGGAAAGCTATCGCCACGTGCGGCTCTTCTCGCCCTGGCGCTACAACGTGGATGCGCAAGCGCGGACGCTGCTCGAACGTGCCGGCTGGCGTGCTCCGGACCCCGATGTGCTTCCCGCAGCCGGTGAAGTCATCGATCAGTACCTCGCACCGCTTGCGAATATTCGCGTCGTGGCGGAAGCACTGCGCTACAACACGCGCGTGCTGAGCATTGCCCGCAAAGGCTTTGACAAGGTGAAGACCGCTGGCCGGGACGCGGCGACGTTCACCCTGCGCGTGCGCACGCCAAATGGCGACGCGGACCTTGAAGCCTGGGCGGTAATTGATGCCTCAGGCACCTGGGGCACGCCCAATCCGCTGGGCGCCAACGGCCTGCCGGCGCGTGGCGAGAAGAAGCTCGCGCACCGCATTGCCTATGGCATGCCCGATGTTCTGGGCCACCAGCGTTCTCGCTACGCCGGCAAGCGCGTGCTGGTGGCCGGCGCAGGTCACTCCGCCGCAGGAACCCTCATCCAGCTCTCCACCCTGGCCGAGCAGGTGCCACAGACGCAGCTGGTATGGACGATTCGCGGGCACAATTTCCAGCGAATATTCGGAGGCGGCGCAAATGACGGCCTGCCCGCCCGAGGTGCGCTGGGCGAGCGGCTGCGTGTACTGCGCGATGCGGGGCGGCTCGAGCTGCATGCCGATTTCAAGGTGTCCGAATTGACGATGGACAAGCTGGGCATCACTGTTGCCGGCGAGCGCACTGACGGCAGCGCACACAGCATTGAAGGCATCGACGAGATCATCGTGTGCGCAGGCGGCCGACCTGATCACTCCTTGTCCAGCGAATTGCGGGTAAAGCTGGACCCGTGGCTGGAAAGCACCGAACAACTGGCGCCGCTCATCGACCCCAATGTGCATAGCTGCGGCACCGTGCGCCCACACGGGCACCGTGAGCTTCAACACCCGGAATCGCGGTTCTACGCCGTGGGCGCAAAGAGCTATGGCCGCGCGCCAAACTTTCTGCTGGCGACTGGACACGAACAGGTTCGCTCCGTTGTCGCCGCGCTGGCTGGCGACTTCAAGGCGGCAGACGAAGTGCACCTCGAATTGCCGCAAACCGGCGTCTGCTCGTCGCAGTTTGTGGAAGGCGAAGACACGGGCTGCTGCACAGTTGGCAACTCGGCGGACGAAACAGCCCAGGTCGCAGATGGGTGCGGCACCGGCAGCTGCGGGACTCCCTCGAGGTTGCCGGCAATCCCCGCCTGGCAAGGCGATCTGCTGAAAGTCGCTTCGACAGCGAAGCCAACGGTAGCGTCAGCGCCCGCCAGCTGCTGCGGTGGTCCGCCGCTGAAACGTGCGGACGCCTGCTGCGTCACTGATGAAGTCGCCAAGGATGCGGGAGACGCCGGTTGTGGCTGCAGCGCGGAGCCACTGGCGCCCAAACTGCCGAAACAGGCGGAACAGCGCAAGACGACTTGCTGCGCATGATCGCGAATATTCGCAGGGGAGCGGGATAGCGTGCGCCTGCTGCACGTTGTCCCGCTGCTTGGCGTGGCCCAGATCATTTCCTGGGGCACGCTGTACTACACCATCGGCGTGCTGGGCCAGCCGATGCGGGAAGCGGCCGGTGTGAGTGAACTGTTCTTGTATGGCTGCTTCACCGTGAGTCTGTTGCTGTCCGGCATCTTGGCGCCCGCCATCGGAAAGATGATCGATGCGCACGGAGGACGCCTGGCTTTGTCGTCTGGCTCGCTGGCTGCAGCGACCTCGCTGACCATGCTGGCTTTCGCCAATGGCCCGATCCTTTTGGTGATTGGCTGGACGCTGGCCGGCGCAGCGATGGCCGCCACACTCTACGACCCGGCGTTTGCGACCCTCAATCAACTGACCCGCGAGCATTATCGCCGCGCTGTCACGGCCCTCACCCTTTTCGGCGGGTTCGCAAGCACGGTGTTCTGGCCCCTCACGCACTTGCTCGTGGACCCGTTGGGTTGGCGGGGCACGTTGCTGGTTTACGCCGGTCTGCATCTGTTCATCTGTCTCCCCGTCCACGCATTCACACTCAGGCACGCACACCGACTAGTGCTCAAGCCAACGCCCACCAGTGCGCATGCCGCCGCGACACTGCCGCAGGCATCCGCACAGGCAGCCTTGACTTTTCGTTGGTTGGCCCTGAGCTTCGTGGGCGCCAGTTTCGTCATTTCCATCGTGGGCGTGCACATGATTTCACTGCTCACCGGCAGTGGCCTGTCCACTCCCGACGCTGTTCTCGTCGGGATGCTCATGGGACCGATGCAGGTCGCAGGCCGGCTGGTCGAGATGGGATTACTTTCAAAGGCGCGCGCCGCACATGTCGGCTTGGGTGCCATCGCCATGATCTTCATGGGTGTGCTCATGTTGCTAGTGAGCCAAGGCGAAATGGTCGGCGCAGTACTCTTCGTGGCGGCCTATGGCTGCGGAAACGGTGTGTTCACCATCGTGCGCGGCACTGCCCCTGCCGAACTCATCGGCCGCGATCAACTGGGGGCGCTGCTGGGGCGATTGTCACGTCCAGCAATGATCGCGAAGGCCCTGGCACCGGCCACATTTACCGGTCTGCTTGCGCTCGGCTTGACTCGCGATTCAGTGCTTGCGCTACTCGGGCTTGTCATGGTCGGCGCATGGACCAGTTTTCTGTGTGCAACGCGTCAGGCGGGCAGGCGCGCGAGCGCTGTCACGGCGACGTAACACGACCACATTAGAACCTCCATCACCCCCACCCTTCTGATCAGGCGAACACATGGACCAGCCACTCAACGTGCTCTTCCTTTGCACCGGTAACTCCGCCCGCAGCATTTTGGGCGAGGTGCTACTCAATCACATCGGCGCTGGGCGCTTCAAGGCCTACTCCGCCGGCAGCATGCCAAAGGGCGAGGTCAACCCCCTCGCAATCGAGATCCTTCAACGTGGACGGTTCAATACCGAGGGATTGCGCAGCAAAAGCTGGGACGAGTTTGCCCAGCCCGACGCTCCGCAGATGGACTTCGTCTTCACGGTATGCGACAACGCTGCCCATGAGACCTGTCCGGTCTGGCCCGGCCAGCCCATCAGCGCGCACTGGGGCGTGCCCGACCCAGCGGCCATTGAAGGTAGCGACGAGGAAAAGCGCCGTGCCTTTCTCACCACCCTTGCTCAGATGCAGAGACGCATCGAGATTCTGGTCAACCTGCGCCTGTCTAGCCTCGACAGACTGAGCCTTCAGAAAAAACTTCAGGAAATCGGACGCATTGACGACACCGAATCCAAGTAGTCGCATGCAGACATTCGCAAAGTTCCTTTCCGAGGCAATAGGTACGGCACTACTGCTCGCCATTGTGGTGGGCTCCGGCGTCATGGGCGAGTCGCTCGCCGCTGGCAACGCGGCCGTCGCACTTTTGGCGAACAGCGTGGCCACAGGCGCCGGGCTCATCGTCCTGATCTGGATGTTCGGGCCTGTTTCAGGCGCCCACTTCAATCCTGCCGTTTCACTGGTGTTCGCTCTGCGGGGGGAGTTGCCTTGGCGTGAATTGCCTGGCTATCTGGCCATGCAGGTTGCTGGCGCCATTGCTGGCGTGTTGCTGGCCCACGCGATGTTCGACCTCGCCCTTGTGCAACACGGCGTGAAGGTTCGCGCAGGCGCCGCCCAGGTGCTCTCCGAATCCATCGCCACCTTTGGGCTGGTACTCGTGATACTCGGGGTGCTGAAGCAACGCGCTGACAGCATTGCGGTCGCCGTCGGACTCTACATCACGGCAGCCTACTGGTTTACCGCGTCGACATCCTTCGCCAATCCAGCAGTGACCTTGGCGAGGTCGTTCACGACTACATTCGCTGGAATCCGGATGGAGGACGTCATGCCCTTCGTCATCGGCCAACTGACAGGCGCGCTTCTCGCATGGCAGGTCGCTCGCCTCCTATTCGGTACCGCGAGCCGAAAATGAAAAAGGGCCGGCAATGCCGGCCCACTCCAATTCTTGGCAGATGCGCCTCAGGATGCGCGACGGCAGCCTTTCATGACTTTATCTTTATGGGCAAGTTGCATCCCGCCCTGTGTCTTCAGCGTCCAGCCATCGCCCTTGAATTCGTCGTTCTCTGCACGGGCCAGATTTACCGAACCTTCGTGTGTGCGGACACGCACACCGCTGTAGTCCTCCTCGATTCGCGCACCGAAGCCTTTGCCACCTTCGCACTCAAACTGAACAAGCTTGCCGGGTTCCAGTCCAGCGACCGGACCCGTGGTGGCGCAACCCACCGCGATCAGGCCACATGCAAGCATCACCGCAATTTTCATCGATTCCATCGTCACAACCCTCCTTGGTCAGTGGAGCGGCGAACAGTAACGGTGAGACATGACAGGACGGTTACGCCGCGCGCCGCACCTCGCACGCGATCGCTTCCGCCAGGCGACCCACCTGCTCCGCGTCGCGCCCCTCGACCATCACCCGAATGACCGGCTCGGTACCGCTGGCACGCAGCAGCACACGACCCTCGCCGTTCAGCTCGCTCTCGGCCTGGCGCACGGCACTCTGGATGGCGGCATTGCCGGCGAAATCCAGCTTGGTGGCGGTGCGCACATTCACCAGCACCTGGGGGAATAGCGTGAGCCCTTGCGAATATTCGCGAAGCGACTGTCCGGCGCGCTTCAGCGCAGCCAGCACCTGCAGCGCCGACACGATGCCGTCACCGGTGGTGTGGCGATCCAGGCAGATGATGTGACCGGAATTCTCTCCGCCCCACAACCAACCCTTTTCGTTCAGCAGTTCCAGCACATAACGATCACCCACCTTGGCGCGCGCGAACGGTGCGCCGAGTTTCCCGAACGCCAGCTCCACAGCCATGTTGGTCATGAGCGTGCCGACCACCCCGCTGGTCGCACCCCGGGCAAGCTGATCCTTGACGATCACGTAGAGCAACTGGTCGCCATCGAACAATGTGCCATCCGCATCAGCCATCATGAGGCGATCACCGTCGCCATCCAGCGCGATGCCAAAGTCGGCCCCATTGTCCGCGACCGCGTGTGCCATGGCTTGGGCATGCGTGGCGCCGCAACGGTCGTTGATGTTGAGGCCATTGGGTGCCACGCCGATCGGGATGATCTCGGCACCCAGTTCCTGGAATACGCGTGGGGCCAGGCGATAACACGCACCATGGGCTGCATCGACCACGATCTTGAGTCCACGCAGCGTCAGTTCCTTCGGAAACGTTCCCTTGCAGAACTCAATGTAGCGCCCCTCGGCGTCGTGCACGCGCATGGCTTTGCCCAGCTTTGCCGACGGCAATGTGCTGAGCGGCTCTTCCAACGCAGCTTCGATATCCATCTCCACCTCGTCAGGCAACTTGGCACCCTCGGCGGAGAAGAACTTGATGCCGTTGTCCTCGAAGGGATTGTGCGAGGCGGAAATCATGATGCCGGCCGACAAGCGCAGCGCGCGGGTCAGGAAAGCCACACCCGGGGTGCTCATTGGTCCGGTGAGATAGACGTCACAGCCCGCAGCGGACAGGCCCGCCTCCAGCGCGCTCTCCAGCATGTAGCCCGAGATGCGGGTGTCCTTGCCGATGACGACCGCCGGATGCTCGAGCTGGCGGGTGAGCACGCGACCCGCCGCATAACCCAGCTTCAATACAAAGTCCGGCGTGATGGGCGTCTCGCCCACGCGTCCACGAATGCCGTCAGTGCCGAAATACTTGCGCTTCAAATTCACCTCGCCCATCAAGTTGTTGTCGGGCCGACACGCCCATTCAGCGTGCGGCCTGCCAGACCTTCAATGCATCAACCGTTTCGCGCACATCGTGCACCCGCAGGATCTTCGCGCCCTTGTGCGCGGCCAGCAGCGCCGCAGCCACACTTGCGGCCAGTCGATCCTGCACGTCGCGCCCAGTCAGCGCGCCGAGCATCGATTTGCGCGACAAGCCGGCCAGTACCGGATAGCCGGTTTCCAGAAAGCGATCCAGGTCGCGCAGCAGCGTGAGATTGTGCGCCAGTGTCTTGCCGAAGCCAAAGCCCGGGTCGATGACGATGCGTGCCCGCGCAATGCCCATCGCGTCGCACGCATCCGCGCGCTCGATCAGGAACTCCCGCACCTCGACCAGGACATCGTCATAGCGCGGGTCGCTCTGCATCGTGCCCGGAGAGCCCTGCATGTGCATGAGGCACACACCCGCCTGGCTCGCGGCCACCGCTGCCAGCGCGCCGGGCGCCTGGAGCGCGTTCACGTCATTGACGATGGACGCGCCAGCCGCGATGGCCGCTCGCATCACCTCCGGCTTCTGCGTATCAACCGACAATGGCACACGCTCGCCGGAAAGCGCCTCGATGACGGGCAGCACACGATCCAGTTCCTCGCTCAACGACGCAGGCTTGGCACCGGGGCGGGTGGATTCGCCGCCAATGTCGAGAACATCGGCGCCATCCTCCAGCATCTGGCGCGCTGCCATGATCGCCGCGCGGCGATCAAGGTGTTTGCCACCATCAGAAAAGGAATCTGGCGTGACGTTGACGATGCCCATCACGAGCGGGCGATCCAACGCCAGCGTGTATCGGCCACACTGCCAGTGATTGGGAGGGTTCATGCCGTGCCTTGCGAATATTCGCCACTGAAGCGGGCGATCCAAACAAATCGGGCGACCGAAGTCGCCCGATTGCGGTGCATGCCCTGAACCCTACTCCGCACCTTCCGTGCCTTGTGCGGGTTGCTGGGCGGCCGGCTCGACGGGCTGGGCCTGGCCGGTCTGACCGTCGTCCTTGTCCTTGCGCTTGATCGGCGCGGCAGACGGCTTGGGCGGGCGCGGCGGGAAGCCGCTCATGATGTCCTTGATCTGCTCGGCGTCAATCGTCTCGTACTCCAGCAAGGCCTTGGTCATGGCTTCGACCTTGTCGCGGTTCTCCTCGATCATCTTGCGGGCCAGCGTGTACTGGGTATCGATGATGCGGCGGATCTCCGCGTCGACCTTGCGCATGGTTTCTTCCGAGACGTTGGTCTGGCGGGTCACCGAACGACCGAGGAACACTTCGCCCTCGTTCTCCGCATAGACCATGGTGCCGAGCTCATCGGACATGCCATAACGCGTGACCATGTCGCGCGCGATTTGGGTGGCGCGCTCGAAGTCGTTCGAGGCACCGGTCGTCATCTGATTCATGAACACCTCTTCCGCGATGCGGCCGCCGAACAGCACGGCTATGCGCGACAGGAGATATTCCCGGTCATAGGCATAGCGGTCCTGCTCGGGCAGCTGGATCGTCACACCCAAGGCGCGGCCACGCGGAATGATCGTGACCTTGTGCACCGGGTCGCTCTTCGGCAGGAGATAGCCCAGCAACGCATGTCCGGACTCGTGATAGGCCGTGTTCATGCGCTCTTCCTCGGTCATGACCATGGAGCGGCGTTCCGCACCCATCATGACCTTGTCCTTGGCGCGCTCGAAGTCCTCCATGTCGACCAGACGTTTGCTGGCGCGCGCCGCAAACAACGCAGCCTCGTTCACGAGGTTGGCAAGATCGGCACCGGAAAAGCCCGGGCAGCCGCGTGCGATCACGGATGCATCGACATCCGGCGCGATCGGCACCTTGCGCATGTGCACGGTGAGGATCTGCTCGCGGCCGCGGATATCCGGCAGCGGCACGATCACCTGGCGATCAAAGCGGCCGGGGCGAAGGAGCGCAGGATCCAGCACATCGGGGCGGTTGGTTGCGGCGATGACAATCACGCCTGCCGTGGCTTCAAAGCCGTCCATTTCAACCAGCAGCTGGTTCAGGGTCTGCTCGCGCTCATCATTGCCGCCACCGAGGCCGGCTCCACGCTGACGACCCACCGCATCAATTTCATCAATGAAGATGATGCAGGGCGAATTCTTCTTGGCCTGCTCGAACATGTCGCGCACGCGCGCCGCACCGACGCCGACGAACATCTCCACGAAGTCCGAGCCGGAGATGGAAAAGAACGGCACCTTGGCCTCGCCCGCGATGGCGCGTGCCAGCAGTGTCTTGCCGGTGCCTGGATTGCCGACCATGAGCACGCCGCGCGGAATGCGTCCGCCCAGCTTCTGGAATTTGGAGGGGTCCTTCAGGAAGTCAACCAGTTCGGACACTTCCTCCTTGGCCTCGTCGCAACCCGCGACATCGGCGAAGGTGACCTGGTTGTTAGCTTCGTCCAGCATGCGGGCACGGCTCTTGCCGAACGAGAACGCGCCGCCCCGGCCACCGCCTTGCATCTGGCGCATGAAGAAAATCCAGACGCCGATGAGCAGCAGCATCGGGAACCAGGAAATGAAAATCTGCATGAGGAAGGAGTTTTCCTCAGGGGGCTTGCCTTCGAGGCTGACGCCGGCACGGCGCAACTCATCCCACATGAAGACATCACCGGGCGCATAGACGGTATAGACCTTGCCGTCACGGAGGGTCACTTTGAGCGAGCGCGCACTTTCCTCCTTGACCTTCTCGACGTTGCCTGCCTTGGCCTCTTGCATCATGGCCGAGTAGGACAGCGTGGTTTGCGCGGCCTGACGGTTGGAGACCTGCATGAACACCATCATCAGGACAATGCCGATGACGAGCCACACGCCGATGTTCTTGACCCAGTTATTCACTTAGCAATCCTTTGCCGATCCCGATGACTGAAATATCGGGGATCATCCTGAAAAATCAATGTGTTCGGAGAAAATCCGTTGTCTGTACCCGCATGCGGACCGCTCCATTGAAGAGTGTACACCGCTTTGGCAGGGTCACTTGCGCCCTTTGCCGACCAGATAAAGTTCGCCACTCTCCGCACGCGATGCGCCCGGTTTTTCGACGGAAACCTTGGTAAAGAGTTCGCGCATCGCCTTCACAAATTCGATGTACCCGGAACCCTGGAAGACCTTGATCACGAAGTCGCCATTCGGCTTCAAGAACTCGCGGCAAAAGTCGAGGGCGAGTTCGGCCAGATTGAACATGCGGGTCTGGTCCACCAGCGCGATGCCGGTGAGATTGGGTGCCATGTCGGACAGCACGAGATCAACCTTGCGTCCCTCCAGCGCATCGACAACCGCCTTGAGGCCGGCATCATCGGAGAAGTCGGCCTGGAGCAGCTTGAGGCCATGCACCGGCTCCATTTCCAGAAGATCAATGGCGACCACATGCCCCTTGGGGCCCGCTGACTTGACAGCCACCTGGGACCAGCCGCCCGGTGCTGCGCCCAGATCAACGATGGTTTGGCCGGGCTTCAGCAGCTTCGTCGCCTTGTCCAGCTCAAGGAGCTTGTACGCCGCACGCGAGCGATAGCCTTCCTTGATCGACTTTTTCACATAAGGGTCGTTCAGGTGGCGGTGGAGCCAGGATTTGCTGTTCAGGGATTTGGACACATGAAACCTTGGGAGAGCCTGCGGCGGACCTATAATGCGGTCATGAAAATAGAATTATCCCCCATCGAGCGCAAGGCGCTCAAAGCGGAGGCACACGGTATCGATCCGGTGGTGCTGATCGGCAATGAAGGTTTGACGCCCGCCGTGCTACGCGAGATCGACCGTAGCTTGAAGGCGCATGAACTCATCAAGATCCGCGCCGCCACCGACGAACGTGCCGACCGAGAAGCCTGGCTGGGCGAAATCTGCGACCGCCTGGACGCGGCGCCCGTCCAGCACATCGGCAAGATGTTGATCGTCTGGCGCGAGAATCCTGAAAAGAAACCGCCAGCCCCACCACCGAAACGCAAGGGCCCGCGACTCACAAAAGCCCAGGAGCAGGAAAAAGCACTGCGGCGGAGACGATCGAAGGGCTGATCAGATAGCTTCTGAGGCGGATGTCCGCCCAGCGAATATTCGCTGCAGTGCTCAGATGTAGCGGACGTCCACCACTTCGTACTCACGCACTCCGCCCGGCGCATTCACCTCGGCCATGTCACCTGCGAATTTGCCGATAAGCGCGCGGGCAATGGGCGAGCCGATGGAAATCTTGTTTTCCTTGATATCAGCCTCGTCATCACCGACGATCTGATAGGTCACTTGCTCGCCCGACGATTGATCTTCCAGATCCACCGTTGCGCCGAACACCACCCGACCATCGCCATCCAGCAACTCGGGATTGATGATCTGCGCCGAGGACAGCTTGCTCTCGATTTCGATGATGCGACCCTCGATGAAACCCTGTCGCTCCTTGGCTGCATCGTATTCGGCGTTTTCAGAGATGTCTCCCTGTGCGCGTGCCTCGGCAATGGCAGTGATGACCTCCGGCCGGTCCTTCGTCTTCAAGCGATGGAGTTCGGCGCGCAGCAACTCTGCGCCCTTGACCGTGATAGGGATCTTCCCGCTCATGCTGCGTTCCTTTCAATGCTGCGATGCAGGTTCTGAAGGTCATAGACCTTGAGTTCGGTGAGATGTTGCATCCCGATGCAGGCCGCCTTGGCACCCGAGATGGTGGTGTAGTACGTGATCTTGCTTTTCAGCGCCTCGTTGCGGATGGACCAGGAGTCGCGAATGGATCGTTTGTCTTCCTCCACGGTATTCACAATGAAGGAGATCTCCTTGTTCTTCACCATGTCGACAATGTGCGGATGGCCTTCCTTCACCTTGTTGACAGGCGTGACCGGCAGTCCGGCATCCCGCAGGAAGGCAGCCGTGCCCTTGGTCGCCACCAGGCCAAAGCCCAGCTGGTTCAGCACCTGGGCAATGTCCAGCAACTTCGACTTGTCCGCATTGCGCACGGACAGGAATGCCTTGCCGCCCTTCGGCAGCTTGATTCCCGCAGCCATCTGCGATTTGACGAAGGCTTCGGCAAACGTCTCGCCGACACCCATCACTTCGCCAGTCGACTTCATCTCCGGGCCGAGAATGGTGTCCACGCCCGGGAACTTGATGAACGGGAACACTGCTTCCTTGACGGAGTAGTAGGGCGGCGTGATTTCCTTCGTGACACCCTGTTCCTTCAGTGACCTGCCGGCCATGCAGCGCGCGGCGATCTTGGCGAGCGGCAGGCTGATGGCTTTTGAAACGTAGGGCACGGTGCGAGATGCTCGCGGATTCACTTCCAGCACGTACACCACATCCTTGCCGTCCTGCTGCTGAATGGCGAACTGCACGTTCATGAGCCCGACAACATTCAATCCGCGTGCCATGGCGACCGTCTGGTCGCGCAATTGCTGCTTCAACTCTTCGGAAAGGGAGAAAGGCGGCAGGGAACACGCGGAGTCACCGGAGTGGACGCCCGCCTGCTCGATGTGCTCCATGATGCCGCCGATCAGCACGTCCTTGCCGTCACTCACAGCATCGACATCCACCTCGATGGCGTCGTTGAGGAAGCGATCCAGCAGCACCGGCGAATCGTTGGAGACCTTGACCGCTTCGCGCATGTAGCGCTCCAGGTCGGATTCAACGTGGATGATTTCCATGGCGCGGCCGCCCAGCACGTAGCTGGGACGCACAACCAGTGGATAGCCGATCTCTCGGGCCTTTTCCATGGCTTCTTCGTTGGTACGCGCGGTGCGATTGGGCGGCTGGCGAAGCTTGAGATCATTGATGAGCTTCTGGAAGCGCTCGCGATCCTCGGCCACATCGATGGAATCCGGCGTCGTGCCGATGATGGGCACGCCATTGGCCTCCAGGGCACGGGCCAGCTTCAGCGGCGTCTGGCCACCGAACTGCACGATCACGCCCCAAGGCTTCTCCTTGTGGACAATTTCCAGCACGTCTTCCAGCGTGAGCGGCTCGAAGTAGAGACGATCCGAGGTATCGTAGTCGGTAGACACGGTTTCCGGATTGCAATTGACCATGATGGTCTCGAACCCGTCCTCGCGCAGTGCAAGCGCGGCATGCACGCAGCAGTAGTCAAATTCGATGCCCTGGCCGATGCGGTTGGGGCCGCCGCCCAGCACCATGATCTTTTTCTTGTCCGTCGGATTGGACTCGCACTCTTCGTCATACGTGGAGTACATGTATGCAGTCGAGGTCGCGAACTCCGCGGCACAGGTATCGACTCGCTTGTAAACCGGGCGAATATTCGCAGCGTGGCGCTTGGCCCGCACGTCGGCTTCCGTGCTCTTGGTCAGATAGGCAAGTCGACGATCAGAGAAGCCCTTGCGCTTCAGCGCGCGCAGTTCCTCGTCGCTGATCTGATCCAGCGTCTTCTTGTCCAACTGCAGCTCGATCTTCACCAGGTCCTCGATCTGGGCGAGGAACCACGGATCAATCTTGGTGAAACTGAAAATCTCTTCCAGCGTCATGCCGATGCCGAAGGCGTCCGCCACATACCAGAGCCGCTCGGCGCGCGGATACGCGAGTTCGTCCTCGATCTTCTCCATGTCGACGGTCTTCAGGTTGAAGCCGTCGACGCCCACTTCCAGCCCGCGCAGAGCCTTCTGCAGCGATTCCTGGAAATTGCGGCCGATGGCCATGACCTCGCCCACGCTCTTCATCTGCGTGGTCAGGCGGTCATCCGCCTGCGGGAATTTTTCGAAGGCGAAACGCGGCACTTTGGTGACGACGTAATCGATGCTGGGCTCGAACGAGGCCGGTGTGGCGCCGCCGGTGATGTCGTTCTTCAACTCGTCCAGCGTGTAGCCCACGGCCAGCTTGGCCGCGATCTTGGCGATGGGGAAGCCCGTCGCCTTGGAGGCCAGCGCGGATGAACGCGACACGCGCGGATTCATCTCGATGACCACCATGCGGCCATCCTTGGGATTCACGCCGAACTGCACGTTGGAGCCGCCGGTCTCCACCCCGATCTCGCGCAGGCACGCGATCGAGGCGTTGCGCATGATCTGGTATTCCTTGTCCGTCAGCGTCTGCGCGGGGGCCACGGTGATCGAGTCACCGGTGTGCACGCCCATCGGATCGAGGTTCTCGATGGAGCAGATGATGATGCAGTTGTCCTTCTTGTCCCGCACCACTTCCATCTCGAATTCTTTCCAGCCGAGTACGGATTCCTCAATGAGAAGTTCCTTCGTGGGCGAGGCCTCCAGGCCGCGTTCGCAGATGGTGACAAACTCTTCCATGTTGTAGGCGATGCCACCGCCCGATCCGCCCATGGTGAAGCTGGGGCGGATGATGGTCGGAAAGCCAATGGCACCCTGCACCTGCAGCGCTTCTTCCAGCGAGTGCGCCAGCGCGGACCGCGGGCTCTCCAGACCGATCTTGGTCATGGCCCGCTTGAACTTCTCGCGGTCCTCGGCCTTGTCGATCGCCTCCTTGGTGGCACCGATCATCTCGACCTTGTACTTGTCCAGAACGCCGTGCTTGGCGAGATCGAGTGCGCAGTTGAGCGCGGTCTGGCCGCCCATGGTGGGCAGCAGCGCGTCGGGTCGCTCCTTCTCGATGATGGCCTCCACCACCTTCCAGGTGATGGGCTCGATATAGGTCACGTCCGCCATGTTGGGGTCGGTCATGATCGTGGCCGGATTGCTGTTGACCAGGATGACCTTGTAGCCCTCGTCGCGCAGCGCCTTGCAGGCCTGGGCGCCGGAGTAATCAAACTCGCAGGCCTGACCGATGACGATCGGGCCGGCGCCGATGATGAGGATGCTCTTGATGTCTGTGCGCTTGGGCATGGTGCTGCTTACTCCACGGTGGCCGTGGCGAGTCGTGCGCCAAAGCCGATGAACAACGCGCCGACCGCGCCCGTCATCACGGACGACAGGCGGAAGCGGCGACGAAACGCATCCGCGATCCGTGCGCCTGCGAAAATGAGGGCGCTGAGATAGAGGATGCTGAAGAACTGGAAAATCACGCCCAGTGCGGCAAAAGTCACGACAGGCGCACCGTAGGCGGGGTCGACAAACTGAATGAAGAACGAGACGAAGAACAGGATGGCCTTCGGGTTCACCATGCAAATCGCGAAAGCGCGCGCGAATGGATTGGCGGCATCGGGTGTCTCGACCGGGTCGGATTCAGACGGTGCACCCGTGCGGTAACGCTGCACGGCAGCGAGGATCAACTTTGCGCCAATCCAGGCCAGATAGGCCGCGCCAGCGAGTTTGAGAATCAGGAACACCGAGGGATAAGCTTTCAGCAGCGTGCCCACTCCAGCAGCAGCCAACACCATCAGCACCGCATCGCCCAGCAGCACGCCAGCAGCGCTGGCATAGGCCGGACGCACGCCGCGCTTGGCTGCAACAGCCAGCACGTACAGGGAATTCGGACCCGGCAGCAGGATGATGAAAATGGTCCCGATGACGTAGGTCGCGAGATCGGTGATGCCCAGCATCAGGCCGCCTTCGCCGACTTCTTCGCCGCCATCATGTTGATGAAGCGATCAAAGAGATAGCCCACTTCATGCGGCCCCGGGCTGGCTTCAGGGTGGCCCTGAAAGCTGAACGCGGGCTTATCGGTGCGCGCGATGCCTTGCAATGTGCCGTCGAACAGCGACTTGTGCGTGGCGCGAATATTCGCTGGCAGCGTCGACTCGTCCACCGCGAAGCCGTGGTTCTGGCTGGTGATGTAGACCTGTTTCGTGTCCAGATCCTGAACCGGATGGTTGGCGCCATGGTGGCCGAACTTCATTTTCAGGGTCTTGGCACCGGATGCCAGGCCCAGCAACTGGTGCCCGAGGCAGATCCCGAATACCGGCACATCCCTGGCGAGAATGTCCCGGATGGCGGCGACAGCGTAGTCGCAGGGCTCGGGGTCACCGGGACCGTTGGACAGGAACACGCCATCGGGATTCAGCGCCAGCGCATCCTTGGCACTTGCCTGGGCGGGGAGCACCGTGACCTTGCAGCCGCGATCAGCCAGCATGCGCAGGATGTTGTGCTTCACACCGTAGTCATAGGCCACCACGTGATACTTGGCGTTGCCCAATTCGCGATAGCCGGTGCCCAGCGCCCAGGTGCTCGAATTCCACTCGTAGGGCGTGTCGCAGCTGACGACCTTGGCGAGATCCAGCCCGGCCATGCTGGGCGCTGCCTTGGCGGCTTCGTGCGCCAAGCGAATATTCGCATCAGTCGCGTCACCCGCCAGAATGCACCCATTCTGCGCACCCTTCTCTCGCAACAGGCGGGTCAGGCGGCGCGTATCGACATCGGCGATCGCAACCACGCCATTTCGCGCAAGGTAAGCGGGAAGCGTTTCCTCCATGCGGAAGTTGGAGGCCAGCAGCGGCAGATCGCGGATGATGAGGCCTGCTGCGTAGGTCTTGTTCGATTCCGCATCCTCGGTATTGGTGCCGACATTGCCGATGTGCGGATAGGTCAGGGTCACGATCTGTCCCATGTAGGACGGATCAGTCAGGATTTCCTGGTAGCCGGTCATGGCGGTGTTGAACACCACCTCACCGACGGTCTGGCCGCTGGCCCCGATAGAGGTCCCTTTGAAAACAGCTCCATCAGCGAGTACCAGAAGGGCGGATGGGCGTTGGGACACAGGCAGACTCCAGGCAAACGACAGACATAAAAAACGGGAAAGACCCGAAGGGCTCTTTCCCGCTTTTTGGCGATTAAGCGAGCATTTTACACGACCCGCCCCTCACTCGCAAATTCGAGGCCCTACTTCAGGCCCAGAACGTCCTGCATGTCATAGAGCCCCGGTGGCTTGCCGACCAGCCACTGCGCGGCCTTGACCGCCCCACGCGCGTAGTTCCCCCGCGTGGACGACTTGTGGCTGATTTCGATGCGCTCGCCACCCCCGGCGAAGATGACTGTGTGATCACCAATGACATCCCCCCCGCGGAGGGTCGCAAAGCCGATGGTGCCGCGCTTCCGGGCGCCGGTCTGGCCTTCACGGCTCAGGATGCCATCAGCGGCCAGCGTCGTTCCGCGCGCTGCTGCGGCCACCTCACCCATCTTCAATGCGGTGCCCGACGGCGCGTCCACCTTCTGGTTGTGGTGCATTTCCACGATCTCGATATCGTAGTCGGCATCCAGCGCCCGCGCGGCCTGTTCGATCAGTTTCAAGGTGATGTTGACTCCAACACTCATGTTGGGCGCAAACACCACGGGAATGTCACGCGCGGCCGCAGCGATGGCTGCCTTGCCTGCTTCGTCAAAGCCGGTTGTTCCGATCACGATCGGCTTGCCCGCCCGCCTGCAGGCTGCGAGAAATTCAAGCGTGCCTTCCGGTCGGGTGAAATCGATCAGGACATGGCTTGCGTCCAGCGCCGCTGCGACATCGGCAGTGATGGCGAGGCCACTTTCGGCATAGCCGAATTCACGCGCGTCTCGGCCCACTTGCGGCGCGCCCACGCGCTCCAGCGCGGCGCCCAGCTGCACAGCCGGACCGTGCGCCACCTCGAGCAGCATGCGGCCCATGCGACCGGTCGCGCCCGCGATGCATACGCGCGTCGTCATCGGGGGCTACTTCTTGACCGGCGGCGCGTCGGACGGCAGGGACGCCGTGTCGCCCTCGATGCGGGCCAGCTTGTCGTTTTCAAAGAAGAAGGTGATGCGGCGCTCTTCATTCACACGCTTCAACTTGGCGAAGCCGCCGTACTGTTCGTGGCTGAAGTAGTAGTCCCAGCGGTTCGCATGGAACACATCCTGCAACAGCGGCGTACCCAGTGCGGCGCGCACCTCGGCCTTGGTCAGGCCGACCTTGACTGCTGCGAATGCCTCCTTGGTGATGAGATTGCCCTGCTGGATGTCGATTTTGTGCGGGCTGAGATAGCTGCAGCCAGCCAGCATCAGAACTGTAACGAGTGAAATGACGACGCGCATGATGACCCCGATGAGAATGCCAAGGATTATAGCGGAGGCCAACGAACCCACTGCCCCCGCCGGGTAATCCGATTTATCATGCATCAACTCTGCCTCGCTCCCGGAACCGCGCCATGCCCGAATCCAAAGACCTGCGCAACATGGGCCTCAAGGCCACGCTGCCCCGCCTGAAAGTGCTGGATCTGTTCCAGCACAGCAAGCAGCGCCACATGACGGCGGAAGACGTCTACAAGCTGCTGCTGGATGAGAATGCCGACATCGGCCTCGCCACCGTCTACCGTGTGCTCACCCAGTTCGAGCAGGCCGGGCTGCTCATGCGCCACCATTTCGAAAGCGGCAAGGCGGTATTCGAACTGAACGAGGGCAGCCACCACGACCATCTGGTCTGCCTCCAATGCGGACGCGTCGAGGAATTCTTCGACGCCGAAATCGAACGGCGTCAGGCGAAGATCGCCAAGGACAGTGGATTCACCATTCACGACCATTCGCTGTACATCTACGCGGACTGCACCAAGGATCGCTGTCCGCACAAGCCGTCGTGAAACCGACGCTCCAGCCGGGCCTCACTGGCGCTTTCCGCTATACCGTGCCGCCGAACCGGACGGTGCCGCATCTCTATCCGGAAGCCGCCGACTTCCAGGTCATGCCTGGCGTGCTGGCCACCGGTTATCTGGTTGGGCTGTGCGAATGGGCGTGCATCGACCTCATCCGTCCGCATCTGGATTGGCCGGCCGAGCAGAGTCTCGGAACGAGGGTGAACTTCTCCCACGTTGCCGCCACCCCGCCCGGGATGACCATCACCGTGTCCACACGGCTCACGGGCGTCCACGGTCGGAAACTCAGCTTCGAGGTGTCTGCCCATGACGGCATGGATTTGATCTCCGAGGGCACCCATGAGCGCCACATCATCGACGCGGCGCGCTTCAACACCAAAGTAGCGGACAAACTGGAACGGAGCCGCGCATGACGCTATTCATTCGCTTCTGCTTAACGCTTCTGCTTGCCGCCCTGGCGACACTGCCATTCGATGCCAACGCCTTCGACCGCAGCGGCAAGACCACAATCGGTGTCATAAATGTCCAGGAATTGCCACCTGAGGCGCGTGAGACGCTGGCACTGATCAAGCGGGGCGGGCCGTTTCCGTACAAGAAGGACGGCACGCTATTCGGGAACCGGGAGAAACTGCTGCCGAAGAAGCCGCATGGGCATTACAAGGAGTACACGGTGAAGACGCCAGGCGCCAAAAACCGCGGTGCCCGCCGCATTGTGTCCGGAGGCGGCATTCACTACTACACCGATGACCACTATGCGTCGTTCAAGCGCATCCAGGAGGGACCATGAAGACTGACGGATCCGCCAAACCGGTCGCGTCGGGCAAGTTGGCCAAGTTGTTCGAAGCCGACGCGCCGCGCGGGGTCTTCTGGCTCAAGGATGCGGAAAGCCCGGCAACGGTTGCGAAACTCGCAAAAGCCAAGGGGCTGGCCTACTTCCATCTCGAAGGCAAGTCCATCGAGAAGAAGGAGCAGTTCCTGAATCACGCCGCCATCGTGATGCACTTTCCGGATTACTTCGGCAATAACTGGGACGCGTTCGAGGAGTGCATCACCGATTTCGAGTGGCTTGACGCGGAAGGCTTTGTCATCCACTTCGACCACACCGACAACTTCGCGGCGCACCACGAAAGCCAGCTCGAAACCGTGGTCGAACTGTTTCAGGACGCGGTGGATTACTGGAAGGGTGAAGGCAAGCCCATGCTGGTGCTGCTCTCCGGGTCAGAGCCCGTACCAGGGGTGAAGAAGCTTTGATCAGTGCGGCAGTGCGAATATTCGCACTGCCGCAACAACCTATTCTGAACTGGCGATGAGCGACGCGTTGCCGCCCGCGGCAGCGGTGTTCACCGTGAACGTGCGCTCGGTCGCAAAGCGGAAAAGATAGTGCGGTCCGCCTGCCTTGGGCCCGGTCCCTGAGAGCCCTTCACCACCGAAAGGCTGAACGCCCACCACCGCGCCCACCTGATTGCGATTGACATACACGTTGCCCACACGAGCCCGTGCACGGATGGCCTGGATCGTCTCTTCGATGCGACTGTGAATACCCAGCGTGAGCCCGTAGCCGCTGGCATTGATGGTGTCGACGAGATCGAGCAGGCGTTCGCCGTCAAACGGGAGCACATGCAGGATGGGTCCGAACACTTCGCGCTCCAGCATATCGAAGTGCGGAATTTCGAACGCACACGGGGCGAAAAAGTGGCCGGCCGGCAGGTCCCTTGGGAGCGGCGTCTGACCGACCTGCGAATATTCGCGCTCCATCTTCTCGCGGTGCGCCCGCAGGATGGCAAGCGCCTCGGCATCGATGACCGGTCCCACATCGGTATCGAGTCGCGCCGGATCGCCGAGATGGAGCTCGTTCATCGCTCCCTTCAGCAGCTTCAACACCCGCGGCGCGATGTCCTTCTGCACGCACAGCACGCGCAATGCTGAACAACGCTGCCCCGCGCTGTTGAAGGCTGAGACCAGCACATCATTGACCACCTGCTCGGGGAGCGCGGAAGAGTCAGCAATCATGGCGTTCAGGCCGCCGGTTTCGGCGATGAGCGGGACCAGCGGACCGGGCCGCGCTGCGAGCACACGATTGATGGCCTGAGCCGTGCTGGTGCCACCGGTGAAGGCGACACCGGCGACGCGCAGATCTGCGACGAGTTGCGCGCCCACCGTTTCTCCGCGACCTGGCAGCAATGCGATTGCATCCTTCGGCATGCCCGCTTCCAGCATCAGTCGCACGGCCTGATCTGCAATCAACGGCGTCTGTTCGGCTGGCTTGGCGATCACGGCATTGCCAGCAGCGAATGCCGCCGCGATCTGGCCAATGAAAATGGCCAACGGAAAGTTCCAGGGCGAAATGCAGGCGAACACCCCACGACCCTGCAGAGACAGGTGGTTGCTCTCGCCGGTCGGGCCGGGCAGCGCGTGCGGTGCGCTGAAGTGTTCACGACAACCGGCCGCGTAGTAACGACAGAAGTCGGCGGCCTCGCGCACCTCGCCCAGCGCATCAGGCAGGGTCTTGCCGGCTTCGCGTGACAAGAGCGCCATCAACAACGCGCGATCACGCTCAAGCAGTGCCGCCATGCGATCGAGAATGTCTGCACGCTCGGTTCCCGGCATGCCCGGCCAGCGATGGGCGAGTTCCAGCGCCAGATTCACCGTCGCCTCATCAGCCTCTTCGACCTGTCCGATGACTGCACCGGTCGCAGGGTTGACCACGGGTTGGGTGACGCCGCGCACCGCAGCGCCCGCGACAATCGCCGAGGCGCCGAAATCCGTGCGCTTCAGTGCCGGCTGCATCGCGCGATGCAGTGCATCAAGCGCGGGCACTTCGGAAAAGCTGAAGCCGGCGGAGTTGGTGCGCCCTGCGCCGTAGAGATCCCGGGGCAACGGGATTCGGGCGTTGCGCTTCTCCGTCATGGCCTCCGCCGCAACCAGCGGGTCGGCAATCACCGCTTCGACCGGAATGCTCGCATCAGCGATCCGGTTCACGAATGAGCTGTTGGCGCCGTTCTCCAACAACCGTCGCACGAGATAAGGCAAAAGGTCCTCATGACTGCCTACCGGCGCGTAGACACGGCAAGCGGTCGGATGCGCGGCCAGGACTTCTTCATAGAGTGCATCACCCATGCCGTGCAGCCGCTGGAATTCAAAGTCGCCACGGAGCTTTCCATCTTGCCGCGCACGGCCGAGGATGGTCGCGACCGTGTGGGCATTGTGCGTGGCGAACTGGCAGTAGAACGCGTGCGGAGCCGCCAGCATCTTGGCCGCACAGGCGAGGTAGGAGATATCGGTGTTGGCCTTGCGCGTAAACACGGGGTAGTCGGTCATGCCCTGGATCTGCCCGCGCTTGATCTCCGTGTCCCAGTAGGCGCCCTTCACCAGCCGCGTCATCATGCGCTTGCCCTCGCGCTCGGCCAGCGCCTGCAGCCAGTCGATCACATGACTCGCGCGCTTCTGATAGGCCTGCACCGCAAGTCCGAAGCCATCCCAACCCTTCAGCGCGGGTGAACAGAACACGGCGCCGATGAGCTCCAGGGACAGTTCGAGGCGCTCGGTCTCCTCGGCATCGATGGTGAGGCCAATGCAGCCGGCTCGCGCCTGCTCGGCCAGCGCCTGCATCTTGGGCAGGAGCTCGGCAATGACGCGATCGCGATGCGAATATTCGTAGCGCGGATGCAGCGCAGACAACTTCACCGATATCCCTGGCGCTTCGAACACCGACTGCCCGGGTTTCACTGCCTTGCTGATGGCGGTGATGGCGTCCTGATAAGCCTTGAAATAGCGCTCGGCATCCTCGGCCGTCATGGCCGATTCACCCAGCATGTCGTAGGAGTGACGGAATTTGGCCTGATCGGCGCTGGTGGCGCGCGCCAATGCATCCTGAATGTCGCGGCCCATGACGAATTGCTCGGCCATGAGCTTCATGCCCTGACGCAGCGCCATGCGCACCACCGGCTCGCCCGCCCGCGCAGCGAGCTTTCCAAGCCACGCACCCACATCGGCGATACCGGTCGGCTCAACTGTCACGAGCTTGCCGGTCAGCATCATTCCCCAGGTGCCCGCATTCACCAGGAGTGAATCGCTGCGACCGAAATGCTTCGACCAGTCACCCTGCCCGAATTTGTCCTTGATGAGCTTGTCTGCCGTGGCTGCGTCGGGAATGCGCAGCAGCGCCTCGGCGACACACATCAGCAGCACGCCCTCCTGCGAGGAAAGGTCATACTCGGTGAGGAAGGACTGCATGCCAGCATCGGCCTTCTGCCGATTGCGCACCGCCTCAACCAGCCGACGCGCTTCATCGTTCACCGCTTTCGCCTGGTCGACCGGCAGCCTTGCGGTGGCCATCAACCCTTCGACAGTCGGCGTTTCCGGCGCCAGGAAATGGGCACGCAAGGCATCGAAGGCGGGGAGCGGCGGCAGGCTGGACATGATGTGTCGTCTTCTGTTTGGAAGGACGGCACTCTAGCAGATTGGCTCCAACGACAAATGGAGCGACTAGCCAGAGTCTGGGGGACTCTGGCTGGACGCCGCAGGCGGTCCGGAGGATTCAGCCATCGCCTTAGCGATGGCTGAACAATATTCGCATTCGGCAGGACAAAGCACCATGAAAAACGGGATCTCGCGATCCCGTTTCGTGCGCTCGCTGATGCTGCGGCGCTGACTCAGGCCGTGGCGCCTTGCCCCTGGGCCGCGATCTCGGCATGCACCTTCGCCATGTCGACTTCCTGGGACTTCTGCACGATCTGCTCCAACCCGGACTTGGGCAGCGCGCCTGCCTGCGAAAAGATGATCACCTTTTCGCGGAACACCATCAGGGTCGGAATGGAGCGGATGTTGAAATAGCCAGCCAGCTCCTGCTCTTCCTCGGTATTGACCTTCGCGAACACGACATCGGGGTACTGTTCCGACACCGCCTCGAACGTCGGCGCGAACACCTTGCATGGGCCGCACCACGGCGCCCAGAAGTCGATGATCACGGTCTTGTCGCCCGCAACAACTTGTTCAAAGTTTTCCTTGGTGAGTTCGAGTGTGGCCATGTGAATTCCTTTCCTAACGATTTGAAGTCAGTTTGGGCTGAGTCGCGGAGAGTCAAGGCCACTGACAGCTACAAATGAAATTGCCTGAACTGCAGATTGAATCAATCTTCCAGTTCAGGCAAATGAGTCGTTGCAATGACGCCGATTGACCGGCGCTATCGATCCAATCGCGCTCAGACGGCTTCCGGCTGGATGGACAGATCGATCTTGGCAGCGTTACGCAGCACCGTGATCGAGGTCTTCTGGCTCTCGAAGCCGGTGAGCAGGCGATGCAGATCGTCCACACCCTTCACGATGGAATGGCCCAACGCGATGATGATGTCACCCGCCTTGAGTCCCGCCTTCTGGGCGGCGCTCTGTGGCTCGACGGCCGTCACACTGACGCCGGTTTCCTGCTGCAGCGCGAGCTGCTTCACGATCTTTTTCTGGATGGCGAGATTCTGCGCGGCCACGCCGAGACGGCTGCGGCGCACGTGGCCCTCCTTGATGAGCCAGCCGGCGATGAGCTGCGCGCTGTTGCTGGCCACTGCGAAGCAGATGCCTTGCGTGCCCATGACTAGAGAGGTGGTCACGCCGATGACTTCGCCCGCGGAGTTGACCAGCGGACCGCCGGAATTGCCGGTGTTCAGTGCCGCATCCGTCTGGATGATGTTGTCGATCAACTGACCGCCTTGGGTCCGTGCGGAGCAACCCAGCGCGCTGACGATGCCGGAGGTGACCGTGTGCTGGAAGCCATATGGGCTGCCGATGGCAATGGCCACCTGGCCCACTTCCACTGCGGCGGAGTCGGCCATTTTGGCGAACCGCTCGACGGTCGTATCCAGCTTGATGACAGCCAGATCGGTTTCCGGATCATCGCCGACCAACTCGGCCTCCACCTCACGGCCGTCCGGCAGGCTGACTTCCAGATAGCGGCAGCCGGCCACAATGTGGCTGTTGGTGATGGTGTAACCGTCCTGGCTGATGACGAAGCCGGAGCCGGTGCTGGTCCGCGGCGCCAGGCCGCGCTTTGCAGGCGCATGCTCCACTTCAATATGCACGACCGCCGGGCGGATGCGCTTGACTGCGCGCATCACGGCACGGGAATAGGCATCATGCAGCGGGATCTCGCCGGTGGTCCGACGCGAAGAACTGGTACCGAAATCGGAGACGTCGCCGCCGTCGTTCAGAACAAGTGTGATGCCGGGCTGGAGGGTATCAAGCATGGGGGTCATGGCAAAAATACAACAGCTTCGAAGGGACCGGAATTCTCTGAAAAGAATAGGGGCTGCAAGCCTCCTTGCAACCCCTTTGTTATACAGACCGAGTATAGGCCGGGCGGTTCAAAAACGCCAGTATTTTTTCGGCTGGAATTGTTAACTGCCTAATTTTTCAATGGTTTTTGTCAGTCTCGCACCAAGACCGTGCACGGACGCCCTGACCCGTTCATCCGTGATTTCGCCGCTTGGCGCGAGAACCGTTGCCGCCCTCGGGACAGCCAGTACAGGCAGCATGAATACCCCGAGATTGGACAGGATGTAGGACACATGGGGCAGCGCCCGGATCGTGCCAAACGCGCCATTTGACGCGCCCAACAGCGCGCCGACCTTGCCGGAAAAGGGTGCCGCACCGCTTTCCCCGTCGACCTCCTGGGATAACCAATCAAGGGTGTTCTTCAGGAGCGGCGTGATCGAAGCGTTGTATTCCGGGCTGGCGACGAGCAGCCCGTTGGCCGCCATGGCCAGCTTGCGCAGCTCGCGCATGGCTGGCGGCACGCCATGTTCCGCATGCCAGTCTGCGTCATAGATCGGCATGGGAAAGTCGCGGAGGTCAGCCACGGTCACGGTGGCCCCGGCATCGCGGGCACCGGCAACGGCGGTCGCCAGGACTTTGCGGTTGATGGATTCCCGGCGGTTGCTACCGGCGAAGGCAAGAATATGGACGCTCATGGTGGGTTCCTGAATTTCAGACTGCGCGATTGTGGAGAGAGTCGGACAGGGCGGCAAGCGCCCGCTCCGATGTTTCAAGCGTCAGCCAGTTGTCCCATCTGACCCGACAGGTAAGCACGCTCGGCATACCGGATCTGCTCAACGCTGTTCATGATGAAAGGGCCGTGGAACACCAGCGGTCCCTCTGCCGGGACGCCCCCAAGGATCATGACCTCCAGGGGCTCGGTACCGGCTTGATTCAGGTGGATGTCGCCCGGCTCGTTGCCGAAGACAACAAGCTGGCCAGCGGAGAATGCATGCCCGCCCGACTCGCCCTGACCCGAAATGATGTAAGCCGCCACTTCGTCTTCATTGCGAATATTCGCAGTAAATGATGCACCAGCGTCCAGCTTCACATGCCATAGGAATAGCGGCATGAGCATCTCGCCCGGGCCGCGGACGGATTGAAACTCACCGGCGACGATCTTGGCAGTCCAGCCCGATCCGGCGACGGCGGGAATGGCGGCTGCGTCGATCCGCTGATAGCGGGGCGCCATCATCTTCAGTGCCCGGGGCAGCGTGGTCCAGAGCTGGATCCCGTGCTGAACAATCGGGCCGTCACCTTCCGGCAGCGGTCTTTCCGCGTGGACGATGCCTTTACCGGCGGTCATCCACTGCGCCCCACCGGTGCTGACAATGCCGGTGTGACCGGCGGAATCGCGGTGCTCGTTGCGGCCTTCCAGCAGGTAGGTGACGGTCTCGATGCCGGCGTGCGGGTGCGGCCCGACCCCGTCTCCACCATTGGGATGCACGGTGAATGGCCCAAAATGGTCGAGAAACACCCAGGGACCGACGGTGTTGCGCTTGGGGTCCGGCAATGCGCGCTTCACGGTGAATGTCCCGACCGGTGCGACATGCGCGGTGATGATCCGCTCAATGCTTCTCAGGGTTGCAGCATTCATATAGAGACCTTTCGTTTTCTATCAGTGCAGGTCAATGCAGCGATCAGCGCGGCAGATCGAAGAGCAGCACTTCAGCCTGCTCGCCCTGCTCCAACAGCAGCGAGGCGGGGCCGGCGAGCTTGACTGCATCGCCCGCATCGAGCGCTGCGCCGTTGATGCTGACTGCGCCGCGGACCACATGTACATAGGCCAGCCGGCCCGCACCGAGTTCATGCACGACGCGGTCCGGGCCGTCCAGCAGCGACGCGTACAGCGATGCATCCTGATGAATCAGCACGGATCCCTCCCGCCCGTCCGGAGAGGCAATGAGTTTCAACACCCCACGCTTCGTGTCGGCATCGAAGAACTTCTCCTCATATGACGGCGCGATGCCCCGCACATCCGGTTGAATCCAGATCTGGAGGAAGTGCACCGGCGCATTGGGGGACGGGTTGTATTCGGAGTGCATCACCCCCGTGCCGGCGCTCATGCGCTGCACGTTGCCGGGCTTCAACACCGAGCCGTTGCCCATGCTGTCCTTGTGTTCCAGCGCGCCATCCAGCACGTAGCTGATGATTTCCATATCGCGGTGGCCGTGCGTGCCGAACCCCATACCGGGCGCGACGCGATCCTCGTTGATGACCCGCAATGGCCCGAAGCCCATGTGCTTCGGGTCGTAATAGTCGGCAAAGGAGAAACTGTGAAACGACTTGAGCCACCCATGATTGGCGTGACCACGTTCCTGGCTCTTCCGGACCTCAATTGCACTTCCCATTGCAGCCTCCTTGTTCAGTCTGATGGAACGAATGGTGGGCTTGCTGAACCGGGAATGAAAGCGAATAATTCTGACCAAATCAATCAAATTTCCCGAACAAGAATTCCGCCCATGGCTTTGACCCTGGAAGCACTGCAAGTCATTGATGCAATTGATAGAAATGGCTCGTTCGCCGCAGCCGCCGAAGAGCTTCATCGCGTTCCGTCAGCCATTACCTATTCAATTCAGCAGACCGAGCAGGATCTGGATGTATTGCTATTCGACCGCAGCGGGCACCGGGCCCGACTAACCGAGGCAGGACAGGAACTGCTGCGGGAAGGCCGGCACCTGCTCCGCGCGGCGGCCGATCTGGAATGCCGGGTCCGGCAGGTGGCCAAAGGCTGGGAGAGTGAGTTGCGCATCGCCGTGGACACGATCATCGTGCCGGAAAAGCTCTACCCCTTGATTGATGAGTTCTATCGTCAGAGCTCGGGGACGAGGCTCAGGCTGTCGACCGAAGTCCTGGCGGGGAGTTGGGATGCGCTATCCGGCGGCCGCGCGGATCTCGCGATCGGCGCTTCCGGCGATACACCCATCGGCGGCTTCAGCACCCGGCCGCTGGGCGCAATCGAGTTTGACTTCGTGGCCGCTCCGCACCATCCCATCGCGGACGCGCCGCAACCGCTCACCGAGTCCCTGATTCAACGCCATCGCGCGGTCAGCGTCGGCGACACGTCACGCAATCTGCCGGCCCGCACGACCGGCCTGCTCTCGGGCCAGGACACGTTGACCGTACCCACCATGGACGCGAAGGTGACCGCACATGTCATGGGTCTCGGCATCGGCTGGTTGCCACGCCAGCGGGCCGAGCGCGAGATTCAGAACGGCCGCCTCGTGCGTCTGGCCACCCAGTTCAACAAGCCCGGCAGCGAAGTCGTGATGGCCTGGCGCCCGGCCAACGCGGGCAAGGCGCTGAAATGGTTTGTGAAGCGTCTGGACGATGCGGCTATTCGCAACGCGTTGCTCGCATGTTGACTGACCCGGACAGCGCTGGCGTCGCCGGGCGCCGCGGATACGTCGGAAGATTTGCGCCCTCACCCACCGGTCCGCTGCATGTGGGCTCCATCATTGCCGCGCTGGCGAGCTTTCTCGACGCACGCCACCACGGCGGGCGCTGGCTCGTGCGCATGGAGGATGTGGACGAAACCCGGTGCGATTCGCGCTGGGCGGGAACCATCCTGCGGCAACTGGAGGCGCTGGGGCTCGTGTGGGATGGCGAAGTCATGGTCCAGAGCCAGCGCAAACCAGCGTATGAGGCCGCCCTCGAACGACTGCGCGCCACCGGGCAGGTCTACGCCTGCCGCTGCTCCCGGCGGGAGATCGCCGACTCCGCAGTGCAGGGCATTGAAGGCCCGGTCTACCCCGGTACGTGTCGCACGCTGGGCTTGTCGGGTGAAGGCCTCGCCTTGCGCATGCGGACGGACGAAGCGCCGGTGTCATTCATTGATGGAATTCAGGGACCCTGCACCCAGCATCTGGCGCTCGAGATTGGTGATTTCATCCTGAAACGCCGCGATGGGCTATTTGCATACCAGCTCGCCGTAGTGGTGGACGACCACGACCAGGGCATTACCCACATTGTGCGCGGCGCCGATCTGCTGGCCTCGACGCCGAGGCAGCGCCATCTGCAGCAACAACTCGGGTATGCCACCTGCGAATATTCGCACGTCCCGATTGCCGTGAATGCGGCCGGGCAAAAGCTCTCAAAACAAACGCTTGCGCCGGCCATCGACGCTACAGAAGGGGTCGCCTTGCTGAATGTCTGCCTCACGTTTCTCGGCCAGAAGCGCGTCGCGGCCGACAATCCGGCCGAGTTGCTGGACCAGGCGACGGCCGCATGGGACACTCACCGGATTCCCCGAGTCGGCGCCCTACCGGCACCGCTGCAGGCCACGAACGGCGCGGGCACCTGAAAACCAGGAAGGCGGTCCAGGCAACCCGCCCATCGGCCTCTTCCCCCGTCCGCCAATCCGATTCTGCATTTCGTCGCGTCTGACTGGAACCAATTTGCCGGCCTGCGCACACTGCGGCCACCCGTCGGATCCGCGATCCGGACCCATTACCCCCACGACACCTCCACCAGAGAGACGAGACCCATCATGATGCTCAACGCCAAACTCGCCAGCCCAGGTCGCAAGGGCTGGGTCAAAGTCACCCTCATCCTGCTGTGTTTGGTACTCGCTGTCGGCGGCCTGGTCGCCTGGCGTACCGTCTCTGCCAAGAAGGAAGAGAAGAAACCCGATGACAAGGCGGTCAAGACGCTTGAATTCGCGCCAGGAGACATCGCCGAGCTGAAACCCGCGCAACTGGGCCAGGTCATTCCCATCTCCGGCTCGGTGCGTCCCTTGCTGCAGGCCACCGTCAAGTCCAAAGTGCCGGCAGAAGTGGCGCGCGTCCATGTCCAGGAAGGTGAACGGGTGAGCGCCGGTCAGATTCTTGTCTCGCTGGATACTGCCGACCTGAGGGCGCGCTTCGATACCCAGCAGGCTGCCGTGGCCGAAGCGCGTGCCCGTCTGGATCTGGCCAGGAAAAATCAGGACAACAACAAGACGCTGCTCTCCAAAGGATTCATTTCCCAGAATGCCTATGACGGTGTCGCCAACAACGTCACCGTCGCGGAAGCCGCGCTGAAGTCCGCGCAGGCCCAGGCAGCCATCGCCGAACGTGCGCTGGCCGATGCGAATATTCGCGCCCCGTTCAACGGCATCGTGGCCAAGCGCTGGGTGAATACCGGTGACAAGGTCGCGGGCGACGCACCGGTCGCGGCCATCGTCGATCTCTCCCGCATGGAACTGGAAGCCCAAGTGCCGGTCGCCGAAATTCCCTACGTGAAGATCGGCCAGGAAATCAGTTTCAAGGTCGACGGTTTCACTGACCGCGCCTTTACCGGCAAAGTCGAACGCATCAACCCCTCCGCCGACATCGGCTCGCGTTCCATCGCCATCTTCGTGACGCTGCCCAATGCCGACGCATCACTGAAAGGCGGCATGTTTGCCAACGGGCGTCTTGCCGTAGAGGGCAAGACAGCGGTGCCAGCGCTGCCGTTCGCAGCCATTCGCGAGGAAGGCGGCCAGTCCTTCGTGTTCGCCGTGAAGGACGGCAAGCTTGAGCGCAAGCCCGTCATCCTCGGCCTGCGCAGCATGGAAAAGGGCATGGTTGAGGTGCGTGAAGGATTGACCGAGGGTGCGCAGATCATCGCCGTGAAGGCCGACGGCCTCAAGGCCGGCACCATCGCCGTCATCAAGAAGCCTGGGGAGTCCAAGCCCGCCGCAGCGCCCGCCAAGGAAGCCGAAAAGAAAGCCTGATCCCGGGCCGCCGCGCAGAGCGCGGCGGCCGGATTCAATGACCTGACATGCATCGCGCAGCACTGTCCCGACGCCCGCGCCGCGGGTGACACAAGAAAAGCCAAGGGAGCATCATCATGTGGTTCACCCGCGTCAGCATCAACAATCCCGTCTTCGCCACCATGGTGATGATTGCCATCATGGTGCTGGGTCTGTTCTCCTACAACCGCCTGTCGGTGGAACAGATGCCGGACATCAGCATCCCCATCGCCGTGGTGCGCACGCCCTATCCCGGCGCATCCGCCGAAGCGGTTGAAAAGGAAGTCACGCGCCGCATCGAGCAGGCCGTCAATACGGTCAGCGGGGTGAAATCCATCCGCTCCGGTTCTGCGCAGGGCTTTTCCTGGGTGGTCGCCGAATTCGATCTGAACGCCGACATCAAGACCCTCATCCAGGATGTGCGGGACGCGGTCGCGGAAGCGCGGCGCGGCTTCAACCGCGATGTGGGCGAGCCCACGGTGTCCCGGGCCGATACCGACAACGATGAGCCAGTGCTGTATCTTTCCATGCGGTCGGAAGCACGCAGCCTGCGCGAGCTGTCGGACCTCGCCGATCAACTGGTGGTGAAGCGCCTGCAGGGTGCGCCCGGCGTCGGCAATGTGGAAGTGAACGGCGCGGTACAACGCGAACTGTCGATCCTGCTGAAGCCGGAACAGATGGCCGCCTACGGTGTTGGCATCGAGCAGATCATCAGCGCCATCCGCACTGAAAACCAGGATGCCCCGGCGGGGATGCTGGTCTCCCCCACTGACGAGCGCCTGGTGCGCGTGCAGGGGAAAGTCCGGTCGGTGCAGGAGTTCGAGCGCATCATCGTGGCCCGTCGCGGCGCGGGCGGCATCAGCAATGCCGTGACCCTGGGCCAACTGGCCGAGATTCGTGACGGCCAACGCGAGGAAACCTCCATCGCCACTGTGGATGGTTTGCGCTCCATCTCCATCCGCATCCGCAAGACCCGTGGCGCCAACACCATTGAAATGGCCGACGCCATCCGCAAGCAGGTCGAAAATCTGAAGAAGACGCTGCCGCCGGACATTATTCTTGAGATCTCCTTCGACTCATCGCAATTCATTCGCGACGGCGTCAACAACGTGAAGCGCACCATCGTGGAAGGTGCGTTGCTGACGGTATTCATCGTGTTCCTGTTCCTGCACTCGTGGCGATCCACGGTCATTACGGGACTCACGCTGCCCATTTCGGTATTTGCGGCGTTCATCGCGCTCTACTGGTTCGGCTTCACCATCAACTTCATCACCTTGCTGGCGCTGTCGTTATCGATCGGCATATTGATCGACGATGCCATCGTGGTGCGGGAAAACATCGTGCGCCATCTGGCGATGGGCAAGTCGCACCGCCAGGCCGCGCAGGAAGCCACGGACGAAATCGGGCTCGCCGTGCTCGCGACGACGTTTTCCATCGTCGCCGTGTTCGTGCCCGTCGCGTTCATGGGCGGCATCATCGGCAAGTTCTTCTACCAGTTCGGCATCACGGTCGTGGTCGCCGTGCTGGTGTCGCTGTTTGTCTCCTTCACCCTGGATCCCATGCTCTCCGCCGTGTGGCATGACCCGCCATCAAAGTGGCTGGAACGCCAGCCATTCAAGTGGCTGCTCGGCACGCAGCAGCGTGCGATGGATTGGCTGCACGCCTTCTATGACCGCATCCTGCGCTGGTCCTTCAAACCCGAAGCACGGCGAATATTCGTGCCCAAGCTGACGGTGATCGAGTTCGCGAAGAACGGCTTTTCGCGTGGGCATCTCAAGTTCGGCTGGTGCCACATCCGCAACAAGGCCATTGTGCTGTGGCTCGCCTTTCTGACCCTGGTGGCGAGCTTTGCCCTGGTCGCGGCCGGGTTCATCAAGAGCGAATTTGCCCCGCGCGAAGATTCAGGTTGGACGAGCCTGCGCATCCAGACACCGATCGGTTCCTCGCTAGGCTACACCAACTCGAAGGCAGAGCAGGTCGAAGCGGCGCTCAAGGAGTTCCCCGAGGTCAAGCGCATCTCCAAGAGCGTCTGGAAGAACTCGGCCTGGTTCGAGATCCAGCTCATCGACAAGAAGGATCGTCCGAACAAATCGCAGAAGCAGATGGATGATGCCTTCCGCGCCCGACTGAAGACCATCGCGGGTCTGGAAGTGAACATCGGCTGGAATCGACCCATCCAGATTTTCGTGCAGGGCCCTGACATCAAGGAACTGGACCGCATCTCACAGGAAGTCATCACCAAGATCAAGGCCGTGAAGGGTGCGGTGGACGTGGAATCCAGCTTCAAGCCTACCAGCCCGGCGCTCGACATCGTGGTCAACCGTGAGCTGGCCAGCGACATGGGTGTGTCCATGGGCCAGATCGCGCTGACCACGCGTGCGCTGATCGGTGGCGAACTGGCCGGTCAGTGGGAAGGGCCTGATGGCGAGAATCACCAGATCCTCGTGCGCCTGCCGAAGGATGAGCGCACCGGCATCGCCGACCTCGACAAGATCTATGTGTCGAGCTACTCGTTCAACGCCGATGCGTCGCCGCGCATGATTCCCCTGCGTCAGGTCACCGATTTCAAACCATCGCTGTCGGAGCGCCAGATCGATCGTCGCAACCTGCAACGTCAGATTCGAATCTGGGGTGGCGTGGCGAGCAACGCGGCCGTGGGCGATGTGGTGGGCGAAGTGCAGAAGATTCTCAAGGCCACCCAGATGCCGCCTGGATACAGCTTCCACCAGGGCGGTGATTCGGAAATGATGGCCGAGTCGGGCAAGTACGCGCTGATCGCGCTGGGCATCGCGGTGATCTTCATCTACCTCGTGCTGGCTTCCCAGTTCGGCAGCTTCCTGCAGCCGCTCGCGATCATGGCGTCGCTGCCGCTGTCGCTCGTCGGTGTGTTCATCGCTCTCATGCTGTTCGGCTCCACGCTGAACATCTTCTCGGTGATCGGATTCATCATGCTCATGGGCCTGGTGACCAAGAACGCCATCCTGCTGGTGGACTTCACCAATCACGGCATCCAGCAAGGCTTGTCACGTGAAGAGGCCATCCTCAACGCGGGTCAGGTGCGACTGCGGCCCATCATCATGACCACTGCCGCCATGATCTTCGGCATGCTGCCGCTGGCCCTGGCCCTCGGACCCGGTTCGGAGCAGCAATCTCCGATGGCGCATGCGGTGATCGGCGGCTTGCTCACCTCAGCCATCCTGACGCTGGTCGTGGTGCCGGTGCTGTTCACCTACTTCGATACGCTGGGCAAGCGCGTCTCGCGCAAGTTCACCCCGCCGCCGGACAGCGCGTACGAAGCGGCGCATGGTGGCGGCAGCATCAAGCCCGTGCCAGCCAAGCCTGAGGAGTGATCAGCCGGCTGTCAGTTCGCAGAGTTCGCGGCGAGGATGCGTTGCAGCGCCTCGCCGCGATCATGCGCATCCAGGCGCGTGAACAATTGCTTGATGTGATAGATCGCCGTATTGCGCGATACCTGCAAGGCCTCCGCGATTTCCGGATTGCTGCAGCCCTTGGCAAGGAGTATCGCGACCTCGCGTTGTTGCGGTGAGAGCTCCAGTTGGTGCATGGCTTCGGACATGCGCAGAATGACGGATTCGAGGCGCCGTATCTGAATGCCGACCAACCCGTCCGCGTCGTCCGGCTGATCGCCCAGCAGATAGGCGCGCACCGCATATCGGCCCCACGGCGTATCGCGAATATTCGCAGGTGGCGGTGCGGACTTCTTGGCGAGCAATCGCAGCAGATCGCTGATGAGTTCAAGCACGAATGCCGGGACGCGCTGTCCGGGTACCAGCACCGCATGGTTTGCGCTGAGTGGCCGACCCGCCGCTCGTGACAAGAGTAGAAGCGCGGGCGACCCGCCCTGCACGATGCGACCCTTCTGGTCTGCGAGCACCAGGCCTTCGTCTTCACTGTCGAGGTAGCCAGCGGATTCAGTCGAGGCAGCCGAATTGCGCGCCACAGCATGGGCGATGAATCGCGACACCTCGTTGAGGGCAGTGCGTTCCGCAGCCCCGAATGCCGACGCGGACTTTGGTCGATACAGCGACAGCTGGCCCAACGGTGCGCCCTGGTCGCGGACAATCGCGTACAGCATGTGATGCGCATCGAGATGGCGCAGGATTTCGTTGTAGTAGGACGTGCGTTGCAGGGCTGCATCCGCGGTGGACGCAATGACTTGCTCGGCCGCACGGGCGCGCTGCCGGAAGGCGTCGCGGAAAGAAATTTCCGGGCCATCGTAGTGGCGCTCGAAGTAGAGCTTCATGAGCGGTGCCGGCAGCACACGCTCGGCGTAGAGGTCGGTCATCTCGCCGCGCGCGTCGACCCAGAAAAAGCCGGCCGACTCGGCTCCGACATATTCGCGAACCGATTTGAGCATGGCGGGCACCAGGGTCTGCCCCGGCAGTCCGAGACAGGACAGCTGGCGGATGTGCGCCAGCAACGATGGCGACCTCATGCGGGCGCGTGTTCGAGCAGCTTGTAGATCCGCTGCGCGTGGACGAGCCCACGGATCGGCAGATCGCCCAGGCTTTCGGTCGCGAGCCGGCCATCAATCTCGGCATGCACCCGCTGCGAGCAGTAAATCTCGCCCGCGGGCGCTTCCGCACACAGCCGGGCGGCCAGATTGGTGACCGTGCCGATGGCACCATAGTCGATGCGTTCCTCGAATCCGATGGCGCCGAGTGTGGCGGGGCCATGGGCGACGCCAATGCCTATGCCAAGGTCGAAGCCGCGCTGGCGCCAGACACTGCCCAGCGCGCGCGCTTCGTCTCGCATGGCCAGCGCCATGTCCACCGCGCGGGCAGCCGGATCAGGAATGGGCACGGGATCATTCAGGAACACCATCATGCCGTCACCCGTGAAGCGCTCCAGCGTGGCGCCAAAGCGCTGGATGATGCGACCCATGATCTGGTGATATTCGCGCAGCGCCTGCATGACAAGTTCCGGCTCGGTCGACTCGGCAAAGGCGGTAAAGCCGCGCAGATCGACATAGACGACGGCAATTTCCCGACGATGCGTGACCAGCGGATCGGACGCGCCGCCCGCGACCACCAGATCAGCGAGCTGCGGCGACAGGAAGCGCTTCAGCCGCGACAATTTCTCATTGGCTTGCACCGCCTCGGCCACACGGGCTTCCAGCGTCGCATTCCACAGTTCGAGTTCACGTGTCTGGGCCGTCACCTGGTCGTAGAGCTGCTTGATGCGCAGCAGCGAATTGACCCGGGCAAAGAGCTCGGGTGGACTCACCGGTTTGGACAGGAAGTCGTCGGCCCCTGCCTCCAGCCCGGCGACCTTTTCGGCATGACCATCGAGAGAGGTGAGCATCACGATGGGAAACACACGGTCTCCCGCCTTGGCGCGAAGACGTCTGCAGGCCTCGAAGCCATCCATGCCCGGCATGACCACATCCAGCAAGACCAGATCAGGCGACTCGCTATCCAGCAGTTCTAGCGCCTCCTCGCCGGACAGCGCGGTGATCACGCGGTGTCCCTTGCTGGCCAGCAGTGCGGCGGAAAGTTTGAGACTTGAAGGCGTGTCGTCAACGACAAGGAGGGTGCGGGCCGTATCCAATTGCGGCAGGTCCTGAGTGCAAATATTCGCCATCATCGGAAGAGGGGCGCGACCTGTCAATCTGCGAAACCCCTAGGACAACTAAGGTTGCGCAGCCCGCCCCGTCGCCAGCATGTTTTCGACCGCCTGGAGGAACAGCGGCAGATTGAGCGGCTTGGTCTGAAAGCCATCGAAGCCGGCTTGCTTGATGCGCTCACGGTCGGGATCGAGCACGGAGGCGGTGACCGCAATAACGGGAATGTTCCGGGTTTCATCGTTGAAACGCAGCTCCTGAAGCGCCGCCACGCCGGAAATTCCCGGCAACTGGATGTCCATGAGAATCAGGTGCGGCTTGTGCCTCAGCGCCATGTCCAGTGCGGCATCGCCGGTGGCGATGGTCACCACGCCATAGCCTTTGTGCATCAGCACGTCCTTCATCAGCCGTCGGCTCTTTTCATCGTCCTCGACGATCAGTATGGTCTTCATGGCGATCGGCTTTCCGATGAATGAGGCAATGCAAAGCTGAAGGTGGCGCCGTTTCCGGGCTGGCTCTTCAGCCACACGCGCCCACCATGCAGTTCGACCAACTGCTTGACCAGCGTGAGTCCCAGCCCCGTGCCTTCGTGCTTGGGTGCGTAGGCCGGTTTCAGCTGGGTGAAGGCATCAAAAATCGCTGCCTGATCCTTGGCGTCAATGCCCGGTCCGCGATCACTGACCGACACAATAACCTCGCCAGGCGCGGCGGCGGTAGCGATCACGACTTCACCACCCTTGTGGGAGAACTTGATGGCATTGGACACCAGATTGATCAGCACCTGCTTGACGCGACGCTCATCGCCCTCGACGACATCCACATCGGCAGCAGCATCGAAGCGGAGGCTCACGCCAGACTCGGCACACTGGCCGCGCACCAACTGGGTCACGACCTCAACAGTATGATTCAGCGAGAACGGCCGTTTCTCGATATCCATCTTGCCGGCCTCGACCTTTGACAGGTCAAGCACGTCGTTGATCAGTGCAAGCAGATGAACGCCCGACTCGTTGATGTCACTCGCATGTTCCTTCTGCTTCTCGTTCAGCGGCCCAAACATCTCGGAGCGCAGGACGTCGGAGAAGCCGATGATCGAGTTCAGCGGCGTACGCAGTTCATGTGACATGTTTGCGACAAACTCGGACTTGTGACGGTTGGCCAGCTCCAGTTCCATTGTCTTGGCGGCGACCATGTCCTCCAGGCTGTGCGTGTACTGCTCCAGCTTGGCGGCCATGCGATTGAACTCGCCGCCCAAGTCCTCAAGCTCGTCCCCGGTTTCGATATTGAGACGGGTCTCGAGATGCCCCTGCCCGAAGCGCCGAGCCCCTGCTTGCAAGGACCTGACCGGGGCAGCCAGGCGGCGCGCCAGCATTAGCGCCGCTGCCAGCCCGATCAGCACCGCGATTGCCGCGATCATCAAGCCATTACGGAACAACTCGCGCACGTGAAAAAGCACTTCCACTTCAGGCTGCTCCACCAGGGCCCAGAATCCGGTCTGCCCGACACCGGCGAACGCGCTGTAGACCGGCCGGCCCGGGTCAGACCGCGATGTACCCAGCGAGCGGACCATGGACTGAGCAGTTCCCGACTTGGGCTCGAACTGCTGCTTCAGCGCAACGATTGGTGGGTGCGCACTGAGATCCAGCCGGGCCAGCGGCGCATTCGCTTCAGTATGCGCAACGAGGGTTCCGGCTCGATCAACCACATAGGCCACCCCATTGAAACCGGCGCCGAAGCGCGCGAGCACCTCTGACACGAAAGACAGGTTGACATGCATGCGCACGGCATGGGTGCGCTTGGCCGAAGTGGCGACCAGGGTTGTCGTGGGGCGCCCGAGCGCATTGAAGACCACGGGCTCGTAAACAACAGTTTCAGCGGATGCGGCCGGCAGGGCCACCGACAGGCGGTCCCCACCCAGCGTGTCCCGCTCGATGCGCGATGCCCGGGCAATCACTGCGCCATCGGCGCGGACCAACTCGACCAGATCCAGGGCCGAGTTCAGCTTGAGCAGGCGCTTCAATTCTTCGCGTGCCACACGCTCGTCCAGCAGCCCCCTGTCCCACGGCCAGGCCGCGAGCAGCCCTGCCTGAGTCTCCAGCAAGCCTAGAAAACTGCGAACGCTCTCCGCAAGCGAGCGCGCCGCCTGGGTCTGGTTGCGCCGTGCAGCCTCGAGCTGAGCGGAACGCGCTTCATACAATTGGAGAGAGAACACGGCCGTAATGAGGCCAAGCAGCACCAAGCTGACCGCGACGAAGATTCGTCCTCCGAAGGTCTTGCGCCAGGCGAAGATCGAGTTCAGATAAGCCATCAGTAGAAGAAATCGATGTACTTGATGTACTCGCGGTTGAAACCCGCGCCGAGCTCATTCAATGCGTCCGGATTCGCCGCCACGCGTAGCGTGCTGGCAGTCTCGATGGCGATCTGCGATGGCGGCGTTCCCGACAGAATAAGCTCGATCTGCTCGGCATGACGCTTGTCTCGGTCCGGAATGGCCGCCTGCATGGACAGTGCGCCGCCATGCTTTGAAGCGATGTGCCAGCCGTACATTCCGCGAACGCGCTGCTGGCGAAGCAACGGGATCAGGGCTTTGGAGTTCTGCTGCAGATACGCGGTCTGCGGAAAGTACCAGGCATCCGCCGCCGAGGACATGATGCGCTCCGCGACACGGGCAACGGCGTCCTGCTGTTCCGCCTTCAGGAATACGGGCTCGATGTCGCCAAACTCGCGGAACGCCTGGCGAATCATCTCAAGGTTCACATAATCGTCCACGAGCACGCCGATCCGTCGCACACGAGGGAAAGCATCCTGCATCGCCTCCAGATGCTTGGCGTGGGCGGGCGCGTGCACCGCGAGCCCGGTCACATGCTCCAGTTCGGGCAAGCGCTGCCCGTTGTCGTCGACCACACCCGTATCCTTCAGGCTGAGAACCGTCAGAAACACGACCGGGGTACGTTTTCTGTTGAGTCGATTGACCAGACCGAAGACTGCGGGCGTCTGGGTATAGATGACATCAGGTGTGCCCTTTTCCAGTTCTTCACGGAGCCGACTCTCCATCTTCTCACCCATTTGAAACGGCAAGGTCACGCGCCGCACGCGCACCTCACGCAACGAGGGTCGGGCCTTGATTTCCCTTTCCAACGGCTCAAGACTGGGCAGCTGCTCGTGTTGGAGCAGGAGAACTTCTTTTCCAGCGCCGATATTTTGTCTAATATCGACAGGCGTCGCCGGGGCGCACGCAGACACCACCAAAACCGGCAACACTCCAATCAAGATATGAAAGGGGAAGTTCATCATGGCCACCGCCAGAAAGTCACGCACATCCGCAGCATCCGCCAGTGGGACATTGTTGTCCGCGCCGTTCAAGCCCGGCAAGGACGGTATCGTCTATTTCTACTTCTGGGTCAAGTTCATCGATAAGCTTCCGCCCGCCGGCAAGGCCAAGCTCTCCCCGGCCTTGCTCAAGTCGTATACGAGCGTGATGATCGTCGATGTGGATGGCACGCATCGAGAGGCCTTTGCGCCATTTACCTTCGACCTGAAGCACAAGCCGGGCCAGAATGGAAAGGGGCAATTCAGCATGAAGTGGCTGCCGCCAGGCACCACGCGCAAATCCGCTGAAGCGTGGATCAAGAGCACGGACGGCAAGGAATGGGCAGGCGAATTTCCGACTGCGTTGAGCAGCTTCAGCATCCGGATATTCTGAGTTGGCTTCGGGAAACCAAAAGGGCAGAGCGAGTCCCGCTCTGCCCAAGATGAAAATTGTCGAACGCAACTCACGAGCACTGAAACGCAACGCGGCGCCTACCGCCCCGCTGATGGTAGGCAATCTGCTGGACGCTGAAGAGTGTTTAGCCATTATAGATATCGCCCGTTCACGCCCAGTGCTGCGAAGCACGTTGGTCCATCCGGTCGAAAACTATCGTCACGCCTACAGCTATCCGGTCCCACTGGGCGAGGACACGCGCTGGGTGTTCGAGAAGCTCTGGCACGGTCTGATGCTTGCCAACGCCGAGTTTGGGTTCGATATTGCCGGCTTCATGGACAGCTTCATGGTGACGCACTACCCTCGTGGCGGCCATCTCGGCTGGCACACCGACTTTTCTGATTTCATGACATCCGCGCGCAAGCTGACCATTTCCGTGCAGCTGACTCCGCCTGAAGAATACGCAGGCGGCCTGCTTGAATTCTCCGATCAAGGCGTGGTTCCGTTCAGCCAAGCCCAGGGCAGCGCAGTGATTTTCCCCACGTACCTCTCGCATCGTGTGACGCGCGTGACCCGCGGCAATCGTTGGGTCCTGCTCTCTTCGGCATTTGGTCCGGTGTTCCGCTGACATGCCCATCCCTGAAGTGACTTGAGACAACCGCTGACAGGTGTCGCGATGGAAATATTGTGCGACTCTCTGTTACGAATATTCGCACCAGTGTGACAGATGCACAGCGGTTCAGCCCCACCCACCTTGATAGGCGTTGAGAATCATTCTTGATGCCATCGCAAAGGCAGGTCAATAGCCGGCCGCGCCGCCGTCCTTGCGGGAATCGCTACCCGCACAGTAGCCGCCGTTGGGCAGTCGCCAGATCAGCTGGGCGCCACCGAACGCAAAGTTGACTGCCTCCGGCACGGCGATGCGATGGCCGCGGCGCGCCAGTTCCGCACCGACCGCCGTCTGCAGGGCTGGTTCCAGCCCGATGGTGCCGTCGGCATTGACGATCCAGCGCGCCGCGTCGCTCGCTGCCTGCGGGTTCTGGCCATGATCGATCATGCGCGTGACCATCTGCACGTGACCCTGCGGCTGCATATGCCCGCCCATCACGCCAAAGCTCATCAGCGGCTGATTGGCTAGATCCGTGAGGAATCCGGGAATGATGGTCTGGAAGGGGCGCTTGTTCGGCGCGACGCAGTTGGGGTGACCCGCGACGCGATTGAAGCCGTGGCCACGATTCTGCAGGGCGATACCCGAGCCAGGCACGACGATGCCGGAGCCGAAGCCCATGTAATTGGACTGGATGAGGCTCACCATCATGCCGTTGGCGTCGGCAGTGCTGAGGTAAACCGTGCCGCCCTTGGTTGGCATGCCGTGTACCGGTTCGCAGGCGCGATCCATGGCAATCAGCGCCGCGCGTGACTTGAGGTAAGACTTGTCGAGGAGCGCCGCAACTTCAATGTCCATGTGCGCCGGATCGGCGATGTAGCGGTAGGCATCGGCAAATGCAAGCTTCATGGCCTCCAGATGCAGATGCACCCAGTCCGCACTGTCCACGCGAATATTCGCAACGTCGAAGTTCTCCAGGATGCCCAGGCAGAGCAGCGCTGCCAAACCCTGACCATTGGGTGGAATTTCGTGGAGCCGGACCGAACGGTAGTCAATGTGGATTGTGTCAACCGCATCGCAGCGGTGGGCGGCCAGATCCGCCGCCGTCATCGCTGCGCCGACCCGGGCGGACTCCCCGGCGATGCGCGCGGCAAGCGGGCCGCGGTAGAAACTTTCGCCCTTGCTCGCCGCAATCTCTGCCAGCGTCGCGGCATGATCCGGCGACTTCCACACTTCGCCCGCAGCCGGCGCCCGTCCGCCCGGTGCGAATATTCGCTGGAACTCGGCGAAGTCAGGGCCCTGCAGCATGCCAACCTGCCGCGCCCATGACAGTGCGGTGATGGGCGACACGAGATGCCCGTCGCGCGCATAGCGGATCGCGGGCTCGAAGAGACGCTCGAACGGCAGCACACCCAGCGCTGACGAAAGGCTTTGCCAGAGCGAGACACAACCTGGCACGGTCACAGCATCCCAGCCCCGCTCGGGCGTGCCTTTCAGCGTCGGATGCTTGCGGTCGAAGTAATCGGTCGTCCATCCGGCCGGCGAGCGGCCAGAGGCGTTGAAGCCGCGCAACTGCCTGCCATCCCAGATGATCGCAAACGCATCGGAGCCGATGCCGTTGCTGGTGGGCTCGACCACCGTGAGCGTGATGGCCGCGGCCAATGCCGCATCGATCGCATTGCCACCCTGGCGCAGCATGGACAGGCCGGCCTCGGTCGCCAGTGGCTGGCTGGTCGATACGATGTTCTGTGCCAGCACCGGCATGCGCTGTGATGGATAGGGACAATCGAAACTGAAGGGAATGTTCATGGGCGATCTGCGAGAGTGAACACCAGCGATGCCAACCTGGGCATCACCGATGGGATCGAGGATTGGAACGCGAGCGGTGCCGGTGGCAGAGTCCCGTCAGGGCGCGATGTCACCGGCTTTCTGGCGGCTTTCCCAAGCGGCAAGGTCGCTACGGTATTGCTCCATGGCTTCCTCGAAAATCTCCATCACGCAGGGAATGCAGCCGGTGCCACAGCAGTCCTGCGGCAGCGGCTTGGGCGGCGGCAACGGCTTCGGGTCCGATGTCATGCAAGAAAGGAGAGGGGTCAGTCCGCTTCCTGGAACGCTTCCTCGCGCTTCTTCCGGATCGCCGGAGCGAATACCAGGATGAGCAGCACCAGTGCGATGCCGAGAAGCACGGCCGACAGCGGACGCTCCAGAAAGGTCATCGGGTCGCCGCGCGACAGCAACATGGCCCGGCGCAGATTCTCTTCCATCATCGGGCCGAGGATCAGGCCCAGAAGTAACGGCGCGGGTTCGCAGTCGAGCTTCACCAGCACGTATCCGACAAGACCGAAGAAGGCCGTCAGATAGACATCGACCGCGGCATTGTTCACCGAGTACACGCCGATGCAACAGAACGCGAGAATGGCCGGGTAGAGCAGGCGATAGGGAATCTTCAGCAGCTTCACCCAGATGCCGATCAGTGGCAGGTTCAGGATGATCAGCATGAGATTGCCGATCCACATGCTGACGATGAGTCCCCAGAAGAGATCAGGCTTGGAGGTCATCACCAACGGGCCCGGCTGGATGCCCTGGATGATCATGGCACCCACCATCAGCGCCATCACAGGATTGGGCGGGATGCCCAGCGTGAGCAGCGGCACGAACGAAGTCTGTGCCGCGGCATTGTTGGCAGACTCGGGGGCGGCCACACCGCGGATGTCACCCTTGCCGAAGGTGCTGGGATCCTTGGCCAGCTTCTTTTCCAGCGTGTAGGCCGAGAACGAAGCCAGGATCGCGCCACCACCGGGCAGGATGCCCAGCATGGACCCGAGCAGCGTGCCGCGCAACACTGCAGGTCCCGCATCCTTGACGTCTTGCTTCGTGGGCATGAGGCCATGCACTTCGTCGGTGAATACCTCCCGATCACCCTTCTTTTCCAGGTTGCGGATGATCTCGGCGAAGCCGAACATGCCCATTGCCACACAGACAAATTCCAGCTTGTCCTGAATCTCTGGAATACCAAAGGTGTAGCGCGGAATGCCCGAGTTCACGTCCTGTCCGACGAAGCCCAGCAGGATGCCCAGCAAGATCATCGCGATGGCCTTGATCACCGAACCGTGAGCCAACACCACTGCAAGCACCAGGCCCAGCAACATGAGCGAGAAGTATTCGGCTGGGCCGAACTTGAAGGCCAGCTCGGCAAGTGGCGGTGCCGCAGCGGCAAGCAGAAACGTCGCCACGCAGCCCGCGAAGAACGACCCGAGGCCCGCCGTGGCCAACGCAACGCCGGCTCGCCCCTTCCGCGCCATCTGGTAACCGTCCAGTGCCGTCACCACCGAGGAGGATTCCCCGGGCAGATTCACCAGGATCGCCGTGGTCGAGCCGCCATACTGGGCGCCGTAGTAGATGCCCGCGAGCATGATGAGTGCCGACACCGGCGGCAGCGTGAACGTGACCGGCAGCAGCATCGCAATGGTCGCAATCGGACCGATGCCGGGAAGTACCCCGATCAGCGTGCCCAGCAGCACACCGAGAAAGCAGTACAGCAGATTGGTTGTCGTGAATGCAACCGAAAAACCGAGGCTGAGATTGCTTAGCAGTTCCATGATGGCGGCCCCTTATTGCAGAAACGCGGGCCAGACCGGGAACGGCAGTCCCAGACCCTTGATGAATACGAGCGTACAGAAGGCCGACATGACCACCGCGAGGATGAGCGTCTCCTTCAGCTTGAATTCGTGCCCGCCAAAGGCCGTGGCGAGCACCAGCAGGATGAGCGCAATCACCATCCCGACCGTCTTCACGATGATCCCGAACACCACGACAGCGGAGAGGATCACCAACAGTGGCCGCAGTGCGAACGCACCAATGGGTTCGCCGGTTGTTTTAAGTGCGGTCAGGGCAATGATCAGTCCGACCGTCGCCAGCAGGCAGGACAGCACGAAGGGAAAGTAACCCGCACCCATGCGCGCAATGGTCCCCATCGGATAGTCACGCGCGATGATGGCCGCGCCGACGCCGATGACAATGAATATGATGCCGGCCCAGAAATCCTTGGGATTGCCAATCTTGATCATGCCGTGTCTTCGCCTGTGTTGGTGGGTGAGAGCCGTCGACCTTGCGGTTCGGCGGCACTGGCAGGCGGGTTCCTCCCCGCAGCGTTCTTGAATAATTCGTCCTCTTGGCGGGACTGCGGTCGATTATGCAGGAAAGCCCGCACCACGGACAATGCGCGCGGCTTGACTTGGCGCAACTGTTCAGCCGTCAGCCCGGCCGGCTGATTGCGAATATTCGCGAGGCACCGCCTGGATCAAGTCAAAGGGCACTGGCGATGGCCGCGCCCACTTCCGCCGTGCCCGCCGTCCCGCCCATGTCGCGGGTACGCGGCCCGTCCACCAGCACCCTCTCGATTGCCCGCACCACCGCATCGGCTGCATCCTTGTGCCCGAGGTGCTCCAGCATCATCGCGCCCGACCAGATCTGGCCGATCGGGTTGGCGATCCCCTTGCCGAAGATGTCCGGCGCGCTGCCGTGCACCGGCTCGAAGCAGGAGGGAAACTCGCGTTCGGGATTGAGGTTGGCCGACGGTGCAATGCCGATGGTCCCGGTGCAGGCCGGGCCCAGGTCGGAAAGGATGTCGCCAAAAAGGTTGGAGCCGACGACCACATCGAACCAGTCCGGATGCTGCACGAAGTGGGCGGTGAGGATGTCGATGTGATACTGGGACGTCCTGATGTCCGGATACTGCGCCGCCATCGCCTTGAATCGCTCATCCCAGTACGGCATGGTGATGGCAATTCCGTTGGACTTGGTGGCGGAGGTGACATGCTTCTTCGCCCGGGTCTTCGCCAGCTCGAAGGCAAACTTCAGGATGCGATCCGTGCCGCGCCGCGTGAAGATGGAAAGCTGGGTCACGAACTCGGCATCGGTGTTGGCATGCATGCGTCCGCCCACCGACGAATATTCGCCTTCGTTGTTTTCCCGGACCACCCAGAAATCGATGTCACCCGGCTTCCTGCCCGCGAGCGGCGAGGGGACGCCGGGCATGAGACGTACCGGACGCAGGTTCACGTAGAGCTGGAATTCACGCCGGATGGGAATGAGCAGGCCCCAGAGCGAGACGTGATCCGGCACGGTGGGGAAGCCCACCGCGCCGAGGAAAATGGCGTCGTGATTGCGAATCTCAGCGAGACCGCCTTCCGGCATCATGCAGCCATGCTTCAGGTAGTGGTCGCAGCTCCAGTCCTTCTCGTCCCAGCTGAAGTCGATACCGAACTTACGGCCGGCAGCTTCCAGCACGCGCATGCCCGCCGGAACAGTTTCCTTGCCGATGCCATCGCCTGCGATCACCGCAATGTTGTAGTGCGCCAAATCAGCCTCCTCCAAAGAATCGATTCATTTCGTCGTACAACACCGCGGGCACTTCTTCCGCGATGTAATGCCCGCAATCCAGCGGACCGCCAGTCACGGTAAATGCCTCGTCGGTCACTGCGCGCCATTCCCTGAGGGGCTCGAAGCAGCGACCCACGGTGCCTCCGTTCGCCCACAATGCCCGCACAGGACACCGGATGCGGCGCCCCGCGGCACGATCCTCGCGGTCGTGATCCAGATCGATGGTCGCAGCGGCGCGGTAATCGTTGCACATCGCTTCGACTGTCGCGTAGTCACTCACGTATCGCGAATATTCGCGATAGGCAGTGGCCTCGAATGGTGCCAAGCCCGCCGGCCCCTTGCCGATCTTGCGTTCGAGGAAGAGCGCCGGCTCGGCCGTGATCAACCGCTCAGGCAGCGGGGCCGGCTGGATGAGGAAGAACCACCACCAGTAGGCACGGGCGAATTCGAGACGTGTCTGTTCGTACATCGCGAGTGTCGGCGCGATGTCGAGCAGCATCAGCTTCATCACCCGGTCGGAATGATCGACCGCCAGTCGATGTGCGACCCGGCCACCGCGATCATGGCCGGCGACGAGAAAGCGGTCGTGTCCCAACGCACGCATCACCTCGACAAGATCCGCGGCCATGGCGCGCTTCGAATATTCGCGAAAGTCGGGACTGGCGGGCGGCTTGTCCGAATCGCCATAGCCGCGCAGGTCAGGCACGACCAGATTGAATTCGACAGCGAGCAACGGCGCCACCTTGCGCCACATCACGTGGGATTGGGGAAATCCGTGCAGCAACAGCAACGCGGGGCGGCCCGGTGCGGGCGGCCCGCACCGCACGTTCAGCGTGGCACCCGCACCTGCAATGCGCTGATCATGAAAGTGGTCCCACGCCAGAGTCGCCATGACTGAACATTACGCGATCTCCAGCGGTGTCCACTTGATGCGTGCCAAGGTGTCGGTCACCAGGCAATGTGCCGCGGCGCGCAGCGATTGGCATCCTGCGCCTGACAGGCACCGCCGGCGAGCGCCAACGCGATCGCCGCCGCCAGTGCCGCCCAGACCAGAACGCCGATCCGCGGCGGGCAGCGCTTCACAACGTCTCCAGGCTGAATCGATGTGCCGACTGCGTCTGCACCCAGTTGCGCGTGCACACCGGGAGGTCGCCGAAGCAGGTACCGAGCTTGCGCAGCACCCTGCGTGCCGCAGTGCGTACCACTGAGCTGTCGGCGCCACCGATGCGTGGCGCTGTCAGTGCCAGACGCGTGGGTTCAAGGGCTTCGAGCACGGCCTTGCCACCTGCGCCCAGTTCAATTCGTTCGCCGGGCCTGAGGACGTGATCCTCGCCGCGGGCTTCAAAGGTGATCCAGAGCGATCCGCTCAAGGCTTCCACAGCCAGACCTTGGAGGCGGGGCGCCGTGATGAGTTGGCCCTGGGCAAGTTGCAACTGCAGCATTCCGGTGGATCCGATTTCGAACTGCATGACGGCGACTCCTTGGCGGCCGCATGGTGATGTGAGAATATCTCATTAAACGGGGCAGTGGCCGCGACTGCTCCATGACCTGCATCATAGTTACCGACGTGGACCACTTCAATCGATGCTTTCTGCCACATATTGATAGTTTTATTCATCATTTTTGACACCCACGCGGTGCCCGTCACACCCTGCCAGAGACACTACCCATGAGACGCCTGCCCCCCTTGTCCACGTTGCCTGTCCTGGAAGCCGCCGCGCGGCTGCAGAGCTTTTCCGCTGCGGCTGAAGAACTGCACGTCACGCATGGCGCGATCAGCCATCAGATCCGCTCGCTGGAGGACCATCTCGGCGTTCGCCTTTTCGCCCGGGAAGGCCGACGGGTGGCGGTGACACCCGATGGCGCAGCGCTCGCCGAACAGGTTCGGCAGGCGCTTGGCCTGATTGCCTCCGCGGTCGAATCCATCAGCCCCAAGGCACGGGAGAGCCGGCTCACCATCAGCGTGTTGCCGTCATTCGCCAGCCGCTGGCTCATGCCGCACATGGGCGGCTTTCTCGAAAAGCATCCGGAACTGGAGGTGCATGTGCAGGCCAGCATCGGGCTGGCCAACTTTGCCAGTGACGGGGTGGATGTCGCGATCCGATTCGGCAAGGGACCGTGGCCGGGCGTGCATGTGGAGCGCATCGCCGGCGACAGCCACTTTGTCGTGTGCAGCCCCGAATTCCTGCGCAAGCACAAGCCCAAGGCGGTGGCCGACCTCCTCAAGCTGCCGCTGATTCGTACCGAGCTGGAATACTGGGTGACGTGGTTCAAGGCTGCGGGCATCAACGAAGTGCCGCGCATGAAGGGCGCCGAATACAACGATGCCGCCATGGTTCTGCAAGCCGCACTGGATGGCGAAGGGATCGCACTCACGCGCCGCTCTCTGGCGGAAAGCGATCTGGCCAAGGGCAGGCTGGTGCGCCCGTTCGACATCGAAGTCGCCGCACCGGAGAGCTACTTTCTGGTCTGCCTGCCCCAGCATCGGCACAGCCGCAAGATCACCGCATTTCGTGACTGGCTGTTTGGGGAAATCGAATGGGAATCACCCGCTAGCCACGCGAGCCGAACGACGTCTGCCGTCGAGGTCGTTGCCGATCTGCCGAGTGCAAGTGCGAACACGCAGGAACAAATCCGCGCCAGCGAAGGGCGGCGCAGGACCAAAGTTCCGGTTAAGGCCAAAAAGTCTTCTCGACGAGGACAATAGCCCCGCCGGCGTCAGCAATCGCTTGGGCGTTGTGATGGCAGCCAAAAAATGGGGTGGCGCTGCCACAGCGCCATGCAGCTCACGCGAGTCAGGACTCGCCTTCGGTCTCAGGCAGGCGTGGACGCCGGGTGACCGTGCGGATGATGCGGGGCTGACGCGCAGCCTTGCCCTCGCCGCGGCGACCACTGCCCGTGATGGGCTGCCCCGTCCACGCGACCATGGGCTCCGCCCGCAGACTGCGCGGCTCACGCACTTCCATGGTCCGGCCTTTGCGCGCTTTCTTGTTGCCGCGCCGGTTTCCTGCTGCCTTGGCTTGACCGGGCACGCCCTGCTGCGGGCCAGCCTGTCCGGGCTTGCGGTTGCGGCGACCACGCGGCTTGGCGTTGGCGCCGGCGGGTTGGGCCTGGGGCTGGGCGGGGCGCTGACCTTTGCGCCCCCTTGGCTTGCGCCGACCCGGCTTGCCGGTCCCCAGTGGGTTCGCAGCACCTGACGATCCCGGCACTCCGTCTCCCGGCACACCGACGTCCTGCGGCCCCTGTTGCGCGCCCTGAAGTTGCCCTTGTTGCTGACCGCGCGGCGGCCGTGCCTGTCTGGCGTCTCGGGGATCACGCTTCGGCCCCTTGAGGGGTCGCGGGCCTGCCTTGGCACCGCGGCGGCCAGCTTTCTGTTGCGGCCGTGGCGCGTTGAAATCCATGCCTTCGATCGAGACACCCGCCCAGATGAGCAAATCCTTGACCTGGGCAGGATCGAGTTCCTGCAACGCGCCACGGCGAAGCTGGGGCGGCAGTTCAACCTTGCCGAAACGTACGCGCATCAACCTGCTGACGGTGAGGCCAAGCGCTTCGAACATGCGCCGCACTTCACGATTGCGGCCTTCCTTGATGACAACGTGATACCAGTTGTTGGCCGAGGACTTTTCCGGATCGGGACCGGCACGCTTTTCGATGAAGGTGAATCGGGCCGGCCGATGCTCGCGCGCGATCGGCTCGCCATCCTCATCCTCGAAGAGCAGCTCTTCATCTTCATCTTCGTCGCCGGGCGCCGAATCAATGTCGATGCCATCCAGCAGCCGCTGCTGCTGCTCGTCGGTCAATTCGCCCAGGATGCGTACCGCGTACTCGCGCTCCACTTCGAAGCGCGGATGCATCATCTTGTTCGCGAGGTCACCGCTGGTGGTGAAGATCAAGAGACCCGAGGTGTTGAAATCCAGGCGGCCTATGGCGATCCACTTGCCATTTTCGACTTTGGGCAGGTTGTCAAAGACCGAGATCCGGTTGCCCGGGTCGGCATTGCTGACGATTTCGCCTTCCGGCTTGTGATAGAGCAGGACACGCGGCACATCCGGCGTGAACTTGATCGGCACCAGGCGATGATCGATCAGCACCTTGTCGCCGGGACTGACGTGCGCACCTGCCGTCGCCACGTTGCCATTGATCATCACCCGCCCGCCGGCAATCAGAATTTCCATGTCGCGGCGTGAACCGTGGCCCGATTGGGCCAGCAGCTTGTGCAGCCGCTCGCGCTTCACCGGCTTTGCAGTGTTGCCCAGCGCCTCGGCGAACTGGCCGGACTTGGCCTCCTCGCCCTGGCGCATCATGTCGGCGATCAGCGATGGAGATGCGGAGTTGTCGCCGAAGTTGTCGGCGTTGCGCAACTGCTGGCTGCCCGGACGAAACGGGGTCTTCTTGCCCGAGCGATTGCGCCGATGGCGATTCTGCCCGCGAGGCTTCTTGGGCATGGCGTTTCCGTTCATCGTGGCGATTCCGTGTCATCCGCGGTGGTATCCGCAGACTCGGTTCTGGGTGGATCGGCCTGAGCGTCGTTCACGATCTGCTCTGCCGAAGGTTCTGCACCCGCTGACTCGGCTGCACTCTCCAACTCGTTGTCCGTTGCCTCATCCGGCCCCGCTTCCGCGGGCGAATCCGGTTCCGGCGCCTCAGCGACCATCTCCGGCAACGAATCCTGCGCCAGGCCTGTGCCTTGCGGACCCGCCGTCATGTCCAGCGTCGCCTGCAATTCGGCGAGCGGCGGCAGTTCATCGAGGGAACGCAGGTTGAGATCGTCCAGGAACTTCTTCGTGGTGGCAAACAGCGCGGGGCGGCCCGGCACCTCCTTGTGTCCCACGATATCGATCCAGCCGCGTTCTTCCAACGCCTTGAGGATGCCTGGCGAGACTGCGACACCCCGGATGTCTTCAATGTCGCCGCGGGTGGTCGGCTGGCGATAGGCGATGATCGCGAGCGTTTCGAGCACGGCACGCGAATAGCGCGGCGGCTTCTCGGGGTTGAGGCGATCGAGGTGGCGTTGATATTCGGGCCGCACGCGAAACCGCCAGCCGTTGGCCACCATGGTGAGTTCAACGCTGCGGCCGGACCACTCTTCGCGAATTTCTTCGAGAAGGATGCGCAGCGCATCATGGCTCATCTTGGTTTCAAAGAGCTTGCGCAGATCAGACGTCTGCAAGGGCTCGCTGGCGGACAGCAAGGCCGCCTCCAGAATGCGCTTGGTCTCCACCAATTCGTGCGCAGCGACACCGCCCTCGTTCATGGCGGCGACGCTTTCCGGTGCCGGGGTGTCATCCGTGCCGGATGCGACCAGCGAATCCTCCACAGGTGCCGGCGTGCCGGGAATCAGCGGATTCGCGTTGGGGGCGGACGTCATGTCGGACTGCTGGTCTTCCTGCTGATGTTCTTCCATCTCGATGCGTCTTATTCAGGCTTCAATTCAATGACCGGCGCTTCCGCGATAGCCATCTTCACGTAAATCGGTTCAAATGCGGCCGTCTGCTTCAACTCGACCAATGACTCCCGCGCCAGCTCCAGCAGCGCGAGGAAACTCACCACCATCACGGCAACACCCTCCTCTGGAGTGAAGAGCTCGCTGAATTCCACGTAGTTGCCGGACTGCAGAGTGCGCAGGATGCGACTCATATGGGCACGCACTGAGAGCTGCTCGCGGGAAATCGTGTGGTGTTTGGTGGCCTTGGCACGTGCCAGCAGAATTCGCCAGGCATCGGCAAGATCGGCGACGCGGACATCCGGGTGCCGGAATGCCGCTTCGCGATCGATGAGGACATCGACCAGCGAGTAGTCGCGGCCGGCCTGCGGGAGCTTGTCCAGCGCTTGCGCAGCCGCCTTCATCTGTTCGTATTCCAGCAGCCGTCGAACCAGCTCGGCACGCGGATCCTCGGGCTCGGCTTCGCCCTGCTTGGGCGGGCGCGGCAGCAACATGCGCGACTTGATTTCGATGAGCAGCGCCGCCATGAGCAGGTAGTCGGCGGCCAGCTCAAGTTGCGTCGTGCGCATGGCCTCGATGTAGGTCATGTACTGGCGGGTGAGCTCCGCCATCGGTATGTCAAGCACGTCAAGCGAATGTCGCCGGATGAGGTACAGCAGCAGATCCAGCGGGCCCTCGAACTGCTCCAGAATGACCGAGAGCGCCTCTGGCGGTATATAGAGGTCGCTGGGCAGTTCGGTGACCGGCTCGCCCTTGATCCGCGCGACCGGCAGATCCAGATCCAGCATCGGCGTCGCATTCTCGGCCGTGATCTGCGAAGTGTCGTGGGCGGTGGCGGCGGTCATGTCGACATCGTCTTTCAGCTGTAGGCCAGGCCCATGGCGTCACGCACGTCACGCATGGTCTCTTCGGCGATCGCCTGCGCCTTTTCGCAGCCATCCGCCAGGATGTTACGAATCAGCGTCGGGTCCTCTTCAAACGGCGCGGCGCGATCCTGAATGGGCTTCAGTTCGGCGTTGACCGCATCAATGACCGGCTGCTTGCATTCCAGGCAACCAATGCCCGCACTCTTGCAGCCCGACACCACCCAGTCACGCGTGTCCTGATCCGAGTAAACCAGATGCATCGGCCACACCGGACACTTCTCCGGATCGCCGGGATCGGTGCGACGCACCCGCTGCGGGTCGGTGGGCATGGTGCGAATCTTCTTGCTGACCGTCTCCGCGTCGTCGCGGAGCGCGATGGTGTTGTTGTAGCTCTTCGACATCTTCCGGCCGTCGAGGCCGACCAGTTTGGGCGTCTCGGTGAGCAGCGCCTGCGGCTCGGGCAGGATCATCTTGCCGCTGCCCTCCAGATAGCCAAACAGGCGTTCGCGATCGCCCATGGCGAGATTCTGCGTGTCGTTCAGCAATTCCTGCGCAGCTTCCAGCGCGGCTTCGTCGCCCTGTTGCTGGTAGGCCGTCCGATATTCCTCGTACTTCTTGGCCTTTTTTGAACCCAGTTTCTTGATGGCAGCCTTGGCCTTCTCCTCGAAGCCCGGCTCGCGCCCAAACAAATGGTTGAAGCGGCGGGCGATTTCGCGGGTGATTTCCACATGCGAGGACTGATCCTCGCCCACCGGCACCAGGTTGGCGCGATAGATCAGGATGTCCGCCGCCTGCATGACCGGATAGCCCATGAAGCCGTGCGTCGCCAGATCACGATCAGCCAGGTTCTCCTGCATGTCCTTGTAGGTCGGCACGCGCTCCAGCCACGAAATCGGCGTGATGAGGGACAGGAAGAGCGTCAGCTCCGCATGCTGCGGAACGCGCGACTGGATGAACAACGTGGCCTGCGCCGGATCGACCCCTGCGGCGATCCAGTCAATGACCATCTCGTAAACGTTGTTCTCGATGACCGACGGGTCTTCGTAATGGGTGGTCAGGGCATGCCAGTCAGCGACGAAGAAGAAGCACGGATACTCGTGCTGCAGCTTCGCCCAGTTCTTGAGCGCGCCGTGGTAGTGGCCTAAATGCAGGCGACCTGTCGGGCGCATGCCTGACAGTACTCGGTCTGGGTACATGAGATTGAAGCGTTAGCTTCTAACGCAATGATTCGGTTGCGAATATTCGCGGGGCTCGGGAAATGTTCTTAAGTGGCCGCCGCCGTGAGGGGTTCAGATTAGAACCCGAGAGCGGAGTATAGCGCCTTTAGTGTCCCGTTCACCAGTGGGCCCAGCCATGCCTGAAAGAGACCGGTCACGAGCAAGCCGACGAGAATGAACATGCCGTAGGGTTCGATGCGCGACCATTGATAAGACAACTTGTCTGGCAGCAGACCCGCGACGATCCGGCCTCCATCCAAAGGGAGCAATGGAAACAGGTTGAAAACCATGAGCAGGGCGTTCACGAAAATGCCCGCCTCGGCGACGCGCAGCAGAAACTCCATTGGGGTGGAAGGTGACAGCGCAAGCAGAAGCTTTCCGAAAATGGCCCACATGATCATCATGAACAGATTTGCCAGCGGACCGGCAGCGGCGACCCAGATCATGTCCCGTTTGGGGTTGCGCAAGGCATCGAAGTTGACCGGCACCGGTTTGGCCGCGCCGAACATGAACGGCGTGAGCACGACCGTGATGATGGGAACGAGAATCGTCCAGATCGGATCGATGTGCTTCACCGGGTTCAAGGTCATGCGGCCGAGCATGTAGGCCGTGCGGTCGCCAAACAACTTCGCTGCGTAGGCATGCGCCGCCTCGTGCAGCGTGATCGCAAAGATCGCGGGAATGGCAAAGACCGTGAGGGTTTCGATGATCTTGTTGAAATCCATCAATCGCTTTCGTATTCGGGTACATCCACTTCGAAGGGGGTGGGATCACCCTTTCCCCGGCGCAGGACGCGAGGACTGTCCTCGGACAAGTCTACGACCGTGGTGGGTTCGATGCCGCACGGGCCGGCATCAATGATGAGATCAAGCTGGTGCTCGAATCGTTCACGGATGAGTTGCGGATCATTCATCGGCACCGTCTCACCCGGCTCGATCAGGGTCGAGGAGAGGAGCGGCTCCTGCAGCGCCATCAGCAGCGCCTGAGCCACCGGATGCTCGGGCACCCGCACGCCAATCGTGCTGCGCTTGGGGTGGGCCAGGCGCCGCGGCAGCTCACGTGTGGCGCGCAGGATGAAGGTGTAGCTGCCAGGCGTGTGCGCCCGGAGCAATCTGTACTGGCTGTTGTCGACCTTGGCGAACTGACCGATTTCCGAGAGATCGCGGCAGACCAGGGTGAAGTGATGACGCTCGTCCACCCGTCTCAAGGTTCGGATGCGCTCCATTGCCGCCTTGTCGCCGATGTGGCAACCGATGGCATAGCTCGAATCGGTGGGATATGCGATGAGTCCGCCGCGACGAATGATTTCCACAGCCTGATTGATCAGGCGAGGCTGCGGATGCGTGGGGTGCAGGGAGAAGAACTGTGACATGCGAGACGGTCAGGTGCGTGGCTTGGACTAGTTGGCGCGCAAGCGCGTCCAGACCGGCGTGAGTTCGGCAGGCAACAGCGGCAAGGTGCCGGGTGCCCAGTCGCTTTCACCGGGGCCGTGGAAGTCGGCGCCGCGCGAGGCCAACAGCCCGCGTTCGCGCGCGATCTGCGCGAATCGGCGCATGTCATCTGCTGAGTGGCTACCGGTCACGACTTCGACAGCCTCGCCGCCCAAAGCCTGAAATTCGTCAAGCAGCTCATTCATCTGGACGGCATTGAGGCGGTAACGCCCTGGGTGAGCCAGAACCGGAATGCCGTGCGATTCGCGGATCCAGCGGATCGCCTCGGCCAGACTGGTCCAGTCATGCCGCACATAGCCGGGTTTGCCCTGGACCAGATAATGATGAAACGCGCTCCCGACATCCCGCGCCTTCCCGATCTCGACGAGAAAGCGCGCAAAGTGCGTCCGACTGATCATGTCCGGATGCTCGGCGTACCGATAGGCACCTTCCAGCGCACCCACAATGCCCACCCGTGCGAGGTCCTGGGCCATCAACTCGGCTCGCACATGGCGACCGGCTCGCACGGACGCAAGGCCCTGCACCATCGATGGCGCTTCAGGGTCGATATCCAGGCCGACGATATGCAACGTGGTGTGGAGGGTATCGGGGCGCCAGGTCACAGAAATTTCCACGCCATTCACGAAGCGCAGGCCCGCTGCCGCCGCGGCGACAGCCGCTTCAACCAATCCATCAGTATTGTCGTGATCCGTCAGCGCCAGCGCATCACAACCACCCTGGACGGCGAGCGCGACCAGATCCCGCGGGGCGAGTTGGCCGTCGGAGCAGTTCGAATGATTGTGCAGATCAAAATTGTTCAATGAAGTCAGAAACTTGTGCGGGCAACTCAAAATCATAGCAAACTGCCGACCCCGCAGTGCCCCAGCCTGGTGTCGACCTATAGATTGACTAAGCAGAGGTCATGCCAGATGCCAATCCGCAACCGCATCGAATGTTGGACATCTTGAAGCGCAAACCGATTTATCTCACCCAGCTCGGTACTTCCCCGGGCAACGTGCCCGCACCCGAGGATGACCACGCGCTGCTCCGTCGCGCCTTCGATTCACTCACCCAAGCCCTGCACACCGCTTACAGCCAACGACATGGCGGAGCGGCAACCGCCGATGACTGCATCACCCTGCTTGCATTGCTGCGCGAGTTCCTTGATTTCATGGCCCGAGTCGACCGGGAGCATGGTGCGGATGGCCCCCTGTCACTTGTGGATACCGACCTGGCCTGCGCCGATGCGATGCGGGCGACAGCAGCCCTGGAAAGCTGGTTGAACAGATTGGATCTGGCAGAAAGCCAAGCGGTGCTCGATAGCCTCATCCTGGGCATCGCGCTCTGGGCCATGCGCCACGACTGCCTTCTGCATGTCCCTGAGCCTGTCGTCAACGCACTCGCCCGGCTGGCCAACGGCGCAGCCTCGCGCCAGGACGTGGCAGCAGCCTTCGCGATGATGCAAGGCGTCATCGAGCATCTTAAGCCCCAACTCGCAGCGGACCTTGAGCAATCCAATCCGGAACGCCCATGGCGCATGTTGCACCTCAACTTCGCGATCACTGGCATCCGCAGCGGTGATGTCGCACTCGCCAGCCATGCTTTCAGCGCCCTCAACGCGGGCCTGCCGCACGAGCGCGCCGGCTTCTACGAAGAAGCGCTCAGAATCGCCCAACACTCGGGCCTGCCCGATGAAATGACTGGATTGATCATGGCCCAGCATGAGGCGGCGGCGCCACGCCACTGAGCCCCGCTGACAGTTGCCTTGTGCTGATGAGCGCGGCTGCAACTTGCCGGGTCGGCGTTGACGGGTCGGCTGGCGTTTTGCGCGGGCAGGCGGAATGGCGGATAATCCCGGGTTTTTCCACGCCCAAGTCCTTGATGAAACTGATATTCGATCTGCTGCCGGTGCTGCTCTTCTTTGCGGCCTACAAGCTGTTCGACATCTGGGTCGCCACGGGCGTCGCCATCGCGGCAGCCGTCATGCAGGTTTCATGGCTGAAATTGAAGCGCAAGCCCGTCGAGCCGATGGTATGGATCGGCTTCGTTATCGTGGTCATCGCTGGCGGTGCCACCCTGCTGCTTCAGGACGAGACTTTCCTGAAATTGAAGCCGACGGTGGTGATGGCGGCGATGGCACTGGCCATCGGCATCACCCAGTTCGGACTGGGCAAGAATCCGGTCGCGCTGGTGTTCAACAACTCCATCAAGGCGCCGGACGAGGTATGGCGCAAACTCTCGATCGTCTGGATCGCATTCTTTCTCTTCATGGGGCTCCTGAACCTCTATTTCGTGTACTTCCAGACTACCGAGGTATGGGTCTGGTACTCAACCTTCGGCGACATGGGACTGATGTTCATTTTCATGATCACCCAGGTGTACTGGCTGTACCCCTACCTGCCTGAAGACGAGGTTGCGCCCGCGCAGCCGGCGGACACGAAGGACTGACATGCTGTACGCGATCATCTGCGAAGAACTACCCGGTGCGTTGCCCAAGCGGCTCGCGGCACGTCCGGCCCATCTGGAGCGCCTGAAAGCGCTGCAGGATGCCGGTCGCCTGATTCTGTCCGGCCCCCACCCCGCCATCGACTCGGAAGACCCGGGGCCGGCGGGGTTCAGCGGTTCGCTCATCGTCGCCGAGTTTGCCACGCTGGACGCAGCGATCGCCTGGGCATCCGAAGATCCCTACTGTGCTGCAGGCGTATTCGCCAAAGTCACGGTCAAGCCGTTCAAACGGGTGTTTTGACATGACCACGACCGCTGACCTCATCAGGAGCCGACTGGATGCACTGAATCCTGTCGAGCTCCATCTCGTGGACGATAGCGCCGCGCATGCGGGCCATGCGGGGGCAAAGGAGTCCGGTGGCGGGCACTTTCAACTCACCATCGTGTCCGAGGCATTCCAGGGCAAGAATACGGTGACCCGGCATCGCATGGTCTACGCCGCCCTCGCCGACCTCATGCAGCAAAGAATTCACGCCTTGCAGATCGAGGCGATGACCCCGGATCAGTTTTGATTCGAATCCCAGCAACACCACAAAAAGGAAACGCCATGCAACATGCACCGCAAAAAATGTTGAGCCTCATTGCCGCATCGCTTCTCCTGGTCGGCCCTGCGCTGGCGCAGGACGCACCCAAGAAAGCTTCCCCGAAAGCCGTAGCAGCAGCCGCCTCCGGCGCACCGAAGGTCTCGGTCAACGGCACGATGATTCCCCAGTCCTATTTCGACGCGCTGAGCAAGCAAGCTGCCGCCGGCGGCCGCTCGGGCCCGGAAGTGATGAGCATGATCAAGGATGAGCTGGTCAACCGTGAAGTCCTGTTCCAGGCCGCCAAGAAGCGTGGCCTCGACAAGAATCCCGACGTCATCGCCGAGATGGATCTTGCCCGCCAAGGCATCATGATCCAGAAGTTCTTCGAGGACTACGTCAAGTCCAACCCGGTGTCGGATGCAGAACTCAAGAACCAGTACGACACACTGAAGACCCAGATGGGCGACACCGAGTACAAAGTGCGTCACATCCTGGTGGAGAAGGAAGACGAAGCCAAGGCCGTGATCGACTCGCTCAAGAAGGGCGGCGATTTCAACGCCCTGGCCAAGGACAAGTCGAAGGATCCGGGCTCCAAGGACAATGGTGGCGACCTCGACTGGGGCCCCGCCGCACGTTACGTGAAACCGTTTGCCGATGCCGTCAAGGCGCTGACCAAGGGTCAGACCACGGACAAGCCGGTGCAGACCCAGTTCGGCTGGCACGTGATCCGTCTTGAGGACACCCGTCCGACCAAGATCCCGGCATTCGAAGAAGTGAAGCCGCAGTTCGCCCAGCGCGCACAGCAGGAACAGATCCAGAAGCTGGTGGCTGATCTGCGCAGCAAAGCTAAAGTCGAAGACAAGTAAATTCGACGCGCAACAAACGCAAAAACGGGCAGCCAAGGCTGCCCGTTTTGTTTGGAGCTTGCCACTATGCACCGATTGCGACTATTCGCCAAGGCTTGCGTGCAATGCCCGGGTGGCGTAGCGTGAACCTCATGGAACCCGACAAGTCCCTGCTGGTGAAATCCGGCAACCTCTACCGCGTGCAGATCGCCGTGTCACCCCTGCTTCCCCGCGAAATGGGGCCGGTCATTGAAGCCTTCACCCGTCACTGGGCCAAGCCCGAAGATGTCGAGCGCGCGCGCAACAAGGAAGCTGGCGTGCTGATCCTGTCCGGCGAGGGCCACTTGCGGCTGGGCGAGAAGTCCGAAGACATTGCCCGCAACATCACCTGGGCAATCTGGAAGGCGCTGGACCGCTACGTCAAGGTGACGGTCGAGGCGGTTTACATCGGCGACCCGCCGCAATCCAGTTTCGAGTTCGGCGAGCAGGCTTACAGCGAGGCGTTCGGGGCGCGGTTCGAGAACTGAGCCACTGCGAATATTCGCCTTACCCCCGATTTCCTGGTCACCCCAGCCACTTCCGCGCATTGCGGAACATGCGCATCCACGGGCTCTCCACCGGCCAATCCTTCGGGTGCCAGGACAGGTTCACCGTTCGAAACACCCGCTCTGGGTGCGGCATCATGGCGGTGAAGCGGCCATCAGGTGTGGTGACGCTGGTGATGCCTTGCGGTGAACCGTTGGAGTTGGACGGGAAGCGTTCGGTCGGCTTGCCGTAATGATCGACGAAGCGCAGCGCCGTCAACCAACGCGCCGCATCCATCTGCTCCTTCGACGCGAACACTGCGCGGCCTTCGCCATGGGCCGTCACCACCGGAATGAGGCTGCCGGCCATGCCTTCGAAGAAGATTGACGGTGACTGCTGGATTTCGACCAGCACCGTGCGCGCCTCATACTGCTCGGATGCATTGCGTTCGAAGTGCGGCCAGTTCTCGGCGCCGGGAATGATCTCGTGCAGATTTGAGATCATCTGGCAGCCATTGCACACGCCGAGCGCGAACGAATCGGTGCGCTTGAAGAATGCTTCGAACTCCTCGCGTCCGCGCGCGGAAAACAGGATGGATTTGGCCCAGCCCTCGCCCGCACCCAGTACGTCGCCATAGCTGAATCCGCCGCAAGCAGCGAAACCCTTGAAATCCTGCAGGGTGACGCGACCTTCGAGAATGTCGCTCATATGCACGTCGTGCGCCTCGAAGCCCGCCCAGGTGAACGCGGCGGCCATTTCAAGCTGGCCATTCACACCCTGTTCGCGGAGTATTGCGATCTTCGGCTTCACGCCAGTTGCGATGAACGGTGCGGCCACGTCCTGAGCGGGATCGAAGGTGAGCTTTGCATTCAAGCCCGGGTCCTTCGCATCAAGGATGCGGTCGTACTCCTGTTGCGCGCAATCCGGATTGTCACGCAGCCGTTGGATGAGGTAGCTCGTTTCCGACCAGGCGCGCTGCAGCTCGATGCGTGAAGCAGTGAACACGGGCTTGCCGGCGCGCACCACTCGCAGCTCGTCGGCCTCATTGGGATGGCCGATCACATGCGAATATTCGCCAAGCCCCGACTCGCGGAGCACCTGCATCACGGCACTCCGCTCAGCCTTGCGAATCTGCAGCACGGCGCCCAGCTCTTCATTGAAGAGTGCGGCGAGGACCGCTTCTTCCATGCCCAGCTTGGGTGACGTGGTGTCGTACTCATCCACGTCCGCCTCGCGCTCGTTGTAGGTCAGCACATCGAGATTGACGGTGATACCCCGATGTCCGGCGAAGCTCATTTCCGCAAGCGTGGCGAAGAGCCCGCCGTCGGAGCGGTCGTGATACGCGAGCACCCTGCCCTCACGATTCAGCTTGCGCACGGCGTCAAAGAAGCCCTTGAGGCGCGCCGGATCATCCACGTCCGGGGCCACATTGCCGACCTGTGCATACACTTGCGCCAGCGCCGAACCGCCGAGGCGATTCTTGCCGCCGCCCAGGTCGATGAGCACAAGTTCGGTATCCGCTTCGCGCGCGAGCTCGGGCGTCAGCGTCAGGCGCGCATCCTGCACGGGGGCGAACGCGGACACGATGAGCGACACGGGCGCGACCACTTCCTTGTCTACGCCACCTTCTTTCCAACCGGTGCGCATGGACAAGGAATCCTTGCCGACCGGAATGCTGATGCCGAGCGCGGGGCACAACTCCATCCCCACCGCCTTCACGGTCGCGAACAGATTCGCGTCCTCACCGCGGTAGCCTGCGGGCGCCATCCAGTTGGCCGACAGCTTGATGTCGCCGATCTTCTCGATGTCCGCCGCCGCAATGTTGGTGATGGCCTCGCCCACCGCCATGCGACCGGATGCGGGCGCATTGATGACGGCCAGCGGCGTGCGCTCACCCATGGCCATGGCCTCGCCACGGAAGGTCTGATAGCCCATCAGCGTCACCGCGCAATCCGCGACCGGCACCTGCCAGGGACCGACCATCTGATCGCGTGCAGTGAATGCGCCGACACTTCGATCGCCGATATTGATGAGGAAGGACTTGTCGGCAACCGTCGGCAATTTCAGCACGCGGTGGGCGGCTTCCTCGATGCGAATATTCGAAAGATCAAGCGGCTTCAGGTCTGGCATCCGCGACTGCACATCGCGATGCATGCGCGGCGGCTTGCCCAGGAGAACGGACATCTCCATGTCGACCGCGTGATTGTTGAACAGCGTGTCTTCGACGATGAGGTGTTCGTCTGCCGTCGCCCGGCCCAGCACGGCGAACGGGCAACGCTCGCGCTCGCAGAACTGGCGGAAGAGCGGCAGCGATTCCGGCGCGATGGCGAGGACGTAACGCTCCTGTGCCTCGTTGCACCAGATTTCCTTGGGCGACATGCCGGGCTCTTCAGAGGGCACATCGCGCAACTGGAAGCGTGCGCCCGCGCCACCACCATGGGCCAGCTCAGGCAAGGCGTTGGAAAGCCCGCCAGCGCCAACGTCATGTATCGATAGGATGGGATTCCGCTCGCCCTGCGCCCAGCAGGCATCGATGACTTCCTGGCAGCGGCGCTCGATCTCCGCATTGGCCCGCTGGACCGAGTCAAAGTCCAGCGCTTCGGTGTTCTGGCCTGACGTCATGGAAGAGGCTGCGCCGCCGCCCAGGCCGATGCGCATGCCAGGCCCACCCAACTGAATGAGGAGAGAGCCTTCCTTGAGCGGACTCTTCTTCGTGTGTTTGGCGGAGATGTTGCCGAGACCGCCCGCGATCATGATGGGCTTGTGGTAACCACGCATCACACCTTCCACCGCCTGCTCGTAGGTGCGAAAGTAGCCGCAGAGATTGGGCCGGCCGAACTCATTGTTGAAGGCCGCGCCACCGATCGGCCCCTCGATCATGATCGAAAGCGGGGACGCGATGCGTGACGGCTTGCCGTAGTCGCCCTCCCAGGGCTGGCGATGGCCGGGAATGTTGAGATTGGAGACTGAGAAACCGGTGAGGCCTGCCTTCGGTTTGGCGCCGATGCCGGTGGCACCTTCGTCGCGGATCTCGCCGCCAGCGCCCGTCGCTGCACCCGGCCATGGAGCGATCGCGGTGGGATGATTGTGCGTCTCTACCTTCATCAGGATGTGGGTGGACTCCTGCGAATATTCAAAGGCCTTCCCACCTCTGGGATAAAAGCGGTCGATCACAGCGCCTTCAATCACCGACGAGTTGTCCGAATACGCGACCACCGTGCCGGCAGGCGAAACTTGGTGGGTATTGCGGATCATCGCGAACAGGCTCCTGTCCTGATCAGCGCCGTCGATGGTCCAGCTCGCGTTGAAGATTTTGTGGCGGCAGTGCTCGGAGTTGGCTTGCGCGAACATCATCAGCTCGACATCGGTGGGATCGCGCTGGATGCGATTGAAGTAGTCGAAGAGGTAGTCGATCTCGTCGGGCGATAGCGCCAGGCCCAGTTCGCTATTCGCGGCATCGAGCGCGGCCTTGCCCTGCTTGACCACCGGAATGGTAGCCAGCGGTGCGGGGGTCTGGGCGACAAAGAGTTCTGCGGCTGCGTCGAGTGACTCGCGCACCGTTTCGGTCATCGGATCATGGATGGCGCGCAGGACCGCATCCTGCGCGGCTTGCGAATATTCGCGTGCCTCGACATGGAAAGCGATGCCGCGTTCGATTCGGACGACGTTCGTCAGTCCGCAAATACGCGCAATGTCGGTCGCCTTGGACGACCAGGACGAGATGGTGCCGATGCGCGGGAGTACGAGGAACAGCCGACCCTGCGGGACCGAAATCGGCGCCGTGCCGTAGTCAAGGATGCGTGCCAGCACCTCCGTCTCGGCCGGCGTCAACGGCTGGCGAGTCTGAACGACATGGACATACTCGGCGGAGAGACCGGTGATGCCCGGATGGTGCTGTCGCAGTGGCTGCAGCAGTTTCTCGACACGGAAAGGAGACAGCGCAACGGGGCCGCGCAGTCGGAGCAGCGAGGCAGAAGTCGGGGCATTCATGGGCATGGCGCGAGTGGACACCCGATGCTCTCGGGCAGTGAGCGGACCCGGCGTGCGGGGCCGACAGGGAAAGGCGGCAAGGAGCCGAAATTATACCGGAGCGGCCCGGCCCCAACGCAGGCGGATGCGCAATCGCCTGTAGTCGTCAGGCGCGACACTGTCAGGCAGCAACAGCCAATTGCGGGAGGCCTGCCACCATCTGGCACCGTCCGGCCGACAACGGAGAATGACCAGATGGGGAAGCACGATACTGCCTTCCACAACCGATCCACTGATCCGCCGTCCCGATGGATAGTCGATGTCGATGCGATCGGGCGCATCATTGTCCCGAGAAGGTGTCAGCCGCAGGCGGAACGTTTGAAGGCTGGCGCCCAGCCAGCCCGCGCTGTGCAGCGACCACAGCAGGCTCAGCAAAATCGCGAGCTTCAGCACAAGATGCAGTGCGAAGGGCAACCCGATGGACCAGACCACGCTGAGCGAAAGCAGGTGGATGGCAACCAGGAGCAACGCCAGCAGCGGGGATCGCCGAACCATTACATCGATACCTCCGTGCAACATGCCCCCAATTCAGGAAAAATACCGATCCATCCTAACGCAGTTCAATCCGCGGAACTCCTCATGCATCCCGAATGGCGCAGTTTTCTCGAAGCGCGCGGCGCCTCCTTCGCCGGCACCCAGGTGGAACACTTTGGCCAGCCTGACGCCGAACAACGCGCGCTGGGTTCGCGCCCTGTGCTCTGCGACCTGTCCCACCTCGGACTCATCCTGGCTTCGGGCGACGACGCGCGAGGCTTTCTCCACGGCCAACTCACCAACGACGTCGAGCAACTGGCGCCGGACCGTGCCCAGTGGAATGGCTATTGCACGCCGAAGGGACGGCTGCTCGCAAGCTTCCTCCTCTGGCCCGCCAAGCAAGGCTACATGCTGCTGCTGCCGCAAGCGCTTGCCGACGCGACGGTGAAGCGCCTGCGCATGTTTGTACTCCGGTCGAAGGTGAAGCTGGATGACGTCAGCGCGCAGTGGGTGCGGTTCGGTGTCGCGGGGCCTGGTGCGGCCGATGCCGTTGCGGCGCTCGTGGAAGCGCTGCCAGCCGGTTCGATGCAGTCAACCCATCAGCCGGGCTTGCGCATCATTCGCCTCGATTCGGATCGACTCATTCTGGTGGGTTCGCCAGAGGTCATGAAACCACTTTGGGAGCAGCTCGCGGCAACATGCACCCCGGCCAGTGCCAATGCCTGGGATTGGCACGCCATCGGCGCCGGTATTCCCGAGATCCGGGAAGCAACGCGCGAATCTTTCGTGCCCCAGATGATCAACTTCGACCTCATGGGCGGAGTCAGCTTCAAGAAGGGCTGCTACCCCGGACAGGAAATCGTGGCACGGACCCAATACCGCGGCATTCTCAAGCGCCGGATGATGCGGGCAACCGTTGCCGCCAGCAGCGACTCGACGCCGGCTTCCGGCGATGCCGTGTACGCCGAAGCCTTTGGCGATCAGGCGGCGGGCGAAATCGTGCTTGCCGCCCGGGGGCCGGACGGCGTCTGCCAGGTGCTGGTTGCGGCGCAGATCGAGGGTCTGCGTCAGGGATTGCGCTGGAAGACGCCTGACGGCCCATTGCTCGAACTCGCCACCCTCCCCTACCCGGTCACATTTCCCGATGCATCATGATTGACGACGACGATTTCGATTTCACCAAGCCTCCAGCCGACAAGACGGACAACGCCGCCACGCCGTCGCCAGGTGCGCGCGCGGCGGCACCCGCAGTGCAGCCCGCGCGCAGCAAGGTCTACGACCCGGTGGTCACCGCGAAGCTGTTCAAGGCGTTTGGCAAGCCCGAGACCATAAAGGCAGGTGCCATCTTCTTTGCCGAGCACGACAAGGCGGAGAAGGGCAGCCTGTTCAAGTCAGCCACGCTGAACCAAATGTATTTCCTGGAGCAGGGAGAGGTCATCTTGACCGCTGCCGGGCGGACGCTGGACACGATTCGGCCAGGAGAAATCTTCGGCGAGATGGCGGTCGTCAACGATTCACCGCGCAGCGCCACCGCGACGGCCAAGACCGATTGCGTGGCGCTAGCACTGGATGCCCAGCAGTTTCAGACGGCAATTCAGCGCATGCCCGAGTTTGCACTGATGCTGATGAGCGTGATGTTCGACCGCTTGCGCCTCGTGGCGGCACGCCTGGCTGCGCGCAAGGCACGGGCGGAAGATCGGGCACGTGAAGGCAGCCTGTTCGACAAACGGATGCTGGATGAGCTGCTCCTCAAGTTGGACAACCCGACTCGCGTCCGCGTGCCGGCGGAGAAAGTGATCATGCGCGAAGGTGAGGCCGGGATGACCATGTATGTTGTCCTTTCCGGCCGGATGGGCATCAGCGTTCGCGGCACGCTGGTCGAAAGCGTCGGCGAAGGCGGCACGTTTGGTGAAATGGCACTGGTCGATCAGTCGCCGCGCACGGCCAGCGCGTTTGCCCAGGTTGATTCGGAGCTGCTCGCCATCAACCGCAACGTGTTGATGACACTGGTGAAGGAACACCCCGGATTCAGCGCCGCGCTGCTCAGAGCCGTTGCGGATCGGCTGCGCTACATGAACTCGCTGCTGGCAGGCTGATGCCCCCCTTCGCCGCGAGCAGGCCTAGAGCGAACGGCGCATGGTGATGTGGGGGATGCCCGCCTCTTCGTAGACCGCCCCGATGCGCTCGAAGCCCTGCCGGTCGTAGAACGGCGCGGCATGCAGCTGCGCGTGCAATTCAACAAGGCGATCGCCACGCGACCGGGCGGCCGCCATGAGACTCTCCAGCATCGCGGCGCCCACCCCCTTGCCTCGCCAGGCGGCGTCGACCGCCATGCGACCGATCCGGGCGATGCCAGACTCCGCTGGCAAGAGGCGCCCCGTGCCAATCACGCAGCCACCTTCATCTTCAGCCAGGGCATGGATGCAATGCGCATCCATGTCGTCCATTTCCAGCTCAGCCGGGACCTGCTGCTCGACGACAAATACGGCTGTGCGGATCGGTCGCAGCCGATCGGCGGCAGTCTGCCAATTGGTCAGGTTTATGGTGTAGCGGTTCATGCGTTCATTGCGAATATTCACTGACTCGGGACGGGCCTGCGCGCGCTCAGTAGCGCGGCTTCTTCTTGGCGGACTTGAAGCGCTTCACGCCGTCGAGAATGGCGGCCTTGGCCTCCTCGGGGCCGACCCAGCCCTCGACCTTGACCCACTTGCCGGGCTCCAAGTCCTTGTAGTGGGCGAAGAAGTGGGCGATCTGGTTCTGCACCAGCTCGGGCAGATCACGGGGTGTCTGCACCTCGCGATAGATGGAAATGAGCTTGTCGACCGGCACAGCCAGCAGTTTCTCGTCATCGCCAGCCTCATCGGTCATTTTCAGCATGCCCAGCGGGCGACAGCGGACGACGACGCCAGGAATGAGCGGATACGGCGTCACCACCAGAACATCGACCGGATCGCCATCGCCCGACAGCGTATTCGGGATGTACCCGTAGTTGCACGGGTAATGCATGGCCGTGGACATGAAGCGATCGACAAATAGCGCACCGGTCTCCTTGTCCAGTTCGTACTTGATGGGATCGCCATTCATGGGAATTTCAATGACGACATTGAAGTCGTTGGGGACATCACGTCCGGCAGTCACTCGGTCGAGGTTCATGGGGGCTTTTCAAGAGGTGGAAAACGCATTACCCTACGCCCCAGTGGAGCCGTCCCCGCGTGGATCGTGGTGTGTGCAGCACGCGATCGACAGGCCCAGAGCGTCGGATCAGCCTCGATTATCGCGTACCTGAGACAACTTCGCGAAGGAGTCCCGTGCAAGCCAGCCACCGTCCCGCCCGCAGCAAGCATCAGCGGCCCAGCCGTACCCAGCAGCGGTATGAGCAGCGCGCGGATCCGCCGGATTTCGAAGACGGAGACCTTGAGCTCGAACTGGCCCAGACGGAAACCACCCGCCGTTTTCCGCTGATCCTCACGCTGGATACCAACGGCGTGCCGCATCGCTGGATCAACTGGCAGCACGCCGTCTGGTACTACGCCAAGAATCGCGTGGCCTGGGAAACCGGGTCCGAGGCGTTCACAGTGTCCGGCGGGCGCTGTCGCCACACTGGCGAAACGTCGCGCATCACAGCAGCCTCGATCATCGCCATCAAGGGCAAGGCGATGGCCATCAAGGGCTTCAACCAGGTGCCGCCGCTCAACAATCGCGAGCTGTTCCATCGCGATCGCCACGTCTGCGGATACTGCGGCGGTCTGTTTTCGCACCTCAGGCTGACCCGCGATCACATCATTCCATACTCCCGAGGTGGCCAGGACACATGGATGAACGTGGTCACCGCCTGTCGCGGCTGCAATGAGAAAAAGGGGAGCCGTCTGCCGGAGGAGGCACGGATGGAATTGCTGTACGCGCCCTACGTGCCCAACCGGGCTGAGTTCCTCATTCTGGCCAATCGCAGGATCCTCGCCGACCAGATGGAGTTTCTGAAGCAACACGTCGCGGCCAATAGCCGGGTTCACCTCGCCTGAGGACGCTCCACGGGCGCGTCACTGCCCGTCTTCCCGAGTGGCGAATATTCGTGCCATGAAAGCCGCCTGCGTATATGCCCGGTCAAGGATCTGATCGCTCCAGCAGCATCGCATCGCCATAGCTGAAGAATCGGTAGCGCTCACGGATCGCATGCTCATAGGCCTTGCGAATATTCGCGTGACCCGCAAAGGCTGCGACCAGCATCATCAGTGTCGATTTGGGCAGATGAAAGTTGGTGACCATGCGCTCGACCGTCCGAAAGCGGAATCCGGGCTGGATGAAAAGACGAGTCATCGCCTCTCCCGCTTTCAGCTCCCCGGTCTGTGAAGCCGCTTCGAGCGTGCGCACGGCCGTGGTCCCGACCGCCAGCACCCGTCCGCCGCGCGACTTGGCGAGCCTGATCGCCTCGACGGTCTCCTGCGGAACCCGATACCACTCCTCGTGCATGACGTGGCCCGCCAAGTCGTCGCCGCGAACCGGCTGAAAGGTTCCAGCCCCGACGTGGAGGGTGACGTAGGCGAGGTCGGCACCCTTCGCCCTCAGCGCGTCCAGGAGCGGTACGTCAAAATGCAAGCCAGCAGTCGGCGCAGCGACCGCGCCCGGATGGCGCGCATATACCGTCTGGTAGCGACTTTCGTCTTCCGCGCTCGGCGCGTGGGTGATGTAGGGCGGCAAGGGAATGGAACCGTGTCGCGCAAACAGATCGAGCAGTGACTCGTCGCCATCGAAGGCAACTTCGTACAAGTCCTCGTGACGTCCCAGGACCGTTGCGTGCAACGCATTGTCCAGCAACAGCCTCGTGCCTGGCTTGGGTGACTTGCTCGCCCGAATGTGGGCAAAGGCTCTGTGCGCATCCATGACGCGCTCCACAAGAACCTCGACCTTGCCGCCCGAAGACTTTTCGCCGAACAGTCGCGCCTTGATGACCTGTGTGTCGTTGAACACGAGAACATCGCCAGACTCGACCTGGTCCAACAGCTCGGGAAACAGCCTGTCGGTCAGGCGCCCAGCGCGGCCATCGACGTGCAGCAGGCGGCTTGCAGTTCGTGAAGCGGGCGGATGCTGCGCGACAAGCTCCGGCGGCAGAGCGTAGTCGAAGTCAGCAAGGGTCAAGGAGCGCGACATGGTGAGAATTCCACTGGCTGGATACAGGAAGGCCCGGCAATGCGGCGGGCAGGCTGCGCCTTTCCGCTATAATGCGGCCTCGCAATTTTTGCGGCGCCGGATGCTATCACGCATCAACCGGCAACCCGCAGCCGGCGCGATGCAGCTACCCGTTGCCGCCGGTGCTTCGACAGTCATGACACTCCCTGGCCGGGATGGCGGAACTGGTAGACGCACGGGACTCAAAATCCCGCGCTGGCGACAGCGTGCCGGTTCGATTCCGGCTCCCGGCACCAAGAAATTCTGAACCACAGGCGAGTTTGAATGTCCTCACTCAATCATCGAACTGAGATTTCGACCAAATGAATATCACTTGTTGTTTTCTGGGCCGCGCGGCGCTTGGTCTGGTGCTGATGGCAACTGCGCTCACCGCAAGCGCATCGACTGCATCGACCGCATCCACTGCATCCACTGCATCGAAGCTGACGCTGAATGAAATCTCCTGGCTCGCCGGATGTTGGAAGGCAAAACCCGACGCGAGTCGATTCAACAACATGGAGCAATGGTCCAAGCCGTTTGGCAATGCCATGATGGGTGTCGGTGCCGAGTTGAAAAACGGACTAGTTGCGTCCTGGGAGCACATGAAAATAGAGGCGGGCAATGACGGAAAGATTCAATTGCTGATCCGGCCCCACAACCAGAAGGAAGCAGTATTCGCGTTGACCAGCAATAAGGCCGAATCACTGGTCTTCGAGAACCCCGAGAACTCTTTCCCTCAGAAGGTGACCTACCGCAAGGAGAAAGATGGCTCGATGGAGATTCGGATTGACGGCAAGGTCAAGGACAAGCCGCACGCCGCACTCTTTCCGATGGTTCGCATGCCTTGCGACTAACCTCGAACACTTCAGCACCCCACAAAAAAGGCAGCGTAAGCTGCCTTTTTCATTTGTCGCGCTGCCTGAATCAGGCCATCTGCACGGGAATCTGTCCACGCTTGTCCTTGATGCGGTTGTTCTCGTCCACATACACAAGATCGGGCTGGTAATTGTTCAGCTCGATCTCGTTATAGACGGCATAGCTCGCGATGATCAGCAGGTCACCTGGTGCGGCACGGCGCGCTGCCGCGCCGTTGACGGAAATGATGCCCGAACCACGCTGGGCCGAAATGGCGTAGGTCGTGAACCGCTCGCCATTGTCGACGTTGTAGATGTCGATCTGCTGGTACTCCTTGATGTCGGCCGCGTCGAGGAGATTCTGATCGATTGCGCACGATCCCTCGTAATGCAATTCGGAATGGGTGCAGGTGACGCGATGCAGCTTGGACTTCAGCATGGTGCGTTGCATGTAAATCCTCCGACATAGGTCGACGAACAGGCCCGGATTCTAATGGTCTGATTCAGAGCAATTGCTCTAATTCGGCCCCAAAAAACCGCCTGAACCACGGCGCAAACCAGTCTTTCCCGGTTCAGCGGCCGCGTAGGCTATCACGGCAAATATTGCGCCGCAACAAAGCAGGCGAAGGTCCCGCCAGGCTGACTGCCTTTGATAGCCAAATCCCGCTTTCAGATCTCGAACTCGACATTGTCGATAAGTCGGGTGGTGCCAAGCTTCGCGGCAGCCAGAATGGCCAATTTTCGGTCTTGCTGATCGGCGGGCTCCAAATCGGCCTGACGCCGAACAGTGACGTAGTCCGACAGCCAGCCATTCGCGACGAGTGTGGCGAGGGTGCGCTGCTCGAGCTGCGAATAGTCGCGGTCTCCCGCCTGGATCGCATCCACCATGCCGCGCAGCAGCTGATACATGCGGGGCGCCTCGGCACGCTCAGCAGGACTCAGATATCCATTGCGGGAGGAGAGGGCAAGCCCATCCGCGGCGCGGCTCGTTGGGGCAAACACCAGTTCAACAGGCAGGCTGAACTGCCGCACCAGGCCCTCGATCACGCGACACTGCTGATAGTCCTTGCGGCCGAACACGGCAACCTGCGGCTGAACCATGCCGAAGAGCTTCAGCACGACCGTTGCGACGCCGCGGAAGTGACCTGGACGCACCGCACCATCCAGCACATGTTGAATCGGCCCCGGATCCACCGTATAGCTTTGGGCGACCGGATACATTTGCTGTTCGTCCGGCGCGAAAACCACGTTCACGCCCGCTGCCTCGCACTTGGCGCAATCCTCAGCCAACGTCCGCGGATAGCGGTCAAAATCCTCATTCGGCCCAAACTGCAGCCGGTTCACGAAAATGCTGACAACCGTGCACGGCGCGCTGGCACCCGCAATCCGGGTGAGGTCAATATGCCCATCGTGGAGATTGCCCATGGTCGGGACGAAGCCGACGCGCGACTCCGACTTCAGTCGACGCCGCAAATCGGCAACAGTGTGAATGACGTCCATGAGACTCCGTTCAGCCGAGGTTGAAGAATTCGCGCCCACCCTTCATCGCCTGGACCCGGTCGACCAGCATGTCGACATGCGCGTCGTTGTCGGCGAAGTTGAGATTCGCGCTGTTCACAATCAGTAGCGGACTCTGCGTGTAGTCATAGAAATATCGCGTGTAGGCATCGGATAGCTGGCGAAGATAGCCTTCGGGAATGCCACGCTCGATGGCGTGACCGCGGCGATTCACCCGCGATACAAGAACCTCGACCGGGGCCTGCAGGTAGATGACCAGATCGGGTGCGGCCGCCTGTGGCTCAAGGTGATGATAGAGCTGGTTGTATAGCGAATATTCGTTGTCATCCAGCGTGAGTCGGGCGAAGAGCGGATCCTTCGCCAACATGAAGTCGGCAATGGTTCGGCTCTGAAACAGCCCAGGCTGCTTCAGCGCGGCCAACTGATTGACCCGCTGGAAGAGAAAGAACATCTGTGTCGCCAGCGCATGGCGACGCATGTCCCGGTAGAAGTCAGACAGGAACGGATTGTTGTACGCATCTTCAAGCATCAGCTCGGCGTCAAAGCGCCGAGCGAGCAGGCGCGCAAGGGTGGTCTTGCCAACACCGATCGGACCTTCCACCACAATGTACGGGAATCTGTTCATGGCAATTTGCTCACGCCGGTCTGATCAAGGGCGGCCAGAGCGTCCTTCACTGTCCCGATGCCCGGAATCCGCACTTCAGCATCCAGCTCGGCGAGGGGAACCAGCACAAAGGCGCGTCCGTGCATGCGCGGGTGCGGCAGTACCAGTGACGGTGAATCGAGCACCCAATCGTCATACAGCAGCAAATCAAGATCAAGCGTGCGCGGACCATTCGGCATGCCGCGCGACCGGCCGTGAGCGGACTCGATCTGGCGGAGTTGAAGGAGCAGCGCCTCCGGGTCAAGCGTGGTCTCAACCTTCGCAACCGCGTTGATGAAGGCTGGCTGATCACGATAGCCGACCGGATCCGTCTGATAGAGAGACGACTGGCGATGCCCCCGAGTGTGGGGGACCGATGCGAGTTCAGCCATTGCGCGCCTCACCTGCTCACGCGGATTGTCGAGATTGCTGCCCAGGCCGATGAAAGCCGTGTGGCCCGTCTCGGCCATCAGCCACTGTCTCCGGTCGACGTTGGCGACGGCGCATCGCCAAGCGCCGATTTGTCAGCCGCACCAGCGGATCGCTTGCCGCGACGCCGCCGCTTTTTCTTTGGTCCGTCGTCCTGCAACAACATGGACTTGCGCGTGTCCTCGTCCGCATCCTGGAAGCGTGTCCACCAGTCCGCCAGCTCCATGGGCACGTTTCCGGCCTCGGCACGCAGCACCAGAAAGTCATAACAGGCGCGAAAGCGCGGGTGGGTCAGCAGCCGATAGGGTCGGCCGCCGCCGCGCTGGAGGAATCGGGGCTGGCTGACCCACAGCTCCTTCATCGTGGCATCAAGCTTGCGCGGGATGGCCAGAAAGCGGCGCTGCTCATCGAGCACGCCATCCATGGCCTCGTGCCAGAGCACTTGCTGAGGCAAGGTCGATCGCTCGGCGGCCAGTATGCGACGATCCACCAGTGGCCAAAGGAGAGCGGCAAGCAGGAACGCCGGCGAGACGCCTTTGTCTGCCGCGATGCGCTCATCGGTACGCGCCAGTGCGAGTTCGACGAATTGCTTCGCACTGTTGTCCTTGAACAGGTCATCCAAGAAGGGCAGGAGATTGCGATGCAGTCCCAAATCGCGAAGGCGTGCGAGGCAGGCCGCAGCCTGCCCAGAAAGCAGCATCTTCAACAGTTCGTCAAACAGTCGGGCCGCGGGCACATTGTCGAGCAACGGTGCGAGACGCGCGATCGGGGCCTGCGTCTTCGTGTCAATCTTGAAACCCAGCTTGGCCGCCAGGCGCGCCGCGCGCAGCATGCGCACCGGATCCTCCCGATAGCGGGACTCGGGGTCGCCAATCATCACCAGTCGGCGGGACTTCAGGTCGTCCACACCGGACAGATAATCCCAAACCTCGTCGCGCTCCGGATCGTAGAACAACGCATTCACCGTGAAGTCGCGGCGGATGGCGTCTTCCTCCTGGCTGCCAAAGACATTGTCCCGCAAGAGCCTTCCATGTTCGTCAGCACGCGCGTCGTCCTCATCCGACTCGCTGCGCTCATGGTTGGCACGGAAGGTGGACACCTCCACCGTCTCCTGGCCGAACATGACATGGACCAGGCGGAATCGTCGGCCAATGATGCGTGCACGGCGGAACACGGCCCGCACCTGCTCCGGTGTCGCGTCCGTGGCGACATCGAAATCCTTCGGCTGACGGCCGAGCATGAGATCGCGCACCGCACCGCCCACCACAAAGGCCTTGTAGCCCTCGGCATGCAGCCCCTCGCAGACACGGATGGCGCCGGAGCTGATCGATTTGCGATCGATCTTGTGCTGGTCAGCGCGGAAAATTCGCGGATTGTGTGTGTCCTGCTTGCGGCGACCGAGGACGCGGGATATGAATTGCTTGATCATCGCAGAGAGAGCACCGGCCATCCGCGACCCCTGGCGTGTGCCAGCAGGGTGGCATCCGGGTCAACCGCCACCGGATGCGTCACGGCTTCTAGTAATGGAATGTCGTTGTGGGAATCGCTGTAGAAGCTGCTGCGCCCGAATGATGACAGCTCATGGCCCATTCCGGCCAGCCATTGTTTCACGCGTACGATCTTCCCGCTCTGAAACGCTGGCGTGCCGGTGCCACGCCCGGTAAAGCCGGCGGGACCGCGCTCAAGCTCGGACGCAATCAGATGGTCGACCCTCAGCGCCTGTGCGATGGGCGCGGTGATGAAATCGTTGGTGGCGGTGACAATGGCGCAGAGGTCGCCGCTGTGTGAAGCCAGAAGCTCACGCGCCTTCGGAAGGATCATGGGGCGGACCACCTGATCCATGTAGCGCGCATGCCATCCTTCGAGCTCCTCGGCTGACCGGCCAACGAGTGGCGTCGACTGAAAAGCCAGGTAGTCGAAAATGTCGAGCGTCCCCGCCTTGTACTGATCGTAGTAGGCCTCGTTCCTGGCCTCGAACGCCTCACGATCGAGTACGCCCTCGCGAATCAGAAACTGGGACCAGGCATAGTCGCTGTCGCCGGCCAGCAGCGTGTTGTCGAGATCAAACAGGGCAAGATTCATGAATGGCCTTGAAGTCGATGAAGCGCCTCGCGGACCATGGGCAGGGTCACCGGACGTCCCGCCTCGAGAGAATAGCGATCAATCCCATCCAGCATCGCGATCAGGGACCGCATGTCGCGACGGCCATGGCGGAGCAGATAACCTGCAATGTCGGCGTCCATGGCCATGCCCCGAACCTGTGCGTGCGCCATCAGTGCAGCCTGCTTCTCATCATCCGAAAGTGGCTTCATCTGGTAGCTGAGCCCGCCGCCGATCCGCGTTGACAGGTCACGGCGCAGGGGCAGATCACGCGAGGCATGGGAGCCGGTCATGAGAAGCATCGCTCGTCCACGTTGATTGAAAAAGTTGAACAATGCGGCCTGGTTCTCCGCATCCAGGGCTTCTACCGCATCGATGACGTAAAGCCGCTCGCCATCTGGTGCCGAAGGAATCGAATCGGCGGCAAGGCGCACCGCATCCGCCGAGGCACTCAGAACGGCAGCACAAAGATGGGATTTGCCCGCACCCGGCGCACCCCAGATGTAGAGCACCGCTTCGCCCAGGCGTCCTGACGCAAGGGCTCGGGCAGCGGCCACCGCTTCGGCATTGGCCCCCGTCACGAGGTTGTCGAAGGTGGGCGCGGCGGGCAGAACAAGTTCGAGGAGAAGCTGCTTCATGATGTATGCGGGAAGGGCGCGAATGTTAGCACGCGCGCTCCGCGATTCGAGCCCGGATGCACGCGGTTCCGCTACACTGTTTCCATGTTGACTGTCACACCCATCAAGGTTCAATTCGATCTGCCGCTCAAGGGCGGGGGAACCAGCACAGCCGAGGCCTGGGCGCGCGTGCCGGCGGAACTCTCGTCGGCCGAGAAGGCAGCGTTGAAGGCGAATATTCGCAAGCGCCTCAAGGAAGAGAACGCGGTTCTGGTCGCGCACTATTACGTCCACCCGGATCTGCAGGACCTCGCCGAGGACACAGGCGGCTGTGTCGCCGACTCACTGGAGATGGCCCGGTTCGGCAGTGCCCATCCCGCAAAGACGCTGGTCGTGGCCGGCGTGCGCTTCATGGGCGAAACTGCAAAGATTCTCAATCCGGAGAAGCGGGTGCTCATGCCCGAGCTCGAGGCCACCTGCTCGCTGGACCTCGGCTGCCCACCCGAACAATTCGCTGCGTTCTGCGCCGAGCACCCAGATCGCACGGTTGTCGTCTACGCCAACACCAGTGCGGCCGTGAAGGCCCGTGCCGACTGGATGGTCACGTCGAGCATTGCCCTGCCCATCGTCCGCCATCTCCATGCGCAGGGCAGGAAAATACTCTGGGCGCCTGACCGCCACCTGGGACAGTACATCCAGGCACAAACGGGCGCGGACATGCTCCTCTGGCAGGGCTCATGCATCGTTCACGATGAATTCAAGGCGCTGGAACTGGAATCGCTGATGGCCGCCCATCCCGGCGCGAAGGTACTGGTGCACCCGGAGTCGCCGGCCGCAGTCGTCAAGCTGGCCGACGTGGTGGGCTCGACCACCCAGATCATCAAGGCTGCGCAAACCCTGTCGGCCGATACCTTCATTGTGGCCACGGACAAAGGCATCCTGCACAAGATGCGCGCGGTCGCCCCCGGCAAGACTTTCATCGAAGCACCCACAGCCGGCGCATCAGCGACCTGCAAGAGCTGCGCGCACTGCCCCTGGATGGCCATGAATGGACTGTCAGGATTGGCGCATGCGCTCGATACTGGCGCCAACGAGATTCATGTCGACCGTGCCGTCGCTCAGCAGGCACGCCACTGCATTCAGCGAATGCTGGACTTCGCAAAGGGTATGAATCTTGCTGCGCCGCCATCGGCCGTGCCCGGAATCGGGCCGGCATGAACACCCTGTACGCGGATCGAAAACCGTCATCGCTGGCAATCACGCATGCACGGCATGACAAAAAATTCCACCGTCCCGGCACAAAGCAGCATAATATCAACGACATGCAGGCTGATCGCGCACAAGCAGAGCGGCCCAAGCACGCAGGACACCTCAAAAGACCCGCAGAATGACTGAAAGCGACACGGCGACTGAATCGGCTTCGGGGGATATCGCACCCGCGCATCTGGCGGAGGTGACTCGCGCAGTCTTGCCCTATCTGGGCACTTTCTCCATCACAGCAGTAAAGCGTGCCAGCAAGGGCTGCAACAATCTGAACATGCTCTGCGACATGGTCGCAAGTCAGATCACGGAAGCAGACAAGCGTGAGCGCTTTCTGGAAAGCGCCCGAGCGTTGATCCAACGCCTGAACAATCCGGGCGCGACCGCAGAAGCGAGCCATGGCCGGGATAGCCAGAAAACGGCGAACGGTCGGCCCAGCACGCCCATCACGCCGGAACTGATGCAACGCGGCGAAAGGGCCTTGGCGCACATCATCGGGCCACTCGCAGCGGTGCTGGTCGCGCGATATGCCAAGACCGCGGAGAATTCGAGGCAGTTTTTCGAGTTGCTTGCCAGCCACATCCGCAACCCTGAGGAGCGTCAGGCTTTCTTCGAAGTCATCCGCTCCCAGTAAAGCACCGGCAAAGACCGGTGCGCAGAAAATCTTCAGGGGAAATTGTCAATGAGTGACCTCGGGCTTAGACCCAAATTCAACATCCTGCTTTTCGTTGTCTTTGCGGCCGGATTCGGCGCTGTCCACATCACCGCCGAGCGCTTCCTTCTCGAACGCGCGAAGGACGAAGTCCGGAGCAACGCCATGCTGGCCATGGAGACGCTTTCCGTGGTGCCGGCTGAAGGCACTGAAACCGCGCAACTTGCGCGCATGAGCCGACTCAAGTCCGCTTTCCACACGTTGGACTACCGGATCCTGCCGGCGTCGCCAACCTCGATCGGTTCGGTCATGCCGGAGCTGCCTGACCTCGCAGCACGCTTCAAGGCTCAAGGCGCGCCGCAGGAATTGTCAGGAGAAATCGGCAAAGCATCCGGCCGCCGCTACTACCTTGCGCGCCCCTCGCACGATACCAGCGGCCAATTGTCAGGCGTGAAGCTGGTGACTCTCGGCACCCAGTTCTACATCCACGATGCCGAGCGGGCCCTGTACACGCTGATGGGTTCGATGCTCACGATCTTTGTGATCGTGTTCATCATGCTGAATCTGCTCCTGGACCGGATGATCATCCGTCCCATCACGCAGATCGCAAAGACCGCGGATGAAATCAGCGTTGGCAATCTTGACCTCCCCGAAATCAAGCCCGAGGCAAAGGATGAAATCGGTGTGCTGGTGGTGGCCTTCAACCGACTGCGGCGGAGTACGGAAGAAGCCATACGCATGCTGAAGGCGATGTAGTCAGCAACCCCGCGCATTCGGCAGAGAAAAGGGGCGGCTAAGCCCCCTTTTTGTCGCAGCGCCGGCACAGGAGGACGGCAATCAACCGTCACTCATCATGAGCGATTTGAGAAACAGCTCAAACTGCTTGCTGTCCATTTTGCCCATCTTCTTTGCATCCATCTTGTCCCACATCTTCTCGGCATGTTTCATGAATTCTGCCTTTGAAACCATCCCGTCTTTGTCGGCGTCGACCATCTTCACCGTCTTGTCCATATTGGGGGCAGGTTTAGTGTCGCTGGCCAAGGCCGGGCCAACAGAGAAAAGCAGAAAAAGGGAGGACGCAGCCAAAAAATTGCTTGCTCGCATAATGATTCTCCGTTCAGGGTTATCGAAAAGTGAGAACTGCCGGTTAGCGGAAGGGGGACTACAATCTTCGCGCCTGCTTAGTCACTTCAACCTATAGACCCTTACAGGCAATCCAGTGCACACGCCTGCGAATATTCGCGAGCGTGTACTGCCCGGTCGATGTGTAAAGAACCGCGAATTCGCGCGACCTATTCGGCTCGCAATGTTCAGTGTCGGTACAACCCGCTTGACTGGTAGCGCTGGCGAAGGTGGCGCAGTCCCACCAGCAATGCCGCGCTCGCCGGCAGTGCGAGAAGGACGCCGAAGAAGCCGAATACCTGGCCGAATGCCAGCAACGCAAAGATCACGGCCACCGGATGCAGACCGACCCGGTCGCCCACCAGCCAGGGGGTGACCACCATGCCCTCCAGCAACTGGCCGATGCCAAAAACCGCCCACACCCAGACCACGCCATTTAGCCCCTGGAACTGCATCAGCGCTGCCAGCGTGGCCAGCAGGAAACCGGTGATGCTGCCCAGATAGGGAACGAACACCAGCAAGCCGGTGATGAGACCAATGGGCAGCGCGAACTGCAGCCCGGTCAACCACAGTCCGGTGACGTAGAAAACGCTCATGAGCAGCATCACCGACAACTGTCCGCGCAAAAACTCGGCCAGCACGGCATCCACCTCGCCCGCGATCTGTGTCGTCTTCTTCTGCCAGCGGCGCGGCACCATGTCATGAATGGCAGACACCAGTGTGTCCCAGTCACGCAGCAGGTAGAACAGCACGACGGGAACCAGAAGCAGATTGATGACGAAGCCCAGCACCGCCACGCCCCCGACACGCAAAGAATTCAACAGCTTCTGTGCCAGGCCCTTCGCATCCTGAAGGTTGTCGGTGATGAGAGTTTTCAGGCTCTGCGGGTCGAGCGAAAGCTCAACGCCAGTCTTCTGCTGAATCCAGGGCAGCCATTCGCCTTTCACTTTCTCAAGGAAGACGGGGAACTGCTCGGCCAGCATGACCGATTCCTTGATGAACAACGGCATCACAATCACGATGAACAATGCGCCCACAAGCAGTAGGAGCAGCAGCGTCAGTGCGGTGGCCAGCGTCCGAGGCACGCGCCGGGCGACCATGCGATCCACGATGGGATCGAGGATATAGGCCAGGATGGCTGCGGCGAGAAACGGTGCAAGGATCGCGGAGAGCGAATAGATCAAGCCCATGCCCACCAGACCGGCCGCCATCAACCAAATCCAGCGTGCGTCATTCCGGCGCTTCATGCGCAGCATCGGTCACCTCGTCCATATCCAGTAAAATTCGATTTTCCCGCCATGGCGCGAGTTTTGACGAACTTTCGTCTCGCCATGCCGGGGTCCATATCCGAATATTCGCAGAAACCGCCAACATGTCCACTCCGCCACAGCCCTCCACCCCACTTTCCTATCGCGATGCCGGTGTCGACATCGAAGCAGGCGACCAGCTCGTGGAGAACATCAAGCCCTTTGCCAAGCGCACCATGCGCCCTGAAGTGATGGGTGGCATCGGCGGGTTCGGCGCGTTGGTCGAGGTGTCGAAGAAGTACCGCGAGCCGGTCATGGTCTCAGGCACTGACGGCGTGGGCACGAAGCTCAGACTGGCCCAGCAAACCCATCGGCACGACACCATTGGCATCGATCTGGTGGCCATGAGCGTGAACGACATCCTGGTGTCCGGCGCAGAGCCGGTGTTTTTCCTCGACTACTACGTATGCGAAAAGCTGAACGTGGCCGTGGCCACCGACGTGGTCAAGGGCATTGCTGCGGGCTGCGAGCAGGCAGGCTGCGCACTCATTGGCGGCGAGACCGCCGAGCATCCGGGCACGTTTCCGGTCGACGAGTATGACCTCGCCGGCTTCGCGGTCGGCCTGGTGGAGAAGGCGGACATCATTACCGGCAAGGACATCACGCCCGGTGACGTGGTGCTCGGGCTTGCCTCCAGCGGCCCGCATTCGAATGGCTTCTCGCTCATTCGTCGCATCCTCGACCGCGCCGGCATTGACCCGACGAGTGCTGCCAACAAGACCTTGATCGACCAGTTGCTCATGCCGACCCGGATCTACGTGAAGCCGGTGTTGGCGCTCATGCAGACCATGAAGGTGAAGGGTCTGGCGCATATCACGGGTGGCGGACTCACCGAGAATGTGCCGCGCGTGCTGGCTGACAACCTGACCGCAGTCATGCGCCGTGATGCCTGGCCCATGCCTCCGGTGTTCAAGTGGCTGCAGGAGAATGGGAACGTTGCCGATGCGGAGATGGCCCGTACATTCAATTGCGGCATCGGGATGGTGTTGATCGTCTCGCCGTCCGACGCCGACAAGGCTGCCGCCTTTCTCGCCCAACAAGGCGAGACCGTGTACCGGATTGGCGAGATCCGCGCGCGTCAACCCGGCGAGCATGGCGCCAGCGTGATCTGATGTATCGCGTCGCTGTCCTGATCTCCGGCCGCGGCTCCAATCTGGAGGCGCTGTTGAAAGCAGCGCTGCCTGTCGAGTTTGTCGGCGTCATCAGCAATCGGCCCAACGCGGGCGGCCTCGACATCGCAGCAGCGCATGGCGTGCCCACGCAGGTGATTGATCACAAGTCCTTTCCCTCGCGCGAAGCCTTCGACGAGGCGTTGGGCGACGCGCTGCAAGGTCTCAACCCCGATCTCATCATCCAGGCGGGCTTCATGCGCATCCTCGGCGCCCGCTTCGTACAGCGCTTCGCCGGGCGCATGATCAACATCCATCCTTCCCTGCTGCCCGCATTTCCCGGCCTGGACACCCATGGGCAGGCAATCCGCGCGGGCGTAAAGCTGCACGGCTGCACCGTGCATCTTGTCACGGAGACGCTGGACGCCGGCCCAATCATCGCGCAGGCTGCGGTGCCAGTGTTGGCCGAGGATGATGAATCCACGCTGGCCAAGCGCGTGCTGGTGCAGGAGCATCGCCTGCTCCCTGCCGTAGTCCGTGCACTGGCCACTGGCCAGGCCACATTGACCACCGACCCGGCAGGTTTGGCTGTCATCGCGGCAGGCGTTCGGACCGTTGACTCAGCATGCCTGGTCTCACCCGCCTTTCAGTGATGCCCTCGATGCGAATATTCGCATCGCTTGCCCTGTGCATTGCGCTTGCCACGTGGATGCCACAGCAGTTGTCAGCCAACACACTGCTCCGCCCTGACCTGCCCACCGAAGTGCGCGCCGAATACGGCATCAGCCGCGGGAGCACCCGCATCGGTACGGTCACAGAGACCTTCCGCCGTGACGCGGACCGCTACAGCATCACCAGCGAAACCGTGGCCGCCGGGGCGCTGGGCTGGATCGTCCGCGACAAGCTCATTGTCGTGAGCGAGGGCAGCATCACCGGTGCGGGACTCCGTCCCGCCCAGTACACCTTCACCCGGGAAAAATCGCCCAAAAAAAATGTGCGGGCAACGTTCGCCTGGACGGCCGGCGCAAGTGGGGTGATGACCTCCGAGCATGACGGCAGAACAGCGCGTTTGGCGGTCGAACCTGGCACGCTTGATCGCCTGTCCATCCTCTATCAATGGATGGTGGCGCCACCCGGTCGCGACCGGGTCGAGGCCTGGATGACCAATGGCCGGAGCGTCACGCGCTATGCCTATGAACGCCGCGGCACCGAGACGCTGCAGACGCCCCTGGGGCCCTACGAGGCGCTGCATATTCACCGCAAGGACGCCGACGATGGCAGCGAAATTGACCTCTGGCTGGCACAGGACCGCCACTTCGTGCCGCTGCGCATCCGTCTGACCCACAAGGACGGCACGAAAGATGAGCAAACGTTGTTGAGCCTGGCCGTGCGCTGACGACGTACACGCATGCACAGCGCGCGCACCCTTTTCATCCGTCACATCGGTTCAGCGCGCTTGATCGGCCTTGCCGCAGCGTGCTCCGCAGCCGTGCACGTCGTGGTCATTGCCGTCCTGAGCGGAATGCTGGAACTGCCGGCCAACCGTCAGCGCGATCTTCCGCTCAATGCGACTTTGGTCCACGTCCAGCCGACTGACGCGCAAGCCATCTCGACCACGCCGCCCGCCCAGGCAACGCCTGCGAGCCGGCGCGGGCGGCAGGCACTCACCGCACCGGTACTGATCAGCGAGCCGGTACTAGTTGGCGTGCCGCAGATCATCGCTCGATCCCGAGAACCGAGACCCGTCTCAGCGCCTGTGACCGATGAGCCGGTGGCTGCAACGCCAGCAAACCAAGACAGCCAATTGCCTGACCTCCAGCCAACCCGTGACGACTCTGCCCTGATAGAGCAGCGTCCGAACGCCTTATCGGACAATCCCCCACCACGACGCATCGTGCTCGAGTACGAACTGAAAAGCAGCCTGGCGGATGGCCGCGCACGCTATGTGTGGACAACAGATTCGACAAAACGCCGCTATGCCATCGAAGGCAGCATGGAGGCCGATGGCTTTTTTGCATCCATGTTTGCGGGTAAGTTTGAACAGGAGAGCACGGGGGACATCCTTGCAGGCGGCTTGCGTCCGGATCGATTCTCGCTTCGGCGTGGAGAGGCACCGGCGGAGGTCGCGCGGTTCGACTGGACTTCACGACAGATCACCCACCAGCGCGTGCGCGGCGAGCACGTTCAACCCCTTGGCAACAACGCGCAGGACCTGCAGAGCTTCATCTTCCAATTCAGTCACGAGTTCAAGCGCCCGGTCTTGCCAGAACGCGTATCCTTCGCCATCACCAACGCACGCAAGCTTGATGCTTATGAATTCCGCGTGGCCGGCAGTGAGCGTTTGCGCCTCGCGTTGGGCGAGTTGGACACGATCCATCTGGTGCGCATTGCACAAGACCCGGGCGATGCTTACGAGGCCTGGCTGTCACCCGCGCACAATTTCCTGCCAGTCAAAATCCGTTTCATGCTGAGCGGCCGATTCCCGGTCGATCAGCTCGTCACCCGCATCGATATCGAACCATGAAGGACACCCTACTCAGATCCAGTCAGGTCGCTGCAATGGTCAGCGCCATCGACCACGTCTGGCCCGGCACCTCGCCCGCCGATGCGGTGCTGAAGAGCTTTTTCCGCGAGCACGGTGATCTCGGCGCGCGTGACCGCGCGCAGGTTGCCGAAACTGTCTATGCCATGTTGCGGCGGCGGCGACTTCTGGAGCATCTGGCGCCTGGCGCGACGCCGCGCCAGTACACGTTGCTTGGACTCACGCGACTGATGGGCTGGTCGATGGCACAGATCGAGCCCGCACTGACCAGCGGAGAGCGCGAGTGGCTGGCCGGCGTCAAGGAACGCGGCACCGGTGCGCTCCCTCTGGCCGTGGAGGCGGACCTGCCAGACTGGGTTGTCGAACGCCTGCTGCCCGAGCTTGGGCCGGAAAAAGTGCTTGAGTTGGGTCGCTCCCTGCAGAGGTCGGCCCCGCTCGACCTGCGAGTGAACACCTTGAAAATGCGCCGCGAGGACGCGCTCAGCGCATTTCGCGCAGGCGGCATCGATGCCAGTCCAACTCCCTACTCTCCGCTGGGCCTTAGACTGCCGGAGAAGATCGCCCTCACCAAGCATCCTTTGTTCATGTCGGGAGCGGTAGAAGTGCAAGACGAAGGCAGCCAGCTGCTCGGACTGATCGTCGAAGCGAAGCGCGGGGAGATGGTCGCTGACTTCTGCGCGGGCGCAGGCGGCAAGTCACTGCTCATCGGCGCGCAGATGCAATCATCCGGGCGGGTGTACGCGTTTGACACGTCAGAGAAGCGGCTGGCCAATCTCGCGCCACGGCTCAAGCGTTCCGGCTTGTCCAACCTGTTTCCAGTCCGCATCGATTCTGAAAATGACAGCAAGGTGAAGCGGCTCGCCGGCAAGATCCAGCGCGTTCTGGTGGATGCGCCCTGCTCAGGGCTGGGCACGTTGCGCCGCAATCCCGATCTCAAGAATCGTCAATCCCCGCAGGGCGTGACCGAACTCATCGCCAAGCAGACCGCGATACTCGCGAGCGCCGCCCGGTTGGTCAAGCCGGGCGGTCGGCTGGTTTACGCAACCTGCAGTCTCCTCTCGGATGAAAATGAGGCGGTTGCCCGTTCTTTTCTCGACAAGCACCCGGATTACGTACTGTTGGACAGTCGTGACGTCCTGAGGCGCCTGCACGTCGACCTGCCACAGACCGGCCCGTGGCTGAGACTCTGGCCACACACGCATCACACGGATGGGTTCTTCGCAGCCGTCATGGAACGCCAGAAGTGATGCAATCTCGGATGATCGTCTCGCCAATCGAGCACCACTACAATTTCCCTGACGCCGACAACTGCCCTCTTCGCCTGCAATGAACCCGCTCATCGCCGATCTGGATCGTCTTGTCTCGCTGATCATGTCCCGCACGGGCATCATCCAACTGGCAATCATCGGCGCAGGTCTCTTGCTGGGTTGGCTGCTGTCCCGCCGTGCGCGCAGTCGCGTGCCCGGCGATATTCCGGCGGGAAGCCTGAAAGTCGTGGCCGGCAGCTTCCATCGCGTCGCCTCCCCTCTTCTCGCGCTGGGATTCATCTGGCTGGGTCATGTGCTGCTCGCCAAGGCGATTGATGTGGCCCTGATCAAGCTGGCCATTCCGCTACTGGTTTCGTTCGCGGTGATTCGACTGTTGGTCTATCTCATCCGCCACCTGCTGGCGCCCAGCTCCCTCCTGAAGGCGTCGGAACGCATCATCGCGTACACCATGTGGGCGTTCGCGGTGTTGTACATCACCGGCCTGCTGCCGGAAGTCGAGGCGGCACTTTCGGACGTGTCCTTCTCCATCGGGAAACAGAGGATCACGTTGCTCATGGTGATCACCGGGCTGGTGACCGTCATGTTTACCCTGCTGGTGGCCATGACCGTGTCCCGCGTGGCAGAGCAGCGAATCATGGCCCAGGAAAGTGTCAGTCTGAGTCTTCGTCTTGCGGTTGCGAAAGGCCTGCAGGCGTTTGCGGTTCTGCTCGCGATCCTGATTGCGTTGCCACTGGTCGGCATTGATCTCACTGTCCTGTCCGTATTCGGCGGTGCGATCGGCGTGGGTCTGGCCTTCGGCTTGCAGAAAGTCGCCAGCAACTATGTCTCGGGCTTCATCATTCTGCTTGAGCGCGCGATCCGGGTGGGTGATCTGGTCACGGTCGACAATCGTCACGGTGTCATCACCGGCATCCATGCGCGCTACACCGTCGTGCGATCCCTGGATGGGACGGAAGCGCTGCTGCCCAATGAGATGTTCATCACCCAGGCAGTGGTGAATCACACCTTCAGCGATCCCAAGTCCTCGCTTCGAATCGCCCTGAACGTCGCCTACAACACCAACATTGATCGTCTTGAAGTGGTCCTCACGACCATCGCGTTGGCTCACCCACGAGTCTTGAAGGATCCGCCACCCGCCATGCTGGTTCGCGCACTGGGAGACAACGGCATAGACGTGGAATTGTCAGTCTGGGTTCAGGATGCGGAACAGGGTGTAGGGGGTTTGCGGTCCGAATTGCTGAGAAAAATCTTGCTGCAGTTCGCCGAAGAAGGGATCGAAATACCCTATCCGCAGCGCGAGATTCGCCAAATCACCTTGCAAAGCACAGCAATGCCGCAAAATAAGGCTTGATACGGCTTGACGGGCATCAAAGCCCGTTGAATGCGGGCGGCAAATGCGCGTTTTCCCCTTCAATTTGCTGATTTCCACCCGCCCAAGCTGCAGTAGAATAGGGTCCTTGTCGTCCCATAGGTGAACTCATGCCCCTGAATTACTTGAACGGATTGGTTTCCCTCCCATGGTGGGGCTACGTGGTCGTGGCTTTGGTGCTGACTCATGTGACCATCGCTTCTGTCACGATTTTCCTGCACCGATCCCAGGCCCATCGCGGCGTGGATCTTCACCCGATTCCCAGCCACTTCTTCCGCTTCTGGCTCTGGCTGACGACCGGCATGGTGACCAAGGAATGGGTGGCCATCCATCGCAAGCATCATGCGCATTGCGAAACCGAGAACGACCCGCACAGCCCGATGATCTACGGTATCCGCAAGGTGCTGGCCGAGGGTGCGGAGCTCTATCGCGCAGAAGCCAAGAACAACGAAACGCTGGAGAAGTATGGCAAGGGCACGCCGGACGACTGGTTGGAGCGCAATGTCTACTCGCGCTTCTCCTGGCAGGGTTCCGGACTCATGCTGGTGACCAATCTGGTGCTGTTTGGCCCGATCGGTGCCACGATCTGGGCAGTGCAAATGGCCTGGATTCCGGTACATGCCGCGGGCATCATCAATGGCATCGGCCATTTCTGGGGCTATCGCCATTTCTCGGTGAACGACACAAGCACCAATATCGTCCCGATTGCCATGTGGATCGGTGGCGAGGAACTGCACAACAATCACCACGCATTCCCGACCTCGGCCCGCTTCTCGATGCGCTGGTACGAGTTTGATCTGGGTTGGCTGTACATCCAGATCCTGCAATTCCTGGGGCTTGCCACAGTGAAAAAGGTTGCACCGCGTCCGCGCCTGGACCTTTCAAAGGTCACCTGCGATGCGCAGACCGTGCAGGCCGTAATTGCCCACCGCTACGAGATCACCACCCGCTACGCAAAAAGTCTCAAGGCGACGTGTGCAGAGGAGATTCGAAAGCTCCGCGCATCGGGTCAAGCTCCGTCGCTGACCAGCCTCAAGGACGGCAAAGCCGTGCGCCGTTTCCGCCAGTGGCTGCATCTCGACGCATCGAGCATCCCGCAAGAGGAGCGTGTTGCGCTCAATGAGACGCTCAGCAGCAGCAGTGTGCTGGAAACCATTTATGCGTTCCGGCAAGAGCTTTCCAATCTCTGGGAACGTTCGACAGTGTCTTCAGAGCAACTGGTGAAGCAGTTGGAAGACTGGTGCCAACGCGCCGAGGCGTCCGGGATTGCGCAGCTGGCCCAGTTTTCAAGACAGATCCGGGCCTACGCCTGAATGCTGTTTCATTGACTGGTTCGTTCGGTCCTGCGCGAATATTCGCAGGACAACAAAAAACCCGGCCAAGGCCGGGTTTTTTTTGTGGCTCGCCACGTCCTTCCGGACCCGAAACCATTTTGCTGATTACTTCAGCTTGGTTTCCTTGTAGGCCACATGCTTCCGTGCGACGGGATCAAATTTCTTGATCTCCATCTTTTCGGGCATGGTCTTCTTGTTCTTGCTGGTGGTGTAGAAGTGACCCGTACCGGCGGTCGACTCCAGTTTGATCTTGTCACGCTTGCTGGCCATGATCGACTCCCGGAATGAATGGCTTAAACGGCTTCGCCGCGGGCGCGCAGCTCGGCAACGACGACATCAATACCCTTCTTGTCGATCGTGCGCAGGCCGGCGTTGGTCACGCGCAGGCTGACCCAGCGGTTTTCGGACTCGACCCAGAAACGGCGCGACTGCAGATTCGGCAGAAAACGACGCTTGGTCTTGTTGTTGGCGTGTGAAACGTGATTGCCCACCATGGGGGCTTTTCCGGTCACTTGGCAAACGCGGGCCATGGCGACACCTCCAAAATTGCAAAGACCGCGATTATAGCCATTTCCAGTACCGGACTGCAAGGACTGTTGAGGCCAGAAATCATGGGCTTGGCGATCGCCGCTTCAACCCGAGTATGGCATCAGCCCCTGTTCTGCAAACGAAAGAATCCGTCCCGGTGCCACCACCAAGTGATCCAGGACGCGAATATCGATGGTCCGCAACGCATCCGCCAACGCCCGGGTCAGATGTCGGTCTGCCTGACTGGGCTCAGTGGTACCAGAGGGATGATTGTGGGCGAAGATCACGGCCGCAGCATTATGAGTTAGCGCACGCTTAACGATTTCTCTCGGAAAAACAGAAGTCTGAGTCAGCGTGCCTTCTGAAAGCGTGTCTGCGGCAATCACTTGGTTCCGCGCGTTCAAAAAGATCCCGACAAAGACTTCGTGACCTAGAGACTGGAGCTGGATCCTGAGATAGTCCCGCACCGACTGGGGTGAGGACAGGACATCCCTCTCCTGCAAGGTCTCGCCCAGCGCCCGACGCGCCATTTCCATGACCGCCTGCAACTGGACAAATTTTGCCGGCCCCATACCCGGAATTTTGGACAGCGTGTCGAGATCCGCGCCAAAGAGTCCGTGAAGGCTGCCAAACTCCTGGAGCAGGAGCCGGGCCAGATCCACGGCCGACTTCCCCCGCACCCCGACCCGCAGAAAAATAGCCAGCAATTCGGCATCCGACAGCACGCCCGCCCCTTTGGCCAGCAGCTTTTCCCGGGGCCGGTCGTCCGCCGGCCAGCTCTTTATGCTCATGTGTAGAATGCCCCCCATGTCAAAAACGGCGCTTTCAACAGTCGACACCACTGTAACCCACCCGCCTGCCAGAATTGTCCTGGGCCTGACCGGGGGTATTGCGGCTTACAAGAGTGCCGAGTTACTGCGCCTCCTGACCAAAGCGGGGCATAACGTGCAGGTCGCCATGACGGCGTCCGCAGAGCGCTTCATTACTCCGACAACCATGCAGGCGCTGTCCGGGCAGCCGGTCTGGACGAGCCTCTGGGATGACGCTGCGGTTCCGGGTGCCCGCCCGAACGGGATGACGCATATCGAGATCACGCGGCAGGCGGCGCTGATCGTCATCGCGCCCGCCAGTGCTGACTTCCTGGCCAAACTGGCCCATGGTTTTGCCGACGATCTGCTGTCAACCGCCTGCCTTGCCCGGAACGCAGCACGAACGCATCTTGCTGTTGCCCCGGCAATGAATCGCGAAATGTGGGAGAACCCGGCAACGCAACGAAACATTGCCATCCTGCGAGCGGACGGCATCAGCATCTGGGGCCCCGAGGGGGGCGACCAGGCATGCGGCGAAGTGGGCATGGGGCGCATGCGTGAGCCGGCCGATCTGTTTGCCGACGTTCAGCGCCATTTCCGCGACAAGGCATCTACTGGCCTTCTTGCCGGTCGAAAAGTCCTGGTGACCGCCGGCCCGACGTTCGAAAGTATTGATCCGGTACGGGGGCTGACCAACCGCAGCTCCGGCAAGATGGGTTACGAAATTGCGGCCGCCGCCAAGGCCGCAGGCGCTGCAGTGACCTTGGTGACCGGCCCAACGGCATTGCCACCACCGGTCGTGGACACCGTTCTGCCGATCACGTCTGCAGAAGAGCTTTTCAACGCAGTTGACAGCCAGATCGACGACATTGACATCTTCTTCTCGGTAGCAGCTGTAGCCGATTACACGCCGATGCGGGTCGCACCGCAAAAAATGAAGAAGTCCGGCGAGTCGCTAAAACTGACCCTCATGCCAACAAAGGATGTTCTTGCCCATGTCGCCAGCCAAAAACGGCCACCCTTCTGCGTAGGCTTCGCGGCTGAAAGCGAAAAAATCGTTGAATACGCAGCCAAAAAGCGGGAAAAGAAGCAAATTCCCTTGATTGTCGCCAATCACGCAAATAGCGCGATCGGCGCCGATGACAACGAAGTCACGATGATATGGAACGGCGGATCCCGCCTCATCGCGAGAGCGCCCAAATCGGTCATTGCCCGCGAAATTATTGCTGAGGCCGCACAGCGATATGCGGAATCGTTGGTGGTTGAAACCGGGCCAAAGATGACTTCAAGCAAATCACGCAAGAAAGGCCGCAATTGAATTCAGTCGATGTTCGAATCCTGGACGAGAGAATGCGCGACGCTCTGCCGGCCTACGCAACGCCGGGGGCAGCAGGTCTGGACTTGAAGGCGTGCATCGATGCACCCATCGAACTGGCACCGGGCGCCAGCGAACTGATCCCGACCGGGATCGCCATTCACCTCGCCGACCCCGGCCTCGCCGCCGTTCTGCTTCCACGCTCCGGCTTGGGCCACAAGAGCGGCATTGTGCTGGGCAATCTTGTTGGCCTGATCGACTCCGACTATCAGGGCCAGATATTCGTCTCCCTGTGGAACCGCAGCAGCGCCGCATTCACAGTGAAGCCGATGGACCGCATCGCGCAGATGGTGGTGATCCCCGTCATGCAGGTATCGTTCAATGTCGTCGATAACTTTCGCGATTCCGCCCGGGGTGCGGGCGGTTTCGGACATACCGGCACCCGCTGATACGCCTTGATCCAACGGATGCGACTCATGAACTGGATATTGAATCCCCGACTGCGCCACACCGCTTCGACGTGTATTGCATTGGTTGCATTGGCCGCCATCTTCACGTTCTGGCCTGCCCGAGCCAACGCGCAGGGCCCGTTGCCCACGATGACCGTCAGTGTCGAGGGTCATGCCGTCAAGGCTGAGATTGCGGCAACTTTCGAGTCGCGCATGAAGGGGCTCATGCACAGGGAAAAGCTGGGCAAGAACGATGGCATGCTGTTTGTCTTTGATCAGGTCGGATATCACGCAATGTGGATGAAGAACACCCTGATTCCCCTCTCCGTGGCGTTTCTGGACGAGGAGGGCAGGATTCTGAACATCGCCGAAATGCAGCCGCATTCGGAATCCCAGCACATGGCGGCCGGCCCGGCTCGCTATGCGCTCGAGATGAACGCCGGCTGGTTCAGCGAGCGAAAGATTGCACCGGGCGCGAGGGTCAAAGGCTTGGAAAAGGCACCAAAGGGTCGTTAGCCTGCTGCGGCACGCACAACATCAAGCGACCGCAACCTTCCTTGAAGTCCAGTAAGATTTCTGTTTGGCGCAGGCTCTGCGCACCACCCAGCGAGGTCCATCGTGAGTGAATCCATTGTCCATGTGACAGACAGCAGTTTCGATCAGGAAGTCCTTCAGTCCACCACGCCCGTGCTCGTGGACTACTGGGCTGAATGGTGCGGCCCCTGCAAGATGATCGGCCCGATTCTCGATGAAGTGGCACGTGAATATGCCGGTCGGCTGAAAGTTGCAAAGCTCAACATTGACGAGAATGCCGCCACCCCGCCGAAATATGGCATTCGCGGCATTCCGACCCTGATGCTGTTCAAGGCGGGAAATGTGGAGGCGACGAAAGTGGGCGCGCTCTCAAAATCGCAATTGGCCGCATTCATCGACAGCAATCTATGACCGCGAGCCGGGCGCCCGCCTGCAGATTGAGGCGCCCGGCCCCGCGTTGACAGGCCGAGGTGATCGGCCTATCCTCTCATCTCATCCGGTAGGTCCCTCCGCAGCACTCCCCCCAGATTCTGCAGTCAAGATCCGCACCACCGGAACGGCGCGCGCTCGTTGCCAGCGCCCCTTCACCACATCCGAATATTCGCGACTTCCCGGCCTCGCCGAGAGGCATTCCAGCCATGCATCTTTCCGACCTGAAACTTCTCCATGTCTCCGAACTTGTGGACATGGCCGCCAAGAACGATCTTGAAGGCGCCAATCGCCTGCGCAAGCAGGAGCTGATCTTCGCCCTGCTGAAACACCAGGCCAAGAAAGGTGACGCCATCTTCGGCGACGGGACGCTCGAAGTCCTGCAAGACGGGTTCGGCTTCCTGCGTTCTCCCGACACGTCATATCTGGCCGGCCCGGACGACATCTATGTGAGCCCATCGCAGATTCGCCGCTTCAATCTGCACACGGGTGACACCATTGAAGGCGAGATTCGCACGCCGAAGGAAGGCGAGCGCTACTTCGCCCTGGTCAAAGTGGACAAGGTCAACGGCGAGGCGCCCGAGAACACCAAGAACAAGATCCTCTTCGAGAACCTGACACCGCTGCACCCGACCAAGGTGCTTCGTCTCGAGCGAGACATCAAGGCCGAGGAAAACCTCACCGGTCGCGTCATCGACATCATTGCGCCCATCGGCAAGGGTCAGCGCGGCCTCATCGTGTCGCCGCCCAAGGCGGGCAAGACCGTGCTCATGCAGCATGTCGCGCACGCCATCACGTCGAACAATCCGGACGTGGTCATGATCGTGCTGCTGATCGACGAACGTCCCGAGGAAGTGACGGAAATGATGCGCACGGTGAAGGGCGAAGTCGTGGCTTCCACCTTCGACGAACCGGCGACGCGTCATGTGCAGGTGGCTGAAATGGTCATCGAGAAAGCCAAGCGCCTCGTTGAACACAAGAAGGACGTGGTCATCCTGCTGGACTCGATCACCCGTCTGGCACGCGCCTACAACACTGTCGTGCCGGCATCCGGCAAGGTGTTGACCGGCGGCGTGGATTCCAACGCGCTGCAGCGTCCCAAGCGCTTCTTCGGCGCCGCACGCAATGTGGAAGAAGGTGGATCACTGACCATCATTGCCACCGCGCTCATCGATACCGGTTCGCGCATGGACGACGTGATCTACGAGGAATTCAAGGGTACGGGCAACATGGAAATCCACCTCGACCGCCGCATGGCCGAGAAGCGGGTCTACCCGTCCATCAACGTCAACCGCTCCGGCACCCGCCGGGAGGAACTGCTGCTCGGGCCGGATGTGCTGCAGAAAGTCTGGATTCTCCGCAAGCTCATGTACAGCATGGATGAAATGGAAGCGACGGAATTCCTGCTGGAGCGCCTGCGCGGCTCAAAGACCAACGCCGAGTTCTTCGAGGCGATGAAGCGCACCTGAGCTTCACAGGACATCCGCAAAAGCATCTGAATATCAAATACTTGCACTAACCAGCCCAATTGGGCATAATGCGCGGTTTTCAACTTTCGCCGTTCCACGGCGGGCATAGAGCCGCGATTCCCGCAACGCATTCGCAAGACATCGCAGGCTGCGCCGCCAGATTGGCCAGAAAAGGACCCGAGCATGAAAGCCAACACCCACCCCAACTACAACGAAGTCATTTTTGTCGACACCAGCTGTGACTTCAAATTCCTGACTCGGTCCACGCTCGAGGTCAAGGGCGGCGACAAGATGAAGTGGACGGATGGCAAGGAATATCCGGTCGTCAAGATCGAAGTGTCCTCGGAATCGCACCCGTTCTACACGGGCAAGCACAAGATCATGGATACCGCTGGCCGTATCGACAAGTTCCGTCAGCGCTACGCGAAGAAGCCGGTGGCCGCCAAGGCCTGAGGCCCACGTGCCTTGCGAATATTCGCAAGGCAACCGTGTTGGAGAGAGGCAGCCTTTCGGCTGCCTTTTTCATTTCCGATTGATTCACAGTGCCCGGCACTATGGCGCCAGGCATGCCAGCCGAGCGGCCGGATTTACAATGCGCACGATGCCGATCGCACAGCCCACTCACCGCCACCATGGCCGACACTGATCGCGCTGGTTCCCCGAACGCGACTGACGCGAGCCGTACACTGGGCTCAACCCGCCAGGCGCTGACGAATGCGCTGGGCCAGCCCATTGTGTTCGATGGGACGAGCACGCCGGTCAAAGCAGCCCTGTTCATCCTGGTCTGCCTGGCCTGGCTGCTGCCCGGGCTGGTCGGCCGCGACCCGTGGAAGCCGGACGAAGCGGCGAATTTCGGTGTCATCCATTCCATTTTGCAGGGCGAAGGCTGGATCGTGCCTGCGATTGTGGGTGTGCCGTATCTCGAGTACCCGCCTTTTGCAGCATGGGTCGCATCGACGTTCGCCACCTTGCTGTCGCCCTGGCTGCCGCTGCACGATGGCGCCCGTCTCGCCAGCGGCTTCTGGGTGGCCCTCACCATGTGGTTCTGCGCCCGCGCCGCGATGGAGTTGTCGGATGAGCGGGCTGGACGCATCGCCGCGCTGACCCTGCTGGGCTGTTGGGGCCTGCTGCTGCGCGGACATGAGATCAGCTTCGCGCTGCCACCCATGGCGGGTGCGGCCATCGCATTCCATGGCCTTGCAGTGCTGGATCGCCAGCCGCGCCACGCGACCCGCTGGATGGCCCTTGGTGCCGCCATCGTTGCGCTCTCTGCTGGATTGATGCCGGCCGTGCTCTGTCTGCTGCCGGTCGTCGTGATGATGGCTTGGCGCGCAGCGTGGCGCCGTACAGCGGTGCAAAGAGCGCTCGGCATCAGCCTGGTCGTGCTCTTCGCTGCGGCAGCGCTCTGGCCGATTCTGATATGGCGGGACGGCACAGTCCCGCTGGATCGTTGGTTGCCCACGGCACTCGGCATCCAGACGCTGGCTGCCACGGGTCGCCCGTTCGAGCCAACCTACTTCCTGCGAATCCTGCCCTGGTATGCATTGCCTGCGTTGCCGATTGCCCTCTGGATCTGGCTGAAGGACCGCCGGGTTCTGGGCGAACGTCCTGAACTGCAACTGCCGCTGGTGACCTTCTGCGTGTTGCTGGTCGGGTTGTCACTTTCGCGCGACCCGCGCGATGACATGGCGCTACCGCTCCTGATCCCGCTGGTCGTCGTCGCGGTACAGGCGCTTGATCGACTGCCGCGGGGACTGGCCAGCTTTGTCGATTGGCTGGGACTGGTGACCTTTGTCTTCATCGCAGGCCTGCTCTGGAGCGGCTGGGCCGGCGTGGTTACCGGCGTCCCACGTGGCGCCGCGCGCTGGGCGGCGCGACAGGCACCGGGCTACATACATGAGTTGAGCTGGATCGCCTTCACCATCGCCGCGTTGCTCACCATCGTGTGGTTGTTCGCCGTGCTGCGTACCCGCCGCACGCACCGCCGCGCGATCGTGAATTGGTGCGCCGGCATGACCTTGATCTGGATGCTGGCCAATCTGCTGTGGCTGCCCGCGATCGACCATGTGCGGAGCTATCGCAGCACAGCAGCCGCGATCAAGACTGCCCTGCCCACCGGCGCTGAATGTCTGGGCCAGATCCACCTCGGTGACCCGCAGCGGGCCGCGTTTCACTACCACGCGGGACTGACGTTCAAGCCTGTCGCGTCGCTGGACGAGGCAACGTGCGGGCTGGTGCTGATTCAGGGCGTGCGTGATCGCGCACCGACGGTGCCTGCGGGATGGCATCTGATCTGGGACGGGGCGCGGCCCGGCGATCAGGCGGAACGCTTCCGCCTCTACGTACGCCGCGGCTGAATCGCTCAGGCGCCGGCAAGGCGACTTGCGATCAGTTCCAGCCAGTGCTGAACCGGCGTCTGCGCCCCGCTTTCGATATGCGTGAGGCAACCAATGTTGGCCGTGGCGATTACGCCCGGTGCGCCTGACTGCAGCGCGGCAACTTTGCGTGAAAGCAGTTCCTGCGACAGTGCTTCCTGCAGCAGCGAGTAGGTCCCTGCGGAGCCGCAGCAAAGGTGGCTGTCCGGCACGGCCGTGAGGCTGTAGCCGGCATCGCGCAGCAAATTCTCGACGACACCACGAATCTTCAGACCATGCTGCAGGCTGCAAGGCGAGTGAAACGCCACACGCGGCAGCGCACTCGATTGCGCGGGCTTGAGCGCGCGCGTTAGCGCCTCGCGTTCGGCATCCAGAATCTCCGCAGGGTCACGCGCCAACGCAGCCACGCGCGCCGCGCGTTCCGCATAGACGCTGTCTCCGGCAAGCAGATGGCCGTATTCGCGCACATGCGTGCCGCATCCGCTGGCCGTGACCACGATGGCCTCTGCGCCCGCTTCAATCTGCGGCCACCAGGCATCGATGTTTTGGCGCGCGCGTTCACGGGATTCATCGAGCGCGCTCAAGTGATGCGACACCGCGCCGCAACAACCGGCCGACGGCGCAGCCTGAACCGACACTCCGAGCGCATCCATGATCCGCGCAAACGCAGCATTGATATCCGGCGCAAGCACCGGCTGGACGCAACCCTGCAGGACGATCATCGACCGCGCGTGGCGCGTCACCGGCCAAACGCCGCCCTTGCGTGGCGCCGGCAATTTGCGCGCCAGCGCGTCCGGAAGCATCGGCTTCGCCACGCGACCGGCCGCCGTGGCGAGCGAGAACAGCGACGTGCTGGACACGACCTTGCGCAAGCCCCAGCGCATGACCCGTTCGGTCACAGGTCGAGGCGCCCGCGCTTCGGCCACTTCGCGGCCAATGTCGACAAGCCGGCCATACTGCACACCGGACGGGCAGGTGGTTTCGCAGGCGCGACAGGTGAGGCAACGATCCAGATGGTGGCGTGTCTTGTCCGTGACGTTGCCGCCCTCCAGCATCTGCTTCATGAGATAGATTCGGCCACGCGGGCTGTCCAACTCGTCGCCCACGACGTTGTACGTGGGACAGGTCGCCAGGCAGAAGCCGCAATGCACGCACTTGCGCAGGATGTCCTCTGCCTCACGCCCTTGTGGTGTGTCGCTCAGCGCCGGATCGAGTCGTGTCTGCATGGCTCTGGAAGTGGTTCGGTCAGAAACTGTCGAGGCGACCCGGATTCAGGATGCCGGCCGGATCAAAGGTGAGTTTCAGTCGCTGATGCAACGGCACCAGCGCGGCAGGCAGCGGATGAAACACGCGCGCGCCGGGCAGGCCGCCGCGAAAACAGGTCACGTGGCCGCCCATTGCCGACACTGATTCTCGCAGCGCACCGAGGTCCTCCACATCGCGCAACCAGCGCTGCGCCCCGCCCCACTCAATCCATTGCGCTAGCGGCGCATTGCGAATATTCGCGTGGGTGATGGCCGGCACGGCTACGCGCACCAATGACGAGGCCGATGCGAAAAACGCATGCGACTGCTCGCGCAGGTCGCGCCAAAATGCATCACCGCTCTCGACTCGTTCGCCACCGATTTTGGCCACCGCAGCGGCCACACCTGCAACCGCGCCGGAAAGGCGCACGTGCAGCTGTCCGTCGTGCCAGGATGTCGCCGATAGCGGCAACGGACTCGCCGCCCACAGGTTCATGCGCTCGATGGCGGCGGCAGCATCCATCTCCAGGCGCAGGGTGGCCTCGGCAGCGGGCTTCGGCAGCACCTTGAAGGACATCTCAACCAGCACGCCGAGTGTGCCCATGGCACCGGCCATAAGACGGGTCACGTCATAGCCTGCGACATTCTTGATGACGCGACCGCCAAATGAGAGATCCTGTCCAGTGCCGTCGAGAATGCGTGCACCCAGCATGAAATCGCGCACGGCGCCCGCATAGGCGCGACGGGGCCCGGACAAGCCGGTCGCGACCGTGCCTCCGATCGTTGCGCTTGAGCCGAAATGCGGCGGCTCGAAGGGGAGCATCTGGCCCGCGTCGGCCAGTACTTGTTCGACTTCTGCGAGCGGCGTGCCAGCGCGCACGGTCAGCACCAGCTCTTTCGGTTCGTAATCGACGATGCCGGCGAGGGCCGTGGTGGACAGGCTGTCGCCCGCGCCGGCTGCGCCGAGAAAGTCCTTGCTGCCGCCGCCCAGGATGCGAAGCGGCATGCGGGACGCGGACGCGGCCCGCAGTCGATCCTGCAGCGAATGAATGACGCCGGACAGGTCGCTCATCAGAATCGGGGAATGTCAGCGAACGGCAGTTTGCCGGACGTTACGCGCATCGCGCCGTACTCGGCGCAGCGATGCAAGAGCGGCACGGCCTTGCCGGGATTGAGCAACGTGCGCGCATCGAACGCCGCCTTCACCGCATGAAAGCGCTCAAGCTCCGCGGGGCGGAACTGGCTGCACATCTGGTTGATTTTTTCGATGCCGACGCCGTGCTCGCCAGTAATGGTGCCGCCTACTTCAATGCAGAGTTCGAGCAGGTCGGCGCCGAACTGCTCGGCGCGCTCAAGCTCGCCCGGCTTGTTGCCATCGAAGAGGATGAGCGGATGCAGGTTGCCGTCACCGGCATGAAACACATTGGCGCAGGCCAGCCCATAGTGCTCGGACAACTGCGCCGTGCGTTTCAGCACATGCGCCAGCTCGCGGCGCGGGATCGAGCCATCCATGCAGTAATAGTCGGCGGAAATGCGCCCCACGGCCGGAAAGGCCGCCTTGCGACCGGACCAGAACTTCAGGCGCTCCGCCTCGTCGTGCGATACGCGAATGTCGGTCGCGCCCGCATCGCGCATCACGGCACTGATCTTGGCGATCTCCTCCTCGACCTCCTCAGGGGTGCCGTCGGATTCGCAGAGCAGAATGGCTTCGGCATCGAGGTCGTAGCCCGCATGGACAAAGTCCTCGACAGCGCGCGTGGCCAACTTGTCCATCATTTCCAGTCCCGCCGGCACGATGCCCGCGCCGATCACCGCCGCGACCGCGTTGCCGGCCTGCTCCACATCGGCAAAGCTCGCCATCACCACCCGCGCCACCTGTGGCTTCGGCGTCAGCTTGACGGTGACCTCGGTCACCACGCCAAGCAGGCCTTCCGAGCCCGTCATGAGCGCCAGGAGATCGTAGCCCGGTGCATCCAGGGCATCGGAGCCGATGACGAGCACGTCGCCATCAATGGTCACCACGCGCAGCTTGAGGATGTTGTGCACCGTCAGCCCGTACTTCAGGCAGTGCACACCGCCCGAGTTTTCGGCCACGTTGCCGCCAATGGAGCAGGCGATCTGGCTGGATGGGTCCGGTGCGTAGTAGAGGTTGTACGGCGCGACATGCTCTGAGATGCGCAAGTTGCGCACTCCCGGCTGGACCACAGCCGTGCGTGCCAACGGATCCACCTTGAGGATGCGATTGAACCGCGCCATCGACAGCAGAATGCCCTCGGCATGGGGCGTCGCGCCACCGGAGAGGCCAGTGCCGGAGCCGCGCGCCACCACGGGCACCTGGTGCTCGCTGGCGAAGCGCATCACCGCCTGGACTTCCGCTTCGTTGGCCGGCAGTACCGCAACCAGGGGCAGCTGACGATAGGCGGAGAGGCCATCACATTCATAGGCCCGCAACGGCTCTTCCTGGGCAATGACCGACTCCGCTGGCAGGATCCGCTTGAGACCCTCGGCAATGCGAATCCGGTGCGCGCTGCGTGCGGCAGGGCTGGGAGCGGAATCAGTGTCGGGAGCTGAGGTGGCGGGTTGCATGAGGAACGATTGGCCGGGTCGTGAAAGCGGCGGGCTCAACAGCGAATATTCGCATTCCATCCACGCTGCGGGCACCCTCGTCGCTCGGGCATCGCAGGAATGGAACAAACATGGCTAAGTATAGTCTTGCTCAATGCGTGACCTGAAGCCCTTCCTTTCAACCCTTGATACCCGCTATCGAACAATGGACATGAACTGGCTGTGGATCGCCGCCTTGCTGCTGATCCTCATTGGATTCGCCGGCACGCTGCTGCCGGCGTTGCCGGGACTCCCCTTCATCTTCGGCGGCCTGTGGCTGGGCGCCTACATCGATCAGTACGCTCAGGTCAGCGTATGGGTCGTCGTGCTCCTGGGCGTGATGACCGCAGGTGCGATGGGGCTCGACTTCATGGCCGGCGTGCTGGGCGCCAAGCGCGTGGGGGCCAGCAAAGAGGCGCTGCTGGGCGCGGCTGTCGGCGCACTACTCGGCATTTTCTTCGGGCTCATCGGCATTTTTGTGGGCCCGTTCATTGGCGCCTTCATCGGCGAGTACATCGCCCGCGGCAAGCTGGGTGAGGCCGGCAAGGTGGGCATCGGGACCTGGCTCGGCATTGTCGCGGGCGCAGTGGTCAAGATTGCCACGGCCGTGATGATGATCGTGATCTTCGCTTTCGCCTACTTCGTGACCTGAGGGTTGCGTGTCTGGCGTGGCCGGGCCGGCAGGCGCGGCACCCTCGATCAGGAGAGAACGGAGATCTGCTGGTTGGCGTTGTCGAGTCGCGCGACCAGCACCTTGAGGAACTGGCGGTCGAAATGGTGCTTGCAAAGCGGTGATGCCGTCGTGAGATCTTCCGCGCGCACCTTCATCACAAGGCATTCAGAGGTCGTGGTGACCGTTGCCGAACGCTCCTCCTTCTGGCCGAGGTAGGACATCTCGCCCAGGCAATCGCCGGCTGCCAATGCGGAAAGCGTCTTGTTGCCGCGTGTGACCTTGCAATAACCGCCAGCAAGGATGAAGAACGAATCGCCGCGGTCGCCCTCCTTGATGATGACCGTGCCCGCAGGAAGCTTCCGCCATTTGCTGATGCGGAGCACTTCCCAGAGTTCGTTCTCGGGAAAATTCTTGAAGAACGGCAGCGTCTTCAGCACGGCGAAGCGCGCGGAATCAGACTCGTCGCGCTCTTCTTGCGACGACAACTCCTTGGCCCAGATGTCGGTCAGCGCGAGGCCGAAGTCCTCCCACGCCTGGTAACGCTCGGCCGGGTTGCGCGCCATGGCCTTCAGCACGATCGCATCCAGCTCGGCCGCCACACCGGGGCGCACCGTGCTGGGCGGATCCGGATCGGTGTTGACCATCATGTAGGTCAGGCTGGCCGGGTTGGAGGCCTGGTACGGCAGGCGTCCCGCCAGCAGGTAGAACATCACCACGCCCAGCGAATAGATGTCGGTCCGGTGCGATGCCTGCGCATCGCCACGGATGAGCTCCGGCGCCATGTAGGCGGGTGATCCGACCTGGGTGACGATGGTCTTGTCCGATATCCGGTTGATGGCCGCGCCGAAGTCGGCGATCTTGATGTTGGTGCCGGACGACAGAAGGATGTTGCCCGGCTTGATGTCGCGATGGGTGAGTCCGAGCGAATGGGCATACGCCAGGGCCCGCACCGACTTGAAGATGATCTCCACGACCTGACCCGGCTTCAGCAGGTTGTTCGGGTTGGTGTACTGCTCGAGCGTGCCGCCCTCGACGTACTCCATGACGATGTAGCTGAAGCTGTCCTCCACCACCGCATCCAGAATCTGCGTGATGTGCGGATGCACCAGCTTGCCGGCAAGCGAGGCCTCGTTGATGAACATGCTCTTGTAGAGCGCAGCGTCCTCCGGAGACGCCTGTCCCCCTTCGGAAAACAGCACCTTGATCGCGACCTTGCGCTTGGCAAACGGATCTTCACCGAGATACACCTTGCCGGACGCGCCACGTCCCAACTCGCGAATGATCTTGTAGCGAGTCAGGCGTTTCGAAATGGACTGGGTATCGGTCAGGCCGGACATGGTGGACATTCCTTCAATGGCTCAACGGGTACAGCACTCGGGGGCAGCACTGCGAATATTCGCGGCAGACAGACACGCCAAAAAGCGCATCCACAACAGCGAAAGCATACCGCAGCTCGGCTCTTCGCAAAGCTGGGGATTTCCACGATTCGCGCGCAGTCGCGAATATTCGCAACGCCCCGCGGCTAGCGGCCGGATGGCGCCAGAAACCGGGCCGCAAAATCCGCAGCGGGCAACGGTCGCGAGATGAGATAGCCCTGCGCTTCGCTGCAGCCGTGGTTGACAAGGAAACCCATCTGCCCGCTGGTCTCAACACCCTCTGCGATGACTTGCAGGTCGAGGTTGCGGGCCAGCCCGATGATGGCCTGCACGATGGCCGCGTCATCCCGGTCGATGACCACGTCGCGCACGAAGGATGAGTCGATTTTCAAGGCATCGATGGGCAATCGCTTCAGCTGTGTCAGGCTGGAAAAACCCTTGCCGAAGTCATCGATCGCGGCATGCACGCCATGATCGCGCAACAGTTCGAGCGTGATGGTGGCAAGCAGCGGATCACTCACCACGCCGGTCTCGGTCACCTCGACCATCAGCGCGCTGCCCGGCAGCCCGACCTCCTGCAGTGCGTTCAGGATGTCCTTGGCCAGATCGCGCTGCTTGAGCTGCATCGCCGAAAGATTGATGGCAATTTGCGGGACGCTGCCGAACGCCTGCCGCCACTCTGCAATCTGCCGGGCGACTTCGCGGATGACCCAGCCACCGAAGTGCAGGATGAGATCGGATTCCTCCGCCAGCGGGATGAACTCGTCGGGCGGTACCAGGCCGCGCACCGGATGGCGCCAGCGCAGCAGCGCCTCGGCGCCCGTGATGCGCTGCGTCACCAGGTTCTGCTTCGGCTGATAGTGCAACTCAAGCTGGTCCAACTCGATGGCGCGCCGCAACTCTGACTCCAGCGACAGGCGCACCGGCACGTCCGAGGCCAGCGCATGGGAATACACCTGCACGCTGTTGCGGCCACCATCCTTGGCGCGGTACATTGCCCAGTCGGCGTTCTTGACAAGGTCCGTGTCGGAGTCCGCGTCATAAGGAAAGACCGACACGCCGATGCTGGCCGTGACATAGAGGGGCTGGCCTGCAACCTGGAACGGCCGCACCAGCAGCTTGCGCAACTCCTCTGCGCGCTGCAGGCCCTGCCCGCCTTCAAGGCCGGGTGAATCCTGGCTGACCAGCAGCATGAACTCGTCTCCACCCGTCCGGGCCAGCAGCTCACCCTGCACCAGGTTGTCGCTGAAGCGCAGCGCAACTTCCTGCAGCAGCGCATCACCCACGCTATGGCCGAGACTTTCGTTGATGAACTTGAATCGGTCGAGGTCGCACAGAACCACTGCCACCGTGTGATTCAGCCTGCGCGCACGGGCAATCTCGGCCTTCAGCCGCTCCTGGAACTGCGCACGGTTGGCGAGCCCGGTCAGCACGTCGTGATTGGCCACGTACTGAAGGTGGCGCTCTGCCTGCACCCGCGCCGACACGTCCTGCACCAGCATGAGATAGGAGCTCACCGCGCCCGCGCTGTCGCGCAACACCGAGACGTACCATTCGCTGTGCAATTGCGCCCCGTCCTTGCGCAGGTTGCGCAAGGACACGGTGAAGCGGTCTTCATCGCCACGACCCAGACTCGCCAGGGCCTGGTCAAAGCGGGAGCGTCCATCCTCGTCGACGACATGCAGTTCTTCAAGCGTGTGGCCAACGGCTTCCCGGTCTGTCCAACCGAACACCTCGACAGCTCGCCCGGTCCACTGCGCCACGCGTCGCTGCGCGTCGAGTTGAACCACCGCCAATGGCGTGTTGGCCAGATGCTGGGTGAGTGCGTTCCGCATCCGGTCCAGGGCCGCGTGGGCCTCCACACGCTTGGTGACATCCGAATACACGGCGACCACACCAGCGCGGTTGCGGTCGCCATCATCGAACGGGGCCACCGCGGCATCCACCCAGCGGGTGGTCCCGTTGACGTCCGAGCGCCTGCGCATATGGGTCGTTTCGCCGGCCCGCGCGCGCAGCACGACTTCACGCGATTCCTCAAACACATCATTGCCGAACACTTCGGCCGCGTGGCGGCCGATGACCGACTCGCGCCGGAGACCGAACCAGTCACACAGTGCCCGGTTGGCGAAATGGATGCGATCCTGATCATCGAACGTCGCCACCGCGACCGGCAGGTTGTCGGTGATGAGCTCCAGCTGGCGCTCGGACGTCCGCCGCCCGGACTCGGCCAGCTTTTCAGCGTGGATGTCATAGCCAAACACGAAGACGCCGCCAAACCGCTGGCTGTCCTTGAGGTGCGCCACCAGATCCACGCGAATCCAGCGTTCGCCACGGCCGGCATAGTTCGCGTGGCGCTCGTAGTGCATTCGCTCGCCCTGGGTCAGTGCTGGCCACGCCGCATCGAGCAGCACTTCCACTTCATGCCCGGCCACCTCGCCCACGACACGTCCAAGGATGCGTTCACGTGGCAGCGCCAGCCAGTTGCAGTAGGTCTTGTTCACGAAACGGTACTGGCGATCCGAGTCCAGGTAGACGACGGGATGCGGAAACTCGTCGGCAATTTCCTGCAGGAGCCGCTCGGCTTCCAACGCGCGAAACTCGGCCTCGACCTGCTCATGAATGTCGAAGGACTCGACATGAATGACCCGTTGACCATCCACCGGATCCAGAATCGACAGCGCCAGCAACAGATGCCAGCGGGCACCTCGCGGACAGGCCAGTCGCGCACGGCCCCGATACTCGCCAGCCGTGATGACCTCGTTGCGAATGCGGTCGCCCTCGCGCGCATCGGCAAACAGACGGAGGAAGCAGTCCGCATCAGTGTCCGGCGGCTCGCCGAACTCCCTCAGATAGGCGGCATTGCGCTCCAGGATGGAGCCATCCAGACGATAGAGCGAGAACTGCGCCATGGAGTGGCGCGATGCCTCGAGCATGCGCAGACCTTCGGCGCAGACGGCGTCATCAATGATTTGCGCATCGAAGAAGAGCGCGATGCGATCCTCACGGGTGCGAAACGCACTGACCCGCGCCAGGAAGGTCACAGGCTGGCCCTTGGGAAAGCTGGTCCACTGCGTGACCACTTCCTTGCCGGCGGACACGCGGCCGAGATAGGTCCAGAGCCTGGTGTGCGCGGCGCGCGAAAGTGGTTTCACCTCGCGGTCATACAGCTCCTGCGCATTCTCGGCGCGCAGCGCGGCGACTGCGCTTGCGTTGGCCCAGATCACCCTCGATACATGGATGTCCTGAACCCAGCAGGGATTGCGCACGTCGGCAAATCGGGAAAGGTCCGCTTCCAGCAGCATGGCTCGTTTGGATTCCGTTGGGAAACGTGGCGAACACTTTTTTGCCTATCTTCATCCAGCTTGAGGCAGCGCACAAGGGCTGCGGGCCGAGATGAGAGCGCCGGCCATCCCCCGAAGACGGGATGCCGGCGCGCGAACTGCTCCCGCATGACAAGCCGGGTAAGTCGTGACGTACTTAGAAGAGGCCGATAATCTTGCCGTTGTCGTCCACATCGATCGCGTTGGCCGACGGCACCTTGGGCAGGCCCGGCATGGTCATGATGTCGCCGCAGACCAGCACGATGAACTCCGCGCCTGCTGCCAGCCTGACCTCGCGAATATTCACCACGTGGCCGGACGGCGCGCCGCGCAGCTGCGGATCGGTCGAGAACGAGTACTGGGTCTTGGCCACACAGATCGGATAGTGGCCGTAACCGGATTCCTGCAGCTTCTTGATCTGGCCGCGCACCTTGCTGTCGGCAGTGATGTCGGAGGCGCCATAGATCTTGGTGGCGATGGCCTTCATCTTGTCCCACAGCGTGGCCTGCTCGTCGTACACGAACTTGAAGTTGTTGGGCTTCTCGCACATGTCGACCACGATCTTCGCCACATCCGCAGCACCCTTGCCGCCATCGGCCCAGTGCTTGGCGACCACGATCTTGGCGCCGCGCTTGGTGACGCGATCCACCAGCAGATCGAGTTCGGCCTGGGTGTCATGCGTGCGGTGGTTGATGGAGACAACGCAGGGCAGACCATAGTTGTTCTGCACGTTGTCGATGTGGCGCTCGAGGTTGACGATGCCCTTCTCCAGAGCCGCCACATCCTCCTTGCTCACTTCCTTCACATCCATGCCGCCGTGATACTTGAGCGCACGGATGGTGGCCACGATCACCACTGCCGAAGGACGCAGGCCCGACTTGCGGCACTTGATGTCGATGAACTTCTCGGCACCCAGGTCGGCGCCGAAGCCGGCCTCGGTCACCACATAATCGCCCAGCTTGAGCGCGGTCTGGGTGGCGAGCACCGAGTTGCAGCCGTGGGCGATGTTGGCGAACGGACCACCGTGGATGAAGGCCGGGCTGTTCTCCAGCGTCTGCACCAGGTTGGGCGCCAGCGCATCCTTGAGCAGCGCGGTCATGGCGCCCTGGGCATTGAGATCCTTGGCGAGGATGGGCTTCTGATCCTTCGTGTAACCCACCACGATCTTGCCCATGCGCTCCTTTAAATCCTTGATGCTGGTCGCGAGGCAGAAGATGGCCATGATCTCGGAGGCCACCACGATGTCAAAGCCATCCTGGCGCGGATAGCCGTTGGCCGGGCCGCCGAGGGCAATCGTGATGTCGCGGAGCGCCCGGTCGTTCATGTCCAGTACACGCTTCCACGCGATGCGGCGCACGTCGAACCCGAGCTCGTTGCCCTGGTGGATGTGGTTGTCGATCAATGCGGCCAACAGGTTGTTGGCGAGCTGGATGGCGCCGAAGTCGCCGGTGAAGTGCAGGTTGATGTCTTCCATCGGCACCACCTGGGCATAGCCGCCGCCCGCCGCGCCGCCCTTCATCCCGAACACCGGGCCGAGAGACGGCTCGCGGAGACAAATGATGGCCTTCTTGCCGATGTGGTTCAGCGCGTCACCCAGACCCACGGTGGTCGTGGTCTTGCCTTCACCCGCTGGCGTGGGCGAGATGGCGGTGACCAGAATCAGCTTGCCATCCGGCTTGTCCTTCAGCGTGTTGATGTAGTCCAGCGAAATCTTGGCCTTGTAGTGGCCGAACGGCTCCACCGCAGTCTCGGGAATGCCGAGCTTTGCGGCGATCTCGCCGATGCGCTTCATGGTGGCCTTCTGGGCAATCTCGATATCCGACAGCATTGCGTCTCTCCCCTCAGTATTCGTGGTGGCTGATTCGGAAAAAAGTATGCGTCTCGCGACAAGTGAGTCACCTTGATTGAAGTCAAGTAAGATTTGAGGCCCGCATCTGCCAGAGCGAACAGCCGTCTTCGGGTGCAGCGTCACGTTGACTCAAATCAATCCATGTCCTCCGCATCCCTTCCAGCAGCCCATCCCGACTTCGCCCATCCGGCCATTGTTCGCGTGCGCGAGGCACTCGCCGCACACGGACTTGTGGACCGCATCCGTCTGCTCACCGAAGCGACCCATACCTCGCAGGCAGCGGCGGACCATCTGGGCTGTGACGTGGCCCAGATCGCGAAGTCGGTCATCTTCCGCGCAAAGAATTCCGACCGACCGGTGCTGGTCATCGCCAGCGGTCGTCACCGGGTCGACGAAAAGAAGGTTGCCGAGGCACTGGGCGAGCCGCTGGGCAAAGCCGATGCCGACTTCGTGAAGGCACGCACGGGGTTTGTCATCGGCGGCGTGGCACCCGTGGGGCACATCGAGGCACCGGTGTGCTTCGTTGATCGGCAGCTCTGCGAATATTCGCAAGTGTGGGCCGCCGCCGGCCTGCCCAATTCGCTGTTCCATCTCACGCCCGATGAGCTCGTCCGCATTGCACCCGGGCCTGTCATCGATGTCGCCAAGCTTTCCTGAACCCGCCAGACACTCATGTCGAATTTCTACATTGCGCATGAACGCAACCAGCTGTTTCGCAGGCTTGAGCGCATCACCGCTGATATCGCTTCCGATAACGGCCTGATCACCGGCCATCACACCGTGCTGCATCTTGCGCGCGAGCTCGACGCCATTCTAGCCAGCGACGACATATCTCCTGCTGGCAGCCTCTGGTCACGCAGTGTCGGACGCTGGTGGGTGCTCAATCTCGCCCCGTGGCCGGAGAAGCAACCGCGCGACACTGCGGAACTCGCCAAGTTTTCACCGCGACCGGTCGAGGGCCAGTTCGGCCACGACTTCGACGCACTGATCGAACGTATCCGCCAGTTCGACGCTCGCGCCAGCCATGGCGGACTGGGCCCCCACCCACGCTTTGGCCGGCTGTCGCGCAACGATTGGGGCAAGTATCTGTATCTGCATGTCGACTGGCATTTGTCGACACTGAGACTCTAGGAGCAGACCATGCATCCGCACGAAAAGGTGATCCACGATTTCTATGAGGCGTTTGCGCGGCTGGACGCGGACGGCATGGCGAGGTGCTACCACCCGGACGCGCAGTTCTCCGATCCGGCATTTCCCATGTTGAAGGGTCCGGAGGTCATGGGCATGTGGCGCATGCTGGTCTCGCGGGCCAAGGACTTCTCGCTCAGCCACGACAGGGTGAGCGCCGACGATGACGGCGGCCGGGCACACTGGGAAGCCAAGTACACCTTTTCCAAGACCGGCCGGCCGGTGCACAACCGCATTGATGCGGTGTTTGCCTTCAAGGATGGACTGATCATTCGCCATGTCGACCGTTTCAGTTTCTGGCGCTGGGCGGCACAGGCGCTGGGTCCGGTCGGACTGATGATGGGATGGTTTCCGCCACTCAAGTGGGCCGTGCGCAAGCAGGCGCGCACCGGCCTCGAACAGTTCATGGATCGTGAGGGTTGACCATCGCCGCAACGGGCCAGAATGCCGAAGGGTTCGCTGATGCGCGTCGCGGGCTGCTCCTGGGACTGGTTGCGGTCGCGCTCTTCAGTCTGACCCTTCCGGCCACCCGCGCTGCGGTCAGCCATTTCTCACCCTGGTTTGTCGCGTCGGGTCGGGCCGTCGTCGCCGCACTGCTTGCGCTGGCGGTGCTGGCTGTCGTTCGTCCACCACTGCCAACGGGCGCGCAATGGAAACAGCTGGGCGTCATCGCGCTTGGCGTGGTCTTTGGTTTTCCGTTCTTCACCACCTGGGCCATGCAGCATGTACCCGCCGCGCATGGTGCCGTGGTGCTCGCGCTGCTTCCGCTGATGACGGCACTCGCCGGCGCCTGGGTGGCACACGAACGACCCGGCGCGCTGTTCTGGAGCCTGGCCGTGCTCGGGAGCATCCTTGCCGTCGCGTACGCCCTGCGCCAGGGCGGAGGTGGCTTCCACGCAGCGGATGCCGCCCTGCTTGCCGCCATTGTCGCGGCGGCACTGGGTTATGCCTTGGGTGCAGAGACTTCGCGCAGCCTCGGCGGCTGGCAGACCATATCGTGGGCGCTGGTGCTGTCGCTTCCCGTCAATGTCGTCATCGCCGCGCTCACGTGGCCGACAAATGTTCACGGGGCAGCCACCACGGTCTGGGCAGGCTTCGCCTATGTGAGCCTCATCAGCATGTATCTCGGCTTTTTTCCCTGGTATCGCGCACTCGCCATTGGCGGCATTGCCCGCGTCGGACAGATCCAGTTGCTGCAACCGTTCATGACATTTGCCGCATCCGCACTCTGGCTGGGTGAGGTGATCGACCGGGAGACCCTGCTGTTTGCCGTGGCCATCGCCATCATCGTCGGTCTCGGCCGGCGCGCACCCATCCGCATGCAGCACCGTTGACGCGGCGCAAATCCATGCGCCGTCAGGCCAGCATCACCCGGTTTCGTCCCTGCTTCTTGGCGGCATAGAGCGCTTCATCGGCCCGCTTCACCATCGACTCGACCGAGTCACCCGGTCGAATCTCGGTGACCCCGACCGACAGCGTGACCGCCAGCGCGGGATCGAGGTCGGACCAGTCGCGAGCATTGATTGCCTCGCGCAGACGCTCAAGCATCTGCCGCGCGCCAGCCGCCGATGTGCCGGGCAGCACCAGCACGAACTCATCCCCGCCAAATCGGGCCGGCAGGTCGGCGCCACGACACGCTTCGCGCAAACCCGCCGCCACAGCCTTCAGCACGGCATCGCCCAGCGTATGGGTGAACGTGTCGTTGATCCGCTTGAAAGCGTCCACGTCGATCAGCGCGATCGACAGCGACTCCTCCGCTCGCAATGCCGCGACCAATTCAGCCAACCGCGCATCCAGATGGCGGCGATTGGCGAGCCCGGTCAGCGAATCTTGCAGCGCATCCCGCTGGTGGCGATCAGCGGCCTCGGCCAATTCCGCATTCCGCACGGTGAGCCGCTCCGCCCGGGCGCGATAGGCCTCGGCATCGCGACGGGCCTGCTGATACTGCACCCAGATGGCGCGAGCACGCGCCGTCGCGTCCAGCTCGCGGCGCAGCATGACCTCATGGATATTCATGTAGTGCCGGTACTGATTGAGCGCCTCGCGATACTCGCCTCGCGCCTCAAACCACGCTGCCAAGCCCTGGTGGGCCTGGGCAATGAGATGCTGGACGTTGACGCCGGATGCCAGTGCCATCGACTGATCGAGACTGTCCCTTGCCTGCAGAAAGGCACCCCGCACGATGTGCAGTTTGCCCAGATGCATCAGCGCCTCCGCCTGCACGTGGGAATTGGACATGGCGCGACCATGCTGCAGCATCTCCTCGAACAGCGCCCACGCCTCTTCGCGCCGGCCAGTCGCCACGTAGAGTTCGCCGAGCGTCCCGGCGCAGCCGGCAGCGTCGCGGGCGACCAGCGTCGATTCCTTGCGCGCTCGGATGCGTTCGCAGGTCTCGATACCAGACTGAAAGTGCGCTGCCGCCTCGGCCTCGCGTCCCGCCTCCGCTGCGGACTGGCCCATCTTGTGCAGCAGATTCGCGCGATTGACCTCGGCGCGGTGCAGATTGAAGTCGTCGTCCGAGCGCCGCGCAATCGCGATGGCCGCATCGAAATGCGTCATCGACTCCGCGTACTTCTGCTTATTCGACAGAATCGCGCCAAGCGTGTTGTGCGCGCGAAACGCCAGGGCATCGTCGGGGGCTATCTCCAGCATGCCCAGCGCTTCCATCAACGCCGTGTGCGCTTCTTCCAGCGTGCCCATCTGATAATGACACGCGGCGGCGGAAAGCAGTGCCGCCGCGAGACCGGGTGCGTCCTGCACGGTCTCGGCAACGGCGCAGGCGTCGAGACAGAATTGCAAGCCGGTGATGTATTCGGCCCGCAGGTAGTGGCAGACGCCGCGGGTGCAGAGCGCGCGACCGCGCTCCAGCTCAACGCCAAGACTCGACGCCAGCGCTTCGGCGAGGGCGACTTCCGCCAGCGCAGCCGCCGCGTCGCCTGCCCGGGCGAGCGCGAAGGCATGGCGATTGAGAGCGCTCAGCCGGATGCGGTCATCGCCAGCCTCGGCGATCTCGCGTTGAAGCGCTGCAAAGGGATCCATTGAAAGTGGGCAAGGCGCGATACAGTCTCATGCCCGATGTGTGGTGAATGACACCGAGGATACGAGTGCATTCGTCAAGTGGTTGTGGCGGAGACCACGGTGCCGCGCCGCCTATCCCGATTGTTCGACCGCCTGTCGGCGCCGATCCGGGAATCCCCTTATCGGCGCAGAGGCCTTGCGCCTACGACGACATCTTGGTGCCCTGGCGCAGCACGATGACATTGCCGACGAAGGAGAGCGCGATGCCCATCCAGGTGGCGAGCTGCCAGCGGAAGCCCTCGAACATGGCCGAGATGAAAAGCGCGATGACCGGGACCATCACGCCAATGTAGCCGGCGCGGCCCGCGCCAATGCGGTGCAGCAACGTGTAGTAGCAGGCAAACGCTATGACGGAGCCGAAGATCGCGAGATAGAACAGCGACCCGAGGTATGGCAGCGTGAGCGGCAGCGGGAATGATCTGCCCATGACCAGCGAAATAACCAGCAGCGCCAGCGCGCCATAGAACATCCCCCAGGCCATGGTCTGCCACACCGGCAGGCCGTGGTGGCTGTTCCGCGTGACCAGGCCCGATGCCACGGCGGAAACGATCACGGCCACAGCCGTGAAGCCAGCACCCAACGCGACATTCCCATCTGCCCGCAGATTGGCGAACTCGGGCCAGAAAATGATCACGATGCCTGCGATGCCAAGCAGCGCGCCAATGGTGACGCGCAGATTGATCGGCGTACCGTAGAACAGCCGCACAACCACCATGTTGAGCAAGGGGCTGGCCGAGTAACCCACCGCCACGAGACCGGACACCACGTACATCTCCGCGTGATACACAAAGATGTAACTGATGCCGAACATCAGGCTGCCCTGTGCGGCCATGCGCGCATGCTGCACCGGCGTGAACCTCATGGGCAGCTTGCGCCACCAGCAGTACGCGAAGAGCACTGCGGCGGCCATGACGAAGCGGTAGAAGAGCGACACTTCCGGCGCCACGGTGCCCAACTGGAACTTGATGGCGATCCAGGTCGATCCCCAGATGACGACACAGAGGAAGAAGAGATTCAGCGTGGACGCCATGTGGGGAGATTCAGGAATCTGGAAACGCGACACACAGAGGTGGCCAGCGCGAATATTCGCACTGCGAATATTCGCGCCTAACCCCCAATCTCTGGGTGCCGCGAGAAGCGACGTCGCGCGCTATTTGGCCAAGCCGTGCTGCGCCAGGATGAAACTGTAGGTGAAGGCGATTTCCTTCAGGAAGTCATAGCGACCCGACGCACCACCGTGGCCTGCGTCCATGTTCGTCTTCAACAGCAGCGGATTCTGGTCGGTCTTCAAGGTGCGCAGCTTGGCCACATACTTTGCCGGCTCCCAGTACATGACCTGGCTGTCGTTGAGCGAGGTCTCGATCAGCATCGCTGGATAAGCTTTCTTCTCCAGGTTGTCATAGGGCGAGTACGAACGCATGTACTGGTAGGCCTTCTTCTCGTTCGGATTGCCCCATTCGAGATACTCGCCGACCGTCAGCGGCAGGCTGGCATCCAGCATGGTGTTCATCACATCCACAAACGGCACCTGGGACACGACGCCCTTGAAGAGATCGGGCCGCATGTTGACCACCGCGCCCATGAGCAAGCCGCCGGCGCTGCCGCCCTGGATGGTGAGACGATCAGGCGACGTGTACTTCTCGGCGATGAGGAATTCGGCAGCGTTGATGAAATCGGTGAAGGTGTTCTTCTTCTTCATCATCTTGCCGTCGTCATGCCACTGCTTGCCCATTTCGCTGCCGCCGCGGATGTGCGCGACCGCGAACACAACGCCGCGATCCAGCAGCGAAAGACGTGACGAGCTGAACGTGACCGGATAAGAGTAGCCGTAGGAACCGTAGCCCTGCAGATGCGTGGCCTGCGGGCCTGCTGCACGCTTGTCCTTGCGATACACCACGGAGATGGGAATCTTCTTGCCATCCTTGGCCTTGGCCCAGAGACGCTTGGACTCATAGCGGGCGGGATCAAAGTCACCCAGCACCGGCTGCTGCTTCATGAGCTTGCGCTCTCTGGTCTTCAGGTTGTAGTCGAAAACCGAAGCAGGCGTCGTGAAGGACTGGTAATTGAAGCGATAGGTGTCGGTCTTGTATTCGGCATTCATGCCCGCGCTGGCCGTGTACACCGCCTCGGGGAACTTCATCGAATAACCACGACCATTGATGTCCAGCACGCGCAATTGCGGCAGTGCGTCCTTTTGCTCGACGGCGACGAAGAACTCCTCGAACATGTCGATGCCGGACAGCAGCACATCCTTGCGATGCGGAATCATCTCCTTCCAGAATTTCTTGGCCGGATTGACCGCAGGGGCCGTCACCAGGCGGAAGTTGCGCCCTTTGTCATTGGTCACAATGTAGAAGCGGTCACCGTGGTGATCCACCGAGTACATATGGCCGAACTTGCGCGGCAGCACCACCTTGAACGCATCGGCGGGCTTTGATGCGTTCAGTACACGCACTTCACTGGTCTCTGCGCTGGCCGAAGTCGCGACGACATAGCCGCGGCTGCGCGTGGTTTCCACGCCAAGGCGATAGAGCTCGTCCTTTTCCTCGAAGAGCAGCACGTCATCCTTGCCACCGAGCGTGTGACGCAGCAGCTTGTGCGGGCGCTTGGCCTTGTCTTCCGTCACATAGAAGATGGTCTTGTTGTCATTGGCCCAGGCGGCAGACTGGACCTTGTCGATCTTGTCGGCCAGTACTTCACCGGTTTCCATGTTCTTGAAGTACAGCGAATATTCGCGGAAGCCCGTGTAGTCCAGAGAATAGGCGAGCCACTTGCCGTCAGGCGAGATCTCGTAGAGACCCAGAGACAGGAACGGCTTGCCTTCGGCCAGCTTGTTGAGGTCCAGGACGATCTCTTCCTGTGCCTCCATCGTGCCTTTCTTGCGGCAGTAGATGTTGTACTGCTTGCCTTGCTCGGTGCGGGAGTAATACCAGTAGCCATCCTTCTTCCAAGGCACGTTCTGGTCCGTCTCCTTGATGCGCGAGAGCATTTCCTTGTAGAGCGACTCGCGGAAGTCCTTCAACGGGGCCATGACGGCGTCGGTGTAGGCATTCTCCGCCTTGAGGTAGGCGGTGGTGTCGGGATTGTCCTTCTCGCGCAGCCAGAAGTAGTCGTCTACGCGCTTGTCGCCGTGGTTGACCATTTCCTTCGGGACCCGTTTGGCGGCTGGCGGGACGATGTCGAGCTTGGCCAGGCCGGGCGTGGCAGGTGTAGCGGGCGTTGCAGTTTGGGCGTGGGCGGTGACAGACATGGCAAACACCATCAGCAGGCAGGAACGGATCATCGTCTTCATGGGGGTTCCAAAGAGGGGTGCAAAGCGCTGAGTATAGCGAAACGAATGGATACAACTCCTGTGGCGCTTTGTGTCAACAATGGCGGTTGGCGCACCGTTGTTCCGGCTGTCGCAGACTTTCGCGTCAATCCCACATCTCAAGGAGCCACACATGAATTCCACCCGCGTCGCCATTGCTGTTGCCGCCCTGCTTGCCACCGCCAGCTTCATCACCCCCGCCCAGGCCGACACCCGTGCCGACAAGCGCCAGGAGCGCCAAGCCCAGCGTATCGAGCAGGGCAAGGCATCGGGCGAGCTGACCGACAAGGAAGCCGCCCGTCTCGAGAAAGGTCAGGCCAACGTTCAAGCCAAGGAAGACGCCGCCAAAGCCGATGGCGTGGTCACGAAGAAGGAAAAGGTCCAGCTCGAGAAGGCGCAGGACAAGCAAAGCAAGCGCATCGCCAAGCAGAAGAACGACAAGCAGGACAAGAACTAAGTCCCGGCCTCTGCACACTCGCGGGCCGCGCGCGCTGTCTGGCGACAGGGCGGCGGCCCGATTCGCTGGTGCCGCCGGCGGTCCGGGTTTTCCTGCGTCACGCTGCTAGACTGGAACCCCCTTACGAATATTCGCAAGCCATGTTCCAGACCGCCACCCTCGCGCCGACCGCCGACAAAGCCACGTTCTATCGCGACCTCGACACCCAGCTGCGCGGCCTGCTCACGGACGAACGTGACTGGATCGCCAACGCGGCCAACCTGTCGTCGTTGATCTACCTGATGATGCCGGACCTCAACTGGGCCGGCTTCTACTTCACGCGCCCCACCAAGGACGGCAGCGAACTGGTGCTGGGGCCGTTCCAGGGCAAGCCCGCCTGCGTACGCATTCCGGTGGCCCCGGTGGCGAGGGGCGTGTGCGGTGCCGCCGCCAGCCAGCGCGCCACCCAGCGGGTGCATGACGTGCATGACTTTCCCGGCCACATCGCCTGCGACAGCGCCTCCAATTCCGAACTGGTTGTGCCGCTGGTGAAGGATGGCCGAGTGCTGGGCGTGCTCGATCTCGACAGCCCCAATGTGGGCCGCTTCGATGCGGACGATCAGGCCGGCGTCGAGCAACTCGTCGCCACGTTTCTGGCGATGACCGACACGCCGTAGGTCGATCTCAGCTGCAGCGAATATTCGCATGTCGCTCCGCTCGCTTCTCGTCGATTTCAATTCCTACTTCGCGTCGGTAGAGCAGCAGATGCATCCGCAGCTGCGCGGCAAGCCGGTGGGCGTGGTCCCTTCCATGGCGCCGACCACCTGCTGCATCGCGGCGAGTTACGAAGCCAAGAAATTCGGCGTGAAGACCGGCACGCTGCTCAAGGATGCAAAGCAGCTTTGCCCCGAAATCATTTTTGTCGAGGCCAGCCACGAGCATTACGTGGAATTCCACGAGCGTGCCAAGGTGGCGGTCGATTCGGTCATTCCCATCCGCAAGGTGCTTTCCATCGACGAGGTCGATTGCGACCTGCCGCCCAAGGCGCGCATGCCTGAGGCCGCGCGCGAGCTGGCGCTCAAGATCAAGCGCGCCATCTATTCGCAGGTGGGCGAACACCTGCACACGTCCATCGGTATCGGCCCCAACACCTTCATCGCCAAGACCGCCTCGGACATGATGAAACCCAATGGCCTGGTGGTGATCGAGAAGCACGAGCTGCCGCACCGCCTGTTCGGGCTGAAGCTGCGCGACCTCTCCGGTATCGGCAAATCCATGGAAGCGCGGCTGAACCGCCACGGCATCACCACCATCGAGCAGATGGCGAACCTGCAACCGGCCCAGCTGCACACCATCTGGGGCGGCGTCGGCGGTGACCGCATGTACCAGCGGCTGCACGGCGAATGGGTGCCCGACCTGGAAACCCAGACCCAGAGCATCAGCCATTCGCACGTGCTGCCGCCCGCAGAGCGCAATGACACGGACGCCTACGCCATCCTGCATCGCCTCACGCAGAAGGCGGCGATGCGGCTCCGCAAGATGGGCTATTACGCGTCGCACATGTCCGTGTTCATGAAATTTCTCAACGGGCCCACCTGGGGTCGCGACAGCCGGTTCGCCGAGACCCAGGACACAGTTGTCTTCCTGCGCGCGCTGGACAGCATGTGGCAGGAGAAGCCGAAGAAGCGGCTGCTGAAGCCGCTGGCCGTTGGCATGGTGCTGCACGGACTGGTGCACGAGAACGAACACACCGGCACGCTCTTCGACAACGAGGACGCGCGCCACCGCCTCTACGACGCCATCGACCAGCTCAACGTGAAATTCGGCAAGAACACCGTCTACTTCGGCGGCGCCCACCAGGCCCGCGACAGCGCGCCCATGCGCATCGCGTTCAATCACATTCCCGATCTGGAGACGGAACAATGAGCGCAGGGTATTCCGGCACGCCGCTGTGGAAGAAGCTGGGGTTGAAGGACGGCGGGACGCTGGCAGTCGTGAATGCGCCGGCAAGCTTCATTGATGATCTCGGCCTGGATGATTCGGGTGCGACTAGCCAGAGTCCGGGAGACGCTGGCTGGACGCCGACGGCGGTCCCGAAGGGATCAGGCAATCGCCCCAAGCGATGGCCTGACAATATTCGCAAGGGGTTGAAGGCGGCAGAAATGCTTGCGATTGCATTCGTGAAGGACCGTGCGGATCTGGAGAAGCAAGTCGCTCTGGCTGCCAAGAAACTGCATCGCGACGGCTCACTCTGGATCAGCTGGCCCAAGAAAAGCTCGAAGCTCTTCAAGGACCTCACCGAGGACGGCATCCGCGACGTCGTGCTGCCGATGGGGCTGGTGGACGTGAAGGTCTGCGCGGTCAACGACGACTGGTCGGGGTTGAAGCTGATGGTCAGAAAAGAACTCAGGGAAGGGTGGAACGCATGAGCGCATTCAAGGACAACGTCGTCATCATCACCGGCGCCTCCAAGGGCATCGGTGCCGAGGTGGCGCGCCAGCTCGCGAGACAAGGCGCCAAGCTCGTGCTCACCGCGCGCGACGAAGCCGCGCTGCAGGCTGTGGCGCGCGAATGCGAAGCCGCCGGTGCCGCCACCAAGGTCGTCATCGCGGATGTAGCGAAGCAGGCGGAGTGCAAAGCCATCATCGATGGCGCGCTGGCCGCCTTCGGCCGCATCGACACACTGGTCAACAACGCGGGCGCCACGATGTGGGCGAAGTTCGAGGACATCGATGACATGTCCATCCTCGAACGCATCATGCAGATCAACTACATGGGTGCGGTCTACTGCACGCACTACGCGCTGCCGCACCTCAAGAAGACGAAAGGCCGCATCGTCGGCATCGCGTCGCTCACGGGCAAGGTCGGCGTGCCCACGCGTTCAGGCTATGCCGCCAGCAAGCATGCCATGGCCGGCTTCTTCGACTCGCTGCGCATCGAACTGCAGGATTCCGGCGTGACCGTGACCATGGTCTATCCCGGCTTCGTCTCCACCGGCATTCGCGAGAACGCCAGCGGCCCGGACGGCAAACCCATCAAGGTGAGCCCGGTAAAGGAAGGCGAAGTGATGAGTCCCGAGGAATGTGCCGCCATCATCGTGCGCGCCATGGAACGGCGGCAGCGCGAGGAAGTGATGACGCTGAAGGGCAAGGTTGGGCAGTGGCTGAGGCTGATTGCGCCCGGGTTTGTGGATGCGCTGGCGCGGAAGGCGATTGAGCGGGGGCGGTGAGACCTCTCAGCTTCGGGCTTGCGATTTCCGTTCCAAAAGGGGTGTCGCAATCCAAGCGTCGAATAGAAGCGGCGATGCACTCGTGGAAAGTTGAGATTGAACTGCAAGCAACGCTGCAATTCGGTGGTTTCCATCAACAATAAACAGGCCCGCCTCTGATCGATGAAGGATGACTGTTCCCGGCGTTGTAGCATTCTGTTGTATGAACTGTAAGCAAGATCGAAAACGCTCTGCGGTGTTTGGAATGTAGCAAGACACAGCATTGGCTACACCAGCAGCCGCAGCCGTAATCTGGCCAACTAAGGCAAGCGAATTGTGGGACAGCTCTTCGACCTTCACGGACGTTCGTGTCCGCATCCAGTTAAGTGCTTGCCAATATGCAATAGTCCTGCCATCCAAGTATCCGTTCCAATCGATTCCATTAGGGGGCCAGCCACTTTGGCGAATTCGATCATCGAGCCACAAATCAAATATCGGCTCTGGAAAACTTGAAAACACCGCTCTTGCGTCAGCGAGGGCTTCGTCCAAGTTCATCTTTGTGTAGTGTGGGTTCGCTGGAATCATTGCATTCCCGGATTGCGAATATTCGCACCACCCATCACTTCCCACCCAACATCGCCAACACCCCAATCACCACCAACGCCGCCAGCACCAGGAAGAAGATCTTCCACGCCGACTTCGGGCTCTCGCCCTGCACTGCGCCATTCTGGCCGTTGATCATGAAGCGGTACACCTTGTCGCGATAGCGATAGGCGGAGATCCACACGGGTACGAGCACGTGCTTGAAGGTGATGTTGCTGTATTGGGTGTGCACGGCATGCACCTGCTGGCGGTCGCCGCCGATGTCGCGGCGGACGCTGACCAGAATGCGCTCGTCGATGATGCCCTTGGCGACCTTGTAGCCATCGGCGAGACCCACCTGATACGCCTCGGCGGTGAAGCCGGAGATGAATTCGTCGCTGTACGGCACGAGCCCTTGCGTGTCGAAGTGTCCAAACTTGGCGTTGCCGAAGAATGAGAGCCGCTTCATGGTCGGGCTGGCCGGAACCAGCACGTCATCGAACTGGTTTTCAACATGGCCCGACACCGGGGTCCAGTCGGTGCGGGTCTCGTTGCGCGTGGTGCCGTCGGAATTCTTCACCGTGACGGTGTAGTCGCGGCCACGCTGTCCCGAATATTCGCTCCAGGTGTCGCAATCGTAGGTCCAGTACGGGAGGTAGACACCGTGAATGCCGCCGTCGCCCTTGGCGTAGTCCTTCAGCTCGGACGGCGCCAGCCAGAGACCATTGATCCATTTGCGGAACGCCGCCTGCGCGTCCGGCTTGGCGATCTGGAAGGGAACAAGCGACTTCGGCTTGATGTGCCGCTGCGCATAGCCCTTGGCCACAATGGGGGTCGCGCAGAAATTGCACTTGCCGGCAAAGGTATTGGCGGCCATTTCCTGCGCGGCACCGCAGTTGCCGCACTTGATGGCGACACTCTCGAAAGTCTCCTGCCGGTCTTCGAGCGACTTCAGGAATGCTGCAAAGTCCTCTTCCTCGACGGCGCTTTCATCTTTCGGGATATCGTTGGTGGCGCCACAGAACTCGCACTTGAGCTGCTGGCTGCCGGGCGCGAATGACAATTTCGCGCCACACGATGTGCAGGGAAAGGTCTTGACGGTGGACTGCTGCTTTTGTGGAGCTTCGGTATCCATGTGTCGTCTCTACAGGGGACGAATGCGCGCCATGGTGTGCGAGTCGGCGTACACCCCGTCGCGAAACGCAAAGCGCTTGTGTGTGCCTTCGATTTCGAAGCCGAACTTGCGATACAGCGCGATGGCCGGCGCGTTGTCGACGTAGACGGTGAGTTCGAGACGCTGGATCTGCATCCAGTTGTCGGCGAGGTCGATGGCAGCGGCCATGAGCGCTGTGCCCACGCCGCGGCGCGTGAAGTCGTCATGCACGGCCATGCCGATACCATAGGCATGACGACGGCGGAGCTGCCAGGCGGCGGCGTGCAGGCCCAGATTGCCGACGATGCGACCATCGATGAGTGCCACTAGGCGCTTGTCCGTGTCCTTGTCGTCCGCCATGCGCTTCTTCCACATCTCCAGGGACGGAAAGGGCAACTGCAACGTTCCGGCCATGGCGCGCGGCTGGCTCATGACCTCGCGCATGCCTTCGTAGTCGCCGGGCTCTGCGGCGCGGATCAGGATGCTCATGCGCCGCGCCCTCCACGCTCGCGGTCGGTGGGGAACGAACACTCCAATGCCTGGCGCCCCGAGCGGACGACTTCCGGAGAACTCTGCGGAATGCCTTCCAGGTCCTTCAGCACCTGATTGACCACGCGCTGTGGCGTCAATGTGCAGACATGAAGCACGAGCTTCTCCGGCTTGCCTGTCGCAATCACATCGATCAGCTTCTGTGTTGTGGGAATGTAGGCCATCTCGATGCGGAACCCATCCGGCAGAACGAAGACATCGAGCTGCTTCTCCTGCTTGGCATGGACACTTTGCATGCAAGTGGCCGCCAGGACGGCCGTCGCAACGGCTTTGCATGCTGACCGGGCGAGACGAGAAATGACCATCTATTCCTCCTTCTTCGATTCACTGGTCGGACTGTGTTGCGAATACTGTTCTCATATCGCTTGGTGCGATCTGAGAATCCCTGCGGGACCGCCTTCGGCGTCCAGCCAGCGTCCCCCGGACGCTGGCTAGTCGCTATGAAGAAAGGGCGGCCGCAAGGGCCGCCCTCTTGGAGATTCAACGGGATTCTCAAGCGCCCGGAATCGGCGGCGGCATGTTGGCAAACAGCCCGGCCAGCTCGGGCACGCTACCCGCTGCGGCCCACTGCGCCATGCCGGCTTTCCATACCAGCGTCTCACGTTTCAGCTGACCGCCGGCGGCCTGCGCCTGAAGCGTGGCCATATCGAACGGGCCCGCCTGCTGGCCATTGATGGCGACGTGGAAGCTCACGGCACCGGGCAGCGGTGGCGGCATTGCGCCCGCGGCACCCATGCCACCCGCACCAGCCGTGCCGAGCGACGCACCCATGGCGTTGGCCATCATGCCGCCCATAGCAACACCGGCACCCAGGCCCATGCCCACACCCGCGGCACCGCCGGGATTCTGCGCAGCGTCCTTGATGGCGCCGGCCGTTTCATACGCAGCATAAGCCTGCAGGTTGCCGATGGCGGCGATGGCGCCGCGCTTGTCGATGGCCTTCTCGACTTCCTCGGGCAAGCCAATGTCCTGCACCTGCACTTCCACCAGCTCGATACCCATGCCGCCAAATTCGGGATTGAGGCGCTCACGCAGCTTGGTGCCGAGTTCGGTGACTTTCGACTCGAGATCGATGATGGACATGCCCAGTTCCGGCATGACTTCCTTGATGCGGCTGCCCAACTTGCCGCGCAGGTTTTCCTGGATGCCGTCGGTGGTGAAGTGACCGTCCGTGCCGACAATGTCCTTGACGAAGACCGCCGGATCACTGACGCGTATGGCGTAGATACCGAATGCGGTCACGCGCACCACACCGAAGTCCTTGTCGCGCATCGTGGCCGGGCCCGGGGTGCCCCACTTCAGGTCGGTGAACTTGCGCGTGGAGATGAAGTACACCTCGGCCTTGAAGGGCGACTCGAAGCCGTACTTCCAGCCCTTCAGCGTGGCGAGGATGGGCAGGTTCTGCGTGGTCAGCGTATGCGTGCCGGGTTTGAACACATCGGCAAGCTGGCCCTCATTGATGAACACCGCCATCTGGCCTTCGCGGACCACCAGCTTGGCGCCATATTTGATTTCGTTCTGATGACGCTCGAACCGGTAGGCGAGCGTGTTGTTCGAATCGTCCAGCCATTGGACGATATCTATGAGTTCGGCTTGTAGCTTCTTGACCCAATCGATCATGTGTAGCGCTCCTTTCAGAGTCTTAACTACCGATTCAGCCTGACGCTACGCGCCAGTCCTGAATCAAGTATTAGGGGGTGCACGGCTATACTGCCCGGCGGAGCTAAATTAGCACGTTTGCCCTCGCCCAACACGCCATTCATCGCACCCTATGACGATTCATCTCACGGCCCTCCACATCTACCCCGTCAAGTCGCTGGGGGGTATTTCCCTGAAGCAATCTCAGCTCACCGCGCGTGGCCTGGCCTACGACCGCCGTTTCCTTGTCGTCGATCCCGAGGGGGAATTCCTGACCCAACGCGAATATTCGCAGATGGCCACCGTATGGGTGGACATTGAGGACGGCATGCTCACCCTCGCCGCGCCGGACCTGGATGCCGTGGAAGTGCCGCTCACGCCGGGCAAGCAGCCGACCCGCAAGGTGCGGGTGTGGAACAGCGTGGTGGACGCGCACACCGTTTCCGCCGATGCCGACCGCTTTCTCAGCGAGTATCTCGGCATGCCCTGTCATCTGGTGTACATGCCGGATGACAGCGTGCGCGCCATCAATCCCGACCACGCCCTGCCCGGTGACATGGTGAGCTTTGCCGATGGCTATCCGCTGCTGCTCACGTCCGAGTCATCTCTGGCCGATCTCAACCAGCGCATCGAGGCCAATGGCCGCCAGCCCGTGCCAATGAACCGATTCCGGCCGAACCTCGTCATCGCCGGCGCGGCGTCCGGCGCGGAAGATACGTGGAAAGCCATCCGCATCGGGGATGCCGAATTCCGTTTCGCCAAGCCATGCGTGCGCTGCCAGGTCACCACGACTGATCAGGCCTCGGGCGAAGTGCGCGGACCGGAGCCGCTGGCCACCTTGTCCACCTACCGGGACACGCCAAAGGGGGTGTTTTTTGGGCAAAACCTCATCCCGACCAAGCTTGCGAATATTCGCGTGGGGGATGAAGTCAGCGTCCTGGACTAGGACCGCCAGGTCGCCCAGGCGAGCAACGCCCACGCGGCGATGAAGGCCACGCCGCCCAGCGGCGTGATGGCACCCAGGGTGCGAATGCCCGACAAGCAGAGCGCATAGAGGCTGCCGCTGAACAGCAGCACACCCACCAGCATCAGCCAACCCGCCCAAACCACGCCGCGTGCATCCGGCATCTGCCGCAGCAGCATGCCCACGGCGAGCAGGCCCAGCGCGTGGAAGAAGTGGTACTGCACCGCCGTATGCCACGTCGCCAGCAGCTCGGGGCCGAGACGCGCTTTCAATGCATGGGCGCCGAACGCACCCAGCATCACGCAAAGCATGGCGTTGAGTGCGCCGAGGGTGAGGAACAGTTTGCTCATGACGGGCTCTCTACCAGGTAACGCGGGAGAAACAGCAGAAACAATAACGGGGCGCCGTGTTGCCACCGCGCCCCGTTCATGGACTACAGCCGCAATCAGGCTTTTTTGTGCGGCTTCAGCAGGAAGGCCGCCAGCGCCGGCAGCAGGAAGATGGCGCCGACCATGTTCAGGAAGAACATGAATGCGAGCAGCATGCCCATATCGGCCTGGAACTTGAGTGCGGACATGGCCCAGGTGCCGACGCCGATGGTCATGGTGACAGCGGTGAACACCATGGCCGTGCCGCGCTCCTTCAATGCGTCGAAGAACGCACCCGCCAGATCCTTGCCCTCTTCAAGGTGGATCTCGATGCGGTCATAGAGATAGATGCCGTAATCCACGCCCACGCCAACGCCCAGCGCGATCACCGGCAGCGTCGAGACCTTGAGACCGATGCCGAGCGCCGGCATCAGCGCTTCACACAGGATCGAGACGATCGCCAGCGGGATCAGGATGCAGAGTGTGGCGCGGAAGCTGCGGAAGGTGATCATGCACATGATGAGCAGCGCACCGAAGATGGCGGCGTGCATTTCATAGCGCGCCTTGTTCACCGCCTCGTTGGTGGCGGCCGCGACACCCATGTTGCCGGTGGCAAGCTTGAACTCCAGCTTCTCGCTGTTGTTTTTCTCCGCGAAGTTCTTCACCTCACGCACCAGGCGGGCAATGGTTTCGCCCTGCTGATCGGTGGTGTTGATGAGCACCTGCATGGCCGAGCAATCGGGATTCAGCAGGCCGGTCGCGGTATCGATCGGCGTGACGCTCTGCGCCATCACCTGCGGGTCACGCGGCAGCTGACGCCACTTGAGGTTGCCCTCGTTGTAGCCCGAGTTGATGGTCTTGGCGAGGCCTGGCAGCGAGATGACCGACTGCGTGCCCGGCACGTTCTGCATGTACCAGTCGAAATTCTCGATGGTGGTCATGATGTCGTACTGGGTGCAGGCGCCCTGCACGTTCTTGGTCTGGGCCACCACGCCGAGCGTGTTCACGCCGATGGCGAACTTCTCGATGATCTTGGCGTTGTCCAGGTTGTAGCGTGAATCGGGGCGCAGTTCCGGCACGCCAATGCCGTAATCGCCAACCTTGAGATGGCTGGCACCCCACACGCCGACACCCAGAATGACCGCTGACACGGCCACGATGACCGCCGCGCGCCCTTTCTCGACGCACCGTGAGGCCGCCTGCCAGACCTTGTCGGCGCGACTGGCCTGGAAGGCCTGGTCAGCCGCCGCACCCTTCGACAGCTGCAGATGCGACAGCAGGATGGGCAGCAGCATCTTGTTGGTCATGATCATCCATGCCACGCCCAGAGACGCGGTGATGCCCAGCTCGCGCACGATGTCGATGGGGATCAGCATGATGACCGCGAAGCCCAGGACATTGGTGAGCAGGGCGAGCGTGCCGGGGATGAAGAGCTTGGCAAATGATCGCTTTGCCGCGGTAAGGCTGTCCGCTCCCGCCACCACTTCATGCTCCCATGTCTTGGTCATCTGCACCGCGTGCGACACGCCAATGGAGAAGATGAGGAATGGCACCAGAATCGACAGCGGATCAATGCCGAAGCCGATGATCGGCAAGGTCCCCAGCAGCCAGAGCACCGGCATCATCGCAACCACCAGCGCGACCAGCGTCAGCTTGAGATCCTTCACGAACCAGAACATCAACACGGCGGTGATGACGAAGGCCACGCCGAAGAAGGTGATCACCCCGCGTGCACCGTCACGAATGTCGCTGGTGGCCTTGGCAAAGCCGATGATGTGCACGGTGTGCTTGTCGCTCTGATATTTCTTCCGCAATTCTTCGAGCTTGGCCCCGACCTCGAAGTAATCCAGCCGTTTGCCTGTCTGCGGATCGATTTCCATGAGTCCTGCGCTCACCAGCGCGCCGGTGAAATCGCTGGCAACCGTGCGGCCGATCTCGTTGGATTTCTGGATGTTGCCGCGCACGGTTTTGAGGTCGTCATCCGTACCCTGGAAGGTTGCGGGAATGACGTTGCCGCCGGCAAAGCCCTCTTCCACCACCTCGATGAAACGGGTGTTGGGCGTGAACAGCGAACGCACGCTTGGACGATCGACGCCATTGAGCAGAAACACGTCATCGGTAAGGGCCTTCAGCTTGCCCATGTACTCCTTGTTGAAGATGTCGCCATCCTTCTGCACCAGCGCCACCGCCACGCGGTTGGCGCCACCGAAGACCTTTTCATATTCGCGATAGGTCTTCATGTAGGGATGGGTCAGCGGAATCATTTTGCTGAAGCCCGCATCAACGAAGAGGCGCGAAGCGGCGGCGGCAAATCCGAGGGTCATCACCGCAAAGACAATCAACCACGTCTTGCGATGGTTGAAGACCAGGTTGGAAATGCGTTCAAGCAATCTTTCGAAATTCACCATGATGAGTTCCCCGGTGGGCGGCGTGTTCGAGTTGTGTCGGGTGTGCGTGCGGGTTTGTGTACAGGTGGCGAGCGGGTGGCCGTGACAGAGGAACTCGGCCTATCGTCTTGCCGCAGGAATGATCAGATCGCGGGCGCCCGCCTCTCCCAGCGCGAGCACGGAATTGGGGCCGCCGAGCAACGCTTTGGAGAAGGCGCGGGTTGTGCCGGAATCAAATCGCGAGAAGGACTGCCCGTTGTCGCGACTCACCAACACGGTCCCGGCTGCACCTGCCAGAACGATGGATCCATCCGGCAGCAGGCTGCCCCCCATCAAGGTGGCTTGTGACGCGCTCTCAACCTGCTTCCAGCCCTTGAGAGTGGCGTCGGCACGATATATCCGTCCGCGCAGACCGAACACGATGACCGAGCCGTCTTGCGCTTGCACCGCACCGAAGAACGAACCCTTGTAGGGTGCCTCGACCCGCGACCAGGTCTTGCCGCCATCATCGGAGCGGGCCATTTTCCCGGCCTCACCCACGACCAGCAGCTTGCCGTCCGCCAGCTTCACGATGGCATTCAGATGGCGATCCTCATCGGTCTGCTCGTCCGACGCCGCGCCACGGCCCGCGGGGGCAGACGCCTTGCCGCGCGCCGGAGCGGGCGGAGGCGGCAGCAGTTGCCGCCCATTCCAGGTCTTTCCGCCATCCGCAGTCTGATAGAAAGCCCCGTAGGCACCCACCGCAAATCCGTTGGCAGGATCCAGGAACATCACGTCGAGCAAGGGGCGCTGTTCGCTTTCAGCCGAGAACTGCTTGGTCCATGTCTCGCCGCCATCCGTCGACGCCAAGATGACCGCGTCATGGCCCACCGCCCAGCCGTGCTTGGCATCGACAAACGTGACCGCCGAGAGCAGCGGCGCTGCGGGCGACTTGGCGCGGCGCCAGGATTCGCCGTTGTCGTCAGAGACGAGGATATAGCCCCGATCACCGACCGCAACCACGCGGTTCCCGTGACGTTCGGCATCGACCAGCAACAGGCGCGAGACCGACTGCTTGCCGAGCGGCCCGGATTCCGGAAGCACCTGCGCCTGCGCGGCAAACGCGGCAGCACCGGCCAGACCCAGCGCGACAAGCGCTTTCGCGACACGCGGCGCGACGCCGCCTGGCGCAAACCATTTCGGCTGACCGACCGACTGCATGAATCGACTCATTCTCATCTCCCCGCCCAGGTAGTATTGTTCCGGCTCACAAAACGAACCGGGGACAATGCAGCTGCCGGAGTAAAGCACCCGCAACCGATTGTCCCCGCATGCCACCGGACGTGCCGGTGACGATCAGACGTTACCGCGTCCCGATACCGCGCAGGCTATTCGGGCTGTAGTCGGCAGCATTGCGCTTGATCGGCTCGAAGATCTTTGCTTCTTCAGAGCGCAGACCCATGGCGATGTAGCGGCCAGACTGCAGATCGTTGTGAATTTCCAGCGTGCCGAAGAACATGGGCACGTTGTACCAGTTCTCGTTGTGCTGCTCGGCCACGCGCCAGAGTTCGCCACGACCGTCGTACTTGTCGGTCACGGTCACCGCCCAGCTATCCTCGTCAAGGAAGAACGTGCGCTTGGAATAGATGTGGCTCGTGCCCGGCTTCAGGGTGGCCTCAACCACCCAGACGCGGTGCAGCTCATAGCGGGCGAGGTCCTGGTTGATGTGGCCGGGCTTCAGAATGTCGGTGTACTTGAGGGCCGGGTCGGAGAGCTTGTAGGAGTTGTAGGGGATGAACATCTCCTTCTTGCCCACCAGCTTCCACTCGTAGCGGTCAGTCGCACCGTTGAACATGCCGAAGTCGTCGTTGGTACGCAGACCGTCTGCAGCCGTTCCCGGGTTGTCGTAGGCAACGTTTGGCGCGAGGCGCACCCGACGCTGACCAGGGTTGTAGGTCCAGGCGGAGCGGGGCTCGCGCGTTTGATCCACGGTCTCGTGCACCAGCAGGATCTGACCGGCGAGGCGCGCCGGCGCGGTGGTGACCTGCAGGTAGTTCAGCACCTTGTTGTTTTCACGCTGGGCGACAGGCTTGGACAGGTTGCCGTAGTGGAAGTCGTATTCATACTCGAACTTCACCAGCGCGAATTCGCCCGTGCGGGTGACCGCCGCCTGTGACCAATGCATCGCAAACGTGTCACCGCGATAGCGCAGCGTCGAGTTCCAGATGGCCTCGGTGCCGTTCTTCGGGATGGGAAACGGAATGCCACCCACACAGCCGGTGACTCCGTTGCCACCCGGCACCAGCTTGGCCTTGGTCGCGCAATCCTTGGTCTCGCGATAATGGCCTTCCGGGAACGCCGCGCTGCGACGGGTCGGATAGACGATCATCTTGTAGGTGGGATACTTCTTCAGCATCGCCATCTGGCCGGGAGACAGGTTGTCCTTGTAACGATCCGCATTGGCACCAGTGATGGTGAAGAGCGGTTTGTCGGCTGCAAACGGGTCCGGGTAGTTGCCACCGGCGCGATAGGTGAGACCCGCCGGCACTTTGGTGATGCCACCGTCCCAGGCGGGAATGGTGCCGGCCGCGTTGCCGGCCTTTTCCGCCCCCAGGGGGGTCAGGGTGGTGCCCAGCTTGGCCGCGTCAGCTGCAGAGAGCTGGGCCAGGGCGGCCACGGGCAGGATGGCGCAGAGGGTCGCTGCGGTCAGGCGTGCGACCTTTAGTTTGCTGTGAGCATTCATGCTTCCTCCAGATAGTTATGGGGTGTTTACCGCTGCGCCACCTGTTGCCGGCGGTCGCTACGCGCCGCCCCGGGTCAGATCATGCGGATCTGGCCCGGCACGGCGAACCGCTTAGAACGAATAAGTGAACACGACCGAGTAGAAGTCGCGGTCCTTGATCGGGTTGGCGCTGGAGCAGTAGCTCGCGCCCTGCACCGCGATCTGGGCCAGCAACGCTCCGCTGGTGCCTGCCTGTGTCGTATTGTCCGTACCGCAATAGGTGCGACCGCCGCCATACTGGGTGAACGACAGATCAAGCGTCATCTTCTTCTGATATTCGAAGTTGACGCCCACATTCACGGACTTCACCCCTTCATTGAACGTTGCAGAAGTCCCCTTGATGTCATGTGACCAAGCCAGGCGCGGTGACCAGTTGGTGCCGAACGGCCCGCCGGTATAGTCCAGTCGACCCACGAGTCGGTAGCCATAGGAGTTGGTGGTGGCAAATCCTGTTTCCTGGACTGAGCCCGCTCCGGACGCCAATGCGCCGAGCGCGGTCGCCGGCAGGAATACGGCCGGACCATTGAATTTCAGATCACTCGGCAGATCGTGATACTTCGTGAAGCCAAGTTCACCGACGATCACGGCCTGATCAGCCTTGAAGACATTCGGGAAGGCCTTCGTACCGGTGACCTGGAATTGGCTGGTCTTGATGTTGCGATAGCCCTGCAGATAGGTGCCGTTGGGAACGAGTGCAGACGCCGTGACGCCGGGCGCCTGCCCCGGGAGTTGGGTAAAGCCAGTGATCAGGTTGGGTGCGCCGAGAGCTGCCAGCAGCAGTTCAGGCGTGGCAATTTGCAATGGGTTGTTGGGCCGATACGAATATTCGCCTTGAATCGCAACGCCCCAAGGTCCCTGGGTATTGAACGACAGGCCGATCAAGCGGATGTTTTCCGGGTACTCGGCAAAGTAGGTCGCCGTACCACTCTGGCCTGCCGGCACACCCAGCGGCGTCGCCGTCAGCGCCGACCGCGGCGTTCCCTTGATGCCCGAAAACAGCGGAATCCGGCTGTGGTAGTTCATGTAGTAAAGGCCGAATTCCGTGTTGTTCCAATCGGAGAGATAACGAAATGCGACACCGTACTGGCCCTTGTCCGATACATTGCGATCCGAAGAGCGCGCCGCCCAGACCGAAGCCGCCGGATCAAACGCACCCAGCAGCGCCGCAGCAGGCGCGGACAGCGGGGTACCGGGTCCGACCGGATTGCCCGGCGCGCGGCCATTGAAGTCATGGCGGCGGCCAAAGCCCACGATCACCTCCCAGCCATCGTCCGATGCGAAGTCGTTGTTGCTGAAGTAGGACCCACGCGGATCGAGCTTGATCTTGTCGTGGTTGGCCAGCACCCAGCCCTCAAAACTCGCCTTGTCGGTGATTTCCTGAGACAGCCACAGCATGCGAGACGGGATGAAGGCCTCTTTCAGTTCCGAACCTGGAATGCGCAGCTTGGAGATGTCCACCGGGTTGATGACGTTGATGCCGTTGGGGATGAAGGTGCTCTCGCCCCAGCTCACCACCTGACTACCGACCCGCATCCGGAGGTTCTTGTCGAACGGCTGAAACGAGCCGCTAATGAAAGCATCCAGCATCTGGGCGTCGCGACCGACACGCTTGCGACCTTCCGGACCCAGCTTGTCGTTCTCGCGATTCTCGAAATCGACAAAATAGGTTCCCCTGGCGAACATGCCCCAGTTGCTCCATTTCAGGTCCAGCTCGTGGGTGGCCTTCAGAACGTTTGCGAACGGATCGTTCTTCTTATAGTTGCGATTGCCATCGTCCTCGTTGACGGATCGCGCCGTGCCACCTTGAGAGATGCCAATCAAGGCACGATCGGGATCCTGGGCGCGCACCGACACCCCGTAACTGATCGTGGTGTCGAAGCTGCCGGAGATGCCGTTTTGCGTCTTGAACTGGAAGGCTTGGGCGCTTGTGGCGCAGGCCAGCAGGGTAGCCAGCGCGAGCGGCTTCAGCGCGGGGCGTGAGCGATGGAACAGGTTTTTCATGAACCTTTTCTCCTCAGAGTGTGGTGTTTGTGTGAGTCGGAATTGGCGCTGCTGGCCCGTTTTGCCGGGGCTTCCAGTCTGGTCCAGACCTGTGCCGCCCCGCCGCCCGTGTCCCGCATTCTCCGCGCCTGCATTTTGATCGCTATTTTGCCCTCATTGTCAGGGAGTTAATCCAAAAAGGCAACGCAATGTGGTGGTCTCGCAACACTCAGGCAGAGGCGGGCCAGCCCGCATGCAAGAGTTGCGGAACCTGGCTTGGCCCCCTAGAGCGCCTCGAACAGGCCGGCAGCCCCCATGCCGGTGCCGATGCACATGGTCACCATGCCCCATTTCTGCTTGGTGCGGCGCATGCCATGGACCAGGGTCGCAGCCCGGATCGCACCCGTTGCGCCGAGCGGATGACCCAGGGCGATGGCGCCTCCGTACGGATTGACCTTTTCGGGATTCAGCCCGACGTCCCGGATGACCGCCAGCGCCTGGGCCGCAAAGGCTTCGTTGAGCTCGATCCAGCCCAGGTCGTCCTTGTTCACCCCAGCCTGGGCCAGCACCTTGGGGATGGCCTTGATGGGGCCAATGCCCATGATCTCGGGCGGCACGCCGGCGACGGCAAAGGACACGAAGCGGGCCAGCGGCTGGATGTTGTACTTCTTCAGCGCCTTTTCGCTCATCAGGATCACGGCACCGGCGCCGTCGGACATCTGCGAGCTGTTGCCGGCCGTGACCGAGCCCTTGGCCGCGAACACCGTCCTGAGCTTGCCGAGGGACTCGACGGAAGAGTCCGGGCGCGGACCTTCATCGGTATCGGCGACCTTCTTCTTGTGCTTGATCTGGCCGCTGGCGAGATCGGGAATCGAAGCATCGATTTCGTAGGGCAGGATTTCATCCTTGAACCCACCGTTGGCAATGGCCGCCGCCGCCTTTTGGTGCGATGCAACAGCGAAGGCATCCTGATCTTCGCGCGACACCTTCCATTGCTTGGCAACGTTTTCGGCGGTGATGCCCATGCCGTAGGCGATGGCCACATGCTCGTTGTTGGCGAACACGGCATCGTTCAGCGCGATCTTGTTGCCCATCATCGGCACCATGCTCATCGATTCCGTGCCGGCGGCGATGACCACATCATCATCTCCAGTGCGGATGCGATCAGCCGCCATCGAGATGGCCTGCACGCCCGAGGAGCAGAAGCGGTTGATCGTGACCGCAGGCACCGAATCCGGCAGGCCGGCCAGCAGCACACCAATGCGCGCCACGTTCATGCCCTGCTCGCCTTCCGGCATGGCGCAGCCCACCACCACGTCGCCGATGTCATGCGGGTCCAGCCCCGGCACCTGGGCCATGGCGCCCTTGAGCACATGCGCCAGCATGTCGTCCGGGCGGACATTGCGGAACATGCCGCGCGGCGCCTTGCCGATGGGCGTGCGCACGGCGGCGACGATGTAGGCTTCCTGAACTTGTTTGGTCATTTCACATTCCTTCCTTGCGGAGAATTCATGGGGGGGGCTTTGCGAATATTCGCAAGGTGCTTAGTTCCTCAGCGGCTTGCCCGTCTTCAACATGTGCTCGATGCGGTCCTGGCTCTTGGCTGTCTTGGCCAGTTCCACGAAATGCTTGCGTTCCAGATCGAGCAGCCACTTCTCGTTGACCATGGAACCCGGGTCAACCATGCCGCCGCACAGACACTCGGCGATGCGCGAACCGATTTCATAGTCATGCTCGCTGATGAAGCCGCCTTCCTTCATGTTGATGAGCATCATCTTGAGCGTGGCCACACCGGTATCTCCCGCGACCGGGATCATGGTCGGGTTGATGGCCGGGCGGTAGCCCGAGTCGGCCATGGCGCGCGCCTGGGTGAGGCCCACATGCAGCAGCTCCTGCGCGTTGAACACGATCACGTCGCTGTCGCGCAGGAAACCCAGTTCCTTCGCATGCTCGGCGCTCTTGGAGACTTCCGCCATGGCGATGTTCTTGAATGCCTTCTGCAGCACCGGCATCACATCGCCACCCTGGGCCGCTTGCGCGGCGCGCAGCGCGAACTCCTTGCAGCCACCACCGGCAGGCAGCAGGCCCACGCCCACTTCCACCAAGCCGATGTAGCTTTCGAGTGCGGCCACCACGCGGTCGCTGTACATCACGAACTCGCAACCGCCGCCCAGTGCCATGCCTTCCACGCAGGCCACGGTGGGGATGAGCGAATATTTCAAACGCATGGACGTCTGCTGGAACAGGGCGACCATGGCTTCGAATTCCTCGAAGCGGCCCGCCTTGAGCGACTCCAGCGCCTTTACCAGATTGGCGCCGACGGCAAACGGCGCCTCGTGCCAGATCACCAGGCCGCGATACTGCTTCTCGGCGAGATCGATGGCCTGATTGAGACCGGCCAGCACTTCATCGCCCAGCGAATGCATCTTGGACTTGAACGAAACGATGAGGATGTCCTCGAAGCCCGCCACAGTCCAGGCACGCACGCCTTCGGTTTCCATGACGGTGGTGCCCTTGCTGGCCTTCTCGCCCAGCACCAGTTCGGGGAACAGCTGGCGCTGATACACCGGCAGCGCGGAGCGGCCGACCATCTTGCCGCTGGCGGCGGAGAAGGAGCCCTCGGGCGAATGCACACCCGCGCGGCCATCGGTCACCCAGGCGGGCAACGGCGCGTTGCTCATGCTCTTGCCCGCGGCGATGTCTTCGGCAATCCATTTCGCCACCTGCTGCCAGCCAGCGGCCTGCCAGGTTTCGAACGGACCCATCTTCCAGCCGAAGCCCCAGCGAATGGCGAAGTCGATGTCGCGCGCGCACTCGGCCACGCTGCCCAAGTGTACGGCGATGTAATGGAACACGTCGCGGAAAATCGACCACAGGAACTGCGCCTGCGGATGGGCCGAAGCACGCAGCGCGGCGAACTGCTCGGCAGGATTCTTGATCTTGAGGTTGGCGGCCACTTCATCAGCCACCTTGCCGGTGCCGGCCACGTAATCCTGCTTGGCAAGATCCAGCACCAGGATGTCCTTGCCATTCTTGGTGAAGAAGCCGGCCTTGGTTTTCTGGCCCAGGGCGCCCTTCTCGATCATGGCTTTCACATAGGCGGGCACGGCGTAGTACTTGTGCCAGGGATCATCCGGCAGGTTGTCGTCCATGGTCTTGAACGTGTGCGCCAGCGTGTCCAGGCCCACCACGTCCGCAGTGCGGTAGGTGGCGCTCTTGGCACGGCCGATGGCGGGGCCGGTCAGCGCATCGACTTCATCAAACGACAGCTTGAACGCCTGCGTGTGATGCATGGTCGCGGCGATAGAGAACACGCCCACGCGGTTGGCCACGAAATTGGGCGTGTCCTTGGCGCGGACCACGCCCTTGCCCAGTGTGGTGACAAGGAAGGCTTCCAGCTGATCCAGGATGGCTGGCTGGGTTTGCGCGGTGGGAATGATCTCCACCAGCTTCATGTAGCGCGGCGGGTTGAAGAAATGCACGCCGCAGAAGCGCGGGCGAATATTCGCAGGCATCGCCTCGGACAGCGAGGTGATCGAGAGACCCGATGTGTTCGACGCGAAGATGGCGTCGGCACGGATAAAGGGCGCCACTTTTTCATAGAGCGACTTCTTCCAGTCCATGCGCTCGGAAATCGCCTCGATGATGAGGTCGCAATCCTTCAGCAGCTCCAGGTGCTCGTCATAGTTGGCGGCCTGGATCAGCGAAGCGCGATGCGCAGCGGCGAACGGCGCGGGCGAAAGCTTCACCATGCCGTCGATGGCCTTGGTGACAATTCCGTTCTTCGGGCCTTCCTTGGAGGGCAGATCGAAGAGGATGGCCTTGACGTTGGCGTTGGTGAGGTGCGCGGCAATTTGCGCGCCCATGACGCCGGCACCAAGGACGGCGACTTTGCGGATGTTGAACTTGTCCAATCTGAACTCCTGAGCGGGACTACAAAAAAATGATTACGCCGGCGGCAATTCGCGCGGCTTGTGATCTGCATCGATGGCCACATACGTGAGCGTGGCTTCGGTGACCTTCACCGTTTCGCTCATCCCTGCGCGGCCACGTTGCGCATAGACCTCGACATCCACCGTGACCGACGTGCGGCCAGTCTTCACGGTATGCGCATAGAAACTCACCAGATCGCCCACGAACACAGCCTGCTTGAAAACGAACGAATTCACGGCCACCGTGACCACGGGCCCCTTGGCGCGCTCAAACGCCGGCACGCTGCCGGCCAGGTCAACCTGGGCCATGACCCAGCCACCAAAGATGGTGCCGTTGGCGTTGGTGTCGGCCGGCATGGGAATCACGCGCAGCACCGGCTGCTTGTCGTTGGGAAGATTCAAAGGATGTGCCCCTTGTACATCTCGTCGATCGCGGCCTGGTACTTCTGCGCGATCTGATTGCGCTTCAACTTCAGGGTCGGTGTCATGAAGCCGTTGTCGATGGTCCACTTCTCCGACACGACCGTGAGCTTCCTCACCTGGGCGTAGCCGGGGAACTGTTTCACCTGCTGCCCAAGACGCCGTACCAGCAGCTTTTCCGCCTTCTCGCGGTTCTCGCCGATGAGCACGGTGGAGAGCTTGTTTTCTTCGGCAAAGCGGGCCCATTCCTCGTCGTTCAGCACCACGAGTGCGGTCAGATAGGGCTGGGCTTCACCAAAGATCAGCACCTGCTCGAACAACGGGTCCATCTGGATGGCGAGCTCCATGTCGACCGGCGGCACTTTCTCGCCATTGCCCAGCACGATGATTTCCTTGATGCGGCCGGTGATGGTGATGAAGCCGTCCTCGATCTTCACCTGGTCGCCGGTGTTCAGCCAGCCATCCTCGGACAGGATGGCGCGGGTCGCCTCGGGATTGTTCCAGTAGCCCTGCATGATGTTCGGACCACGCACCAGCAAGACATTGTTCTCGCCCAGTCGGGTCTCCACGTCGGGCACGGCGGGACCTACGCTGGAGGGCAGATTGCGCTCCAGCAGGTTTACGGCCAGCAGCGGGCTGGCTTCGGTCAAGCCATAGCCCTGGCAAATGGGCAGTCCCAGGCCAACAAACACACGCGACACTGCCGGCGACAGCGCGGCGCCGCCGCTGATGGCAAGGCGAAGTCGACCACCCAGGCGCGCCAGAATTTTTTCCGCAACCAGCGCCTTCAGGATGGGCCAGAGCAAAAAGCTGGCTTCCCAAGGTCCTCGCCCCTGCTGATGCTGAAACCGGGCCCAACCCACTTCCACGGAGAGCTCGAACAGGCGTCGCTTCAGCGGACTGGCCTTCTTCAACTGATCGTTGATGACGGCCAGGAAGCGTTCGAATATTCGCGGGACCGACATGAGGATGGTCGGACGCACCGTGCGGAGGTCTTCGGCGAGCTGCGGGACAGATCGGGCGAACGCGACGCAAGAACCGGAAATGACGTTCAGGTAATAGCCGCAGGTACGCTCGAACATGTGCGACAGCGGCAGGAATGACAGGAAAACGTCCTCCGGGAAGACCTGAACCACCTTCAGCCCCGACTGGGCATTGGACAGCATGTTGCGGTGGGTCAGCATCACGCCCTTGGGCCGACCGGTCGTGCCGGAGGTGTAGACGATGGTGGCGAGATCGGTGCCACGCGTGGGCGGCTTTTCGTGCGTGTCGGCCGAGGCCGGCAACCACGCATCAAAGGTGGCCAGACGCGGTTCGCTCTCGTCCGTGACCGGGCGCATGCTCACAATGCGCTTCAGGCCGCCCAACTGGTCCTGCACGGTCTTCAGGCGCTTCCAGTGTTCCTCGCCATCGATGATGAGCCACTTCACCTCCGCATCATTGAGGATGAAGGCCACATTGTCGGGGCGGTCATCGACGAACAGCGGCACCGGCACCAGCCCGTGGGCGAAGGCGCCCTGATCAGCCAGCACCCAGGCCACGCTGTTCTTCAGCATGATGGCAATGCGGTCGCCCGGTTGCAGGCCTTCGCGCTTGAACCCGGCACGCATGCGCGCGACCAGATCAGCCATTTCGCGCCAGCTGTAGTCGCGCCAGGCCTGCGCCTTGGCATCAAATTCCTTGTACGCCAGCGCGTTGGGTGAGCGCGCGGCCCGCGCCGCGAAGGCGTCGGCGATGGTGGCGTCGTGGTCGAGCGCGATATAGCGCGTCTCTCGATCGGCCAAGGTTCTTCTCCTCGTTGTGCTTGTCTTGCGCGGCCCGTTGCTGCCGGGGCCGGCGGGGAGTGAAACCTTAGCACGCGCACCCGGGCCGTGCAGACCCGCTGCCGCGCCGCGGAGGAAGGGTATTGCCGTGGCGTTCATGCAACCTGCGCCCGCGTGCCCTGCCGGGTCAGCCACTCTGCGGCCAGCGGCCAGAGCGACTCGCGGTACTGCGGCTTGAAGAAGCCGAAATGGCCAATGCGGCGTGCGCCGACTTCCTGCGGCTCGACATGCCGGCGCTCGACCTGGGCCGCCCGATAGAAGCCATGCAGCTGGTCGATGGCGACCCTGGGAATGTACTCGTCGTCCTCAAAGGAAAGGCCGAAGATGGGAATGCGAATATTCGCATGGCCGTCGCGCATGGGCCGGCCGTGTTCGTCGACGATGTACTCGGGATGCTTGCACCAGCGCGTCCATTGCAGCGCGACGCCACGCGGGAGGTCGCCGACCTTGCGCAGCTTTTTGCCGGGAAAGTATCCGAATATTCGCGTATAGAGCGGCATGGCGACGTACCAGAGGAAGCGCACCTGCAAGGGCATGGTCTTGTTGTGCTTGTAGTACCCCGTGCCACTGGCCACCGTGAACATCGCTTCCACTTCATTGCGGCGCGGAACCAGGCCAAGGATCTGTCCGCCCAGGCTGTGCGAGACCAGGTAAAGCGGTGCGTCGTGTGTGCGCGCCGCGACGATCATCGCGTCAACGTCCTGCTCGGCCCAGGTGATGATGTCGGTGTCGAACCCGCGCAGGCTGCCGCTGCGCGAGAACCCCATGCCGCGATAGTCGAAGGTCGTCACGGCAAATCCTTGCGCGGCGAGGCTTTCCGCAAAGGGCGCGTAATAGTCCTGGCGTACACCCATCGCGCCTGCGATCAGCACATTCGCCTTGCACAGGCCTTGCGGCGCAAACCGGGTGACGGTCAGGCGATGGCCGTCGGCCGTGATGACGGTCTCCATCAGCCCTTCTTCCTGGGGCTCACGTACATGGTGATGTCGGCCTGGCAGACGATGGTGCCGTCCCGATCCTTGATGTCGACATGCGCGGGCACATCGCGCGCCACACCTTCTTCAACGGTTGGCAGTGTGGCGAACGCGGTGACATCGGTCTTCGCCACCTTGAGATAGGACACGGTCATGCCCTTGGGCAGCCAGCGCATGGATGCGGGAATCGACACCTCGGTCAGCGTGCCACCGGCGATCTCGGCGAGATTGCACATGGCGATGGCATGCACCGTCCCGATGTGATTCTCCACGCTGCGGCGCTTCTTCATGCTGACCTGCGCGCGGCCGACCTCCAGCACTTCGAAACGCGGCCGGATGGTGGCGAAGTAAGGCGCCTTTCGGCACACCATGAAGCTGAACAGCCACCGACCGAAGCCGCTCTGGCCATATTTGTTCCAGAGTTTGAGAACGGGATTCATGGATCAGACCACCGTCTGCCAGCCGGCGTCAGCCTTGAAGCGCTCGCCGTACTGCTTTTCGAACATCGCCATGACTTTCAGGAGCTCGTCCTTGCCACGTGCCTTGGCCGCCTGGATGGGGCCGCCGCGATGTGGCGCAAAGCCGGTGCCGAAGATCACGCCGGCATCGGCGAGGTCGCTGTCGGCCACGATGCCTTCGCGCACGCAGGCGATGGCCTCGTTGATCGCGGGGAGGGTCATGCGATCCGCCAGCGCGACCAGATCAAAGTCGTTGCGCGGCCCACTCTTCACCGGCTTGCCATTCTCCCAACGATAGAAGCCCTGCCCCGTCTTCTTGCCGAGATGCTTGGCGTCGATGCAGGCCTGGAGTTTGGCCGGCACCTTCTGGCCCGGCTTGCCGAGTTCATGTCCCACGGCATAGCAGATGTCCAGACCCACCATGTCCGCCAATTCGATCGGCCCCATGGGCATGCCAAAATCGCGCGCGGCAGCATCAATGATTTCGCCGGGAATGCCTTCATCCAGCATCAGCATGGCTTCATGCAAGTACGGCGAGAGCACGCGATTGACCAGGAAGCCCGGCGCGGACTTGCACGGCATGGGCAGCTTGTCGATCTGGCGGGTGAAGGCGATGCCGGCCTGCATCACCTCGGGCGATGTCTGTGGACCCTCCACGATTTCCACCAGCATCATCTGCGCGACCGGATTGAAAAAGTGCAAGCCGACGAGTTGCTCGGGACGCTTCAGCACACCCGACAACTGCTGCAGCGGAATGCTGGACGTGTTGGTGGCGAGGATGGCACCGGGCTTCATGCGCGGCTCAATGTCTGCGTACAACTTTTTCTTGATCTCCGGGTTCTCGACAATGGCTTCGATGATGAGGTCCGCCTGCACCACGCCATCGGCTTTGGGGTCGGGAATAAGGCGATCCATGGCAGCCTGGATGAGATGCGGCTGCTTCAGGCGCTTCTTGTACATCTCGGCGGCGCGCTTGATTGCGGGTGCGATGCGTTCGGCGGACAGGTCCTGCAGCGTCACGGTGAGCCCGCGGAAGGCGCACCAGGCGGCGATGTCGCCACCCATGGCGCCAGCGCCGATGACATGCACATGGCGAATATTCGCATCCGCATCCTTACCCATCGCCTTCATCCGCTCCTGCAGCTTGAAGATGCGGATCAGGTTGGCGGTGGTTGGATGGCTGAAGATGCTGGCGATGGACGTCGGGCTGGAATCCGGGACGTTGCGCGGATCACCGCCGTAGTTCTGCCAGAGATCGATGATGGCGTAGGGCGCGGGGTAGTGTTTCTGCGCAACCTTCTTCGACACACTGCTCGCCGCCTTGGACGCGACGATGCTGCGGATGACCGGCCAGTCGGTAATGGCCTGGCCGAAAGAAGGCTTGTGAGGTGGCGGTGGATCCTTGAGCAGCATGCGGGCGGCATTCATGAAGTGGCGGCGCGGCGTCACCACGTCCGCAAGCCCCATGCGCTTCGCGCTCCGGCCATTCACGCCGCGTCCGGTCAGCATCAGGTCGAGCGCCTGTCCCGCACCGATCAGCTTCGGCATGCGCATGGCGCCACCCCAGCCGGGCACGATGCCGATCAGGACTTCCGGCAACGCCATCTTGGTCTTGGGGCCATCGTCCATCACTCGATACGTGCAGGCGAGCGAGAGTTCCGTGCCGCCACCCATGCAGAAGCCGTGGACCATCGCCACCGTCGGAAAGCGCAGCGAGGCGATCTTGTCGAAGACATCCAGGCCCAGCTTGGTGAAGGCCTTGGCCTCCTCCGCACTCTTGAAGGACGTGAACTGATTGATGTCTGCACCGGCAGCGAAGCCGTTGTCCTTGGCCGACAGTATGGCAAGCCCTTTGGGCGGTGCCTTGGCCAGCTCGTCGGCAACGGCTGCGAGCTCGTTCAGCACCTCGCTCGAAAACGTGTTGGTCGATTCGCCGGCCTTGTCGAACGTGAGGAACGCGAGGTCCCCTTCACGTTCAAGACGCCAATGCTGATAGGACATGCTTCACTCCCTGGAACAGTTGAATGCGTTGTTGATGCGCCCGACGGATGGCGGCCAGCACATCGCCGGCGGGCGCCAGCGAGGTGACCTGCTCCACGGGTTCGGATGAGGACTTCAAAAAACGGTTGAACCAGACGGCGGCGATGCCCGCGTCATGCGCGCCACGCACATCGGCATGCAGGTTGTCGCCCAGCATGACCGCTTCATGCGGCTCGCAACCCAGCTGGTCGAGCGCCGCATAGTAGATGCGCGCGTCGGGCTTGGTGGCACCGACTTCCTCGGAGATGGCCAGCGCCTTGAAGTAGCCGGCGATGCCCAGATGCTTCAGCTTGGCGTGCTGCTCGGCGGAAGAATTATTGGTTACGATCGCCAGCGAATATTCGCAATAGAGCTTTTCCAGCAGATCCGCCGCGCCCGCCACCAGCCGGCGGTTGGCCTGATGGAGATCGCGATACGTCATCGCCACGCGGAGCGCGGTCTCGTTGTCGACAGGCAGATTGAAATGATTGAATAGTGCCGTCATGCGCGCGGCACGCGCCTCGTCCAGCGAATATTCGCACTGCAGGAACTTCTGGTGAAAATGCTCCAGCAGCTCGGCATGCTCGGTGGAGAACGTGTCGTAGTCGACGTGCGCCGCATGCTCGGCGTGCAGCGCCTTCAGCGCGACTTGCGAAGCATGCGCATGGTCGAACAACGTGTCGTCCAGATCGAGCAGGATGGCGCGAAGCACGGTCATCGCACGTCCTACGCCGCCCGGGACAGCTTGGACAGCGCCGCGTCGCTGCGCTTGATGGACAGCGTCTTTTCGATCTCAGCCACCACTTCGCCCGCCGCATTCTTCACCTCGATGGTGTAGACGGGCTCCATGCGACCTTCGGCCTCCACGATGCGACGCACGCGGGCCACTTCCTCATCGGACAGATGGAACTCCGCATGCACCGTGCCCTTGCCAGGACGGCGAAAACGGATGGTCGCTGCCTTGTCCCAGACAATGTAGCCCTTGCCGAGGCGCTGCATCATCATGATCATGTAGAACGGATCGGTCATCGAGAACAGCGAGCCGCCGTAATGCGTGCCGACGTAATTGCGATTGAGCAGCTTCATGCGCAGCTCGACACGCAGTCGCGAGTAATCCGGCGCGATGTGCACGACCTTGATGCCGGCCCCGCGAAACGGCGGCCAGAGGTTCATCATCAGCCGCAATGCGCGAGGTCCGGGCTTCAGCCGGGTCAGAAATCCCTGGGACATGGTGCGAATATTCGTGTGCAGACTAGACGCGCTCGAGCAGGATCGCCCCGCCCTGCCCGCCACCGATGCACAGCGACGCGACACCATACTTGCCACCCGTGCGCTGCAGGGTCTTCATGGCGTGCAGCGTGACCCGTGCACCGGATGCGCCAATGGGATGGCCGACCGCAATGGCGCCGCCATCGGGATTGAACTTCGCCATGTCCACCTCGCCGAACGCGCCGGGCAGTCCCAGCTTGTCCTTGCAGTACGCCTCGGATTTCCAGGCCGCGACACAGCCCAGCGCCTGCGCGGCGAAGGCTTCGTTGATCTCGATGGTGTCCATGTCCTGCAGGCCCAGACCGTTGCGTTGCAGCATGGGGGTGATGGCGTGGACCGGGCCCAGGCCCATTTCGCTCGGGTCCAATGCTGCCCAGTGGGTATCCACGATGGCGGCAATGGGCGTGAGGTTGTGCTGCTTCACCGCCTCTTCGGAGGCGAGAATGAGCATGGCGGCGCCGTCGGTGATCTGCGAGCTGTTGCCCGGCGTGACGTTGCCGTACACCTTGTCGAAGTAGGGCTTCAGTTTGGCAAGCTTCTCCGGCGTTGAGTCGCTGCGCACGCCGTCATCCTCGGCATAGACATTACCCTTGCCGTCGATGATCGTTTCGATCTCGCTGAAGTGGCCGTTCTTGCGCCCTTCCAGCACCAGTCGATGCGAGCGGGCCGCGAACTCATCCATCATCTGGCGGTTGATGCCGAAGCGTTTGGCGACGATTTCCGCCGTCTGGCCCATGCTCAACTTCACGGTGGGATCTGTCAGGCCGCGCTCGATGGCGATGATGGGAGCCAGCATGTTCTTGAGCCGCAATTGCGCGAACAAACCCACACGCTGGCCCATGGTCTTGGCCGATCCCATGGCGCCGAACCACTTCACCATCGCCGCGCTGTACAAGAGCGGCGCGTGGCTCATGGCGTCGGTGCCGCCAGCCAATACCAGACGGGATTTGCCGGCGCGAATATTCGCGTAGGCCGAATCAATGGCCTGCAGGCCGGATGCGCAGTTCCGCATGACCGTCCAGGCCGGCACCTTGTCGCCGCAACCCAGGCGGAGCGCAATGACGCGGCCGATGTTGGCCTCATCCGCGCTCGGCATGGCGGCACCGATGATGACTTCATCGAACGCCGTCGGCGCGAACTTCTGCCGCGCCAGCAACGGGCGGCCGCAGCCCACCGCAAGATCCGCACCGGTGAACGGACCGAGCGGTGCCTTGGCCTTGAGAAAGGGCGTGCGCGCCCCGTCGATTACATAGACACGACTTTGGGCTGCCATGACTCGGTCTCCTGGACTTCATTGCGGATGTGGCTCTTGAACTGCTTGTCGAAATCATCGACGTGGACAACCGCGCTGCGCAGCGTCTGCGCGCGCTTCCATTGCGCGAGCTCGGTCTCGCTGATGACCGAGAGCTCTGCCGCCTGGGCAAACTGCTCGGCCTGGCCGCGTGCGGCAATGCGTCCGCCCTTCACCGCCGCGCGCACCTTCGCCTCGATCGGCTCGGCGGCAATTACTGCATGCAGGGCGGCTTCAAGCTGGCCGATGATGTCGTTCTCGTCCTTCGGCAGGTACATGCCGTGGATGAGGCGGGCACGTGCTGCCGTCGGGTTGATCAGCAGGTCGGCCACTTCATGCCCCATGCGGTCGGTCGGCTGCTCAAGCGTGAGACCGCGCGGGAACACCAGCCACTTCAGCGCGAACGCCACCCAGCGGTTGGGGAAGTTGTCGATGATGCCGTCCATCGCCACCTGGATGCGGAAGAAGGAGTCATACAACGCCCAACGCAGGAACGGCAGTTCGTCCTTCAGGCGGCCGCGATCCTCGTAGAACTTGAGCGCGCAAGAGGAGAGATAGAGCAGCGAGAGAATGTCACCCAGACGGGCGGAGAGCTTCTCCTTGCGCTTCAGCGAGCCGCCGATGATGAACATCGACACATCCGCGAGCAGGCCAAAGGCGGAGGAGAAACGCGTCATCTGCTGATAGTAGCGCTTGGTCTCGGGGCAGGCCGGCGCATCCATCCAGCGCGCGCCGGTGATGCCCATCCACAGCGCACGCGCCGCGTTGGACACGGTGAACGCAATGTGGCCCCAGAAGGCGCTGTCGAAATCCACCAGCGAGTCGGCCTGGGCCGCCTTCATTTCCTTCAGCACAAACGGGTGGCAGCGGATGGCGCCCTGGCCGAAGATGATCAGGCTGCGGGTCAGGATATTGGCACCTTCCACCGTGATGGCGATGGGAATCATCTGATAGGCACGGCCGAGATAGTTATTCGGCCCCATGCAGATGCCCTTGCCGCCGTGCACGTCCATGGCGTCGTTCAGCACCATGCGCATGCGCTCGGTGAGGTGGTACTTGGAAATGGCAGACAGCACCGAAGGCTTTTCGCCGAGATCCAGCGCGCCGGCGGTGACCGTGCGCGTGGCGTCCATCAGGTAGGTGTGGCCGCCGATGCGGGCCAGCGCTTCCTCGATGCCCTCGAACTTGCCGATGGGCGTCTTGAACTGCTGGCGCACGCGCGCATAGGCGCCGGTGGCCATGGAGGCGAACTTGCCTGCGGCAATTGACTGCGCCGGCAGAGAGATGGAGCGGCCCGCAGCGAGGCATTCCATCAGCATGCGCCAGCCCTGACCGACCATAGGCTGACCACCGATGACCCAGTCCATCGGGATGAACACATCCTTGCCCCAGTTGGGACCGTTCATGAACGCGGCATTGAGCGGGAAGTGACGGCGGCCGATGTTCACGCCTTTGTGATTCGTCGGGATCAGCGCGCAGGTGATGCCGCGATCCACTTCGCCACCCAGCAACTTGTCCGGGTCGTAGCACTTGAATGCCAGACCCAGAATCGTGGCCACGGGGCCCAGCGTGATATAGCGCTTGTCCCAGGTGACTCGAAGACCCAGCGTCTCCTTGCCCTCGAACATTTCCTTGCAGACGATGCCGACGTCGGGCATCGATGCGGCGTCCGATCCCGCATCCGGCGCGGTGAGCGCGAAGCACGGAATCTCCAGGCCCTTGGCGAGACGCGGCAGGTAGTGGTTCTTCTGCTCCTGCGTGCCGTAGTGGATCAGGAGTTCGCCCGGGCCAAGTGAGTTCGGCACCATCACCGACACCGCTGCCGTGCCTGAACGGGTGGAGATCTTCATCACCACCTGCGAGTGACCATAGGCGGAGAAGCCCAGGCCGCCGTACTCCTTCGGGATGATCATCCCGAGGAAGCCCTTGTCTTTGATGAACTGCCAGACGTTTGGCGGCAGGTCATAGTCAGCGTGCGTGGCCTGCCACTCGTCGAGCATGCTGCAGAGCTCTTCGGTCGGGCCATCAATGAACGCCTGCTCTTCCGCCGTCAGCTTCGGCGCGGGATAGGCGAGCAGCTTGTCCCAGTCGGGGCGGCCGGTGAAGAGATCACCGTCCCACCACACGGTGCCGGCTTCCAGCGCCTCGCGCTCGGTGTCGGACATCTGCGGCAGGATCTTCTTGTAGATCCTGAAGATCGGCGCCGTGATGAGCGAGCGGCGCAGCGCACTCATGTTGATGATGACCGCGAAAATCGCGAAGGCCGTCCAGAGCAGCGGCGCCGAGATCCAGCCGAACGCGCCGATGAGCGTGCCGGTGATGAGCCCCGCACCGAGGACAATCGTCCAGGCGATGGCGGAGGCCGAGTGGAACGCCAGTGCCCAGATGAGCCCCAGCAGCGCGACGACGGTGAGTAGTGTGGTCATGTGCATCTCCTAGTGATGAGCCGAGAAGCCGTGAAGAAATCCTAGCGAGCGGCCCGAGGTTGCCCCGAGGAGCGGACGCGTGCATTTGGGTACGCAGAGCACCGGAGGGGCAAGATCGGGACGCGCAGTAGATCTATTCATGGTTTCTCAACCTGCTTCCTGAAACATTTGGTGCACGGTGCCGCTGGTGGTGGCCGGGGCCATCAATCCGGCGGCGAGAAACGGGGCAAGGCGAGACAGCAGCAATTCGTCGTTGTCGGCCTCGTCCGGCTGGAACTGGGCAATCATCTTCAATACATCGGTTCCCGCCAGGGTGTAGGACAGGGCACCCATCACGAAATGCAGCCGCCATGACAGCTCGTCCTTGGGCAGATGCGGCAGCGCCTTTGCAAAAGCCGTGCGGAAGCGCGCGATCATGTCGTGGTACTGCTGGGACAGAAAATCGCGGATAAACGGGGCCGGGTCGGCATAGGCGCGCCCGAGGAGGCGGAGGAAGTTCTGGCCACCGGTTTGCTTGTCCCGAGCGAGCTTCAGCGCGGGAATGAACATGGCCGAGAGGATCTTGTCGCAGGACAGCGTGTTGCCACCCGCTGCGGCTTCGAACGACTCCAGCAAGTCCATGCGCTGGCGGTTCATCGGGTCCAGCCGGCGGGTCAGCACCGCCTGGAACAACTCTTCCTTCGACCCGAAGTGATAGTTGGCGGCCGCCAGATTCACCCCCGCCGCAGTCGTGATCAGCCGCAAGGACGTCGCCTCGAAGCCGTGCTCCATGAAGAGCTCTTCAGCGGCATCGAGGATGCGGGTTTTGGTGGTCTGGGCCGAGACATCGACCGGCTGCAGACGCTTGACTTGCGGCGTTGGCGACATACGAATCCTTGATAAAACAAGGCTCTAAGCGGTTATTCGCGAAGAGTTCAAACGTTTGTTTGAAACTAGCGTATGCGGGGAGTTCCGAGGCGTCAATCGGTTTTGATGGTGCGGTGCAACATTGATAAGTAACAATTAAGTCTGTCGATGCGCAATAAGACCTGTCGAAAATGCCAAAAGGTGAGAATTCGCTGAAGGCCTGTCTAAATGCGAACGGCTCACAACTCCCGATTGCCAAGCAAGAACGCAGGTGGCCGTACTTCCTGAGGTCGATCAGTTAGTACCTGCCTCTCCCTCGGTGTCGGCACGTGACTCGGTGCCTGATCACTGACCCTATCAACCTTGGTAGTGCCCTTTGGCGCGAGACTCCTCTAACATTCGCTCGGATATACAACCGAGCAATCGAGGGGATTCACGTTTCTATGGCCAAAGCAGCCAAAACCAAAAAAACCGACTCCACCGCCAACCTGGGCTTTGAAGCCAAGCTCTGGCTCGCCGCAGACAAGCTCCGCAACAACATGGACGCGGCGGAATACAAGCACGTCGTTCTCGGCCTCATCTTCCTGAAGTACATCTCCGACACGTTCGAAGAGCACCGCGCCAAGCTCGTTGCAGGCAAAGGGGACTACGCCGGCGCCAACCCCGAAGACCCGGACGAATACAAAGCCGAGAACGTCTTCTGGGTGCCCGCCGATGCCCGCTGGTCCCACCTCCAGGCCAACGCCAAGCAACCCACCATCGGCAAGATCGTGGACGACGCCATGGTCGCCATCGAGCGCGACAACCCACACCTCAAAGGGGTGCTGCCCAAGGACTACGCCCGGCCTGCTCTGGATAAGCACCGCCTCGGCGAACTCATCGACCTCATCGCCACCATCAGCCTCACCGCCGCCAGCGAAGGTGAGAAGACTCACCGCTCCGTCGATCTGCTCGGCCGCGTGTACGAATATTTCCTTACCCGCTTCGCCAGCGCCGAGGGCAAGAACGGCGGCCAGTTCTACACGCCAAGTTGCGTCGTGCGCTGCCTTGTCGAGATGCTCGCCCCCTACAAAGGCCGCATCTACGACCCCGCCTGCGGCTCCGGCGGCATGTTCGTGCAATCGGAAAAATTCGTCGAATCCCACGGCGGCAAGCTGGGCGACATCTCCATCTACGGCCAGGAGAGCAACGCCACCACCCGCCGCCTCGCCATCATGAACCTGGCCATCCGCGGTATCGAGGCCGACATCGGCAAGGAACACGCCGACACCTTCCGCAACGTCCAGCATCCTGACCTCCGCGCCGACTACGTCCTCGCTAACCCACCCTTCAACGACTCCGACTGGTTCCGCAAGGATGACGACGTGCGCTGGCAGTTCGGCGTGCCGCCCAAGGGCAACGCCAACTTCGCCTGGGTACAGCACTTCATCCACCACCTGGCACCCCATGGCATGGCCGGCTTCGTCCTCGCCAATGGCAGCATGTCCTCCAACCAGTCCGGCGAAGGGGAAATTCGCAAAGCCCTGATCGATGCCGATCTCGTGGACTGCATGGTGGCGCTGCCCGGCCAGCTCTTCTACAGCACGCAGATCCCCGTCTGCCTCTGGTTCCTCGCGAAGAACAAAGCTGCCGACGCCAAACGTGGCTTCCGCGACCGCCGCAAACAAACCCTCTTCATCGACGCCCGCAAACTCGGCACCCTCATCGACCGCGTCCACCGCGAGCTGACCGACGCTGACCTGGAAAAAATCACCACCACCTACCATGCATGGCGCGGAGACAAAGAGGCCAACGCCACTTATGCCGACATTCCTGGCTTCTGCAAATCCGCCACCACGGCGGAAATCGCCGGGCACGGCCATGTCCTCACACCCGGCCGCTACGTCGGTGCCGAGGAAGTCGAAGACGACGGCGAGTCCTTCGAGGAAAAGATGCCGCGCCTTGTTGCCGAACTGAACGCCCAGTTGGCGGAATCCGCGAAACTGGAGCAGGCGATCAAAAAAAACCTGAGGGCATTGGGTTATGGCGAGTGAGTTGGACGGCAAGACCATTCCGCTGTCGAAGACCACGAAGTTCATCGTGGACAACAGAGGACGGACTGCCCCAACGGCCGAATACGGAATCCCCTTAATTGCGACAAACTGCATTTCAAACGATCAGCTCTATCCTGCATACGAAAAGCTCCGATTCGTCTCGCAGGAGACTTATGAAAATTGGTTCCGTTCGCATCCAATTCCCGGCGACATCATTCTGACGAATAAAGGGAGTCAGAACGGTGCGATCTGCTTGGTTCCAGACCCCGTAGATTTCGTCATCGCTCAGGACATGGTTGCACTTCGTGCAAATGAGGAGGTTATCGATCCTCTTTTCCTCTTTGCTGCGCTTCGCTCGGCAGATGTTCAGCGACAGATCAAGAATTTAGATGTCAGCGGTGTCATTCCGCATTTTAAAAAGACAGATTTCGACAAACTCCACCTTCCGTACCCTGCGCGTCCTGTTCAGGAAGCGATTGGTCGCACTTACTTTGATTTCTGCGCGAAGATCGAATTGAACCGGCGGATGAACGCGACGCTGGAGGCAATGGCGCGGGCGCTGTTCCAGAGCTGGTTCGTGGATTTCGACCCCGTCCGCGCCAAACTTGACGGCCGCCAGCCCGTTGGCCTCGACCCCGCCACCGCCGCCCTTTTCCCCGCTCATTTTCAGCATACGGCTGAAGGCATTGTCCCGACTGGCTGGCGAGTCACGACACTCAGCGAGGTGATTGAAATCTTTGACTCGAAAAGGATTCCGTTGTCGGGCCGTGAGCGCGAAGCGCGGAAAGGCAAGTATCCCTACCACGGCGCGGCCTCGGTCATGGATTACGTGGACGACTACCTTTTCGACGGCATTTACACACTCATGGGTGAAGACGGTTCAGTCGTCAATGAAGACGGAACGCCCGTCCTGCAATACGTTTGGGGGAAGTTCTGGGTAAACAACCACGCCCACGTTCTGCGTGGCAAGAATGGCATCAGCACTGAGCATCTTCTGCTTCACCTTAAAGGCTGCAACATCGGGCCATTTGTGAATGGAGCCGTTCAGCCAAAGCTCAATCAGGGAAATATGAACCGCATCCCGTTCATGCTCCCGCCGCCAGAAATTGGTGAGGCATTCGCAAAGACTATCGACCCACTGTTCGCGCAAATCCGAGCAAACGCTGAACAATCCCGCACTCTCGCCACCCTGCGCGACACGCTGCTGCCAAAGCTGCTTAGCGGGGAGTTGAGCGCCGCTCAACTACAGGAGTGAACTGCACATGAAGCTTCTCAGCATCAAGCTCCACAACTTCCGCGGCATCCTCGAACAGGAGGTGCAGTTTCATTCCTATAGCCTTTTGGTCGGTCCAAACAATGCGGGCAAGAGCACGTTCATTGATGGCATACGGGCGTTCTACGAAAAGGACGGGTTCAAATTCAAACCGGACAAGGACTTTCCGTTTTTGAAAGCGGCTGATGATGAGTCATGGGCCGAACTGAAATTCAGTTTGTCCGATGCAGAACATGATTCCCTCGCGGAAACCTACAAAGCTGCCGACAAGACGCTCAGAGTCCGGAAACTATTCCAAACGAAATCCAAAGGAGCTGACGGCAAGAGTGCTGCGGGCTCAATCTACGGCTTCAAGAACGACGGCAATCTTTCCGACGAGCCGTTCTACGGCGCGAAGAACGTCCAAAGTGGCAAGTTAGGCGACCTCATCTACATCCCAGCAGTTAGTAAAGTCGACGAGCACACCAAGCTAACAGGGCCGTCCGCACTTCGAGACCTCTTGACCGATGTGATGTCTGATGTTGTTGAAGGCGGGAAGGCATATGGTGAGTTTGCCAAGAGCGTGGACACATTCGCCTCAACCATTCTAAAAGAGAAGACTAAGGACGATCGATCGCTCGAAGGGTTTCAGGAGTCATTCAACAAATTGCTTGAACCCTGGCAGACGAAATTCGCACTTCGGTTTCCGCCACCTTCAGCCGCAGACATCATCAAGCAGATGGTTAGCTGGGATTTGCTTGATGAGTTCCACGGAAAGGCGCAGGGCGTTGATTACTACGGTTCGGGCTTTCAACGCCACTTCATCTACTCGCTGATTCAACTCGGCGCAGAGTACGTTGGAAAGAAGGCTGCAAAAAAGGCCAAAGACTTTGTGCCTGCTCTCACGCTCATCCTCTTTGAAGAACCCGAGGCGTTTCTTCATCCGCCCCAGCAGGAGATTCTTGCTCGGAGCCTAATGGCGATGGCCAAGAATGATAGCTGGCAGGTCATCTGCACTACACATTCTTCACATTTTGTTAGTCGCAATGCTGATTCGATTCCGGCGATTGTGCGCGTCAAGCGCAACGGAGGAAGTATCGAGGCAAGTCAAATCAGCCAATCGGATTGGTCTGCAATTGTGACGGCAAACAAGGCGATCGAGGCAATCGTAGCCAAGTACCCAAAGATGCAAAAGAAGCTCCATGCGGATGATGTCCGGCCCGAAATGGAAGCTGTAAAACACTTCCTTTGGTTAAGCTCGGATCGCTCAGGAATTTTTTTTGCCAACCATGTGCTACTGGTTGAAGGGCCAACTGAAGTCGCCCTCATCAACAAACTCATTGACGACGGCAAGATCAAAGGCGCGGACTGTGGGCTTCAGGTCTTGGACTGTCTTGGAAAATACAATATCCACCGATTCATGAATCTGCTTAGTCACCTCGGCATAGCGCACTCGGTGATTCATGATGACGACGACAACAAGGATGAGCACGCTGACTTGAACAATCTCATACAAAGCTCAAGGCATGCGAAGCTGACTCTTGCGATTTGCCCCATAGCGCGAGATGTTGAGGCCTTCTTGAATATTCCTCCGCCTGGGTCAGACCACCGTAAACCTCAGCATGTCCTGTTCCTCTATTCAGAGGGCAAGATTGACTCAGGAAAACTGGCAGCGTTCTGTGCCATGGTCGAAAGTTGCTTGCCAGCACCCGGCAAGCCTATGCCACAAGTGGCAGCTGCGAAAATGGGGCCTGCAGCAAAGCCCGCATCCCCCCCGTAGCCATGGCCCTCAACGAATCTGTCATCGAAGAGGCTGCCCTTACATGGTTCGATGAGCTGGGCTATGCGGTGGGGCATGGGCCACACTTAGCACCCGGTGAATCAGCAGCGGAGCGAGATTCGTTTGGTGACGTGGTGCTGGCGAGTCGCTTGTGCGAGGCCATTCACCGGCTGAACCCGGCCATTCCCGAGGATGCGCGCGAAGACGCCTTGAGAAAGGTGCTACGGGTGGGCTCACCTGCACTAACTCAAACAAACCGCACCTTTCACCAAATGTTGCGCGATGGTGTGCCTTGCGAATATTCGCGTGCGGACGGCAGCATCGCCGGGGATCATGTGCGGCTGGTGGATTTCACCGATGCGGAGGCCAATGACTGGCTAGCAGTAAACCAGTTCACGGTGATAGAGGGGCAACACAACCGGCGGCCGGACATCGTGGTCTTCGTCAACGGTCTGCCGCTGGGCCTGATCGAGCTGAAGAACGCAGCGGATGAGGACGCGACCATCTGGAGCGCCTACGCGCAGCTGCAAACCTACAAGGCAGAGATTCCCACGCTGCTGCACTACAACGCGGCGCTGGTGGTGAGCGATGGCCTGCAGGCGCGCATGGGCTCGGTTACGGCGAATCAAGAGTGGTTCAAAGTCTGGCGCACCATCGACGGTGAGGCTGACGCGCCAAAGGGTTCGCTTGAGCTTGAAGTGCTGATCAAGGGTGTGTTTGAGAAGCGGCGGTTTCTGGACATGCTGCAGCACTTCATTGTCTTTGAGGAGGACTCGGACACCGGCGCCCTGCACAAGATCATCGCGGGGTATCACCAGTTTCATGCCGTGAACGCGGCTGTGGAGGAAACTGTGCGTGCCAGCGGCATGGCGGATGCGCATCTGGCCAAGCAGGAGCTGGGCAACTATTGGGTGGGCCGCATGCATGACGGCAAACCGGGCGACCGGCGCGCTGGCGTGGTGTGGCATACGCAGGGTAGTGGCAAGAGCTTTTCAATGCTCTTCTATGCAGCGCGCGTCATTCGACATCCGGCGATGCAGAACCCGACGCTGGTTGTGCTGACAGATCGCAATGATCTGGACGATCAGCTATTCGGGCAGTTCCAGCGCTGCCACGACATCCTTGGTCAAACGCCAGTGCAAGCCGTGAATCGGGAAAAGCTCCGCGAGCTGCTGGCGGTGGCGAGTGGTGGCGTGGTGTTCACGACGATCCAGAAGTTTCTGCCCGAGAAGGGCGAGCGGATGCCGGCACTCAGCGACCGGCGGAACATTGTTGTCATCGCGGATGAAGCGCACCGCAGCCAGTACGACCTGATTGATGGGCTGGCGCGGCATATGCGCGATGCGTTGCCGCAGGCCAGCTTCATCGGCTTCACCGGCACACCGATTGAGAAGACTGACGCCAACACCCGCGCAGTGTTTGGCGATTACATCAGCATCTACGACATTCAGCGCGCTGTGATGGACAAAGCCACGGTGCCGATCTACTACGAGAGCCGCATCGCCAAGCTTGGCCTGAATGTGGCCGAGCTGCCCAAGCTGGACAAGGAGTTCGACGAGATCACGGAAGGCGAGGAGCAGAGCAAGAAGGAGAAGCTGAAAACCAAGTGGGGTGCGCTGGAGGCGCTGGTTGGAGACCCGAAGCGCGTCGCTCTTATCGCCCAAGACCTAGTCAACCACTTCGAGAAACGGCTAGAGGCCATGGACGGCAAGGCGATGATCGTCTGCATGAGCCGCCGCATCTGCGTGGATCTGTACGAGGCACTCATCAAGCTGCGCCCGGACTGGGCCAGCGCGCAGGACGATGACGCCGAAGCTGAGAAGGTCAAGGACTGTGTGGTGAAGGTGATCATGACCGGCAGCGCCGATGATGGCCCGGCATGGCAGCCGCACATTCGCAACAAGGACAAGCGCCGCAGGCTGGCCAATCGGTTCAAGGACAGCAAAGACCCGTTCCGCATCGTGATCGTGCGAGACATGTGGTTGACCGGCTTTGATGCGCCCTGCCTGCACACCATGTATGCCGATAAGCCGATGCAGGGCCACGGGCTGATGCAGGCCATTGCACGTGTGAACCGCGTTTTCCGTGACAAGCCTGGCGGCCTAGTCGTTGACTATCTTGGCCTGGCTGATCAGCTCAAGCACGCGTTGGCGAACTACACGGAAAGCGGCGGCAAGGGCGACCCGACCTACGACACAGCACAGGCGATTGCCGTGATGCTGGAGAAGCACGGCGTGATTTCCGACATGCTCCACGGGATCAACTGGGAGAAGTGGACAACAGGCAAGCCTGCCGAGCGCCTGGCACTCATCCCCGAAGGACAGGAACACATTCTGGCGCAGGAAGATGGCAAACAGCGCTTTGTGCAACTCGTCACGGAGCTCTCCCAAGCATTCGCGCTTTGCGCCGCCAGTGAGGAAGCTACGAATATTCGCGATGACGTCTCCTACTTCCAGGCAATTCAGTCGGCGCTGGGGAAACACAGTCCAAACAGCAAACGCACACCAGAGCAGATTGATGCTGCCGTTCGGCAGCTCGTTTCCAAGGCAATCACCACTGACGGGCAAGTGATTGATGTTTTCACTGCGGCTGGGCTGCAGAAACCCGACCTATCGATACTGTCCGATCAGTTCCTGGCCGAAGTGCGGGGGTTGAAGCACAAGAATGTCGCAGCGGAGTTGCTGGAGAAGCTGCTCAAGGACGAACTCAAAGTCCGCGCCACGCGCAACCTGGTGCAAAGCCAGCTTTTCAGCGAGAAGCTGAAGAAGACGCTGAACGAGTATCACAACCGCGCCATCGCAACCCAGGAAGTCATTGAGGAACTCATCAAGCTGGCCAAGGAGATCGATGCTGCAGGCAAGCGAGGAGAGAGCCTAGGGCTGACCGATGATGAAGTGGCGTTCTATGACGCTCTGGCTGCCAATAAGTCCGCTGTGCAGGCATTGGGCGATGACAAGCTGAAGGTGATTGCGACCGAACTGATCACGCAGGTGCGCAAGAGCGCCACCATCGACTGGACACTTCGCGAGAGCGCCCGCGCAAAGATTCGCGTTCTCGTGAAGCGCATCCTGAACAAATACGGCTATCCACCCGATTTGCAGGAGGAGGCGGTGAAGACGGTGTTGAGGCAGGCGGAGTTGATTTGTGCAGAGGTTGCTTCTGCGTAAAGTCGGGCTGGCGTCCACCAGGGCGTAGCTTCGCTACTTCTCCTTAGATGATCGGATCAGCGCTGCAAGCGTAGCTGAGTATCTTGGCTGCCCACCAGACCGACGCTGTAAGAGTTGCGCCCGCACGGGCGCCGTACCAAGTGGCAGCCGTTGATATTGCGGGAACAGCCTCAGCTTTCGCGAAGTCAGATCTATTTTCCTGGCGAGCCCAACGAGACTGATGCGCTTTACTTGTAGGCGGTCTGCGCCAACCGGAGCGTTGGCCGCACCCGCTACGCCTTTGGAGCGATTGCCGGAGTTCTCACCGATCTGAAGTGTTCCAGCGCTTTGCACCTTTAGTGCGGCCTGCACCGCATCGTCATACCCGCTGACGCCATCAGATTTCTTCGCTCTGTAGACCAGCTCCGAGATGAGGCCTGCGCTCGGGAATGAAGAATTCAGCCTCCAAACCTCGGCGAGCCCGATGAGTGGTACACGATGCTGAGCGCACACTGCCGAGAAGCCGTGCTGATGCTCAGTATGAAAGTACGCCACTTGATGATGCTGAAAGTCCATCGATGCGCATTGCGGGCACAGCTTTGGCGTAGGCACCAGCCCCCATCGACTCAGGTCACGCGCGACCCAGTGACGAATTTGAGTATCTATCGCTCGGGCTCGCTTGCGGTCAAGCGTTCTGAGGTCATGTGCAAGGGTAGGCATGTGTGCGAGTAGCCCCGTGTGCTGCGCCAGAAACTCCCCAATATTCTTGTACTGACTCTGCTGGCCAAAGAGAGACCTCAGGCCGATCAGGTTCGGGGCATGAAAATGCAGGTTCACATCGCCGGCACAAGGAATGCTCGATATTCCATCCGCCTGGTTCATGTGGCCCTCAAGACGAAATCGACGCGTGACCCAACTCGCCCAATACTCGCCTTGGAGCGGTTGAATGTTCATTCAGGCGCCAATCAAAAATGACCTGCGCACACGATAGTCGTGCAATTTCAGCAACGCTTGGCGAATATCTGGTTCAAGACGCTTGGAATCATCTGGCCTACTCTTGAGCGCGCGAAATAGCCTGATCGCGTCCTGTTTAATCCAGGACTCTTCATCATGTGCCCACGCGTTGGGCGCGATATTCGTCATAGAAGATGTGTACATGCCCTCGTATGGCTGACTATCGATCACGTTCTGGACCAGAGTCCGTACTTCTTCCCTTAGCTCTACAGGCAATCGATCGACCAGCGGATCAAGATCCGCTTCAATTATTGACATGGCGCCCGGGTACCAGTTGTCCATCAACACGGTCAGCCGTCGCATCGGGTCAGCTCGAAATAGCGCCTTGGGAGGACAGTCCGCCTGTGTCCTGTAGCCCTCATAGCCCATCCTGCCGCTTCGACACAAGAATATATATAGGAGAAACGCAGCGATTGCGCCATAAGGACAACTTCCTGGGCCCTGACGAGCCACGGCTCGATAAGAGATTCGCAAACCGGGAAACACCCCCGGTGCTTCATCCTTAAAGTGGCCCTTTCGACTTAGTCGCAAGTTTTCGTCAAGGAAGACTTTCCTCACCTGCGGACAGCACTCAGCCGAGACCTTGAGCGCAGCTTCGATGTCACGTGGAAGCGCGAGCAGGACCCAGATTGGATGAAGCAATATCCTGAGGGCGCCCGGCGCAAGATTTTCGAGCTGCAGCGGCAATGGCATGCCCGCTCCAATGGAAGAATCGTTCCGTGAAGCTGAGAATGGCATCAAGTTCGGCGCAGGTTCCCCTTGGAGGTGGCGCCTAGTGAGATTTCCAGCTATTCCCTTTGCCCTTGGATTTGTATCGGCGCCAAGTTGTAGCGCTAGCTTGAACGCACCGAGTTCGCTCTGAGAAAACACCCGGTCCATCCAGGCTCTGACGGCTAAGTGTTGGATTCTGAACAGCGGAAAGGCTGTTTCGAGCCCGTGGTACGAAAGAAAACTCTTATGCAGCCGAGTTTGCTTGGTCGTCACACCCACCTCCAGAATAAATACGACCTACTGATCAATGCCACTCACTGGTATTCAGCGAGGTAAATTGCCTGAATACCTGCGTGTTAGACAGGCTCACGGACCTCATGAAGAATCAATGCACCCAGTCGAGGAGTCATCAATGCTCGCAAGCTCCAGCCCAGACCACGAGAGCCTACGGCAGGCCACGAGAAGCCTCAAGCCCTTCCTCACGTCTATAGAAGTAGCAGAGCTATTAAATTTTCCGACGCGCGACGCCCTATTGGCTGCTGTGTATCGCGGCTCCGTGCCATTGAATGTGTTCAAAGCGCCAGGGAGGCGCGTTGTCTTATTCGAAAAAGGCGAAGTCATCGCCTACTTGGGATCAATTAGACCCGTCACTCGGCCAGAACCGGGAACAGCAAGCGGAGTTGAAATTTCTATGAAGGGGCCACCGATGGCCTAGAAGCACAAAAGCCCAATTCCTGGCGGGGAACTGGGCCTTCTTTGAAAGTGCACAACCTATAGAGGAGGTTGGTGTGAGGAATCGTGCGCCCGTTTTTCGGGCATGTCAACAGCCAAGGCACAAGGCTGCATTCGCACCTGGGAGTCCCTGCAGGCTGACTGCGGCTTCAGCACTCCTTCGCGCGCGCCGAATGGTGACCGCATGTCCCACGAAACGCCGGGCGAGCTGATATGCGCCCCGCCAAACTCAACGTCGCAACGGTGCGGGAATGGTTCAGGCGACAACCGACTGATCGATTCAGCCCGAGCTATGAACCGGCTATTCGGGCGACACGAGAAGAAGCGCCCAGAAAAAGCATCCCATGCCGCTTTCAGTGCAGAAAACTCGGTCGGGAAGTTCATGCACTGTCACAAGCAGAGTTGCAATTTGCCCTCATAGCGCTCTACCACCCTGACCTCTGGGAGCTCCAGGAGCAGCGCATCCTGTCAATGGTGCCAGCCCCACATCCCCTGTTTTCTCACCAGAAAGCAGGTGGCCGACACCTTCCAAGTCTTCCCGGAACGATGGCAATCCTAGACGAGCTCGATATGCTCGGCAGGCAGCCCAAGCTCATAGAGCGTGATGCAACGGGAAAGCTCAATATGGTTCCCGTTCCCTGGGTTGGCGATCTGCTCCTGTTCCTGCAAGACGATGCGGGTCCCTACCTCGTTAACTGGAGCATCAAATCGACTCCCGACGAATTTTTAGTCCCAAGGAATCTTGACCCGACGCGCGGTCCACCCAGGAAGGCGCCCAAGCAACGTCTGAGGCACGACGTTGAAGTCCTGCATTACCAGAGAGCGGACATTCCGACGCGTGAGTTGGCGCCTGTAAAAGATCTCCACCAGCTTCTAGGAAGCCTGACACTGATCTATGCGGGGAACGAGAGGTGTCCCGAGCTACCGGAGAAAACTCGGCGCCGACTCCTTTCACAGTTTCAGTTGGCCTTGCGCAATCACATTCCGCCAGTCGAGCTTTTCATGCTGCCGACGATCAGGCAGATCGCCGACGAGGCGACGCTCAGGAACGTGCTGTTCTCCTCCATTTGGCGCCGAGAGCTTCGCGTCGAATTGACGCAGCCGATCCATATCGATGAACCGCTCATCGCGGAACAGACCGACCTTCTCGACCGCTTTCGTACGGGCTTCTCTAGGGGGCCAAAATGAAACATCTCAATCTGCATCTTGGCGCGCTGGTGAGGGCCGAAGAAGGGTTTCGCGATCTGCGCAAGGGTGTTGACTATTATTTTCTTTCTTCGGCATTCGGCGCCTGGCGATTCATCTTCTTTGAGCTTGTCAATCAGCAAAAGTCCAGCAAAAACTGCAATCAAGGCAAAGAGCAATCGCTAATTGCTCGCACGATTTCCCTACGCGAGGAGATTGCTTCGGAGGCCTTTGAGCACGGGATGCTATCGATTCACTCTCCAATGCAGCCACCCTTTTCGTGGATGGGTACGGCCGTGCCAAGTAATCCGAAGCTTTCGGAAGCTCATCAGTCCCAGCTCTCGAATCCTCACCATGCGGCTGCGCGCAAGCGCCTAGCCATCATCTCTCCGGCTTTGGCGCACTTGGAACAAGTCCTTCTCGCAGCGCAGCCGGAGAAGATCTTGAACGAGTTCGCCGCCTCTGCGAACCCAAAGGTAAACACAGTGCGTTATCGCACCTGGTTTTTCGCATACGTATTGAGCGGGCAGCGTGAGAACTCATTGCTTCCACGGCTTTTCTCGCATTGGACCGCGACTCGAAAGGCGTCCGTCAGAACGACCAAACGTGGGCGACCCAGCATTGCGTATGGAAGAGGTCATGGACACAACATGACACCCGAAATGCGGGAGTTGTGCGTGAAAGGTTACGACGCGCACAAAGGTCTGGGCAGAAAACTCACACGCATTTATCGGCGAACGTTGAGACATCAGTTTGGATGTCGTTCGCGGCGGTCTGGTTATGGCTTCGAGTTCTTCCATCCAGGTGGGTTGCCATTTCCATCTAGGCATCAGTTTCGCCAGGTGATCATGAAAGAGATTGGCCAACGGCAAGTCAAGCTGAACAAGGTCGGCCCGATGAGGATGCTCAATGAATATGACGTTAACAAAGGCAGTTACACGGAAAATATTGGGTACGCCTATCAAGTCATAGAGGACGACGGCGCGCATATCAAGGATCGGCCTCGCTGCGTATTTGGAAACGAGATTCATCCCGCACTTGTCGTCGTCATCAAAGTCGATCGTGCCACATCAGCAGAAGTCGGCATCGGATTCTCATCCGGCAGCGAAACCGCGCAGGCCTACCGGGATGCGGACTTCTGCTCTGCCATCGACAAGGTGAAGTTCTGTCAACTCTTCGGTCTTCGCATTGAGCCAGATGACTGGCCGATGAAAGGTCTCGGACCGAGCCAGCTCCGCGACCGAGGCGCGGGTGCGACGAAGCGAGCTCAGTCCAGCGACCCCGTGATCGGCCCCGTCTTTCAGGGGATTACGCCAACCGCCTGTGGTCGTGCCAAACCGACCGTCGAGACGAGTCATTCCAAGACCTCGAAGAACCAGGAGCCCAAAAACTTTCAAGTATCAAAGCTCACGACCGTACAACTCGCTGTGGAGGCCATCAAGGACCTGCTGAAACACAACAGCTCCCTAAATGTTACAGACAAGGTTCCACCCGGCCTCACCGAGGAAATTCATGTGGCGACGCCAAACGCTTTGTACAAGGCTTTGGTGTCCAGAGGACGCACTGTCAGTGCACAGATCCCATTTGACGAAGCCGTTCGAAATTTTCTGGCGAAGACCTCCGCTCGGCTAACCAGGGAAGGCTTGAAGTGGCACGGTCATACGTACACATCAGCCACCCTCAAAAGGAGTGGAATGCTCGAGCGGATTGCCAAGGGTCACTCCATAGACGTCGACGTGTACGCCCTATCTTTGGTTCCACAGCGGTACGTATGGATTGATTTCAAAGGCACGCTCATCGAGGTTGAACTCAGCTTCAAGATCAGTGTGAGCGAGGCTGTTCTGCAGGTCAGCCTCGAAGACCTCAAGTACCGTGAAGAGAAGCTAAATCTCATTCATTCGAGAACTGAAGAGCAGCGCGCGGCCGCAGAGGAGCTCTTTGACCAGCTTGGCGAAGAGCAGACAGGAATTGGCGACCAGCGCGAAACTTACATGTCCGGCCCGCCTCCGAGTCGTAAGTCAGCAGGACACCGTCCGTGATTCAGAATGGCTGCTCGATAGGACAAGGCCTGAGCGGCTTGGCCGCGCTGCTCAATGATGAGACCCTGAAGAAGTCATTGACCAGGATTCCGGCGCCAGCCGATGTTTTACGGGGCAGAGTTCCAGGGGATGTGCACAGGAGAATGCTAGATCTGCTGGGCGAGTTGTTCGTACCCGACCCGCAGAGTATTCGAGTCGCCAAGGAAATCATTGCGCTCACCATTGGTTTCTCGGAATCGAATTGGCGAAATCCGTCGCGCTACCAGGCCCGACTGTACGAAGCCTTTGATGACCAGCCCGGTTTGGATGAGACGTGGTGGCCCGTGAGCCTATGTGGACATGCCGGTGTCGGAAAATCCAGCCTGTTGAAGCACTTGGCCGCGATCATCCAGAAGGAGTCACCTCCGGCGTTGGAGATCGCTGGCTTCTCCGAGCCAGTGGACAATAAGGTGATCATCTACACCGCCTTTAGCCCAGGCAGTACGCCCTCGTCAATTCTTCATGAACTCGGAGGCATACCCAAAGTGCAAGTCAAGCACGCTCCCAAGGGGCAGCAACTCATGGCCTATGTTGCGCAGGCCCTGTCTCGAGCCAATACCTGTGCAGCCATCCTGGATGAGAACCAGTTCGGCACGCTCAGCACCGACGCCTATGCAATGGTGAGCCGAAATCTCATGCTGCCGATCGCACTTCGCGTCGCCTCTGTCGCCACATTGAACTTCTCGCTATATGAGCGCCTAGCGAAAGCGCCCCCGCAGCTGGGCGATCGATTTTTGTCCTTCCCCCTACTGATCACTCCACCCAATCTGAATTCTGGCGAATGGGGTGAATATTGTGCAGCGCTCAAGTCCGTGCTCAGCGGCCAGTTGGAATTTGATCCCTTTGAGCAACAAGCTGAACTCTGGCGACTGAGTCTTGGCATCAAGCGATACATGGTGAAACTGCTGGGTATTGCGGCGGCAGAAGCCAGCGAAGCCGGCGCCAAGACCATCACCTGGTCTCATGTTGGTGAAGCTTATGCTTCCCAAGCATTCGGCAAGTATCGCGTAACCCTTGAGACAATTTCGAAGGAAGCAATTGCCGGTGCACCGGAGCGCAAGAGCGACACATGGTGCCCGTTTCAGAGATCCGACCAGGCCTCGCATGAGTACTACGAAGGGCTTCGCACCGCTTCTGCGCCCGGCAGAAGTCAGTCCAAGGCCCGTGGAGCACTGACGCTTGTTGAAGACAGGAACCTGAAAGAAGCATTGCAGCATGCCGACAAGGGAAGTGGTGATCCACAGCGGAATGGCAAGCGAAGCGCCAAGGTCTCCGACTTGGGGGACTGGCAGCGAGCTGCCAAGAAACTGCAAGGGACCTAGTATTCATATCCGCGCGAGTGCCGATTGTAATGGCGCAATCGGATTCTTTTGAAGCACATACGCCACCAGCAGCCGCAAAAATGGGAGGAGCTCCACGTTGTGCGTTAGTAGCCGGTTCCTCAGCTTTTCTAAAGATGCCCCGCAGACAAATTCATCCAATGTTCTGACGACTTCTGGACTCATTCGAGCTTGAAGGATCTCGTCGCGATTCATTAAGAGTCGCTCCTGCACTCTTGCAGGGGAAATGCCCATGTCGGCGGCTATGGTCGCCAGATCGCACCCTGCAAGGAATTGAGACAGCACCCTGTTGCTGATTTCGTCTTCGGACGCAGACACTTCCGGCTTCAACATCAGACAATCAATGGCTGCTTCGCTGGAATCAAAGATCGCCGCGAGGGTAAGCAATATGCCGATTGCCCTCGGCGGATTTCTGGATGACGGCGTGACACTGATCAGATTGTCGATGCTGTGAAAGACCGTCCCACGCTGCTTGGCAGCAAGCGCCGGATAGACTTCCACCAGCCAGCGGTAAGAGAAGGTCGCTTGAACGTAGTCGCTGAGTCCAAATGAGGTGCACAGATTGCGCCGCACCTGCCTCAGGTGCCGACGGATTCGACGCGTCACTTCCGCGAAGTTGATCGGTGCATGATGGTCAAGGACCGTGTCGCAAATCTCGGCATAGCGATTCACCGCCGCGTGAAAGTCCTGGCTCGCAGATTCAAATCCAGAATCGGTCAAGGTTGCATGGGTTGGCGGTAACATCAATTTGCTGCAAGTTTCGGAAGTCGGCACGGACTGGAGACCGGTACTATGCTTGGAGCATTGCAATCGTCCGGGGACCTGATGGTGACGCCTCCAGTAGGGATAGCCCCAGAAGCCACGGTCTTCTGCAACGCAGTCAGGGCAGTAGCGGATGTGCTGGCTCAACGTTCGATCAATCGATCGCTTGATTAAGCCACTCGACCAGCGGAGGCCGCTCAGCGGAGCAGCTTGATTTCCCAGCAGTAGCCCAATCATGGGCATCAATGTGTGTGACCGGACGTAAGTCGCATACTCGGTGCCTGATATGCGTGCGACAGCTTCAAGCGGCGTCTGTCCTGCTCCCGATGAACCTTCGCGCAATAGCCGATTCACTGCCCGCCCGCCTGACAATAGATTTTCCTTGCCAATTCGAATGATATGCCCGCGCCAGTCTTCATCTGGATGCGGACGGGACGCCAACAGCTTAGGCCTGAAGACTCCGGAATTTTCCGGTGACGACCGCTGGGTGTAGAGCGGCATTGAATGATTGGAAACAATGCCGTCGTCCATCTCAATTACCCCTTAGTGCTGATAAGGATCGAATGACCAGCGCCAGCGCACGCGCCTGCCGCTCGGTTCCATCCCAGACTGAAAGAATGGCTTGAGTAAGCTCTGGATGATCCAGGACACTCGGAGCCCTCTTTTTCGGAGACGCACTTTCTACATATTTGCATACCTTCTCCAGCGCCGACCCGGACCGCCGGCATTGACCAGAGAGAATGCGGCTCACCTGCGACTGATCTACTCCTGTCGCATTAGCAATCTGGTTCTGCGTGAGACCGGCGGCACGGGCTTGAGAAGCCGCCCGAATGGCGCGCGCACGAGCATCGAATTGGTTCATGCATTCATGATATGCATATTTGCATTTCTTTGCAAACACCACGCTCACCTTCGGAATGCATCAAGCAGTTCGGCTCGGACGAAAGCAGCAAGGCATTTTCGGGAGCACTTCGACACGCCGAAGAGCCAGCAACGAGACGCCCTGATGACGGCTCAGCTAAGAACGAATCATCTTCGCCCTGAGGACTGCTGAACATGCTCGAGCAGTCGGTTCTTCATTGATGCAGGCAGTCTGCTTTCCTCGATCATAGGCGGCCATTGGTCCAGCGCCGATTCGACAACCCCGCGAACAATCGCCCGCCCCCGGGTCTCCAGCATCCCCGCCTCAGCACAGAATGTTCGGAGTACCAGCGGATCGAGGAATGTGTCGCGCTTTGCGCTGCCTCTGATCAGAGGCAGCGCGTGCTGCGGTGCTTTGACAAAGGCTGCCTGCGCCACGATGTCATAGGCCGGTGAAAGCCTTGGCCCTTCTCCATCCACGTAAATGATGCCCACGTTCTTGGCATGTGCGTCTGAATTCCCCAGCAGCTCATTGACCAACAGTCGCCGCAGCAATTCGAGCACGTCATCCTCTCGTCCCATCTGCGCCAGCACCGCTGCGAAGTTCGAGTACACCGCGGCGGGATGGCTGTACTTTTCATCGGGCTGCATCCCAAAGATCTGCGCAAACTCTTCACAGCGAATCCTTCGCCGTCTCACCCGATCAAATCGCTCGACGGCGAGAAACTGAGTGCCCGACAGCGCGAAAGGAACGTCATCAGCAATCGCCGCAATGGGCACCAACTTCGCTCTGGACGTTTTTACACCGGCAGCAGCCGCCAGCCGAAGGGATAGCTCTTCGAGCTCCGGAAGCGGTGCGATGTCGGTCGTCGGAAACTTTGCAATGACCGCGGTACCCACCAGGTCCGGCTGGCTCGTGAAGTACCTCCCGTTTGATTCAATCATCGCGAGCTTAGGTTGCACACCAGCCAGAGCGGCCCCACCGGTCATCGGTTCGGCCACTTCCTCGAAGACCATTTGACCGGGCGCGGTCCTCAGCCACTGTTGAACGGCGGGTCCGTACTTGATTGCCGGAAACACAGTGACCGCCCCAGGCAGGTTAAGTCCGCAGGCCGCTAGAAGTTCGAAGTGGTCATCCCTTGCGCAACTTCGCTGATGAGCCACATGGTCTCGCAGCATGCCTTCCGGTAGCAGGTTCTGAAAGAAGGATGGCAGTCGACCGCCGCGCGCGTTGAAGAAGGGAATGTCTGCGTATCGGAGCCAATAGCCGGCTCGATCTTCATCTGCCACGACCGTGCCCCAAGACAGGATGGGCGCGTCCGTCTTGCGCCAGAGTCGTGGATCCGGGACAAATCGAGTAAGCGCTTCGAGACCTTGGCCCACTTGAATCAACGTGCCGGCGCGGGATCGTCCGAGGAAGACGTCAAGCGCGCGCAATCTCACTGGCCGGCCCGGTCCTTCGCGACCAGTTGCTCAACCAGGCTCAGCGGCCGGGGCGCCGATTGGGTCGGGTCAATGGTGAGCGACTGCGCCACCAGTTTCGGGAGGAGAACCACCTCGAGTCCGACTGCATTTGCCACAGCGATCAGTGTCGACAGGCGCGCGGCAGACTTTCCTTGCATCACATTTCGCACAGCCAGATAGGAAAGCCCGGTTCGGTCGGCAACATCTTTGTAGGTCAGTCGGGCGACCTTCATGCTCTCCTGAAGGGTGCGGGCCACGGTGAGCACATCTTTCATTTAAGTATCTATATCGGATTAAATAGATAGTTAAATATATCACCCTGCATGGGCTTTACTTTGCATTTTCTTGGGGAATTCTGCCCTGCCTAAACGCGCCAGCACCCGACCAAAGAGGCGACTAACGCATTGTTTTTGTGGGGACTCTCAAGATTATTGGTGAAATACGCGAAGAATTGTGCAGCCGAATAAGCGAAATTTGGTCCAGCTGAATAAGCGAAATTTCCTCCGTTCACTGAACGCCAGTCGTCGTCCGATCGGAACGGGACAGCTTGGACTACTTTCAAGGATTGCGACGCGCTTGGCGCGCTGAAAGTCCAAGTACTTGTTTATTAAGGATTAGCAGCTTTCTTGATAAATTATCGTCGGCTGAATAATTGCTGCTAATTTGGAAGGCATTCACCCGCCCTGGCAATTATTTAACCTACAGAGGTTGACAAAACCGCCCAGAACTTCGGATAATTCTCACCATAATAGGAAAAATCGCGCAACCACCCAAGAAGGAGCAAGCATGGCTCAACTGACAGCATTCGGTCGCGAAGTCCGGAAGCTGCGCATAGATAGGACTGAGACCTTGCGACAAATGGCGGACGCACTTCAAGTATCACCTGCGTTTTTGTCAGCAGTTGAAACAGGAAGCAAGCCCATACCCGACGGTTTTCTGGAAAGAGTGATCAAGCATTTCAACTCATCAAACGAACAAAGGACCATCCTGGAAAACGCGGCAAACATGTCACAAAAAAAGGTACAGATCGATCTTGGTACAGCTACGGACGGTACGCGTGCACTCGCAATTGCTTTCGCACGCCGCCTTCCTTCAATGAGCAAGACTGAGCAACAGAAGTTGATGGAATTTTTGTCGAAAGACTAACCCATGGACGAGCACGAATTCATCGTTTCGCCGCGCAGCCGAAAAGAACTCCGAGAAATCGCGGGTTTGGTTCGGCAGGTGTGCGGTTGCAGAGAGGCGAAGGTCGACATCGTCAAGCTTGTCGAGATCGATCTCGCACGTCTGGACGAAGGATTCGTGCTCCATCTTCCTGACCGCGAGGACATGGGAGACATCGAGGGCCTCACCAATCCGATCGAAAAGTGGATATACATACGTGCCGATGTGTACGACGGTGCATGCCGCGGACGTGGACGTGACCGGATGACCATAGCGCACGAGCTTGGCCACTACTTACTTCACCGTCAGGCTGACTTCCCGCGAATTGCTAAGGGCGCGGAAATTCCGGTATTCCGCCGGAGCGAATGGCAAGCAAACACCTTTGCTGGGGAGCTGCTGATTGGCGTTCAGCACATTCACGGTTGCTCGGAAGCTCAGCACATCGTAGACCGATTCGGCGTGAGTTTTGAGGCCGCCAATGTACAACTACAGGTTCTACGAAAAGAACAACTCATTATCGGCGGGGAGGTCACCATGAACACCAAATAGAAACGGCCAAGCTTTTAGGGCTTGGCCGTGGTGAACAAAGCGTTTTTAGTGCTCCGTTCGGTGTGGTAGCCACAGAGTATCTAGACGCCTCTCCCCCCTGTCAAGTCCCTTGATTCCGCCTGCGCGATTTCGAAAACGCACGGGTACGGATCGTCATGGCTATCGCTTTCGCGATGGCCGTCTATAGCACTCGTCTATAAAGGGCAATACAAATGCAATCGAACAAAGAGCAGGACAACGGCGTTATCGACCTTGAAGTCTACTTCGCAGAAAAGCGTGAAGTTCCGAAGGGGAAGAAGTACCGGATTCGCATCGACAAGGAGCACTACGTTGTCGATAAATCCGAAATGAACGGCACTGAAATTTTGGCGCTCGCCGGCAAGACGCCGGACAAGTTTCTGCTGCGCCAAAAGCTCCGTGGCGGCGTGGAACCCGTCGAGCCCAACGAAGTGGTGAGCTTCGTGAAGCCCGGCGTGGAGCGGTTCATGACCGTGCCCAAGGAAGTCACCGAAGGCGAGGGACCGCAGACCCGCCGGGACTTTACGTTGCTTGCCCAAGACGTCGAGTTCCTCGATGGTCTTGGCCTTCGGTGGGAGGCGGTGAAAGAAGGCGAGTTGAACGTCATCGTCATCTACGACTGGCCGATTCCTGCGGGCTACAACGTCGACAGGGCTAGCGTGCACGTGCAGCTCACTAAGGGCTACCCGGACGCGCAGATTGACATGGCGTACTTTTCGCCGGCGCTTGCGCGGGCCGATGGCAAGGGGATCAGCGCGCTGTCCAACGCCGAGTTCGATGGCACCACCTGGCAGCGCTGGTCGCGCCATCGGACGGCCGAGAGCAAGTGGCGGCCGGGCATCGATGATCTCAGCACCCACCTGGCGCTCGTCGGCGACTGGCTCGCTGCCGAGCTCCGCAAGTGACGGCGCAGAAACGCCTGCATCTCGCGATCTCAGGAAAGCATCACCAAGCCCTGAGATCGCACCTCTTTCCCGGCGACGGGAAAGAGGCGGTTGCCTTTGCGCTTTGCGGGCGAGCGCGTCGAAGCGACCTTGATCTGCTGCTGGTCCAGGACATCCTACCGATTCCTCATGAGCAGTGTTCGGTGCGAACGCCTACGCTCGTCACGTGGCCGGGCGAAGCGTTGGATCCTATCCTTGCGCGCGCGATGGCCAAGGGCCTCGCGGTCGTGAAGATCCACAGCCACCCGACGGGTGATCCTTGGTTTTCGCCCACGGATGACGAGTCGGACCGCGTTCTCTTTCCGTCCATCTACGGTTGGCTGGATCAACCAGGGCCGCTGGCCAGCGCCATAATGCTGCCCGATGGCAGGATGGTCGGCCGTGCTGTGGATGAAGCCGGCATCGGTGCGCCGATCGACTGCATCCGTGTTGCCGGCGACGACTTCCTCTTCTGGCACCGCGAACATGGCACGACCGTCCCGGCCCACGCCATGAGAGTTGCGCAAGCGTTCGGTGAAGATACCTATGCGCGCTTGCGTCGACTGAAAATAGGCGTGGTGGGTTGCTCCGGCACGGGCAGCATCGTGATCGAGCAGCTCGCGCGCAACGGCGTCGGGCACCTGGTCCTGATCGACCCTGACACGGTCGAGGACAAGAACCTGAATCGGATCCTAAACAGCACCGCGCAGGACGCACGCGTCGCGGTCAACAAGACGCTGGTGATGAAGCGCGCCATCGACGCGCTGGGATTCGGCACCATCGTCACGGCACATCCGAAGGACGTTTTCGATAAGGGTGTCCTTCAGGACCTCTCGACCTGCGACGTCATCTTCGGTTGCGTCGATTCGATCGATGGCCGGCACATTCTGAACAAGCTTGCGTCTGCCTTCCTCATTCCCTACATCGACCTGGGCGTGAGGCTGGATGCTGACGGGAAGGGTGGAATCGACAGCATCTGGTTGGCCATCCATACCTTGCAACCAGGCGGATCCAGTCTGAAAAGTCGCGGTGTCTACAGCCAGGCCGAGTTGGAGGCAGCCTTTCTCCAGCGCAGTAGCCCTGCGGAGTACGAGAAGCAGCGCAAGGAGGGGTACATAAAGGGGCTTGTGGTCAATCGGCCCGCCGTCATCTCCGTCAACATGGAAGCCGCGGCCGGCGCCGTGAACGAATTTCTCGCGCGCCTGCACACGTACCGCAACCTGGCGAACAGTCGCTACGCCGTCCGGAGAGTTTGCCTCTCCGACCCAGATGCCAGCTATTCGGAAGGAGATGGCGAAGCCTGCCCTGACATGCAGCGACTCGTAGGTACTGGCGATGAGAAGCCCTTCCTGCGGATGCCTGCATTGGAGGACGACTGATGTTCAAAGCTCTATGGAACTGGCTGCTTAGCCTCTTCAGCCGTAAGTCGCCGCCGGCTAAGCCTTCCGCCTACGTCGTTTGCATCGAAACCGAAGAGCCAGAAAAGCTGGAGCCGAAGACGCTGTATCTGATCGGTGAAGACGACGCCTACTGGCTCGCTGTCTTGGCATGCCCATGCGGCTGCGGCGATGCGATCCAGCTTCCGATGTCACCAGGTTCCAGCCCGTGCTGGCGTGTAGATCGGCCGTTGAATCCACCGACACTCTGGCCGTCAATCCACAGGACTGTCCGTTGTAAGAGTCACTTCTTCCTTCGTCGCGGCAACATCGATTGGTGCCGGGACAATTCCTGTCGGTGAAAGGAACTCTGAGACGAGATTGGTTTGCCTAGAAGTCGTTCTGCGTTCGTGGGCACCCAAAAGTACACAATGCGGCGCAATCACAAATGCCAGCGTTTCAGAGGATATTCTTTCTGTCTTGCTTGACTCCGGAAAGTTCGACGCACTAAGAAGTGTACCCCCCAGGTAAATTCAAACGCGCAAGCCTGTGAAATTTCAGTATTTTTCGTCGCGCGCGAACATGATTTGGCTCAGTAGCCGGTCGAGCGATTCACCAGTGCGGTCGCCATCTTCGATGCGGCGCTCATCAAGCAAGCTTTGAACTTTAGTGAGTCCGTTTCCCCAGGCACTTGCTTCGTACTAACTGCAAGCACCCCCATCACTCTGCCGTCGCCCGGTGCACGGAGCGGCGCAGCGGCGCTGAGAGCGCTTGGCGCCAAGAACCCATTTTGTGCAGGGATCAGTGGAGCGAGCACCGTGCGGTTCTCTCGAAAAGACTCGGCGATGACAGAAGCGGCTACGTCGACACCTATACGGGCCGCCCATCCGGCGGGCTCTCCAAGTTCAGTGCTGATCTTCAACAACACCAGCTCGCCATTCTTGTCATCAAGGTAAGTAGCGACATCCACTGCGCCTGTATGTAGGCCGAAGTGTGCTGCCAGCTTTGCAGATGCGGCATTCGAAACCTTTTGGAGAATGGCTTTGTCTTCTTCGCTGAATGACGGTCGGGCCAGATAAGCGCTCCAGCGTTCATACGGAAGCTGGCTATTTCGCACCGCCTGCGCGAGACGGCCTGCTTCAGTGGCCCGTTGGCCAGGAATGAAGTCAGACTGTTCCGGCACTGCCTCTCCTGAGACAACGTACTGATCGAGAGAGCCCGGGTTCGACTCGGCGATTCGATGAAAGCCCTTTTCTTCGATGCGCAGCGAGTTGAATCGCCCTGCTTGTAGCAGTGCGGTCCATGGGTAGTCGGGCGCGACGTCCGGATCGATCAAGACGAGCTTATCCACCTTCAACGTAGGCTCTTGCAGTAGCAGTTGGGTGACAAGCCAAGTACCGATTCCTTGACAGAGTATCGAGGGTCTTTCGACACTTGACTGGCGATGAATCTCGTCGAAGGACTGCCGAAACTGGGTAAGCATTCGCGGGCGAAGCCAAGGCAAGGCGAGTTGCAGCGCTGCAATTTTCCCAAAACTGAAGATGTACGGGACGATGTTGTGTTCAGCGATCTGGGTGATGACCTCCCGTCGCCAGTACTGCGGCGCGTGGTGGTCATGAATCACGAGCGCAAGGGATCGCGCCATGTCTGGCCTCCTGTCGGGCTGTTTGCCGCGGGGTAGCGGGCAAGGCCTGTGTACGTTGGGGGCGCGGCCGAGAGACAGATCATCGCTGCGGATTAAGTCGTCGGGTCTTCGCGGCCCCGATTAGTGAAGCTCCGGCGCGGCGGATCCACATCGCTTTCTGCACTCGTCGGGGCCAAATGGTTTATCAGATCGAGTAAGGACAACAGGACTTCAGGATCATCCGGTCTGGCGCGTATCCATCCATCCAGCCGCACAAGGAAGACGGTCTCGATTTGACGGGTGTGCGGATCTTTTGAGAAAAGCGATCCCAGTTCATCGTTCTCTGCAATCGGGCTGTTCATGAGGCTCACCTCCTACTCAGTACGATGTGGCCAATGGCGCGATACTTCCGCAGGCCGACTATACGTCCCGACTACGAATCTTGGAAGTGTCGGAGAGCACAATGGCAAGGCTGAGACCGCTACCGTGGAAGTTCACGTAACGCTCTCTTGCGCCTTAATCTCTGGGAGCACAGTTTCGCCGGATCGCTTGACGACAGCAGGACAAGCCACGGGATTCGCAGGTGTCGTGCACACTCGCCTTTTCTGAGAGAACTAAAGGGAATGCGCCTATTCGTGCGCGCCCGTCAGTTTGCAGCGGGGCGCAATCACAACTACCCTGTGCCGCAAAAAGGCTGCTTGCCTTGCCTGCTTACAAGAAGTACAGCGCACAGAAATGTGTATCCCTAGGGAAACTCAGACGCTGTGAGACTCGATCGCGAGAGACCGGACGCGGGCTGTCGCTGCGCGACCAAACAATCAGCCTGCAGCATTGCTCGCGAAAAAATGTTGGTCGGTGCCGGATGCAGCCAGTGTAGCCTCAACATCACCGAGTGCGTACACAATCTGTGGGCCATGCCACCCCCAAAAGAACTTGCAATCAGACGATCAGGGATTCCTGTTCATGTGCTTCAGCGCAATGGCACCCAACACCTCGCCTGGCAGCGCAAACGACTGCTCAGCACCCCTGTGGTGCTGAGCAGTCTGCATCGCAGCAAACATGGCTTCGAATTCTTGTTTGGATACGTCCGCGAGCTGGCGCGATGCTTCAGTTTGAGGCAGCTTGTTGATCGGGTTTTCTCTCATGGTCATCCCTTCGAATCGATCTTGGGGAAATCGGAAAAGCAGTTGACTCTGATTCATCCGCTGCAGCGCAACTGATGGCTACAGACATTGTGCCACCACTGAGGAGAAGTAGATTTCGATCCAATTCGCTGCCGGCGAAAACTTGGATAACGTTTATCGCCCATGAACAGTCCGGCTCATCCTCGGCGTGACAGACAAGTTGGTGGGCCGCGCTGGCGATGGAGTCGAGTTACTGCCTTATTCAGGTCGGCCGCTGACGTCTCGATGCTTCAAATGACTTTATTTCCGACTCGATATCTGCCAGCTGCTGGCGAGCAGCAAACTGCATCGCTGCCGCCGCACGAGGATGCAAACCTGCGGGTGGCGTCGCTTCCAGCGCGCCGCGAAACTTCTCGCGATTCGCCAATGCCACCTGATACTGATGTTCGTTCGTAATCACGCCGAGATGTTGAACTCAATCAGGAAGCGCTACAAGTAGGCCAAAAGGCCTACGGCTGGCCTCGTCCTCTAGATAGTAGCTGGTCTGCGAAGTCTTCAATGTCTTGCCTGAGGCTGACGAGCACCAACCATCGGCTGGGTATGCCTTCAACTCCATAGTATGCGCCTGCCAATTGGCCAGCGATGGCTGCTGTGGTGTCGGCATCATCACCTAGATTGGCGGCTTTGAGAACGGCGTCAGAGAAGCTCTCGGTGGTCAAGAAGGACCATAGCGCTGCTTCAAGCGATCGGACACAGTATCCAGTGCCAGCGATCTCGGATTCATGCTTTCCAGACAAGGCAGTTCCGGTCAAATCGCGGATTACTGTCATGGGCGAGCTATAGATGGGTTGCTTGACGATCTCTGCCTTGTGCCTGCCTGAGAGCAGCTGAAACATGACAGAGGCCATCAGTCGGCAACATTCAATTGCCTCAGGCGCGGCATGAGTTGTTCGTGAACTCTCTCCCGCGAAGTGAATTGTCTGATCAATGTTGTGAAAGTAGAACAGCGGAATCGGCGCAAGCCGCATCAGCGATCCGTTGCCCGCAGTCGAGGGATCCGTGGAACCCGCGAAGGGATCTCCAGTCACGGAGTACTTTTCAAGTGCCCGGGCTGTGGTTATACCGATGTCAAAGCAGACGCCGGTCGAGCTGAAGTAGCCCCACTTGTACCAGTTTAGGTACCGCGTCATCTGGTCGGCGGCGTCGAATCCTCCACACGAGATTAGGCTATCTGCCAGGCAAAGTGCCATAGACGTATCGTCCGTCCATTGTCCTGGCTCCAAGTTGAAGGGTCCTCCGCCCACCAAGTCAGTCAGCGGCTCGAAACTGCCCCTTGGCGAGAATTCGACAGACGTTCCCAAAGCATCGCCTACTGCCAAACCGAGCATTGCTCCACGGTAGCGGTCGCAAAGATCAATCATTGTCTGTCTCAGACTCAGAAGGTATCGAGGCGAATGTTTCTTCGAATCGAGGGCAATGACGGCTCATAAACTGACTCGGCGGGCATTTCTAGTTGGGGATATTTCGCGGGAATTGCGTTTTGTCGCTGCGCTGCCACGAAGGCTGTCATGTCGATGACTTCCAGTAGCTCGCTGCTTGCAAACCGTTGCAGAACCTCACCCCTTAAGCCAAGCTGGATCGCTTTCCGTTCCTGTTTGGCACCATCCGGCGCGTGGTCGGGATCCCACTGCAAACGCACGTTCGACTTCGCCACCGCCACCTGCCATGCATCCCGACTCGAAAAGGCTTCAGCGTCAAATGTGGAAGGCACGGCTTCCGCCAAGACTGAATCGAAGAATTGGCGGCTGATACGTAGTCCAAGGACGATTTCTTGCCCTTCCTTTAGCCCCCATCCGCATCGATACATCATCCAGTGGAAATTGGGCTTAATCCAGCTCATCCGGGACAAGCTGAAGTCGGGGCCGCCGAAGCGGCCGTGCTCCACAGCGAACTGTCCGATTGAAGGCCTGTACGCCTGATACACGACGATGGTGGAATCGTCAAAACAGGCCAGAATGTGTCGGCCCCTTTGTGGCCACGCAGAATTTTGTGTGGTGTATTTTTGGGTAGTTATTTTCAATATCTTTTTCTATTGAACTAGATGACCAGCCCGCTCTGCTACCCGAATGGTGGCCAGCGTACCGGAGTTGAATTCCAGGAAGTCTGACTCGATCCCATCGCTGAAGATGACGCCGTTGCCCCCCATGAGTGACCTGAGTTTCAACGTTGACTCTTCCGCGACTGTGCCAAAGACTAATGTTGTCTTCGAGGTCTGGCTCGGAAACGGTTCTCTTACCGCATACCGCAGTTGCCGCGCGTCCCATGGCATAGCGTGGTACCCCTTGCTGCCAAGGCCCCCAAGCGAGTTGGCTACAGCCAGCGCCCCGGTCACAATGCTCTTAATCCAGGCGGTTGATCCCAGGCCAGTGGAAACGATCAGCCCGCTCGATGATTGAACCTCCGATCGGCCAGCGACCTCGATTTCATATCGCGCCGAGGTGTGTGACTTTGGTCCAATGAACAAGTCATTCACTGCGCGTAGCCGCTGTCCATCTGAAAGCGTGGCTTCAGCCATCGTGATTGTCTTGGCTTCACGGCGGTCAGCCAATAGGTCCTGGAATATGCGTCGGAGGTCCAAGGCTTGGAACGGCAGGAGCAATCCGTCGTAGCGACTTGGGTCTGGGTTGATACCAACCAGTGGCTGTCCGTCCAGATACTTCAGCGTGTTGGCAACAACGCCATCCTGCCCTAAGGCCAGCACAAGATCATCCGGCGCGAAAAGAAAGTTCGGCACCAGACCGCGATCCACGATTTGGTATCTGCCATGGCGACTCAGCGACTCCAGTACGACATGTTTGGCTTCGGCATAGGCTTCATGTTCCGCGTGGTAGTCGTCGAAATTGCCACCTAAGCGTTCCACGAAGTAACGGGCTTGAGACACGGTCTGGTGACGAGCCAATAGCTCGTCCAGCCGCGTCTGGCGAGTGACCAACACAACTTTTCGGTCAACGAGTGACACGCGACTCCTTCGATTCTTTGGTTGAGTCCCGCTTACTACCTGCAGTCAGCAGACTGTTCAGCAGATCAGGCGACATGTTCAGTTCGCCGATACGTTCCGCCCGCTCTGCGATGCCGCCAAACGCCTGAGCAATCAGCTGCCCCGGCTCCATGCCGGCTGCGGCCAGCACCTGGATGATTCTTGGATCCGCATCCTTGAATGCTTCGACCACTGCTTGCACACGGTGTGCGTCTGCCTCAGCCAAGGTGCGTACGTTTGCCGCCTTCTTCTCGACAAACGCCTTCCGTTCTTCCTCGAGGTTGATGCTCGCCGTCATGTCGGCTTGCTCAAGTTCATGCTTTTTCTTGCGGAGGCTCGCTTCCGCCTCCATCTGGGTCTCGCGGATCTGACGCTTCTTCTGTTCCACTGCGATCTCGGTATTGAGCTCGTTCTCACGGATTCGGCGCTCCCCATCCACGGAGGAGTTCCGGCGTTCGAAAATGGCTTCGTCCGCGGCTTTCAAAATGGATTCTCGCGCCTCGGCCTCCAGGGCTCTGGCCGTTTCCGCCGTTGGCTTGATTGCCAGAATCGAGAATCCGAGCAGCTCCAAACCCAGGGCGGAAACCTCGGGATGGGCGGAGAACTCCGTCGCAACCTGTGTGGATATCCGATTGGCTGCGCGCAATGCATCCCGGAGGCTCAGCGCTCGCACCGATTGCTGAATGAGCACCTTTGCGGTGGCGACTACGCGTTCGGGAAGCTTTTCAGGATCGTCAGACTCGTAGGTTTTGCCGTCGGCCTTCAACGTGTAGTTGAGCAGGCTCGCAGCATTGCTTGGATTGGATATCCGGTAAGTGACTTGGCCCTGTACCGTCACGGTCTGAAAGTCGGAGGTCACATTCTCAAAGATGAATGGACAATCGCGACTGCCCACTGGCACCGCCACCAATGACGTCGTGGGCGCGAAATAGAAGAACGACAGGCCCGCACCTTCCCGTACGATTTTTCCTGCCTTGTACTCAATCAGGTGCGTAGTTGGTTGGGCCTTGACGAAGCTGATTCCTAGCATTTGCTGCTCCTTTCCTAGTAAGTCGTACATTACGACTATCTGATAAGTCGCACAATACGACTATTGTGCTATGCTGTCAACAGCAAACTTCAAAAGAGTCCTATATGACCGCAGCGAAGCTCAAGCCCAGGGAGCCGGCCTTCGAGCTGCCCTACACCACGGTGGATGTGGTGATCCTGTCTATCCGGGACGGCAAGCTCTGTGTTCTTCTCGTCAAGCGGCCTGACAGCAAGAGCGAACCCTTTCCAGGCCGCTGGGCATTGCCCGGTGGGTTCGTAGACGTGGAGTGCGACAAGGATCTGGAGAGTTGTGCGATTCGCAAGCTCAAGGAGAAAACTGGCGTCTCAAGCCCCTATCTTGAGCAGCTGGGAAGCTGGGGGAGTGCAGATCGAGATCCTCGCGGCTGGTCCGCCACCCATGTTTATTTGGCGTTGATACCGTCAATCGACGTAGAGCTTGTTTCCGGGGGAAACGCGCCAGAAGCTGGATGGTTCGAAGTCGGCGAGACCGGTGTTTCGGTCAAGCTAGCCTTCGACCATAAGACTTTGCTGTCGGCCGCCTTGGCACGCGTTCGCAGCAAGGTCGAGTACACCTCGCTGCCAGTTCACCTTGTTCAAGAGCCTTTCACGCTGACAGATCTGCAAAGGGCCTATGAAATCGTTCTGGGGCGGCCCGTCAACAAAGCCGCGTTTCGAACCCGTGTGCTGAGTGCCAATATTGTGGAGAGCACTGGCGAATTCCGTGGCGGCCAAGCGCGCCCAGCGGAACTGTTCAGGCACGCGCGTGGCCACGATGAAATCGCCTACTTTCCGAGGACATTTAGCCCTCGCTCCTAGATTGTTCGTCCGCGCCCGGAGGTACACAAGGGGGCGCAATCAAAGATACCCAACGCTTCAGAAGGTAATCTGGCTTGCTTGCTTCTGGAATGTTCGGCGCACTGGGAAGTGTGCCGTCTGGGGCAAATTTAAACGTTCAGGCCGACGAAAATATCGCTAGATTTCATCGCGCACGAACAGTCAGGGACGCTTCCGATAGATCAGCGCGTCTAAACGAGAGAAGTGGATGCACACACCACAATGCAAACGATGCCAATGTTGCACCGGGGTTACTGCAAAGTGACGAAAGGCAAATACCCCCAATTCACCTTTTGCTTCAGTCTATTCAGTTGATAATTAATCGCATTCACTATCAACCCTAGTGGGGACAATGCCAAGTCTTCGATGTATAAGCATTCCATCTTAAGAGTTGTCCATAGTGAATAGCTGTAAGGTCGAGCCGCCTTGCCTAGTATTCTGAGGGGAGCGTTATGGCAGTGATTTACGAGCAAATCGAAAAGGCCATTGAGCGCGCAAAAGAAGTCGATCTCCCGGGGCTAGTTTCCAATGCGCGTGACCTACCGCCTCGTGAACTTGCGGATGACACGCAAATCGAAGAGAGACGACAATTTCTCCGAGAGAGCCTAGGTGATGCCGCAGTTGCCGACCTAATGTTCGAGCGCATTATTGGCGGCAACGAACTCCAGGACGTGAATTTCCTGATACGGGGCGCAGTCGCCTCCCGTGCAATTGCGAGAATAGAAATCCGCAGCGCGTCTGGTCGCCTGCAGGGCTATGGGACCGGATTCCTGATCGCCCCCGGCGTACTACTCACTAACCATCACGTGTTGCCAGAAGCAGGCATCGCGCAGAACTCACTCGCGCAGTTTGACTACGAGCGAGATTTAGATGGCCGCCTGAAGCCAATCGCGAGCTTTGAACTGCTGCCCGGCGAGCTGTTTCACGCAGACAAGGCTCTGGATTTCGCCGTCGTTGCCGTCAAGGCATCTGCTTCAAACGTAAGCCGATCGATCACAGAATTTGGATTGCTACCTCTGGTTGGTCGTGTAGGTAAGGTAGCTGAAGGCGAATGGCTCACGATCATCCAACATCCGGCAGGAGAGGTGAAGCAGCTTTGTGTGCGCGAAAACAAACTCCTGAAGCGAGCATCTGATGTTCTTTGGTACTCCACAGATACGCTTGGCGGTTCGTCAGGATCGCCAGTTTTCAACAATGATTGGTTCGTCGTCGCGCTCCACCATAGCGGGGTCCCTGCGCGTCGAGGCACAACGATCCTGAACGTGGATGGCACTGACCACGATCCTTTGCTTGATCCAGATGGGCGCAATATCAAGTGGCAAGCCAACGAAGGGATTCGGGTCTCCCGAATAGTGGAGCACCTTCGCAACAAGCTGGGCGAGCACCCTCGCATTCAAGCCATTCTCCGGGGAACTGTCGAGGATGCTCGAATACCTGATCCCACATCTACTCAATCCAGCGAGGCGCCTCATTCAGCGCCAATTCCATCGGTTGATCATACGTCACTTGGGAGTCTTGCCATGAGCAATGCAGTCAGTTCAATACGCACAGTATCCGTTAGGCTTTCTATCAGTCCAGAAGGGCTGGTCAGTGTTGTGGGCAGCAATGAATCCAATCACGAATCATATAGTTTGCTAGAAGCCAGCAGGGCAAAGATCAAGCCCCCAAAGTTCGACGTGGCGTTTGACTTCGACTACGACAAGAGGAAGGGCTTCAATGAACAGTTTCTTGGAGCTGCGCATGAAGTCCATCTGCCTCAACTGTCCCGCGCGCTGAAAAACGTTGCTTCCAAGCTGCTCAATGCGGATGGAAGTGAATCCGACGAATATGTGCTCAACTATCACAACTACAGTCTCGTCATGAACGCTCATCGACGCTTCGCGATATACACGGCAGCAAACGTCCGTGCCGATCAGCGATTTGACGTTGGCAGGCCGAGCGACGTTTGGCGTACCGATCCAAGAATTCCTATTGAGCATCAGATTACGGACTTCTACTACAAGTCCAACGCCTTTGATCGAGGTCACCTCACTCGTCGCGAGGATTTGGAGTATGGCAAGACGCTAAACGAGGCGCTGGCCTCTGCGGCAGATACCTGCCATTGGACGAATTGCACGCCGCAGCACTCCAAATTCAATCAGAACAAGGAGCTGTGGCAGGGCATAGAACGACATGTGCTGGAAGGCGCAATCATGAGCGGCCAATACAACTGCCAGGTCTTTACCGGTCCACTTCTTGAAGAGGATGACCCGGTATACCCAAGGCACCCCGATATTCAGTATCCGGTTCGGTTCTGGAAGGTTGTTGCGACGCTCACCAAATCGAAGAAGTTGTTTGCGACTGCATTCATTCTTGATCAATCAGGCGTGATTGATGAGCATGGATACGAGACTACTGAAGTGCCAATCGGCCCGTATAAAACCTTCCAGGTAAAGATCACAGAGGTAGAACGGCTAACTGGCCTCAAGTTCACTTATGGCAAAGACAATAAGTCACTTTCGGACGTTGACCCCATTGCAGGTGGCCTTCCGCGTTCTCGCAGACGACAGCCAAGACTCGAGGAAAGTACAGGGATCAACAAGCTACCCGAGGGCTATGTACCGCTTCTTGATACCTCGGAAATTGTCCTAGCAGATTAGTATTTCAGTTCGACAGCCCACGTACGAGATTGTCTTGTCTGTGGAGTCTCGCGGAATTCCGCAATCCAACAATTGGAATCAATTTATTGACCATCAAGATTGGGCAGACGTAGTTCGTTTTAATCTTGGACCTGGCTAGATCTACCCAATGAGCTTGTTGCATGATCGGCCACACGGATTGCATTAGCGGCTTCGGCGTCTGCAACGGACCTCCCTGCATGGGGGCTTCTTCGTGAATCCTGGAAAGCAGCAAATTCTGTGAAATCAATGAAGCGAAATGGTTCTGACGTTGCAGATCGGCCCCATAGATTCGGAGATATTCGAAGACGTGAGGAGGAACTGCGGGCAGCCGAATTGGAAAAGTCTAGAAATGAAAAATTTGAGCGACAAAAGGCGATTGCTGGATGGATATCCGCGATCGCAGTTCCGCTTGTCCTTGGAATTTCGGGCTACTTCGTAACGCTCGCCCTTAAAGGCCACGATGCGCGGGCCAAGTACATCGAGATCGCCGTATCAATACTATCTGCCGCTCCGAAATCCTCCGAGGAAGACAAGACCATTCGAAGATGGGCCATTGACATTCTTGATCGCCACTCGGATGTTCCTCTCTCTAAGGAGGCTAAGTTAGTCCTTGAGAGTGCCCGACAGCTTTCTGGTACCGGCCTCGCGAGTGAGGTCGGTGTGACTACCGTTGCGCTCGACAGCAGGAAGGGTCCAGGCTTTCCTGATGAGCTCTCATTCGGAAACTTTGTAACTGACGCCCTCAGATCAGCCTATTCTGATCCTTTTGGCAGGCTTCCACCTGCCGACATTGCCCTATTGGATTCAGCCTCGTTCCGCGGGAACCGCCTCTACCCAGCTGGCACAAGACTGACGCGTATGGATTTCTTGAAGGAATTGCCCTTTGGCAATGCAGCTGTACTCATCGGGATATCTGGCTCAGAACTTGAGCTTGCCCTCCAAGAAACATTTGGCCGTCCTGGAGTTGCCTCGGTTCCCCAGGTCAGCGGTGCCGTCATCAAGTACATAGTCGGGCCCGAAGGACGAAAGACCTTTAAGATTTTTCACCTTGATGGCTCACCGATAAGGCCCGACAAACGCTACTTGGTCGCGACTTCAGACTTCTTTGCCGAAGGGCGTGTTTCAAGATTTCGTGAGGCCCCGCGAGTACCGCACAGCACGTCCGGACGTCACATCTATGACATTCTGCTGCTGCATGTGTATGAGCAAAAGACAATTGCCCCGGTACTGGAGAATCGAATTAGGAAAATTGAACAACCGTCTGCGGACTGACAGATATGGCCAGCTCCACTGACAATGGCACAACTATGGCCTGCGACTGGCGGTGACGTCCTAGCGCGCAACTACAGGCGTTGGGAGGCTTAGTCAGTTTCCGGTGTTGCGAACTTGAATTGTGCAATTGTAGTTTAAGAAGGCTCTCAAAAATGATCGAGCTCTATCACGGGACTGTTGATTTCGATCCCAAACGCCGCACCCCCACTGGCAGCGAATTGGATCGAAATCAACAGGCATGAAGCGCTTCTACCTCAGAGAATGGGGATTCCTCACCTAGTCGAAATCGGTCCTTGCGGACCGCGCCACAAGGCAATCCAATCTTCAAGGCGGACATGGCACTTTCAGACGGTAGATCAGTTGGCATTGCCTTATCTGGTGGCGGCTTCCGTGCGACGCTGTTCGGCCTGGGAAGTCTTTGGTATCTCAGTGATGCCCGGTTGCTGGGAAGACTTGATC
>JANRIX010000059.1:0-306811 GCA_033764435.1 Burkholderiales bacterium
GCGCTCCTGAAGTCGCTCATCGTCTTCGCCTGCATCATGGAAGGCCTCTTCTTCTATGTTGGCTTCGTGCAGATCCTGGCGCTGGGCCGCCAGAACAAGATGACCGGTGCCGCCGAGCAGTACCAGTACATCCTGCGCGACGAGTCCATGCACTGCAATTTCGGCATCGACCTCATCAACACCATCAAGCTCGAGAACCCCAACCTCTGGACCCCCGAATTCAAGAACGAAATCGTGGCCCTCATGAAGAAGGGTGTCGAGCTGGAGTACGCCTACGCGGAGGACACCATGCCGCGCGGCGTGCTGGGCCTGAACGCGCCGATGTTCAAGGAGTACCTGCGCTTCATCGCCAACCGCCGCCTGCAGCAGATCGGTATCGACCCGATCTTCCCCGGCGCGACCAACCCGTTCCCCTGGATGTCGGAACTCATCGATCTCAAGAAGGAGAAGAATTTCTTCGAGACGCGAGTGATCGAGTATCAGACGGGTGGGGCGTTGAACTGGGATTGAGCTTTTTGCTGAAGTTCAACTTGAAACTAGGGGCTTGAGGCCCCTTTTTTCATCACTGGATCTGCTCGAGAGCACTAATGTTAGGCGATCAATCAAATTGGACAAAAATCAGCAAGCTTGGCGAGGGAGGCCAAGGGATTACGTATTTGGTGAAGAATGTTCGGACAGATGAAGTCGCTGTACTAAAGCTGTTAAAAAAGCAAGGTAGTCAGCAGGCTAGGAGAAGGATGTATCAGGAGGTATCAAACTTGAAGGTGCTTGCAAGCGTATCTTGCAAAGTTCCGAAGGTAGTCGAGTCGAATGTTGAACTCTTCGAGTCTGATACAGAGCTCTACTTTGTAATGGAGCATATAGAAGGTCAAAGTTTAGACAAGGTGATATCCGAGAAAAAAAGATTAGGCTTGGATGCAGCGATCCAACTAACGGTCGAGCTGTGTGAAGTACTAAAGGCAGCAGCCAAAGAGCTGATCTTTCATCGTGATCTGAAGCCGGAAAACATCATCATTAGGAGTATTGACCCACCTGATGCGGTGATTGTTGACTACGGCCTCTCCTTTAGGGCGGAGGAAGATTTACAGGCAACCCGCGTCGGAGAGACCTTGGACAATCGATTTCTTAGTTTGCCCGAGCGCCGGGTTGTAGGTGGGGATAGACGAGATCCGCGGTCTGACCTCACCAGTCTTTGCGGAATTCTCCACTACTGTATCTGCGGTTTGCCGCCGGTAGATCTGGTAGATGCTCGGGGATTGTTGCCACATAGGAGACCTGAACCGAACTTGGCGGACTTATATGGAGCAGACCCGCGCTTCTCCCAATCAAAGCGGGGTCAGGTCTTGCAAAGCGGGGTCAGGTCTTGCAATGTAGCAAGTCGAACTCTGGAGACTTTGCTAGTTGCTAGATGTTGCGAATATTCGCCTCAAACCCCACCCACCATGGTGGGATTTTTCATTCCAGATTCTGTGAGAATGTGGCTTTACTCTTAGCGATTATTCGCATTACGCGCGAGGTATTTAGCAATGGCAGGAGTAGTCCCGATAAGCCGTGCCGACATGCTGATTAACGATATTGCCATTCGATCCTTTCGAGATGTGGCAGATGCCGATTACATTTCAGCGCGACAAGCATTTCGATCAATGCTCGGAATTCAATTCTTGTGGATGAGTCAGCAGGCGATTGAAAAGTATCTGAAGCACAACACGGGGTCAGGTCTTGCAATGTAGCAAGCTAGTGCGATGCGAATATTCGCCCCGACTCACGAACCCACCGCCAGGTGGGTTTTGTGTTTGGGCTACTCCGATTCACAGAGCGCGCCATTCTCAATCCAGGCGGCAGATGCGAATATTCGCAATTCCTTGCACACGAGACTCAGCGTCAGCCGCCCCATGATCCGCGACAAGATCGCCAAGCCCGCCAAGGGTCGCTACTTCCCGATCGCTTACCCGCACCTGCGCGAGCTGGCCGACGCGCAGGGATTCAGCTCGCACAGCTATCACGACCACATTCCGCTTCACATCGAAAACTGTGAAGTCGAATGTGAGGCGGGCTACCAACTCTGCAGCTTCATTCGCATGGGCTATCTGGCCGCGTTCTCGCTGCCCGAGATCGTCCCGGGGAAGCTTGCTGCCATCGCCATGGAGCGCGCCATTGAAGAGTTTGCCGCGATTGACGCGACACCCCATCTGGCCGTGAATGAGCAGCAGTTCGTGGTTTATCGCGCCTATCTCGGGACGCCGGGCACGCTGACGGTGACCCAGCACATCGTCAAGGCGGTCAGCCGCAAGTACCTGGCCTACGATCAGGCGTCGCAGCTCTCGAAGGCGAATCGCAATCCCCGGGACGAGCGCGTGCTCAAGCGCGTGGAACTGGTCTAGTTGGAGTGAGCATCGGGGTCAGGTCATGCAATGCACACCTCGGTGGGGCGTTGGCGGGCGCAGCGGTTGCGTTGTGGATCTTTCGCGACCCGTCGGGCGATCTGCCGCTGGCCGATGGCCGGGAATTGCGCATCGCCGGGCTGATCGCGGAAGTGGTGTTCGTTGCGCTGGCCGTTGGGACGGTGCTGCTGTTGTTGCTGACTTAAGGAATTTGACCGGCCAAGCTCAATATTCCCAAGCGGGTCTACCGATGCGAATATTCGCACCCAATAAAAAGCCCACCAAATCGGTGGGCTTTTTCTTTCGTTCGGGGACCGCGTGCCAGAGTCCGGCGATTACTTCAACCCCGTCAGCAGCGTCTTGAACGCCGCCTGCTGTCCCGCCACCGGCACGGTGAGATCCAGCTTCAGCTTTGGATTGCGCGTGTCGGTGATGATGATCTGCAGGCTCTCCGCATCCGGCGATTCCAGCGCGCGCAAAAGCGTCTTGGAATCGCTCTTGGGTTCCTTGCTCACATCGGCCATGCCGAAGCCGTAGTTGGTCACGTGCGGCGTGAATCCATTGGGCACGACTTTCAGAACCAGGGGTGCCTTGTCCTTGCGTTTCACGATGAGCTCCATCGGCTTCCTGCCCTTGTCGCCGGCCACCGAATCCGGGCCCTCGAAGTCATCGAACGAAAACGGCTTGAGCGCCGCGATTTTGTGCAGGTAGAGATCAAACCCGACCGTGCCGTGCACATCGCCCTTGCTCACCGGGTCGCACATGAAGACCAGGTTGATCTTGGTCGGCTTGCCGAGTAGCGGCACCGTCGCCTCATAGGTCAGCGTACGGCCGGTGTCGCCCAGCTTGTCTGTCTTCCAGGTGCCGGCGGGTTGCGCGGTGGCGGCGATGGCCGTGAAGCAGAGCAGGGCGACGGCGAGCTGGACGCAGCGTTGAAGTGCGTGGGTCAGGGTGGGGCGGGTGTGCGCGGGCATGGAGGATTGTCCGTGTTGTTGTGGGTTGGGTGGAGTCATGATACCGCCGAACCTACGCGACCGCGCCCGCGCGTGTTCACGCGGCCCGAGCGATCGAGATGGGCTTTCGGAGCGCAAATTCTGTGAGAATTGAAGCTTCCCTGCATTGCGAATATTCGCAACCCAATCCGCTGCAGCGACTGCATGGGTCCTGCCTGCCATGGCTGCCCCAATCCCTGACCTGCGATGACAAGTTCGCGCGCCACCACCTTCGACCTCGCCGCGATCACCACGATCTGCTTCGGCTATTTCATCGTCTCGTCATTCGACGCGGTGATGAACGGCTTTCCCTCCGCGCGACTGACTGAAGAGGCGTTGCTGGGCCTGGTGGTCTATGAGGTGGCAATGGGATCGCTCGCGCTGGCGTTCCTCTGGATGCGCCACTATCCGTTGATGCGTCTCGTGCCGCGGCCGAGCGGGGCGTCTGGCGTGCGCGGCATTCTGCTGTTCCTGGTGGCGATGTCGGCGGCATGGTTGTCGATGGCGCTGTTCCCGGCGGATCAGCGTGCGCAGCACACGGCATTGTTCGAAGGCGAGGCGATTCCGCTCTATGCGGTGCTGCTGCTGTCGGTGGTGAACGGGTTGTATGAGGAGGTGTTCCTGCTGGCGTTCCTGCAGCACGAGCTGATGCGCCACGGCGTGTCATTTGCGATCGGTGCAAGCCTTCTCGTGCGGGTGCTGTATCACACGTACCAGGGCCATGTCGGTGCGGTCGCGGTGCTGGTGTTCGGGCTGGTGGTGGCGATCTACTATGCGCGGACAGGCGAGCTCTGGCCGCCAGTGCTGGCGCACATGCTGGCGGACGTGGCGGCGTTGGCCTGAGGGCGCTGTGCATCTTTCGTTCACAGCCGGGGAACCGAATCCACCGGCCGCAATCTGAGCTGCGCCGCCTCCAAGAAGAACAGAGCCCGCCTTGCCCCCCGACCTGCTGACTACCGCCCCGACAAGCTGGGCCGATGCGCTGCCGCCTACGCGCAGCGCTGCCCTGGCCCGCGCCGGCCGCGTGCGCCCCGCCGCCTATGCGCGCACACGCAACCACATCGACGGCGCCGTGACCGGGCTGTCGCCGTATCTCACTCACGGCATCGTCACGTTGCGCGAGGTGTTGTCCGACATCCTCTCGCGTGAGCGGCTCGCGGTGGAGCACAAGCTGGTCTACGAGTTCGGCTGGCGCGAATATTTTCGCCATGCGTGGGCGCATGAGGGTGACGGCATCCTGCAATCGCTCCACGCCGGGCCGATGCCGGAGGACGCCTATGCGCGAACGCTGCCCGCCGACATCCGCGAGGCGCGCACCGGCGTGCCCGTTATCGACGAATCCGTGCGCACCCTCTATGCCACCGGCACGCTGCACAACCACGCGCGCATGTGGCTGGCGAGCTACGTGGTGCATCTGCGCCGCGTGCATTGGCGTGTGGGCGCGGACTGGCTGGTGGCGCATCTGCTGGACGGCGATCTCGCGAGCAACCATCTCAGCTGGCAGTGGGTGGCGGGCACGGGCAGCCACAAGCCGTATCTCTTCAACGCGGAGAACGTGGCGAAGTACGCGCCGCCGCATTGGCACAGTGCGGGCACGGTGATTGATCAGACGTATGAGGCGCTGGACCACATTGCGCGCGGCGGTGTGCTGCCTTTGTCGAACACACCCGGGGTAACGGTCGCGACCGCCGAGCCCGAGTTGCTCGCGCTGCCGCCGGCCAACCTGTCGATCCGTATTCCGGATGCCAAGGCTGCGGAAGAACTGCGTGGCCGGGACGTGTGGCTGGTGCATCCCTGGGCGCTGCGTGCGCCACCGGCCAACGTGCCGAACACTGTCGTGGTGATCGGCCTCTATCCTCGCGAACATCACGCCGCGTGGCCCTGGCCCGAGGCGCGCCGGCGCTGGGTGGATGCCGCCATGGCGCGCATCGCGCCGCAGCGCTATGTCGCCGATTCAGCAGCGCTCGCTCTTCTGTTGCAACATGCTGCGAATATTCGCAGTGTTGCGGACCCGCACATCACGCGCTGGTTGCACGACGTGGCGACGCTGGATGCCGCACCCATCCTGTTCCCGCCGGTGGAGCGCCGCTGCACCAGCTTCTCGCAGTGGTGGACGCGGACCACGCGCGGGCTGCGACATGCCGAGGAGTTGTTATGAACACGGATACAACCGCCGAACCGCTGACCGTTCTGTATGACGGTGCCTGCCCGCTCTGTCGCCGGGAGATCGCGCATGTCCGCTCGCTGGCGGAACGCGCGCCGCAGAGCGCGCTCCAGTTTGTCGACATCAGCGACCATGCCGGGGGCGGGGACTTCTGCGACATCGAGCGCAAGCGATTGCTGGCCCGCTTTCATGTGGAGCGCGCGGACGGCACGCGGCTCGACGGTGCCGCCGCTTTCGTCGCCATGTGGCAGCGTCTCCCCGGCTGGCGGTGGCTGGCGCTCGTGGCCCGGCTGCCGGGTGGGCTGGCGCTGCTCGAGTTTGCCTATCGCCATTTCCTGCGCATCCGGCCGTGGCTGCAGGCGCGGGCGCAAAACTGGTGAGCCCGCTTTCATTCCCTCTCCATCAAATCAGGATTGACCATGATTGACTCAGACATCGCGCTCGTCACCGGCGCACGCGGCGGCATTGGCCGCGCACTCGTGGCCCGGCTGCGTGCCCGTGGCCTGCGCGTGGCGGCGGTAGGACGCGACCTCACCACGCTGGCGGACGTGCCGGCCGACGCGTACATTGTTGCCGACACCACGACGCCGGCAGGCGCCGCCACCGCCTTCGCCGCCTGCAAGGAAACGCTGGGCGCAGCACCCGGCTGGCTGGCACATGCAGTGGGCAGCACACTCATTGCCCCGCTACACCGCACGCGCGAGGAGCAGGCGCGTGACGTGCTGCGGGTGAATCTGGAAAGCACCATCTGGACTTTGCAGGCGTGGATTGCCGCACTCGACGGCGCGCCCGGCGCGGCCGTGTTCGCAAGCTCCGTGGTGGCGCGGATCGGCGTGGCGAATCACGAAGTCATCGCTGCCGCCAAGGGCGGAATCGAGGCCCTGGTGCGCGGTGCCGCGGCCACCTACGCGCCGCAGGGCGTGCGCATCAACGCCGTGGCGCCGGGCATGACCGAGACGCCGATGACGCAAGGCATGTTGAAGCTCCCCGCCATGCGCGAAGGCGCCGGGCGGCAATATCCGCTGGGCGGCGTGCAATCCGCCGATGAAGTGGCGGGCGTGATGGACTGGTTGTTGTCACCGGGTGCATCGCGGCTCACCGGGCAGGTGCTGGCGGTTGATGGCGGGTTCACTACGGTGCGTCCGCTGGTGAAGTGATCCCGGCTTCACCGCCGCGACGACACTGCGAATATTCGCAGCGTCAGCGGCGGTCCGGTTCCTGCGAGTGATGCGGCGATGCCACCCTCGTGGCATCGGCGGGTGAAGCCACACCAGCGTCGGCATCCGCGGGCGCATCAGCATCCGACACATGAAAGCCATCGGCCACATACGCCGGACCCTTCATGATGATCACGACGACGCAGCCGATGGCGACCGTGCCGACGGCGGTGAGATGCACCACCGTCATGCCGATGGCGAAGATGTCGATGCTCAGCAATTGCTTGGCGACTTCCGTCGCGGTGCCCGCAGGCGGCCAGAGGTGAAACGCGCCGGTGATGCCGCCGATCAGCAACAGCCCGCCCAGCAGAATGCCGGGCAGCTTGCGCAGGATGATCCACTCCAGGCCGCTGGCGGCACGGACGTGGCCGGGGAGTTTGTTGAGGAGCATCCCGATCAGGCGGCTACTGCGTTGCCGCCTTGCCGAATCCGGTCGCGGCGCCGGGCGCCAGCGTGCCTTCGAAGCGCGCCAGCAGCGGCGTATACGCCTCTTTCCAGCCGTCGAGGGTGATGTGCAGAGTGGGGATGTCGATACCGGACAGCATGTCAGTGTTGGAGCGCCTACCCTAGAGCTTCGATACCGACAGGCCACGAAGCCAATTCAGAAAGTCATCCACACCTTGCATGTTTTCGTACAGCACATCGCTGTTTGCGATGATCTTTCGGCTCAGATGCTCTCGAAAGTCCTTGTTCTGGGCGATCGTTATCGCTTTCTCGACGTACTCGGTCGGATTCGCTGCAAGGCTATCGGGGATATTCAGCAACTTGCTGAAGAAGTAGCCGGTTCGGCCGCGCAAGAATGTGGTGGGCATCGAGACGGTTGGAATACCGGCGTGGACGGTGAAGATGCTGGTGGATCCAAGTCCGAAATAGAACGGGTCGAGAATCACGTCCGCACAAACCAAAGTGTTGGCAAAGTCGGTCTGCTCGCGTATCCAAGGCAGGAAATGGACGCGGTTTCGGCGTGTGGAGTCGATACTTCGATCCAGCCTCTTGCTGATGATGCGATTCCATGCGGGCATGATGGGACTCTGAAACAGTATGACGTGCCCATCGGGGTCTCTGGCAAGAAGTTGATCGATGGCGAAGTCGAATTCCGGATGCAGTTTCTGCAGCGTGGATGGACAGATGTAGACGCGCCCCTTGGCTGGTAGTCCAAGCTGAACGCGATTCTTCTGATATCCGAAGTGGGTCTTGGGCAGTGTTGGTCGCTCGAAGTAAAAGGCACCAATCGGAAGACGGACGAGAGTTTCGGAGTAGTGGTGATCGGCCTCCGGAATTTCAGCGAGCTCAGAGGAGATGTGAAAGTCGATCGTGCTGATGCCCGTGGTGTCCGGATGGCCGCCAAGAACCACCTGGATGGGTGCGAGCCGGCAAAGCGCCAGGCAGTAGGTGTCATGATCCATGCCGATGTCCATGTACACGAGGATGTCGAGCCCCAGATTCCCGAGAATCTGCCTGGATTCCGCGACGTCGCCATCCCTGAGCTGGACCTTGGTGCCTTTGACCTTGCCGTAGTTTTGCCTCGCGTGCTCGTCTTCCAGTGAGGAGTTGGAAATGAGGAAGACATCAAAGTCGCCTTCGGCAGAGGCGGCTTCGACTATTTTGGAGAAGCAGGTGGTGACGGAGTGGTTCATCACGAAGCGTGTCATGAAGCCAATGCGTATCGGTCCGGCCATCCTTGGGCCGGGCCCGCAATGTGGTGCCACATAATTCAGAGATGGGTCCATCGCTCGACACAAGGCGCAGAACTTGCTCAACAGCGCCTTGTTGTCCTGCCCATGGAACGCCAGATAGAAATTGCTGGTTCCGACCAAATCGCGAGGAAGCGTCAGTTCTGGGGGCTGTTCGAGCAGCCGATCGAGGTTGCTCTCATAGGACTTTCTGATATCGCCGATGGATGCTTCACTGTCCAGAATCTGTGGAATCATGAGAGACATCGCGACATGCTCGTGGGCGCTGCGACTGAGGCCGGTGACCGGCTGAAGTATTCGCCTCGCGACCGAGTCGTCTCCAAGGTCCCAGTGTTTGGTCGCCAAGTGCACATTCAGATTCAGTTCCTGAGCGAGCAATGGCCTTTCTTGATTGAGCTCGTTCAGCATCATTTCGGCCAAGTCGAGACGTCCAGCGCTTGAGAGCGATACGATCGCTTCTGCCTTGACTTCCGCGGCACTTGCGCCCAGGGAGATTGCCCGCCTGAAGTGGCTTACGGCCTCCTCCCCTCGGCCCATCGCCGCCACACAGCGGGCAAACACCACCAGTACCTCCCCGGACTGCGGGCTTTCAGCGACGGCCCGTTGTGCATAATCAAGTGCTGCCTTGGCCTTTCCGATTGCCAATGTGGCGGCCGCCTTGTGCAGATTGAGGCCTGGCAGACTTGCGTTGGACAACGGTCCTTTGTGGAGCAAGTCATAGCCTCTGGAAAAGTCCTCTCTCTCCAGACAGGAAACTGCCAGCCTGAACTGTGCAAGGGCGGAATCAGGTTGCAGTTCCGCTGCCCGCTCAATATGGGAGGTGGCTTCCGCGAGTCGATTCAACTTTCTCAACAGAAGAATCGTGTTTTCTATCGCGCTCAGGTCATTCGGCGTGAGCTGAATGGCCACCTGAAAATGCTCAAGGGCCTCCTCATGGAGGCCGGATTCTGCGAGCACTGTTCCCAGATTCACCTGCATTGCTGCGATCGTCGGGTCCACCTTGATTGACTTGCGCAACAACTCAACGCCAATTTCAGATCTGCCTGAGTCGTGCTCAATCAGTCCCAGCAATCCAAGTGCGCGCGCATGATCGGGCTGACCATCCAGCACCGCCCTGTAGAGCGACGCAGCTTGCGCCAATTTGCCCTCGCGGTGGGCTTGAACGGCTTGCTCCATCTGGGTTGCGGAATTCTGCATTGTCACGTGAAAGCGTTGTGATGTGGGGAACTGCGGACGACTGGCTCCGAAGGCAGGCAATCGGGCCGAGGCTCAGCCGATACATGCGTATTGTGCCAAAGTGGTTTGCAGATCGCCCGGGCTGACGCGCCCAGGAAGGGCGCATGAATGTGAGTGTCCTCGTGACGAGTGTGCCCCATCGACAATCTGATGGCGGCCATCAGCGCGGCCACGAACCATTCGGCGCCCGCGTCCATTGGAATATCAGCTGCATCCGTCTGCAGGCTCTGCCAAGTGACAGGAGCCAAACAGCGTGTCAGAGCTGCTCGAACAAGTCGGACAGATCATTCACTGCTGACATGGTGTCGTAGAGGATATCGTGGCGGGACAGAATCTTGCCACGAAGCGCCTCGCGGGCTTCGGGTGAACTGGCGAGCTGCACTGCTTTCTCCACATAGTTCGCAGCATCAGTTGCGATGAACTCAGGCAAGTCGAGCAAGCGGGAGTAAAAAAGGCCCGTTCGACCAGGAAGCAATGCCGTGGGCAGGGTCACGATCGGGGCACCAACGGCAAACAATGCAATGGCCGTAGAGCCAATGCCGAAATGGAGTGGGTCGAGAACAACATTCGCCAAGGCATTTACGTTTGCGAAATCGACAGAATTTCGCACCCAGGGTATGAATATTATGCGACTGCGGAGCGACGGCCTGATGGACCTATCCAGCCGGCTGCTCAGCAGTTTTGACCACAAGGGCGCCTTGTAGTCCTCGAACAGCACAATCCAGCCATCTGGATCCGCTTCAAGTAAGTCGTTGAAGATTGCATCAAAGTGCGGATGAATTTTCTGGAGTTTGACGGGGCACATGTACAAGCGGCCGGATGTGGGCAACCCAAAGTCCGCTCTGGATTTGGTGAATCTCTCCGGCAGCACAGGACGCTCAAAGATGAAAGTGCTTGATCGCAGCCTGATCAGGTTCTCGCTGTAGTGGTCGTCCGCCTCGGGCAATTCTGCCAGATTGGATGAGATGAAATGATCGATGTTCGGAATGCCTGTTGTATCGGGATGCCCGCCCAGCACACACTGCACTCTTGCCAAGCGGGCAAAGGCGAGAAACAGGCTCTGCGAATCCATTCCGATGTCCAGATACACAAGAACGTCCAGATCAAGATCCGCAACGCATTTGCGCGCGTCTGCCAGATCGATGGGCAGCTGGGTAACCTTTCCGGAAAAATCTGCGTATGCATCAGCCGGACGCGCAGCAAATTCGGACCCAATGGCGATGAGGTGAATTTCAAAGTCTTTGCGTTTCGCAAGCGCGGCAACCATCTGGCCATAGCAGAGTGCGACCGAGTGTTCGTACAGATTTCTGGAGAGAAAGCCGATTCGTTTGGGGCCTGGTTTTCGTGGGACATGGAGCTTGGGGGACTCGAATCCCAGTGACGGACAGGCCTTGAGGCAGAAATGGGCAAAGCGCTGTTGAAGATCGCGGTTGTTGAGGCCGTGATACGCCAAGTAGAAATTTGAATAGACAACCGCCTTCTCCGGGCTGTCCAGACGCACGTCATCCGCAATGAGCTTTTCCAGATTCTCGGAATACTGGCGCCGGCAATCCAGGACCGACGGCCAGTCGCCCATGATCGGGGGGAGCATGAGGTCCCTTGTGACGCGGACTCGCCCGTCTTGTCTTGCGCTGAGGGATTCATCAAAACAGCGCTTCGCTTCAGTGATATCCCCTTCAGCGAGCGAGAACATTCCGAGATTGCCCAGCGCATCAGCGTGATCCGGCATTAGCTGCAGACAGCGTCGATAGCAAAGTACCGCTTCTTGCATGCGCGACAAGTCTTTGTAGACAACTCCCAGCGCGTTGAGAAGGTTCGCGTTCTGAGGCTGTATCTCGACCGCTCGCTCGAGATATTCAAGTGCATCGGCGGCCCGCCCCGTTGTACAGAGCGCTTGGCCTATGGCAAACAAGGTTTCGACATGATCAGGCGCGATTGAGAGCGCCGTCTTGAATGATTCGATTGCCGATTGAGTGCTACCGATTGACGCCAAAAGCCGTCCGAGTGCGTAATGCGTAGCGGCCTGGTGAGGCTGGATTCTCGCAGCTTCCCGCAGACGCGGCTCGGCTTCGGACAGGCGACCCTGTGCCTGCAGCGCGATCCCAAGCAGCATCTGAGCCTCGGCGGAGTCCGGCCGGGAACTTGCGGCAGCCTGCAGTGCCTTGACCGCTTCGGAGGGTTGACCAGCTTCAAGCGATGCGGAGCCCAGCAGTAACTGCGCAGCCCAGAAATCCGGTTTCAGATGAAGTGCCTGCCTCGCGAGCACCACAGCATCCGTCCATTTCCCGGTCGCGAATGAAGCTGCTGCAGCGCCATAGCAGTACTTTGGATTTTCAGGTTCGACCCCCATCGCCTGGCGCCAGGCTGCGACGGCATCCGCCAACCTTCCCTCTGCTTGAAACTTCATCGCCTGTGTGGCGAACTCACTCGTGGCGGTTCTCGAAGAGGGACTGGACATGTTGGAAGTGGGGGCTCGGAACCGATATTTTTTGGCAGTTGAGCCGTGCATTATCGCTGAAGAATCGGTCGAGCCATTGCTAGTGGTCGCTGCACCACGCAACCTGCCTGGCGAGTTGACTACCTGACGAAGTGCGTGAGCAGGCGGCTTGATGGCGTCATGCTCAGAGCCGTCTGGAGCACGGATTGATAACACGCCAAGGCAATACGTGAACGTGCGGGTGCACGATTGCCCGTGTCTGGCAGCGCGGCCGATGTTCGCCAGCGCGGGGACATTGCGAATATTCGCAATGGTCTTCCAGCGCAACTACCGCGACGCGGCCGCACTGATGCCGGTGCCCGTGGCGGGACTCAGGTTGCCCTCGAACCGCGCCAGCAGCGGCGTGTAGGCCTCTTTCCACCCGTCGAGGGTGATGCGCTCCTGGCCGAACACGCGATCGAGGAACGCGAGGGCCAGCTTGCGGGTGGCGACCTTGATCTTCGGATTCAACGTGGCACCACCGGTGCCGGCGCGGTCGGTGAAGACGCTGTGCGAGCCATCCTTGAACACCGCCAGCACCTTCTGCGAATTCGTCTTGACCGCGGTGGCCTTGAAGATAGAGATACGGTCATCGACGCCGGAGAAGTAGCCGGGGATGTTGATGTCGTCGCCGGTCGCGGTGATGTGCAGCGTGGGGATGTCGATGCCGGCCAGCATGTTCGTCGGGTCGCCGAGACCGTAGAAGGGCGGGGCGGATAGCACGATGGCGGCGGCCACGCGCGGGTCGCGCAGGTTCAGCGTCTGGCCGTTGAAGGGGACGCGTGCGCCCGCCATGAGGAGCGTGGTGTTGGCGCCGTAGGAATGGCCGGCCACGGCGATGCGCTTTGCGTCGAGTCGTTGCGAATATTCGCTGGCGAGCAGCTGGTCCAGCGCGAACTTCATGTCCTGCACCCGCGACAGGGCCTGGTCCGCCTGGGCGGCCCCCGAGAGTCGCGAGACGAGCTGGAAGGGATTGCCGCCCCACACCTGCCGGTCGCTGCCGACATGCTGCACATGCAGGCTGGCGTAGCCCATGGATGCAAAGTAGCGGCCGAGATAGCGATAGCCCTCGCGCGAGCCGCCGATGCCGTGCGAGAACAGGACCAGCGGCAGCTTCGCACCGTCCTCGACCTTGGCGGGCAGGTAAAGCTTCACCGGGACGGGGCGCTTCCTCGCAGCATCCGTCCAGTCGAAGTTGCGCGCGGTGTAGAGATCGGGCTCGACATGCGGGTTTTCCGGCGGCGTCGCGATCTCGGTGTCCGGCACCGGGACGGCGACGGCGTCCTGCGCGCGGGCGGTGAGGTGCGCTGCCGTGGTGCAGCCGAGTGCGATCAGGCAGGCGACGCTGAGAATGCGGCGACGGGTGTTCATGGGCGTGTCCGGATACGGTTTCGGGTACGGGTCATTCAGGCCAGATGCAGTCTGACCATGAGGGTTTCAAGGGGTTCACCGTGCACGCCGGTGCCGTGAGGCCATCGCGAATATTCGCATGTCGACCAGAAAGTGCATGAAAGCCGGAACCTTCCTGCGGGCTGGCAGCAATAGGCACCATCAGCCAAGGAGTGAAATCATGCGCCGCGTGTCCACTGTTGTCGATCTGTCACGGCTTGTGTTGTTGGGTGCCCTCGTGGCGCACTGTGGCCTGATCCGTCCGGCGCTGGCGAACGGCGAAGACCTTTCTCCGATGCTTGCGAATATTCGCACCGTGCAGAAGATTCCGGGTGCGGCAGCCGTGGTGATGAAGGACGGCCGCGTCGTCGCGGAAGGCGCGACCGGCGTAAGGCGACTCGGCGAGGACGCGGCCATCGTGAGCGACAACCGTTTTGCGGTCGGCTCCGTCACCAAGCGCATGACCGCGTATCTCGTCGCGCGGCTGGTGGAAGACGGCAAGCTCTCCACCGAGCTCAAGCTGGGCGATGTGCTGAAGGACATTCCCATGCGCGACGAGTACAAGGGCGTCACGCTGGGGCAGCTCCTCGCGTTCACCGGCGGCATCGCGGGCTATGAGCGAATCGGCCCTCGCATTACGCCGGAACTCTTCGATACGAATGGTACGGTCTCCGAGCGCGAGGCGAAATTCGCGCAGCATGTGCTGAACCAGCCGCCCGCCGGCGCCATCGGCAAGGAGGCGGTGTACTCCAACGCGAGCTACATGCTGGCCGCAATCATGGTGAGCCGGGTGATGGGCAAGCCGTACATGGACCTCATGGCGGAACAGGTCTTCCGTCCGCTCGAGATGACGCGCGCAGGCTGGGGCCGGCCATGGAGTGCCGAACGCAAGGACGAGCCGTGGCTGCATGTTGCGCGGCCCGACGGCTACGCGCCCGAGCCGGACATCGAGCGTCCGCCGGAAGTGCTGTTCCGCGCCGCCGGCAATGCGCACATGAGTGTCGCGGACATGGCGCGCTTTGCGCATGAGGACATGCAGGCCCGACGCGGCAAGGGCAAGTTCCTGAAGTCGGCCGGCCTGTGGACGCGCATCGGCAGCGAGCGCGAGGTTGATCCGGCTGCCCGGTCCGTGCATGCCGGCGGCACGCCCTGGCTCGCCGCCTGCTACGCCGTGTGGCCCCTGCAAGGACTGGTGGCTGCCATCGCGGTCAACGGCGGCACGCCGGGTGATGCGACGTGCAAGGCCTTCGTGAAGGAGGTGGAGAACCGCTTCGTGCCGGTGAAGACCGCGCGACTCTGAGGCAGCCCGACTCAGTCCAGCCGCAGGCGCATCACCACCTCGCCGTCATCGACCTCGCCCGTGCGTTCGAACCCGAAGCGGGCGTAGAACGGCTCGGGATTGTTCTCCTTCGGCACGAAGGACAGCACAATGTTCTTCACCCCCGGCCGCGTGCGCGCGTGGGCGATGAGGAGCCGCATGGCCTCAGCGCCAAAGCCGTATTTCTGGAAGCGGTAATCGATCATGAAGCGCCAGAGGCCCACATAGGGCGCGCCTTCGAAGCGCTCAGGCGTGTGGCCAGGTGCCAAGGACCAGTCGTCCAGCATGGCGAATCCGACCGGCTGCTCGTCGGCATACACCGCGCGGAACCAGGCGTTCGGATGAAAGCTCGCCTGCGCGATGGAAAACGCATTCGGTGCGACCAGGTTGTCCTGGCCCGGGCCGACGTCGAGGAGCGAGATTTTCAGCACGGTGTCCTGCGTGATTTCGCGCAGGCTGACGGTGGAGGATTTGCTGACGGGTTTCATGTCTTTGGCATGTCTCTCGCGAATATTCGGATGATGCTCATAGATGTGCCGGCCGCTCAACGCGGCGGGCCAGGGAATGGGTTGGGTCATGTCGATTTCCGGGGGATGACGGCTCGGCCGCGATTAGACCTGAAAGCGGAGAGTCTGGCGATGGGCAATGCCCTCACCCCGCATCGGGATTGACCCGCAAGTCCTTCACCATGCATAGCGCTGCCACGGTGCCGCCATAGGACTTGTCGATCCGCTGGATGATGCGGAAATCCAGCTTGGCGTAGAAGCGCCTCGCCGGCGCGTTGTCCGCGCGCAGCTCAACCGCCAGTGATTGCGCGCCCGCCACCCTGGCGGCCTTGAGGTGCCATTGCACCAGTGCGGTCGCGACGCCGCGGCGGCGCCAAGCGGGCGCGACGGCCAGCAGCACCAGGTGGGCTTCGAAACCTTGGTAGGACATGACCGCGAAACCGATGACAGGCGAGTTCGGCGCCGTCCGGGCCACGACCACGTTGGTGTCGGGATCGGCCATGAGCTGGCGGAGCGCCTCCTTGCGGTAGTGCCAGCCGAGCCCGGTCTCGATGTGATCGCGGGACATTTCGGCCAGATGTTGCGCATCGGCCGGACGGGCCAGTTCAAGGATGAAATCGGGCATGGCGCATCCTAGCGGGTTTGGTTTTGCTGCAGCGGCATGCGCGCGGAAATCGCTCCACGCCGGCTAACTGCGTTTCACGCCTCGCGACACGCGCTTTGTCGCTTTGCCCTCAACAAATGCGCCCGCTGGCCGCAATGTGTGCATCAACCACGCAACGCAATGGAGGTCCACATGAAATCCCGCTACGAAATCCTGCCCCGCACCGTCCGCTTCGCCGCGTCCTTCGCCGCCGTGCTCTGCACCACCGCCGTGATGGCCGGCATCGCCGGTCTGGCCGAGGTCGAGCCGACCGAGCTGGCCCAGGCCGCACCGACCGTCATGGTCGCGGCCGGGCAGGGCAACAGCCAGACGCACTGAGCGGCACCGTTCCGTCCGTCTGCCGCCCCCGGGCGGACATGACGGGAACAGGTGATGCCGCGCGTTCCCGCCGGGCTCCGGTCATGCGAATATTCGCAAGGCGTGCGGCCTCCGCCGCGCCCGCGAGACCGGGAGAATGCCCATGTCATCCGTCACTGTTCGCCTTGCCGCCTTGTGCGTGGCGGCCCTGAGTCCGATCACCGCTGCCACGCAGTCGCCTGACACCGCGATCATGAACAAATGGGCGAAGGTCAATCTCATTCACTACGAAGTCGTGGGCGAGATCACGCTGAAGGGCTTCCAGCTGCCGGCCGACGATGCCGATCTCTACGGCGATGTCACCGAGCGGGTGCGGCTGTCGTTCGACTGGGACAAGAAAAAGGGCGTCATGGTCGGCGCCCCGGTCATCACCAATGAACCGGCCAAGGTGGCCAACCTCGCCGGGCTGGAGAAATTCGAGCCCGGCTCCAAGCCCTGTCCGAAGGGCAAGCTGAATGGCCCGTTCGAGTACTTCGACGTGATCGAGGTGAAGCAGGCCAAGCCGGGCGCGGCCCTGCAGCTCATCGGCAAGCGCATTCATCCCGAGACGCAGGTGTCGGAAGCCTGCGGCAGCAAGCTGAAGACCTACAAGGGCGCGACGCGTGACGTGAAGGAGCATATCGGCGTGCCTGACCCCATGATTCTCGCCATGGGTGGCGTGGGCAACGTGAAGACCATCCAGGTCACGCCGGACAAGAAGTCCATCGTCATGACCGCGCTCAACCACAAATGGGTGTGGACCTTCACGCCGACGCCCAAGTGAGTTGCGGGCGGTTGAACGCCGCCCCGGTCCGGCGGCGGTAGAATTCGCGCTTTCCGCAATTCATCACCGACCTCGCTCATGAACGATTCCACCTCCCCCGCCTCTGCCGCCACCCGCCCCGCGCTGCCCGACCGTCTCGCCGTTGATCCGGCCAGCCCGCATCATGTCAAGGCCGTGTTCGATCACGAGATCGGCATCCGCTTCAACGGCAAGGAGCGCAGCGATGTGGAGGAGTACTGCATCAGCGAGGGCTGGATCCGCGTCGCCGTCGGCAACAAGGTGGACCGCAAGGGGCGCCCGCTGACGGTGAAGCTCTCGGGGACGGTGGAGCCGTATTACCGCGCGGCCTGATCGCGAATATTCGCGACACCATCGCCTCTAGCCTTGCGCGGCGCGGCCGCCACGCCGTGCGCGCGAAGTGGCCGGCCCCGTGCCAGCCGAGTCATCCCGTTGCGTGATGGACTGCCGTCCGCATTGACGATCACCGTCGCCCTCGGTAGTCTCGTTTTGTCCCGACAATAGCGAGCAAGGCCACCCGTGCACTCACTCACCGTCGCCAGTTGGTCTGCGCGGCTCGGATTGCTCTGCGCGATCCTCATCGTGGCGGCCACGGCGGAAGCCCTGTTCTTCGTGTTGACGGCACCGGATGCGTTGCAGCGCACCGATGGCCTGCTGACCATGGTCATCTCGGCACTCGGACGAGAGCGCGGCTTTTCGCCCTTGTCGCTGCTCCGGGCGCTTTTCGTGCTCACCGCGCTGGTCAATGTCGTCACGGCATGCGTCGGCGCATGGGTGCTTCTGCGCGCCGGGTCGCAGGCGGCCGCACGTCAGGCGGGCTGGTTGCTCATCGTCTGCGGCGCCCAGGGCTTCTGGGCATTCTTCGTCGGGGGTCTGCCGCGGTACGCGGGCGCCCTGCCGTGGTTGTTCGCGGCCTACGGCACACTCTACGTCGTGGTGCTGATGGGCATGGCCGGCTATTTCTTCGTCGCGGTCGCGCGCTTTCTGGTGCTGTTCCCGCGACCGGTCAAGACGTGGACGATCATCGAGGCCTTGCCGATGGGCAGCCGGATTCGCGGCTTCTCCAGAATCAAGGCGGTTCTGCCTTCCGTTCAACGCTGGCACACCGCGCTGCTCTCGGGCAGGGCCTTGTGGGGAGGCGTCATCATCGGCGCGTTGATGATCCCCGTGACCTCTGTGGTCAGCCGTGGCTCACCGAGCGGGCTGGGCGGCGGTATTGCCTTTGTCCTGGTGGCTGCGCTTTTCATCCTGTTCGCACTGGGGCTGTGGTTCGCGTATGCGTCGATGACGCATGTCCATCGGTTCGGCACGCCGGATGAACGTCGGCGCACGGTCTGGCTCCGCGGCATGATCCTCGCCATCGTGCTGCCGATGGCAGCCGGTCTGATCCTGCTGATTGCCCGGCGCGTGCTGCTGCCGGATGCGGGACCGCTTCCGACAGAGTTCGCGCTCGCTGTCTTCGCCTGCTTTGCGCTCCTCCCCCAGATCATCGCGCTTGCCATCAGCTCTGCCGTCATCCAGCGCGGCGTGCTGGATCCGCGCGCGGGCTTCACCCGCTTCACCCTGTGGACCGTGCTGGGTCTGGTACTGACCTTGATGTTCGTTCTGGTCGAGCGCTTCGTTGCGTTGAAGGTCGTTGCCTGGCTGCAATTGCCAGCCGATTCCGGTGCGGTGCTGGCCGGTGCGCTCATCGCGACCACGTTCTTGCCGCTGCGGACGCTGGTGTCCCGCCAGGTCAACCGCCTGGCCGAACGCTGGCTGCCGCTCACGCTGGTTGCCGAGGGCGAGCAGGTCGTTCGCACGGTCGTCATCACCGATCTGTCCGGCTATACCGCGCTCGCGGCGCAGGACAGCGACCAGGCGCGGCTGCAAAGCGCGGCATTGAAGCGCGCCGCGCAGCTTGCGCTGGATGCGCACGGCGGGCGGCTGGTGAAATCAATGGGGGATGCGGTCATGCTCGTTTTCGAACGTCCGGCGCAGGCACTCGCGGTGGTGCGGCGTGTGCACGCCGAATTCCCCGGCATGGCAGCGGCGCTGGGCTACGATCCGTTGCCGTTGCACTCAGCGGTGCATGAAGGCGAAATCGTCGAGGCAAGGGATGGCGACATCTTCGGCCACACGGTCAATGTGACCGCACGGCTGGTGGATGCGGCCAAGGCAGGCGAGATCGTGCTGAGTGGTCCGGCGGTGGCAGCCGTCACAGTCGGGTCGGGCGAGCCAGCCGAGTTTAGTGATATCGGCGAGCGTCGCTTCAGGAACGTGCCTGAGCCGGTGCACTGTTTTCGTCTCGTTGCGGCGCCATCTGCGCAACCCGAAGCGACGTAGTGTCATTGCCCCGAGCCATGTTCTCCGCCAGACATTCCCTCAAGAAATTCCTCGCCCGCGGGCTCGGCCTCCTTGCCGGTGCCGCAGTGTTTGCCGTGTGGTGGGTGTTCAAGGGCGATCCCGGCCCGGTGACCGCGCGGCACCAGGTGCAAGGCGAAATCGTCGAGGTCCGAGAATGCGCCTACCGGGTCCGTCTCGATGCTGGCGGCGAGGTGCTGGTCGCCCGTTCGTTCAATCTCGAACAGGGGCGCAAAGTCACCCTGAACGTTGAGACTTACGCGAAGGGCGAGGCGGTGCACATGCTGGCGGATCCGACGGGGCAGTAGGTTCCCTGCCGCTGCGAATATTCGCAATGTGAGTTTGGTTGCCCGCCGCGCTGATCATGCTCGCGTGTCGTGCTCGCGTGCCGTGATCGGCGCGTCGTCCGGAATGTGAACCGCGCCGCGATGGTGAGCCTGCCATGCGGGCCTGGCGCACCGCCGCGACCGGGGCACCAACAGGCCACTACCGGGCCTCTCGCTTTACGTTGCAGCCCCAACCGAGTCACGGAAGCAGATAGGCATTCGGCTCGATCAGGCGATATCCGCTTGATGACGCTACAAACTCGCGTAGCTGGTAGCTGTGTCCAGCGCCAAAGAGCACCACGACCCGGTCGCCTGGTTCGACGATGCGCGTCAGTTTCGAAAAAATTTTCGCGTTGCGCAGATACCACGCCGCATTGAGCTCAGCACCTGGCCAGCGCTCGCCGCCTTCCCGGCCGCCAAAGCGCAGCATTCCCGTATACAGCCTTTGCGCGCCACGGATGTTTGCGGGTTCATTCATGTGGGCCAGCAATTGCGCCACAGTCTGAGTTGCCTGGCGCGTCTCCAGGTCTTTGGCGAAGACTCTTGCGCCGCCCATGAGCGCACCCAGTTCGGCATCACGGGCTGTCGACTTCGCGTACTCCTGGACCTTGCCAAACGGGAAGTAGTCGATCGCCTTGCTCTTTTCGTCAATGGCATAGACCTCGCGATGGCCCAGCTGATGCGCGAGGCGGTAGGCAATCTGTGTGATTTCGTTGCGGTCTTGCATGAGCTTTTCTGGCGTGAAGTCGCGATAGGCGGGCACCGTGAATCCCTCTCCGTCTGGCACCATCTCAACGGCGATCTTGGTCGGCTTGAATGCCGCCAGGCGGCGCGCGACGTCGGCGAGCTGCTGCTGGCGGGCCGGTGCCGTGACATCGTCGGTTTTCGTGTTCACAACGTCCCGTCCGGGATTCGCCATGTGGTATGACCCCAGCACCATGACCTCGATGTCCGCAGGCGCGGCATGAGCCACGTACACCGCATTCATTACGAGCAGGCAGGCAAATCCAGTCGCGGCACGCAGTGCCGAAGATGTTTTGAACATGAGGGTTCCCTCTGGGTTGGTAGATTGTTGAGTGATGACTTCGCGGCGCCCTGGCTCGGATTTCACAGCCGGGAAGAGAGTCCCGGTGCGCGAATATTCGCAATGCGCATGAGGTGGGTTGTTGTGGGAGTCAGCTTCCGTTTCCGCCAGACGCTCAGCGTGTCGTGCGAAACGTGAACCACGCCGCGAAGGTGAGACCGTCGCTCGCACGGTGATCGATGAGGATGCCTTCACCCGAGCGGGACTCCCCGCCCCACCAGGTGCCGACGATCCATGACTTGTCGGCGGCGTTGAAGCCCTGCTGCTGGCAGCGCGTGGTCGCCTCGTTGTTGACGATGCGCGACAGCGCGTAGCCGCCGTTGCCGAAGCCGGCGGAATTGGTCTCGTCAGACTGCCAGGTGAAGTTGGCGGTGGTGCAGCTGGTGAACTCGATGCGCATCCGCCCCCAGCGTTTGCGCTGCACATCGCTCGCCGCGAAGCCGGTGCCAAACAGCGCGCCGGTGGCGCTTTGCATGTCGCCGAAGTCGAGCACGTTGCCGCTCATCGTGGTGGCGCCGGTCAGCCAATACTGCGAGCCCACCTGGGCGGTGTCGACGGGCGGCTTGGCCTGTTCGTTGCGCAAGAGCAGAACGAAAGTCGGGCCCTGCAACCCGCCGCTGCCGGTCGGTACGAGTGTGTTGCCCAGCGCGCCGGTCGCGGGATTCACGCTGCGCACGGCTTCGCCCGTGATGAGCAGCAGCTCGTTGTTGAGCCCGTGCTCGATGCCGGTGGGCCGGTTCAGGCCGCTCGCCACCACCTGCACGCTGCCGCTCGCCATGTTGTATTTCAGCAGCTGGCCCGAGAGTTCGCCGGTGATCCAAAGATGCTGGTTGTCGCGATCGGCGAGGATGCCGCGACTGCCGCGGAGCCCATTGGCCTGCGCCGCGATGGCGACCGACGTGGTGCCGGTCGAGGGGTCGAGCCGGATGATGCTGTTTGAGTCGTAGCCGGGCACGTAGAGCTTGCCGTCCGGTGCATAGAGCAGGCCGTTGTCCGGCCCGTTCACGCCGGACGCGTTCGCGGTCACGGCACGCGTGGGGTTCTTGCCAGTGGCGTCGTAGCGCTTCACATCGTCGCTGCTATAGCCCCCGACATAGACTTCGCCGCCAGGCCCGAAGGTGAGGCCGGTAGGTGCGGTGCCATTGGCGACCGCGATGAATTCGCCCAGAAACTCGAAGGTGTCCGCACGATAGCGCAGGATGCGCGAGGTGTTCTCGCTCACCACATGCAAGGCGCCATCCGGTCCGATGCGCATTGCCTGCGCGCCATTGATGCGGTTGGCCGTATCAAGATTGCGCAGGTGGGCGCCGGTACAGGCGTCGTAGATATGCACGTTGTTGCTGAAGTAACCGCTGACCAGCAACTTGCCGCCGCAGGTACTCTGCGAAGATGCCGAGACGGCCACCGTGGCCAGTATGCAGGTCAGCATCGTTCCGACCAGTGTTCGAAAGGTGTCGCGGGAGGGCAATCTCATCGGCAGGCTCCGGGTGTGAGTTGAAGTGCCCGGAGTGTCTGATCTGGCTCGCCGGACAGCCTGAAGAAATTCTCCGTTTTGATTCCGGATATCCTTCGCCTTGTTCAAGTCATTGAATTGCAAAGAATGAGCACTTCCTCACCGCCTTCTTCTCCCGCCGCATCGGTGGTGCCCAACCCGGGCACGTCGGCCATGCCGGATGAGCCGGGCAGGGTGGGCGACTTCGCGCTGAACATCGCCGCCAACGAGCTGATCGGCGCCGATGGACGGGCCGTGCGCATCGAGCCCAGGCTGATGGCGCTCCTGGTCCGGCTTGCGCGGACCCCCGGGGTGGTCGTGTCACGTGAGACGCTGATCGACGAGGTGTGGTCACGGCGCATGGTCAATGACGAGGTGCTGTCGCGGGCCATCGCGGATCTGCGCGTGGCGCTGGGCGATGACTCGCGCGCGCCGCGCTACATCGAGACCATTCCCAAGTCCGGGTACCGCCTGATTGCCGCAGTCAATCTCGAGGCAGTGCCCTCCCGCGCGCCCGTCGGGGCGCCCCGTCGGCGCGCCCACTGGGCGGTATGGATGGCCGCCGGCCTGGCCGCATTGATGGTGGCGACGGCGGCCTGGATCGTCACGTTGCAGCAGCCTGCGGCCAAGCGTGACAGGACGGATTGGGAGCCGGTGCTGACCGCGGCGACACGGGAAGCTCGGCCGCTCACCGCCAGTCTCGGGCAGGAGATCGGTCCGCGTCTGTCGCCCGATGGCCGCCGAGTCCTGTATTCGCAGATCGAGGGGGGCCGGGCGACGCTCATGCTGCTGGACCCGGCGCAATCTGCGGCGCAAGTCTTGAGCGGCGCGGATGAAAACGTGCTCAGCGCCGCATTCATGCCCGATGGACAGAGCGTGGTGTATCGCGCCCGGGCCGGCGCAGCCTGTCTGTTGCGCCTGTGGACTGCCCAGGGCATGCGCGAAATCGCCCAGTGCACGGCCGGCGAACCGGCGCGGATCGATGTCTCGCCCGATGGCAAGTGGATCGTGCGGTCGGCGGTGCATCGCGACAGCCTGCCCGCCGGCCTTGCCCTGCAGGCGCTGGGCAACGGCGAGCTTCGCCAGCTGACCACGCCGAGCATCAGTGAGGGGGAGGACGCCATGCCGCGCTTCAGCCCCGATGGCACGCAGATCGCATTTGTGCGGGGCAGCAGTTCCGCGCGCTCGATCTGGCTCGTCCCCGTGGCCGGCGGTGATGCCCGCAAGGTGAGTCCGTTGTCCGGGCTCACCTACGGGCTTGCCTGGGTGCCGGATGGCAAGGCGCTGCTGGTTGCCGCCGACTGGTTCGGTTTTCGCGCGCTCAACTGGCTGGATCTGCGCGATGGCAGCGGCCGCCTCCTCGGCGCACGCGGGGCGCGGGCGCCGGACCTGGTTGCGGGTCGGCTGGTCTACGAAAACGCCCAGTTCCAGGCCAATCTGTTCCGCGTCAGCACCCGCGACTCGACTGCTCCGACGCCACTGCATCCCTCGACGCGCTATACCAGCCAGCCCGTGTACTCGCCGGATGGAACGTCGCTCGCCTTCGTGTCCAACCGCGAGGGACTGGAAGCGATCTACGTTGCCAGCGGTGGCGGCGCTGCGCGCAAGCTGCCACTGCCTGACAGCCATCGCTACATGCGCCCGACCTGGAGTGCGGACGGCCGGTCCATTTACGCAATCCGCATTCCGGCGATGGGCGACAAGTTGGCGCCGCAGCAGGCTGTCCGGATCACGCTCGCCGACGCTGCCGTCGCGGTGCTGCCCGTCGGCGACAAGGTGAGCTTTGTAAGCGAAAGCCTGGACGGCCGCTGGCTGTATGTGGGTGAACGGGAAGAGCGCCTGATGCGGCTCTGGCGCGCGCCGCTTGATGCGCCGGGACGGCAGGAGCGGCTGCCGACGCCGCTGGTGGGTGACCTGAAGCTGAGCGCCAACCGCCTGGCCTACACGCAGAGCGGCCTGGCGGGCATTACCGTATGCACGCTGGACGGCCGCACCTGTGAACTGAAGCGCGTGCCGACCGGCGCGAGTCATGACGACCATTGGGCCCTGACGGACGGTGCGGTGTACTTTGTCGATGGCCTTCGCGATGAGCGCAGGCTGAAGCGCCACGACCTGAAGCGCGATGCAGTCACCATCCTCAGCGCAGTGGTGCCGTCGACCCTGGGCGCGGGACTGGCCATCCATCCGGCAGAAAGCGAGTTCATCGTCGCGCGGGAGCAGGCGCCGGCCATTGACCTCATGACGGCAACGGTGGCGGCGAAGCCTTGATGGCGCGCATCGTCACGGTCCGTTGCGCGCACACCATGCCCACACCACGGGTCGATTCCTTGCACCACACCTCCCCGCCATCGCTCTCCCGCCGCGACTGGCTGACGCTTGTCGCCACCGGCGCCGCGGCCGCGCTCACCGGTTGCGCCAGCCGACCGCAAGGCCTGGCGGAGCCATCTGTTCCCTACTTGCGCCCCCATTCCAACCTGCCGTTTGCGCGACCCGACATCACGATGGACCGCATCGCGAATATTCGCGTGGGCTTCAGGCCGTACCGGGAGCAGGGGTTCGTCGTGCGCGGTGAGCGCATGGGCGACAAGGTCGTCATCCACAACTATGGCCATGGCGGCGCGGGCATCACGCTGTCGTGGGGCTCGTCGATGCTGGCGTTGCGCGAGCTGCCGGACGGCGTGGACAAACGGGCAGCCGTGCTGGGTGGGGGTGTGATGGGGCTGACCACGGCAGCGCTGCTCATCGAACGTGGCTGGCAGGTGACGCTGTATGCGCGCGAGCTGCCGCCTCACACCACGTCGGACGTTGCTGGCGGATTCTGGGCGCCGACTGCTGTGTTCCAGCAGGGTCAGGAGAGCGCCGCGTTCCGTCGCCAGTTGGATGAGGCGTTGCGCCTGTCCCACGATGCGTTTCTGGCCCGCCTGGGCAAGGGCCACGGCGTGAGCTGGCGCGAGAGCTACTACTTCAGCTCGCAGGCTACGCCCAGTCCGTTCTATCTGCAGGGCTGGCCGCAGTACTTTCCGGCGACAGAGGTGCTCAGCGCCGAGCGCCATCCCTTCGCCTCCGCATACACGTTGCGCACAATGTCTCTGTTCATCGAACCGAACGTGATGCTGCAGCGCCTTTTGCAGGATCTGGACAAGGCTGGCGCTCGCATCGTGCGTCGGGAGGTGCGTGATCTCGCCGAGCTGCTGACCCTGCCCGAGTCGGTGGTGTTCAACTGCACCGGGCTGGGTGCCGCCGCGTTGTTCGGCGACGCCGGCCTGCAGCCGGTGCGCGGCCAACTGGTCCTGCTGCCGCCGGACGAGCGCATCGATTTCGTCACCCATGGCGGCGGCATGGGCCTGCTGTACATGTTTCCGCGCGCTGACGCGCTGGTGCTGGGCGGGACATTCGAGCGCGGGGCCACGCACGTGGAACCCGACGAGGACACCACCCGGCGCATCATCGAGCAGCACGCGACGCTGTTCGAAGCCATGCACGTCTGACCCAAGCACAGCAGCGCGGATCGCCGCCGTCTTCGGAAAGCGATTCCCTGCGCCGGCCACCTCCCGTTACACTGCGGGGATCGATGCATGCACGTGCCCGATCCCGAGAGTGCAGTGCCGAGGAGAATGTCGATGCAGCCCGCGGTGGACCGTTTCCCCGACGATCAGGAAGCCCGCTTCCAGGCGCAGCGGCGTGCGGCGCTGGCCGACATCAACCGCAGCACGTTCTGGATGGTTGCCGGGCTGGTGCTGGCCTTCAGCGCGTGGGACTGGTTCGTGGATCCGAACAACTGGCTTGCCGCGCTGTGGTGGCGGCTTGCTGGTGTCGCCATGATCCTCGCGGCGGGCTTGGCGCAGTTGCAGTCCGGCCGGGTCGATTGGGCGCCAACGCTGGCCAAGGTCCGCTTCGCCGCCTCCATCATCGCCGTCACCGCAGCGCTGGCCGTCGTGAACGAAGGCTTCGTCGTGGGCCTGGGCGGCCTGGTGGCGGTGTTCTTCGCCGGTCCGTACATCGCCATCGATCGGCGCGACTATCTGAAATTGAACGTCGTACCGTTCGTCGTCGTGGCGGCGGTGATGTGGGCCAAGGATCTGGATCGATTCACGGTCATCAATGCCTGGTCCTTTCTGGCGCTGTCGCTCGTGGTGGGATTGCTGCTGGCGCGCGTGTTCGAGGCGTCCAACCGCCGCGCCTTCGCGCTGGAGGAAGCGTTGTCGCACGAGGCCCGCACCGATGCGCTCACCGGCATCGACAACCGGCGCGCGCTGGATGAGCGCGGCATCAGCGAGCTCCGGCGCGGCGCGCGCAATGGCCGGCCCACCTCGGTCATCCTGCTCGACATCGACCATTTCAAGCGCATCAACGACGACTACGGTCACACCGTCGGCGACCGCGTCATCCAGGCGGTGGCGCACACCTTGTCCACGACGCTGCGCGCGACTGACCGCATCGGCCGCTGGGGCGGTGAGGAGTTCCTTGTCATCCTGCCGGAGACCGAGTCGGAAGAAGCCGCACGGCTGGCCGAACGCATGCGCGCGGCCATCGCCATCGTGCCCATCCTGAAGCAACCCATCATCAAGGTCTCCATCAGCCTCGGTCTGGCCAGCATCGTCACCCAGGGCGTCGTCGAGGCAGCGTGGAGCGACCTGCTGAAGGCGGCAGACGGCGCGCTGCACCGCGCCAAGGAAGAGGGGCGGAATCGGGTGGTCATGGGCTGAGGGCGACGCATCGCGGTCCGGCCTTTTCGGCGCGCCGTCGAAGGTCTATGATTGGGCATGACTTCGCGCCGCGCGCGAACCACGACAAGAACAACTCGTATCAGGGGAAGCTCGCCATGAAAGCCGCACTGTCCGCCGCACTGCTGTCTGTCAGCTTGTTCTTGGGCGCCGTCGCCGATGCCCAGGCCGTTACCAATCAGTACCGTGTTGCCCATGTGCGCCATCAGGGCAGCAACATGGTCATCGTGATCATCAACCCGAGCTTTTTCTACGGCAGCCGGCAGGATCAGCAACGCTGGTTCACCGGCATCCAGCAGTGCGTGCGCTCGGTCAATCTTGCAGGCCAGACGCTGATCGTGACCAACGACAACGGCCGCTTCCGCTTTTACGGCCCGAATGACTGGCACAACTTCCTGCGCACCATCGACATGAACTGGGTCACCGCCCGGGTGAACAAGTCGCTGACCTGCAATTTCTGACCCGATTGTCCGCATTGCGAATATTCGCATCGACTGCATAACGCGAATATTCGCAGGCGGGTCAGCCTGGTCTCGCCCCGCCTCCGTTCCCGCCATCCCCGTTTCGTCCCCGCCAACCCCTGCCTGTCGCAGCCCGGCTGAAAATTGCGACGAGGCTGGTAGTCTTGCCTCCATCGCAGCCCGCAAGTCTCTTTGGCAGACCTGGCAACCATGGCAACACCCTTCAAAACCGCTTTCCGATTCTTTTTCCGCATCGCGCTGACCTGGCTGGCCGCGTTCCTGCTCTTCCTTGCGTTTTGGAGCTCGGTCGCCAACCGCGATGTGCCGTTTCTGGTTGTGGTGATCTGGCTGGTGGCACTGGCTTTTTTTCTTTCCGCTGGTGCCTGGCACTACCGCAGGGTCAAGCTCCTCGCGGGAGAAGTGGATCGCTTGCATCTGGCCAACCGCCAAGTGCGCCAGATCGAGATTCCCTTCGAATCGACCGTCGCCGCCGTGATCGTGGAGTCGGCCTTCCGCGAGTTGCCCAATGTGCGCGACGTTGTCGTGCAGCCGGGCAGCCGCCAGATCAACGCCCGCGTGCCGCGCATGGATGGCGATATCAGCCGCCTGCCGCTGTGGCACCGGCTGCCGCGTTCGTTGGGCTCGAATCACAACGATGTCATGGCTGTCCTCGTGCCCAAGGAAGGCGTGGTGAGCATGACCCTGGTCTGCGAGCCGGAGGGCGGTGCCTGGACTGATTGGTTCCTGTTCGATGACGGCACCAACCTCGTCAACGCCGAATTCATCACCCGCGCCATCACCCAGCGCATCGCCGCGCAGCGCCGGGGCGAGCAGGCCGTGAACAAGGAAACCGCCACCGAGAAGGAGCTGGCCGTGGCCAAGTTGGGATTGCTTTCAGCGCAGGTGGAACCACACTTTCTCTACAACACGCTGGGCAGCGCCAAGTATCTCATCCAGAGCGATCCGGCCAAGGCCGAGGCCATGCTGGACAACCTGATCCTGTATCTGCGGAACTCGCTGCCGCGCACCGAGGATGCGCCGTCCACACTGGGCGAGGAAGTGGTGCGCGCGCGGGCCTATCTCGACATCCTGCAGATCCGCATGGGTGATCGGCTCAAGCTGCATTTCGACATTCCCGCCGCGCTGGAAAAGATTCCGTTTCCGACCATGATGCTGCAGACGCTGGTGGAGAACGCCATCAAGCACGGGCTGGAGCCCAAGCCCGAAGGCGGCACGATCTGGGTGCTCGCACGGGCAGACGATCCGGCGGCGCCGAAGCAGCTCATCGTCACCGTGGCCGATGACGGCTGCGGCCTCGATGGTGGAAAAATCGGCGGCAAGGCCACGTCGGGCACCGGCATTGGTTTGCAGAACGTGCGCGAGCGCCTGAAGCTCCTCTATGACGGCAAGGCCAGCTTCGCCATCGCATCGAACTTTCCGTCAGGCGTCGCGACCACCTTGACCGTGCCTGTCGCTGGACCGGCTGAGTTCAAGGTCGAAGCCAAGGAGACGCCGCAATGAGCGACACCGAAATCATGAATTCGCCCGTGGGCCGCATCACGGCCGTCATCGCCGAGGACGAACAGATTTTCCGCGATGCCATCGTGCGCCTCGTCGGTGCCGCGTGGCCGGAGCTGGAAATCGTCGCCACCTGCGCCGACGGCAACGCCGCGCTCGCCGCCATCAGCGAACACCAGCCCAGCATCGCCTTCCTCGACATTCGCATGCCCGGCCAGACCGGGCTGGAAGTGGCCAGCGCGCTGGTGGAGGCCAGCCCGGAAACCCAGGTCGTGTTCGTCACCGCCTACGACCAGTACGCATTGAATGCCTTCGAGTCCGGTGCGGTCGATTACCTGCTGAAGCCGGTCGAGGAAAAGCGGCTTGCCGCGACCATCGAGCGTCTGAAGAAACGCGTGGGCACCGAGCCGCCCGACACCGTTGCGCTGGCCGCGCTGGTTCGGAAACTCGGTGGCGCGCTGGACAAACGGGTCGAGGAGCCCCCGCTGGAGTGGATCACCGCCAGCGTGGGCAAGGAGACGCGGCTGATTTCCGTGGACGACGTCATCTACTTCCAGTCCGACAGCAAGTACACCGTGGTCATGACGGCGGAGGGCGAGGCGCTCTTGCGCACGCCGCTGAAGGACATCGTGGGCCGGCTCAACCCGACCTATTTCAAGCAGGTGCATCGCGCGACGGTGGTCAACCTGCGCGCCGTGGCGGCGGTGACGCGGGACGAATCCGGGCGCGGCACGCTCAGGCTCAGGAATCGGGCGGAGACACTGGCCGTGAGCCTCACGTTCATGCCGCTTTTCAAAAACATGTGAGGGAACGATGAAGCGTCTTCTGCTGCTGACCTGCCTGATTCTGTCCGCGCCGAGCTGGGCGCAGGTTTCCGAGAGCGACCCGCTCTTTGCCCGCGCCATGGCGCTGGACGCCAGACTCTTCAATGAATCCTTCAACGAATGCAAGCCGGGCGTGCTGGAAACGCTCATCGACACGCGGCTCGAGTTCTACCATGACGTGGGCGGCATCCAGGACCGCGATGCCTTCCTGGCCGCCATGGCGAAGAACATCTGCGGGCCGGTTGAGAAGAAGCCCAGCCGCAAACTCGTCGGCGGTTCCAGCAAGGTGTTTCCGCTGAAGAAGGACGGCAAGCTCTACGGCCTCATCCATCATGGCGATCACGAGTTCTGGCTCCGCGAGGCGGGCAAGCCGGAATACCCGGCGGGCCGCGCGCGCTTCACCTCGGTGTGGGTGGAGACGGCTGGCGAGTGGAAGTTGCGCACGGTGCTGTCGTACGACCACGGCCCGGCGCGGTAACCCGCCCACCCTGCGAATATTCGCCATCCCCAAGGCTGCCAGCCTCCCACCTGTTCATCCACGGTTTTCTGCACTTCATCGCTTGCAGCTGTCTGGGTGCGCCACACCTCATTAACATGCGGCCTTCAGTTCAATCGGAGCCACCCATGTCCGTCAGCAATTCCCGTTTCCTGAGAGTCCGTCTGCTGCCAGCCCTGCTGGTTGCAGGCCTTGCCTTCGGCACCGTCCATTCCACGGCGGTATTCGCCGATGCGTCGCGGCCGGCGTCGTCTTCGGTCATCGTCGAAGGCGACATCGCCCGCCAGATCGACACGGCGTTCACCGCCACCTTCAAGGCGGATGAACCGGGTGCGGCCATCATCGTGGTGAAGGACGGCAAGACGGTGTTGCGCAAGGGCTATGGCCTGGCGGACACCGAGAAGAAAGTACCCATCCAGCCGGGTGACGTCTTCCGCCTCGGGTCCATGACCAAACAGTTCACCGCTGTCGCCATTCTCATGCTGGCAGAGGAGGGCAAGCTGTCGGTGCAGGACGAGATCACCAGGTTCGTTCCCGACTACCCGACACAAGGCAAGAAGATCACGGTGGAGCATCTGCTCACCCACACCTCGGGCATCAAGAGCTACACCAACATGCCCGGCTTCCGCACCATTGTGAACAAGGACATGAAGCCGCTGGAGGTGGTGGATTTTTTCAAGAATGAACCGATGGAGTTCGCGCCCGGCGAGCGTTACGCCTACAACAACTCGGGCTACTTCCTGCTTGGCATCATCATCGAAAAAGTATCGGGCATGTCCTATGCCGACTTCGTGGCCAAGCGTATCTTCGAACCGCTGGGCATGACCCACACCGCGTTCGAAGGATTCGAGCGCAATGGCGTGAAGCGCATCGCCGGCTACGGCCGCGGCCGCGCAGGCTTCGAGCCCGCCCGCCCGATGAGCATGACCCAGCCCTACGCCGCCGGCTCGCTGGTCTCCACGGTGGATGACCTCGCCCGCTGGGATGCCGCCATCACCGCGGGCAAGCTGCTGAAGCCCGCAAGCTGGAAGCGCGCATTCACGCCGTACGTGCTGAACAACGGCAAGCCGACCGACTATGGCTACGGCTGGCAGATCCGCAAGTTCCAGGGCGAGGAGCTGATCGAGCATGGCGGCGCCATCAACGGCTTCCACACCCAGGGCATGCGCCTGCCCGCGAGCCGCGTGTACGTGGCCGTGCTCACCAACCGGCTGGGTGCCCGACCCGCATCGGAGTTCCACGCCGAGCGCGCCGCGGCCATCGCCCTCGGCAAACCGCTCATGGAGCCCAAGGCCATCAAGCTTACGACCGCCGCGCTGGACGCGTTTGAGGGCACCTATCGCATCGACGAGAAGGAGAATCGCATCATCGTGCGCGATGGCGAGCAGCTCATCCTGCAGCGTGGCGGTGGCCGCGTGCCCATGGCGTCCTATGCCGAGAACGAGTTCTTCCTGCCTGACTATTCACACACCCGCTACCGCTTCGTGAAGGGTGACGACGGCAAGGTCAAGCACCTGGTCGTGCTCGATACCAGCGGCAAGGAGGAAATCAACGTGCGCACCGGCGACAAGCCGGCGGAGAAGAAGAGCATCATCCTCGCGCAGAAGGACTTCGATGTGCTCGTGGGCGAGTACCAGCTGGCGCCCAACTTCATCCTCACGATCAGCCGCGACGGCGACCGTTACATCAGCCAGGCGACCAACCAGGGGCCGATCGAAATCTATGCCGAAAGCGACACCAAGTTCTTCGTGAAGGTCATCAATGCCGAGTTGACGTTTCAGAAGGATGCGGAGGGCAAGGCCACGGGTCTGGTGCTGAAGCAGAACGGGCGCGAGATGCCGGCCAGGAAGATCAAGTAAGTCGCAGCATCAGCAAGCCAGGGCCCGCATCGCGAATATTCGCAGTGCGGGCCTTTTCATTCAGCGGCCCGCCCAGCCATGCGACGTCGCCCAGTTGAGGAACAACTCGGGCCAGATCGCCACCGTCTTGCCGACGGTCTTGCTGAGCCCGAAACCATGACCGCCAGTGGGAAACAAATGCGTTTCCACTGGCAACTGGTGTTTCAGCAGCGCATCGCGCAGCAGCATTGAATTCGCGGCCGGCACGGACGTGTCGTCCTCCGCGTGCAGCAGGAAGCACGGGGGATTGGCCGCACTCACGTTGAGATGCGGCGAATGCGCGCGTTCCTGCGCCTCGGTCGGTGCCGGGCCCAGGAGGCGTTCGCGGCTGCCGCGATGCGCGTGCGGCAGGCTCATGCTCACCACCGGATAGAGCGGTGCGGCGAGCGCGGGCCGCGCGGTCAGCGCATCGGCCGCGTCGACGGGCGCATACACCTTCGCATCGAATCGCGTCATCAGGTCCGCACACAAGTGTCCGCCCGCGGAGAAGCCCATGGCGGCGATGCGGGCGGGATCGATGGCGAAACTTGCGGCGTGATGGCGGACGAGCCGCATCGCGCGCTGGGCGTCGGCCAGCGCCACGTTGGCGTTGTCGGCCCAGCCGTCGCCCGGCAGGCGATAGAACAGCACGAACACGGTCACGCCGCGAGCGCTGAGCCAGCGCGCCATCTCGTAACCCTCGCGATCCACTACCACCCAGCGATAGCCGCCGCCTGGCATCAGCAGCAGCGATGCGCCGTTGGGATTGGCCGCGCGGAACACCGCGAGACGGGGCCGGTTCACACCGGCGATGTGGCGGTCCTTGAGCGAGGGGTCCTTGCTGCGCTCCACCACCGTTTCGGTCGGGAGCACCGTTGGCGCGCCAGGCGCCCGGCCCGGCCAGAGGTCAAGCACCTCCGCGGCATCGAGCGCGATGTCCCGCCGCAGCAGGGGGCCGGATGCGGGCTGCGCTGCGAATATTCGCGCGGAGAATGCGGCGGGCAAGGCAAGCAGCAACTGGCGGCGGGTGAGGGGCATGACCGGCTCGGTGAAGGCGTGTCGCCATTGTCGCCCGCCGCTGCCAGGCGCGGCAAACCGGCTCAGCGTCCCCGCGCCGGCCGGTGACCGCATTCAGTCGTCATCATCCTCATCCCGCCGCGCCATCCAGGCCTTGATGGCGGTGAGTTCCATCTCGGTCAACTTCTCCTCGATCACGTCCAGCCCGGCGACCAGACGCGACGACGCGGTTGCGGGATCGATGGCCAGCGACTGCTTCTGCACGTCCGCGAACTTGAGCCCGAGAGATTCGATGCGCGCTTCCGTGGGCGGGTGACTGTCGGTGGGGTGCGGCAAGGCCTCCTGCGCCACGACGGCCAGCGCGGAGGGCTTCACCTTGGCCGTCGCGTTCACGGCTTCCTGCACGAACTGCTTGCTGGCGTTGGCGAGTGGTTTGCCTTCCTCCGCCGCGGCAAAGAGATCGTCCTGCAACTTGTCCCAGAGCGGCGCATAGGCACCGATCTTGAGCAGCGACAGCGCGATGGCCATGGGTGACGCCACCGATGCACCGGCCTTGTCGGCCTCCAGTTCGCGCGCGCGGCCGATGGCGCTTTCGGCCAGCGCAAAGCGGTCGAAGAAGAGGGCGAGGATGGCCATGGCCGGAAACAGGGCGGCCTTGGTGGCGATGGAGTCGTCCCCGCTCTGCAACGATTCCAGCGCGCGCGCGGAGCCGGCATAGACGGGGTAGAACTCCATGGAGAACTTCGTGTCCTCGCCACGGAAGTGACCGAGCTCGTGACCAATGACGGCAGCAAGTTCCGGCAGCGAGAGAATGCGCATCAGCGGCAGCGAGAGATACAGCGTCTCGCCACGATGCACGAAGCCCTTGGGCTGAACCTTCACATCCGCGCTGGTGACGTAGAACGTCGGTTCCAGACCGACCACCACGTTCTTGGGAGGCGTGGCCTTCAGACGCTTGGCGATGCGGTCGATGAACTGCCACAGCACCGCCTGATCCTTGGGGAAGAGGGCGATGCCGACCACTTCCGTCTCCACGCGCTTGAAGACCGACAGGCCCTCCTTCAGCATGAAGAACGCACCCACCACGCCGCCCAGCAGGATGAGCGCGGGGATGGTCCAGTTGATGCGCTTCATGAACGCGGCCTGCAGCGACACCAGGCTGTATGAACCGATGAGCGACTGCAGCAGGATGAGTGCGAACAAACCGAAGAGCACGTAGCGCACGCCGGGTGCGAAGAGTTTGAGAAGCTTGTCGCGGTCATTTGCCGCGACCTTGGCCGCCCACAGGATGCCGCCCAGCAGCGTGAAGCCGAGCAGCAGGGTGAAAGCACTGCCGACCGCAAGCCGGGTCATGCGCGCATGACTGCGGCATTCGGCGGCATGCACCGGGTCGGTGTCGGCAGCGGGCAGCGCCTCGCGACACCAGGCCTTCAGCGTGACGCCATCCTGCAGGGCCTTGGCGGCCGCAGGTTCGGTCGCCGCGTCTTCAGCGATTTCCTTCTGGAAATTGCGCTCCATGCGGTTGCCGGCCAGATGACTGGTGGCGATACCGAGCAGCGGAATGGCGAGAATGAGAAAGACGGACAGCAGATGGCGATGCAAGGCGACTCCCTGTGCGCCCCTTGTCCTGCGCAGGCCGGGCCGGCGCGGGGCGGGGTCGTGTTCTGTTTGAAAGCGGCGGAGGGTATCACGTGATTCTTTCCGCTGACCCTCAGCGGCGGCGAGCGGGGCCTATCGCTTCGAGCAGGTCGGCGGATTCACCATGCCGAACGAGAGCAGGTTGCCGCCGTTGATGACGCAGGCGTATTCGCTCTTGTCCCTGGCGCGCAGGGTCGCGTAGGTGTTGGTGCCTTCTGTGCGGCGCGACACCAGGCTGAGATTCGCGGGCGCCAGGCCCAGCGCGCCGGCCGACTCGGAGACGATGCGCTCATCGGTGAGCATGTTGGTGCCGCCGGCGACGCTGGCACAGCCGGTGAGTTGCGAAGCGACCAGCAGTGCAGTCATCGCGGCGACGTGGAGGGCGGGTGATTTCATGATGACTCCGTTTGTTGGGGAAGATGTTGCAGGGCGATCGTGAGCAGGCACGCGATGAGCAACACGGAATACTCCGCGCCGTTTCGCCCCAGCCCGACCACGAACCAGCCCGCCTTGGCATGGACGAGAACGATGCCCATCGCATAGATGCTGGCGAACAGGAGGCAGCACTGCGGCACGCAAAGACCCGCGGCCAGCGCGATGGAGCCCAGGATTTCGAACGCCGTGATTCCGATGGCGATGGCGAGCCCCGCTGGCCAGCCCTGACCCTCGAGCCACGCACCAAAGGGCACCACCCCACCCGCCCACCAGCGCGCCCAGCCATGCGCGGCGATCACCCCGGCCACGACCAGCCGCAGTGTCAGCCAGCCGACGCGCGCGCGGTCCGGCGCCCGCCATGCGCGGAGGCGTTGCGGCATGGAGAGAGTCGCGGGCGGCGCTACGGTGGCTGTTGCGATGGGGGGATCGTGGTGGACGCGTGCATCGGGCATGGCATACTCCAGTTATGTCTCAGACCTGCCGGGTGCGAATATTCGCTGCGGTGCGTCATTCGGGCAAACGGAAAATTCCGGGTCTGAGGGTTAATCAAATTTGCCCTGATTCATTTCCCGGCAGGCCCTGCAACGGAGCAAACCCGGCATGAGCAAACGCATTCCCCCCCTGCCCGCGCTGCGCGCCTTCGAGGCGGCCGCCCGGCACATGAGCTTCGCCCGCGCGGCGAACGAGTTGCATGTCACGGCCGCCGCCATCAGCCATCAGGTGAAGCAGCTGGAGCATTGGCTGGGCGTGCCCTTGTTTGCGCGCACGGCCAACGGCGTGTCGCTCACCGCGGCCGGGCGCGACTATGCGCTGCGCATCCAGGACGTGTTCGAGCGGCTCATCGTCACCAGTCGCGCGGTGCGCGATCACCGCGAGCGCTCGGTGGTGACCATCCGCTCGCAATTCAGCGTGGCCGCCATGTGGCTGGTGCCGCGCGTGGTGGCGCTGAACCGGCAGCAGTCGGACATCGAGATCCGCATCAATGCGGCAGAACATCGCGCCACCGGTCGTCTGGGCGCCGATCTGGCCATCTATTTCCAGCGCGCTGAACTGCCCGGGCACACGCAAGTGCAACTGCTCTCCGGTCCGTTTCGTGCCTTCGCCGCGCCGTCACTCATCGGCCGCCTCCCGCGTATCACGCCGGCGGATGTCGTGGCCCAGCCGCTCCTGCACATCACGATCGAGGACCGCGGCTGGCCGTCACCGACATTCGATGACTGGTTTGCGGCCGCGGGGGTGGAAGTACCGGGCCGCTTGCCGGGGCTCCACTTCAATCTCGCCCATCTTGCCGCGGCCGCGTGCATGCAGGGTGCCGGCATCGCGTTGTTGCCGGAAGATCTCTGCGTCGATGCCGTGCGCCAGGGCGCGCTGGTCGCGTTGCCTGGCCCCGCGCTGCCAACGCCGCATCCGTACTTCCTCATGTGTCAGGACGAGGCCAGCGAGGAGGTGGCCTGGGTGCGAGATGCATTGCTCAAGGACGCAGCCCGGCAGTTGGGTTGATACCCACGGGGGACTGCGCGGGGCTGCTACGATGCGTGCTCCAACACCACAACAATGAGGAGCTATCCCATGCTTTCCCGCCGCAGCGTCATTCATGCCATCGCCCTTGTTTTTGCCGCTGTCACTGCATCTGCGCTGCCAGCGGGAACGGTATTCGCGCAATCAGCCGGTCAACCCGCGAAGTCCGCGCCAGCACCCGCCAAGCCCAAGGCCACCGAAGCCGAATTGCGCGACATGGCGCTCTTCCTCGCGCGGGTCGACAAGGCCACGCGTGACAAGAATCTCAAAGCCTATTGCGACGCGGCGCAGGCATCGCCCAGCTATCGCGGCTATATCCGCGGCTACTGTGTTGCGCTGGCCAGGAATGAAAAGCGCGATCCCGCGACCTGCACCGACACGAAAGTCAGCGACATGATGAATCAGGAGCACACCGAGTGCCTGGCCAAGCCGTCTCCGGATTTTGCCCAGATCGCCCAGAGTGCCCAGCCGGCCAAGGAACTGCTCATCAAGGAAGCGGCCAGCGTGGGGCTGGACGGTCGTAAGTTTCTGGATGAAGCGGCGGCAACGTTGAAGTGAAGCCGATGCGACCGATCGTTTGTTGCCTGACGGAAAGGGGCATGCCAGCCTGTGCCCCCAATCTTGCGAATATTCGCACACCGCGCTACGCGTACCCTGCGGGTCTCGGCCGGGGGCTGCTTGTCGCGGCGCTCTGTGTGCTCGCGGCCGGTTGCGCGGGGCTCGCGCCGCGTTCACCCGTATCCCTGCCCGCTGACCTGGTCATCACCAACGGTCGCATCCTCGATGGCACGGGCAACCACTGGACGCGTGGCGATATCGCCGTGCGCGACGGCCGCATCGTCGCCATCGCGGCGCCCGGTCGTCTCGCGGTGCCGGCAACGCGCACCATCGACGCGAAGGACCGCATCGTCGCACCCGGGTTCATCGACGTGCATGCGCACATCGAGATGGGCGTGTGGAACCGGCCCACGGCGGAAAACTACATTCATGACGGCGTCACGTCGGTCATCACCGGCAACTGCGGCGGCTCGGCGGACAGCCTGAAGACCTTTCTGGGCCGCGTGGACAGCGAGGGCACGTCGATCAACGTGGGCTCGCTGGTCGGTCACAACACGGTGCGCCGGCAGGTGATGGATCTGGTCAATCGCGCGGCCACGCCGGACGAGCAGAAGCGCATGGAGGCCCTGGTCGAGCAGGCGATGAAGGACGGCGCCGTCGGCTTTTCCACGGGGCTCATCTATCTGCCCGGTCTCTTCAGCAACACGCCCGAGGTGGTGGGCCTCGCCAGGGCGGCCGCGCGGCATGGTGGCCTGTACGCCTCGCACATCCGCAACGAAGGCAACAAGGTGGCTGACGCCATCAACGAAGCATTGGACATTGGCAGGCAGGCGGGGATGCCGGTGCAGATTTCCCATTTCAAGGTGTCCGCTCCCGCCAACTGGGGGCGCAGCCGCGAGACGCTTGCCATGGTGGAGAAGGCGCGCGCGGATGGACTCGATGTGACGATCGATCAGTATCCCTACACCGCGAGCAGCACGTCGCTGTCGGTGATGCTGCCCGACTGGGCGGTGGAGGGCGGGCAAGGCGAGATCGTGAAGCGGTTGAAGGACGAGACGCTGCGCAGGAAGATCGCCGGCGAAATGCTCGCCAATGCGCGCAACCAGAAACGCCCGAGCTTCGCCTACGCCGTGGTGACGCGGCACAGCACCGACCGTTCGCTCGCCGGCAAGAGCATCCGCGACATCAATCTCAAGGCCGGCCGCCCGGACACCATGGAATCCGAGATCGAGACCATTCTTGATCTCCTGATCGCCGGCACGGCGCAGGCAGTCTTTCACGGCATGAACGAGGACGACGTGAAATACATCATGGGCTGGCGCTTCAACATGGTGGCCGCCGATGGCGGGGTGCAAAGCGGCCCGGAAGGTGGGGGCATGCCGCACCCGCGCAGCTACGGCACCAACGCGCGCGTACTGGGCAAGTATGTTCGCGACGAAAAAGTGTTGCCGCTGGAAGAGGCGGTTCGGCGGATGACGTCGCTGCCCGCGCAGAAATTCCAGCTGAAGGATCGCGGCCTGCTGCACGAGGGCTTCGCGGCCGACATTGTCATCTTCGATGAGAAGACCGTGGCCGACCGCGCGACCTACGACAACCCGCACCAGTTTTCCGTCGGCTTCGATTACGTCATCGTCAATGGCAGGGTGACGATGGAAGGCGGGAAGCACACGGGCGTTAAGGCGGGGCGCAGTCTCCGCGGGCCGGGCTATGTGAGGGAGGGGTGATGAGAATTTTCGCAATGCGGCCAGGCGCTCCCGCCTTCGCTGTCCTTCTGCTCCTCGCGGCGGGGCAGATCATCCCGGCAGGTGCGCAAGCGCCAACCGCAACGGTGGACGCCAAATGGGTGGAGACTCGCCACGTCGTGGCACCCATCGTGCCGGTCAACTTGTTGCTGGCCGGTACCGGAAGCGAGCTGGATGCACGCGTGCGCGTTGGACCGGATGGCCGGCTTATCGAGGTGCTGGCATTGACTTCCAGTCCATCGTCACCCGAACTGGAGGCTGCGTTCCGCTCTGCACTGGGTCGCTGGAAGTTCCGTATCGACACCAACCGTGCATGTGAACCAGTGGCCTACGAGGGACGGGTTCAAGCTGCCGTCGAGATCAGCACGGGCAAGGCACGGACTCGCGTCCTGCAGCCACCCCGCTTGCAGGTTCGTGAGCGCGTCCCCGGCGCTTCCGCGTGGCCCGACAACCTGCGGGAAAGCCTGCAGAAGTCCTTTCCAATTGCCGCACGCCGGGCCGGCGTCGAGGCCGATGTTGTCGCGTCAATCGATATCGCAACGGATACAGGTGTCGCCATCCAGGTCACGCCGGTCATCGTGGAACTCCTGGGTGGAGTAGAGTCACCCGAGCTAGTGGAGCAATTCAAGGCGGCTGCTGTCGAAGCGCTTGCGTCCGTTCGTTACAGCGAAGGACCGCTGGCAAAGAACGCTTTGCCACGGCGTTGCATCAGTATTGACTACCGATTGCCGCGATAAAGAGGCGGGTCTGGAGTGACGTTGATGTGCCGGCGGCCAGGTGTCCGTCCGAGGAGGTCTGGTGTCGTCGTGCCCCAAAGCGGGAGCTGCACCGGAATCCGCTCGGTTAACCTTGGCGGTACGAAGCCCTTTTGATGTATCACAAGACACAGGCGGGAACCCTAGGCTATCTTGCGGGTCTGCCAGATGTGCCTGAACCCTGGAATCGAGGCTGACCATGAAAACCGCCCTGCTTACCCCCGCCCTGCTCATTGCTGCCCTCGGCAGTGCCGTGGTGCCCCTGCCCGCCTTGGCCGCACCGTCGGAGGCGACCCTGAATGCCATCAACGGCGCCCGCAGCGAGTATCAGGCCGCCCGCAAGGCCATTGATGCAGAGGACTGGAAAGCCGCACTGGCTGCCCTGAAGCGCGCGGAACGGCTCGACCCCTACAGCGCCGAGATCCAGAACCAGATCGGTTTCACGCTCCGCCAGAAGGGTGAGTTCGATCTGGCGGTGAAGCACTATTTCCGCGCGCTGGACCTCGACCCCTATCATCGCGGCGCGCATGAATATCTGGGCCGCGCGTACCTTCATCTCGGCCAGCCGGAGAAAGCGAAGGAACTGCTGGTCAAGCTGGAGTCGCTCTGCACATCCAAGTGCCCCGAGCGTGACCTGCTGAAACGCGCCATTGATGAATGGGACCCGTGGCAGCGGCCGATGCGGGTGGGCCGGTTCTACTGAGAACTTTCCCGGCCGGAATGAAGCAGGGCGCTGCGATCCATCGCAGCGCCCTTCGTTTTTGAGGGTGGCAGAGGCGACTTGCGAATATTCGCAGCGCTTGGCCTGCCGGCCCCCGCTCAACGAGCGCCCAGGCCCATCATCAGCGGAATGGCAACGGCCGCGATCATGCCGAGCACGGCAATGGCCACGAAGATCAGCGCCATGATGCCCCCCAGCTTCCAGAATTTGCGCTGGTGATCGAGCGCCGACTCGAGATCGGCAGACTGTGCATCCTTGACCACGCGTGAGCAGGAGCCGGCGTACTGCATCAGGTACAAGCCCATGAAGATGTAGATGGCGGCTGATACCAGATACAGGGCGCCCATGCCCACCATCAGCGCGGTACCGCCCGGCATGCCCTTGTCCGCCACCCCTGCGATGCCCATGCCGACCACCATCATCAGCCCACCCAGCCCCATGAACACCGCCGCGATGAACAGCAGGATGCCGATCAGCAGCACCCACGGCCGGGTGCCCCGCAGGGACTCGACCATGGCCGCGCTGACCGACCCGCCGCCGCGTTGAACGTCATCGACCATGGTGCCCGGCGGGGCATATACATTGCTCATCGTTATCTCCCTGGTTGTGTAGTTCGCGGTCCATGTTAGGCCGGCCGCCCGGTCCGCTCAATAGGGGAATGCCGCATTCACCATGACAAACGCCGCCAGCATGGGGACTGGCGGCGTTTCTGTTGACGTGACAGGCAGTCGTCTGCCCGGGACTCAGTCGTCTCCGGCTGCGGGCGAGGGACGATAGCCGCCGGACCCGCCACCACGCATGAGATTGAAGAGCTTCACGATCATGCGATAGATGAATCGGATCATCAGCAGCGTGAGGATCGCCTCCATGCAGGTCAGCAGGAAGGCGAAGACCGGCAGCATCCGTTCGGCGCGCCGGTGATACTTGGCGACAGCACGATCGCGACTGATCTCGATGGAGTCATAGAAGGTCGGCACGACCAGCAGCGTGAGGACAGTCGAGGTGATCACGCCACCGATGATGGCCACTGCCAGCGGGCGGTAGAACTCTCCGCCCACGCCCACGCCGATGGCCACCGGCAGCATGCCTGCCACCAAGGCGAGTGTGGTCATGATGATGGGGCGCAGGCGCTGCCGGCCGGCGTGCATCAGGGCCTCTTCCCGATCAACGCCCGTCAGCTCTTCCTTTCGCGCGCAGTCGATCAGCAGGATCGCGTTCTTGGCGACCAGGCCCATCAACATGATGACGCCGATGAAACTCATGAGGTTCAGGGTGTCCCGGGTCATCAGCAGCGCCAGCACCACGCCAATGAGCGACAGCGGCAGCGACAGCATGATGGGCAGCGGCGCCGTGAACGAGCCGAACTGCACCACGAGCGTCAGGTACATGAGGCCGATGCCCATGATGAGCGCGATGCCCATTTCGGTGAAGAGCTCCTTCTGCTCGCGCGAGGCGCCGCCGAGCTCGATGCCGAATCCGGGCGGGAACTCGATCTGGCGCGCGATCTTCATCGCGTCAGCCGTGACCTCGCCGGGCGAGCGGCCCTGCACGTTGGCCGACACCGTCACCGTGCGCTTGCCGTCGGAAAACTGGATCTGAGATGGCCCTTTGGTCATGGTGATGGTGGCAATCTGGTCCAACGGCACCATCATGTTGGTGCCCGTGACCGTGACCGGCAGGCGCTCGATGTTGGCGGGATCAATGCGATCTTCAGGATGGAGACGCACCGCCACGTCGCGAGTTTCGCCGGTCGGGTCAACCCAGTCGCCCACCTCGACGCCCGCGAAGGACACGCGCAGCGCCTGCGCCGCATCGTTGGCGGAAATGCCCAGCTGGTTCGCGAGGCCGCGATTCAGATCGATGCGCAATTCATCCTTCGGGTCCTGTTCCGACAGGCCAACGTCCACCGCACCCTTGATCTCCTTCATCTTGGCCATGAAGTCGTTCGTGATGGCGAGGAGCTTGCGCGAATCGGGTCCGTAGAACTGGATCTGCACGGGCTTGCGCGCGCCCATGTTGAGATCGTCCAGCACCACATATTCCGCGCCCACCAGCCGCTTCGCCTGCACTCTCATCTCCTTGGCGATCTCGCGGATGTTCCGCGAGCGTTCAGTGCGCGGGCCCACGTCCACGTAGACGCGGCCGCCGCCCGGGTTCACATTGCTGTTGGTCGCCCTGGTTTCCGGCATGGCGCGGGCGAGGGAAGCCACGGCCTCCACCTTCAGCTTGGCGTACTCCAGCGTCGTCGATGGCGGCGTGCGCACATCGATGGCATACGTGCCGTAGTCCGACACGGGCATGAATGAGGTGCCGCCAAAGGCGCCCTGGAGCACGAGCGCGCCGACAAAGCTGCCTGCGGCGATGCCCATCATCCACTTGCGGTGATGCAGCGCCCACGCGATGACGTTGCCGTAGCGGTCACACAAGTGGTCGAACCAGGTGTTGAAGCGCTGCAGCACGGCCGAGAGACCCTTCTTCGGCTGCTTGTGATAGTCCGGCGGATCGCCCCAGTAGGCGGACAGCATCGGATCCAGCGTGAACGAGATGTAGAGGCTCACCAGTACAGACACCGCAACGGTCAGTGCGAAGGGGCGGAACCACTCGCCCGCGCCCCCGCCCATGAAGGCCACGGGGATGAACACAGCGATGATGGAGAAAGTGGTGGCGGTCACGGCAAGCCCGATCTCCGCCGTGCCGATGCTGGCGGCACGCATCCGATCGACCCCGCGCTCCATGTGGCGCACGATGTTTTCCCGCACCACGATGGCATCGTCGATCAGCACGCCGATCGCCAGTGACAGGCCGAGCAGTGTCATGAAGTTCAGCGTGAAGCCGCAGGCCCAGACGGCGATGAACGCGGTGATGACCGAGGTGGGCAACGACAGCGCGGTGATGAGCGTGGAGCGCCAGGAGTTCAGGAATGCATAGACCACGAAGATGGTCAGCACGGCGCCGAAGAGCAGCGCCTCGATCACGTTGTTCAGGCTGGACTGCGCGTCCTTGCCACCATCCTGTGTCACCTCCAGCTTGGTGCCTTCGGGCAGGGTCTTGTTGATGGCTTTGACTTCATCCCGGATCTTGTTGGCGACTGTCACGGTGGAGGCGTCGCGTGAGCGGGTGACGCTGATGCCGACGTTGGGATTGCCATTGCGCAGCGAGAAGCCGCCGATTTCGGCAAAGCCATCCTTGATCTCGGCCACTTGGCCCAGGCGCACGACTTCATTGCCGCGCCGCTTCAGCACGACTTCGCGGAACTCGGCAGGCGACTCGATGCGGCCCACGAGGCGGATGCTCTGTTCCGACAGGTCGCCGATCACCCGGCCCACCGGGGCCGTGGTGTTCTGCGAGCGCAATGCCTGCACGACCTCCGTCACGGACACGTTGTACTCGCGCAGCTTCTCGGCCCGGAGCAGGACCGACAGCTCACGCCTGAGCGCGCCGTTGACGTTGACCACCGATACGCCGTCGATGCCCCGGAACTTGTCGGCAAGCTGGTCTTCCGCGAGCCGGGAAATCTCGGCGTGGGAGAGCTTGGTCGACGACAAGGCCAGCTGCATGATGGGCTGGGCGGACGGATCGATTCGGCGGAGGATGGGCTCGCGCATCTCCACCGGCAATTTGTGCCGTACCGAGGCGATGGCGTTCCTGACCTCGTCAGACGCCTCCACCATGTTCTTCTTGAAGTTGAAGATGATGACGAACTGCGCGCTGCTTTCGCTTGCCGTGGCGCGGAGCTGGTAGACCTGCGAGATGGCCTGGAGCGACTTGTTGACGCGGCTGATGATCTCGCGCTCGACCGTGTCCGGCGACGCGCCGGGATAGGGAATGTTGACGACCAGCACGGGCTGTTCGACGTCCGGAATCTGGTTGACGCGGAGATTTTTCAGCGCCAAGAGGCCGAGGCACATCAGCGTGATGATGATGACGACCGTGGCGACCGGTCGCTTGATGCTGAAGTCGGAGAGGAACATCGTTATTTTCCTTTCGTGTCCGCGGCGGCCGTGGCGGCAGGCGCCGGCGGCGCTGCGGGTGCCGCGGGTGTGGCGCTGCCCGCCACCTTGGCAAACTCAATCTTCTGCCCGTCCCGCAGCGTGGCCGACGGATGGCGGATGACGCGGTCACCGGCCGCCACACCTTGCTTCAGGACGAGATTGCCCGTGCGGTTGTCGCGCTCGCCGACAACCACGGCGGTGCGCTCGAGTGTGCTCGTTTTGGCGTTGACGCGCCAGACGCTGGCCTTGTCGCCTTCCCGCACCAGTGCGCTGGCGGGCAGCGTGATGCCTTCGGCGCTGGCGGTCTCGATCTGTCCCTCTGCGTACAGGCCGGCGAGTTTGGGCTGGTTGCGATCGACGAAATCGACCAGCAGCTCCACTTGCCGTGTGGTGGCATTGGCGGACGGGTTGACGCGGCGGATCTTGCCGGCGAAGACCTGTTCGCCATAGCCGTTGACCCGGAAGCTGACCGCCTGGCCCGCCTTCACCGCACCGACCGAATCAGCCGAGACCATGCCTTCCAGGCGAAGCGACGACGGATCGATGACCTTCAACAGTTCTTTGCCGATCTGGGCGGTATCGCCGGCAGACACGCGGCGGTCGCTCACCACGCCGTCGAAGGGCGCCCGGACCTCCGTGCGCTGCAACTGCTGGCGGGCCTGGGCGACGCGGGTGCGTGCCGCTTCGAGCTCGCTCTGGGCATTGTTCTTGCGGGTTTCCGCGTCATCGAATGCCTGGGCCGAGGCCATGCCCGAACCGCGCAGTGTCTTGATCCGCTCGAACTGGCGGTTTGCCTGTTCCAGCGCCTGGGTGCTGGCGCGCACATTGGCTTCGGCCGAGGCCAGCGCGTCGCGGATGGCGGTGTCATCCAGGCGAACCAGCATCTCACCCCGGCGGACGGTGTCGCCGTTCTCCTTCAGCACCTGGAGCACGACAGCCGGAATTTCGGCGCGGAGATCGGCACGGCGCTCCGGCTGCACCGAGCCGGTGATCGACGGGCCCGAAGCGAGCGATGAGCTGGCCAGGGTGATGAGGTCTTCAGGCGCAACGAGCAGGCTGGGGCCGGACTTCGCCGGTTCGGCGGCTGCCGTCTTGGCAGCACCCGGATCGGCCTTGGCATCGCCCTTGGCCTCGGGCGCCTTGCCGCAGCCGGCCAGGATCGCTGTCAGACAGAGCACGGAAATCACGGATGCGGCAGGGAGGAGATTTTTTTTCATGTTGGGCAGGAAAGGAAGGAGGAAGCCATTCGCTCGGGATCAGGCCCGGCGTCAGAGTGTTGTGGTACGCATTATCGACCCTCGCCCGCAGATTGGCGAACACGCTTGCGACAGATCGCAGGAAAACCGGCGCGAATGGCGCTTGAAATGCGGGAATTTGCGCCCAGCGGGTCCTGTAGGCCATGTTCAGCCACAAATCGTCACATTGGCGACGGTTGCACCGTCATGCTGCATTCATGTCGCCATCACGCTGATCTGCAAAAACGGAATCCCTGCGCGAGCAGGCAGCCGGCGACCAGTTCGTTGCCATCCCGGCGCAGGTGATAGCGCCCCGGCGGCTGCTCGTCGAGGGCGCGTACGCAGTCGAATGCCACATGGTCCGCCGCCACCGCATGGACCGCATACGGCTCGGACGCCCCATGCGGCCCGGTGATGGACAGATGCTTGCCATCGTCAGTGAAGCGAATGGCCGAGCCCAGCTCTGCCGAGTGCCAGCAGGTGCCGGCCAGTGAAGCGCGCGCATCGGCAAATGGCAGGCGGCGGAAGCGCCCGCGCCAGCCGAGGTTGCGCGAGGTGATGATGAGTTCCTCCGCCATCTGCTCGACCTGCGTGAACCCATCGCTCGATACCAGCGTGTCGGTGCCGGTGCGGAGGAGGGTCGAGCCATCCATGCCCAGCGACAGCGTCGGCAATCCGCCCTGTTCGCCAAACGTGGCAACAAGATCGATCGCGTCGCAACGCCACGCGCCGGTCGGATCGGGCAGGCCCACCACCTCGCTGCCGGCCGCACGTGGCCGATCCCAGGCGGGCGTGAGACCCAGCAATTCCGCCACGTCGAGTGCCAGCGGCACGGGATTGGCGGTGCGGTTCTGCATGACCAATACCGAAGTGTCGTCATCGGGAAAGCGCAGTTGCGCCATGCGCCACCCGCGCAGCGCACCGCCGTGCCAGTGCATCCGCCGGCCCCTGGCGGACCAGGCATTCAGGCCGAACGCGTAGGACGCGGGTGAACCGTCGCCATGCGGCAGCGCCTCGATCAGTCGATCCTGCGCCGCGGTCAGGATGGGGTCACGGCGGAGCCACGCTGCTTCCCATTTCAGCAAATCATTCATCGTGGTCACCAGTGCCGCATCGCCCGACCACCAGATGCGGGTGATTTCGCGTTCCCAGCGCCCGTCCACCTGGCGATAGCCCGTGGTGCCATCCGGCAGCGTGAGTGATGTGTCCTCGCCCAACCGGCTGTCATGCATGCCGAGTGGTGCGAATATTCGCGTGCTCAGCAGCTCGGCCAGGGGCTGCCCACTCGCGGCAGAGAGCACCCATTCGAGGATGCGCCAGTTGCCGTTGTTGTAGCGCGTGCCATGCCCCGGGGCGAACATCTGCCGGGGCAACGACGCGATGAGCCGTTCGCCATCGTCGCGGGAAAAGGGCGATTCCGGCAGGGCGCCCGTGAGCATGGCGGCGCACCAGTAGTCGACCAGCCCGGAGCGGTTCTGGGCGAGATGCTTCAGGCGCAGCGCCGGATCGAACCCGGCCAGCGCGGGCACCCACCTGCCCGGGTGATCATCCAGCGAAAGTCGGCCCTCCGCCTCGAACTGCAGGAGAAGCAGGGCCACGAACTGTTTGGTGATGGAGCAGGCGCGGAAGTGGCTGCCCGGCGTGAAGGGCAGCGCGGCCTCTTTGCCGCTGGCGAGGCGGGCGAGACCCCGGCCCAGGGCAAGCGGTTGTCCGGCTCGGAGCACGCCGACCGCAACGCCGGGTGCATCGTCCGGGAAGCGCTCGCGGAGCAGCGCGGAGATGGCGGTGGCGGTGTCATCGGGAGGGGTGCGTGCGGCTGACATGGGAAATCGACGGAAGGGCTCGGGAGCGGAACGCTAGCACAGCGCGGCCCGGGTTCAGTCGTCTTTGCGAATATTCGCAAGGGGCTCTCCGCCAACCGGGGGCGCGGCCCGGCTCTTTTTTGACCGGGCGCGCTGACCGCTTCATTTCGAACCGGGGAATCTGCATTTCGTCGGGCGCGGCTTGGGAAAGCCGGTGCGCCGGGGCATCCTGCACGCATCCCACTCCGTTCCTGACCAGCCATGCGCCCAAACCTCCTTCCTGCCACGATGCCCGCACCGGGCATTCGCCCGGCCGCACTGACCTCCCTCCTGCTCCTCGCCACGTTCCTCTGCGCCAGCGTCGCGCCACCAGCGCAGGCCGAGACCATCTGGTCGCGGCTGTTCGGGGTTGGTGAATCGCTGCGCTATGAGATCAACACCCCCACCCACGGCTTCACCGTGCGAGTGCATGGCAGCCTCACCATCAATGACGCCGAAGACGATGTCACCACCGTGACCCACTGGGCCGCGATAGAGGAACGCCGCGAGGGCGTGAAGCGCGCCATGACCTTCAAGCTGGAAAAGAATGGTCAGGTGAGCCGCAACTACACAGTTGGTGGCCGGCCGATGCCCGTGGATGACGAGGCGCGTCGCTGGCTGGCACGGGTGCTGCCCGTGATGCTGCGAGAAACCGGCCTGCAACGTGAACAACGCATCGACCGGATCATGGCCAAGGCTGGACCGGCGGCTGCGCATCGGGCTGTCATCGACGAGATGAAACTCATCCTGTCCGCGCACTCGCGCCGGAAGTATGCCCAGTCGCTGCTCGGTCGCGGGCCGTTGCCCGCAGCCGAGTTTGCGCCCTTCATGGCGGCCGTCGCGGACATCGACGGCGACTATGACAAGCGCCAGGTGCTCAACACGCTCATCGACAAGCAGACGCTCACCCCTGCGCTTCAGGCCGAGGTGCTGAAGCGCGTGGCCCAGATGAGCTCGGACTACGAGCAGCGCTCCGTGCTGGTCGTCTTGGCGCCGAAACTGGTCGCCGAACCCGCCGTCGCGGCAGCCTGGCAGAGCGTCCTGCGGGCGATGGACAGCGATCACGAGCGTGGCGAAGTCGTCCGCGCCATGGTGCGGCGCGAGGGCGGCTCGCCTGCGGTGATCGATCTGGCGCTCAGCAGTGCCCGCGAGATTGCCGGCGACTTCGAGCGTGCCGGCGCATTGGCCCAGATCGCCAAGCAGTTGGGCACGCCGTCGGCCGCACAGGTCGTGGCCTACGCGGATGCCGCATCAGGCATCCGTTCGGACTTCGAGCGCCGCAACGCGCTGGAGGCGCTGGTCAAGCGCGCCGCGTTGGACAAGGCCGGTCATGAACGCGTGCTGGCCGCGATGAAGGGCATGCAGAGCGATCACGAGATCCGCCAGGTGCTGGTCACCATCGCCCGCCAGATGCCCGCCGACCCGGCGCTGGTCGCGCGCTGGCGCGATGTGGCGCGGATGCTGTCCGAGCATGAACGCGGACAGGCGGAGCGGGCGATGGATGAACGGAAGCTTTGAGCAAACGCCGCCAGTCGATCAGCCGCCCAGGAACACCACTTCGCGAGCCAGCAACTTGCCGTTGGCCGAGCGACCCTTGATGCGCACGGTTCGGCCTGCGCCGAGATTGCTGGCGGCGCCGTTGCCGAAAGCCGCCTGACTGGCGTCGATGCGTTCGCCACGCACGGTGAATGACGAAATCGTGCTGTAGTCGGAGATCTGACCTTCGAGCGCGTACTCGATCTGCGCCGCAGGCAGGATGATCTCCGCAGCTTCCGCCCGCATCACGCCCCCGCGCATCTTGCCGCGCACCTTGATGCGCGTGCCGATGTTGACGCTGCCGGCAAACAGGGTGACGCCGGCCGCGTCGACCTCCAGATCGGCGATGCGAAAGCGGCCTTGCGCCGGTACCTCGCGCACGAAGCCTTCAAGAAAGACGACATCCCCTTCGACGCGCGCTGGCGAGAGGCTGGAAATGACCGAACTCGCGATCAATGTGCCGGTGGCCGCGTTGAGGGTGCCACTGATGCGCGCCAGCGTGCCGGTCGACAAGGCGCTGATGCCGGCGGGGGTTGCGCTGCTGATGCCCGTGGGGGAGGTCGAGCTGACCTGCGCATTGGCGAGATTGACGCTGACGCCCTGCACCTGTGCCGCAGTGCCCGCGAGAGTGTCCAGCGTGCCCAGCAATTCCACCCGGCCGGTCGCGGGTCTGCGCACGATGATGCGGGTGGCCTGGAACAGTCGCGAGCCCGGACGGGTCATGCCGAATGCCTCAACCTCATCGCCGATGACAATCTGGGCGAGGGATTCGACGCCCTCGAACAGGGTGTTCTGGTCAGTCTGGAAACTCAATCCGAGCAAGGCCAGCGTCTGCGCGCCGGCATCCAGCATCGTCACCGGTGCCTGCACAATGCTTTGCGCGACGGCACCGGCAGCAACGCCCGCGCCGCTGGCGATCGATGCGGTGCCGTTCGCGTTGGCGGTCATGCCCAGGCGCAGATCGGCCGTGCCGCTGCGAAAGGTGGAATTGACGAGCACCGAGGTGCCGCTCTCCTGAAGGCTGGCGCCGCCCACTTCGAGCGGGCCCAACCCATTGAGTGGTCCGCTCGCGACAGTCGGGTCTGGTCCATCCGGTGTGCGGCCGGTGCCATTGGAGCCGGTCTTGGTTTCAGCGCCGCAGGCGGCCAGCAACAGCAAAGCCAGACCGGCGACCAGCGCGAGTCCGCGCGGTGCAGCCTGCGGAGACGATGCGTGAGTCATGAGGAGGCATCCTTCTTGGTCGATTCTGAATAGAAGTAGAGGCCGACCCGCAGGCGCTGGTCGGTTTTCGCGCGGGTTCGCGCGTCTTCGCCTTCGCGGGCAATGGCGGCCGCAATCAACTCATCGTGCAGGCGGCGCCACTCTTCGGCCACCTTCTGCTGCAGCAGCGCCACCGAAGCCTCGCTAAGCTCGTCGGAGAAAACCGAACGTTCGAGGAAGGGCGGCGCTTCCGACAGCACGTTGATGGTTGCTGCTGCGGCGTGGTCGCCGAGGTTTTCGGCAAAGGGCACCAGGCGATCGGCAAAACTGGCGCGCGACAGGAACGGCTGTACCTTCAGCACCACCTCATCTGACGAACTGATCTCGACCAGCCCGAGGCGTTCCAGCTCTTCCAGCACGGCGGCAGGCCGGTGATCGGTGGTGATCGCGCGCACCAGCTCGTCGAATGACGGGCCGTCTCCGCTCGACCGGGCGTGACGCGGCAGTGGCAGTGGCGTGCCCGACTTGTCCCGGAAGCGCGGGCCGGACAGCCAGTTGGCGTGCACGGCGGCGGCGAAGGAGGTCACGCCCTGTGGGGCCACGGCCTGCAGCGATTCATCGGTCAGGCGCTTGATTTCCTTGCGATTGAGGCCTGTCAGCAGGGAAAGCTGCGTGCCCGTCGGCGCCGCCTCGTCCTTGCGAGCAAAATGGTCCAGTCCCGCGCGCACGTAGACCCGCTTCAGCAGCTCGCTTGCCACCTGGAAGGTCACGCCCCGAGCGATGAGCAGCCTGACCAGTGGCGTCAGAACCTGCGCGACCGCCCGCAGCAGCGCCGCGGCGGCGGGGCTGGCCAGGGGGTTCGCGGAATCGGACTTGCTTTCCTGATCGGGTGGCGTCATAATGGTTGCGGGATTTTTTCCCGCAACACAATATTACCCGGCAACACCCCGGATGTAAAGGGCGGCCGGTGGTTGGAGATTGTGGCGCAGTAGTCGGCGCAGCGCCCGCTTCAGCGCAGCCCAAGCAGGTCTCTGCCGCCAGCGCTCATTATGCGTCAGCGCGCGGTGTCGGGGAAGCAGCGGGCAGCGCAGGAATTCAATCAGCAACTTGACCTCAGGAGATTGGCATGAAGACTGTCACCAGGAATGCACTGCTTGTCGCGCTACTCGGCGTGGCTGGCGCCACGCAGGCGCAGCAATCCCAGTTCTACGTCGGCGCATCGGCGGGCGCTTCGCGCCTGGACTTCGATTTCACCGGCCAGGTTCGTACGCTGTCGACGGGAATACTGCCGGTCACCCGCGCCAGCCTGACCGACAAGGAAGGCAGCGCATACAAACTGACCCTCGGCTATCAGGCGCAGCCTTGGTGGGGCGTTGAACTGGATTACGTGGATCTGGGCAAGTTCGGCAACAGCTATGAGTTCAACGGCCTCGGCCGCTACACCCGCCAGGGGCAGTACGAGCTGGATGGCATCAACCTGTCTGCCGTGTTCACCCACAGGATCGACGACCGATTCTCGGTACATGGTCGCATCGGCGCGTTCCGATCGAACTACAAGTACTCGGAAACCGGTGAGAATTTTCCCGCATTCCAGCCCAGCACTGAACCTCCCATTCACCGCTTTGTGGCGCCTGACCTCAAGGACACAAGCTTCAGCTTCGGGTTCGGCGGCATGTACAGCGTGAACAAGAACCTGGGTCTGCGCCTCGAGTGGGATCGTTACACCAAGATTGGCAATCCCGTCGACAACAACGAAAACAGCAACGGCAAGTTCGATGCCGTTGACTTGTTCACCGTCGGCCTCGTCTGGCGCTTCTGATCCCGACCACGCCGTTCAGTCGCCGAAATCAATCTGCCCCACGTCCAGCGCCGTGGATTTGGGGCGGGTCGCGGCCTGACGTTCGTCCTCGATCTTCTGGAACGCTTCGGCCAGCTTGTAGCTGATGCGGGCGATGTTTTCCGGGTTGGCGGTCATGTTCACGCCCTGATCGGAGAAGCCGACGGCCTCGCTGACCAGCTGGACGTAAATGCGCGAGGCAAGATCGTGAATGGCGGATGTGGCGGTATCGTTGGGCATGCGGGTCCTCGTGAGTGTCGAGGTATCGTACGCCGTCTGTGCATGATTTGCCCGCGTCTGCCTGGCGTGAGCAAAAGGCCTGTCGCGATTGGTAGCGATCCGGCACCGTCAGGCACAACGATACGGTGAATGTTCGGCAAGAATGACGGGATGTCTGAATCCTGTCATTGCCTGAGCCTCTACGGGCCATCGCTCGCAGAACGTGTCTGCCGCCGCCTGGCCGCCTTGCTTCTGGCCTTTGTGGTGATCGGAATGACCGCCTGCTCGGGCGGCGGTGGTTCGGCGTCCGGTGCATCAGGCCCGGCACCTACACCGGTGGCTGGCAATGCCGACATCACGCTGTTCTTCATGGGCAACAGTCACACTGACTTCCATGATGTGCCCGGCACGGTGGCGTCTTTGGTGCGTGCCGCGCGGCCCGGGCGCACGGTGCTGGCCGAACAGGCGCCCGGCTATCTCTTCCTTGACGAGCGGCTCAACGATGCGCCCACCCTCAATCGCCTGAACAGCCGGCGCTGGTCGGCCGTCATTCTGCAGGCGCAGAAGTATTCCTCGTCCGGGCAGTTCACCTATTCGACTGCCGAAGCCGAGGAATTGGTGCGCATAGCCCGTCGCCAGGGGGCGCAGCCGGTGATGTTCCCCGAGTGGCCGAGACAAGGCGTGGCGGAGACGCAACGCATTTTCGATCTGCATCTCGCCATCGCCCGAGCAGCGCCGGCTTGTGTGGCGCCGATCGGTCAGGCGTGGGATGTGGCGGCGAGGCGTGCCCCGGAAATCGTCCTGCATGCGGCCGATGGTAACCACTCGACACCCGCCGGGGCCTATCTCGCTGCCGTCGTACTGGCGGCCACGTTGACGGGCGCCGTACCAACCGACTTCCCGGCCGTCAGCTTGCCCTCGGTCGATGCAGGAACCCAGCAACGTTTGCGCGCGGCCGCGGCCGAGGCGTTGCAGGTTCACCCGCCGCGCAGCCATTGCCCGGGCGATCCGCTGCTGCCCTGAGCCTTCGACTTCGCATTCGCTCCAGCCGGTCCCACGCTTCATACCCCGCTTTCCGCACTTCGTACTTCTGCTTGGCGATCACGCAGGCTCTTCTGCTAATCTGCGCCGCTGCTGGTGAATGTCCCTTTTCAACTGATCCCGATATCGCCATGAATGCACGCCATTTGCTGTCCTGCATTACCTTGATGACGCTTTTCGCCCCGATGGTGACGCTCGCGTCGGAAGTCGTGACGCCCCCGGCCGCGCTGGTTCTGGACGGTGTGCCGCCGGTGCCGACCGCCATCGCCACGCAGGTTGCCAAGTACACCGAGTTCCGTCCGACCAGTTTTTCCGGATGGCATCCCACCAAGCTGGAAATGCTCATCGCCCGCCGGCACAAGAACACCCCGCAGGTCTACACCTTGGCCAAGCCGGGTGCCGAGCCTGTGCTACTGACCGACTTTGCCGAGCCGGTGCGCAGCGCCAGCTATCAGCCCAGCGAAGGCAAGTACGTGCTCTTTGCCAAGGACGCGGGCGGCAACGAGGTCTTCCGCGGCTTCCGCATGGACATCGGCAAGGGCGGCAAGACCGATGCCGTGGCCGTGACCCCGGAAGGCAAGCGAGTGAATGGCGTGGCCTGGGCCAACAGCGGCAATCAGATCGTCTATACCACGGTGCCGGTCAACCGTCAGGGATCCGCGGACAAGATCAAGACCGAACTCTTCATCGCGGATCCGGAAAAGCCGGAAGGCGCCCGCAAGCTCGGTGAGTTTGACGGTGGTGGCTGGTTCGGTTTCGCCTTCTCGCGCGACGACAAGCAGCTCGTATATCTGCAATACGTGTCGGCCAACGAGAGCTACCTGTGGCTCATGGACATCGCCACCGGCCAATCGCGCAAACTGACTGACAAGAACGGCAACGAACCGGTTGCCTATGGCGGCGCGCGTTTCAGCCACGACGGCAAGGGGCTCTACACCGTCACCGATCGCGGCAGCGAATTCCAGCGCCTGACCTACATCGACATCGCTTCGGGCAAGCACACCAGCCTCACGTCCGACATCAACTGGAATGTCGAGAGCATTGACATTTCCGAAGACGGCAAGAAGCTGGCCTACGTGGTCAACGAGGACGGCACCAACGTGCTTCGCCTCATGAGCCTGCCCGACCACAAGCCGATGGCAACACCCAAGCTGCCGCTCGGCACCATTGGCGGTGTGGATTGGCACAAGAACAGCACCGATCTGGGATTCTCGGTGACCTCGGCCACCAGCCCATCGGAGGTTTATTCCTTCAACGTGAAGACCGGTGTTGTCACCCGTTGGACAACCCACGAGAAGATGGAAGTCGACCCGTCCACCTTCGTCGAGCCTGAACTGGTGCGCTGGAAGTCGTTCGACGGCCGCATGATTTCCGGATTCCTCTATCGCGCGCCGGCTGGGAAGTTTCCCGGCAAGCGTCCGGTGCTGGTCAGCATCCACGGTGGCCCCGAGGCGCAGGCCCGCCCCGGCTTTCAGGCGCGCAACAATTATTTCCTGAACGAAATGGGCATCAGCCTCATCTACCCGAACGTGCGCGGCTCGGATGGCTACGGCAAGTCGTTCCTGAAGCTGGACAACGGCAAGCTGCGTGAGGACTCGGTGAAGGACATCGGCGCGCTGTTCGACTGGATTGCGACCCAGAGAGATCTCGATGCCGGCAAGATCGCTGTCACCGGTGGCAGCTACGGCGGCTACATGTCGCTCGCCGTTGCCACGCTTTATCCGGATCGCATCGCCGCCGCCATCGACGTGGTGGGCATTTCCAACTTCGTCACCTTCCTCGAGCGCACCGAGAGCTATCGCCGTGACCTGCGTCGCGTGGAGTATGGCGATGAGCGCGATCCCGAGATGCGCAAGTGGATGGAAGAAATCGCCCCGCTGAACCGCGCCAACCGGATCAAGAAGCCGCTCTTCGTGGTCCAGGGCAAGAACGATCCGCGCGTGCCGTGGCAGGAGGCGGACCAGATCGTGAAGTCGGCCAAGCAGAATGGCGCGACGGTCTGGTACATGCTGGCCAATGACGAAGGCCACGGCTTTGCCAAGAAGGCCAACGCGGATTACCAGTTCTATTCGACCATCACGTTCCTGAAGCAGACGTTGCTGGACGGGAAGTAAGCAATACACCCAGCCCCAGAAAGCAGAAACGGCCAGTGCGAATATTCGCACTGGCCGTTTTCTTTGGTACGGCGCTTACTTCGTGGATTTGTAAACCACGCCATCCTTCATCACGAATTCCACCTTCGTCATCACGCCAATGTCCTTCACCGGATCACCCGGCACGGCGATGATGTCCGCCAGCTTGCCGGCCTCCAGCGTGCCGAGCTGCTTCTCCATGCCCATCACGGTCGCGGCTGACAGGGTCGCGGCGCGCAACGCTTCCAGCGGCGGCATGCCGGCTTCGACCATGTAGCCAAACTCCTTCGCGTTGTCGCCGTGCGGCGAGACGCCGGTGTCGGTGCCGAAGGCGATTTTCACGCCCGCCTTGTACGCCTTGGCAAACGTGCCCTGGATCTGCGGGCCGATGGCCTCGGCCTTGGCGCGGATGATTTCCGGGAAATAGCCGCCTTCCTTCGCCTTGTCCGCGACGAAGCGACCGGCGGAAATGGTCGGCACATACCACGTTCCCTTCTCCTTCATCAGGGCCATGGCCTCGTCGTCGAGGTAGGTCCCGTGTTCGATGGTCTGCACGCCGGCCCGGATGGCGCGCTTCATGCCGTCGGCGCCGTGCGCATGGGTCGCGACCGGCATGCTGTAGTCACGTGCCGTCTCCACGATGGCCTTCAGCTCTTCGTCGACCAGCAGTGGCGCATCACCGCTTTTCGCCAGTGACAGCACACCGCCAGTGGTTGAAATCTTGATGAGGTCGAACTGTTCCTTGTAGCGCTGGCGCACCACCTTGCGGGCTTCGTCCGGGCCATTGGCCACACCGCGTTCCACGCCGGGCGAACCCATGAGATCGGCGCGCAGGCCATTGGTGGGATCGCCGTGGCCGCCGGTGGACACCACGGCACCCGCTGCCTGGATGCGCGGTCCTTTCACGATGCCGCCGTTGATCGCGTTGCGCAGCGCAATGCTGACACCTTGTGATGCACCCAGTTCGCGCACCGAGGTGAAACCGGCCAGCAGCGTCTTCTCCGCGTTGGCCACGCCGCGCACGGCGTAGTCGGCGGGATTCAGGCTGAACGACTCCATGGCCGACCCGCGTGCGAGCTGTCCGCCAAGGTGGACATGCAGGTCGATCAGGCCGGGCAGGCAGGTGTGACGCTTGAGATCGATCACGGTCGCATTGGCCGGCGCGGCATGGCCCCGGTCGACGCGTGCGATCTGTTTTCCGCTCACCACGATGGTGTGCGCACCTTCCATCTTCAGCCCACGCACGTCGATCAGGGTGCCGCATTGCAGCGCGACGGACTTGGGCGCCGGTGCCGGGGCCGAAGCGGGTGCCTGGGCTAGCGCGGGCGCGGACAGTGTGGCCGCAACGAAGAGGGGAAGCAGGGCGGGTTTCATGCAATCTCCAGGTTGAAGGTGTTCGTGTTCGGGATTCAGGGCTTGCGCCATTTCATGCTGACCCCGATCACATCCGCGACCGGCCGTTCGGTGCCGAGCCAGGGATGCGCGGGAAAGATGTCGGACGGGCGATTCATCACGCCATGCGCGCCAGTGTAAGGGTCCTTCAGCACCAGCGCCGTGCTGCCGCCGCCGTCGAGGTTGAGCGCATCGGCCGCACCCAGCCGCTTCAAGAGCTCGCCCGTTTCAGCATAGGTGGCACCGCGGCTGGCAACCTGGCGGCCGTCGACGGCAACGAGGAACAGGGTCTTGCGGTCACGCGACAGGCCGACCACGCTGCGCGGATGGCGCGCGGTGTCCTTGGCATGCTGCACCACTTCGCCGCCTTTCAACACGATCACGTTGCCGCTCACCGCCTCGCGGATATTCGCAGGCAGGGTCTGCACCTGGTCCAGGATGTCGGGGCGTCCGTCCTGATCTACGACGAACACCGTGCGCATCGCCGCATCCTTGGGCTGGGTCAGCACCTTGCCGCCGCTGGCGTGGAAACCGACCGGCGTGCCGCAGTTGCCGACCACATAGCGTGCCTTGCGCCCCGCCGGCAGGCTCACCTGCGGCGCGCTGAAGAAGCTCGCGTTCAAGGTGAGAATGAAGTCATGCTTCTTTGCCGCACCGGTCACCGTGTCCAGCCGGCCGGTACAGGGGCCGCTGCCATCCGGGTCGCGATCATCGGCCAGCGCAACGCGAAGCGTGATCCGCGGATCGGTGAGATCGACGCGCGCCACCACACCGGTGAGCGGGCCGGGTTCCTCCAGCTTCGACAGCGCGAACGGCAGGACATCATCGACCGGGTCCGGCGCCAGCGCAGGCGGCGCGGCGGCGCACCCCGCCAGGACGACGCTGCACAGCCATGCAACCAGCGCAGGGCGCTTCATGATGGCTTGCGCAGACTCATCACCACAAGCGTGATGACCGTGAGCGGCAACACGAAACTCAGCATGGCCTGGTTAAAGGCGGGCAGGAGATCGTGCTGTTGTGCGGTGAGGATGAGATAGGCGGTGTAGGCGATGTAGTAACCGAGGAACACCGCGCCTTCCCAGCGCGCGATCTCGCGGCCGGTCAGGAACACGGGCAGGCAGGCGAAGGCCACGGCCAGCATGACCCAGATGTCGAAGTTGAGCAGTCCTGGCGAAAGCGCGATGCCGTCGCCGGCCACCAATCCGGTGATGCCGAGACAGCCCAGGATGTTGAACGTGTTGGAGCCCACCACGTTGCCAATTGCGATGTCGCGCTCCTTCTTCAGCGCGGCCATGATGGACGTTGCCACCTCCGGCATGGATGTGCCGGCCGCCACGATGGTGAGGCCGATGACCAGATCGCTCACGCCGAGCGACTTGGCGAAGGCGATGGCGGCGTCGACCAGCCAGTTCGAGCCCAGCACCAGCAGGGCGAGGCCGGCGGCGATCAGGCCGACTTGCGCCGCCCAGTGGCTGTCCCAGCCGGGCTTGGCGGCAAATGCCTCGCTGTACTCATCCCGTGCCGCCTGGGTTTCGCCGCGCGCCTGGCGCACCAGGAACACCGTGTAGGCGACCAGGCCTGCCAGCAGCACCATGCACTCGCCGAGCGCCAGGCGGCCGTCCAGGCCAAACGCCAGCAGAAGGAGCGATGCGCCGATCATGATCGGCACCTCCTGACGGATGATCTGCACGTTCACCACCAGCGGTGTGATTAGCGCCGACAGGCCGAGGATGAACAGCACGTTGAAAATGTTGCTGCCCACCACGTTGCCCACGGCGATGTCGGTGCGGCCATCCAGGGCGGCGCCAACCGACACCGCGACCTCCGGCGCGCTGGTGCCCATGGCCACCACGGTGAGGCCCACCACGAGCGGCGAGATGCCGAATGAGAGGGCCAGCCGCGATGCGCCGCGCACCAGCAGTTCGGCGCCGGCAACGAGTGCTGCAAGGCCCAGCACAAAGAAAAGGAGTTGGCTCATCGGTTTGTCTCGCCTCCAGTCAAGGTCCGCAGTCTGCACGAGACCGGGTGAACTGTGCAAAGTTCAGCCGGCGGGTTGGGTCTTTGCCGTTGCCGAGACTGCACGCGGCGGGCGGCTTCGCTAGACTGCGGCTTTCGTCCGACCTGCCGGAGCCTCCGCCATGACGCGAATATTCGCACTGCTCGTTGTTGCCACCCTGCCGTTCACTGCACTCGCCCCCGCATGGGCCAAGACACTGCGCTGGTCCTCGCAGGGCGATATCGCCACGCTGGACCCGCACGGCCAGGACGAAGGTTTCACCAAGTCCAACCAGGCGCTGGTCTACGAGCGGCTGCTCCTCCGCGGCAAGGACATGTCGCTGCAAAGCGGCCTCGCGGTGGAATGGAAGAACACGTCGCCCACCACCTGGGTGCTGAAGCTGCGCAAGGGCGTGAAATGGCTTGACGGCACCGACTTCACCGCGGACGACGTGGTGTTCTCGTTCGAGCGCGCAGCCAAGTCGAAGCAGTACCGCACCTACGCCCAGCCGGTGGGCGCGGCGAAGAAGATCGATGCGCACACAGTGGAGTTCACCACGCCGCAGCCGAACCCGGTCACGCTCATCAACATTTCCGAAGTACCGGTGATGTCCAAGGCCTGGGCGGAGAAGCACAACGTAGTGGCGGCGCAGGACCCGTCCGTGAAGGAACCCACCTTCGCCGTGCGCAACGCAATGGGCACCGGGCCGTTCACCATCGTGAGCTATGAGCCCGGTGTGAAGACCGTGTTCAAGAAGAATCCCAACTGGTGGGGCCTCAAGGAAGGCCGCTTCACCAGCAACGTCGAGATGGTCGAGTACCGGCCGATCGGCAATGCCTCCACGCGCATGGCGGCGCTGAAATCCGGCGAGCTCGACTTCGTGCTCGATCCCTCGGTGCAGGACATCGCCCAGCTGAAGCAGGACAAGGCGCTGAAGGTGTGGGAGGGCGACGAGACCCGCATCATCATGATCGCGCTCGATCAGGCCCGCGATGAACTGCTGTTCTCCGACGTGAAGGGCAAGAACCCGTTCAAGGATCGCCGCGTGCGCCAGGCGCTATACCAGGCCATCGATATCAACGCCATCAACCGCACGGTCATGCGCGGCCTCTCCCGACCCACCGCCATCCCGCTGCCCGATCCCAAGGGCGAGGGCATCGACCCGGCGCTGGACAAGCGGCTGCCGCTGGACATCAACGCCGCGAAGAAGCTGCTGGCAGAGGCCGGTTATCCGAACGGCTTCGGGTTCACGCTGCATTGCCCGAACGACCGCTATGTGAACGACGAGAAGATCTGCATCGCGCTTGCTGCCATGTGGGCCAAGATCGGTCTCAAGGTCGCGGTCGACGCCATGCCCAAGGCGCAGTACTTCCAGCGCACGCCGAAGAAGGAGTTCTCCGCCTGCATGCAAGGCTGGGGCTCGAACGCGCGCGACGCCATCTTCACCCTGAAGCCGGTGCTGCACAGCCTGAACGACAAGGGCTGGGGCGACACCAACTACGGCAACTTCAAGAACGAAGAGCTGGACAAGCTCATCGCCGCCGCCGAAGTGGAAATGGATGTGAAGAAGCGCAACCAGCTCATCAACGATGCCGTGCGCGTCATCCAGAAGGAAACGCTGATCCTGCCGCTGCATCGCCAGATCACGCCCTGGGTGTCGCGTGCCGGGGTGACGGTTGTGCATCGCATCGACAACTGGCTGGTGCCGCACTGGACGAAGCTGCCGTGATGCGAATATTCACAGTCCACAAGCTGACGCCGATGAACACCGACAAGTTCGCTCAACCCCCCTTTGAAAAAGGGGGGCAGGGGGGATTTGCCTTGCTCCCACGATCAAAGCCAAATCCCCCTCAATCCCCCTTCTTCAAAGGGGGAGGTGGAATCTCGAGTCATCCGAGTATGCGCGGGGTTCATCTGCGTTCATCGGCGTTGGGTCTTCTGCTTCTCGCCTCGCTGCCAGTGACTGCCCAGGAGTTCAAGCCCGAAGTCTGGGTCAACCCCGGCATCTACTCCCGCCACTTCGACCGCGGCCTCAACTACCGCGAGAAGAACTGGGGCTTCGGTGCGGAGGTGCGTGTCGCACCCGAGCACTCCGCGCTGGCCGGCTCGTTCATCAACAGCGAACGCGAACGCACGCGCTATGTCGCGTGGCACTGGCGGCCGTGGTCATGGGATGTGGCTGGTGCCAAGGTCAGTGCCGGCGTGATCGCCGGCGCATTCGACGGCTATCCGCGGTACAAGGAAGGAAAATGGTTTCCTGCCGCCATGCCGGTGATGTCGGTGGAGAAGGGTCGGCTGGGCGTGAATTTCTCCGTGCTGCCGGATATTCCGAACCGCATGTCGGGGGCCGTGGCGGTGCAGGTGAAGTTGAAGGTGTGGTGATCAATTGAGTTGTATCGGTTATCCGCCGTGAAGCGAGCAGCTAGAGCCAAGAATCCCCCGATTCCTGACATAACGGATTGGGGTCTGGTCAACCAAGCTGACCTGGATGCTGCGCACGCATACACGCAGTTCTTTGGTGTTTCTCATGACCAGGCTGTGGCGAAATTTCGCAAGAATGCGTTTTTCTACCAAGAAGATTTGTGCAGCATGCCCCTGGTGCCATTTGCTTTTTACGTCAAGGCTTATATGGATTATTTGGCGTCTCCTCATTCAGCAGGCGACTCCGATGGTGCCTCCTGTTTCTTCCATGTTGTTGAAGAAGCCCTCCGCCTGTGGCCGTCTGAATTGAGCCATTCATTGCTTGAACAACTGATTACCACAGGTGAATTGGTGGCTTCCAAGCAGCAGTTTTTCGATGCTAGTGAAGATATCTACGGCAGCTTTGCTGCGCGTTTACTCTCAATTCGGGAACAACTGGCAAAGCTGGGGCATGAATTGAGGACGAGTAAATGACACCCGCCCAACTCACTCAAGTCCGCGCCGAATTCCCCTCCCTCGCCTCGGGATTCGTCTTCCTCGACAACGCCGGCGGTTCGCAGGTGCTGGGTCGCGTGGCGGATCGCATCCGTGACTACCTCACCACCACCAGCGTGCAGTTGGGCGCCAGCTACGCCGTCTCGCAGGCGGCGGGTGAGAAGGTGCTGGCTGCCCGCCGCACCATCGCCGAGATGGTCAACGCGAACCATGACGAGGAAATCGTCATGGGCGGCTCGACCACCGGGCTCATGTTCCAGTTCACGAGTGCCTTGTCCTACGTGATCCAGCCGTGCGATGAGATCATCGTCACCGAAACGGACCACGAGGCCAACATCGGCGGCTGGAAGCGGCTGGAGCGCTTTGGCGCGGTGGTGAAGATGTGGAAGGTGAATCGCGAGACGCTGGAACTCGACCTCGCTGAACTCGACCGGTTGCTTTCGCCGCGCACCAAGTGGGTGGCGATGACCTGGGCGTCCAACGTGCTGGGCACGGTGAACCCGGTGGCGGAGGTGGCGAAGCGTGTGCATGCGGTGGGCGGGCGCCTGGCCGTGGATGCGGTGGCCTACGCGCCGCACCGGCTGGTCGACGTGGAGGCGAGCGGCGCGGATATCGTCGTGTTCAGTTTCTACAAGGTGTTCGGGCCGCACTACGCGCTGTTGTGGGGCCGGCATGAGCTGTTGAAATCGCTGCCGGGCATCAACCACTTTTTCATCGGGCCGGACGTGCTGCCGTACAAGCTGCAGCCGGGCAACGTGAACTTCGAGCTCTCGCATGGCTGCGCCGGCATTGCCGAATATCTTGTGGACATGGGCACATCGTTTGGTGCAAGCGGATCGCGGCGCGAGCGCATGCAGCATGCGCTCGACGTCTTTGCGCGGCATGAGGATGTGCTGGCCGAGCGACTGCTGGCGTGGCTCGCCACGAATGCGAATATTCGCGTCATCGGGCGGCCTGAAGTTCGGAGCGGCGACCGCATGCCCACCATCAGCTTCGTCGTGCACGGCAAGCGTTCCGAGGACATCGTGCGCGCCGTGGACCCGCACGGCATCGGCATCCGCTTCGGCGATTTCTACGCGCGCCACTTGTGCGAGGCGCTCGGGATCAATGCAGCGTATGGCGGGGTCGTGAGAGTCTCCATCGCCCACTACAATTCGATGCAGGAAATCGATCGGCTGATTTCAGCGCTGGAATCAGCCATCCAATGATTCAACGAGGAGACGTTTCATGTTGCGCAAACTGATGTTGCCGGGCCTCGCTGCCGGCCTGCTCTCGCTTTCGCTGGCCGCTGCGGCCATGTCGCCGGTGGTGAAGAACACGCCCAGCCTGCAGCTGCACACGCTGCTGAACGAGCACTGGGAATGGCAGACGAGGCAGAGCCCCGAGTCCGCCACCATGCGCGGCGACCATCGCTTCAATGATCAGCTGCGCGACATGAGCGTCGCAGCGGCGCAGGCGCGCAAGGCGCAGATGAAGCGCTTTTACGAGCGCCTCAAGGCGATCGACGCCAAGGAAATTCAGGGCCAGGAGCGCATCACGTACGACGTCATGATGTACGGCTGGGGCCGGCAGATGGAGCAGAACGCGATTTTCGGTGACCTGCCGTTTGCTGCCGGTTTTGGTGATTGGTGGCTGCCGATTTCGCCCATGCACGGACCCAACCGCAATTGGGGCATGCTGCTGCGCACGACGCCGTTTCGCACTGTTGGGGACTACGAGAATTACCTTAAGCGCCTGAATGCGCTGCCGACGCAGTTGCAGCAGACCGAGGAATGGCTCGCCCTCGGTTTGAAATCCGGCTGGGCCGCGCCGCGTGCCGCCATGCTGCGGGTGCCGGACATGCTGAACCAGTTCATCGCTTCGGATGTGGAGAAGCACCCCATGTTCGCGCCCTTTACCCGCATCCCTGCGAATATTCGCGAGGAAGACAAGACGCGTCTCGTCGCGCAGGGTCGCGCTGCGGTGGGCGACAAGGTGAATCCCGCCTTCATGCGCCTGCAGAACTATCTGCGTGACACCTATCTGCCCGGTGCGCGCACCGAGCTCGCGGCCGGCAAGCTGCCGGGCGGCGCACGTTACTACGACATGCTGGTGGCCGATTCCACCACGACCAGCATGACCGCGAAGGAAGTGCACGAGCTGGGCCTGGCGGAAGTGAAGCGCATCAGCGCCGCCATGGACCAGACCATCACCAAGATCGGCTTCAAGGGCGATCGCGCAGCGTTCAACGAGCACCTGCGCACGGCGGATTTCAACTTCTTCAAGACCGCCGCCGAGATGCTGGGCTACTACCGCGACCTCGCCAAGCGGGCCGACGCACTGATGCCGCAGTACTTCGCCGAGCTGCCGCGCCTGCCGTACGGCATTCGTCCCATGGACGCGTCTGAAGGCGCCAACCCGGAGCGCTACAACTCCGGTGCGGCCGATGGTTCGCGCGCCGGTTACTTTGAAGCCAACACCAACGATCCGCGCACCCGCCCCAAGCACTGGATGGCCGCCGTGCTGCTGCATGAAGCCGTGCCGGGTCATCACCTGCAGAATGCCCGCCAGCAGGAGCTGAAGGGCCTGCCCAACCAGCGCCTCTACGGTGGATATGGCGCGTATGGCGAAGGCTGGGGCCTGTACTCGGAATATCTCGGCGAGGAAATGGGTTTCTATGACGACCTGTATTCCTATTACGGCCGCCTGTCCGCCGAGATGCATCGTGCCGCGCGCCTTGTCGTTGACACCGGCCTGCACGCCTACGGCTGGACCCGCGACCAGACCATTCAATACCTCGTCGACAACGCCGGCATCACCCGCGCGTTCGCTGAAGCCGAGACCGATCGCTACATCGTCTGGCCCGGCCAGGCGCTGTCGTACAAGATTGGCGAGCAGCGTATCAAGGCATTGCGCAAGAAGGCCGAAGCGGCGCTGGGGGAAAAGTTCGACATCCGCAAGTTCCACAATGCCGTCCTCGACAATGGATCATTGCCGCTGGATGTGCTGGATCGGCTGATCGACGAATGGATTGCGGGACAGAAGAAGCATTACGGCATCAAATAACTGCAAAGGACCAGGCATGACCACCATGATTCGCGCGCAATACGAACAACGCGGCCCTGTGCCGCAGGATGTGATCGCCCCGGTTGAGATGCCGGTGCCCGAACTGCAAGCGGGCCAGGTGCTGGTCGAGGTGCTGGCCGCGCCCATCAATCCGTCCGACGTGCTGACGCTCACGGGCGAATACGGCATGCTGCCGCCGCTGCCGGCCATCGGCGGCGCGGAAGGCGTGGGGCGTGTCGCGAAGGTGGCCGATGACGTGAAGACCCTGCCGGTCGGCCAGACCGTGCTGCTGCCCGTGAGCAGCGGCACCTGGAGCACGCATATCGTTCTGCCCGCGGCGAAGCTGATCCCGCTGCCCAACGAAGCGGACCCGCAGCAGCTTTCCATGCTGACCGTGAATCCGCCCACGGCATCGCTGATGCTCACCGAGTTCGTCAAGCTGGAGCCGGGCGAGTGGGTCATCCAGAACGTGGCCAATTCCGGCGTGGGTTCGTATCTCATCCAGCTTGCGAATATTCGCGGATGGAAGACGGTGAACATCGTGCGCCGCGAGTCGGCTGTGGCCGGCGTGAAGGCGCACGGCGGCGACGTGGTACTGGTCGATGGCCCGGGTCTCGCCAAGCGGGTGAAGGAAGCAACTGGCGGTGCGACTGTTCGCCTGGGCATCGATGCCGTCGGCGGCAGTGCCACGGACCGGCTGGCGAGCTGTCTCGCCAACGGCGGCACGCTGGTCAACTACGGGATGATGAGCGGCGAGCCCTGCCAGGTGTCACCGAAGAATTTCGTGTTCAACGACATCACGCTGAAAGGCTTCTGGCTCGCCAAATGGTTCAAGCTGGCGACCCGTGAGCAGCAGATGGCGTTGTACGGCGAGCTCACCAAGCTCATTGCCCAAGGCAAGCTGCATGCGCGCGTGGCGAATACGTTTGATGTGAAGGACATCAAGGCCGCCGTGGCTGCGGCGGTGGCGGGCGAGCGTGACGGCAAGGTGCTGATCGTCCCGAGGCGCTGAACGGCAGGCGCCAAGTTACCGGCTGGTTGCGCAAGTGAATCTGCTGAGTGCGTTGTTGATGGGCGTGATCGGCGTTTCCGCGATCGGCTACGCCATCAAGTCCGTTCTGGCCGGCGTCATCAATTTGAGCAATAAGAGTCGAGGGGAGTATCCCGTGACCTTCGCCGACGAGCCTGTCCTCTTCGTGTTCGGCGTGATCTTCCTGCTGGTTCTGGGTGGCGCCTCCTGCCTGATGGCATGGCGCCAACTCGCCGGGACAGGCGACGATCAGTAGGGGAAGGTCTTCAGGAAACGGATGAGCGCCGGCGCGTCCTGCGTGGTCGCGGCGAACACGTAGTGCTCGCGCATCCAGGCGAAGGTGATGCCCTTGTCCGACTTGCCGACCATCCATGTGCCGTCCGGTGAGGGCTTGGACGACGCGCACTTTTCCTCAAGCACCCGGATGCGCGCCAACGCCTCGTCCTCGTCCCAATAGCTGCCGACTTCCACTTCCAGTTTCGCACCGCCGCCCGAGTAGAACGCGCGCGCCGGGTCGGTGGCCAGCGTGCCGGACGGTTCATTGGCCGGGCGGGAAAATTCACCCACGTTGATCGGCAGCAGGTTGGAAATCTCCTGGCCGTAGGGCCGCTCGTAATCCTTGCGGACGGCAATGTCCTCGGTGAGGCGCGTCTGCGGCGGCTGGCCCGGCATCTGCGAATTCGGGCCTTCGCCGGGGACGGTGGGCGGGCCCTTGTCGTCATCCGCCTTGGGGGTGTCAGCGGCCTTGGTGGGCATGGTGCCCGCGACTTTTTTCGGTGCGTCCTCGGCCGGCGCCTCGTCGTCCGCGAACAGGTCTGCGAGGTCGGTCTTCAAGAGCTTGCCCACGTCCGTCTTGAGCACCTTGCCCACATCGGCATTCAGTACCTTGCCGACATCGGCATTCATGACTTTTTTCAGCTTGTCCAGCACGTCCCGAGTCTCCCTCTGTCCCTGATCCGCGTCCCGCGACACGTCACCGGGCGAATTTAGCATGACCCGGTGGACGCACGTAGCCTGCCGCGCCCCGGCGCGCCCCTCGTTCGGGGGATTGCATCCGCCGTCGCCGCGGCCGTCGGGCCGACAGTTGTTGCGCCGCTGCAACGCTTCTTTCTGTCTGGCGGGTGACGGTATCACCACACATTTTCACGAGTGTGGCGAATATTCGCAGTCGTGCCGACTGCCTTTGCGCAGGTTGGCAGGCGTGCCGACCCTGTCAGGGTGTCGGCCGCCCGCAGCGAAACATGTCCGCACTGTCGCCATTGCTGTCGCACTGTCGCGATCTGGTGCGGAACGCGCGAAATGATCGCGCCAATCTTCCATTCCTGACGGCGCCCGCTCCGGATGTGCCGCAACTACACAACAGAGGGAAGACCATGACCAATCGCTACAAGACCCTGCGTCGCGCACTCGCCACGGCGGGCGTGCTGACCATCACGCTGGGCACGGCCGGATTGCAGTCCGCCCTGGCGCAGACGCCACCTGCGCAGGAGAAGAAACCCGAACGCATCGAAGTCACCGGCTCCGCCATCAAGCGGGTCGATGCAGAAGGCCCCGCGCCCATCGAGATCATCACCCGCGAAGACATCCGCCGGAGCGGCGCCAGCACCATCAATGAACTGATCAAATCCATTCCGGTGATCGATACCAACGACCAGGGTGAGCTCGCTTCAAACTCCCCCGGCGGGTCGGGCACGGCGCGAGTCGCGCTGCGCGGCCTCGGCAGCACCCAGACGCTGGTGCTGGTCAACGGGCGGCGCATGCCGGTCAACCCGCTGTCCGACACGTCGGGCGCGGGCCATGCCTTCGACATCAACCAGATTCCGGTGTCCGCGATCGAGCGGGTGGAAATCCTGAAGGATGGCGGTTCGGCCATCTATGGCGCTGATGCCGTGGCCGGCGTCATCAACTTCATCCTGCGCAAGGATTTCCGCGGCTACGAGGCCAAGGCAAGCTACGGCGAATCCAGCCGCGGCGACGGCGCCGAGAAGCAGTTCGGTTTCACCGCCGGCTGGGGTGACATCTCGCGCGACCGCTACAACATCCTCGCGGCGGTGGATGTGTTCAAGCGCGATCCGATCTTCCGCAAGGATCGCGACATCTCCAGCACGTCCGACTATCGCCGGTTCGGCCCCATTGCCGGCTTCAATCTCGATGGCCGCAGCGTGTTCGCGCCGCAGGGCAATATCCTCACGCCGCAGGGAACGCTGGCCGGCACCACCGTGCGGCCATGCCCGCCGGAAAGCCAGTCGGGGCCGCTCTGCGTGTATGACTTCAACCGTTCGCTGCTCACCGCCTACAACGGCGCGGATCGGATGAACGCGCTGGTCATCGGCACGTATGAGGTGTCCTCCAGCATGACGGCCACGGCGCAATTCAACTACTCGAGCAGCGAAGATCTGTTCGAAGCCCATCCGGTGCCCGCGTTCTTCCCGCTGCCCGGTGGTGGCGGCAACTACGCCGGCCGCTTCATGCAGGGCGGGCCGCGCATCACCGAGCGCGAGGGCACGTTCCACAACCTGCAGCTGGCGCTCGAAGGCAATCACTCGGGACTCGACTGGAAGGTGGGGCTGTCCAGCGGCGAGGCCAAGGTCACCAACCAGGACCGCAACTACTACAACGCCAACCTGTGGAATCCCGCGCTGGCCGCTGGTCGCATCGATGCCACATCGAGCAACAACGACCCGGCCTTTGTCGAGAGCCTCAAGGTCAGCCCGCGTCGCGTTGGCAAGGTCGGCATCGATCTATTCGATGCGCTGGTCTCAGGCGATGCGTTCAAGCTGGGCGGCGGCCCCGTGCGCTACGCCGTCGGGGTCAATTTCTGGCGCGAGTCCAACACCGACACCCCGGACCCGTTGTCCGTGCTGGGCCAAGTGGTCGGCAGCATCCAGCAGTCGCGCATCGACAAGACGCGCAATGCGACCGGCATTTTCGCCGAGCTGCAATTGCCGGTGACGCGCGACCTGGAAGTGCAGGCGGCCGTACGCTACGACAAGTACGACTCCGCCAGCCGCTCGTCGCCCAAGATCGGCGCCAAGTGGCAGCTGAACCGGTCGCTCGCCATGCGTGCCTCGTATTCGAAGTCGTTCAAGATGCCCACCCTGAAGCAGCTCTTCGGCAATCCGGGCGAGGGCGCTATCAACCTCACCAGCGAACAGTGCCAGGCGATCAACCTGCCGGCGGGTTGCAACCTGCCCGCTTTCCGCGTGACCGGCTCGAACCCGAACCTGAAGCCCGAGCTGGGTGACAGCCTGAACGTGGGTTTCGTCGCCGACCTGGGCCAGGTCTCGTTCAGCCTCGACTGGTGGGAGATCGACAAGGAAGACAACATCACGACACCCACCATCCTCTCGGCGCTGCAGCAGGGATTCTTCTTCCGCACCCCGGACGGACGGCTGAATGTGCTGCAGAACCTGCAGAACTTTTCGCAGGCGCAGACCCAGGGTCAGGACGCAGACGTGCGCATCAACGTCGGCGAAACCGGCTGGGGCAACCTTACGCTGCGCGCACTGGGCACGCACTACACCCGCCAGCGCACGCGCACTACGGCCAGCGATCCGTGGGCCGAGTTCAATGGCACGTATGCCGCCCCGCGCTGGCGTTCCAGCTACATCGCAACGCTGGAGAAGGGCCCGTGGACGGTGCAGGGCCTGTGGCGCACGGTCTCGGGCTTCTACGACACGGTGCAGCCGGCGGAGAACTTCAGCCTGCTGCAGACAGTGCGCCGCGTGGGCGTACATGAGGAGCTGGACCTCACCGTGTCCTGGCGCGGCATGAAGAACCTGACGCTCTCGGCTGCGGTCAAGAACGCGCTGGACAACATGCCGCCCTTCAGCGCCACCAACGCCACCAACAACAACTTCACCCAGCTGGGCTTCGCGGAGCTGTACACCAACCGCGGGCGCTTCTGGCAGTTCTCTGCCAGCTACCAATTCTGAGCAGTTCTCTGCCAGCTACCAGTTCTGAAGAGTTCTGAGTCGTTCTCCGCAGCGCCTCCGGCCGGTGCCCATCGGGTACCGGCCGTTTTTCATTCGCCGCCGAGGTGATGTCTGACACGCCCGTCACGCCCGTTGCAATCCGTCGCAATGGGTGTCCGGCGATTGCTTATCATGGCCGTTTGCAGGCATTCCCGGCCGTTTCGTCAGCAACCGCGCATGATCAAACTGTTTCTCAAGATGTATGGCCTGCTCATCGCCATCCTGGCTGCGTCCTTCGTGACCCAGTTGTACGTGATGGAGTGGGTGTGGACGAGCATGCCCAAGGCCGACGTGGCCGGGCGCTTCACCGCCACGTTCCATCTCATCGACCGCGAGCTCACTGCGCGGCCGCAGGCGGAGTGGGACGCGCATCTGGACGAACTGAAGAAGGGGTTTCGCACCCCGGTGACGCTGGAGCCGATGGAGGCGCTCGCGACCCGCTTCAGCTTCACGGCAGCGCAGCGGGAGAAGCTCGCGCGTAACCAGGTCGTGTCGATTGACCGCCCGGCCGGGGGCTTTTTCATGGCGAGACGCATCGCCGACAGTGATCGCGCCACACTTTTGGAATTCCCCGGTCCGCCCAGCCAGCGCAATTTCTTCAACATGCTCAACTGGGCAGTCGAAATGGTCATCGTGGCCGTGTTGCTGGGGTTCTGGATCCGGCCGTTCTGGCGCGACCTCAATCGGCTCAACGCGGCTGCGCAGGCAGCCGGCACGGGCGACTTCAGCGTTGCTGCAGAGGTCGGGCGGCTGTCGCCGTTGCAGCACGTGGCTGACGGCTTCAACAAGATGACCCTGCGCATCAATGAGCTGCTCTCCTCGCACCGCCAGCTCACTACCGCTGTATCGCACGAGCTGCGCAATCCGCTGATGCGGCTTCGCTTCCGCCAGTCGCTGGCGCGTGATGCAACCACGCTGGACGCCAAGGATCGCAATCTCGATGAAATGTCGGTCGCGCTGGACGAGCTCGACCTGCTGGTCGAGGAAATGCTCACCTACGCCCGCGCCAAGAATCCCGGCCAGGACATTGAGATCGCGCCAGTGGAGACAGTCGGCTGGCTGGCGCCGGTCGAGAGCAGTGCGCGCGCCCTGGCCTTGGCGCAGGGCAGCCCGGTCAAGATCGAGGTTGCCGAGATCGCAGAGCGCATCGAGATCGAGCCGGTGTTCATGGCCCGTGCGCTCTCGAATCTGCTGTCCAATGCCGTGCGCTATGCCGCTGGCACGGTGCGGCTCAGCATCGTTCGCGAATCCGGCCGGCACATTCTGCGCGTCGAAGATGATGGGCCTGGCGTGCCGGAGGTCGATCGCGAACGGGTGTTTGAACCGTTCTGGCGCGGTGACCAGAGCCGCAGCCGCAAGACCGGCGGCTTTGGCATCGGGCTGGCACTGGTGCGGCGCATCGCGCGCTGGCACGGTGGTGAGGCCGTCGTGCTGGCATCGCCGCTGGGCGGTGCGTGCATCGAACTGACCTGGCCTGTTCGCGAAACATCGTTGCCAGGCTGAAGGCGAAGAAAGATTCCGTATGCGAGGTGAATCATGAATGCACTGTATCCAAACCCCAGCGCGGCTGACGCGCCACGCGTCATGCTGGTCGAGGACGACGAGGCGCTGGTGTCCGCCATGGCCGAATACCTCATCAACCACGGCCTCGACGTGCACACCGTCACCACCGGCACCGCCGCGCTGGCCGAGATCGAGCGCGCGCGCCCGGCGCTGGTGGTGCTGGACATCATGCTGCCCGGCATGGATGGCTTCGAGATCTGCCGCAGGCTGCGCACCAGCAACGCAGGCCTGCCCGTGCTCATGCTCACCGCCAAGGATGAAGATTTCGACCGCGTGCTGGGCCTGGAAATCGGTGCGGACGAATACCTGGTGAAGCCGGTGCAACCGCGCGTGCTGCTGGCGCACATCAAGGCCATGCTGCGCCGCGCGTCCATCGACAGCACGCCCAACCAGAACCAGCTCACCTTCGGCCGCCTGGTCATCAGCCGCGAGACGCGAGACGCCTTGTTGGACGGCAAGCCACTCCGGTTTACCGCCGCCGAGTTCGATCTACTGTGGCTGCTCGCCTCCCGCGCCGGTCACGTCACCCATCGCGACTACCTGCTTCGCGAACTGCGCGGGTTGGATGAAGCTCATGATGATCGCTCGGTCGATGCGCGGCTCTATCGCCTGCGCAAGCGCTTTCCCGAGGGCATCGACGTGCAGCGACGTATCAAGTCGATCCGGCCGCATGGGTATTTGTTTAGTGTGGAGCCGTGGTGAGAGTGTGAATGTCGCGCTCTGTAGCATCTTGCCCATGGTTAGCGAGTTTGCTAACATCCAACCATGGCGTTCCAAATAGAGTACTTCCATGAACGTGTGCTGGCGGAGATCGAGTCTTGGCCGGTAGATGTTCTTGCGGACTACGCGCGGCTTGTGGAACTCCTGGCTGAGCATGGACCGAGCCTGAGGCTTCCGCACTCACGCGCCTTCGGCGATGGATTGTTCGAGCTGAGGCCCCGGGGTCGCTCAGGCTTAGGGCGCGCCTTCTATTGCTTCCTTGTGGGTCGGCGAGTGGTGATCGTCCACGCGTTCGTCAAGAAGACCCAGCAAACGCCCGATCGCGAGTTGAAACTGGCGCGCAAGCGCATGAAGGAGATGGAACATGGCTGATCTCAAATACAAGCCCGTGCTGCACAAACACGATGAGTTTCTGGCCAAGGCCAGGCAACGCAAAGGCTTCACTGAGGCCTACGAGAGTCTCGAACTGGAATACCAGCTTGCAGGACAAATGCTCAAGGCCAGATCGCGTGCCGGTCTGACGCAGGATGCCGTCGCGGAGCGAATGGGAACTACGAAGAGCGCAGTGTCTCGTCTTGAAGCGGCGGGGAAGCATGCACCTTCGCTGGCGACATTGAAGCGCTATGCGCGTGCGGTGGGCTGTGAGTTGCAGGTGAAGTTGGTGCCGCAGAAGGGGCATGACGGGCGATTGGCTGGTAAATCGTAATTCCGTTGCTCAACACAAGTTTCCAGCGCAGAAATCACTTGGCGCGATGCCATGATTCCGGCCTCACAGATCAAAAACCCTGAAGTCCTTGCGTTGGCAAACGAGGCTTCTGCGTTTATTTCGTCCCAAGCTTGGTGCAAGAAGGTTACCGCGGTCCGGCTGGCTTGGGCTTGCGCAGGCGTGCTTGGTGTATTCCAGGTCGACTTGCAGCCAACGAGCGCAGATGTCGATTCAACTCTCTGGGTAGTCGTCGGCGACTTGCCGCCGGCCTATTTGGTACTGGACCAGTCACCGAGCTGGAAAGATGCGCTACGTGGATATGTGGCAGAAATGTCGCTTTGGGTCCGCGCCGTGAAAGGGGGCTTGCCGCTCGAGGATTTAATTCCTGTGGCGGCTGAGCCGTCGCATGAGCATGCGGAGATGCTTGCTTCTAGGCTTGCGTTTATCGAAGCCAGGATCATTTCGGCAGGCGACGGCGATGTTGAAGGCGACACCTAGCACGTCCCTGGACTGGAGGCGTCAACAAGCCAGCCCCCAGTTCATGCGTCAGTGTCCGCAATGCTCACCCGAGGCATGAAGCGCCGCGCGTACATGTAAGGAAAATTCGCTGGCGCCACACCAACCCGGCACCATCCTCTCCCCTGTGCCGCCCATGAAATACCTCCTGCTCGCTGTTTCCCACACCATCGTCCTGACCCTCGGCTTCGCGCTGGGTGTCTACTTCCTCCCCATCATCGTGGCCGAGCGCGGACCGTCCGCGGCCGAGGTCGCCGCGGCCACGTCGGCGCCGGCCGCGCAGCGCTTTGAAGCGAAGCTCCGCCGCGATCTCAAGGGCAGCGACGCTTTTCACTGGGGCGAAGGCCGCATCACGGTCACGTCGACTGCGGTCACGCATGAGGGCAAGCTGGCGCCGGGGCCGGACTACAAGCTCTATCTCGCCCCCGAGTTTGTCGACGACGAGGCAACATTCCTGCGCATCAAGCAGCAGTCGCTGCGTGTGGGCGAGATCAAGTCCTACGACGGCTTCATCGTGAACCTGCCCGCAGGCACGGACATCACACGCTACAAGGCCGTGGTGATCTGGTGCGAGCGCTTCGGCGAGTTCATTTCGGCGGCGGCGTATCGCTGAACCGATTGCTGCAGCTTGCGGCATGATTGCGCTGTCCCCACCCGAACAGGCAGTCCGCCTCAACACACCGTGAAACCTCACGACAGCATTCCCCTCGCGTATCGCGAATATTCGCAAGACGACATGCTGGCCCGCGCGCAGGCCTTCCACGCCGAGATGGCCACACGGCGCACGGTGCGCGAGTTTTCCTCCCGTCCGGTGCCGCGCGAAATCATGCATGCGTGCATCGCCACTGCCGGCACGGCGCCATCCGGCGCCAACCAGCAGCCCTGGCGGTTTGTTCTCGTGGGCGACCCCGCGCTGAAGCGGGACATCCGCATCGCGGCGGAGGCGGAGGAGCGCCAGTTCTACGAGCGGCGGGCGACGGACGCGTGGAAGGCTGCGCTGGCCCCGCTGGGCACGGACGCGGACAAGCCGTTCCTGGAGACAGCGCCCTGGCTCATCGGCATCTTCTATGAGGCGCACGGCGTCGCCGCCGACGGCAGCAAGGAGAAGCGCTACTACCCCATGGACTCTGCCGGCATCGCAACAGGCCTGCTCATCGCGGCCTTGCATCATACCGGTCTCGCGACGCTCACCCACACGCCGAGCCCGATGGCGTTTCTCAACCAGCTGATGGGCCGGCCCGACAACGAGCGTCCGTTCCTGCTGCTGGTGGCGGGGTATCCGGCGGAGGGCTGTCGCGTGCCCGACATTGCGCGCAAGCCGCTCAAGGAGATCATGACGGAGCGTTGAGGATCGCATTAAAGAATGCCGGATTCTCCGGGCTTGCAGCTTGCCAATGTTCGTGGCCGCCGGACGACGACAGGTGTCTGACTCACAACACTGCAGCGACTTGAGGGCGTTGTCCCCTGCCCGACTGAAACCGGGGATTCAGTTTCACCGCCATTCCGGCAGGGCCTTGCGGCGCGGCTCCAAGAGGTTTCATCAGGTTATGCACCACTCTTCCAGGAATTCGATTGTCTGGGCAATCCCGGCGCTTGCCAGCAGTATTGTCGTGCTTCATCTGGCTGGGGTCGGAAAGCTCGTCTGGATTTCGCACCTTGTCGCCATCGGCCTTGCGGGAGTGCTGGCCTGGTTAGTTGGTCGATTCGGCAGGCAGCTGAATCGACACGGGGCGGCTCTTGTAATCGTCGCACTGTCGGTTGTCGGCCTGATGATTCCGCTCCTGAATGACCGCCCAGGCCCAGATCGATGGGCGTCCATCGGTCCGCTCAATCTCTATCTCGCACCGATGCTGTTGCCGTCGTTCGTTGCTGCTTGCTCGTTCTTTGTGCGTCAACCTGAAAGGCAATGGATCGCAGCATTGATCGCAATTCTCGTCGTCGCGCTGTTGCTGGTTTTGCAGCCAGATGCTTCTCAGATGTTGGGATTGCTGGTGGCTTCCGGTGTTCTCGCCATCCGGTATCGGCTGGGCGCAGCGAGGTCATTCCTGCTTTTGTTGCCGCTGGCGGTGCTTGCGGCATGGGCATTCTCGGTACCGGATCCGCTGCAACCGGTTCCGCATGTGGAGGAAGTCTTCAAACTGGCCCTCAGCCATTCTTACTTTGCCGGCATTGCGGTTATCGCATCCGCATTGGCGTTCATTGTCGGGTTGTGGATTCAGTCGCGTGTTGGACCTGCGTGGTTGTCAGCAGTGGCGGCCTACTATGCCGTGTTGTTCGCATGCTCTTCTGCAGGCCTGACGCCGGCGCCACTGGTTGGATATGGGGCCGGGCCTATTCTCGGGTTCGGACTGATGGTGGGATTGCTCGCCTGGTTCGAGCCCCCGTCCCAAGGCGCGGCTTGATCCCATCGTGGATAACGACTATCCCGCTGATGGCGTGACAGCCCGCCGGTTGTTGGCATACTCCGGGCTTCCGTTTTCCGTGCCCGGAGCGCGCTGTCGATGTTGTCCACCTTGCTGTTTCCGTTCGCCGCCGCAATGACGCCCGCGCCGGCCATCGCGCCGGTTGAGGAGATCGTCGTCACGGCCACGCGCCGTGCCGCGCGCAGCGTCGACACGCCTGCATCCATTGATCAGGTGGACGTTGCGAATATTCGCACTCGCCAGCCAATGGTGAATCTCTCCGAGTCCCTCGCCGCAGTCCCGGGCCTCACGCTCAACAACCGCCAGAACTACGCGCAGGACCTGCAGATCAGCTCGCGCGGTTTCGGCTCGCGCGCCACGTTCGGCATTCGCGGGCTGCGCTTGCTGGTCGACGAATTGCCGGCCACGTTTCCCGATGGTCAGGCGCAGGGTGCGGTGGTGCCGCTGGCGTCGCTGGAGCGCATCGAGGTACTGCGCGGGCCGTGGGCGGTGGCGTATGGCAATGCGTCAGGCGGCGTGATTCATGCGTTCAGTGCGCGCGCGGGGCGTGACCCGGGCGTGCGGGTCGATGCCTACGCGGGCCCTTATCGCCAGCAGCGTGTGGGCGTGATCGGTGAAGGCAGTCTCAAGCTGGGTGGCGCGGAGTGGGGCGTGCGTGCGGATATAAGCCGCTTCGCTGCAGACGGCTTTCGCGCGCACAGTCGTGTCGAGCGCAGCCAGCTCGCGCTGCGTGCCGATGCCGACCTTGGCGACAAGCATTCGCTGACGCTCATCCTGAATGCGCTGGAGCAGCCGGACACGCAGGACCCGCTGGGTCTCACCCGCGCGCAGTTCGATGCCGATCCGCGCCAGGCGGGTACGGGTGCGGAGCAGTTCAACACGCGCAAATCCGTGCGCCAGCAGCAGGCGGGTGCCGTGCTGCGCGGCGAGGAGGGGGCCTGGGAGTGGACGGCAGTCGCGCATGGCGGTGCGAGGCGCGTGGTGCAGTTCCTGTCCACACCCGTTGGCGCGCAGACGCCGGCGACAAGCAGCGGTGGCGTGGTCGATCTGGATCGAAAGTTCGCGGGCGCGTCGCTGCGCATTGGGCAGTCGCATGCGGCATGGCAATGGCTGGCGGGTGTGGAACTGGAGCAGTCGGAAGAGACGCGGCGCGGCTTCAACAACTTCGATGACGCGGGCAGGGTGGGTGTCGCTGGTCGACTGCGGCGCGACGAGGACACGCGCGTGCGCGGCGCCGATGCGTGGGCACAGGCCACGTGGACTGCATCGCCGGCATGGCGCGTCATGGCGGGGCTGCGGTCGTCCAGCGTCAAGTTTCGTGTGACTGACCGCTTCATCGCATCCGGCAATGCCGATGACTCCGGCTCGCTGTCCCAGCGCGCCACCACGCCCACGTTCGGCGTGCTGCACTCGTTGAGCGATGGGCTGAATGTCTACGCCAGCATCGGGCGCGGCTTCGAGACACCGACTGCGGTGGAGCTCGCCTATCGCACCGATGGCGCGAGCGGCCTCAACACCGAGCTTCGCGCCGGTGGCAGCCGCCATGCCGAAGTCGGCCTGAAGTGGCGCCAGGGCCTCGCGTGGCGCGCCAATATTGCTGCGTTCACGGTTCGTACCGATGACGAGATCGTGCCCGCCAGCAACGCCGGCGGCCGCACGACATTCCGCAATGGCGGCGAGACGACACGTCGCGGGCTGGAGGCGTCGCTACGCTGGCGGCCCGACGATGACTGGCAACTGGCGCTCGCAGGCACCTGGCTCACCGCCAAGTTCGATGACGGGTTCAGTACCACGACGATCGTGAGCGGCGTCGCCACGACCCGCACCGTCGCCGCCGGCAATGCGCTGCCCGGCGTGCCGTCGCGCACCTTGAACGCGCAGCTCAACTGGCGTGAGGGACAGCCAGGCTGGTCAGCCGCCATCGAGGCCAACCATCGTGGCCGCATGTGGGCTGATGACCGCAACACCGCCTTCGCCCCGGCCGCGACCACGCTGGGTGCGCGGGTGTCGCATCGCTCGCGCGTGCAGGCGTTGAACGCCGAGGTGACCTGGTACGTGCGGGCGGACAATCTGACCGATCGACGCTTTACAGGCAGCGTGATCGTGAATGAGGCGAATGAGCGGTACTTTGAGAGCGCGCCAGGAAGGGGTATCAGCGCAGGTGCGAATATTCGCTGGTAGTGTCGGTGCGGGCGAGAAGCGCCCACCTATGGCTAGCTGTGCAATAGTTGCGAATATGAGCGACACACTTATCCTTCGCGGATCAGACGATTTCATTTCTATCGAAGTAGTGCCGAATTGGAGCGATCCACAAGGCAACGGCGATGTGTACGTTCTCATCTCGGTGAGTTCAAGCGGGTACTCTGGCAAGAATGATCTATGGGTCGACGGTGAGGCACTGCGGTCTTTTGTAGTGCAATTGGCCGACCTCAATCAATCGCTCAAGGGGAAGGCGACTCTTCAGTCGATGTCACCCGGTGAACTTGAACTGACTATTCAGTCTGTTTCCTCTCGGGGGCACCTGGCCGTATCGGGCAGTACTGGGTATCAGGTGTTGGGTGAGAATTCCAGCTGGTGGCACTCGGTCACTTTCGGGTTCGAGTTTGAGCAAAGCCAGTTGCAGGAAGCGATAAAGCGCTCTTGGCTTAACAGCTATATCTGTTGAGCTGTGCCTTGAAGGATCGAACAGCCCTTTGTGCTGCGAACGTTCGCCGCAAGTTCGACACAGCTAGCAGGTCAAATGCTACTTGGTAGAACTGATGATGAGATAGGTCGAGCCGGCGGGAGAGACGCTGAGCGACAGGTTCAGGGCGTCCTTGGTGTGGTGAATAGAGCCAGAACCGGTTCCGATTTGTGCCCAGCCAAGGTCAGACATCACGTCCGAGAAGGTTTGTAGCGAATTGCCTTGAGCATGCACCTCGATCCGAGCATACACTCCGTGCTTGCCCTGCCAAGTGATGGCCCCACATCGGCCCACGCGGATTCGATCCAGTTCGGCGCAAATCGACTGCGCTGCGGCCTTGATCTGACTGATCCCCTCTTCACTAAAGGTGCCCAGTCCATTCCTGTTGTGACCGGTCAGGCTTAAGGCAAAGGCCCCCAAGAATGAAGCTGCGAACAACACATAAAAGATGCGTTCTGCCAGTCGGCGCGTCCTTGTATTCGCCTCAATTGGCTCGGTATGGTTGTCCAACTTTCGCTCTCTCCATTCACCGTGTTGCAAATGATCGCATGAACGGTATCCATTCAACCCGTCCTAGCCCGCGATGCATCCCGCGGTCGTTCGTCATTCTTGCTGCAGGCGGCGCTAATTCCCCACCTTCACCTGCGCCATGATCGCCAGCGGCCGCCCCTCGGGATCCTTGAAGAAGTTCATCCACTCCTCCGTTCCATCCGCATGCTTGTGAATCATGTGCGGCGCGTCGGTGAATTCAACGCCGCGTGACTTCAGTTCTGCATGCGCCGCGTGAATGTCCGGCACGCGGAAGTAGAGAATCGATTCGCCATCCGATGCAGACTCGTTCTGCGACAGGAAGAGGCGCACGCCATCGCAATTGAAAAACGCGAGATTGCCGAAGGTGAAGAGGTGGGGCAGTTTCAGCACGTCGCGATACCACGCTTCGGCGGCCTTGATGTCTTTCACGCTGCGGGCGATCTGGCCGATGGGGCCAAGGGATGTGCTCATGGAAGTACTCCTGTCTGAAGAATGCAGCGGGCTGGTCTTGGCCACGCCCTGCCAGTGGCGGATGTCGTTGCGGGACTTGAAACCCAACTTCACGAGCACGTTGGCCACGTGGAATTTCACCGCGTCCACGCTCACCCCCATGAGTGCAGCGATCCGGGGGTTGGTGAGGCCGTGGCGCACCAGCTCGGCAACTCGCCATTCGGCCGGGGTGAGCTGGTCGTCGTGGGGTGGGCGTCCGCGCTGGGTCATGGTGGCCGCACGTTAGCATCCGAACCGGCGATTTTCACTACCCGGCGCCCGGAACCGGCGCCAGCCACATCCGGTCACAGTGGAAGCCAGTATCCGGCTCTATCCCCATCTATAATTTCCCGTCCCGAACCCAAAGGCTCCCCATGAAGAGACTGTCCGCCGTCGCCGCACTGTGCGCAGCCGCGCTGCTGCCCCTCGCTCCCCTGTCTGCCCATGCCCAGAAGGTCCTCAAAACCGACCTGCACAACGTGAAGGTCACACCCGTTGTGTCCGGCCTGCACCATCCCTGGGGCATGGCGTTCCTGCCCGATGGCCGCATCCTGGTCACGGAGAAGCGCGGCACGCTGCGCCTGATCGACGGCGGCAAGCTGGTGGCCAAGCCGGTCGAGGGCATCCCCAAGTCGACCGATCACGGCCAGGGCGGTTTGCTCGACGTGGCGCTGCATCCCAAGTACGCCGAGAACGGCTGGATCTACTGGACCTACAACGGCGAGGAGAACGGCGCGCACGGCACGGAGCTCGCCCGCGGCAAGCTGGGCGGCACCAAGGACGCGCCGCGCATGACCGATGTGCAGGTGCTGTTCAAGCTGGCGTCGAAAGGCCCAACGCGCCACCACTTCGGCTCGCGCATCGTGTTCGACCGCGACGGCTATCTCTTCGTCACCTTCGGCGACCGCGGCGACAGCCCCGGCAAGGGCAAGGACCAGCGCGCGCAGAATCTCGGCGACCACGCCGGCAAGTCCATCCGCCTCTTCGATGATGGCCGCGTGCCGCCGGACAATCCGTTCGTGAAGACCGCGGGTGCCAAACCGGAAATCTGGACTCTCGGCAACCGCAACATGCAGGGCGCGGCGCTGAACCCGACCACCGGCATTCTCTGGACGCACGAGCACGGCCCGCAGGGTGGCGACGAGATCAACATCATGAAGCCGGGCGTCAACTACGGCTGGCCGGTCATCACCTACGGCGTGCAGTACGGCATCGGCACGAAGATCGGTGAAGGCACGGCGAAGGAAGGTATGGCGCAACCCATCCACAAATGGGTGCCCTCCATCGCGCCGTCTGGCATGGCGTTCTACACTGGCGACAAGTTTCCCAAGTGGAAAGGCAGCCTGCTCGTGGGTGCGTTGGCCGGCATGACGGTGGCGCGGCTTTCCGTGAGCGGCGACAAGATCACCGGCGAGGAACGCATGTTCACCGGCGAGCTGGGCCGCATCCGCGATGTGCGCCAGGGGCCGGACGGCAACGTGTACCTGCTCACTGATTCACCGGACGCAGAGTTGCTGCGTCTGGAACCGGCCGCCTGATCGGGCGCGCTGAACTCATCGCGCGTCAGCCCTGCGAATATTCGCAAGGCGGATGCGCGCCGAGCGCGATGGCCACACCTGCCACGCCCGCCCCGCCGCCCACTGGGCAATCCGCTGCACTGGCTGCGACCGGCAGCGCAACGCCCGCAGCGCAGGCAGAGCTCCCACTGGCTGCGCCCAAGCCTGCAGCACCTGCAGCGCACGCACCACCCGCAACACCGGCACCCAAGCCGCCTCCCAACCCCGCCCCTTACCGCAACTTCAACTATCTCGTCGAGCTGCCCGACATCGAGCGCTTTCCGTTCTGGCGCTTCGTGCTGCTGTCGGGCTTGCTGCATGTGTGGCTCCTGTTGCTCTTCGCCGATGCCAGCCGGCCGGCGGATCGTCAGGCTGGCGTGCTATGGGGCAAGCTCAATGTCGCGCTGCGAAAGCTGGCGCCTGCGGACGCCACGCCACCCGCGCCGGCGCCGAGCCTCAAGCTGTCCACCGAGCTGGGTGCCGCGAGCGCGCCGAAACCGCCGACGCCCAGAGCAGCGCCCGCCACCGCGCGCGTGCAGCCGTCGCCGTCTCCATCACCGCAGCCGACCCCGCAGGAAGCGCTGCCGCAATCGGTGGCCCAACCCGCGCCGCAGGTCGAGCAGCCGCTCATTCAAAAGCCGGTCACATTCGACGCCGTACCGCTGCAGCCCCTGCCCACTGCGACGGCAACACCCATCGCGCCCGCGCCGGAGGCCACCACCCGCGTCGAGACGCCGGTCGCAGCACCGCTCGCGCCCATCGCCGTGCCCAAGACCGAGGCGCCGCTCACCATGCCGTCAGAGGTGCCGACGCGATTCGATCCCGCGCAGCTCGCACCGATGGCGCCGCTGACGCCGACAGCGCCCGCCACGGCGCGCAGTGTCGAGGCATTGCCCGAAGCCACCACGCGGGTGGAAGCGCCGCCCACGCAGGCGTTGCAGCCCCTGCGTCCCGCGCAGCCGACCGCGCAGATCGCGCCGCTGCCCGAGCCCGCGTCGCGCGTCGAGCTGAAGCCTGATGCATCGCTCGCCCCGCTGGCGCCGCTCACACCGGTGCCGGATGCCGCCCGCGCCGCCCCGTCGCCGCAAGCCATCGAAGATCGCGTGCGTGTGGAGACGCCTACCGCGCAACCGCTGCAGCCGCTGCAACCCGTCGCGCCGTCTGCCGCGCGGCCGCAGATCAATCGCCTGCCGGATGAACTCCCGACGCGCGTCGACGTGCCGTCGGACACGTTAACGCCCATCTCCCCGCCGCGCAGCGATCGCCCCATCAATCGTCTGCAGGACCTGGCACCGGACACCGTGCCATCACCCAGGATTGCGCCCGCACCGGTTAATCCCGACCTGCCCTTCGGCCTGCCCGATGCCAGTGGCACGCGGCCTACACCTTCCGTCGATCCGCGCAGCACGACCGGCCCGACGCCCAAGCTCGATCTCGATTCCATCCGCCAGCGCGCCCGCGAAATCGACAGCGACGCCAGCCGCAGGAACTCGCTCTTCGCCGGACCGAAGCTGCCACCCAAGAGCAAAGAGCAGGAAATTTTCGACAAGGCGCTGAAGGAGAAGGACTGCAAGACCGCCTATGCCGACATGGGCCTCCTCGCCATTGCGCCGCTGATCGCGAGTGCGTTGGCGGAGGAGAGGAAGTGCAAGTGGTGATTGGTGCCATGCGAATATTCGCAGCTGTGAACACCGCCTGAGGTCAATCAATGCCCGGACCTACGAAACGAGAGTTTGGTGCAGCGATGAAGGCCTTCCTCAATCCGCCGCCGATGACAATCGATCAAGCGATGCTGGCGCCTGATCCAGTCAACGAGGTTCTCCTGCGCCTTGTAAAGCCGATTGAAGCAATGACCACGCCGGAATACATGTTCTATCGGTCATGTACTTCTTTGGCGACACCCACAATGGTGGCCTTCATCAGACCATGACAAACAGTACCGGCGAGTTGTCTGACGTGGTTGTAGAGTTCGCGGACAAGTACGGCACGCCCGAGCTGCGGCAAGTGATGTGGGAGATTGTTGGGCTCTTCCCTGACCGTCACGTTCCTTCGGATCGAGAGGAACGTGAGCAAATTGTCGATGCGATGGCGGATGCGGACCATCTCAGGATGGATCACCTTTCCAGTCAGCTATGTGGACTGGACGCTGAGATGCGAGCGGGGCTCCTTGCATTACTTAAGGAGCACCAAAGTTCATTCACGCTAACGAGCGGATATGGGTGAAGATGACATCAAGCAAGGCTGAAGAGAGAAAGGGCAGGTTGCCATCTTCGCGGATGAACGGGATTTTGGGGCGGTACTCAATATGAAAAAAAAGCAGAGCACAATTGACGGCATTCTGTACGAGATCTCGCGAACGCTGGACTACATACGACACGATCCAAGTTTTCCAGAAGCCCACGATTACATGGCGACTGCAACAGGCTTCTTCAAGGCAAAGCCAGTTGGACGCTTCATGGATATTGACGGTGTCGAATGGAAAGGCGGCAAGATGCCCGTTGTAGGTGGCGACTGGTACGAACTCCCGTCATTGCTTTTGGATCTGACCAAGCTGCTTGCAACGACACATGGCCCGGTGAAATCATTCACTGGCCAATTCAGTCCACAAGATGTGTTGACCCTTCAAGCGAAGGGCAGGGGTGGTGTGCTGTGTGAGTGGAGTTTTGAGTACAAGCCGAGAGAGCAGCATGAGTCGCCCGAGCTTTTGGAACAAGCCGACGACGTGTCCGGCATACCCGAGTGCATCGTTGGGGCGCTTCGTTCACTGAACAACTGGCTACGCAAAGACTTATATCCGCTCAAGCCAAAGGCAGAAATTCCGGTCAAGTTTTGGAGAATCGCAGACCCTGCTGTGCAATGGTCGGCATTGCAGTACTTGTATGGCGAATTGCTGAAACCTTTCGACTATGACGCGGCAGCTGTCCCGCCATTGCCGCCGGGATACGCGACGGTCTGCACGATTTTCCACATGTTTGAGCAAGCCGACAATGAAGGCCTCGAGACGGCTATCGAGAATCTGGGCTGGGGCTATCTCGACCCGCTGGTTGCGGAATTTGATCGTGTGGGGCTGCCAAATTTGGGTGAGCTGTGCCGAAAGGCATGGCTGACGCATCCCGAAGGTGCGAAGCCGAATGCAAGAGCATTCAAAACCGTCGCGGCGAAGCTCGGCGAACAGATTGACGACGATGAGGAGACTCTTGAAGCGATATTCCGCTATGTCAGCGCCAATGGACGCTTGTTCGAGCTGGCTGACAATACTTAGCTTGCTGTCTTCGAATGCAACGCGCACCGATGGTGCCGCAATTTGCGTGCGCGCTGGCGGAGGAGAGGAAGTGCAAGTGGTGAGTCGGTGGTGATCGTTCGCCACGCAGCTGCAGTGGACCTTGCGGCCGTGATCGCATGCGACGACTACGCGCCACAACATCCCGAACGTCAATTCCGGATAGAAGAATCCCTGCTGGCCGGTGATTGCTTTCTGGCAGAGAGGGCGGGCAATGTCGTCGGTTACGTGCTGGTGAAGCACGACTTCTTCGGCCATGAATTCGTAGACGTGCTGATGGTGCATCCAGCGCATCGACGCCAGGGGGTGGGTCGGGCGCTCTTGCAGGCGTGTGTGGAGCGGTGCGAAGCCGGGTTGCTGTTCACATCCGCCAACGAGACGAACGATTCGGCCATCCGATTGTTCGAGCTGGTCGGGTTCAGGCGCTGTGGTCAGATTGATGGTCTGAATCCGGACTGCGCTGAGTTGATTTACAGGGCGGAGTGTCGCGACGCGAATATTCGCAGCTAGGGGAATCCCCGGTTGCGTTGCGTTCGGTTCGCAAAGAAGATGTCGGCGTCCCTTTCTCCCGGAACCACACCATGACCCTCCGTCGAATACCGTCCCTGCTGTGCGCTTTGCTGCTGGCGGCGAGCGCTTCAACTCTCCAAGCGCAAACCTGTCCGGCCCCGGACGAATCGCTGTCGCCGGAAGTGCGCGAGGAACGCAGGAAGCGTGACGCAGAAGAAATTTCCCGGCTCAGCGAGGAGATCGGCAAGCGCGTGGCCAGCAGCATGCGCCAGACGAATCAGCTCGGCGACAAGCTGATCAACGGATCAACGCCGATGGAATGGGTCCTGGGTGCCAACCAGATCGCCAATCGCAGCATGATCGAACTGGCGACGCGGAAATTCACCAACCAGGAAGACGCGACCAAAGCGTTTCAGGAAGCCATCGACAAGCAAAACAGGAACGGTCAGCTCACCGAGTCCGACCTCATCCTCGAGCGCGCCTACCTCGCGGGCAAGCGAGATCCTGCGATTCTTTTCACGCTGACCAGCCACTGCATGACCCAGCGCTCGGGCTTCTGCAATGCACACCCCACATTCGCCGATGAATTGGTCGCGCTGGATCCGGACAATGCGTGGACGTGGCTCATGAAGGCTTACGGTCAACAGAAGGATGCCGCGCAGGAGAGTCTGCGCAAGGCGCTGGCCACGCCGCGCTTCAACAGCTATTTGCAGCCGCAGTTTGTCGTGTTGCGCGAGTTGGCGAAGGATGTGCCTGTGGACACCGAGGCCAGCATCATCGGGCCACTGCAGCAACTGACCAACATGATCCCGATCCGCCCGACCTCTGCATTGATGAAGTCGTGTTCGGAGGTCATGGCAGGTGGTCTCGGTTCAGGCGCCACAGAGCCACCCAAGCCGCTGACGCCTGCCGGTGAGACCTGCGTCGCGCTGCTCCGTCATGCCGCGCTGAATGCGGATGACGAAATGACTGCGCAAATGTCCGCGTTCATGCTCAAGATGATTTCCAAGGACCCGGCCGATCAGGCTCCGGCCCAGGAAATCGAGCAACGCATGACCGCGATGATGGCGGGTCTATCCTCGATGGCAGGCAGGAAAGAGCGGGCGGCTGATGTGGACCGCGTGCTGCGGCAGGGCATCGACTGGACTGCGCAGTATGGAGACAAGGAAGCGGGTCGTAGGATGGCCGAAGCGTTCAAGACGTTGGCCGAGGAGGGTACGAAGCCTGCGATGGCGCAGTAAGAGGCGGCCGAACGACAAGCGCGGCATGTTAATGTCCCATCGGCGCAACAGGGGCTTTGAAATGGGTAATGCAATCAACAGGCTATCTTCGATATTGAGTGGTTTGATAACCGGCGCGCCGGGTTGTTATGCCGCGTGTTTGCTGCATAAATCTAGTTGGGCACCTTGAAGGCAATCCTATACAACGACGCTGAAATTGAAGTGATGCTGGGAGACCACGTCGTTTACAAGTCCTTGCTCTTCTGGCGAGGATGGAAGCCGGGCCGAGTGTCGTATGTCCCGGGAGTGTCGACTCCTCACCCGGAGATGGAGCATGGGGGTCTAGCCTGGATTGGGGTCAGTGGTGACAACGGCACTTTTCGTGGTGTGTTAATCGAGCCCGAAACTCAGCGGATTCAGAATAGTGTGAGATTCGTAAAACGCACTGATGGCAGCGGGTTCCTTGCGCCAAATCAGATCAAAGAAGAGGATTGGTAGAAATGCTCGACATGTTGCCCAACAAGCGGTTCCAGCGGACGATCCGGGCGCTGCGCGTGAGTCTCGCCGCTGAACCGCAGCGTTAAACCGCATATGAGCTTTATTGGTCGACTCAAAAATCTCGTTGGTGGCGGAAGGCCGGAGGAGGAAGATCCTTTGGACTATGACCAATTGGTTCAATTGGACGTGGAGGACCTCGCGGAGCAAGGAATCCTAGAGGCATACGAAAAATTAATGCCGCGCCTCAAGCAATATGTCGATGCGCCAATCGTGGTCACAGAACAAGTCAACATTGACGCCGGGACTTACTCTGTTTTTGCAGACGGAAAGACCTTCGAGATTTGGGAGGACGGAGCGAAAAACTCGGATGGTTGGGAGCGGGCAACCGTAGCGTTCTTCGAGATGGTGAACGCTAACCTTAGTTCGTCCGACCGCCAGTTTTACGCGCTGTACGGGGGCAACGATTTGAGCGGTGTGTTTCTCTCCCTTGAGGAATTCGCTACCGCACGACGCGCGATCAGGAAACGGTCAAATTGGCCATGGCGACCAGTACACGAGCCACCCCACTATGGCTATCCTGTCGATGGAACGGTTTAACTGGTCGGCCCAGAGGCGACAGCCGGCGGCCGCGCCTGGCCTCAAACCCTAAATGGCAATTTCAAAGGATTCAGCAAAGGACTGGGTTGAGTTGGCCGGCGTCGTTGCCATGCTCAAGGAAAGCAGAGTCAGTCTGACCGAGGGGTGCCGCTCTATAGCAGAGATCTACGAGCGAATCTGCGGGGATCCGGCGCTCGATCCGTACTTTGAGCCGTTCTTGGAATATGACGACAAGACGATCTCGTACCCGGTTGGACAAGAACGACAGAATTGGAGTCAAAGCGCGTTGGAACGAATTGACCGTGAACGCGTGGCATATGAGGAGTCAGTGCGCGAAAGCCTCATGCAAAGCGTAGCGAGTCTTGAGATCTATGCGAAGAGTGTTGCCATCTAACTGCCAGGCCGTTGCCGACGCGCCGGACGCATCGCGTCTCAGCAATAGCCGACCCGGTGGGCGCGCGGCACAACTGGAACGTTGGAGCAATGCCCAGGTCAGCATCGGGAGCCCCACTGACGCCATCGCCGTTGCGAATATTCGCAACTAGTCGCGACTCAAAATGGGGCTCAGGGCAAGAATGGTGATTGCGGGTGGCGATTCCAAGCAGGCCCTTCTTGCAAAGTTGCGCGAATCCAATATCGAGTTGAATGCCTTTGCCGAAGCGATCTTCGAGCACGACCGCTTCGTGCCCGGCGATGTTCCGGTCGAGTACGAGACAGTCGAGCTGACGGTTCACGATCTCGGGTTCGAAAGCGGCGCCACCATGCCTGAAATCATCGCAGCCGGTGCGAGGCTGGGTCTCGCGCCATGCCCGCTCGAACTTGCCGTGTACTTGCGGCTCGCGATGCCGGATCAGGCGGAAGGTCACTGGGGCCAGCCTGAGACCCGGCACACGGCGCCGCCCGGCGCGATCACCGTCATATCGCCGCCGCTGGCCGAGGATGACACTGTGCCGAAAGGTTTCTACCTCCGGAAGATCAAAGGCGTGTTGTGGTTGCGAGGCTATGTTTCAGATGCGACGCATGTCTTGCGTCCAGGAAACCACCTGATTTTCTGCAAGTCATAGAGCTGCCACAGAGCGGCTTCACGCTTGATCGACCTCTGAGCGATCGCGAATCACGGCAACACCGCCGGACCCACGAAGTTCAGCCACGCCACCGTTCCCAGCACGACGCCAATGACAAGGTCAATCATGAGGGCGCGCCGTCCGTCAGCAGGAAGCCTCCGAAACGTGGCGATGATGCAGGTGATCGCGAGCGCGATCCCGAACAGCACGAGTAGCGGCAGCAGTGCGGGCACCGCAAAAGCCTGGGCCACATGCGCCTCGTCCGTGTGTTGCGCCGCGCCGCGGAAGAACATCACGCCGACGGGCACAAAGCGTACTGCCGACGCGAGAACGATGGCGCCTGCCACGACCCTGATGGTCCTGATGGCGGGGAGTCCGACGAGCCACGCGCCCGCAATCATCAGCACCCAGGACATCGCGATTCCGAGGAACGCGCCGATACCCGCGCCGGTGACGCTCCCCATGGTTTCGGCGAGGGCCATGTCTCCCGCCCGCAGGGCGCTCCAGAACGCAGGCTGATTGCGGAATCCCGTCGATGCGTAGTGAATCGTGGCGTCGGGGAGGCCGGCCAGCGTGTTCCCGACCCAGTGGCCGAGTTCGTGCAACAACACGGCCGGCGGCACACAGGCCGCTGCGATTGCGATTCGGCGGAGTCGGTCTTTGAGCGTCACGGTCGGGTTCATCGATTCGGCAGTCTATGGAGTCGCTTTGTGAGATCGCCGCCAGCGCGCGGCCGATACCTTGCGAATATTCGCAATGACTATTTGGGCAACCCCCTCACCACCCCCACAATCGTCTCCACCACACTCTTCCCTGCCGGCGTCCACGGTGAAATGATTTCGAAGTGCGCGGACTCTTCCAGCGTCAGCAGCTTCACGCTTTCGCTTTTCCGCCCGGCGAGCATCTGATATCGGCGGGCATGCGCCGGCGCGACGATCGGGTCGTACAGACCTGACACCATGGTCTGGGGAATGCCGAGCGGCAGCATGGCGGCGGGCGAGGTATCGGCCCACGCATCCTTGCCGCGTTCCTTCTCCTTGACCAGTCCCGGAATCGTGTCCGGGCCACAGGCCGCGCCGACAAAGTCCGCACCGTAGGCAAGATCGCCCACCCCCGCCACCGGCACCGCGCCGTGGATGGCGAGCGGGTTGGCGGTCTTCAGCGGGCTCGCAGCGGGCAGGTTCTTCCGGGCAGGCAGCCACAGCGCGAGATGACCGCCCGCCGAGTGGCCGGTGGTGACGACGCGATTGAGATCGAGCTTGTACTGGGAGGCGATGGTGCGCAGATGGTCGGCACCCGCCGCGACATCCTGGAACGTGCCGGGATACCCGCCGCCTTCATGGCCCAGGCGGCGATAGGTGATGCTCCACACCGCGATGCCTTGCGCGCGTATGGCGTCGGCCTGCCACGCGAGCAGCTCCGGCCCGGGCAGGTCGGCGCGCCAGCAGCCGCCGTGGATCATCAGCACCACGGGATGCGGGCCCGCGCCGCTTTTGGGCAGCCACAGCTCTCCGTACTGCTGTGGGCCGGCGGCATAGGCGATCTTGTGATCGGGCTGCGGGCGGTCCGGGCGGCTCAGCACGTCGCGGAAGCTCAGGAATTGTGCGTGAACAGCGACGCTGGCGAGCAGGACCAACGGTGCGAGACTGGCGGATAGGGTGCGGGAAACGGACAGGATCATGGCGGGCTGGGCGGAAGGTTGGGGTGGAGGATGGGTGCAAGCATATGCGAATATTGCGCACGAATCGCTTGAGGCGATTCATGCGTCCCTTCGGGACCGCCTCCGGCGTCCGATTGAAGTCCACTGGACTTCAATTCGTCGCTGCATTTGTCGGTGCATTTGTCGCTGAATCTGCTAGGAATTTGAGCGTATGGAATCTGTGAAGTGTCTGAATTGCGACTCGCCGCTCACCGCCACGCAGGCCTACTGCAGCGTCTGCGGCCAGAAGACCGACACGCAGCGGCTCACCCTGCACGACATCACCCACGCGTTGATCCACGTGTTCACCCACGCCGACCACAGTGTGTTCTCGCTGGTGCGCGATCTGACCTGGAAGCCGGGACGGGTGGCGCGCGACTATGTCGCGGGAAAGCGGCGCAAGTACTTCAACCCCTTCACGTTCGCGCTGATTGTGGTGGGCGTGACGTCACTGGTGCTGGCTTTCACCAAGTTTGTGGACTTCACGCCCTACGCGGCCGGGAATCCCGTGGGTGCCTTTTTTCAGCGGAACATCAATCTGATCGTCCTGGCACAGCTGCCCATGCTCAGCCTGTTTTGCACGCTTTTCTTTCGTTCGGAAAAGCTGCACTTTGCCGAGCATCTGGTGCTGGCGAGTTACGCGACCGGATTCCGCTCCGTCTTTCTCACGCTGATCGTTGCGCCGCTCTGGTACTTCGCCCAGTGGAACTACGCCATGACCGTGGGCCTCTCCATGCTGGCCTTCTTCATCTACTTCGGCATCGCCTGCGCCCAGTTCTATTCGGGCAATCGGTGGTGGCTGGGGTTCAAGGGTTTCCTTGTGGGCGCGCTGGCGCACGGGTCCATCACGGCCGTCATCTGGCTGACTTTCTATACCTTCTACAAGTTCTTCAGAACTTGATGTGCGCAGTTCAGCTTGGACGGTCGCAAACACTGCGTCGCTGTTGATTTTCCCTGCCAAACACCATGCGAATATTCGCGCTCATGGCGACGTCGGTCCGGTGCTTTCGATAGCAGGGCTTGTCGCATTGAAGTAGCGCCACGCCGACCCTGCGGCGGTAAAATTGCGGTCAGTTATTTTCCGATCGACCCATGAGCAGCCCGCCCCCCATCCCCTGTGACGACTGCCAATGCGATGCCGCACTCGGCTTCCAGTTTGAGTTCGCCTTTCAACCCATTGTCGATCTCTCCACGGGTCGGGTGTTCGCCCAGGAGGCGCTGGTGCGCGGGCCGGGCGGCGAAAGCGCGGCGTCGGTGCTGAGCGCGGTGAACGACTCCAACCGCTACAAGTTCGACCAGGCCTGCCGGGTGAAGGCCGTTAAGGGTGCGAAGCGCCTCGGTATCGACACGCTGGACCAGTACGTGAGCATCAATTTCCTGCCCAATGCCGTGTACGAGCCCGAGCGCTGCATCCGCACCACGCTGGAGGCGGCAAAGGCCAGCGAGTTTCCGCTGTCACGCATCATTTTCGAAGTCACGGAAGTGGAAAAGATCCAGGACCGCGCGCATCTTGCCGGCATCATCAAGGCGTACAAGACCTTCGGTTTTCTCACGGCCATCGATGACTTCGGCGCGGGCTATTCCGGATTGAACCTGCTCGCGGAATATCAGCCGGACCTGATCAAGATCGACATGGAGCTGGTGCGCGGCATCGAGTCCAGCCGCCCGAAGCGGGCGATTCTCAGCGGCATCCTCAGCGTTTGTGAGGAATTGGGCATAAGGGTTATCGCCGAGGGTATTGAAACTCGGGCCGAGCGCGACTGTCTGCTGGACGCCGGCATCGAGCTCATGCAGGGCTATTTCTTCGCGCAGCCCGCGTTCCGCGCGCTCGCCACGGTGGAGAAGTCCCATTGCCTGACCTGAGCCGGCCTGTCCCCACTTCCGGATCCTCGCCATGCTTATTCGCCTCACCTACGCCAGCCGGGTCAGCCCCGACGTCTCACCCACCGCGCTGCGCGACATCCTCGCCACCTCCCAACGCAACAACGAGCGCGACGGCATCACCGGCGCGCTGGTGTTCACCGGTTCGGTATTCCTGCAGTGCCTCGAAGGAGACCGGGCCGTGGTGAATCGCACCTACCATCGCATCGTCCCGGACGAACGCCACAGCGACCCGCAGATTCTTGCCTTCGAGGAGGTGACGCGGCGCGATTTCAGCGACTGGTCCATGGGCTATCTCGCCTACACCCAGCAGAACAGGCATCGCTTCCTGCGCTATTCGCCCAACGCCACGTTCGATCCCTATCAGTGCACCGGTGCCGCCCTGGGCGACATGCTGCGCGACCTGGTGGAGAGTGCGCGGGCGCTCAGCAAGAGCGTCGACTGACCCTGCTGCGCGGGCCTGCCGGCTTCGGCGCACCCGCCCGCAGGCACAGGCAAGTTCAGTCCGCCGCTTCAAACACCCCGTCGCCCTTGTTCTTCTTCACCGCATTCCAGGCGAATATTCGCGCGTTCATGGCGACATAGGTGCCGTGGGACTGGGCCTGCGCCTGGGCCATGGCAAAGCCGAGATTGAACAGCGCGTCCGAGCCGGCGACCGAGTAGGGAATCATGGCGCCGGTGAAGACGATGCTTTTGGCGAGGCCCGCCGCGCCGACGACCTTCGCCGTCTCCGCCATGGTGTCGGTGCCGTGGATGACAACCAGATGCGACTCCGGCGCGTTCCTGCAGGCGGCGAGCACGTTTTCGCGGTGTTCATGGGTCATGTGCAGGCTGTCGATGAGCTGGTTGATCTCGATCTCGACCGGAATGGTGATTCGCGCCTGCTCCAGGATCTGCGGCAGGTGCGAATTCTTGAACGTGAGTTCGCCCTTGATGGCGTCGTAGTGCTTGTCAAAGGTGCCGCCGGTGACGATGATGCGCGTTGCCAACGGTGCGGGGTTGCCGGGAGCGTTCATGGGAATGGAGGATGGTTTGATTCCGTATTGTAAGACGATGGCCGGGGTGATCCTGGCTGTGTGCGGGTTGGGTGTGGCGTGCGGCGCATGGGCACAGTCGAAGCCGAAGGGGCCCGCCATCCCCGCAGGCAGTTACGCCACCGAGCGCGGGTGGGGCACGCTGGAGATCACCGGTGCCGGTCCGCAGCAGTTCCGGCTCGTGACCGCAGGCGGCGAGGCCCAGGCCTGCCTGATGAAAGGCGAACTGACCGGCCGCACTGCAAAACTGCCGACGCTGTCTGGCGGCAAGCCCTGCGCGCTCCGCTTCACCCGCGTGGGCCAAGGGGCATCAAGTGGCTTCAAGCTGGAGGAGACCAGCAAGAACAATGTCTGCCGCGAGTTCTGCGGGCCGGATGCGCAATTCGCCGGCCAGTACTATCGCGTGACCAACGCCTGCCAGCCCGCGTCGATCCAGAAGGAACAGGACCGGGCCAAGGTGCAGATCGAAAACAAGGCCTTCATCGCCGCGCGTGATCGCCTGCGGCCGCTCCTGCGTGACTGCCAGAAGACGCTGGACCCGTGGACCGAGGCCAAGCTGCGCAATGATCTGGCCGCGACGCATTTCCGCATCGGCGACTTCCGCCAGTGCCGCGACACGTTGGCGCCGCTCAATGAATACGCCGACCAGAGCGATGCGAATATTCGCAGGCGCTATCCGCAGGCGGAAGCCGAGCTCATCATCGAGATCATCACGCTCACGCGCATCCTGCGCGAGCAGTGTCCGGCCAACTGAGGCTGAGGAGGCCATGGTGCGCATCGCCATCCTCGGCAATTCCGGCTCCGGCAAATCCACGCTGGCCGCACGGCTTTCGCGTGAGTTGAAGCTTGCGACGCTCGATCTCGACACGGTTGCCTGGGTGCCGGGCCAGGAAGCCGTCGCGCGCGAGCCCGCCGAGGCTGCGGCGCTGGTGCGGGCATTCTGCTTGCAGCATGAGCGCTGGGTGATGGAGGGCTGCTATGCCTCGCTCATCGAGGTGGCGCTTGAGGCCGATCCGCTGTTGATCTGGCTCGATCCCGGCGACGAAGTGTGCCAGGCGCATTGCCGCGCACGGCCGTGGGAGCCGCACAAGTATTCGTCACCGGCGGCGCAGGAACGCAATCTCGCGATGCTGCTGGAGTGGGTCACGGGTTACGCCACGCGCGAGGGCGAGCTGGGCCGGCGAGCGCATGCTGCCCTGTTTGATCGGTGCCGCGCCCGCAAGATTCACTGGACGCGCGCGGCGGATGATGCGCTCATCGAAGCGGTGAGCGCAGCGGCTGCCTGATCAGGGCTTGGTCTGGTTCTCGCGGGCCAGCGCCAGCAGTTGATCCAGCTTGGCGCTGATGTCCTGCAGTACGGCGAGCTGTGCATCGGCCGCGCTCACGTTGACCGACGCACTGCGGCTTTTCAGCGCATCACGCCGCGCCATGATCTCGTTGCGGAAGTCGTGCGCATCGATAATGCCGGTGAGCATCATGTTGGCGGCCTCGCCGTGGGAACTGCCGGCCGTCTCGAACTTGAGCGTTGACAGATTGAAGTGACGCAAGAGCGGCCCCTCGATGAAGGCCACGTCCTGGATGTTTTCCAGCGGAATGGTCTTCTCGACCTGGAACAGGATGCCCTTGCGAAAGCGCAGCACCTTGTCGTCCAGCGTGCAGTCGAGTCGATCGAAGTAATGCCGCGTCCACCACTGCCCGCCCCCGAGAAACCAGATGATGGCGAGCGGAATGCCGATGATGGTCACGATGAGCGTGAAGCCGATGGTGATCAGCATGTAAGGGCGGATCAGCGGATTGAAGGCCGCGCGGCGCGGCGTGCCGGTGAAGATGACGGCGGGTGCGGTGTCGGGTGTCTGGGTCATGGTCAGGTGAGCATCTTGTAGTAGAAGACGGTTGCGCAAAGCTGGCCTTGCGCGGTGAGGGCATACCAGGGAATTTCCGCCGAGCGCGTCCAGCCCTGTGACTGGTAGAACTTCTCCGCTGGCGATTGTGCCTCGGTGTCGAGGAACAGCAGCTTCATGCCGCGTAGCCGGGCCTCGGCCTCCACCTGCTGCATGAGCAGCGCGGCCACGCCGCGGCGACGGCACGATGACAAGGTGAGCAGCTTGCAGACTTCGCCGCGATGCCGCCCGTTCTGCTTGGTGCAGGGGTCAAGCTGCACGGTACCGACAATGGTCTGTCCCTCCAGCGCCACCCAGCAGAGCAGGCCGGATTCCAGCTTGTCCATGACACCCAGCCAATAGTCCCAGGCCGGGCCGTTGTCGAGTGGCGCCAGGTAACCGACCGATGCGCCGTGATCCACGGCGTCCTGCAGCAGGGCCACGAGGCCGGGCATCAGCGCGAAATCGTCGCGGGTCAATCGTCGTGCGGTGATCATGGGCGGTCCTCCGGGGTCTCGCCGAGTCGGGATTTTTGTTGCAGCAGCAGCCAGCCGCCCCAGGCGAGGGCAGCCAGTACCATCAGCGCGCCCAGCTTGTGAATCCACCAGCCGAGCGACTGCGAATATTCGCGTAGGCCCAGGTGGGAGAGCAGATAGATCCAGTCATGCCCGCCTTCCTCGCCGGTGTGGCCGCCGAGCAGGACCAAGTACGGCTCTTTGGCATCGTACACATACGGTGCCACATCCAGCACCGACACGCCCAAGAGCCAGAGCCCGATCGCGCCACCGAAGGCATCGCCCTTCCGCAAAAGCGCCACCATCAGCACCACCGGCAGGATGAGCTGGCCCAGCGTGCCGCCGGCCACGGCAATGAACTCGCCGAAGAGCATGAAGATGACATGGCCCGCCTCATGGAAGACCAGGAGCGGCCTGTGCAGGAAGGTGTTGAAGATCTCGCCGGTGCGAATATTCGCACCGATCAGGCTGATGCCCCAGAGCGTGAACAGCACCAGCACCACGACGCGGGTCCAGAAGGTGATCGGGTCGACGCGGTCGGGTACATGGGTCAGCGCAGCCATCGCGCGGGCGCGCCAGCCGTGGGCCTTCTCCTCCTCATCGTCCGCGGCACTTTGCGCGCGCAGATCGGCGGCTGTCGGTGCCGCGGAGAATTTTGCGAGGATGAGTCCGCAGGCGGGGCAGGCCGCCGGAAACGCCTGGTCGTGAGGCAGCGGTGTGTGGTCGCACTTGGGGCAGCGGGCGTAGCGGATGGGCGGCGGTACAGTCATGCGACAAACGGATGTATTGGATCGACACTTTGCGAATATTCGCAACATAAGGCCTGCACAACCGGCCAGCAAGCCACATCGCGGCAAGCGCGCCATGCATTGCTACAGTGCCGGTGAAGGTGCTGCTCTACAGTGCACCGCATTGTCACCTCCCGCAAGCGAAAAGGAATGCCGATGTTCAAGTCCATTTTTCGATCCCTGCTCATCACCCTGACGGCGCTGGGTTCCGCCCTGGCAATCGCCCAAACCCCGCCCGCCGGTTTGCCGCCGCCCGACGCCCCGATCGACGCGAATATTCGCAAAGAAGTCGTGGAAACGCTGGCCAAGGAAATGGAAGCCGCCTACGTATTCGCCGACAAGGGCAAGCAGGTGGCCGCCGATCTGCGTGCGCGTCTGGCCAAGGGCGAGTACGACAAGATTGATCGCGCCCAGGCGTTCGCCAAGGTGCTGACCGATCAGATCCAGGCGCCCACCGGCGACAAGCATCTGCGCGTGCGCTTCAACGAGCGCGAGATCGACGTGCCGCCCGCGCGCCGCGAGCCGACGCAGCAGGAACGCGATGAGCAGCTGGCCTTTCTTCGCTCGGTCAATTTCGGGGTCGAGAAGATCGAGCGCCTGCCGGGCAACATCGGCTATCTCGATCTGCGCAGCTTTTCCGGTGCCGGCCTTGCTGCCGACACGCTCGTCGCCGCGATGAACGTGCTCGCGCATTCAGATGCGCTCATCATCGATCTCACCAGGAACGGTGGCGGTGATCCCAACACCGTGGCGCTGATCACGAGCTATCTCTTCGACGAGCGCAAGCACTTGAATGATCTCGTCTGGCGCGAGCAAGGGAAGGAGCGCGTCGAACACTTCTGGACCACGGAGGCCGTCAGCGGTGCGCGCTATGGCGGCAAGAAGCCGGTGTACGTCCTGACCGCGAAGCGCACCTTTTCTGCCGCCGAGGAATTCACCTACAACCTGAAGAACCTGAAGCGGGCCACCATCGTTGGCGAGACGACCGGCGGCGGCGCGCATCCGGGACGGATGTTCCGCCTGTCGAAGAACTTCGGCGCTTTCATCGCCACCGGCCGTGCGCGCAGCCCCATCACCCAGACCAACTGGGAAGGCACGGGTGTCACGCCGGATGTGCCGGCGTCGGCCGAGCAGGCGCTCAACGTTGCCCAGCGCATGGCACTGAAGCCGCTCATCGAGGCGGAGAAAAATCCGCGCCGCAAGGCGGCGATGGAAGCGCGTCTGAAGGCGCTGGAGGACGAAGCGAAGCTGGGTGAGGCGAAGCAAGGCGAGGCCAAGAAGTGAACGCCGCGCGACTGTTTCTGACGGGTCTGATCGTCACGTGTGCCGCCGCATTTGCACAGGCGCCCGCCACACCGACCGCCGAGGGCGAAGCCGAGCGCATGCTCGCCGCAATCGGCGGGCGGGCGGCATGGGCGGCCGTGAAGAACACGGTCAACGACTCGCAGCAGAACCGTGCTGGCGGCGAGTTCCCGGTGGTGCGCGCCGTCATCACCATCGATTTTGAAAAGCCGCGTGTGCGCATCGAAACCCGCGGCCCGAATCTAGATGTGGTGCGCGTCATCGATGGCGACAAGCAGTGGCGGCGCATGCGCGACGGCAAGATCGCGCCCATTCCCGACGACGTGCTGGCCGATGACCGCAAGTGGTACGCGGGCCACGTTTATCGCACCATCCATCGCATTGCTGCGCGTGACGCGGCCATCAGCCTGCGGCTGGGCAAGGACGGACGGCTGGAGGTGGTGGAGAACGGTGCGCGGATCGCGTGGTTCAAGCTCGACCCGCGTGGCGAGCCGTACAACTTCGGCGCGCACGAGAACGACACCGGGTCCATCTCCGGTCCCTGGGATTTCGAGCACGGCGGCATCCGCCATCCCCTGTGGGTGTCCAACCCCGATGGCACGTGGCGCGCCAACATCAAGACGCTGGCGATCAATGTGCCGTTGAAAGACGAGATGTTCGCGCGGCCGGCGAAGTAGGGCGCCGCTGCGAATATTCGCAATGGCCTAGGCGGCAGCCGTGCCCTGGTGAAACACCATGCGCCACGCGCCATCGCGCAGTGACCAGATGGAGCTCCGCAGCGTGCGCTGCGTGCCGTCTGGGGGCGTGCTCGTGTAGGTAAGCAATGCATGTTCCGCCCCCAGTCGGGTCAACGCGAAGCCGGTCGCCTCGGCATGCGTGCTCGCGCTGCGCGTCATGCCGAGAATCCCCGCCTTGTCCCAACGCACGCCAGAACGGCCGAACTCGAAGAAGTCGTCCGCCAGCAATTCTTCAATCACCGATGTGTCGGCGCCCGCCGCCCGCATGGCACGCAGCTCGAGCTGGGAGAGGTGATGCAGCAAGGTATCGTTGGTCATGGGTGTGGGGGCGTCGTGCTGCGCATTCATCAATTGGGAACGGCTGGGGACCACCATCACCATTAAGATGCCACGATGCAATCCCCGCCGCCAATCATCGATGTTGCCTTGGTGCAGCGCCTGATCGCTACCCAGTTTCCACATTGGTCCGATCTGCCCATCCGCGCAGTGGAGCCAGGAGGTTGGGACAACAGGACCTTTCGCCTGGGCGACCAAATGTCCGTGCGGCTGCCCAGTGCAGCTGAGTATGCGCCGCAAGTGGACAAGGAACATCACTGGCTGCCAAAGCTCGCACCGAATTTGCCTCTCGCCATCCCGGTGCCGCTGGCCAAGGGGCGGCCCGACTCGTCGTATCCCTGGTCTTGGTCGATCTATCGATGGCTGCCCGGAGAATGCGCAGCCGTGACCCACATCGCAGACCGGTCAACGCTGGCGTATTCGCTGGCGCGATTCCTGTTGGATCTGCGACGCGTCGAGACCGCAGGCGGGCCGCCACCAGGGGCGCACTGCTTTCAACGTGGCGCACCGGTTTCGGTCTACGACGCTGAAGTCCGGCGTGCCATGGATGTTCTCCGGATTGAAATCGATTCCATGGCTGTACGCTCCATCTGGGAATCTGCCGTGAAAACAACATGGAACCATGCGCCGGTCTGGTTCCATGGCGATCTTGCCGCAGGTAACCTCTTGCTGACCGAGGGGCGGCTCGTCGCGGTGATTGACTTCGGCTGCTGTGGAGTTGGCGACCCAGCTTGCGATCTGGCGATTGCCTGGACACTCTTTTCCGGTGAATCCCGGGTGGCATTCAGAGCTGCACTAGAGATTGACGATGAAGCCTGGCTTCGCGGCCGGGCCTGGGCGCTGTGGAAGGCCTTGATCACGATCGTTGAATATTCGCAGTCGGATACCAACAAAGCCGACGATGCGCGGCGAGTGCTGGGCGAAATACTTGCGGACGACCTGACAGCTTGAGTGCAGTCTGTGTTGCTCGCTTCGTCTGACCATGACAGCTGCCGGCCTGCGACTATTCGTTTGCACAAGTACCCGGCGAGTATTCGCAGGCCGCCTTTCGCCGCATCTTGTGGATTGCGGTGCCGCCTGCGTATAATCCGCGCCCCGCCTCATTCAGCTTCATCACGCGGGCACTGTGCAACACCCTTCCCGACCCGCCAGAATGGCGTGGACGGAGGGCGGCTATTTGCCTTTTTTCCCGTCACGACCCGGAGAACGCATGTCCCAACCCCACGACTACTGCGCCATCGACTTCGGCACCTCCAACTCCGCCGTCGCCCTGCCGGCGAATGGCGGCATCCGCCTGGTGGAGCTGGAGCCGGGCTACACCTCCATTCCCACGGCCGTGTTCTTCAGCGCGGAGGATGGCTCGCGCGCGTTCGGCCGCGAGGCAGTGCAGACCTATATCGATGGCTACGACGGCCGCCTCATGCGCTCCATCAAGAGCATCCTCGGCTCCGACCTCATGGACCGCGCCACTGAGGTCGGGCTGGGCGTGAACATCAAGTACATCGATGTCGTCATCGCCTATCTCAAGCAGTTGAAGCGCGTGAGCGAACAGCAAGCAGGCCATGCCATCGAACGCGCCATCCTCGGCCGGCCCGTGTTCTTCGTCGACGACGATCCCGTCCGCGATGCAAGGGCGCAAGCGACCATGGCCGAGGCCGCGCGCATTGCGGGCTTCAAGGACGTCGCTTTCCAGTTCGAGCCCATCGCGGCCGCACTCGACTACGAACGCACCTGCCAGAAGGAAACGCTGGTGATGGTCGCCGACATCGGCGGCGGCACGTCGGACTTTTCCCTCGTGCGCGTCGGCCCTGCGCGCCACGCCAAGCTGGAGCGCGCCGATGACATCCTCGCCAACCACGGCGTGCACGTCGCCGGTACCGACTTTGACCGCGAGGTGAATCTCGCCGCGATCATGCCGGTGATCGGTTTCGGTTCACCCGGCCGGCAGCAATCCGTCGTGCCCGGCGCGGTGTATTTCGATCTCGCCACCTGGCATCTCATCAACACCGTGTATGCGCCCAACCGCATCATCGAGCTCCGCCAGATGGTGAACATGTACGCGAATATTCGCCATCACGAGCGGCTGATGCGCGTGCTGGAACGCAAGCTCGGCCACGAGCTGGCGGCACGTGCGGAACAGGCCAAGATTGATGTCGCGCTGACCACGAGAGCCGAGATCGATCTCTCGCACGTCGAGGCTGATCTCACCGCCAATTTCGACGAACCACGCCAGTCGCGCTCACTCGCCGACAAGCTCACCAAGATCGTCGATGCCGCGAAGGAGACGCTGCGCCTTGCGAATATTCGCAATGAGGACGTTGGCGCGCTCTACTTCACCGGTGGCTCGACCGGGCTCAGATCCCTCACCGATGCGCTGGCGGCGGTGGTGCCCAACGCAGAGCGCGTGACCGGCGACCGGTTCGCGTCCGTGGTGAGCGGGTTGGGCGTGTATGCGGCGCGGCGGTTTGGGTGAAGCGGAGTGTCTCGCGATATCTGCCGCATGAAAGTCGATATCCAGTCTGGCTTGTGGCAAGCTATGCGAACCACTTCGTATTGCCGCAGGAGCTGCGCCATGACCATCAGCCTTGAAACCCTCCAAGCACAAGTTTTGCGCTTGTCTCCTGCCGATCGGGCAAGACTGCTTGATCGACTGATCGCAAGTCTGGACGTGGACGCTGGGGCAGAAGCGGCTTGGGACACGTTGGCCGACGATCGCGAACAGGAGCTCGCCGCGGGCGGCGCGGCTGCTGTGCCGCTTGACGTGGCGATTGCGAGATTGGAAGCCCGCTTCCCCGGATGAGAGTCTTTCTCCATCCCGCAGCTGAACAAGACATTCAGGAAGCGGCGGCCTTCTACGAGCGCGAAGGCACTCCCATGGTGGCTGCTCGGTTCATCGCTGAGTTCAAGCGCCTCACTGCAGTGCTCGTCGAGCACCCGGAAATCGGCTCACCTCGTGTGAACGGTCGGCGTGGACTGCCGATGAGTATTTTTCCCTACACGGTCATCTATCGCGCCAGCGGCAACGAGATCAGGATTCTCGTCGTCAAGCACGACAGGAAGCGCCCGGAATTTGGCGCAAGGCGTGCGTAGCCCCAGTGCAGTCTGAGATTCGAGCAGCATAGTTGATTTGCAATTTCGGGTTCCGTCCGCCGTCGCGGAAGGACCAGGATCCCTGGAGTGGGCTGGGTGTGTATGCGGCTCGGCGGTTTGGCTGAGGGCTGCAATCAGGCGCCTAGCGCCATGGCGCTGTAGGCGGGGGTGGGCTGGCGCATGTGTGGTGCGGACGGCGCAGGGTTGTCCGGATACGTGAGCACATCAATCGGGCTACGCACGCCACCACCACCCACTTTCAGTACGTGGGTGTAGATCATCGTCGTCTTCACGTCGTTGTGACCCAAGAGCTCCTGGACGGTGCGGATGTCGTAGCCGGATTGCAGCAGGTGGGTGGCGAAGCAGTGGCGCAATGTGTGTGGCGTGGCAGGTTGGTGGATGCCCGCCGCGCGCACCGCACGTTGAAAGGCGCGCTGAAATGCGGAGTCATGCAAATGGTGGCGCCTGCGAATACGGCTGCGGGGATCCACCGACAACGTGGCCTGCGGAAATACCCAATGCCAAGCCCAGGTTTCGCCTGCGCGGGGATACTTGCGAGCCAGCGCGTGCGGCAACTCCACACCCGGCACTGCTGCGGCGCGATCAGATTCCCATAGCTGGCGCGAAGCGGCCAACTGGTGATGCAGCGCTGAGCGCAAGGATTGCGGCAGCATCACTGCGCGATCCTTGTTGCCCTTCGCCTCCCGCACGACGATCGTCCCATGCTGGAAATCGATGTCCTTCACCCGCAAGCGAAACGCCTCGTTGATACGCATGCCGGTGCCATACAACAGGCGGGCCAGCAGCTGGTAATGCGCGGGCAGCGCAGCAATGATGCCCGCCACCTCGTGTTGCGAAAGCACCACCGGCAAGCGCTTCACTTCCTTTGGCCTACCAATCTCGGTTAGCCAGGGCAGTTCCACTCCTAACACCCGGCTATAAAGAAAGAGCAGGGCGGACAGTGCCTGCCGGTGCGTGGAAGCCGACACCGACCGATTGGCCACCAGCGCCCGCAGAAACTGCTCCACCTCCTCTCGCCCCATCTCTGCCGGATGCCGAACCCCGTGGAACCGGATGTAGGCCTTGATCCAGTAGACGTAAACCTTTTCCGTGCTTAAACTGAAATGCAGGTAACGGATGCGCTCACGCACCTGATCCAGTAAGCGCGACGCACGTAATGGCGGCAATGGCCGGGGGGCGGTGTGTTTAATACTGTACATACATACAGCATAAGCGAATATTCGCAACGCAGTCAAGCAGTTGCCAAGGAATCTCATCCGCTGTTAACCGGCGTGGTGGGTTGTTATCACGCGGAAACGCGGATTAAATTAAGTTGAGCGTCAGGATGGGGCCCGAACCGCTGATTTTCCCGCTGGCCTTTATTGGTCTCTTTGGCTCGCTGGTTGCGTTGATGTTCATTGCGAGAGCACGAGGTCGGTCATGGTTAGCAGTTCCGCTTGTTGCAGGCATCGTCTTCTCCGCGCTAGCAGCGCGGGGCGGGGACAACTTCGGCCACACGGTGACGTTCTTCCTAATGTTCATGGGTATCTTCACCCTTGCCAGCGTAGTCGTCTTATCTTTCGCTGCCATCCTGTTTCTACCCTTCAAGCCGCAACTGGTGAAATTGGCAAGAAGACTTGGATTCCTTAGGTAGGTACGGCCTGCACCATGACTATGGAACATGCCTTTTACGCAAGCGAATTGACGCCCAACCTTTTGCTGCAGCGGACGGCTTTGCCGCCCGCTGAGCGCCAACGTTAGACAGCGAACGTGAAGCGCAGCAGCGACCTCAAGCACCTCCTCGGAAAGGCGAATCGTCTCCGCCTAGATGTCGAAATCACATCTTCGGAGACCCCGAGAGAGGGCTATGTCGCGGCAAGAGGCATTTACGTTGACGCAAAGCGCCAGGGCAAGGCGCTCGCTGCGTTCGAGGAGCTCGTCGATTCTTTCCCGGAAGATGAATATTGCCGATATTTGATGGCTGGGTTTCTGATGAACAGTGCCAAGTATTCCGAAGCCGAGAAACTCTATCTCGAGATCGCGAATGGAGACGGACACTACAAGCTGCCGGCCCATCAAATGCTCGTCATCGTTTACTGGTACTCCGTAGGGCGGGCGCGCGCGCAGCAGGCGCTGGATCGCCACAATCACCTGGCCAAGGAACTGGGGCAACCCATCTATCATGTCAATGCGTCTGACATGTTCGCTGTCTAACAATGCGCTGCAGCGGACCGGCGAATGTCGTGGCCGCCCCCTGCGCGCCAAGGAATGGTGTGCTCGCGGGGCCGGAATGGGCACCGTGACTGCCGCTGAGCTAAATCGTTAGATGCCCATGCCAAAACTCGACTGGCCCGACATTTTCACCGATGCGTCAGAGCTAGATTTTCCGTCTCTTCTCGCGCTGTGGCCCAATACCGTCACCGGCCGCCTGCATCCCATTGGAGCTTCTGCATTCGGCGATCTCTATTTCGCAAGGCCCGATGGAAGTATTGAGCGTCTCGATATACTTGAGGGAGAGGTCCAGGCTGTCGCTTCGTCAAACCAAGAGCTCGGGGCTTTCATGAACTCGCCAGAGTGGCAAACCCAAAATCTACTCACGGAGGGTGTCGCGCTATTGCTGGAGAGAGGTATCAGCCGTGGGAAAGGGCAATTTTTCGCTTTCGCACCGCACCCCGTATTCACAGGAAAGGTCGATTGGTCGCGAGTTATGCCACTTGACGCTGCAGTCTGGCACTCCATCTGCGCTCAAGCGTTTGAGCAAGCAAGTTGATGTCGTCAGCATCTAACAATTCCGTCGAGAGGGACCGCCCACAAGCTGCGCTTGTGGGTTCCCTTCGCGGCTTCGCCGCTGCGGCGGCCCCTCACGTCAAACGTTAGGCCTCATTGGAGAGAAGATGCAATCTGGGAATGGAAATGGGAAGGGCGACGAGTGGTTTCTGCTTAAGACAGAAATCGACGGTAGTCCGCACTTCGTCGGAGTGATGCCATGTCTTCCAGCCGAGGACGAGAGGGCCCTCTTTCCCGTGAGAGTGACTGTGACAGTCTCCTACGAGACGACCGAGAACGGACTTCCGATGTACGAGGACGATCTAGAGGCACTCGACGGACTCGAAGAAGACTTCCGGTCTTGGGATCCTGACGAGACAGTCTTCCGCAATGCCATCCGCTCAACTGGTGGCGGGGTGCGCAAATGGGTTCTCTACGCCTCGACGGTTGAAGAGTTTGAAGCCTTGGTGCCAGACAACGACTTTATCGCGATCGCTACAGCAGTTGATCCTGAGTGGTCTCAGGTTTCGGATACTCTCGCGGGCATCCGCAGGTGAGACCTAACAATTCATTCAAGCCGAAGCCGCTTCGCGGCTTGGCTTAAGTCAGGCGTTAGAAGGCTATCGATGGGCGGTGTAAAAAAGGTGAAGAGCGGCCTCAAGAAGTTGAAGTCCGAAGGCGGCGCCGGTGGCAAGCGCGGACACTCCAATATGGACCACTGGGCGTTCACTGACGAAATCAAATCAGCAGCGAAATCCCGCCGCCGCATTGAAGGGAAGCAAAGCGCCCAGGCGGGCGTGGCGGAATATCTCGTAGCTCAACCATCTACATCGTTACTGAACAAGAGTGCGAAATAGCCTTCTAACAGCGCGTTGGTGCGGACCGTGATCTATCGTGGTGCACTGTGTCCTTGCGAGTCGGCATCGTGGCCGGCCGCTCAACTACATCGTTGAGGCTGTGCAAAAACTCCAAGCGGAAACTTGAGATGAGCAACCCAAGAAAAACGACCTCACAGGAAGCGCAGCAAGGCGCGATCTCAAGTGCGCTGGTCTCTTTTGTACCCCTGAACTGGCCGCTTACTCTCGCGTTCCGACTTTTTGCACAACCTCGTTAGCCCCTTTAATCGGCCTATACGTCCTTGACGGACATACGGCATTGACGTACATTGCCGGGCATATAAACTGTCGTAGAAACTCCCAGCTTTGTCGCCGACGCCAAGGACCTGTGGTCCGAGGAGGAGCGGGGTGCCTTCTGCGCGTGGATTTCGGCCAATCCAGAGTCCGGTGATGTAATTCCGGGGAGCGGCGGGTGCCGGAAGGTCCGCTGGGCCAGGCCGGCATGGGCAAGCGAGGCGGGGTCAGGGTTATCTACTTCACCCGGCTAGCTAACGGCGAGATCTGGTTGCTCGTCATGTATGCCAAGAACGTCCAGGGCAATATCCCTGCACACATCCTCAAGGCTATCCGTGAGGCAATTGAAAATGACTAAGCGCACTTCCAAGACCACCACCAAAGCAATGACTGGCGAAGAACTCGGCCTGAAGCTGCTGCAATCGGTTCGTGAAATGAAGGCCGGTAAGGCCGCGCGCGCTACACAGGTGGCGCCGAACGAAGTTGCGGCTGCGCGCCAGAAAACCGGGCTTTCGCAGGCGCAGTTTGCGAAGGCGCTACATATCTCTGCCCGCACGCTTCAAGAATGGGAGCAAGGCCGTCGACAGCCGTCCGGCGCTGCACAAGCCCTTATCCAGATCGCCTTTCGGCACCCGGAAGTCATCGCTGAATCGTTGGCGTGAAGGGGGCTAACCCTTCGTTGCAGGCGCGACGGCCCTGACGGGCCGCGGCCTGAGCTCAAACGTTTGGTATCTCAAACCAGCCCCGGAGCACACGTGAGCCTCGATGGTCCAAGTTTCTACGATGACTCCGATGTCTTCCAGACTTACATGAGGCGTCGGGAGCGCGCCGACTCGCCGAATGACACCCTCGAACTCCCTGTTTTCGAGGAGCTGCTTGGAAACGTCGCCGGCCAAGACGTGCTTGACCTCGGATGTGGTGATGGACGCTTCGGCCTGAGTCTCCTCAAGGCTGGCGCCGCTTCGTACCTTGGAATCGACGGCTCGGAGAACATGTTGCGCGTTGCGCAGGCAAACCTGGCCGGAACGACTGGCGCAGTTCGCAAAGGGAGGCTGGAGGAATTGTCCTTGCCGCCGGGCGCTTTCGATCGAGTCTGTGCAAGGCTTGTTCTGCACTATCTTGAAGACCCAGCACACACCTTTCAGGCAGTACGTCATTCACTACGAGGAAACGGTCTCTTCGTCTTCTCCGTCGAACACCCAGTGATTACTTCGTCAGACATTTCCGCAAGGGAGTCGGGTTTGCGCCAGGAATGGACAGTAGACGACTATTTCAACACGGGGCCACGCATCACACACTGGATGGGCCGAGACGTGGTCAAACACCATCGCACGGTTGAGGAATACTTTTGCGCAGCTCAATGCGCTGGCTTGGTTGTGGAAGCACTCCGCGAAGCGCGGCCGCAGAGAGCGCACTTCACAGACGAAGCGCTCTACAACAGGCGCAAGCGAATTCCGCTCTTCCTGATCATGGCTGCGCGCAAGCCAGTTTCGGCAGAAGCCTGACCTCGCGGTCAACGCGAGACCCAGCGAGCGTAGCCCGGGTGCGACGCAGTGGAATCCGGGCTTGTGTTGGCAAGATGTAATTTCGGATCCCGCGTTGCATCCGGACTACGTTTGATGCTTCGAGCCTTACCCGGATCAGAATTTTCCGGGTGCCATGCGAACATTGCGCACGCATCGCGCAGGGCGATGCGTTCGTTCCTTCGGGAGCGCCTTAGGCGCCGAATTGAAGCCCGCGGACTTCAATTCGTCGCACCCACACCCACCGGAGACGGCCATGCATCACCACCACAAACTCGACTACGTAGAATTCGCCGCCCGCGATCTCGCGGCGACCAAATCCTTTTTCTCCAAGACATTCGGCTGGACTTTCACCGACTACGGCCCGGACTATGTGGCCTTCGACCATCAGGGGCTGGAGGGCGGTTTCTACCGTGCGCCGCTCGCGTCCACGCCCGCGCAGGGTGGGGCGCTCCTGGTGTTCTACAGCGAGCGGCTGGAGGAGACGGAGCGCGCCGTCGTTGCGGCGGGCGGGGTGATCGTGAAGCCGATCTTCGATTTTCCCGGCGGCCGTCGCTTCCAGTTCACCGAGCCCAGCGGCAATGAGCTGGCGGTGTGGTCGGACAAGTAATGCCCACGTTCATTGCTCTGCTGCGCGGCGTAAATGTCGGCAAGGCCAAGCGCGTGCCCATGGCCGAGTGGAAGGCGCTGATGGCGGACCTGGGCTACGCGAATATTCGCACCCTGCTGAACAGCGGCAATGCGGTGTTCGAGGCCAAGGGCAAGACCGCCGCCGCGACGCACGCTGCGAGTATCCGCAAGACCCTTCTCGACAATCTCGGCGTCGATGTCGCGGTCGTGGTGAAATCCGCCGATGAGTTGAAGCGCATCGCCGCCACCAATCCGTGGGCGAAGGAAGCGCTGGATGCATCGCGTCTGCTCGTCGCCTTCGCGCCCGATGCCGCGACCCTCGCTGCGCTCGCGCCCATCGCCGAGCGCGTGCAGGGCACGGACCGCTTTTATCTCGGCGCGGACGCGGCCTATCTCTGGTGTCCGGGCGGCCTTCTCGAAAGCCCCGCCGCCGAGGCGCTGCTGGGCAAGGCGGGGCGAGCCGTGACGACGCGGAACGGGGCGACACTGAGCAAGCTGCTCACGATGATTGAGGCGGACTGAGGAGCAACCCTATGCGCATTGACCGACTGGATCACCTGGTGCTGACCGTGGCAGATGTCGAGGTCAGCGTGGCGTTCTACGCGAAGGTGCTGGGCATGCAGCCGGTGACGTTCGGCAACGGCCGCCGCGCGCTGGCATTCGGCAATCAGAAGATCAATCTGCACCGGGCGTCCGCGCCGATCAAGCCGCATGCGGCGACGCCGACGCCCGGTTCAGCGGATCTCTGCTTCATCGCGGCCACGCCGCTGCATGAAGTGGTGAGTCACCTCGCGGCCTGTGGCGTCAAGATTGAAGAGGGGCCGGTGCCGCGCACCGGCGCGACAGGGCCGATCCAGTCGGTCTACTTTCGTGATCCGGACGGCAATCTGATCGAGGTCAGCAACCCGGCCTGAGCAGCGCTGGCGCGCTGCAGCGCCCGGTCAGCGCTGGAAGAACTGCAGATGCGTCGACGGGCCGTGTTCCGGCAGCAGCGCGAGCGCGGCAAACACCAGCGCCAGCGCGATGGCGTACACGATGAGGCCGATCCAATCCTTCTTGCTCATGGTCACTCCTTGGCCGGATGGTGGACTGCTCCGGCGGTGGCGGAACACTGCTGCACGGCGGTCCTGATGACATCGTCACTATGCAAGAACCGCTCCACCCGGGACATCGGGGAGCGTCTGATATTTTTCAAGGGGTTGCCTGCGGCCAACCGCCGCCGACATGCACCAGCGGCGTGCGGGCGGCGGCGTGCAGACGGTGGATGCGTCGATTCGGTGCGGCCGTCGTGCGTGACGCGCGGTCGTCTTATTTTTTTGCAGCCGGCTTCTTCGCGGTGGGCTTGGACTCTGCCTTGGGCTTGGGCTCTGCCTCGGGCGTGGCAGCAGGCTTCGCAGCGTCTTTTGCCGCGGACTTTTTCGGCGCGGCTTTCTTCGCGGGCTCAGGCTTGGCTTCGCTGGCGGGTTCAGCGGCCGGTGCGGCAGCGGCTGCCGGTGTGTTGCCCAGCCCCGCGTTGATCAGCTCGGCGGTCAGCTCATTGAGCGACACCTGCCGCGCCTGCGCCAGCGCATGCAGGCGCTTGATGAGGTCGCCGTGCAGCTTCACCGCGAAGGGGACGAGACCCGCCTCCTGATCGCGGCGGCGCTGCTCTTTCTTGTCGACCACCTCGGCGGCACCCTTGCCAAACCGGTCGGGTGCTGCGCCGCCCATGCGGCCTTCGATTTTCTTGCCCTTCAGTTTCATGAGGTCGGTGAGTTTCATGGACATGGTGGTGCTCCGGCGATGTGTGGAATGCCCGGATTCTACCCGCCCGCATGGGGGATAATCATCGGACATTCATTGTGGAGAAGGCCGATGGCCACCCAGACCGACATCAACAACATGGCACTGTTCTGCGACTTCGAGAACGTGGCGCTGGGCGTGCAGGACGCGCGCTACGACAAGTTCGACATCAAGCGCGTGCTGGAGCGGCTCCTGCTGAAGGGCAGCATCGTGGTCAAGAAGGCGTACTGCGACTGGGCGCGCTACAAGGATTTCAAGGCCGGCATGCACGAGGCTGCGTTCGAACTGATCGAGATTCCGCATGTGCGCCAGAGCGGCAAGAATTCCGCCGACATCCGCATGGTGGTGGACGCGCTGGACCTCTGCTACACCAAGTCCCACGTCGACACGTTCGTCATCATCAGCGGCGACTCGGATTTCTCGCCGCTCGTGTCCAAGCTCCGCGAAAACAACAAGACCGTGATCGGCGTCGGTGTGAAGCAGTCGACGTCGGATCTCCTCATGGCCAACTGCGACGAGTTCATCTTCTACGACGATCTGGTGCGCGAGGACGAGGCCAAGAAAAAGCGCGCGAAGAAGAAGGCGTCACCCAAGCCTGCGGCCAAGACCAAGGCGCCCCAGGACGATGGCGAGGCGGACACGTCGGATGCGGATAGCACCCGGCGCCAGGAAGCGTTCGATCTTGTGCTGGAGACGCTGGAGGCGCTCACCGCAGAACGCGGCGACGACGAGAAGATCTGGGGTTCGATGATCAAGCAGACCCTGAAGCGTCGCAAGCCCGGCTTCAATGAAAGCTATTACGGGTTCAAGACCTTCAGCGCGTTGCTGGAGGAGGCTGAGCGGGCGAAGTTGATCGCGCTGGAGAAGCAGGACAAGGGCGGGTACATCGTGCGCCTTGCAACATGATTGCCGCATCCGCCCATCAAAGCGCGGATTCCGTCGCTCCTGCGCAGGCGGAAGCGACTCGATCGCTGATGCTCAACGCCCCAACGCGACCCCGGCTGTCATCGCCTGATTCGGCGGTCGGCGGAACGCGGGCAGCAGCTTGCGTGATGCGGGCGACAGTTCGCCCGCTGTGGCTTGAAGCGACGCGAGCAGGCCGTCGTTGACGCCTTCCGGCAGGGCACTCCGCCCGGCAAGCACCCAGCGCGGCGCGGACTCTCGCTCGGGGAGCAATCGGAACTGGTCCGGATGCCGCGCCAGCAGCGCTTCGGCCGTGTGCAGCGACGTGAGCAGCGCATCGCGGCCGGGAAACTGCGCGTAGTGGCGCGCCAGCGCGTCTTCGCTCATCTGGCTGCCGCCGCCGAGACTCGCTTCGAGGTCATGGCGTGCGAAGAGTCGAGCGCCCAGCAGCGTGACCGCGTGATCGCGATTGGCCAATACCTTGCGCCCGTTCAGATCGCGCACCGACATCAGCGGGCTGTCGCGCGGCACGAGCAGCACGGCGGTCAGTTTTTCCGGCGAGGTGTGCAGCACGGTGTAGTTGCGTGCGGCCGCGGCAGAGAGCGGGGCCACGCCGTCGGTCAGCACGAAGTGGGGTGGTGTGGTGCCAGTGAGCGATGCATCGATATGGCGGCGCGTGGTCATCACGCGCAGCGTGAAGCGGGCACCCAGCGTCTCATCCAGATGGGCCACCAGTTCCGCGTAGGCCGCCTTGGGCAGCGCGCCCGGTGCCGAGTCACCTGCCAGCACGTCAAGCGTGAAATGGCTTTGCGCCCGCGCAGGCGAGGCACACAGGCCGCCCGCGATGAACGTGGCGGCGATGGCGAGGAGGGCGCGAATCCAATTCGGGCCGCAGTGAGCACGCATGGTCGACAGGCTAGGGGAAAGACGGGGGCAAAACCGGGGAAGCGGAGTATAGCCGCGCTGACTTGCGGCTGTGTTACAGGCCGGGCATGCGACACTTGCGTCATGAAATCGGCAAAGAAATCAGCCCGCCCGCCCAGCCACGCGCTCATCCTCAGCGAAGAGGACGGCATCCGCTTTCTTCATTTCGGCACGCCTTGGGTGCAGGGTGCCATGCGCATCAGCCGGCCCACCGAACTGGTGCTGGACTACACCCAGGACATGATGGCGGCACTCCTGCTGAACACCGGCGGGCGCAGCACCGCCTGGCCGCGCACAGCTCTTCAGATCGGGCTTGGCACGGCATCGCTGACCAAGTTCCTGCAGCGCCATCGGCCGCAATGCAGGCAGACCATTGTCGAAATTGATCCGCGCGTGGTGCGGCTGGCGGAGCAGTCCTTCCGGCTGAGATGGAGTGCGACCAGCCGGCATCCGGGCGATGCCGGCTGGACGCCGAAGGCGGTCCGGCACGGACCCGAGACTCGCCCAAAGCGAGGCTTGGGCAATATTCACATCGAACAGGGCGATGGCGTGGCGTGGCTGAAAGCCAGTGAGGAGACGTTCGATCTCATCCTCATCGACGGCTTCGATGCCGATGCCAAACCGGGCAAGCTGAATGGACGAAGCTTTTATGCGCACTGCCGGGATCGGCTGTCGAACAACGGCGTGCTCGTGGTCAACCTGCTTCGCCGGCGGAGCGGCATGAGGCTGGGTGTGGAACGAATCCTGGATGCCTTCGACAACCGCGTGGTCGCGCTGCCCGAGACCGAGGATGGCAACACCATCGTGTTCGCCACCGCCGGCAGGCCGGTGCGGCTGTCGCTGGCGCAGCTCGCGCGGCGCGCTGCCGCGCTGCGTAGCGTGACCGGGCTGGACCTTGCGCCACTGCTGACGCGCATGCGCGCGGCCGGGTTGACGCGAATCGAACTCTGACTGCCGGTTCGTGCACCACGGCGCACGGGCCGCTGGCCAGCATGGCGGCGAACGCGGCACGCACCACAGCTGCGCCATGGTCGCATGCGCGCTAGCTGGTCGACTGGGCGGCTGGGCGGGTGTGTTCCTCGACCCGGAATCTGTCGTGGGGGATCTCGCAAAACCGCCAATGACGAGCTGCTCGGTGAATTCGGCGTACGATGGAATCCTGCGACGAGGCGGATGGTCGAGTGCCCGCGACAATCTCCTCGAATTCATGTACTTCCCGGTGGCCCAAAGGCGATGCATCTGCTCCTCTTCGACGTCACGCCGTTTCCCGAACGACGCAATGAATATCTCGACATCGCCGCGCGACTCAAGGCCGAGCTGGAGCGCGTCGGCGGCTGTCATCACATCGAACGGTTTCGCAACCTGGCGGATCCGAAAAATCTGCTGTCCTTCCAGCTCTGGGCCGATGAAGCGGCGATCGTCGCCTGGCGGCTGAACGCGGCGCACCAGGACATGCAGCTCCACGGGCGGGAAAAGGTGTTCGAGGACTACCGCTTGCGCGTGGCCGGCATCGTACCGCCGGATCAGGACGCGGATCAGGACGCGGATCAGGACGCATTCGAGCAGGCGGATGCTGCGGCCGCTGGTCGGCTGGTCCTGGTGATGCAGTCCGGCGCGTCCTATCTGCCGCCCGAGCATCGCGAGGGATTGCAGGTGCAAAGCTATGCGAGTCTGTATCGGGCGGACCAGTATCTGCATGTCGTCGAAGCCGCGCCGGCGCATCTCGATCGCATCCAGGCGCTGCGCGCGGCCGATCCCATCCGTCACCACCTGGCTCGGGTCGTGCGTGACTATGGGATGTTCGAACGCGGCGAAGCGCCGCAGCAGCGGCCGCCGGTGTGTCCGATTCGGCACCGGACCTGAACAGGACGGCGCCGCGCACCCGAATTGCGTGATCATGCGCGGCGATGCATGCTCTTGTCCGTCCCTCATTCCGGAGCCGATACATGACCCGATTCATCCTCGCCGCCTGCGCGCTGTTTATGGCCACAACGGCCGCTGCACAGACCACCCGGCCGACGCTGGCCGATGTGCTGAAGGCCTCACAGCCGGCAGACTGGCGCTCGCTTGATCCTGCGCGCACGCTCTACCTGGAGTTGCCTGCCGGCCGGGTGATCATCGAGCTGCATCCCAAATTGGCCCCCAAACATGTTGCCAACATCCTCGCGCTGGCGAAGGAAGGCTGGTACGACGGCAACGCCATCATCCGCTCGCACGACAACTATGTCGCGCAATGGGGCGACCCCACCGAGAAGAAGGAGGTGAAGACCGCGAAGCGAAAGCTGGACGGCGAGTTCACCACGCCGGTGGGCAAGGACTTCGCGTTCGACAAGCTGCCCGATGCCGATGGCTATGCGCCGCAAGTGGGCTTCTCTTCGAGTTTTCCGGTCGGGCGTGACGCCAAAGCCGGCACCGCCTGGCTGGCGCACTGTTACGGCATGGTGGGTGTGGGTCGCGGCAACGAGACCAACTCCGGCGACGGAACTTCGCTCTACGCAGTGACCGGCCACGCGCCGCGTCATCTGGATCGCAACATCACCGTCGTGGGTCGCGTGGTGCAGGGCATGCCGCTGTTGTCATCCCTGCCGCGCGGCACCGGCAATCTCGGTTTCTACGAGAAGCCGGAGCAGCATGTTCCCATCAAAGCCGTGCGCATCGCGGCGGATGTGCCCGCCGCCGAGCGTACCAATTTGGAAGTGCTGCGCACCGACACGGCTACCTTCACCAAGGCTGTGGAAGCGCTGCGCAACCGTGGCGGCGACTGGTTCAAGGTGCCGGCGGGCTACATTGAGCTGTGCAACGTGCAGGTGCCGGTGCGTGTGGCGGCGAAGTAGGCGCTGAATCTGCGCAGCGAATATTCGCAAGATGAACTACGCCATAGACGCCGACATCACCCGTGCCGCAACGCTGGACGCGCGCTTCTACGCGGACACGTCCGCATGGGAAGCCTGCCGCTCGCGAATATTCGCCAGGTCCTGGCAGTGGCTGGGCGACACGCACGACGTGCGCGAGCCGGAATCGCTGAGTCCGCGCGATCTCTTGCCCGGCTTCGTGGATGAGCCGCTGCTGCTCTCGCGCGACAAGTCAGGCGAACTGCGCTGCCTCTCCAATGTCTGCACCCATCGGGGCAACATCCTGGTGAAGTCGGCGTGCAGGTCGGCCGAGATTCGCTGCGGGTATCACTCCCGGCGCTTCGCGCTCGATGGGCGCATGACCTTCATGCCCGAGTTCGCGGCGGCGAAGGACTTTCCGCGCGCGGCGGACGATCTGGCATCGCCTGCGTTTGCAGAATGGCGCGGTCAGGCGTTCGCGAATCTCGATCGCGACGCGTTGCTGCCACCCGTGTTCGCGGCGATAGATGCGCAGCTGGGATCGCTGCCGGTCGCGGACTTCCTTCCCGATCCCGCCAGCTCACAGGACTTCGAGGTGGCCGCGCACTGGGCGCTGTATGTGGAGAACTACCTCGAAGGCTTCCACATTCCGTACGTCCATGGCGGACTCAACGCTGTCATCGACTACGGCAGCTATCGCACCGAGTGCATGCCCGGCGCCGTGCTGCAGATCGGGCATGCGCGGACGGGTGAGCCCGCGTTTGACCGGGCGGACGAGGGCAAGCCGGTCGCGGCGCTCTATTGGTGGCTCTTTCCCAACCTCATGCTCAATTTCTATCCGTGGGGATTGTCGGTGAATCGGGTGGTGCCGCTCGCGTTGACCCGCACGCGCGTGGAATTCCGTTCGTATGTTTGGAAACCCGAGCTGCGCACGCGCGGCGCGGGCTCGGGGCTTGATCGCGTCGAGTCGGAGGACGAGGCCGTCGTGGAGGCGGTGCAGCGCGGCGTGCGCTCGCGGCTCTATCCCGGTGGCCGCTATTCGCCGACGCGGGAATCAGGGGTGCATCATTTCCATCGTCTGCTCGTGGCGGCACTGGGTGAGCACGCCTGAATTCGTCGCGCGGTTTCGTGCGCGCATTGCGTCAGAGGGAAAATTTGTCGCAAGGCCTCAGGGGTCGTGCGACACCACCCGATTGCGTCCGGTGTGCTTGGCGACATAGAGGCGGCGATCGGCCAGCGCATACAGCGCCGCGGCATCGGGCTCGGCCAGTTCACTCAGGCTGGCCGTGCCGGCGCTCAGTGTCACCGCCAGATCGGGTGCCACCTTGCTCCAGTCATGTGCCGCCACGGCTGAACGCAGCCGTTCGGCGAGATCGTGCAGCGCGTCCGGCGAGGCATCCTGCACGACAATGGCCAGCTCTTCGCCGCCGACACGGGCGGCCAGGTCATTCTTGCGCGCCACATGGCGCATCAGCCGGCCCACGTTGCTGAGCACGGCGTCACCGACAGCATGGCCGTAGGTATCGTTCACGCGCTTGAACAGATCCAGGTCGGCGAGAATCAACCCGCCTCCTTGTTGCGTGCCTTTCGGGCCGGTGCACAGCAGCTGGAACATTCGATCGAACGCACGCCGATTGGCAAGCCCGGTCAAGGCATCCTCGTCAGCGACCCGAGACCAATCGGCGATGAGTGCCGCGATCTCCTGCGCCTGGCGCCTGCGATCGGCGATGCGCCGGGCGTCGTCATCGGCCAGTTCCTTTTCGATCCGGCGGATGCGTTTGTAGGCGTCGAGTGCCCGGGCGATGTCGCCCGCACGCTCATACATTGGCGCGATGGCCTCCAGCGCCTCGAGCAGCTCGCGGGGTGAACCGCCTTCCAGCAACGCCATGCCCGCTTCGACCGCTGAGATGGCCTCCTCCACGCGGCCCAACCGGAACAGGCAGTCCCCGATGTGGTTCTCGGTCACCGCCTGATGACTGCGCATGCCGCGCTCGGCATGCAGATCGCGAGCGCGCTTCAGCCAGTCGAGTGCGCCTTCGATATCGCCCGCCCGCTGCGCGGCGATGCCAATGTTGCCCATGCCCATCTGCGTGAGGCGATTGAGACCGGTCGGGCGAACGCCGTCGAGAAATTCCTGCCATTGCTGACGCAACACTGCATAGTCAGGGCGGCAGTCCTCTCCCCGCTGGGTGCGGCCATCCAGCTCCCGGCCGCGCGCGTTCAGCACCGAAAAGCGGGCGTGCCATAGATCGGATGGGCGCGCGCCGTGCTCTGCCATCATCACTGCCGCGCGCTGCAGAAGCTCGTGCGCTTCGGCATGGCGTCCGACCACCGAGCAGCCAATGCCCAGACGGCGCAGCACCCGCGCCCGGGGCAGGCCATCGACTTCAGTGCGACGTTCGGCTTCCTGCAACGCCTCGAACGCTTCGGCATGTGCATCAAGTCCCTGCAGTGCGGTTCCCAGCATGAGCAAGGCATCGGTCTCGACATCGCCGGCCTCGGCCTTGCGTGCCAGATCCAGCGCTTCGCGCGCATGACGCAGGGATTCCATGGCCTTGCCCTGGGCATTGAGCGCATGCGCAAGCAGGATGAGCAAGCGCGCACGCAACGCGCCCTCCGACACGCCTGCCGACGCCAGCCGTTCGCGACATTCGCGCTCGGCGTCGGTGATGCGGCCTTCCTCGACCGCCGTGCGCAGTGCTTCAAGATCGCTCATTGGCGGAAGGGGGACGGTGCTCATTCAAATGGGTCTCGGGCCGGCGGGACAGAATTTCTGCGGGATTGGACTAATCTGACAACTCTATACCGAACGCATTCAGCCGACGAACCGTGCTGCCGCCCCGCCTCGCCATCATTGATCTTGAAACCACCGGCACCGATCCCACGCGGGATCGGGTGACCGAAGTCGCCATCCTGATCGTGGATGATGGCGTGCTGGTGGAGGAGTGGTCGTCACTGGTCAATCCCGGCGTGCCGATACCGCCGGAAATCCAGGCGCTGACCGGCATCCGTGATGACATGGTGCGGAGCGCGCCGACGTTCGCCGAGCTGGCCGACGAGGTGATGTCGCGGCTGCATGATCGCGTGTTCGTGGCGCACAACGCCCGGTTTGACTACGGCTTCATCAAGAACGAGTGCCGTCGGCTGGGATTGAAGTACGCGGCGGATGTGCTGTGCACGGTTCGCCTGTCACGCCGCATCGACAGCGAATATTCGCAGCATGGCTTGGACGCGATCATCGAGCGCCACCAGCTTTCCGCCGAAGGCCGCCACCGCGCGCTGGGCGATGCGCGCATGGCCTGGCTGTTCCTCAACAAGATGGCGCGGGAACACGATGAGGACATCGAGCACCACATCAAATCCCTGCTGCGCATGCCGAGCCTGCCGCCGCAGTTGCCGCAGGATGCGCTGGCCGCGCTGCCGGAAGGGCCGGGCGTCTATGTGTTCTTCGGCGTCAACGATCTGCCGCTCTATATCGGCAAGAGCGTGCAACTGAAGGACCGGGTGCGGTCGCATTTCTCCAGCGATCACATGTCGGCCAACGATGCCCGGCTCGCACTGGAAATCCGCCGCATCGAGTTCGAGGAGACGGCGGGCGAGCTGGGTGCGCTGATCCGCGAAGCGCAATGGATCAAGTCCGCCACGCCGCTCACCAATCGTGCGCTCAGGCGCAATGACGACGCGGTGTTCGTGCGCATCGACGAGCCGGGCCGGCCGCCGGTGCGTGTGCCGGTGAATGACATCGACTGGAGTGCGCCGGCTGAAGGGCTCTACGGCCCGTTTTCATCCAAGGCGCGGGTAAAGGCGGTGCTGGAGGAGCTGGCGGCGGAGCAGTTCCTGTGCTGGCAGCTGCTCGGCATCCAGCGCGGCGCGAAGCCCGGCCAGGCCTGCTTTGCCCGGCAGTTGAAGCGCTGTCCCGGTGGTTGCGAGGGCATCGAATCGCCGGCAGACCATCAAGCACGCCTTGCGGCGGCGCTCGACGCGCTCCGCTTTCCTGACTGGCCGTTCCCCGGGCCGGCGCTCATCGCCGAGGAGCATCCGGAGCGCGACTGGACGGCGTGGCACCTCGTGGATCGCTGGTGCCATCGCGGCGTGGTGCGCCATCCGGATGCCGAGGGGGCGCTGGCACTGCTCTGCGCCGCGCCGACCCGGCCCGTGTTCGATGTCGATGTCTACAAGCTGCTCTGGCGGCACTGGACGCGGCATCCCGAGGCGTTCCGGCCCGTGGCAGGCCATCCGGCAACAGGCGAGGCCATCCCGGGCGGCCACGTCGGGGCGGTCTGTGCCATGCCGTGAAGAAGTGTGCCTGTGTTTGCGTCAATTGGGTTACGATTCGCCGCATCCTTTATTACAGAGAATCGGTAGTCCGGCGCCCACCCGCGCGACCGGCCAGCCGGCACCCCGCACCCGCAACCCATCCTTCATGGTGCTCATGCATTTCTGTCGCCACCGCGCGCTGACCGCACGCATGTCATCCACCGGCGCCCGGTGGTTGCGTCATGCCCTCTGGACGTGCCTTGTCCTGGCCCCGATCCATCTGGGCGCCACACCGGTGTCCGCCGCGCAGGCCGTGCGCACCCCGACGACAGAGCTCGACTATGCGGTCTCGGATGACCCCCGGGGGGCGCTCCGGCAGGCGGCTGCGTGGATGGCCGAAGGCAAGGCGAAGGGCGACAAGGTGATGCAACTGAACGCGCTCCGTCTGTCAGCCAAGGCCAATGAGCAGGGCGAGGAGCGGCCTGATCTGGCCCGGGACGTGGCCGCCGGACTCGCGCTGGCACGCGAGTTGGGCGACGGCGAGGCGGAGATCGAATTTCTCACCCAGCAGGCCACGCTGAAGGCCGACAGCGGCGACTTCGAGCAGGCGGAAAAGGACTTCGATGCGATCATCGCAAAGGCTGAGTCAATGGGGCTGCGCGCCAATGTCGCCAAGACCCAGGCGGCCAAAGCCCACCTGTACCTGACCCAGGATCGTGCCGCCGAGGCGCTGGCGCTCCTGGTAGAGGCCCATGCGTATTTCGAGACGCATCACGACAAGCTGGGCATGGCCTACACCTTCTCGCTCATGGCACAGGTGTTCGCACTGGACCCGGACGAGAAGACCGCGCTCCGCAAGTCCATCGACTACGGGCAGCGCGCGCTGGCGCTCATGGACCCCAAGCGCAGCCGCCACGACACCAGCGTGCATTACCACAATCTCGGCGTCGACTATGCGCGCGCGAAGGAGCGGGGCAAGGCGCGGGACAGCTTCGAGCGCAGCTTCGGCATCGCCCGGGAGCTGGGCGACCGAGTGTCGCTGGCGTACCTCGACTACCGTCTGGCGGAACTCGACCGGGAGGAGGGCAAGTTCATGGTCGTGCTGGCGGCGCTCGACCGGGCGATGCCCGTCTTCGTCGACACCGACAACATGAACATGCAACTGCTTACGGTGCTCTCGCGGGCCAAGACGCTGACCGAGCTCGGGCGCAAGCGCGAGGCCGCGCAGGCGCTGGCCCGGGCTCGCGAGATCACGACCACGCTTGACACCCCCTGGGCCCAGGTGAGGGTGCGCGAGACTGCCGTGCAACTGCACTCCCGTTGGGGCGAGTACGAAAAGGCCTTCAAGGAGGCCGAGGGTCTGCGCGCCGCCGAGCAGGAGATGGCAAAGGCCAACAATGCGCGCATGGTGATCGAGATTGAGCGCCGCTTCGATTCGCGGCAGAAGGAAATCGAGAACCAGCTTCTCCGCGCGCGGCAGCAGGAAAGCGACGCCCGCCGCCTCGCCCTGATTCTCGGACTCATTCTTGCGCTGACCGTGCTCACCGGCGCCGTGCTGTTCTTCGCCCGTCAGGCCCAGCGCAACCGTCGCTTCCAGACGCTGGCCATGAAGGACGACCTGACCGGGCTGCCCAATCGGCGCAGCATCCTCGAATACGCCCGCACGGCGGTGCAGAAGCATCCGGCGCTGTCGGAACCGGTCATCATTGCTCTCATCGATATCGATCACTTCAAGCGCATCAACGACGAGTTCGGTCATGCGCAGGGTGATGCGGTGCTCATCGCCTTCGCCAACGCCTGCCAGAAGGAACTGCGCGCCAATGACAAGCTGGGCCGCTTCGGCGGCGAGGAATTCCTGCTGGTCATGCCCGGTTCAGGCGCAGAGCAGATCCCGGCCGTGTTCGAGCGGCTGCGTCAAGGCGTGCAGGCGCTGCAAGTGACCGGCATGCCACCCGGACGCAAACTCACCTTCAGCATGGGTGCGGTGGCCAAGACCCTCTCCACCGACCAGACCGAGGAGCTCATCCAACGCGCCGACCGGGCCCTTTATCGGGCCAAGGAGGCGGGTCGGGATCGTTTGGAGATGGCTTGATCGCCGCAGCCTGACGGCCCTGACTGCGAATATTCGCAGCGGCGGATGACATCGATGCAAACAAAAGCGCCGCCCGAGGGCGGCGCTTTTGCTTCTGATGCTTGCTGCGGGCTGGACTACTTGCCGAACTGTTCCTTCAGGAAGGCGAAGATCTGGGTGTACAGATCGACGTTGTTTTCCAGCTTGCCGAAACCGTGACCTTCGTTGGGCTTCACGACATATGCCTTCGGCGGGTTGCCCGCGTCGCGCAGGTTGCGGGCCATGGCGCCGATCTGGGCGATGGGCACGCGAAGATCATCCTCGCCCGCATAGAGGAACACCGGCTTGGTGATCTTGCTCGCGAAATGCACTGGCGAGACCTCCTTGACGATGGGCTCGTTCAAGCTCTCCACGCCCAACACCGCTTTCCAGTAATCGACCGCTGAAGTGCTGTATGGGATGTCACCGTCTTTCGAGGTGAGCTGGTAGTACAAGTCGGTAACCGCGAGACCGGCGATCGAGCACTTCCACAGGCTGGCATTGCGGACTTGCGCCTGCAGTGCCGCATAGCCGCCGTAGGATGCGCCAGAGATGCAGACGTTGGCAGGATCAACGAAGCCCTGCTCGATGCCCCACTTCAGTGCGTCCTCGTGATCATCGGACATCTGCCGGCCGTAGGTGCCAAAGCCCGAGTAGTAGACCTTTGAACCGAGTCCGGGCGTGACGCGAAAGTTCGGCACGATGACGGCGTAACCGCGGCTTGCGAAGAGACGCCCCTCATTCACGCCGAAGCCTTGGCCCCAAGTGTCAGCGCGCGCAAACGGTCCGCCGTGAATGTGCACGATGGTAGGCAGCTTGGTACCGGGCTTGTAGTCCTTCGGCAGGAAGTAATAGCCATCGATCTCGATGCCGTCACGGGTCTTGTAGATGAACGGCACTTGCTTGGGCAGCTTTCCAACCTGCCACGGACGCGACGCGCCCAGCTCTTCCATGCGGCGCTTTTCCTCATCGAGCAGGTAGTACACAACGGGTTGTGTGTCCGAGTACGACGAGATGAGCAACTTCTTGGAGTTGGGCAGGCGGCGGAAGGTGTTGACCCGACCAGGCAATGCTTTGTCCAGCGCGCTTTGCGTGGCGGCGTACTTTTCGTCCAGCCAGACGCGCTCGGGAATGGCAGCGTTCACGGACACGCCCAGCACTTCCAGCGTGTCGGGATCGACTTCCACGCCTCCCGCGATGCGGTCGCCGCCGGCATGCGCACCCATGTCATAGCGAGGATGTGCGGCGATCTGCTCTCCCAGCTTCTTGTTGATGGGATCAAAGCGGAAAATGGCCATCGTGTCCCGCCCCTGATTGCTGGCTACGCGCAGCATGCCGCTTTTTTCCTCAAGGGCGAGCGGCACGATGGCGCCGGGCTTGGCCCGGTCAAATCGGGCAATCTCATTCCAAGGCGAGTTTGCGTCCTTGCGGTAGTAGACAACGCGGGTGTTTGTATCCTTGATGTTTGCCGTCACGACTCTCGGGACCAGATCGTTGTCCATGATCCAATCGAAAGTGCGTTCCGCAGGTCTGCCCTGCGTGATCAAGGTGTACTTGCCGGTGCGCAGATTCAGGCGGTACAAATCTTCCGACACTGAGTCAGTCATGTTGCCTTCGGCGATGATCTCGTCCGTGTTGCCCGGGATCAAGCGATGGAATGACAGCGCGCGGTAAACATTCATGCCTTGGTCGCGCGCATCTCTCACCGTGTTGGAGAGCTTCCGCGCCTCGTTGCCGTCGCGATGGATGACGAACAGCCCGCCGCCATCAAATCGCCCTGGTCCGGTCGGCGTGTTGTTCTGGCCGAGGGTATACAGAATGCGATCCCCCACCCAACGGATGCCCTGCACGTCATAGTTGGTATAGCCGGTCAGCGGCTTGGTCTCGCGGGTTTCGATGTTCATGACCGCCAAATTCTGGCGACCGCGAATGGGCACCGTGGCGGCCAGCCATTTGCCATCGCGTGACAGGGTGGGGCTCGCGAACTCCGGCGGACGCCAGACATCCTCGATGGTCAGTGGGTTGTCGGTCTTCGGCGCGTCTGACTTTTGCGCGAACACAGGCAGGGCCAGTGCTGCTGAGACGAGCAGCAGAGTGAGGGTACGAAACATTGTGTGCTCCCGGTGTGGATGAATACCGATCCGGCACGGCGCAAAGGCCGCTCCAGTCATTCGGACCGTCCCGGGGATGAGGGACGGGGAGGCTGGCCGATTCGGAACCGACTAGCCTAATGCAATTGGTGACGGATTGCATCCGAACGTGCCGGTACGTTGCGCGGATGTTGCAGCCTGGCCGCGATCAGGGCCGAAAAGGCTCAGGACGAGAGGGGAATGGCCAGCCCGTGGCGGTGCACGAGCAGTTCCAGCTCCTTGCTGGTTACCGCAGGACGGCAGAGATAGCCCTGGAATTCGTCGCAGCCCTCGAGCTTGAGCAGGTCGAACTGCTGCTGGTGCTCCACGCCTTCGGCCACGACCCGCATGGACAGGCTGTGCGCCATGGCGATCACCGCACGGGTGATGGCGAGGTCGTCGCGGTTGTGGGGCAGATCCTTCACAAAGCCGCGGTCTACCTTCAGCGTGTCCACCGGCAGTTGCTTGAGATACGAAAGCGACGAGTAGCCCGTGCCGAAGTCGTCGATGGAAAGCTTGACCCCCAGCGCGCGCAAATTGGCGAGCAGCAGCGCGGACTTGGCCGGGTCCTCCATCACCATGGATTCGGTGATCTCCAGTTCCAGCAGGCCGGGGTCGGCGCCAGTGCTGCGCAGTACGGATTTCAGGTGCTCGAGAAAGCTCTCGTCGCTGATCTGCTTGGATGACAGATTCACCGCGACCGAGAAGCGCGGCAAGCGAGCGTCCTGCCACTGGCGGATCTGGCGGCAGGCCGTCTCCAGAACCCAATTGCCCAGCGGTATGATGAAGTTCGACTCCTCGGCGACGCGGATGAAGCGATCCGGGTGCAGCAGCCCGTGGTCGGGATGCTGCCAGCGGATGAGGGCTTCCACGCCCTGCATGTGCCCGGTCTGGAAGTCGATCTTGGGCTGGTAGTACAGTCGCAGCTCGTTTTCCTGCACGGCGCGGCGGAGGCCCTTCTCGACCTCGAAGCGTTCCAACGCGAGTTCGCCCAGTTCCGGCGAATAGGCCACGCGACGGTCGCGTCCACCGGACTTGGCCTTGTACATGGCCATGTCAGCGTTCGACAGCAGGTTCTGTACATCACGGCCATCGTCGGGAAACCAGGCCATGCCGATGCTCGCGGACACCTTGACCTCGTGGCCTTGCAGCAGCATGGGCTCGCTCACCACCGCGAGCAGTTTGTCTGCCAGTTCCTCGAGATGGCTGCCGTCGCTGATCTGTTCTGCCATCACCACAAATTCGTCTCCGCCGAGGCGGGCCACGAGATCGCTGTCACGCACAGCGGCACGCAGACGACGCGCGATCTCGCGCAGCAGCTGGTCGCCGGTGGGATGGCCCAGCGTATCGTTGATGGCCTTGAAATGGTCGAGGTCGATGAACAGCAGCCCGAAGCGGCTGTCGGTGCGTGCCGAGGTGGCGATGACATGGGTCATCGTGTCGGTGAGCGACGCGCGGTTGGGCAGGCCGGTGAGCGAATCCTGTGTGGCCATCTGCTGGATCGTGCCGAGCGCGCCGGTCAGCTCCTCGTTGGTACGCACCAGCCGGTCGCGCAGCGCGCTGATGCGGGCACCGACCAGGGCGAAGGAGGGCAGCACCAGCGCGAGCCACGCCCATTGGTACCACTCCAGGTACACGTCAACGGTCTGCGGGCGGAAGCTCATCAGCAGGTTGATGACCAGCGCATAGCCCGCAAGCATGAACAGCGTGGTGGTCGCGAATTCCCGCGGGCGGAAGCGGAAGATGCCGAACAGCAGCACCACAAGGCACCACACCAGCACCAGGCTGCGGTCGCGCTGGAAGTGGTAGGCGACAAACATGATGAGCGCGATGCCCGCGAGTGTCTGGAACTGGGTCAGGCTCTTGTCCTGGAAGCGCTCGTTGAAGCCGCTCTTGAACATCCACATCAGCACCGCATTCCAGATCAGGATGAGTGCGATCGAGTAGGTGAGCCCGCGCACGTCGAGCAGGTCGACCGTGGTGGCCAGGCAAAGCAGGACAGCCCCCACGCCGTACGCCAGCATGCCGAGGTAGAACCGTCGGGTGCGGAGTACTTGTCTCTCGGCGATCGGGGATTTCAGATTGAACGGAAACTGCTGTGGAGCGCTGGCCATCTTCGGTCAGTGCCGGGTTTCTCTTGTCATGTGGAGCAACGTACCGCCTGCGCCGACAAAACGCAAGCCGGCAGGCGGCAAATCAGCGGCAATTGCGGAATGTTTACATTTGCTGCACCGCCAGATGCGAAACCGCCCCGCGCTCGGTCAACGCGGGGCGGTTCGATCGTCAGCCTGGATGCGGCCGGGCTTGATGGCCCGATCCTCAGCCTTTCGCCAGATTCTCGTTGGCGAAGTTCCAGTTGATGAGCTTGTCGATGATGGCGTTGACGAAGTCCGCGCGACGATTCTGGTGATCGAGGTAATAGGCGTGTTCCCACACGTCGATGGTCAAGAGCGGCGTGGCACCGGCAGTGAGCGGGGTCTCGGCGTTCGGCGTGGAGGAAATGACCAGCTTGCCGTCCTTCAGCGAGAGCCAGGCCCAGCCGGAGCCGAAGCGGCCCATGGCGGCCTTGGCGAACTCTTCCTTGAACTTGTCATAGCCGCCCAGATCGCGGTCGATCAGTTCGGCCACCTTGCCCGTGGGCTTGCCGCCGGCGTTGGGTGCCATGGAGTGCCAGAAGAAGGTGTGGTTCCAGATCTGTGCGGAGTTGTTGAAGAGACCCGCCTTGGATGCGTCACCGGCGCTGGACTTGATGATGGCTTCCAGCGACTGGTCGGCCATGGGCGTGCCCTCGACCAGTTTGTTCAGGTTGTCCACGTAGGCCTTGTGATGCTTGCCGTGGTGGAACGACATCGTGTTGGCGGAAATGATCGGGTCCAGCGCGTTGTCCGCCCAGGGCAGGGCGGGCAGGGTGAAGGGGGCAGCCATGGTGAACTCTCCTGAGTTGAAAATTCGTACAAAGCGAATTATCGGTCAATTCCGCGACCGATGACGGCGCAAATCCACAGCGGGCGTGGGGAATAGCGCTATCTGGGCGGCGGAATGTCCCGTCCTTGCAGACGTGCCCACACCCAGGCCAGTCCCTTCTTCGGATCGCCGCGCCCGCCCACACCCACGGCGGGAATGGGCGCCAGCACGCCATCGCGCCGCTCGGCGATGTGGAAGGCAAAGGTGTAATTGGGCTCCTGGCCCATGCGCAGATCGGTCAGGCGAACCTTGCCGTTCTCTTCGCGCAGCGCGTAGAACCCGTGGGTGAACGCGGCCATGCGCGCATGCGCGGGATTTTTGGCCCGCTTCAACTCCGCCTCCAGCCGCAGGTCATGCGGAAAGCGCTCGAAGCGCACGCGGCGCTCCGCATCGAAGAGCGAGTAGAAGCCTTCGGCGTAGCCGTCCTCCCGCCGCACCAGCACCCGCCAGAGAATGCTGTTGAACGGGCTGGGCGTGACCAGCACGCGCGCGGTCTCGCGCTCGTTGGGTGGCAGGCTCGCCCGCGCCACCGATTCGACATGCGCTTGCGCTGCGGCACCCCAGGCCAGATACAGCGTGGAGACAACAAGTCCGGCCCCATTCCACTTGAACCGGCTGTCACCGCGCACGACGAGCGCCGCGATCACGCCCACCAGCAGGGGCAGGGTGTATAGGGGGTCGATGATGAACACGCTGCCCACACCGAACGGATGGTTGGTGAAGGGCAGCAGCAGCTGTGTGCCGTACACCGTCATCGCGTCCAGCAGCGGATGGGTGATGAGTGCCAGCCAGATGGCGAGCCACCAATGCCTGAACTGTGGCCAATCGAGTGCCTGCACCCGATGCAGCCAGGCGGGCAGTGCCGCGAGCGCGGGCGAGAACAGTGTCAACCAGAACAGCGCATGGGTCTCGGCGCGGTGCAGCGTCATGTCGGCGATCGCGTCGCCATAGGAAATGAAGACATCCAGATCCGGCAGCGTGCCGGCGACGCCGCCCCAGAGCGCAGCCTTCCATGGCGCGGTGCGGCGGCCCATGGCGGCGACACCGACGGCGGCACCAAGGAGAAGTTGGGAGGCGGAATCCATAAGGTGGTGATGGGAGGCGGAAGGTGTGAGGCGGGAGGCGGAACGAGGGTCCTGCAATCAGGCGTGAGGTCGCCAATGAAGAATGAACTGAGATGTCGTCCCAGGAAAAAAGTGCCGTACCTGCTTGCGAATATTCGCAAGCCGCATCAACCGCCTCCCGCCTCCCGCTATACCGCCCCCGCTTTCTTGAGCAGCTTGGCCACGGCCTCGGCCATCTCGCCGTAGCCCACGCCATTGGGATGCACGAGATCGCTTTTCTTGGCGTTGTCGAACAGCACTGACTTGATGACGTCGTCCTGCATGGGCAGCCCGAACTCCTTGGCGATCTCGGCGTAGAAGGCCGGCACGGAGGGCGGCAGGCCGGGCTTCGGCGTGGCCATCAGCACCACGTCGATGCCGCGTCCCTTGGCCTCGCGGATCATGCTGCGAATATTCGCAGCGGCATCGCTTTCGTTCATCTTGCGCAGGAAGTCGTTGCCGCCGTGGCAGAGGATGAGCAGCTTCGGCTGCACCTCGTCCAACACCTCGGGCAGGCGCTTCAGGCCGTCTGCGCTGATCTCGCCGGGCACACCGGCATTGACCACCTTGCGGGCGATGGCGCGTTCGAGTTGGGCGGGATAGGACTCGGCAGGCGCGGCACCGGTGCCGAAGGTGAGGCTGTCACCGAAGGCCAGCACGGTCGCGGCACTGTCCAACTTGCTGACCTTGGGTACCGATGGGCCGCAGGCAGCGAGCAACAAAGTGGCAAGTGCTGCCAGCGTGACGCGGATCGAATACAGAGAGTGTGGCGAGAAGGCGTTCATGGTGCAGAGTTTCGCACAGCTCGGCCGTGCCCCGCCCATGCGCGACCATGGCCGCGCAAGCTGCGCCAGATCAGAGCGACATCGCGATATGCCGGGCCTGCCCCGCGTTCACATGCAGCAGATCCGCCAGTTCGGCGAAGTCGTCGGGCAGCGCCGGGTTCTGCCAGCCCTCGCTGCTGTGCCGCGCCACGGCCACCGCCAGGCGGACATTGCGCACGCGGACATGGGCAACATCGTGATCTTGCGTGATGAGCGTGATGAGCTCGGGCAGCCGCCAGCGGCGCATCAGCGCGCTTTCCAGTTCATTCAACTCGATGCCAAGGACGGCCCGCTGTGCCTCGGCACTGCGCAGGCCCGGCGTCGCCGCCAGCGCATGCTGGATGGCCCGCGCTTCGTTCGGGCGCAGGCACCACAGGAGCATTTCGGCGAAGTCATGCAGCAATGCCGCCATGGCGATCACCTCGGCGTCGAGGTCCTGGCGGCGCAGCGCCCAGTCGTAGGCGAAATCCGCCGCGCGCCGGGCGCGGTCGACCACGCGCATCACGCCATCGCGCGTGCCGTCCGCCGCGTGTCCGGCAAGATAGTCGTCCAGCGTGGGCGCGTCGCGCAGGGCCGTGAGCAGGCGCGGAACACCCAGCATCACCGCGCTGGCGGTCAGCGTCTCGATGTCGTTGAACTCGCGCGGCGGCCCCGCGCCGGCCACGGCGCGATAGGTCTTCAACGCCGCGAACGGATCGCGATGAATGGTCAGCACGAGCTGATGCGCATCCAGACGGTCGTCATCCGGATCAAGCTCGGCCAGTGCTGAGGCCGTCTCGGTCAGGATGGGCAAGTTCGCGTCGGCAAACAGACGCGTCCACCCGGCCAGGCCGGTGGGTGCGGGAGTGAAAGGAGTGGAATTCGGGTTCACAGCGATTCATCGGCAGCCCGGTGGCGTTCTTGAGCGCATCCGTCGCGCGGCGGGTGAATTCGCTAGACTGCGAATATTCGCATCCATCGACAACTTCTCCTCAGCCGGAGTCATCATGAACCTCGATCTTGCCCGCGTGCCGAACCTCCGCCAGCACTGGTTTCTGTTCCTCGCCCCGCTCATCATCGCGGGCGACCTGATGGTCGGCCTTGTGCCGCGCGGCGAGCCGCCGCGATTGGTGGAGGCTGCCGTGCTCTTCGATTTCGCGGTCGTGCTGCCGCTGCTTTGCTGGGCGTGCTACCGGGCGCAGGGCCGTCGCGCGGTCGTTCGCGCGCTGGCCCTGTCCTGCCTCGGCATCTGGGCGGCGGGCCATGTCGTGCCGGCGGATGATCAGGTGCTGCTGACCTGGGTCGCGCCGCTGCGCTACGTCGGTTTGGCTGTCCTCATCTGGATCGAGATTGCCATCGTGGTCGCGATCTGGAAGGCGGTCTTCAAGGGCGCCTCAGCCGAGCGCGCCGCGGCGACGGTATCGGCCAATCAGAACATGTCGCCCTGGGTGGCGAAGCTGATGGCGTGGGAAGCGCGGTTCTGGCTGAAATGCTGGAACGCCGTGCGCCGCCTGTTCGGCAAGTAGCCTGCCGTCACTCGAAAAAGCGCGCGCTGATCAGGCCGCCTTCAGCCACGCGCGGGGCGACTGGCCCAGCCGCGCGCTGAACACGCGAGACAGCGCCGCAGGACTGCCGTAACCCACGTCCAGCGCCACCTGCTTCACCGGGCGCCCCTGACGCAACAAGGTCTGCGCGAGGCTGAGCCGCCATGCGGCCAGATGGTCGCCGGGTGTCGTGCCGACGATTTCCCGGAACGTCTGCGCGAAGGCCGAGCGCGACATGCCCGCCTTCTCCGCCAGCGACTCCAGTGTCCACGGATCGGCGGGCGCTTCCTGCATTGCGACCAATGCCCGCGCAAGACGCGGGTCGGCGAGTCCCGCGATGAGCCCGGTGTTCACCGCATTCGAATTCATCAGCTGGCGGATCAGCTGGATGATGAGCACCTCGAACAAACGATTCACCACGGCCTGGCGTCCGCACTTGGGTGACAGCGCTTCCTCGAACAAGAGGTCCAGCAGCGCCGCCATGCCCGGCAGCTCGGCCAGCGTGAGCACCACCACCGGCGGCAGCGCCTGCGCGAGTGGCCCCGCGCCCGCCTTCACCTGCGCGGCGCGACCCAGCTCCACCGTGGCGCAGGTCATGTCGGCGCCCACCTTTTCGTCAGTGCTGAAGCGGTGGCGCAGCGGGCGGGGATAGAAGATCAGCGACGGCTCGCGGATGACGATGCGCTTCAGGCCCTGGTGATGCACATCCACCGTGCCCGAGCGCACAACGTGCAGGAAGCCTTCCTCGTCGGAGAAATCATGCGTGCCGCAGAGGGGGCCCGCGTGGAAGAGACGCGCCGACACCGCGAAATGGCGCAGCAGCGCGTCGAGGCGGTCGGGCATGGGGGGGTGATGGGATTCGGCGGACATTGGACGATAAGACAACTATTCAATACGAATCATCACCAATGGTACTCCGCAGAGGACGAAGATGGCAACCGTGATGCAGCGCTTCCGCTGCCTCCGCCATCCAACCCACGATCAAGGAGATCACCATGCCCCGCATTCCCGTCGCCAACCCTGCCCACACCGACGCCACCACCCAGGCCACGCTGAACAGCCTCAAGGCCAAGCTGGGTGTGCTGCCCAACATGTTCCTCACCCTGGCCCAGGCGCCCGCCGCGCTGCAAAGCTACGTTGCGCTCTCCGGCGCGCTGTCCGGCGGCAAGCTCAATGCGAAGCAGCGCGAGCAGATCGCGCTCGCCGTGGGGGAGGACAACGCCTGCGGCTACTGCCTCGCCGCGCACACCGTCATCGGCGGCATGGTGAAACTCACTCCCGATGAGATCGCCCAGGCCCGCCAGGGCACCGCGCCCAACGCACGCGACGCCGCGCTGGTGCAACTGGCCGGACGCATCACCGCCACGCGCGGCAACCTGACCGAAGTCGACGTTGCCGCCGCGCGCAAAGCCGGGCTCAACGATGGCGACATCCTGGAAGTGATCGGCAATGTGGCGCTGAACATCTTCACCAACTACGTCAACCACATCGCGCAAACGGAGATCGACTTTCCGCCGGTGGCGGTGAAGGCAGCGGCCTGATCGGTAGTAGATGCTGAGTTGCCGATGCTGCGAATATTCGCAGCATCGGTGATGCGTATCGCGGAAAGGAGCCGGGCGTCAGCCGAGCTGGAACGGATACACGCTTCCCAGCTTGAGGATGCTCGTGAGTTCATCCACCGCCGTGCGTGACTCATCGATCAGTGCCGGATCGGCGAGATCGTCGGCGGTGAGGCGATCACGATAGTGCTTCTCGACCCAGGCGGTGAGCGTGGCGTGCAATGCATCATTCATGAGCACGGCCGGGTTCACGGCGCGGGCTTCGTCCGCCGTCAGTTCCACGCGCAGGCGCAGGCAGGCTGGACCGCCACCGTTCATCATGCTTTCGCGCAGGTCCATGACCAGCACTTCATCAATCGGGCCGCCTGACTGAACCAACTTGGCGAGATAGTCCTTCACGCGAATATTCGCCTCGCACTCCGACGGCACGACCAGCATCATCTTGCCGGAGGGTTTGGTGAGGAGCTGGCTGTTAAAGAGATAGGACTGCACCGCGTCCGCCACGCTCACTTCCGCGGTCGGCACCTCGACGGCGGTGAAGCTTTCACCGATTGCTGCGCGCAGGTTCGCGATGAGTGCTGGCGTGCCGAGAAACGCTTCCTGGTGGTGGAACAGCACCGGGCCATTGCCGACGGCAATGACATCGTTGTGGAACACGCCGGCATCGATTACGTCCGGATTCTGTTGGGCGAACACGGCCCGGCCGCGCGTGCCGTCGAGGCCGTGCAGGCGCGCCACGGCCTGCGAGGCTTCCAGCGTCTGGCGGGCGGGGAATTTCTTCGGCGCAGGTTGCGCGAGGTCGAATCCAGAGCAGCCATAGACAAACAACTCGACACCCGCTTCGCCGTAGGCACGCGTCAGGCGCGTGTGGTTGGCGGCGCCTTCATCCCCGAATTGCGGACAGCCGGGCAGCGCCTCGTGATGCACAAAGTGCTCCCCCGCGAACATGGCCTTCAGGATGCGGCCCGTGGTCGGGTGCTCGATGGAGCGGTGAAACTTGTTGTTCAGATTGGCGGGCGTGAAGTGCACCCTGCCGTCCGCCGTGTCCGCGCTGGCGCTCACTGTCGCGGCGTTGGCCGTCCACATGCTGGAGGCAGAATAGCAGGACGCGAGCAGGGCCGGTGCGTCCTTCGCGGCGCGGCGCACGACCTCGGCATCGCTGCCGCCAAAGCCGAGCTTGCGCAGGGCGGCGAGGTCGGGCCGTGCCTGCGGCGCCAGCACGCCCTGGCCAAAGCCCAGGTCAGCCAGCCGCTTCATCTTGGCCAGTCCCTGCAGCGCCGCGCGCTTGGGGTTGGCGATGGCGCCCTGGTTCTTTGCAGAGGCGACGTTGCCGTACGACAGGCCGGCGTAGTTGTGGGTCGGGCCGACGAGGCCATCGAAGTTGAATTCGCGTGTGGTCATGAGAAATCCAGCCCCGGGCTGAGAGTGGCGGGCAGGGCGACAGTCTGGGCTTCGAGCGACGCCTGCGGATAGGCGCAGTAATCTGCCGCGTAGTAAGCGCTGGGTCGATGGTTGCCGGAGGCGCCGATGCCGCCGAACGGTGCCGCGCTGGACGCACCGGTGAGCTGACGGTTCCAGTTCACGATGCCGGCGCGAATCCGCCTTGCGAAGTTTCGCCATTGCGCTTCGTCGTCCGAAAGCAGGCCTGCAGCGAGTCCGTAGCGTGTACGGTTGGCGACCGTGATGGCTTCGTCCAGCGACGCCACACGGGTGAGTTGCAGGAGCGGGCCGAAGTATTCCTCGTCGGGCAGGTCGCGCGCGGCGGTCACTTCGATGAGACCCGGCGAGAGGAGCGCAGTGTTCGGCTGCAGGCGTTCCATTTCCAGCAGCGCCTTGCCGCCGCGGGCGAGCAGATTCTGCTGCGCGGCGAGCAGGTCGTCCGCGGCTTTCACCGACACCACCGCACCCATGAAGGGCTGCGGCTCGGCATCGAATGCGCCCACGCGAATATTCGCAACGACTCGGGTGAGGCGATCCAGCAGCGCAGCGGTCTGGGCACCTTCCACCACGATGAGCCGGCGGGCACAGGTGCAGCGCTGGCCGGCGGAGATGTAGGCGGACTGGATGATGGTGTGCACGGTGGCGTCGATGTTGCTGACCTCGCCGATGACCAGCGGATTGTTGCCGCCCATTTCCAGTGCAAGGATCTTGTCGGTGCGGCCGGCAAACTGGCGGTGCAGCGCCTCGCCGGTGCGAGAGCTCCCGGTGAAGAGCAGGCCGTCGATGTCGTCATGGCCGGCCAATGCCACGCCCGTGTCCTTCGCACCCTGCACCAGATTCAGCACGCCCGGCGGCAGGCCGGCGGCCTCCCAGCATTTCACCGTTGCTTCCGCCGAGGCAGGCGCCAGCTCGCTCGGCTTGAACACGATGGTGTTGCCGGCGATGAGCGCGGGCACGATGTGGCCATTGGGCAGGTGGCCGGGAAAGTTGTACGGGCCGAACACGGCCATCACGCCATGCGGGCGATGGGTCAGCGTGGCGGCACCGTCCGGCTGCGGCGTGTGGTGGCTGCCGGTGCGTTCGGTATGCGCCTTCACCGAGATCTCGACCTTGGCGATCATGGTCGCGACTTCGGTGCGGGCTTCCCAGAGCGGCTTGCCGGTCTCGTTGCCGATGGTGCGTGCCAGTGATTCCTGGTGTGCTTTCAGCTGGTCGGCAAAGCGGCGGATGACGGCCACGCGGTCGTCCACGCTGCGGTCGGCCCAATCCTCGAACGCCGCGCGCGCGGCGCGGACGGCTGCATCGACTTCGGCCGGCGACGCGCTGCCGCCGGACCAGACGGTGGCACCTGAGACCGGGTTGCGCGAGGCGAACGGCGCGCCGGCACCCGCGAGCCAGGCGCCGCGAATGAAGAGTTGCGACATCAGCGATCCTTTGTTGACAGCGGCACCACCCGCACGTCGTCACCGGCGGCGACGCCGAGCAGGCGGGCTTCTTCCGCAGTGAGCGTGATGCGGCCCCGTCTAGGCAGCGGAATCAGCGCGACACGGAAATCGGCGAAGCGGGTGTTGCTCACCAGATGCGGCACATCATGGGCGGATGGCGCGCGTGGCCCGATTTCCGCCGGCAGCAGCACGCTCGACTTCACCGCGCCGAGATCCGCCACGTCCGCTTCCACGACCGGGCCGGCATCGAAGATGTCCACGTGCCCGGCATAGCGGAAGCCTTCGCTCACCAGCATGGCCTGCGCGGGCCGGGTGAGTTCATGCGTCTGACCGATCACCGCCTGCGCTTCCGGCGTGAGGAACGAGGTGTAAAGCGGATGCTTGGGCATCAGCTCCGCGACGAAGGATTTGCGGCCGATGCCGGTCAGGTAATCCGCGTGGGCGAATTCCATGGAGAAGAAATGCCGGCCCAGGCTTTCCCAGAACGGGCTCTTGCCGTTGTTGTCGGTCACACCGCGCAGTTCCGCGATGATCTTCTTCGCGAAGCGATCGGGATGCTGGGCCAGGAAGAGCAGCCGCGCCTTCGACAGCAGCGCGCCATTGCGATCCTTGCGCCAAGCCGGGTCGAGGAACAGCGAGCAGAGTTCACTGTGGCCGGTGTGATCGTTGGAGAGGAACAGCGTGGGCGTCTGGGTAAAGATGCCGAGCTCTTCCGATGCATGCACCACCTGCCCCACGCGATACGAGTACCAGGGCTGGCGCAATCCCACGGCCGGCGCGATGCCCGAGACACCGACCAGCTTGTTGCTGGCGCTGTCGATGAGAGCGAAGAGATAGAGCCCATCGCGCGGGTCGGCGGTGCCGGCAAAGGTGGCGACCGAGGCGTCGATGCGCTTGCCGAGCTCGCCTTCATTGGGCGGAAGCGTGGTGAGGCCGACACCGGCGCGGCCGACCAGCTCCATGAGGCCGGGCAGGTCGGCGCGGGTGATGGGGCGGAACACCAGCGAGGAGTTCACAGCGGCACTCATAGCGGCACCACGCGGGCGGCATCACCCGAAGAGAGATTCAGCGCCGTCGCAATTTCAGGCGCGATCTGCGCACGCTCGCCGCCTTCAGCCAGAACTGGGGCGATGGTTGCGCGGAAATCTTCCGACGAGAGATTGGCGATGAGATGCGGCTTGCCACCTTTCAGCGGCGCTGGCGCCACGGTCACCGGGAGGCGGCGCTGCCCCTGCACCGTGCGCAGCGTGGCGATGCGCGCTTCCACCGTCGGACCACCATCGAATATATCGACATAGGTGTCGGTGTCGAACCCTTCATCCAGCAGGATGGAGAATGGCAGTTCGGCGACCGGATGCAGCTGGCCGATGGCGAGCTGCGCGGCGGGCGGCAACAGCGGCACGTAGATCGGATAGTGGGGCATGAGTTCGGCGATGAAGGTCTTGCTGCGGCCGCCGGACAGGCGCTCGGCCTGCGGATAATCCATGTTGAAGAAGCGCCGGCCGACGGCATCCCAGAACGGTGACTGGCCCTGGTCATCGCACACGCCGGGATTCTCGGCCGCGATCTTGTCGCCGAAGCGCTGCGAATATTCGCTTAAGAAAAGCAGGCGCGCGCGGGACAGGAGTTGCGGCCATTCGGTGTTGTACAGCGACGGATCGATCCAGAAGGAGGTCAGCAGCACATAGCCGGTCAGGTCATGGCAGAGATGCAGCGCGTGGATGCGGTTCGACACCGCGAGCTCCGGCGACGCATGCACGATGGTCTCGTTGCGATAGCTGTAGAAGCGGTCGTGGAACCCGGCCTGGGCCGCGATGCCGCTGGTGCCCATCAATCTGCCCGTGGCCGTGTCTTCCAGCACGAAGAAATAGGTTTCCTCGCCGGACACGTCGCGGTCCGACTCGAACGACTCGACCGATTGGCGGATCTTTTCAAACAGCCGGTCGCGGTCGGGCGGCAGCGAGGTGATGCCGATGACCGAGGCGTCGGCGATGCGTTGCACCTCGGGCAGGTCGGCGATGCGGCTGGGGCGAAGGATGAGCATGAGGGGTAGTCAGTGGTGCCGAGCGCTCAGGCCGCCTTGGCCGCGGCCGGCGCTGCGGCGGCCACGAACGCAGCGATGGCGCGATCAAACCGCGCCAAGCCCTCCGCCACATCGGCCTCGGTGATGAGGAGCGACGGCGCGAAGCGCATCACGTCAGGACCTGCCATGAGCACCATGAGGCTTTCCTTCTCGGCGGCGTTGATGAGGTCCTTGGCCTTGCCGGCATAAGGCTTGGAGAGCTCCGCGCCAACGAGCAGGCCTTCGCCGCGCACATCGCTGAACACCTGGTGCTTGTCGGCCAGCTTGCGCAAGCCCTCTTTCAGTTGCGCGCTGCGTGCCGCGACATTGGCGCGCGTCGCATCGCTGCTGATGATGTCCAGCACTGCCAGGCCCACGGCGCAGCCCAGCGGGTTGCCGCCGTAGGTGCTGCCGTGCGAGCCCACGTTGAGGCTAGCCGCGATTTTCTCAGTGGTCAGCATGGCGCCGATGGGAAAGCCACCGCCGATGCCCTTGGCCGAGGTCAGGATGTCGGGGGTGACGCCGTATTTCATGTAGGCGTAGAGCTCGCCCGTGCGGCCGGCACCGCTTTGCACCTCATCGAAAATCAGCAGCGCGTTGTGCTTGTCCGCCAGCGCACGCAGGCCCTTGAGGAATTCCGGCTTGGCCGGGGTCACGCCGCCTTCACCCTGGATGGGCTCGACCACGATGGCGCAGGTCTTGTCGCTCACCAGCTTCGCGGCGGCGTCGAGATCATTGAACGGCGCGTGATGGATGCCGGGCGGCAGCGGCGCGAAGCCCTTGGTGTATTTCGGCTGGCCGCCCATGGTCACGGTGAAGAGTGTCCGGCCGTGGAAGGAATTGTTGAAGGCGACGAATTCCACCTTCTCGCTTTCCAGCTTGTCCTTCGCGTTTTCCTTGTCCTCCGGGTACTTCGGAAAATTGTCGCAGGCGTATTTGCGGGCCAGCTTGAACGCGGCTTCGTTGGCCTCGCCTCCGGAGTTGGCGAAGAACACGCGGTCGGCGAAAGTGCGCTCGACGAGCGCCCGCGCCAGCTTCAGCGCCGGTTCGTTGGTGAGCACGTTGGCGACGTGCCAGATCTTGTTGGCCTGCTCGACCAGGGCACCCACCACCTTGGGATGGCAATGGCCCACGGCCGAGACGGCGATACCGCCGGCGAAGTCGATCAGCTCACGGCCGGTCTGGTCCCACACGCGCGAGCCCTCGCCCCGCACGGGGATCATGGCGCCCGGCGCGTAGTTGGGCACCATGAATTGGTCGAACGTGGCGCGATTGACGGGGGCGTTGGAAGGCGTGGGGGTCGAAGTCGGTTGGCTCATGGCTGTCTCCGCACGGCGCGTGTGCGCCGGATCTTGAGTGAAGGTTCGTATTCTACGGACTCGGGGCAGGGCGCTCTATCAGCAAAGCGACCTCGCGTTACATGCGTGCTCATGTTTCGCGCTCCGTTGGCGTGGCTTCCGCGCCCCCCTGGAAGCGCGCGCTGCGTTGCTCGCGCGGGGTGATGCCGAACTTGGCGCGATAGGCGCTGGAAAAATGCGGGCCCGAGGAGAACCCGCACGCCAGCCCGATCTGCAGGATGGACTGGCTGGTCTGCATCAGGAGCTGGCGCGCGCGGTTGAGGCGGAGGTCCAGGTAATAGCGCGAAGGAAGGTTGTTGAGGTACTGCTTGAAAAGCCGCTCCAGCTGACGCCGCGAGACGCCGACCAGCCGCGCGATTTCCTCGGTGGGCAGCGGCTCCTCGAAGTTGGCTTCCATGAGCGTCACCGCCTCGGTGAGCTTGGGCTGGCCGCCGCCGATGCGCGCGGCCAGTGGCACGCGCTGCGCCTCGCCCGCACCGCGCCGCCGTTCCAGACCGAAGTGATCCATGAGTGCGCCCGTCACCGCGTCACCGTGGCGCAAGCCGAGCCAGTGCAGGAAGAGGTCGCGGGGCGCGTCACCGCCGCCCGCCGTGAGCCGGTTGTCATCCACCTCGAACAGGTTGGAGGACACCACGCTGTCCGGAAACTCCTCGGAGAGCAACGCGGCATAGGGCCAGTGGATGGTGGCGCGCCGGCCGTTGAGCAGTCCCGCCCGCGCCAGCAGCCATGCGCCGGTGGCGAGGCCGCCGATCATCCGGTCGGTTAGCAGGGCGAACTGGCGGAGCTGCGCCATCTCGCTGTCATGTCCGCGTTGCGGCAGGGGCGCATCGGCCACGACGAATACCGATTGCGCGCCTTCCTCCAGCAATGCGGTCAGCGCGCCGTGCACCGGCAGGCTGATGCCGTTGCCCGCCGGCACGGGCTGGCCATCGGTGGAGGCCAGCAAGGCTTCATGCCGCGTCTCGCCCAGCGCCACGTTGGCATGGGCCAACGCATCCAGCGGCCCCGCCAATGCCGCGAGCGGGAAGCGCGGCAGCAGCAGGAAAATGTGGCGTTCAGTTGAGGCGGGCGGGGTCACAGGGGGCTATTCGCAAGGAAGGACCGCTATCGTAGCCCGGCTGGCTCGAAGCGCATGGCCGCCTGTCTCGCGGCCGAGCCGCTACTTCAGGCTGCCCGACAGAAACTGCTTCAGCCGCTCGCTGGTCGGCTGGCTGAGCACCACGCGCGGATCGCCCTGCTCCTCGATCACGCCCTTGTGCAGGAAGACGACATGGTTCGACACCTCACGGGCGAAGCCCATCTCGTGGGTGACCACGATCATGGTCCGGCCTTCACCGGCGAGATCGCGCATCACCTTCAGCACCTCGCCCACCAGCTCCGGGTCCAGCGCGGAAGTCGGTTCGTCGAACAGCATGACTTCCGGCTCCATCGCCAGCGCGCGCGCGATGGCCACGCGCTGCTGTTCGCCGCCGGAAAGATGCGCCGGGAAATTGTCCTTGCGATGCGCCACGCCAACCCGATTGAGCAACGCCTCGCCGCGGGCGACGGCTTCATCCTTGCCAAGTCCCAGCACCTGCATCGGCGCCTCGATCACGTTTTCAAGCGCCGTCATGTGCGCCCACAGGTTGAAGTGCTGGAACACCATGGTCACCCGTGCGCGCAGGCGCTGCAGCTGCTTCGCATCCGCCGCCTTGAGCGAGCCGTCGCGGTCGGGAATGAGTCTCAGGTCTTCGCCATTCAACGCGATGCGGCCCGCGTTCGGCTGCTCCAGCAGGTTGATGCAGCGCAGGAACGTGCTCTTGCCCGAGCCCGACGAGCCGATGAGGCTGATGACGTCACCGGCATGGGCGGTGAGCGACACGCCTTTCAGCACCTCCGTGCTGCCGAAGCGCTTGTGCAGATCGCTGACCGCGAGCTTCGCGGCGGCCGGGCTCGAATCGGGGATGTCGTGGGTGGCCGGATGCGGCAGGTCATTCATCATCATGGTGTCGCGGTGCGGTCGGTGGATGGGATGGCTGGCGTGGCGTGTGCGGGTGCGGGACCCATCAGGCGGAGAGCAGTTTGCCGGTACGGATGGGCACGGCACCCGCCACCTTGGCCAGCCGCGCGCCAGCCAGCGCATAGCGTTGATGGTCACGGGCGTACAGGATGCCATCGACGCCCGCTTTCAGGCGAACCGATTCGGTGGTGAGCGGATCGATGATCTCCGCAATCTCGTCGCCCGCGCGCACGCGGTCGCCCGGTTCGCGCAGGAACACGACAATCCCGGCCATGGGCGCGTGCAGTGCCTCCGAGCCAGCGAGCGGTGTTGCCGGCGCGATGAGCGCAGGCAGCGGCGGCGCATCCACGCGGATCAGTCCCTGCTGCGCCAGATAGTTCACGATGGCGTCGGCATCCTGCGCGGCGTGCGCATGGTCGACATCCGCCAGCCCGCGCAGCTCCACCGTCACCGCCACGCATGCGGGCGCGATCGGTGTGGCCGCGCCAAAGTGTTCCGCCAGTTGCCACCAGGTCTGCGAGCAGGCCTCGTCAAAGGGATTGTCCCCGCTCTCGGTCGCGAGCAGCGTGGCATGCGCGCCCAGATAGCGGGCCAGCGGCTCGACGCGCGGCCAGAGCGGCGTGCCGGTGTAGAGATGCACCACCGCTTCCGTATCGCAATGCAGATCGAGCACGATGTCGGCGTCGCAGGCCAGCGTGAGCAGCGTCTTCCTGAGACTCTCCAGCTCACCCGTGGTCTGCCAGCCGGCCAGCGCGTCGCGCATGGCAGTGCGAATATTCGCAGTGTTGGCCGCCTCGTCCGCGCCCAGCTTGCCGGTGACGCGTTCGATCACCGCATCCTTCAGCGCCGGGTAGTGGCGGTTGAAGTTTTCGCCGGTGTTGAAATCGAAGCGACCCTGCGCCGTGCGCAGCACCGTCTGCGCCAGGCCGAGTGGATTGGCCACGGGCACGAGGACCACCTCGCACGCCAGCTGTCCCGCGTCGTCAAGTGCGGCGAGGCGCTGGCGCAGATGATGCGCGACCAGCATGCCGGGCAGCTCGTCGGCATGCAGCGACGCCTGGATGTAGACCTTGCGATGTCCGACCGCGCTGCCGGATGGCGCGCCGAAGTGCAGGCTGGTGACCTCGCGGCGGGTGCCCAGTGCGGTCGCGGCCAGTGGGTGATGTTGGACTCTCATGGGTGATGGGCTCGGTGTCGGAGTGGGTTCAGCGAGTTGGGTGGGCCGGTGTCAGGTCGTGCGCGGACGCAGATGCTTCAGCCAGCGCCGCTCGGCCAGATGGAACAGGCCGACCAGCAGGAAGGTGAGTGCCAGATAGAACACGGCCGCGGTGATGAAGGCCTCGAAGGGCGCATAGAAACGCGAGTTGACTTCGCGGGCGACGCCGGTGAGATCGAGCAGCGTCACGATGCTGGCGAGTGACGTGCCGTGCAGCATCATGATGACTTCGTTGGAGTACGCCGGCAGCGCGCGGCGCAGTGCGGAGGGCAGCAGGATGCGGCGCCAGGTCTGCGCCGTGGTGAGGCCCATGGCGCGCGCGGCCTCCACCTCGCCGTGCGGTGTGGCGCGGATGCAGCCGGCGATGATTTCCACCGTGTAGGCGCAGGTGTTGATGCCGAAGGCGAGCACGGCACAGAACCAGGCCTGCGACAGCCACGGCCAGAGCACGCTCTCGCGCACGGCCGGAAACTGCGCGAGCCCGTAATAGATCAGGAAGAGCTGCACCAGCATCGGCGTGCCGCGGATGACATAGGTGAAGCACCACACCGCGCGGTTGGCCCACGCATTGGCCGAGGCGCGCAGCAGCGCCAGAGGCAGCGCGACCACGAGCCCCAGCAACAGCGACGCGCCGAGGAGCTGCAGCGTGAGCAGCGCGCCGTCGAGGTAGGTCGGCAGGCTGGAGGTGATGGCGTCCCAGTTCATGCCGCCCCCGTTCTCACGCCGAGCGAGTAGCGGCGGTTCAGCGCATTCAATGCGATGAGCGACACCGAGGTGATGGCGAGATACAGCCCGGCGGCAGCCAGGTAGAACGTGAATGGCTGCTGCGTGGCGCCGGCGGCGAATCCCGCGCGCTGCATCATGTCGGACAACCCGATCACCGACACGATGGCGGTCGATTTCACCAGCACCAGCCAGTTGTTGGTGAAGCCGGGCAGCGCCAGGCGGATCATCTGCGGCACGGTGATGCGCCAGAGGACCTTCAGCGGCGACATGCCGAAGGCGAGGCCGGCCTCGCGCTGTCCGGCCGGAATGGCCATCAGCGCGCCACGGAAGGTTTCGGTGAGATAGGCGCCGAAGATGAAGCCGATGGTCGCGACCCCGGCCACGAAGGGATTGATGTCGATGTAGCCGTCATGACCCAGCGCCGCCGCGAGCTGGTTCACGCCCACCTGGCCGCCGTAGAAGATGAGCAGCATCAGCACGAGATCCGGCACGCCGCGGATGACCGTGGTGTACGTGGTCGCGATGGCGCGCAGCCAGCCCAGGCGCGAGAGCTTCGCCGCCGCCCCGGTGAGGCCCAGCGCCACGGCGATGGCGAGCGACGCGCCCGCCACGGAGAGCGTGACCAGCGTGCCGTCGAGGAGGGTGGGCAGATACTCGATCAGCATGGGGTGTGAAACGCGGGGCGCGCGGCGCAACCGTTCGCACAGGCCGGACGGCGCAAGGTTGATGCGACAGGGTGCTGTGCGAAGGCGGCCGCCGTGACCATCACTTCACCGGTGCCCCATAGATGTCGAACGTGAAGTACTTGTCCTGGATTTTCTTGTATGTCCCGTTGGCGCGGATGGCGGCGATGGCGCGGTTCAGATCCTCGCGCAGCTGGGTGTCACCCTTGCGCACCGCGATGCCGGAGCCATAGCCGAAGTACTTCGGGTTGTTGGCCGGCTCGCCGAGATAGCCGTAGCCCTTGCCCTGCGGCGTGCGCAGGAAGCCGAAATCCGCGGCGACGCTGTCCAGCATGGCGAGATCAATGCGGCCGGCGACGAGATCCAGATAGACATCGCTCTGCTTGGTATAGCGCACGATCTGCGACTGCTTGTACAGGTCGCTCACGTAGCGATCGTGCGTGGTCGTGCGCTGCACGCCGATGCGCTTGCCCTTCAGTCCGGCGGGCGAGGTGTCGGACAACGCGCCGACCTTGCCGATGAAGCGTTCCGGCGAGTGGTAGTACTTGTTGGTGAAGTCGACCGCCTTCTTGCGCTCGTCGGTGATGGACATCGAGGCGAGGACGGCGTCGAACTTGCGGGCGATGAGCGACGGGATCATGCCGTCGAAGTCCTGCACGATCATCGTGCACTGCGCCTTCAGCTCAGCGCAGAGGGCGTTGCCGATGTCGATGTCGAAGCCCTTGATCTTGCCGTCGGGGCCGATCTCGGAGAAGGGCGGGTAGGCGCCTTCGACGCCGATGCGGATCTTGCGTTCCTGCGCCGTGGCGGGTGCGGCGACGGTGGCCAGCGCGACGGTGGTCAATGCGAGGGCGGCGGCAAGCAACAGCGAGATGGATGGGTGGATGGTTTTCATGGTGTGAATCCTCGGCAGGGCGAAAGCCGGCATTGTCCCTGTTCCTCCGAACGGCTGCTCCGCGCGGCCCTCATGGGCTGGCCCGGTGGCGATACAGCGGACGGGCCAGCGTCACCGGCGTCACGTCCACGCGAATATTCGCAATGGTGTAGTCCTCGCCGCCAAAGCGCGAGGTGAACCAGCCGAGGCTCTCTGCCGTGCGGCTGAAGCGGAACTCAAAGCCCAACTCGGGTTTGCGGGCGGCCGGTACGGCGGCGTCGTTCAGGGCCACGGCATCGAAGGCGAGGCCGATGACTTCACGCTGCTTGCCATCGATGAGGTGGCTCATCACCGCCACCACCGTGGTGTCGCCCAGGATGTCGGTCTGGAAGAGCGTGTGGCTGAAGTACGGCTTGAAGCCGGGTGCGTTGGGGTCGATGCGCCGGTCGCCCTGCTTTTCCGGCGATGGCGTCACCACCCGCGTCTTCAGGTTGTAGCGGTCGCCGCGATCCAGATAGCTGAGCCGCGCATTCTTCACATTGAATTCGCGCAGGCGCTCGTCGCGGCTGGCCTGGCTGACATCGATCACCAGCGCGCCCTTGGCGCCGAACACTTCCACTTCATCGCCGCAGAAGCGCGCGGCGGTGTCCTCATCCACGCCCACGCCGAGCTTGAGTCCGCTGTGCACCAGCGCCGGCAGCAGGCGGCCGAATCGGCCACGCTTCAGGAAGTGCTGGTCGACGATGAGGCCGCTGCCGGCAAAGCCCAGACCCTTGCCGATGTCCTGTTGCGGCTTCACGCCGAACTTCAGCATGTCCAGCACCGGCTGCGGATCGACGAACATGGTGGCGCTCATGATGGCGGCGCCGGCACTGGACCCGGCGATCACACCGCCGCGTTGTTGCACGTCGCGAATGGCGGCCAGCATCTCGCGGCCTTCGTCAGACAGCAGCACGTCCGTGATGCGTTCCTGTGCGCCGCCGGCGAAATAGACGCCGCGGCTCGCCTTCACCTTCGCGATGAGCGCCGGATCGCGCACGGCATCGCGCCATGCCGGCGACTTCAGCTTGACGGCGACGGGAATGTGCTCCGCCACGGCGCCGAACTTCTGCAGGGACTGGATGATCGCTGCGGCACTCTTCTCGGGATTCTCCGAGGCGCTGGCGAAGACGACAAAGCGCGCGCCTGCGCCGCCCGCGGAGTCGACAACCCGCCGCCAGACGTCCGCATTGTCCGGTTTCAGCGCACCGCCGATGGCGATGGCGCAGCCGCGCGCATCAGCGGCGGCCTGGGCCCACGACATGATCGGGGCGGCGCACAGAATCAGTGCGGCGCGCCCCAGCAGTGTGCGAAATGAGTTCATGACAGCGAGTTTGGCACAGCGCGGGATCACCATTAAGACCCGCCAAACGATTCTGTAACTATCGGTCGCATTGTCGAAAGCAGGGCGCCGTTGCATGTTCATGACACATCCTTTTCAGCTTTGCGACGGCAAGTTGCAGCTTTGCGACCTTGGGCCGGTTACCCCCTTTCAATTGCGCGGGGTCTCAATACACTGCGACTCATCTTGAAGGGTGGCCAGACCGGCTGATCGGGGTCCACCAGGCAAGGCACCGAACTCAATTCACTGTTCATGCACGCATTTATTCATAAGGGGACCCGTTTCATGATTCGTTCGCATCCCAAGCTGTCCCGGAAACCACTCTGTCGCGCGGTCATCGTGGCGCTGGGCGCGGCGTTCTCCGCCTCCGCCCTGGCGCAGGCACCTGCACCGGCGCCCACGCCGGCCCCCGCTGCCGCTGCTGCTCCTGCAAAACCCGAGCGCATCGAAGTCACGGGCTCCTCCATCAAGCGCATCGAAGGCGAGACCGCGCTGCCGGTGCAGGTCATCAAGCGTGAAGACATCGAGAAGTCGAGCGTCACCACCGCCGCCGAACTGCTCACCAAGATTTCCGCCAACGCCGCAGCACTCACCGACGGCTCGCACTTCTCCGACATCGCCGGCCAGCGCGGTTTCTCCGGCGCCAACCTGCGCGGCATCGGCGTGTCGTCCACGCTCGTGCTGTTGAACGGTCGCCGCCTCGCCAACTTCGCCTCGCCCGGTGGCGCGTCCGGTGTCGACCTGAACTCCATCCCCTCCGCCGCCATCGAGCGCGTGGAAATCCTGAAGGATGGCGCCTCCGCCATCTACGGTACGGATGCCATCTCCGGCGTGATCAACTTCATCACCCGCGCGGAATATCAGGGCGCCGATCTCTACGCCTATGCCAGCAACACGCAGGACGGCGGCGCCGAGAAGCGCATCGTCACCGTCTCAGGCGGCACGGGCGATATCAACAAGGACAAGTACAACGTCTTCGCCGTGTTCGACTGGCAGGACACCAAGGCGCTCCGCACCACGCAGCGCGACTGGGTGAAAGGCAGCTTCCAGCCGGACATCAATCTCGATGTCGGTTCATCCAACACCTATCCGGCCAACTTCCGCCGCTTGAACGCCAGCAACAACCCGACCGGCTCGCGCTTCAACCCCAGCGTGCCCAATTGCAACCCGCCGGCCAACCTGTATCTGCCCGACAGCTTCGTCGGCAGCCGTGCCTGCTTCTATGACTACATGCAGGACACGGAAATGTTCCCGGCGTCCGAGCGGAAGTCGCTGCTGCTTCGCGGCCAGTTCGCCTACTCGCCGGACGTGACCTTCTTCGGTGAAGCGCTCGTGGCGCAGACCGACACGCTCTATCGCATCAGCCCGCTCACCATCACCAACCTGAACTACCGGGCAGATGGCCGCTACTACCCCACGGCCACGGCGGCCGCGGCCGGCACCACCGGCGCGCTCCGCCTCAACTATCGCCTGACCGAAGCCGGCGGACGCACCAATGAAGTGTCGTCCGAGGTGACCCGCTTCGTGTTCGGCGCCAAGGGCACGGCAGGCGCGTGGGACTTTGATGCCGCCATCAACTTCTCCGAGAACCAGGTCTCTGACGCCTACGTGGATGGCTATGTCGCCACCAGCGCATTCGACACGGCTTTTGCCACCGGCAACATCAACCCGTTCGGTCCGTCCGACGCCGCCGGCCTCGCCCTGCTGAACAGCACCAAGATCAAGGACGACGCCCGCAAGTCGCGCGGCACCACGCAGGCTGCGGACGTGAAGCTGTCGCGTCAGTTGTGGGCCATGGGTGGCGGAGATGCCGCCATGGCCGTGGGCCTGGAAGGCCGTCGCGAGGACATGGACTTCACCCCGTCCACGCTCCTGGCCACCGGCCAGATCCGCGGCGACGGCACCGCTGTCGCGTTCAGCGGCAAGCGCAACGTGACCGCCGTGTTCGCCGAATTCAGCCTCCCGTTCACCAAGACGCTGGAAGTGCAGGCCGCATTGCGCTTCGACGACTACTCCGATGCCGGCAACACCACCAACCCGAAGCTGGGCCTGCGCTGGAACCCGATGAAGGACTTCCTGGTGCGCGCCTCCTACGGCACCGGCTTCCGCGCCCCGTCGCTGGCGGATCTCTACACGCCAACCCGTCTCGGCCAGACCAACGGCGTCTACAACGACCCGCTGGGCTGCATCCGCGTTGGCAACATCAACAACACCAACAACCCCGACTATTGCGGCATTCAGCCGGACAAGCTGCGCGGCGGCTCGACCAACCTGAAGCCGGAAGAGTCGAAGCAGTTCTCGCTCGGCTTCGTGTTCGAGGGTGTGAAGAACCTCTCCACGTCGGTCGATTTCTGGCATATCGAGAAGGACGACACCATCGTGTCGCCGGAAGGCATCTACTTCACCGACCCGGTCCGCTTCGCCCCGTTCATCACCCGCCTCGCACCCGATCCCGCGCTGCCCGGCATCCCCGGACCGATCGACTCCATCGACTCGCGCCTGCGCAACCTCGGCGGTCTGAAGACCAACGGTGTCGATATCGGCATCGACTGGCGCGGCCCGACGACGAGCTTCGGCAAGCCCAGCGTCAACTTCAACGGCACCTACGTCATGAGCTACAAGCTCCAGGACGGCCCGGGCGCGCCGTTTGTTGAAGCCGTCGGCCGCTTTTATCTCGACCAGGTCGTGCAGCGCTGGCGTCACACGCTGTCCTTCAACCTGGAGCGCGGCCCGTGGAACGCCACGCTGCAGCAGACCTACTACAACGGCCACACCGACCAGCAGACGCTCGCCAACGGCAGCACGCGCCGTGTCGATGCGTACCAGCTGTGGGACTTCTCCGCGAGCTACCAGTATTCCAAGCCGCTCAAGTTCCGCTTCGGCATCAAGAACCTGTTCGATGAAGAGCCGCCGCGTTCCAACCAGCTGTACAGCTTCCTGGCTGGCTATGACCCGAACTACACCGATCCGCGTGGACGCCAGTACTACCTGAGCGTGGGTTACTCCTTCCGTTGATCACGCTGACACAACGCATCCCTGCAGTACCGTAGTACACATCACCCAAAGAGTGGTTGTGGTTGGGCCCGCGAAGGTGAAAGCCTTCGCGGGCTTATTTTTTTGGGTTTGCGAATATTCGCGGGGTGGGCGGGATGGCGAGCGGGTCGGGCAATGGCGTCTGGCCTTAACTGTTCGACCTAGATAAAAACTTGCAGGGCGCGGTATGTGCGCAGGGCAGCTACCAGGACAAAGTCGACTGTATGTAATGCTGCCTTCAGAAGCTGGGAGACGGATAATTGGAGTTTAACTTTCCAGTATTTTGATTCATGGCAAGGATTGGAATGTCTAGATTCTCTCGATGTTGCTTGATGGCGCTAGTACCGCTATTCATGATGACGATATCGTCATGCTTTTGGCGCTCTCCCACCGCTGAAATCATGATTGTTCATACGGGACTCCCTGCGCCAAAGGGCATGAGAATTAGTCCAGGCTCTTGCGGGAAGATGCGCGTCGCAACGCATGACGGCAAGCTGCACGCGAATGTTGATTGCATCGGCCCGGCCGGCCAGATCACCGCGACGGTAGAGTGCGAGGATTCGTCACTACCGACCAGTACTCAGAGCCGAAAGTTTCAAGAAGGCTCCTCGTACCAATTTGTATTCGAGAATGTTTGTACGCCACGAAAGCAATAGGGGCATTCAACGATAGTTTTTTCTGCGCGCCGGTGGCCCTTGCGAATATTCGCACCCGCCCCGCTTCACTTCCCCTGCTGAATCTCCACCGCAATCTGCGGCAAGGGCGTCCCCACATCCACCGCCCCGACCTCGATGGCCGCACGCGGCATGCCGAACACAAGACTGGTGGATTCATCCTGCGCGATGGTGCGGCCGCCGGCTTTGCGCAGCGCCAGCAAGCCGCGCGCACCATCGGCGCCCATGCCGGTGAGGATGAGGCCGACGGCATCGGCACCGACGGCATCGGCCACGGATTGAAAGAGCACGTCGGCGGACGGGCGACGGTCGTTGACGGGCGCGTCCTCGTCGAGCGTGAGGCCGAGGCCGCGCGCGCCGTGCTGATGCACGCGCAGATGCAGCCCGCCGGGGGCGATATAGATGATGCCGGGGAGGATGGGTTCGTCATGCTCCGCGACCTTCACCCGCATGGCCGTGCCTTCGCCGAGGCGCTTGACGAAATGCTTCACGAAAGACGGTTGCATGTCGGTGACCACCAGCGTCGGTGGGCCGTCGGCGGGCAGCGGGGAGAGGACATTCCGCAACGCCTCTGCGCCGCCGGTGCCGGCGGCGATGGCCAGCACGGATTCGCTCGCGGGCGGGCCGGCCAGCGGGGTGAAGACGCGCTCCTCGTCCGCGGCGAGCGTGAGGTCGAGCTGCTCCAGACTGTCCTTGGCGGCAAACGCGCCGCGGATCTTGTCGGCGATGAGACGCGAATATTCGCCGCTGTTGACTTCGCCCGGCGCGGGCTTGCCGATGAAGTCGACGGCGCCCATGCCGAGCGCGCGGAAGGCGACATCGGAGCCTTCCTGCGTGTGGGTGGAGAGCATGACCACGGGCATCGGCTTCAGCCGCATCAGCCGCTTCAGGAACGAGAGCCCGTTCATGTGCGGCATTTCGACATCCAGCGTGAGCACGTCCGGCTTCAGGTCGCGGATCAGGTCGCGGGCGACCAGCGGATCGGGTGCTTCGCCCACGACCATCATGTCCGGCTGCTCGTCGATGATCGCGCGGATGACGCCGCGGATGATCGCCGAGTCATCGACGATGAGGACCTTGATTTTCATGCGTCGGGCTTTGGCTCGCGGTTGGGCATGTCTCGCCAGGCGACGAGGATGGCCTTGGCGTCGGTCCACCAGCCTTGCGCCGCCGCGGCGCCGATGATGGGCTCGAGGCCGATGGACACCATCTTGGCGTTGGCCGCCAGCTCGGAGAGGTTGCGCGCGTCCAGCAGCTCCGCGCCAAGCAGGTCCGATTCATCGCCGGCCAGCACTTCCAGCCGGTTCAGCAATTGCATCTTGGCCGCCATCAGCGGCGACAGGTCAGCCGGGCGCGAATGGCCTTTCTCGCCGATGGGGCGGGTGGCGGTGGCGTCGTAGCCGGAGATGCCGTCCGTGCTGGCCGGACGGATCAGCTCCTTGGCCAGCAGTTCCTCCAGCTGGGTGAGCAGGATGTTGTGCAACGTCCCCGCGTTATCCAGCAGCTTGCCCAACGTGCTTGCACCGTCGATGAGGAACAGTACCGCGCGCAGCTTCGGCTTGAGATCGCTGCCGCGATCACGCATGGCCACGCTGCCCATGTCGGTGCGGACCAGGATGGTGTCGAGACTCAACTGCTTGATGGTCAACATGCGGGATTTGTTATTCGGCGTGAGGTGAAACTATACCGCCTCTGCCGGGCCCGCATCGTGCCCCTTTTTCTGCCATCGCCTAGCGGGCCGCCGCGGCACCCTTGTTCACGGGCAAGGGTTGGTCGCGGCGGCCGGGCTGCGTTCACTGCATGGTGAACACCCCGTTGTCCGAGCTCCAGTATTCGATCGCGGCGTTGATGCTGGTGAAGTTGGCGAAGTTGAACGTGTTGGTCGCGTTCGCCGTGCCGCGCACGACAAATACCTGCAGCGCCTGGTTGTTGAGATCCCAAGTGAGCGACTGGCCGGCGGTGAGGCGTTCCGGCGCGCCGGTGGGGCGGGCGAAGAAGCAGTCATTGGCGCCGAACACCTTGCCGGTGCCATCCGGTTCCAGCGCATAGGCCGTGGCTTCATCGCAGGCAATGCCGCGCACGTTCTGCCACGACACGCCGAAGTTGTACATCGTGCTCGCCATGAAGGCCATCAACCTTGCCTCGCGAGTGCGCTGCGAGAAGTGGGTGTCGGTCACGGTGTTGGCAAGAATGGTCGAGCTGATGAAGTTGTTGGTGATGGCCGCCGCGGTCGGGTTGGACAGCACGGTCGTGTCGTTCGGCGCGCCGCCCGGGTGCACGTACTGGCCGAGGATGGCCATGCCCGCACTCGTGCCGCCCACGGGTGCCCGCTTGGTGTTGACGAGGTGGTTGATGGCGTTGCCCACCGCGCGGCCCTTGAAGTAGGTGATGTAGTTCTGCTGGTCCCCGCCGGCGATGAAGAGCATCTCGGCGCGTCGGATGTACTCGGCCACGCAGGCGTTGTCGCCTTCGGTGGTCGAATCCACCAGCAGTGTGGTCACCGAATTCACCGTGCCGAGACCATAGATGTAGCTGTTGTAGGCGTTGGTGCCGGTGGAACGCAGCACGACCACGTCGCCGCCGCCGGATTTGCCGATCATCCAGCGCAGCGCGTTGTCCACGTCCGTGCCCCCGCCCATGAGCACGAAGCCGCCCGAGGTGGCGGGCGAGACATCGGTCGCAGAGCCGGTGCGGCCCAGGTTCACCCCGCTGGGCAGGGTGCAGGGCCAGCTGACCGGTGGTGGTGTGCCGCCACCACCGCCGCCGCTGCCCGGCAATGGGCCGGTCACGGTGAGGGTGTAGTTGCCCGTGCCGGTGTAGCGCCGCACGCGGAGGTAATACGTGCCCGCAGCCGACACGCTGTAGCTGCCGGTTTCCGGATTGTTCGATGTACCGCCATAGGCCACGTAGGCGCCCGTCGCGGGGTACAGGTACCAGTCAAAGTCCACGCCGCTGGCATGCGCCAGGCTGATGGTGAGCGTGCCGGCGCCAGTGACGTCGAGCCGATACCAATCCACGTCGCTGCCCGTGCTGATGCGCCCGCTGATGGGCGTGCCGGAACACACGCCGGTGTCGGCGGTCGCGTCGGTGTTGTTCGATTCGGATTCGGCGGTGAGGCAGGTCTGCGCCGTGGCGCCGAAGCTCGCCAGCGTGATCGCCAAGAGCAGCGCGTGAAGGCCGGCCTGAACCAGCCGCCGCGCGCGCAGGATGAGATAGTCCGCGAAGCGCGGACGGACGGGATGCGACATCGGATGCTCCTCCTTGTATGAACAGTTCGTTGACGACTGCTACACCGGGGCGCTCGTGAGCCCTCTTGGAATCCAATGCATGCGTCCGCCACGAAGCTCAAAGCATTCAAGCTCAAAGCATTCAAACGGACATTGCGGGCCAGTCTAGGCGGGTGGGGCGGTGGTGTATTTCAGGAATGCGACAGAAAAGTGTCGCGGGGTGACATGCGCTTAAGCGTCCGCTACTGCGTTGGCGTGAAATTGATATGGCGCGAACATTTGCCGGGACGATCAGGCGGCGTAGCGTGACCAGTACCCCGCTGCCGGTTCGATTTGCTCCACCACATCGATCCACACCCCGGCGGGATCGAACAGTCCGAAACGGCGCTGGCCGAAGGGTTCATCGGTGAGGGGATAGTCAGGCTTCAATTCGCGTTCGAGACATTGCGAATATTCGCGTGCGGCGTCCTCCACCTGGAATTCCACGCACATGCCCTTGCCGTTGAACACCTCCGGCCCGGGCGGCGCGGAAGGATGGTCGGGATGCATGAACGCGATGGTCGCATTGCCTTCCGCGGCAGCGAGATACACGAACCAGCTCGCCTCGAAGCCCACGGCCATGCCGAAATGTTTCACGTAGAAATCCCGGCACTCGAAGAGCTTGGGCGTGACGATGATGGGGTAGTTGTCGACGAACTTCATGCCATCAACCTTTCAGCGGAATGCAGATCGCCGTCTGCAATTGCGCCGGCGGCACGCTGCGCGGGTCGTTGAGGTAATGCTCATACGGCGGCGCGTCGCCGGGCGCCTCGCCGCTCTGCGGCAGCCACTCGCGATAGAACCACGCATAGGCGAGATGCAGTTCCGAGTAGGGACCGGTGTGCAGCAGCACCGCATGCCGTCCGCCAGCGATGGTCTTGATGGGGTGATCCGCGTCGGAAACAAAATCGTCCGCCACGCTCAAGCAGGCGTCTGACCGGAGCTTGTCCGGCGGGAGCGAGTCCGGGTCGTCGTAGTAGATGCCGAAGCTCTGCGTGGATGGGCCGAGCGCGTTGCGCCCAACGGCCCAGACAGCGAGGCGGTCGAAGGTCTTGCCGATGAGGTTGTAGTCGCCCTGGTGGGGCAGCGTCGCGACGCGGTACGCGGGGCGATGCTCGATGGTGACGGGATACATGTGGGGCTCCAGGTTGCGTGGGGGTTCCCGGAGACTCCTGCGGATGGCGGCATCGAGCGTCATCCGTTCACCGCGCTTGCGATACGCGGCGGGTGGCAGTCCGAATGCCTCGCGGAACGCGCGGGTGAAGGCCTGCACGCTGCCGTAGCCGGCTTCCGTCGCCAGCGCCGCCAGCGGCGTTGCCGAGGTGATGAGCTTGATGGACGCGCGATGCAGCCGCTGCCGCTTCATGGTTTCCGCCACCGTCTCGCCCACCATCGCCACATAGACGCGATGGAAGTGATACGGCGACAGATGCGCCTCCTCCGCCAGCCGGAAGATGTCGAGCTGCTCATCGAGGTGGTCGGCGAGATACATGACGACCTTGTCGATGCGGCGGGCGTAGTGAGCGCGGGTGGCGGTTTTCATGATGGCGGCGGGTCTCCGGTGCGTGCAGCATGCCTCGCGGCATTTAACCTGGATTGCGAATATTCGCGTGTTCCCGGTTCTGGCACACTGGCCGAATGACCGCGCCTCGGCCTGCTGCCCTCTCGCAGCGAATATTCGCATTCCTCTGGGACTACCTGCCCATTGCGGGCTGGCTGCTCGGGGTCATGGCATTCGGTGCAGCGCTTGGAATACTGGCGCCGGGTGCGGCTGGCGCGGTATTCGGCAATCCGCTCACCGGGCAGCTGGCCGGGTTCTGCCTGGTCACGCTCCCGGTCGCGTTGTATTTCGCGGTGTCGGAATCTTCATCCCGCCATGCCACCTGGGGCAAGCGCAAGCGCGGCCTCGTCGTGGTGAACACCCTGGGCGATGGCATCGGTTTTGCGCAGGCCTTTGCACGCACCGTGTTCAAGTTCGTGCCGTGGGAGCTCTCCCACACCTTCATCATCCACGCCAGCGTGGCGGCCAGGTCCGGGCAGGAGCCGCCCGATTGGGCGACGGCCGTGCTCGTACTCGCATGGGTGCTGGTGCTGGCCAACCTGGTCAGCTACTTCATGAGTGCCCGCAGGCAGACGCTGTACGACCGTATCGCGGGCACGCAGGTCATGCGGCAGTCCGCCTGACCCGCGTGTCGTTGCCAGCGCGTTACAGCTTCATCTCAAACCGCAGCGCACCGGCCACATAGCTCTTGCCCGTGCTGGTGATGGACTGCGTGCCATCAGTCACGACGTAGAGGTTCGTGGTCACGCTGTCCTTCGGCGAAATGTTGGACAGCGTGAAGCGTAGCCGCGCCGTGCTGGTCACGTTCCACAGCACGTATGCATCCGTCTGGCGCTTGGTGTTGTTGTTCTGGAACTGGTCCCGCTCCACGCGCAGGTCGTAGCCCGGCGTGTACGAGATGTTCGCGCCCACCGACAGCGGCGTGCCGCGGATCTTGTAGTCCGCGCCGAAGTTGAGGTTCATCTTGCCCTGGTCGGCGATGCGGTTGTTCGGTCCCGGCACATCTTCCACCTTGCTGGTGTAGAAGCTGGCGTTGGCCTTGATGTTGACGGCCGGCAAGGTGGGATCGATCTCGATCAGCGAGAACTTGGCATCGAACTCCAGGCCGGTGGTCTTGGCTTCACCCAGGTTCTGCGGGCGGGCGACATAGCGCGGTGACGTGGCCCAGCTCACGTTTTCCAGCTCGGTGACGGTGCGGATCAGATTCTTGATCTGGCGGTGGAACAGGTTCACCGATACCACGCCGCCCTTGTCGAGATAGTTCTCGTAGGCGAGGTCGATCCCGTGCGCCGTCTCTGGCTTCAGATTGGCATTACCCGCGCGATCGGCCGACACCGTCGTGTTCGGGCCCGGCACCGGGAACAGCGTGTTCAGCTGCGGCCGCGACACCAGGTCCTGTGTCGACGGCGCACGATAGCTCTGGGTGAGCGACACGCGCACCTGGTCCCGACCGATCTGGCCATTGGCCTCGGAGAACCGGTACACGGCGTGGGCCAGCGGGCTCCACACGCTGCTCTTGTTCTTCACCGGATTGGCGGCGAGATCGCTGGTGGTCTCGATGCCCTCCCAGCGCAGGCCCGCCGAGGTCGATACCTTCGGGCTCGGGTCCCATTCATCCTGGATGAAGAATGCCTGGCGCTTGGTCTTCACATCCAGGCCTTCGCCAAAGTCGGCGAGCTGGAGCACACCGTTCAGCACGGTGAGGGAATTCTCGGTGCGCTTGGCCTGTTCCCACTCAAAGCCGGTGGCGACGTTGTGGCCCTCGCCCCAGCGGCGGTTGATCTTGCCGGCGATGTTGAAGCTGCGATCCTTCGCGTCGCCCTCGGCCAGCTGGGTGAGGGTGCGCGTGCCGGCCGCGCTGAACTGCTCGGTCAGGCTGTTGCGCTGCGAGCTGAACTGGCCGCCGCCGCCGCGCAGCTCATAGGTCGTCGATTCGTTGAGACGCTTGTTCAGCATCACCATGACGCGGGCCACGTTGAAGGCGAAGTTGCTGTCGTTGCGCGAGGTCGCGTACTGCGCCGGCGTGGCACCGATGGTCTGGTTCAGCGTGCCTTCGCTGTAGTTGTTCGACTTGTTGTTGCCGTAGAACGGCTGGAAACTGAACTGCTCGCCGGGGCCGAGGCGCCACTGGAAGCGCGAAGTCATGAACAGTCCCTTGCGGTCCTCGTCCTGACGGCTGAAGGCGTTCTGGTCCAGGGTGACGTTGCCGGCGAGGTTGCGGTAGATCGTGCGCGACTCGCTGTCGGTGAGCTGATCCTGCAGACGCGACGAGAGCGTGAAGTTGTACGTACCCGTCGCACCCAGCTTGTCGTTGCGCGCGATGGAGATTTCCGGCGATAGATGGCCGCGCTCGTTCACCACGCCGCCGCGGATGTCGTTGGCCCGCTGGCGCAGCGCCTCGCGCAGGATGACGTTGATCGTGCCGGCGATGGCGCGGGCCCCGGTCTCGGCCGTCGGTGCGCGCAGGATCTCGATGCGTTCCACCATGTCCGGCGTGATCTGCTCGATGGAAAAGCCCGGCGGAATGCGCTCGCCGTTGATCAGGATCTGGGTGAAGCCGCCGCCCATGCCGCGCATGCGCGGGGCGCCAGGGCGACCCGGCCGGCCGCCGGTCGTCACGCCGGGCAGACGGCGCATCACGTCGCCCAGGTTGCTGTCGCCGTACTGCTCGATGTCGTCGCGGGTGATGATGATCTTCGATGCACTCGCGTCACGGCGCTCGGTGTTGGCCGAGCGCGTGCCGGTGACCTCGATGGTTTCTGCCTTCGGTGCAGGGCGCTGGCCTGGCGGCGTCGCGGGCGCTGTCCCCGGGGGGCGCTGTCCGGCTGCGGCAGGAGGCGTGGCCGGCGGGGTGGCGGACGGCGGCGTGGCCGGGGCCGGTGGCGTCTGGGCCTGGGCCAGTTGGGCCGTGCAAGCCAGGGGTGCGACGAAACTGAGAGCCAGCGGCAGGGCGCGGCGGCGGAACAACGTGCGTGCGGTCATGATGTCTGTTTTTGTCGTGGTAGGCCGTCGGACTCCAGTTCTGGACGGCAGGCAGGGAGGATCGCGAGAAGGGAAAAGCGCGGAGTCCAACACATTGACTCCGTTTGCAACAAAAGTTCCGCAGTCTACCCAGACACTTGCCCCCCGCTTGTGACAGAGTGTTGCTGGCCGCCAGCCTGCCCATCGCGTGAAAACGCCCCTTTCCCTTGGGCGCCGAGTCGGGCCAGCCGGTGCTGCCGGTTCCATTGCCTGCAATTGCCGTACAGCGCCTGTGACTGCCGGTCACCGAGTTGGCGACCCGTCCGGGCGGCGTTACCATCCGGTCATCACACTGCGGAGCCCGCCATGCCTGATGCCGACCTGAAACCTGTCTTCGACGAACTGCGCGCCATCCTGAAACCGCTGGCCAAGGGGCTGGTTGTGGTTCATGACACCGACGACAACTTCTACCTCGACACCGCCAAGCCCGGCCCGAACGGCAAGCCCATGTTCTTCGGCTCGGCCCGCATCATGAAGGGCAAGGTGTCCTTCCACCTCATGCCGGTCTACACCGCGCCTGCGCTGCTGAAGGATCTGTCACCGGAACTCAAGAAGCGCATGCAGGGCAAGTCGTGCTTCAACTTCAGCACCGTGGACAAGGCGCTCTTCAAGGAGCTGGGCACGCTGGCCAAGTCGGGGTTGGCGCAGTTCAAGAAGGATGGATTTGCATAAACGCCTGTCCCGCCACTGCTTGAGGCGGGTGAAGCGCGGTCGAAGGCAGGGTGTGATCGTACTTGGGCCCCGGCCTGCGCCGGGGCGGCGGACATTGCGAATATTCGCAGCGCCACGCGCTGCACCTCATGCCCGCGTTCAGTGGCATGACGGGCGCGGGTTTGTTGTCTTCAGTCGGCCGATGAAGCCGGGGAATTGCGCAGCGCGGCCCGCTGCGCCTGAACGTCCTGCATCGCCTTCACCAGGTTGATGAAAAGCGGCGAGCCGGGCTCGCCCACGCCTTTCTGTTCCGGCGAGATGCTGACCCACACAACCGGCACGCCGGGCGCGGGGCGGAGCGTCTTGCCGAGCTGGGTGGCATCAGGGTGATTGAGGTTGATGACCAGCACATCGGGCTGCGCACCCAGCGCCATGCTCACCGGGTCGGTGGGCACGAAGCGATCATTGACCGACTGCGATGCGCGGATCAGCGTGTCTTCCATCGCCTGGTAGGCCGCGCGGTCGAAGCCGGCGAAGTGAACTCGGTAGATGCCGTCCATGTTGGTGTTGACGCTGAATGAATCACCCACCGCAGTGTGTGAAGGTGGGCGGCGCACGACGCCGTGGCTGTTGTCGGGCGGCATTGTAGTGGCAGGTACTGCCGGAAAGTCGCTCTCTAGGCCAGGTTCACAAATGTTTGCGTTTGTGCTTCCCTGGGCCCCGCCCGGGTCGGCCGGCTTGGCGCTGTGCAGCACGGCCTCGATGCGCGCGCGCAGGGTCTTGCGTGAGGCGGACATCATGAGAGTGCTCCTCCCGTCTTGCCGCTGCCGGGCACGGCGCGCAGGCGCGGCACCTCCACCAGCGATTTGAGATTCCACCGCGCCTCGCGGGCGAACCGGGGCACGGACTCCGCCGGCATGGCGCGGCCGAAATGCCAGCCCTGCGCAAAGTCGCAGCCCAGCAGGAGCAGCAGCGAAAGCTGCTCCTCGTCCTCCACGCCTTCCGCGATGACGCGCAGCCCCAGATTGTGGGCCATCACGATGATGGCGCGGATGATGGCGGCGCTGTTCGGATCGTTGGCGCAATCCTCGACAAAGGTCTTGTCGATCTTGAGACTGTCCGCCGGCAGCCGCTTCATCTGCGCGAGCGACGAGTGACCGATGCCGAAATCATCGATGGCGACCGCCGTGCCGTGCCGCTTCAGCGCCTGCAGCAGCCGGCCGGCGCGCTCGTGGTCCTTGATCATGGCGGTCTCGGTGATCTCCAGCTCCAGCGCGTTCGGCGGGATTCGCGCCGCGGCCAGTGCCAGCTCCACGTCGCGCAGCAGGCTGTCGTGGAGGAACTGGCGCGCCGACAGATTCACCGAGATGCGCAGTCCGCCCAGCCCCGGCTCCTCGCGCCAGCAGGCGAGGTCCTGGCAGGCGCGGTCCAGCGCCCATTGGCCGATGGGCACGATGACGCCCGTTTCCTCGGCGAAGGGGATGAACTTGCCGGGCAGTGTCAGCCCCAGCTCCGGGTCCTGCCAGCGGAGCAGCGCTTCGAACGACGCGACGCGGCCGTTCTCCAGATCCACCACCGGCTGGTAGTGCAGCACCAGCTCGTTGTTGGCCAACGCATTGCGGAGCCGCGATTCAAAGTCCAGCCGCTGTACCGACAGCGTATCGAGCGCCGCCGCATAGAACTGGTAGTTGTTGCGCCCCTGTTCCTTCGCCTGATACATGGCGATGTCGGCGTTCTTCACCAGCGTCGCCGCGTCCGTGCCATTCATCGGCCAGGTGCTGATGCCGATGCTCGCGGTGAGGCTGAACTCGCGGCCGCCAAGCGAATAGGGGCGCGCCAGCGCAAGCAGCAGATTCTCGGCCACCATCGCGACATCGGTCTGGCTGTCGTGGTCATCGACCAGCACGACGAATTCGTCGCCACCCAGCCGCGCGACCAGATCACTGTCCCGCACCGTCTCCACCAGCCGGATTGCCACGGCGCGCAAGAGGTCGTCCCCCACCGCGTGGCCCAGCGTGTCGTTGATGTCCTTGAACCGGTCCATGTCGATGAAGAGCAGCGACACATGCGAGCCCTGGCGCCGCGCCTTGCCCAGCGCGCGCTGCAGCGACTCCATGAACATGGATCGGTTCGGCAGGTCGGTCAGCTCGTCGTGATACGCGCGGAACTGCATGTCGTCCTGCAGGCGCTTGCGTTCATCGATGTCGTTGAACGCGACGAAGGTGCAGTCCTGCCCCGCCCAGGAAATTTTCTGCGCCGAGATGAGCGACCAGAATGGATTGCCCTTCGCGTCGCGGAGCCGCACTTCGTAATCCTTCACCGACCCATCGCGGTCGAGGATGTCGAGCAGTTGGTTTCGGTCGCGCTCGTCCTCGTAATGCCGCGGCAGCGGGAAGAGCGACGGCAACGCCGAGCCCAAGTTCAGCACCTGGCGCGCGCGGTCGTTGGCGTAGAGAATCCGCTGCTGCCGCGGCTGGGTGATCATCAGCGGCATCGGCGCCGTCTGCAACAGCGCGCGCAGTTGCGCCTCGCTTTCCGAAAGCGACTTCTGCTGCGCCTCGTGCCGCTTCACGATGCGCAGCGACACCCAGATCGCCAGCGCCAGCAGCACGCCCGCCGCGAGGAAAAGCCCGATGAGAAGCGAGCGCTGCGTCTCCCGCTGCGCCTCGCCCAAGGTGGCGGAGAACTCACGCTCCAGGACCGTCAGCACGCCGTTCAGGCGGTTGATCTCGGCGAGTGTGGATGTCGTCATCGCGGCAGAGAGCTCGCCTTGCTGCGCCGCGGCGCGGACGCGCTGCGCCACGCGCACCAGTTCATCCGCGTGGGCGTCGGCCTGGGTCCAGATGTCGATGGCGCGGCTGATCTGCGCGTTGTCGCGGAAGGTGCGGAAGAGCCAGATCATCCGGTCGACATCCGCCGGGTGGTTGCCGCCCTGGATGAACCCCTGACGGGCGACGAAGAGGTCCGGCTGCGCCTTCTCCAGCTCCATCCGCGCTTGGCGGTCGCCCTGGATGACGGCCAGCGCGGTTTCGTAGGCGATCCAGTCCGGCTCCTCCCGATAGCGGGTAAAGCGGGCGAGGTGGTACACGGCGTCCTTTTGCGCCTTCGACCACATGCTCTCGCCCGCCACGTAGGCGCGGCCGGCAGAGAGCAGGGCGATCGATTGCCACGTGAGCGCCAGCACGCCCAGCACCAGGGCGGTGAACAACCACACGATGGCAAACAACCGCCGACTCGACATGTTCCGCAGGGGCATCCTGTGTTCTCCATTGCAGCCGTGCAGCGCCCCATTTCCGTCGCCCCCCAGGTCTGTCGCCGGGTGGGGCATGGCCCTTCCGTGCATCGCGGCCGGGCCTGATATCGGGCCGTGTGCTGGCGGTTGCTGGCGGTTGCCGCCGTGTGCCGGCGTTTGCCGGTCTGTTCCGACCTTCACCAGCGTCTGACCCGATGCAAAGAGTGTAGTGCGCCCGCTCGCCCGCGTGAGACAGGGAATCCCTGAATCTGTCGCGGCATCTTGCCGAGAATGCATCGCCCGATTCGGCAGCGGGTGGGCAGGGGGTGCGCGGACGGCATGGCGAATATTCGCAACCCGGACAAGGCATGGCCGGCATTCCCGCGGCGGCGGGGATGGGCCCGAAACCGTCATTTTTCTGCCAAAAACCCCCAAAACCCTACAAAGGTTGGTGGGGTTTTTTGGGTTTGAATCAGGCACCATCCGCCGATGCTGTACTTCTGATCCCCGACCGGGGTTTTCGGAGCCCGTGACCCTCAACTTCCCGTTCGTCCTGAGGTATCGAAGGATGAACGGGCCGCGACAGAGGCCACCACGAGGCAAACGTGAGCCCCGGCGCCCCCCAACCTCAACAGGCGCCCGGCGTAGAATGGATTTGTCACTTTTCACCCCCTCATTCATCGCCCGGAGCCCCGCCATGACCGCCCGCGACGCCATCCCCGAACTCTCCGCCCTTTCCGACACCGCGCTCAACAAGCACATCAGCCAGCAATGGGACGACGACATCGTCGGCCGCATCACTGACTACATCAAGGTGCCGGCCAAGAGCCCGGGCTTTGACGACAAGTGGGAAGACCACGGCTACCTGCAGCACGTGGTGGAAGAGGCCAAGGCCTGGGTGGAAAAGCAGCACGTCAACGGCCTGCAAATCCAGATCATCAAAGAAAAGGGCCGCACGCCCGTCATCTTTTTCGACATCCCCGCCACCGGGGGACTCGCCAACGAGCGCACCGTGCTGCTCTACGGCCACCTGGACAAGCAACCGGAAATGACGGGTTGGGTGCCCGGCTACGGCCCCTGGCAGCCGCGCCTGGTGGACGACAAACTCTACGGCCGCGGCAGTGCCGATGACGGCTACGCCATCTACGCCGCCATCGGTGCCATCCTCGCGCTGGATGATCAAAAGACCCCGCGCCCCCGCTGCGTGGGCCTGATCGAAACCGATGAAGAAAGCGGCTCTTCCGACCTGCCGTACTACCTCGACATGCTGGCGCCGCACATGGGCGACGTGCAGCTCGTCATCGCGCTCGATTCCGGCGCCGGCAACTACGATCAACTGTGGGTCACCACGAGCCTGCGCGGCCTCGTCATCGGCACGCTGAAGGTCGGCGTGCTCACCGAGGGCGTGCATTCCGGCGACGCGGGCGGTGTCGTGCCCTCCAGCTTCCGCATCGCGCGGCAGATCCTCGACCGTGTGGACGACAGCCGCACCGGTGTCGTGAAGCCGGATGTCTTCAACTGCGACATCCCCGCCGAGCGCGTCGCGCAGGCCGCGCAGGCGGCGGAGATCCTCGGCGACAGCATGTGGAAGCGCTTCCCGTGGGACAGCTGCTGCAGCGACGGCGGATCGCGAATATTCGTCGAGCCCACCACCAAGGACCCGGTGGAACTCATCCTCAACCGCACCTGGCGCGCGGCGCTGGCCGTGACGGGCGCGGAAGGCCTGCCGCCCATCCTCTCCGGCGGCAACGTACAGCGGCCCTACACGTCGCTGAAGCTGAGCCTGCGCATCCCGCCGCTGGTGGACGGCCACGCCGCGTACACCGCGATGAAAGAGCTCCTGGAAAAGAACCCGCCCAACAACGCCACCGTCAGCTTCGAAGGCGACGGCGCCACCGGCTGGAACGCGCCACCACTCTCCAACTGGCTCTCGCCGCTGCTAAACGTCGCGTCAGAAACCTTCTTCGGCAAACCCGCCGCGTTCATGGGCGAGGGCGGCACGATTCCGTTCATGGGCATGCTCGGCGCGAAGTTCCCGAATGCGCAGATGCTGGTGACCGGCGTGCTGGGGCCGAAGTCGAATGCGCATGGGCCGAATGAGTTCTTGCATGTGCCGTATGCGAAGAAGGTGACGGCGGCTACGGCTATGGTGATTGCGGGGGTGAGGTAGGTTTAGACATCGCCATTGCGGTGCCGCGGTAAATCGCAAAATTGCTATCAGATAACAGGTTCAGTTCGATTCCGGCATCGGAGCCGAATGCTGCCGGTTTGATGTATGAGCGCATTTCTTGGTGGCCCCAACTTACTCGACTGGCGAACTGAAAGGCACTGTGACGCTATGGAGCTAACACCATATCTTGTTGACAGAGTACGTGAAGGACAGGTTGTACTTTTCCTGGGGGCTGGAGCCTCTAAAGGAGCGATCAGTCCAAACAATGCTTCTGTTCCAGATGGGGCAGCCCTCGCTAGCAAGCTTTCCGACAAGTTCTTAGGCGGGCAAGATAAGGACAAGTCGCTTGCTGTCATAGCCGAATACTGTATCTCCGAGTCCGACTTGCAGACGGTGCAGCAGTTCATACGCGATCTCCTAGTTCCCTTTGGGCCCGCGCAACTTCATAGGGAGATCGCCACTTTTCGATGGGCGGCAATCGCAACCACAAACTATGACCAAATACTCGAACTTGCGTATGAGTCTAATAAGGACAAAGCTCAAGACTTGGTTCCAATTCTTAGGAACTCAGACAGAGTCGATGCAAAGTTGCGCAAGGAAAAGTCGGTCGCATACCTAAAGCTTCACGGGTGTATCTCAATTTGGTCTGATGTAACGGTGCCAATGATTCTGACAATTGATCAGTACGTTACACATAAGAAGAATCGAGACAAACTCTTTGAGAGGTTTAAGCACCTTGCTTCAGAGTACTCGGTAGTCTTTGTTGGCTATCGACTTGAGGATCCAGACTTGCGTCAGATACTTCTCGAGATATCGTCTGACACGGACTCCAAACCGAGGAGCTTTGTTGTTTCACCAAGTGCGAGCTCCAGAGACGAGAAAGTGTGGGAAGCCAAACACATATCAACTCTTCGGGGAACTTTTGAGGAGTTTCTGAGCGCACTGGCCAGCAAGATTCCGAGTGCGCTTAGGTCGGTCACTCCTGCATCCGCGGATCACCCAATACAGCGACGGTTTGTTAAACACGGCCAAACTCTCACCCCAACAACCGCAGACTATCTTGAGGCTGACGTGGTGTACGTGCGCCCTGATATGCCGGTGAACAAATCTGAACCAAAGATGTTCTACAAAGGGGCATCATTTGGTTGGGCGCCAATACTTGCAGAGCTTGATTGCAAGCGACATTTAGTTGATTCAATCCTGAGCGATGTGGTTTTGGTTGAAGAAGTAGACCGTCCATCGAGTTGCGATTTCTACGTTATTAAAGGTTACGCAGGCGCTGGGAAGTCCGTGCTGATGCGGCGCCTCGCCTGGGACGCCGCGTCAGCGTTCAAGAAGCTTTGTCTATTCCATAGGGGTGACACTAGACTCTCGTTAGAGCCACTTGTAGAAATCGCGCACCTTTGCGACGAGCGAATTTTCCTGTTTGTTGATCGCGCAGCAAATCTGGCTGCTGATTTGCAGCGTGTAATTCAGAGCGCGCGAGCAAAGAAGCTCCGGCTGACGGTAATTGCTTCCGAGCGAACAAACGAATGGAACGTTGAATGCGGCTCTCTCGACTCGCTTATTAGTGAGTCTTATGAGATGAAGGCACTTTCATTGCAAGAGATTGATTGGTTGCTAGAGAAACTAGAAGCGAATGACTCCTTAGACAACCTCGCAGGTGTAGGGTATGCGGAGCGTGTAAAGGCCTTCAGCCAGGTTGCGAACCGGCAACTAATTGTTGCACTTTATGAAGCAACAAGCGGAAAGTCATTTCCGGACATTGTTTTCGACGAGTACAAAAGGATTCAACCTGTCCAAGCTCAGCAGATATATCTGACCATCTGCGCGTTGAATCGCCTTGGCGTGCCTGTAAGGGCAGGCATCGTGAAGCGTGTTAACGGCGTTTCTTTTGAAACATTTAAGCGAGACTTCTTCAACCCACTAGAAGCGATTGTTTATACCGAGGAGTATCGCGCGGCGAAGGACATGACATATCGGGCAAGACATCCATGGATTGCGGAAATCGTATTTGAGCAAGCGCTTTTGAGCCCAGCAGACCGAATGGACCTTTACCTGCGTCTGCTGGATGCACTTGATGTGGGATATCAGCCAGATCGCCAAGCGTTCAGAGCGTTGATTAGAGCGCGTGACTTATTGAGATTGTTCCCGGACCCGCTTCTGGTCCGCAATATTTACGCTGCTGCATCAGCTACTGGAGCGGAGGAAGCGTATCTCAATCAGCAAATGGCAATCTATGAAATGCGAAGGCCAAATGGAAATCTTGATGAGGCATATTCAGCACTTCAAACCGCAAGACGGATTGCACCCTATGACCGGTCAATCCTCCATTCGCTGTCTGAGTTGGAGATTGCTAGAGCCCAACGCTTCAACAAGGGGCTCGAGCGCACGAAGCATTTTCAAGCGGCGGCTGAAATAGCAAAAGAGCTAACAGGATCACAAGCGGAGTCATCGCATGGCTATTTGACGCTTGCTCGCGTCGGGATTGAATCATTAGCGAATTACTTAAATGCTGGAGTTGACGATGACATTCAGTTTTCAGGAATCATAAAGAATATTGAGCAGACTCTGTTTGCTGGATTAGAGAAGTTTCCAGGCGATGAGTTTCTACTCGGTGCGCAGTCTCAATTGGCAGAAATGCTTAACGAGGATGACAAGGCGGTCAGTTCACTTGAAAAAGCTCAGCGAAAGAATCCTGCGAGCCCGTTTGTCGCTCAGGGTCTTGCTAGGCTGTACGAACGCAGGAGCGAGTTCCAGAAGGCTAGAGTTGTGCTTGAAAAGTGTCTAGAAGTGCTTCCTGCTGACAAGGCTTTGAATGCGACTTTGGCAAATCTCCTAATGAAGCACTTTCCATTGGAAGGAGCGCTATCTGAGTATTACTGGCGAAGATCATTTACCGAGGGAGATGCAAACTATTCAAGCCAGTTCTGGTATGCAAGGCAGCTATTTGTTGGTGGAAAAACCCAAGAGGCCAAGGCGGTATTTCATAAGCTTAAGGCAGCGCGAGTGGCCCCGGATGTAAGGAACGCGGTTAAGGGTGAGATACGAAACTCCGATTCATCAATTAAGGTATTTCGTGGCCAGATAGATCGTATCGAGGCTACGTATGCGTGGGCTTCTGTACTCGGTGAGTCTTATCTCGTCTTTGTTCATAGGTCCAAGGTCTCCCCAGATTCATGGGAGCAATTGCGGTCTGGTGTCAGCATCGAGTTCAATGTTGGGTTTAACTTTTCTGGGCCAGCGGCTACAGCTATTAGTATCAAACATTAAGGGACCGCAAACCGCAAAGGGGTCAGGTCTTGCAATATAGCAATTTAAGGCTGGTGGCAAACTCTGGAGCGGGATTCGATCCAACATTCATTTTTCACTACTGACCATGCGCACTTCCTCGCTCATCGCACCCCTTCTTGCTTCTTTCTCGTTGATCGCTTTAGCGCAAGAAAAAGGCGTCGGATACGACTCTGTCGAGAAAGCGCTGGCCGCCTTGAAGGCCAAGCCTGGCGTGACCGTTTCAATGCAGGGCGACTGGACCATCATTTCCGATGATGGTGGAAACACCGTGTGGTCCTTCGCGCCGCAATCGCATCCAGCGCATCCTGCCGCGGTCAAGCGTTCGCTCGTCGCGGACAAGGATGGAAATGTGCGCATTCAGACCGGCGCACTGTGCCAAGCGAGCAAAGCTAACTGTGATGCGCTGATGGAGGAATTCAAGGCGCTTAACGATAAGGCAGCCAAGGCCGTGCAGGCCAGAACTAGTCAATCCGGTTCCGCAGGTACTGTGGTGAAGGACGCACAGGTTGAAGCGGAGACGTTGCGCTATTTCGCGTTGCGCGATGCGGGGAAGCTGGAAGAGGCCCACGCCTTGCATTCGGTCGAACAGCAAACGAGACTCCCGTTTCCGAAGTGGCGGGAGATCGTGCAGGGCTTCAACACGACTGCCGGGGCAGTTACCTCACGTGAGGTGAAGCGCATCACCTTGTACCGGAATCCGGCAGGTCTACCCCAGGGAGACTATTTCGCCGTGGACTTTTCCGGTGTGTTCGCCAGCGCGCCGGTGCATTGCGGCTATCTGGTATGGAACGTCTTGCCGTCAGGTGAGCGCCGTATCACGCGTGAAGAGGAGAACTTCATCGATGCGCAGACCTATACCAAGTTGTCGGCGTCCAAGGTTGCCGAGGTAAAGCAGCAGTTCCGCTGCTGACGTCCACACAACGATGCCAAGCCTTGCAATGTAGCAATTGCGAATATTCGCAGTACTAAACGCGAACCGCCAAGCTCAGGCGGTCCAGATCCGAACTTCAAGAATGATAGGGACAGCTCAGCATGGTCCCTCTGACACTCACAGAACCCGCACCTCCCGAGAAGCTCGCCAAGCCCGCCAAGCAAGCAATGCCCCCAGCGATTCGCAAACCCGTCCTCGAAAAGCTGAGCCTTCATCCGCGCAACCGCCATCGCGGCCGCTACGACTTTGCGCAATTGATCGCAGCTTTGCCGGCGCTGGAAGCATTTCTCATCCCCAATCCGTTTGACGCCAAAGAATTGACCATCGACTTCGCAAATCCCGAGTCGGTGATGGCGTTGAATGCGGCGTTGCTGAAGGCGTATTACGCGGTGGATTCCTGGCGCATTCCGCCGGGCTATCTATGTCCGCCGATTCCGGGCCGCGCAGACTATGTTCATTTTGCGGCGGATCTGCTCGCCAATGACCACAACGGCCGCATCCCGCGCGGGCCGGAAGTTCGGGTGCTCGACATCGGTGTGGGTGCGAACTGCACAACAACGGGGTCAGGTCTTGCGATGTAGCAATTGCGAATGTTCGCAATGCGAGACGCGAAGCGCCAAAGGTCAGGCGCGCTAGATCCGAACTCCGGGCACACTCAGGGACAGCTCAGCCTGGTCCCTTTGGCACTCACAAAGCCCGCCCCCCCCAAAGCCCTACAAGCCCTACAAGCCCTACAAGCCCGCCAAGCAAGCAATGCCCCCCGCGATTCGCAAACCCGTCCTCGAAAAGCTGATCCTTCATCCGCGCAACCGCCATCGCGGCCGCTACGACTTTGCGCAATTGGTCGCAGCCTTGCCGGCGCTGGAAGCATTTCTGATCCCCAATCCGTTTGACGCCAAGGAATTGACCATCGACTTCGCCAATCCCGAGTCGGTGATGGCGTTGAATGCGGCGTTGCTCAAGGCGTTTTACGCGGTTGAATCCTGGCGCATTCCGCCGGGCTATTTGTGCCCGCCGATTCCGGGCCGCGCAGACTATGTTCATTTTGCGGCGGATCTGCTCGCCAATGACCACAACGGCCGCATCCCGCGCGGGCCGGACGTTCGGGTGCTCGACATCGGTGTGGGTGCGAATTGCATTTACCCGTTGATTGGCCACCATGAATACGGCTGGCGGTTTGTCGGCAGCGATTGTGATGCCGCAGCACTTGGCGCCGCGCAAAAGATCATTGACGACAATGCCGGCCTCGCGGCGGTGATCGAGCTGCGTCAGCAGTCGTCAACGCAGAAAATCTTCGCGGGCATTCTCGCGCCGGATGATCGTTTCAACCTGGTGATGTGTAATCCGCCGTTCCACGCCTCTGCGCGCGAAGCCGAAGCCGGCGCAACGCGTAAGTGGAAGAACCTGGGGAAAAACCAAAAAAAAAGCCTGGGCAAGGCGGGCAACACACAATCCAATCCCAAGCTCAATTTTGGTGGTCAGGCGGCGGAGTTGTGGTGCGACGGCGGCGAGGTCGGGTTTGTGTGTCGCATGGTGGCCGAGAGTGCAGAATGCCGTTCGCAGGTGGGGTGGTTCAGCTCCCTGGTGTCGCGCGAAGAAAGTCTGCCGGCAATCTATGCCGCGCTACGCGACGTGAAGGCACGACGGGTGGAGACCATCGACATGGCGCAGGGCCAGAAGAAGAGTCGAATCATTGCGTGGCGATTTTGATGGGGCGCTAACGTGACTAAGGTGACTGAGGTGACTGAGGGGCCTGAATCAAGAATGCCTGGCCCGCCAAATGCAAGGGGACAGGCTCGCTACAATATCGGGGGTGGGTCTTGCGATGTAGCAATTGCGAATATTCGCGATATTCAACGCGCACCGGGAAGGTCAGGCGCGCCCGATCTACACGCCAAGAACAACCGGGGACAGCTCAGCCGTGCCCCTTCGGTTTCACGCTAGACATTTAATCGATAAAAGATAGATTCACGCCATGCCCCGTCGGACGCTTTTCGCGCTTTCTTCCCTTTTCGTTGCCGGTCTTTTCGCTTTGGCCCATCCAGGCGAGCTGCATGCGCAAAGTGCTGTGCCGAATATTCGCAAGGCTGCACTCGCCAATGACCATCTGGAGAATGCGCAGCGCTTGGTCGGTGCTTCGATACGAATCAGCCAATCCACCGTGGGGGCCACCCATGAGTTTCGTGAGCCTCTCCATGCCGGTTACTTTGGAGGAGCATCTGTCTGGTTCGCCTGGACAGCACCCACCGCGGGCTGGGTGACCATCGATACGAAGGGCAGCGACTTTAGTACCCTCCTGGCGGTTTACACGGGATCGGCGTACGGCGCCCTTTCCCTGGTGACAAGCAATGTCACTGTCTCCGGCTCGGAGGGGTACTACAGTCAGGTGTCTTTCAGGGCTGTGGCTGGCGTGGATTACCGGATCGTGATTGATGGCTTTGACGAGGCGTCAGGCAACGCAAAGCTCAATCTGTACTACGGTTTGGGAGAGGGGTATCTCGACGGCGTTTGCGGCATTGCGCACGGATTGGTGCTTTCCGCTCCGCCGAGCGAGGGCGCCTGCGCGGCCGGGACCGAAACGCTGTCGGGAGGGGCCGGGCCTTTTACATGGACGTGCGAGGGCCAGAATGGCGGTATCAACGCGAGCTGCTCGGCAGCCCGCGGAGGCGATGGTCCGAAGCCGGTTTGCGCCATCTCGCCCGCGATCGCGACCGTGAAGCCCAACCGGGATCAGGTGTTCTCCGCAACCTGTACACAGAACCCAAGCTCCTATCGGTGGTATGTCAATTCACGATTGCTGGGCAGTGGCGAAACCTGGCAGTGGGGAAATGCAGCTGTCGGAAGCAATGTGATCCAGGTGGTGGCCAACAACGTGGATGGCTCGGGCAAGGCGGCAACGGCGCATCTGTTCGTTTCCAACACCAGCGACGCTGAGGCCTATCAGGGCGCGTGGTGGGCAGGCGTTGCTGAAAATGGCTGGGGCTTGTCGTTGATCCAGCACGGCGAGGTGCTGGCCGCAGGCTGGTACTACTACGATGACAGCGGGCAGCCGATCTGGGCGATCATCCCGGGATGTACCTGGGAGCCGGGTTTCAAGCGCTGTACGGGAATGTTGATGGAGTCAACCGGGGGATGGCTTGGCGGCGAGGGACTTCGACAGCAATACCCCATCGGTACTGCAACCCTGGCGTTCTCTGATGCCAACACGGGCACGATCAGCTGGACCGTCAGGGGCTCAACAACCACCAAACAGATCAGCCGCATGCAGTATCGCAGCGGCGTTTCACCGTCTGGCGTTGATTATTCCGATATCTGGTGGAGCAACCTGAAGGGTAGCAACTGGGGAATTTCAATCATGCAGCAGGGCGCTGCGCTGGCCGGCATCTGGTACACATACGCCCGCACGAGTTCTCCGGTGTGGTACCTCATCAATGGGGGAACCTGGGAAACCCCAACCACCTACAGCGGCCCGTTGTTCAAGGCGACCGGTTCGCCTTTGGTGGGAAGAGCCTACAACGCAGCGGCCTTCGATCCCAAGCCGGCGGGCACCATCAGCATCCATTTCACCTCCGCCACTACGGCGACCATCAGTTACACAGTCGATGGTATGACGGAGACTCGCAGTATCGTGCGGATGTTCTTCTAGGGCAGACTCAGCTTTGACGTGCGGTGCATTCACCTTCCGACCAAACAACGAGCTCAGGGCTCAACAATAGGGGGCGTGATCTAGAATCAATGGGGCCAGGCTGAGCTGTCCCGCATGTTCGCGGATACTTGCAAGTCGCGACGCAAGTTGTGGTTCGTCTCCAATGGTTTTGCGGCACTGCCCAGTGCATTCGCGGTAGCTGAGGGCTTGGATTGCTGGTGGGCGGAATCCCCTGTTCGATCCCTCCCTTCCCCATTTCGTCTCGTTGCCGTGGCTGGCGGCCCGGGTCGGTTTTAGGGTCTCGATACCCTATGCCACCTGGACCACCGCACATGACCCATCCGGATCCCATTGCAAATTCCTCAACCGCGCCGGAAGGACTCCTCAGGCAGCAGGCGCGCATCACGCTTCGCCTGCTGGGCTCACTGCTGCTGGGTGGCGTGGCGGTCGTCGGCTCGATTGCGCTCTTTCGACAGGGGCTGCTGCCGCTGATCGACATGGTGTTCCAACCCGGGTCTGAATCGCTGAGCGCGATCCGGCGCACCGGGATGGTCCTCGCGGCATTGGGCGGCTACTGGGCCTTCGTGCATTGGCATGAAAAGCGCGAGGCGATCGAGCTCAAGCTGCGGCCGGTTTCCCTGATGCTGGCCGCGGCAGGCGGCGCTGTGCTGATGGTGTTGCCGATCTCCATGCTGTTCGCGCTTGGCGCTTACGAGATGGTGAATTACCGGGGCTTCTCGTCTTCGCTCGTGGGTGTCGCGGTCCTCATCGGCATCGCGGCGTTGCTGGAAGAGCTTGTCTACCGTCTCTTGCTCTTCCGTCTGCTGGAGCGGGCTTGGGGAACAGGAATCGCGCTGGCGGTGTCGTCGGCGATCTTCGCCGTGGCTCACATGGAGAATGTCGAGAACAGCGGCGCATTCACTGTGGTGGCGATGCTGGTGTCGGTGACCATGGCGGGGCTGGTCTGGGGCCTGGTTTTCGTCCTGACGCGCAACCTGTGGGCGGCGACTGCGAATCATGCAGCCTGGAACTTCACCATCCTGTTGAGCGGGGTGCCGCTCTCGGGCATCGAGTCCTGGCGCGATGTGGCGCTACTCGAGAGCCGGTATGCGGGGCCAGACTGGCTGACGGGGGGGATGTTCGGTCCGGAGTGTTCGGCGCTGGTGTTGGTGTCGAACGCGATCGCGATTGCGCTGCTGCTGTGGTGGGCGCGGCGGCGCGGGGCCATTGAGGCGCGGGCGGCCTATTGAGACTTCATCATTCACGACGGGGTGGCGCAGGCACGTTGGCTGCGGTCACTTCCCCCTTTGAAAAAGGGGGACCGAGGGGGATTTCATTGCAGGACACGCACAGAAATCCCCCTGCCCCCCTTTTGCAAAGGGGGGTGTAGGTGTCATGAATTCGGGAACACCCAATAGATCGCAACAGATGGAAAAATGGTGCAGTCAACATCGGGGCAGGTCTTGCGATGTCGCGATTTCGCGATAGCGAATATTCGCAACCGACGACAACCCGCCTTCAACATTGACGGAGGCAGGCACCCCTCTCCGTACTGAAGGATTTCTCTGATTGTCATAAGATCGGGCCGGGAACCACTAGTCCGCTCGGCAAGGGCTCGCGGTCCTCGCTCCTTCTACGAAAGGACTTGAATCCATGAGCGCCGAACCGCCGGCAGCAGTGACACCGTCGCCGCGCAGCCCCATCTTCGCTGGAGCCTCGATCCTGTTCGGCCTGCTCGCGTTCCTGTGGGCGATGCGGCCGGAAACCAGCTTCGTGGGCCCACTGCTTGAAGACGCATTCCAGAGCTTCAACATCGCGGCAATGATCTTCTGGCTGATCGTCTGGGCGTTGTTTTTTCTTGCGACGCAGGTGCTGGGCTTCATCTTGCTCTGCGTGGCCGCGCTCCGCCGCGAAAAGCCGATCGGATGGCTGGTGGTGGCGGTCGTGATTCAGCTGATGCTCGCTTTGTTGTTCTTGTCTGATAGTGTGAAGGAATGGTTGCTGTGACCGCTTGCATCCTCACCTGCCTTGCGACTGATTTGACTTGAGTCGCCATCGCGTCTCGCATTCTGCGTCTTGCCCATCCGGAGAACCCAATGCCCGACCACCCCCCCACCTTCACCGGCGTCACGCCCTATCTGCACTACGACGACTTGCCAACCATGGTCGAATGGCTCACGCGCGTCTTCGGCTTTGTCGAGAAGGGTCGCTGGCAGGATGAGGCTGGCGCGGCAACCAACGCGGAGTTGCTCGCGGGCGACAACGAGATCTGGCTCGACGGCACGCCGGGCTGGTGGGCGAAGAAAGGGCGCCGCCCGGAGGAGTGGATCGGCATCTGGGTGGGCGACGTGGATGCACTCTTCGACCGAATCACCCGCGCGGGTGTTGAGGTGAAGCCGCCGGTGCACAAGTTCTATGGGGTGCGGGTTCTGCAGGTAACCGATCCCGAAGGCTACACCTGGGGCTTCATGCAGCGGGCGCCTGTCATCGCTCGTGCGCCGGTGGATTCAGCACAGTAGCCGTTGCGCACGGATGGTCCCGGAATCGGGACATCACGGCAGGCCTGGCAGTGCAGTCATTGCGAATATTCGCAGCGCGAGGGTGGCACTTTGCACTGAACGCGTTCCCGCGACATTTCGCAATCAGCATGCGAATATTCGCCATAGTGCAGCACCAGCCCAACACCCATTCAGGAGCCGACCATGCCGAGCAAATCCCACCCGCCCACCCCCCAGCCGCGTGGCCGCCAGCCCATCCGCCTCGCAGCCATGCTGGGTGTGCTCGCCACCAGCCTCGCGCTGCAATGGCCGCTCGTGGCGCACGCCCAGGCGCCCGCCAAGGGCGGCTTCACTATCGAGCGCATCGACGCACGGCTCTACTTTCACGGCAGCGGAAAGTTCTCCAAGGTGCTGGATGCCAAGACGCCGCTGCACAACACCATCATCGGTGAAGGCGGCGCGGGCGAGCCGTCGGTCGCGACCTTTGTCACCGTCGTGGTGAAAGGCAGCGCGCTCGACAACGCCATGTCGCACGTGCTGCTGGAAGTGACCGAGATCGACGGGAGCAAGAAGAAGACGCTGCTGAAGCAGCGTGCGCCGGTGGGCTTCCTGAACGAAACCCAGAAGCAGAGCCAGGTCGGGTTCTGGCTGTACGACACCGGCTGCGGCAAGCTGCAACTCTCCGCCACCCTGGGCAACGAGCGCTTCAAGGAGCCGCGCGGTCTGCATCCTGCCGAGTACGGCAAGCCGGTGACGCAAATGCTGGACTTCCGCTGCGGGGAGTGAATCAGGTCAAATGGGCGGGACGATTTCCATGCCGGTCCATCGGTAAATGGGAACACCCCCCTGACTTGCCTTGCACTCCGCAAGCTTTGCGTCCATCCGATGCTTCTCTGATCCCAACCGAATTTTATTTGTGAGAGATTCAATGCCTATCCCCATGTTCCGCTCGGCCAGGCTCGCCTCCGCCGCCCTCTGCCTTGCCGTTCTCCCCAGCTTCGCCAGCCAGCCCGCCGTCCCCGCTGCCTCCGCCACACCAACCGCCACCGCTTCTGCGGCAGACGCCACCCAGCTCGCCGGCCGCTGGACCGTAGACCTGCGCTCCGCACCCGGCGAGGCCGCCTATACCCAGCCTTTTGTCGTGGAGTCGGTCGATGTCGCCAAGCGGAGCATCGCTGGCAGCTTCTACAACTCGACGATCTCGTGGTCGCGCATCAACACGGCATGGGGCAAGGTCGTGGTGACCTTTGTCACCAGCGACGGTCAGGGCGACTATGTGCACACCGCCACGCTGGAAAACGGCAAGCTTGTCGGCACCAGCACCGCGCGCCATCGCAACATGCTGGTGCCGTGGACGGCGGTGCGCGAGAAGTGACGGCGGACGATAGCGGAGACGACTCATGACGGGCTCAGCACACTGGCGCCGCGGGATGAAGGCCCTGCACGAAATCGCGGCCCTCGGCGTGGGCGGCGGGCTGGTGTGCTGCCTCGTGATCGGCATGACCGCAAATGCTGCCTCGCCGGCCGAGTTTGCCGTCTCGCGCAAGGCCATCGCGGCGATCGCAAACTATGTGTTGCTGCCCTCGATGGCGCTGGTGCTGATCTCCGGCCTCTTGTCCATCGCCGCCACGCGCGGCTTCCACGACGCGGGCTGGGCGTGGCTGAAGCTCTTTCTCGGCATCAGCGTGTTCGAAGCCACACTGCTGACCATCGGTGCCAGCTCCAGGCTGGCAGAATTCACGGCCGCGAACGTCGACCCTGATTCGCTCGCGTCCATGCTGAGCTCCGAGCGGAAAACGCTGTGGATTCTGATCGGCCTGAGTGTCGCCAACGTGGCGCTGGCGGTGTGGCGGCCGCGGCTCTTGATCAAGATTCGATGAGCCCATCCTGACGCGCCAGACCAAGACAACAACGACCATGCCGCTCGAATCCGCCATCCCCGACTCCGCCACCGCCATGCGCCTTCAGACCGGCGTGCGCATCCAGTTGCTGCAGGGTGCAGCGCGCACGCGCCCCGTGGTCTCGCTGGTCGGCTACGCGCCGGAGGAGTTCCTGATAGTGCGCACGCTGACGGCGAACGGCACCGCATCGCTGCAGGCGGGCGCGCCGCTGACCGCGCGGCTGCTCTCTGGGCAGCATGTGTTCAGCTTCGCCACCGAGGTGCTGCGCCACTATCCGCCGCCAGCGAACTACTGGCACTTGGCCTGGCCGGTCAACGTGGAGGGCACGCGTTTTCGCAGCGCGCCGCGCGTGGACACGGACATCCCCGCCGTGGTCGAGCTGGCCGATGGCGCGCGTGCGGAGGCGGCGCTGGGTGATATCGGCGTCGGTGGCGCGCTCCTGAAAAGCCATGCGCTGCTCGGCGTGCGCGATGAGGAATTGAAAGTGCGCTTTCGCCTGCCCGGCGCTGACAACGCGGAAATGCTGCTCACCGCGCAGATCCGCAATTGCCAGGAGCCGGTCGAGCGCGGCGCGCGCAACCGCTATGGCGTGCAGTGGCTCAATCCGGACGACCTCTCCCGCCTGCGGGTGGAGAATTTTGTTTATGAGCAGTTGCTGGAGAGCCGGGCGTCGGGCTAAAGTGCAGACCATCGCACCCAAGCACGCTGGCGCTGTGTTGAAAATTGAAGGAGGGAAGTCATGAGCCCCAATTCGCGCTCGCTCGATGACGCGGCCGCGCAAGACGTCTGGCCAAGGAAGCTCCTGGCCAAACTGACCAGCCCGATTGGCACCGCGGTCATCCTCGGCGCGTTTGCCGTCTATGCGCTCGCGTTCTATCTCAAGTTCAATGTGCCGCGGCCGGATGGTGGCGTGGATGGGCTGCTGCTGTTCGGACTGATTTCCCAGTTCGTCGGGCTGCTCTGCCTGTTGGTGATTTTTCGCGCGCTGCGTGATGGCCGGTTGTTCGAGTTCTTTTTCGTTTTCGTGTTCGTGATGCCGCTGAATTCGATCGCGATGCAGGCGGCCATCCATGCGTCTAGCGGAACGCCGCTGACCATGGAAATGCTGTTCCGATCCAGCTTTCTGTTCAACGCAACCTTCTTCAGCCCGCTCATGTGGCTGGTTCTCGGTGCCGGGGTGATCGCATTCGCCGTGGTGCTGGTCATTGATGCACGGCGCCAGCGGGCGAGGCGGGTCGGCTAATGCCGCGCGACGGTGCCGGTCCTCGCTGAGTTTAAGTTCTCGCGACGGACTGTTACACGCTAGTTGGCCCGCACCGATAGAATTTCGGGCTGGAAAAACTCCCACCTCAAGGTCAGCCCATGCATCGCGCCGGATTCATTCTTTTCTCTGTTCTTCTTTCTATCAGCGCCGCCAGCGCAGCCCAGTCGCTCGGCGGCACGGCGGGCGCCATCGGCGCCGTGCCTGCGGGCAACCCGGCTGCCGCGAAGGCCGCGGGCACGCCGCCCGAGCCGGCGCAGCTGACCGCGCTCAGCACCACGGACTTCACCGACGCGTGGTGGACCGCGAGCGAAAGCGGCTGGGGCCTCAGCATCATCCATCAGGAAAACGTGATGGCGCTGGTGTTCTACGTCTACAACCAGCAGGGCGGTGCCACCTGGTACCTGAGCCCGGCCACCTTCAACAGTGCCACCGGCAACTATCAGGGACCGCTCTTCGCGTCGACCGGGCCGTATTTCGGTGCGGGCACCTTCAACCCGAACGGCGTGAATCAGGTTTCCGTCGGTGCGGCCACGTTCACCCCGTCCTCGATCTATGCAGGTACGTTGAGCTACACAGTGAACAACGTGTCGGTGACCAAGTCGGTGACCCGCACCAGTTTCAATACGATCGCCTACTCGGGTGACTTTGTCGCTGGCCTCGCGGGGACGCTCTCCGGCAATTGCGGCGGCACGGGTTCCTTCGAAGGAACGGCCTTCCTCGGCATTAACCAGACGGCGTCATCGATCCAGCTCACGCTGCAGGGCTCCGGAGGAAGTTGTGTCATGAGCGGTCCGTTCCAGCAAAACGGCCGCCTTGGCCGCATGGCGTCAGGCACCATCAACTGCACCGGTGGTCAGCCCGGCACGGCGACGATTGACGAGATCGATGTGAACCGGAGCGGGGTGACGCTGCGCTACACGTCGATCATTGGCGGTTGCACCGAGACCGCGCGCATCGGGGCGGTGCGGCGCTAGGGTTCTCGATCAGGGCGCTGCGAATATTCGCAATGCCAAAAAAACAAAAAACGCCGCAGACCGAAGCCCGCGGCGTTTTGTTTGAGCGTACAACCGATCAGAACGTCTTGCGAATCGTCACGCCGATGGTGCGCGGCTGATTGGTCGCAAAGCCGAGACGGGCCCGGCCACCGCGCTCGCGGTCGAACGAGAGCAGGGCCTTCTCGTCGGTGACGTTGTTCACGTACACGACGGCCGAGAGGTCATGCTTCAGGTCCATGCCGAAGCTCAGGTTGACGATGTTGTACTTCGGCAGCTCCAGGTTGAGCGTGGTCGCCGCGTTGGCCGGCGCGCCCTGGAACGGCAGATTGTGCGTGAACACGCGCGGGTTGTTCTCCTGGTCCGACGGCTGGGTGAAGCGGCTGCCGACATGCTGTGCGCTCGCGGTGAAGTACGACTCGCGTCCGGCCACCTTGAAGAAGTAGGTGAAGCTGGCAGCGAGCGACAGCTCCGGCACCGAGGGCAGGCGGTTGCCTTCGCGGATGCCGCCCAGCACGTTGCCGTTGCCGTCACGCACGGTGGAGTCGAACTCGGCCTTCACGGCGGAGCCGGAGAACGAGAACTCCAGGTTGTCGGTGGGGCGCGCCGTCATCTCGAACTCGATACCCGAGGAGTGGGCCTTCGGCACATTGAACACGACGCGTGACGAGCACGAGCCGGCATCCAGCGTGACCTGCAGGTCTTCCATCTTGGTGTAGAACGCGGCGGCATTCATCGAGAAGCCCGGCTTCTGCATCTTCACGCCCACTTCGTAGTTCCACAGCGATTCATCGCTGAAGCGCTGGTAGCCGCCGAAGATGGCGCGGTCCTGCGCCGTGCAGAGCGGCACGTTCAGCGGATCGTTCACCCCGCCGAGACGGAAGCCCTTCGACGCCTGCGCGTTGACGGTCACGCTGTCTGACATCTTGTAGGCAAAGAGCAGGCGCGGGTTGAAGCCGTCGGAGCTGGTCTTGTCGAAGTTGTTGTTGCCGTCCGAGAACAGACCGCCCGAGCGGAAACGACGCTCTTCCTCGTAGTCGTAGTAGCGGCCGCCGACGGTGGCGGTGAGCTGCTTGGTCAGCTCATAGCTCACTTCACCGAAGAAGGCGTTCTGCTTCAGCTCATACGGCAAGTCGGCGTTGTAGGGCGAGTTCGGACCGTAGCCGTTGGCCACTGCGGCAGACGTGCCCGCGCCAAGGCGCGCGTCGGTCGCCGCGTCGTAGCCCGGGGTGGGCAGGCGCTGGGCGTACTTGCGCTCGGTGTCGGCGTAGAACGCACCCAGCACCCACTGGAACGGTCCCTTGTTCTTGGACGCGATGCGCAGTTCCTGGGTGAAGCTCTTCAGCTCGGTGGTGTCATTCAGGCGCGAGGGCAGCAGCACGGCTGAGCTCGGGAAGCCCAGATCGACGGACACGGAGCCCGTCAGCGCGCTGGCATCACGGCTCACCAGGATGTTGCGGTCGGTGTGTGTCGTGACCGAGGTGAGGTCGAAGCTGTTGAAGCCCACTTTGGCGACGACGTCGGCGATGGTGGTCTTGTCTTCGAACCGCTCGCGCTGCAGCAGGTATTGCTGGTAGTCGGAGAAGTTCACCGGCGGCACGGTGGTAGTGAAGCGGTTGGCGTAGAGGTTGTAGGCCTCCTCGCGGTTGAAGCCGTCGGCGGTGACTTTCTGCGAGACGATACGCGGCTGGATGGTCACGTCCTTGGTCGGCTGGAAGGTGAAGGCGAGGCGGCCGCCTTCGCGCTTGCCCTTGTTCACGTCCTTGCCCTCGGCGGGACCGATGGCATCCGCCCAGCCGCCGAAGTGCGTGGAGTAGCCGACGGCGCGCATGGCCAGCGTGTCGGTGAGCGGCACGTTGACCGCAGCCTTGATGCCGCCGCCCGCGCTGCCGTGTGCCACCTTGTTCAGGTTGGCTTCGACGGTGCCTTCCTTGATGCCGAGCTTGGCTTCATTGGTAATGTAGCGGATGGTGCCGCCGATGTTGCCGGCACCGAAGAGCGTGCCCTGCGGGCCGCGCAGCGTTTCGACACGGGACAGGTCGAAGAGATCGAGGTCCGGCGTGAAGAGCGACAGTGAGATCGCGGTTTCATCGAGATACACGCCCACCTGCTCCTTAACACCCGGCTGGTCGCGGACGATCTGGCCGGAGGACACGCCACGGATGGAGACCTGGCTCTGGCCGGGGCCGAGGTTCTGGATGGCGAGACCGGCGACGTTTCGTGAGAGGTCTTCGAGCGTCACCGCGCCGGAACGACGGATGTCTTCCTCGGTCTGTGCGTTGATGGAGAACGGCACATCCTGCAGCGGCGTCTCGCGCTTGGTCGCGGTCACGACGATGCGGTCGAACTTGGTCGCGGGTTTGGCAGCTTGTTCGGTGGCCGGTTTGTCGGTCTTGGGCGCTTCCTGCGCATGGGCGACGGATGCGACGCCGAGCGCAAGCGTTGAGGGCAGGACCAAGAGCACGGCCTTGACGATGGGACGCAGTTTCATGATGACGCTTCCTCCGGGTTGTTATTTGAGTGTTGCGTGATTGTGTTGCGTGGTTGTGGTGCGAGTTTGTGGTGCGTGATTGTGTTGCGAAAGGATGATGCTGGGTGGCGTCGCTGTGAATGAGTGATGCATTCAGCAATACACCGTGACGGGCCGATGCTACTCCCAAGCCGCGTGCGCGAACAGTCGGAGTGTCGCCTCTGCGCAACACCGTGAAACCACTCAACTGGTGTAGGGGTGACTACCGTTCCGCACCCGCCCCGGGGCGCCTGAAGGACTCAGTCGTCCCGCTTGGGCAGGGTGTGCGCGATGCCCTTGTGGCAGTCGATGCAGGTCTGGCCTTCCTTGATGCCGGCCTGCATCTTCTCGCTGGCGCGCGCGGACTGCTTGTGGAACGCCATCGCATCCCAGCTATGGCAGTTGCGGCATTCGCGCGAGTTGTTGGCCTTCATCTCGTCCCAGACATGCTGGGCGAGCTCCGCGCGCTTTTCGTTGAACTTTTCCGGCGTGTCAATCGTGCCGCGCAGGTGATGGGCGAGCTCATTGGTCGCGCGCACCTTGCGCACGAACTTGTGCACCCATTGCTTGGGCACGTGGCAGTCAGCGCAGGTGGCCCGCACGCCGGACGCGTTCTGGTAGTGCGGCGACTTCTTGTATTCCTCGTACACGTTCACCCGCATCTCGTGGCAGCCGATGCAGAAGGCCATGTCGTTGGTGGCCTCCATCACCGTGTTGAAGCCGCCCCAGAACAGCACGCCGAACACCGCACCCGCCGCGAGCAGGCCGAGGCCCGCCCGCGACAGTGCTTTCAGCGGGCCGCGCTTTGCCGCCGGCGCGTCACTCACTTCGGCAGTTTCGGCAAATACGCTGCGATGTCGGCGGCAATGCGATGCTCCACCACGCGCAGCGCCGGCATGTCCTCACCCGGCTGGCCGTTCAGGATCTTGTGCATCATCTCGGCCGCGTTGTCCGCCACGGAACCCAGCGCCGGTGCGTTCTTCACCTTCTTGCCGTCCAGTCCGTGGCAGCCGGCGCAGATGGTGTTGTAGTAGGCCTCGCCCTTGGTGGCGTTGCCGGTGGACTTGTTGCTCGCGTCCACGTACTTCGCAAGCTCGCCCTGGCCCTTGCTCACGAAGAGCGCGAGGTCTTCAACGTCCTTCTTGCTGAGCTGGGCCTCGCTGTAGCCGTGCGTCTTGTCGCGCAGCAGCGCGGCAATCTCGGCCGGGTTCTTGCCGGCGGCACCCTGGATGCCCTTGATGCCGGTGAAGTGGCCGCCCTTGGCGTAGGCGCCGTCCTTGCCCTTGTAGTCCCAGCCGTGGCACTCCTTGCACCGCCAGGAGTTTTCCTTGCCGTACTTGCCGCCCTTTATGTAGGCGGGATGATCTGCCGTCGGTTTGGCCGACTTGTTCTCGGCGAAGTACTTGTCATAGAGGCGGCCACCGCGGGCGATGGCGGAGTCTTCCTCGGCTTGCGCCATGCGCGGCGACAATGCGGCGGCTGCGGCAAGCAGCAATGCGAACAGCGTGATGATGAAGCGATGGTATCGGGAAAGGGTATGCATGCTGGCCTCCGGTGGCGGTTGCGGATATGCGCTGCGACGGCGGTCGCCGCAACGGTCAGTGCAAGACCTACCCTACGCCGCAGGGCGGCGGTGCGTTTGATGCAGGTCAAGCGGGGCGCGGTGTGGAGACAGCGTGATGGGTGCGGGCGCTGCGAGGCGGCTGCACTTTGGCTGCAGCCCGATTCCCGGTTGCAGTCGCGACGATGCGAATATTCGCGAAGGTGGCGCGGAGGGTGCTCCCCGGTGCGGGCCGGGGAGGCGGATCAGCGCTTGCTGATGCCCGTGTCGCTGATCAGCACGTTGAGCGCCGCCTTGACCTCGCCCTTGGCGGTGTTCTTCACCTGAAAGACGAAGTCCCCATTGGCCACCAACGTGGAATCGTAGTGGCCGGGCTCCGACATCTGCGCGGCATCCTTGCCCTTGACCATCTTGATTTCCAGGTCCTTCGAATCGGCATCGATCATCAGGATCTGCCCGATCTTGCCGCGGATGACGAACTGCGCGGCTTCGCCCGCCTTTAGCGAGACCTGAACGGTGCTTTGTGCTTCACCGGCCTTCGGTGTGATGCGTGTGGGTGGTCGGGGCTGCAATTTGGCAGTCGGCTGATTGGGGCCCGTTCGCCGATCGGCACCGGCCGGGTCCGCGGACACGACCATCTTCTCTTGCGTCACAGACCGAACATCCGGCGCGTAGGCCCTCGCGCCAGCACATGCAGCGATCGCGCATCCCACGCCTGCGAACCAAGCGAGTCGGCTCATCGTGAATTCCCCTGAAATCTTGCCGTTGTGTGCGGCGCGGCTGTCCGCATGTGGTGTGAATCTAAACAAGGCGGGATACCAGGTCAATGGAGCAGCCATAGGCCCGGCTTCCCTGCGCCGGCGGGCAGGGAAGCAAACCAATCAACTGCTGAAGATCACCTTCCAATCGACATCTCCGCTTGCTGGCCTCGCGCGGGCTCAGCGAATATTCGCAGCGACCTTGCCGCGCGGGCGGCGGCGCACAGGACGTAGGCGCGAGATGGCAGTTCGCGCATCGGATTGGCCCGCCGTGCTCCGTGTCGCCACGGCAATCCCGGCCATCACCAGCCCGGCAGCGAGCCAGACCCAGGCGGAGGGCGTCTCATCCAGAAAGACGACGCCAATTGCCAGCGCGCCCAGGCTGATCACGTAGCCCATCTGCGCAACGAACGAAGGGCTGGTTCGGCGCTGCATCTCGAACGCGGTGAGATAGAACGCTGTGGTGAGCAGGGCGACTGCGGCGATGCCGGCCAGTGCGGTGGACGGCACGCTCGCAGCCACCGATAACTGGCCAACCGCAGCCGCCATCGTCAGCGTCGCCACGCCCAGGACGGCCAGCATGCCGGCAGCCAGCGAGAGTGGCGGCGCGCCGATTGGCCAGGCAGCCGAGCGATAGACATTGCCTGCGGCAAGACTAAGCGGCGCCAGCACGGCAATCAGCACCCAACCCGCCAGATCCGGCGAGGGCAGGGCGGCCTTGGGCACGACCAGGGTGAGCACGCCGATAAGCCCGAGCACGAGACCGATGAGGCGGCGCAGGTTGGCCGGCTCGCGACCGGCTGCGCGTGCGATGCCATAGGTCATCACGGCGGAGAGTGATGCCGCTACGCCGATGACGCCGGCGGGCAGGTGCGCCAGCGAGATGTACGTGATGGTGTAGGGCAGCAGCATGCCGAGCACACCGGCGACGACGTAGTAGCGCAGATGGGGGGCTGACAAAGTGGGTCGTTCCCCGCGCCAAGCGGCAACGAGATTGATCAGCACCGCGGCGGGCGCCAGCTGCCACGCAAGCAGGGTGAGCACCGGCACGTCGGCGGCCAGCACCGCTTTCGACAGGGCATAGGTCGCGGCGATGAGAAGGCCGTTGGTCAGCAGAAGGAAGATGTTCATGGTGATGTCCGCCGGATGCAGCCCGCTTAGCGGGGACGGAGCGGGATGGCGATGGGCCGCATCGGCGCCGCGTCCGCGCCGCGCAGTTTCAGCGAGGCACCGATGAAGGCGAACTCGTAGACTCGGTCGGTGGCCAGGGCTTCCAGATTCACCAGTTCGAGAATGTGCGCGCCTTGCTGCGCCAGGAGGTAGGTATGTACCGGCACGTAGTTGCCCGCCACCTCGGTCGGAAATGCCTCGAAGCTGAGGTTGTCGGCGCCGACAGTCATGACGCCGCCGTCCTCGATGAGAAAGCGCGCCGCATCCAGGCCCAGGCCGGGTGCTTCGGCCATGTAGGCATCGGCGCGTTCATATACCTTCATGCGGCCGGTGCGGATGAGCGCCACATCGCCGCGCTGCAGCCTGACGCGCTGGCGGTCCAGCGCCTTCTGCAAGTCCTGTCGCGTGATCCGATGGCCGGGCTTCAGCATGTCCACGCCGAGCGCCGCCGGCACGTCGATCAGCACGCCGCGCGCGATGATGGGTGGAATGGTTTCGGCGCCGGTCTTCTTCCAGCCGCGGTCGCCCAGGTGCTTGCGGGCATCGAAGCCGTTCCAGATTTTTCCGTTCAGGCCGAAGTGGTTGAGCGCATCGATGTGGGTGCCGGTGTGCGTGTACATCGAGATCGCGGAACCGGAATAGCTCACGTGCTTGTTCTGCTGCTCGCCCACGCCGACCGGGTCGTCGATCAGCGTGCCGTGCGGCGTGTGGGTCATCCAGATCTGGTAGCGCGGGTCGCCCGCCGCCTGCCAACTCGGCATGCCGATGAAGTATTCGACCGAGAGGTCGTACACCTTGCCGCCATCGAGGCGAGAGAGCACGTCCGCCCGGCTGGTCGTCGTCATGAGATTGAGGCGGCCGATTTCATCGTCCGGCCCCCACGGGCTCTTGCCCACTTCGGCTGTGGGCGAGATGGCGAGTGCAGCCTTGCTGCCGTGGCCGCCATGGCCACCGTGGGCAGCTGCGTTGAGCGCAAGCACTGCAGCGAGTGCGATGAACGGGCGAGCGTGCAGGATGCGGGACGAAACGGATGTCAGTTGAGCGTGCATGAGTCTCTCCATTGAGGTCGTTGGGATCGTTGGGGTTGTGCTGCGGGGTCGGTGCGCGAGTCGTCAAGCGGTGGGGTGGACGCCAATCGGGCGCAGGTCGAAGAAAAGAAATTCCGCTTCGTCAGGGGCAGAGAACTGGATTCGCGATTCCGCCTCGATGAAGGCGCCGTCGCCTTCGGCGAGGCCGTGACCGTTGAGGTGCAGTTCGCCGCGGGCGACATGCACATAGCCGGCACGTCCTGCTGGCGGTTCATGGTCCAGCGCCGCATGCGCCAGCACGCTTGCGAATATTCGGATGTCCTGCGGCACGGCGTGCGAACCCTCGCGCCCATCCGCCGAGGCGATGAGGCAGAGCCGGTTCAATTTCGCTGACCGGGAAAAGTGGCGCACAGCGTGGGCCGGCGGCAGCCCGGTCTCGGCGGGTGCAATCCAGAACTGCAGGTGGTGCTCCGGTTCATGGGCCGAGGCATTCATTTCGCTGTGGCGGATGCCGCGCCCGGCCGTCATGTGCTGCACATCGCCGACACCGATGCGCTCGATGTTGCCCAGGCTGTCGCGATGCTCGATGGCGCCGGTCAGCGGGTAGGACAGCGCTTCAATGTCCACATGGCCGTGCGGCCCGAAACCCTGGCCCGGCTGCACCCGGTCGTCATTCAGCACGAGCAGGTCCGAGTAGCCCATGAAGCGCTCGTCGTGGTAGGGGCCGAACGAAAACGTGAAGCGGGCGTCCAGCCAGTGATTGCGGAACACGCCCCGGTCCCGGGCTTTGCGCAGGCGAACCATTGAAAATCTCCATCGAAAATTGACTGTGCCCAGCATAAGAGGGGAGAATCGGGTCGTGTTGGCGTGATTCCGATCAACTCGTTCGAAAATTTCGATGCTCAAACTGTCGCTGGATGCCCTGCAGGTGCTCGATGCCATCGCCCGCCGCGGGAGCTTTGGCGCGGCGGCGGAGGAGCTGAACCGTGCCGCATCCACGCTCTCGTACACCGTGCAGAAGCTGGAGAGCGATCTCGGCATCACGGTGTTCGATCGTGGCGGCCACCGCGCCGTACTCACCCAGGCGGGCCAGTCGCTGCTGGAAGAAGGCCGGCACCTCCTAGAAAGCGCGGCCTCGCTGGAACGCCGCGTGCGGGGTGTGGCCGAAGGCTGGGAGCCCGCGCTGGTCATCGCCTGCGACGAGCTGGTGGGGGCTGCCGCGCTGCACGAACTGCTGAAGCGGGTCTATGCGGAGGCGCCGCCCACGCAAGTGCGCATCCAGTCCGAAGTGCTCACCGGCGCCTGGGATGCGCTCATCGCCCGGCGGGCGCAGCTCGCCATCGCCCAGGAGGGCCTGGCCCCGACCGTGGGCATCGCCACGCGCAGTCTCGGGCGGGTGGAGATGGTGTTCGTGTGCGCGCCCGACCATCCGCTGGCACGCCACAAGGGGCCGCTGCGCGTCGAACAGATCCGCCGTCACCGCCGTGTGGTCACGGCCGACACCTCACGCAGCCTGCCGCCGCGCAGCGCGGGCATCGCCGGCGCGGACGACACGCTCACCGTGTCCACCATGCAGGACAAGATCGCCGCACATGTCGCCGGCCTAGGTGTCGGTCTGGTGCCGCGTGCTCGCGTGCTGCGCGAACTGGCCGACGGCAGCCTCGTGGAGCGGCCGGTGGCCGAACCCGCGCGCGCAACGCCGCTCTGCCTCGCCTGGCGTCCTGCGGAGATGGGGCGCGCCGCGCAGTGGTTCATCGATGCGCTGGAAGAGTCCGCGACCAGGCGACAGCTCCTCGGGGTGCGCGGCCGGGCCTGATAAAATTCGCGCCTACGCCGTCTCAGCGGCTGTTGTCTCCACGTCGCCTCGTCCTTCGCAGACTCCCCATACAGAAACTTTCCATGTCTTGTCCATTTACTGTTCGCCGCTTTGCGGTCCTCGCTTTCGCACTGTCGTCGCTCTTTCTCTCCGCCTGTGGCGCGTTGCCGCAGGCCCGCATGGCCTTGCCCGGTCCGCTGGCCAACGAAGCCAGCCGCCAGCCCATTGAGGGCATTGGCGGCAGCCAGCAGAGCAACTTCCGCACCGGCGACAGCACGGGCAGCTTCAAGCGCAGCGCCGTGCGCATCAATTTCTTCGACCTGGTACAGCGTGATCGCTCTGCAGTGCGCTTTGATCTCGCCGGCCCGGACTGGAAGGACGGATTGAAAGCCGAGTGCCTCATGCGTCAGGTCACGGTGGAAGCGTCCATCGTCAGCTTTCCGGTGAAGCGCCTCGCGTTCCGCTGCTCGCTGGAAAGCGGCGGCGATCCGCAGGGCGAGCTCGTCATGGTGGAAGCCGACAGCGGTCTCACGATTGGCGCGCCGCGCCGCGAAGGCCGCGTGTCGCTGCTGGGCAAGTCGCTGACGCTGCGCGCGGTGCATGGCCTGGCAGGTTCACCGTTCCAGCTGGAGAAGCCGTCCGGCTATGTCTTCGAGCGTGATGGCCCCGCGCTCGGTGCCGTGGAAGTCACCGACGCCAGCCGACCCGACATCCTTTTTGCGGCCGGCGTATCGGCCGAGGAGCGCCGCATGATCACCCTTGCAGCACTGGCATTGTCCATGTTGTGGGAGCAGGGCTGATTCTTCCGCTCTGAATATTCGCATCACGTTCTGTGTGCACCTGGCCTGTGCCAGGCTTTCTCGGAGACCGTCATGAAACGCCGCCAATTCCTCGTCAATTCATCCGTTGTGGGTCTGTCCGCACTGGCACACCCGTTCATGGGCTATGTCTCCGCGCAGACGCAGGGCGTGAAGCGTGCATCCGGATTTGGCGCGCTCACGGCGGTGAAGGATCTGGCCGATGGCGAAGTGCGGCTCTTCCTGCCGGCGGGGTTCGAGTACCGCTCGTTCGGCGTGGTGGGCGAGGTGATGAGCGACGGCGCGAAGACACCGGGCAAGCATGACGGCATGGGCGCGTTCGCCGGGCCGAACGGCAACACGATCCTCATCCGCAACCACGAAATCAACGGCCCGGTCGGCGCGTTCGGTGATGTCACCAAGGCTTACGACTCGGCGGCAGGCGGCGGCACCGTCACGCTGGAAGTCACCGCGCGTGGCGAGGTGGTGTCGTCACGCATGAGCCTCAATGGCACGCAGATGAATTGCGCGGGCGGGGTGATGCCGTGGGGTGCCTGGCTCACGGGCGAGGAAACGGTGAATGGTCCCGATGTCGGCAACGATTACACCAAGGCCGACAACAGCAAGCTGACCCAGAAGCACGGCTACCTCTTCGAAGTGCCGCTGAACGGCGCGCCGTCCGGCCCGATTCGCGCGGCCGGTCGCTTTGCGCATGAGGCAGCCGTGTTTGATCCGGTGAATGAAGTGATCTACATGACCGAGGACAACTTCAATTTCGCGTCGGGCTTCTATCGCTATCTGCCGCCGACCAAGCCGACCAAGAATGGCAAATTGGCCGACGGCGGCAAGCTGCAGATGCTCGCCATCCGCGGCCAGCCGAACAAGAATCTGGCCCTCGGCCAGCCGAAGAACGCCACATTTGCCGTGACCTGGGTTGACATCGACGTACCCGATCCGACCTTCGCCGCGGGCACTTCCAACGACATCGCCATCCAGCATGTCGGGGCACAGGGCCGCTGGAAAGGTGCGGCCTGGTTCTCCCGCCTGGAAGGTGCGGTGTATCACGCGGGCTCGGTGTACTTCGTGTCCACGCAAGGCGGCGCCACGCCGAAAGAAGGGCCGTCCGCCGAGGGCGGCTTCGGCAAGGGGCGGGGGCAGGTCTGGCAGTACCACATCGCCAAGCAGACCCTCAAGCTGGTGTACGAGTCGTCATCGGAAGCTTTGCTCGACATGCCGGACAACATTGCCGTGAGTCCGCGCGGTTCGTTGATCCTCTGCGAGGACGGCTCCGGCGAAAACTTCCTCCGCGCGCTCACGCCGCGTGCGGGTCTGGTCGACATTGCCCGCCTCGCACCGGTCGCGGGCGATGCCGGTGCAGAATTTGCCGGCGCGACATTCTCGCCGGATGGCAACACCCTGTTCGTGAACGTGCAGTCGCGCCAAGGGCGGTCGTTCGCCATCTGGGGGCCGTGGCGGACGGGCGGGGTCTGACAGCTTCTCAAGCATGGTCATGGCCGCCCGCCAAAGCTGGGCCGATTTCGCGCGCCGCCGGCAACCCGGCGATCCACGGGAAATAGCCTGAGGCGCCCTGCTGCCGTTGCTCCGCCGACCTCGGTCACAGCCTTCCCAACCCGGTTCGACATCCGGGAGGACCCAGGTCTTGTGGCCGACATCTGGACGAGCTCGACGGCGGGGCGCATGCTGCGAATATTCGCCATCCCGTACGGTGACCATTGTGCGTCCTGAAATCTTTCGGTCAATCCTGCTCGCTGTGGGACTCCTGACCACGGCCACTCCAACGCTCTCCGCCGCGCCCGCCCGTGCAGCCACGACGGCACTCATCCCCGGCAGCTACCTGACCGAGCGCGGGTGGGGGCAGATGGATATCTGGCGCGACAAGTCGGGCGTACTCAAGTTTTCCCTCGAGGCCATCGGCGCCAATGTGCACGTGTGCACCCTGGAAGGCAGCATCGATGGCATGCGTGCGAAGCTTGAAGGGCTGGGACCGAACGACCCGTGCGAAGTCGAGTTCAAGCCGTTCAACGGCGGCGTGCTTGTGGACGGCACACCGGGCTGCCGCGCCTATTGCGGCGCGCGCGCGGGATTCGAGGGGCCGTATCTGCGTCCGCCCGCCGCCTGCACGCCGGCTGCACAGGCGCGAACACGGCGCGCGTTCAAGGCTCACTATGACGCGAAACGCTTCGCCGAGGCGCGGGCCACACTTGAGCCGCTCCTCAAGACCTGTGCGGAGTGGTGGCCCAGCAACATGGATGGGGACATCCGCAACGATCTGGCCGTCACCCTGCACAAGTTGGGCGATCTCGCCGGCTGCCGCGCGCTGCTGAAGGACTATGCGGAGGATGCGGCGCTGAGCGATGAGGAGATTCGTGGGGGCTACCCGCCCAGCGACGCGGAAAACTATCTGAATGTGCTGCGCAAGGTGCGTACCAACCTCAAGTTGTGCCGCGAAATGAAGCGCTGAGTCCGGCGCAGTTTGCGAATATTCGCGATCGCCCGGCATGCGAATATTCGCATTCCACGAACACTTCGAATCTTTGTCCATGCGCACGCTGCAAACCCTTCATGCTGACCTGATTGCCGGTCGGCTGACTGCCACCGCACTCGTTCGCGATTGCCTCGACCGCATCGCCGACCCGGTCGGCGAAGGCGCGCACGCCTTCCTTCGCGTCAATGCCGATGCTGCGCTGAAGCAGGCGGCGTCGGTTGATCTGAACCACGGCCCGCTCGCCGGCATCCCGATCTCGATCAAGGACTTGTTCGATGTCGCGGGCGAAGTCACCGCTGCCGGTTCACGCCTGCTCGCGAACGACCCGCCCGCGACGCGCGACGCACCGGCCATGGCGCGCCTGCGCGCGGCGGGGGCCATCTTCATCGGCCGCACCAACATGACCGAGTTCGCCTATGGCGGCCACGGCATCAACGCGCATTTCGGCACGCCGCTGAATCCGTGGGACCGCAAGACCGGCCGCACGCCGGGCGGCTCCACCTCCGGCGGCGCGGTGAGTGTCACCGACGGCATGGCCGTCGCCACCATCGGCTCGGACACGGGCGGCTCGGTGCGCATCCCCGCCGCGCTCTGCGGCATCACCGGGTTCAAGCCCACTCAGGCGCGCGTGCCGCTGGAAGGCGTGTTCCCGCTGTCGTTCACCCGCGATTCCGTCGGGCCGCTGGCGCCCAGCGTGGCGTGCTGCGTGACGCTGGATCGCATCATGGCGGGCGAGTCGCTGGACGATTTGCCGCTGCCTCCGAATATTCGCGATCTCAAGTTCGGCGTCGCCACGGACATCCTGCTGGACGGCATGGACGCGACCGTGGCCGCCGCGTTCGAGCGCAGCCTGTCGCGGCTCTCCGCGGCGGGGGCAAGCGTCACCGAGTTCCGCTTTCCCGAGCTGATCGGAGAGGCGCAGGGCAGCGTGAAGGCCAACTTCTCCGCCGTGGAGGCGTATGCGCTGCATCGCGAACGCCTGACGCATCACTACGACGCGTTCGATCCCATGGTCGCGAAGCGCCTCATGTTCGGCGCCAACATGCTGGCCGCCGATTATGTGGACCTCGTTCACCTGCGCAATCGCCTCATCGCATCGTCCGCGCTGACCACGGCGCCATTCGATGCGGTGCTCTCGCCCACCGTTCCTGTCGTGGCGCCATCGCTTGCCGAGTTCCGCGCGAGCGAAGCCGAGTTCTTCCGGCTCAATGGCCTGCTGCTGCGCAACTGCGCGCCGTTCAATGTGCTGGATCGGCCGGTGTTCTCGCTGCCGTGTCATCGGCCGGGCGATGCGCCGGTGGGGCTGCAGGTGATTGGCCCGCGCGGGGGTGATGCGCGGCTGGCGAAGGTCGCGCTGGCGATCGAGGCGGTGCTGGCGCAGCGTTGACGTCAGGGCATGACAGCGAAGGGAGCTGCGATGATTGTTCCAGACCATTGGGCGGAAGCCCGCAGGCAACAGCGTGTCGGGCGGAAGCGGGTCACGGTCCGGCGATATGGTTGGTCGACAACCAGTCAATCAGATGCCGCCGCGATGGCCGAGTCCCGGGCCGACGAAGCGCTCAAGCGCATCGCATCCGGCGAGAAGCTGCTCCGGCGCGAGCCCAAAGTCGCATACAACGGCGCGGAAGGTGTCCCGATTCGCGAGGAGGTGTTGTCGCGACACGGCGAGGAGGTGATATCGCGCAACGCCTATGGTGCGCATTGCCTCAATTCACCGCGGTTGCTGATTGCGGACGTCGACTACGACAATCCCGACAGTCCGCGCGAATTCTGGACCGTGTGGGCGGTGGTCGTGGTCGCTGCGATTGTTGCCGGCGCATGGTTTGCCAGCGTGAAGTGGGCGCTCATCGCGGCGTTTGCTTCACTCACCCTGGGCTTTCCGCTACTCAGCCTGCTGAGGTGGGTCCTGACCGCCGCACGCGGCGGGAAGGCGGTCGTTGCGCGCAAACGACTCACAGATTTCCTCGCAACGCATGCCGATTGGAATGTTCGCGTCTATCAGACGCCGGCCGGCCTGCGCCTCATCGCCACGCACCGCGCGTTCGACCCGCTCGAAGCGGAAGTTCATGCTTTCTTCAGTGCTGTTGGCGCAGATTCCTTGTACGTGCGCATGTGCAAGAACCAGCGCTGCTTTCGTGCCCGGCTCACCGCCAAGCCGTGGCGCATCGGCATCGGCGACCACATGCGTCCGCGTCCAGGCGTATGGCCTGTGGGCGATGACAAGCGTGCGCGCCGTGACGCCTGGATCGCCGGTTACGAATCCCTGGCAGGGGGCTTCGCTGCGTGCCGGTATCTGGAGTCCCTGGGTTCGGGTCGCAGCGCGAGCGAACTCGCCCCGGTTGTCGAGCTGCATGACAACGCATGTCGCGCCAGGCTGCCGGGCCTCAAGTTGGCATAGCGTGGCCGGTTGCTGCGAATATTCGCAGCGAACCCACCTTCAGCTCCGCAACAGACGCTCCAGCGGCTTCACCGCACGCGAGTCCGGAAACAGCTTGGTTTCGACATCGCTCTCGGCCATGCCGAGATGGCCGATGAGCACGCCCTTGAACAGCGCACGCATGTCCGTGGTGGGCATGAGATCGCGGCGTTCATGGAGCGCGCTGTCGGCGAGGCCCGGCCAGTCGGCAATGACACGTCCGCCATTGACCGCGCCGCCTGCCAGAAATGCGGCGGATGCCGTCCCGTGATCGGTGCCGCCCGATCCATTGGGCGCCACGGTGCGGCCGAACTCGGTGACGATGGCGACTACGGTGTGCGCCCACGCCGGTCCGAGCGCTGACTTGAGCGCAGCCAACGCGGCGTCGAGCTGGCGGAAGTTGCGCGTGAGCGCGGCATACTCGCCGGTCTGAGTCGTGTGGCTGTCCCAGCCGCCAAAGTCGATGGTGGCGATACGCGGGCCGTCGGCCTTGGCGAGGAAGGTGCCGGCGGCGCGTGCCAGCGCCACGGCCTGCCCGGCGCCTTGCGCGCCCATGGTGTCTCCGGCCACCTGCGCATTGGCCTCGCGCGCGCGCTTCAGTGCGGACTCCAGCAGCGGATCACCCTGGTACATGCGGGTGAGCCGGTCCAGCGTGTCGGCACTGGGCGCGGGCAGGACGGAAGGCGACCAGGCGTTGACTGCGTGCGGTCCGCGCGCCACCAGCGGCACGGTTGTCCCCAAGGCGATGGCTTCGATTCCCTTGCGTGAGCCAAGCGCGTGGTTGAGCCAGCCGCTGTCGCGACCCTGCGCCCTGGCCGTGCCGTTCTCCAGCAGATCCTGCGCGTCGAAGTGGGAGCGTTCGCGGTAGGGCGTGGCGATGGCATGCACCACGAGCAGCTCCTTTGCTTCGTACATCCTGTGCATGCCGGGCAGCAGCGGGTTGAGCGCGAACATGCCGTCGAGTTTGAGCGCGCCCTTCTCCGCACCGGGGGGGTGACCCGCGAGCGCGCCGCGTTTCGCGGCGAACTGCGGATCGCCATGCGCCGGCACGGCGGCGAGTCCATCCATGCCACCGCGCAGGAAAACGAAGACGAAGCGCTTGTCGCCGGCAGCAGGGGCGGCCAGGCCGAGGCCGGGCAGTCCGCCAAAGGTCAGGCCCAGTGCGGAGAGGCCGAAGGTTCTGATCACATCGCGTCGGGTGGTCATGCTCACCTCCGTTGGAATTCGGGACTGGCCAGCCAAAGGGCCAGCGCTTGCTCGCGGCTCTCGGCTCGGGCGAGAGTTTGGCGCGTGATGTCGCCCAGCGCAGCGCCATAGGTGGACTCGGCGAGTGCCACGATATCGATGCCATTGCCGTACCGCTGGGCCATGGCGTTCGCCCACTCGATGCGCTTCCACAAACCATCCGGTCCGAGCCAGGCATCGGCCGCGTCCGGCCAGCCCTTGGGCGAAGGCGCGCTGAATGCCGATTGCCCCATCGTACCCAGCGCCTTGATCGCGGATTCGTAGGGCAGCGTGCGCGCTCTGGCTCCGACGGTGCGCAACGTTGAGACAACCAACTCGTTGGGCTGCTTCACCTTCGCCAGCGGCAGGTGCCACGCTTCCGGGCTGTCGATGAGCGCGGCGTAGACGCGCGCAAGATCGCCATCGGATTCGCGATACGTCTTCGCGAGACGCTCCACGGCGGCGGGTGGCGGGATGTCGGCAATGAAATGCCGCGCGAGTTTGGTGGCGATGAAGTTGGCGGTGGAAGGATGCGCCGCGAGATCGCGCAGGATGGACTCGGCCTGCTTTTCGCCTGCGTCGGCATAGGTCTTTCCCAGCAGCGTCTTCGCGCCACTTTCGTGGTGCTTGGCGTCGAAGCGCGTGCCGGTGTCGAGGAGACCACCGACTGTCCATCCCGTGAGCGCGCGGGCGAAGGTGGTGACGTCACTCTGCGTGTAGCCGCCATCCACGCCCAGCGTGTGCAGCTCCAGGATTTCGCGCGCGAGATTCTCGTTGAGCCCGGTCGGGCGCGGCAGATTGGCGCGCGCCGCGAGTCCGGTCGCGGGCCGCGCGGTGCCGGGCGCGATGGACATGTTGTTGTCCAGGTAGAGGATCATCGTCGGATGCAAGGCCGCCGCGAGCAGCATGTCGACGAACTTGCCGGTGACATGCGGGCGGATGGCCTCCCGCTCGAACGCGCCCACGACACCGGCGACGGTGGGTTTGGTCGTCGACACGGTGAAATGGTTGGACCAGAACCACACCAGCCGCTCGTGAAAGGGAGACGTGCTTTCGACGGCGGAGGCCAGTCGCGCGCCGTACTCTTTGCCGAGAATGGGGCCGAAATGTTCGCGGAAGAGTCCTTCCACACCCTTGGCCGCGCTGCCTCCTTCGGCGCCAGCCTTCATGGCGTCATTGCCGCCTGCGCGGCCGATGCCTACCTTGGCAACGAATCTCCGAAACTCTTTCAGCCCCGATGACGAAGCCGGCAGGGCCGCGAGGCCAGGGTGCAGCTTCTGCGGCTTCAACTGGCTCATCAGCCAGCCCCTGGCGTCCCGCGAGGCATCGGCGACGTCACCATTGGTGCCGCCAGTGTTGATCGATCCGCCCAGACCAAAGCGGTTGACGGCGATGAGGGTCTCAAGTTTCATGATGCGCTCCCGGCAGGCCTTGCCGCGCGGCTCGCGCACGGCACGACGAAGTGATACGACCTCATTAAACCGCAACTCCACATTGTCGTGGGGGCCGGGATTGTTACCAGTTGTGCGACCGGCGGAACCGGCGCAGCGCGGCAGCCGCCAGTTCGCGCGTCAAGCCGGTCACAGATTGAAACGAGTGGCGAGGTCTTGGGCATACTGTCGCCATGAACGCTTCCACCGCCCCCGTTGACCTGGCCAAGGCCGCGCGCCTGATCAACCACGGACCGACCGTGCTGGTCTCTGCCCACCACGCCGGCACGGACAACGTCATGGCCGCAGCCTGGTGCTGCGGGCTGGACTTCACGCCGCCCAAGCTCACCGTCGTGCTCGACAAGAGCACGATGACTCGCCAACTGGTGGAGCAAACCGGCGTGTTCGGCATCCAGGGGCCGACGGTCGCGCAGCTGCAACTGACGCAGCAGCTGGGCACGCTGTCCCGCCGCACAACACCGGACAAGAACGAACGCACCGGCGTAGAGCTGTTCCGTTTTCCGGGGCACGACATGCCGTTCGTCAAAGGCTGCGCCGCGTGGATGGCGTGCAAGCTGCTCCCTGAGCCGCGCAACCAGCAGGTCTACGATCTCTTCATCGGCGAGATCGTCGCGGCCTGGGCGGACTCACGCGTCTTCAGCAACGGGCGCTGGCATTTCGAGGATGCCGACCCGTCACTACGCAGCATTCATCACGTCGCGGGCGGGCACTTTTTTGCGATTGGCGAGGCGATGAGTGCTTCATCGGTAAAGCCATCTGCCTGAGCGCAAACGGCACGCACTTGCGAATATTCGCAAGCGCTCAACTCTTGGCCTTGAGCTTGAACGCGGGGTTGAGCAGGTGGAGCGCCAAGTCATCCACGTCATGCTCGCTGTTGGAGAGCACAATCACCGCCTTGCCCGTCTTGCGGCTGAATCCCGCAAAGCTGCGAAAGCCGCCCGTACCGCCGTTGTGCCAGACGATCTCGTCGCCCTTCGCGGTCAGGATCAGCCAGCCATAGCCCACGGCTGAGTCGTTGCCCATGCGGGCGCGTGGCTCTTGTGCGAGACGGGCGCCGATCAGCGATCCATGCTGCTGCGCCTGGAGATACTTCGCCATGTCGCGTGGCGTGGAGCGCAGAGCGCCTGCGCCGGCCATTGCGGGCAGTGACCAGTACGCCGTCGGCTTCAGTTTCTTCGTGTGCCCGATCGCCAGCCGGTTCTGCGCGGCACCCGGTGTCTCGATGGCGGTGTCGGTCATCGCGAGTGGCCGGGTGATGCGCCGATGGATCAATTCGCCGTAGCTCATCGCTGCCCGATTGGCCAGCAGCTCACCCAGCACACCCATGCCCAGATTGGAATACGCCGCCGCGTGCGTCTGTCCGGCATCCAGCTTGCGGTCGGCCAGCCATGCCCACATGTCTGCGCGCCTGTAGTTGGCGTAGGGATTCTCCGGGTCGGAGAGCATGCTCTTCAGAAAGGTCCAGCCGAGCGGCAGCCGGGGCAGGCCGGAGGTGTGTGTCGCCAGTTGCAGCAGTGTCGCGTCGCCCGCCGTGCCGGGCGGGAACGTCACGCCCGCTGGCGCGTGGTCGCGCATGCGGTCACCGGGTTTGACCAGCCCCTCGACGTCCATCTGGGCGAGCACTGTGCCGGTGAAGGTCTTGGTGATCGAGCCGATCTCGAAAATGGTGTCGGGCTCGATCTGCGGCCGGGCAGTGTTGCCGCTGTCACCGGCGTTGATGAAGACGGGTTCGCCTTTTGGCGGGATGAGCACGACAGCGAGTCCCTTGGCGCGGCCTTCCGCGATGCGCGCGGTGAGCAGGGCCTTCACGGCGGCGTCATCCGGGAAGCCGGCAGGCGGCGCGGCATCGGTGGCGCGCGCCGGTCCGCACAGCGCAGCCAGTGCGGTCAGGATGGCCAGGGCGGTGCCGCGGATGCGCAGCCGTAAGGAATGAAGAGAAGGAGCGTTGCGTCGGGTCATGATGGCGGGCTCAGTAAGTATGAAATAACGTAACAACGTGGTAAAAATTTTTTCGGCTCAACCGCTGGCGGCGACCAGCATGGCGAGGAGCGGCACCACCCGTTCGCCCGGCACGCCATAGGTGCCGCGTTCCAGCGAGCGCACCCAGCCGGCGTCCTGCAGGGTTTTCAGGTGATGGTAGAGCTGTCCGGTGGTACCCAGTCCCTCGATGCGCTCCAGCTCCGCCTTGGTGGTCTGGCCGGAGAGCAGGCGCTGCAGGAGCTTCAGCCGCACCGGATGCCCGAGTGCCGCCAGCACGTGGCTGAGCCCGGTCCAGTCCTGCGCGAAGACCTTGCCGGCTTCGGCGTGGCGCTGCCAGAGATACTGCTCGCCGGTCGGCGTGGTGACCGCGCCGGCATACGCCACTTCGCCGCCCTTGGCGGGTGACTGCGCCAGCCGATCCAGAATCCAATAGGTGTCGGCATCCAGCCGCGGGTGCGCGGTACGCGCTGTTGCAGCCGCGGCGGGTGGGGCGCGCAAGGCCGCTTCCAACGCGGCGATGCGCGCCGCCAGGTCGGCCATATCCGGCGCGGCGGCAGACGGCGTACGCGCGGGCTTTCGCCGGGCGGCGGGTTTCCTTTGTGCGGCGGACTTGGCGCGGGTGGCAGGCTTGCTGGGCATGACGGCATTAAATACGAAATAACGTATTAATGCAAGCCGCCACGGCGCGCCGGATTCCTGCGAATATTCGCGCATGCATCAGCCGGCTCTTATTCATTTCGTTCGCATCCTTCTCGCCATCCTGTGCGTCCAACTTGCCGCCTGCGGCCCCGGCGGCCCGCCGCCCGGCTTCCGGCCTGCGCAAACTGCCAGCGGTGATGCGACGCGCGCCTGCCCCGACCTCGCCGGCGCCTACTCGCCGGGCAGTACGGCTTGGCTGGACGAATTCATTCCCGAGAAACGCCCCGCAGTTGCCGGTGCACTCAGCGCCATCGTGCGGAAGGGGCCGACGCATCACACGCTCACCTGGCAGGGCGACCGCGATGCGCTGCTTGCGCACGCCCGCGACTTCGCGCTGACCCAGCCGGCCGCCTATCCGGCGTGGCGCAGCCTGGTCCTGCGCGAGAACCTGTCTGCAACGCATGCGCGCGATGAAGATGCCTATCAGGAGGCTGTCACGCGCCTCGGGCCATCGTTCGGTCGCATGGTCACGCTTGCTACCCGGCAGTGCGCGGATCACTGGATGCTGGTCGGCATGCGCACGGTGAACACGCCAAGCGATTCGGATCGGAACGGTGAGACGATCGCAAAGGAAGAGGAGCTCTGGCTCTCCCGATCGGAAGCGGGCGAACTGCTGCTCCGCAAAGTGACCTACGATCTCTTGCACTACTCGATCTGGGCCGCCTCGTCATCGACGCTGCGCATCGGCGCCAATTCGCTTTATGACAAGTGGCCCGCTGCGGGCACTGCCGATGCCGGACCGCTCCGCCCCGACGAGTTGCCGCCGGCGCAACCGCCGACAGCACGCGAGACGTGTCGCTTGACGGACGAGCGCCTGAACGCGCTGCTGCGGCGGATCAAACCGTTGCTGCCGCAAGGTGTCCTGCTCGAATCTCTCGACCAGGGCTACACACACGGCGTGCCCGGGCCGGGCGGCCGGTGTGGTCGCACGCCGCTGTCGCTGACCTACCGCTCGGCCAATCCCGCAGACGGCGTGGCCGTGCGCACGGCATTGCAGGCTGACAGCGCGCTGTCAGCCGTCGAGCCGGTGCGTCCGGCGCCGTACCAGCCGGGGAAGTATGTGGTCAGGATGATGGCGAAGGCCGAGTGAAACGCGATCACTCCGAAGACACGTATCAACTCGCCTGCATCCTCGCGTCGCCGCCGTCACGGCATGCGCCATCGTTCGCGATTGACTTCGCGACTGACCGGGATACGCAACTTGAATCGTTGGCCGTGATCCCGGTCCGCCTGCTGGAGGGTGCCAGGCCTAGAGCTTCGTCGGGTCGGCGACGTCAGCGGTTGGTGCAGGTCCAGGTTCGGACGTAGCAGTTGGAGCCGCCGAACTTGCGGCAAAAGCCCAAGGCATAGTTCTCGGCCGTTGCACGATTGGCGCCGCGGGCGACGCCGTGTGCCGTTGAATTCTTGTCCATGGCCAAGGCTGCGCAGCCGGTATCAAACGTGACGACGACCTTGCAGCCCGCGCCGCATTCCTGCAACGCGCGGTTTGATGCGGCCGCGGTGGTGTCATAGCTGTGGGCGTAGGTTGCGCGCGTGCCGGCGCCTTTGGCAATGGCCCCCGCAGCAACCGCTGCGTGCGGGATTGCGAGCAGAAGCCCGGCGATGGCAATGCGTGCGAGTGTGTGATTCATGTTGATCTCCCCTTTTGCACTTTGTTGTTGATGGTTGAATGATCGCGGGCTCCCCCTGCATGCCGGCGAAGGTGTCGCGGCGTACCGCTTTTGACGGCTGGCCCCGATGCGGAACCCTGACACGGTGCACGTGATCTTGCAAGCAGGCATGCAGGCAAGCAGGCACGCAGGCATGCAGGCACGCAGGCATGCAGGCACGCGGGCTTGAGTACGGTGTCGGACATGGGCCGGCACGGCCCGGGCCCGGAGTCGCGATCAGTCGCGCGAATCTCCTCTGCGCCGGTTTGCCTGATTCACGCGAGTAGAATCGTGCAATCCATTGCGCCGATACTGTCCCGCCATGCCTTCCTCGCCATCGCTTGCCACGCCCCACCGCATCCTCATCGTCGGCGGGGGCGCAGGCGGGCTGGAGTTGGCGACACGCCTCGGCGACTCTCTGGGCCGCAAGGGCCGCGCCCAGGTCACGTTGGTCGACCGCGCCCGCACCCATCTCTGGAAGCCGCTCCTGCATGAAGTGGCCGCTGGCAGCATCAACATCCACGCCGACCAGCTCGACTATCTCGCCCAGGCGCGCTGGCATCACTTCACGTTCGCGCTGGGCGCATTGGCCGGGCTGGATCGCGCGCGCAAGGTGCTCAAGGTCGCGGCGGTCGTCGACGACGAGGGCACGGAAATCCTGCCTGCGCGCGAGCTGGGTTACGACACACTGGTCATCGCCATCGGCAGCCAGTGCAACGACTTCGGCACGCCGGGTGTGGCCGAGCATGCGTTCAAGCTGGACAACGCATGGGAGGCCAATCTGTTTCATCGCCGGCTGGTGAATACCTGTTTCAAGGCGAATTTCGCTGCCGACGGCCGCATCATCCACATCGCCATCGTCGGCGCGGGGGCCACCGGCGTGGAGCTGGCGGCGGAGCTGCACAACACCACCCGCGTGCTGGCAGCCTATGGGCTGAAGGATTTCGATCCCGAAAAGCAGATCAGGATCCGCATCATCGAGGCCGGGCCGCGCATTCTCGCCGGGCTGCCGGACTACCTTGCCCAGGCGGCGCTGGATATCCTGCATTCGCTCAAGGTGGAGGTGCTGGTGGGCGAGCGCGTCGTGGGTGTCGATGATGCGAATATTCGCACCGCGTCCGGGCAGGTCATCCCGGCCGAGTTCACCGTCTGGGCGGCCGGCATCAAGTGCGCCGAAGTGCTTGCGGATCTCGATGGGCTGGAGAGCAACCGCATCCATCAACTGGTGGTGCTGCCCACGCTGCAGACCACGCGCGATGCCGACATTTTCGCGCTGGGCGATTGCGCGGCGGCCGAATGGAAAGCTGGCCGAGGCGTGCCGCCCCGCGCCCAGTCCGCGCACCAGATGGCAAGCCACATCGCCGATGCCATTCACCGCCGCATCAAAGGGCGCGGACTGGTGCCGTTCCACTACCGCGACTTCGGCTCGCTGGTGTCGCTTGGCAACTATGAATCGGTGGGTACCCTGATGGGCTTTGTTTCCCGCGGCTCGATCCGCGTGGAGGGCATCATTGCCAAGCTCTTCTACATTTCCCTCTACAAGCTGCACCTCTGGGCGCTGCACGGTTTCTGGCGCATGGCGCTGGACACGCTGGCGCGCATGATCCGGCGCCAGACCGAGCCCAAGGTCAAGCTGCACTGATGCCTGCAAACCCTGCGACTGGCATCCGTCCGGCGGACGGATGCTCGACCGCTCCGCGGGTCCCGAAGGGATTCGGGTATCGCTCCAGGCGATATTCGAACAACATTCGCAATTCTGACTGGAGAACACCATGCACACCGGTTCCTGCCTTTGCGGCGCCGTCACGTTTGAAACGCCCGGCCCGCTCTCGTCTGCCACCGCCTGCCACTGTTCGCAATGCCGCAAGCAGTCGGGCCACTTCTGGGCATCCGCCGATGTGGCCAAGTCCGCGCTCACCATTCGTGGCGAAGAGCACCTCACCTGGTATCAGTCGTCGGAGAAAGTCCGCCGCGGCTTCTGCGCAAAGTGTGGCTCCTCGCTCTTCTGGGATCCCATCTTCAAAGACACGATTGCCGTCGCAGCAGGCGCGATCGACAATCCGACCGGCACGAAGCTTGCGTTGCACATTTTCACCGCTGACAAGGGCGACTACTACGAGATCGGCGACGGCCTGCCGCAGAACGCTCAGTAGCAATCTGTTGCAGTCGGGTGTGGCGCTTTCGCGGCACACTGCGACCGGAATGCTGATCCAAAGCAACAAGCGACGCCCCATCGTCCGGAGAGGGTGAGATGGAAAGCCGAACCAGAAGCGACACAGGGAGCTCGGTCCGCGCCCGTGCCTTCATGGAATTCAGCCCCTGCGAATATTCGCAGGCTCGGCTGGATGCACTCCCGCACGCAGAACGTCGTGAGAGGCCGACATGCGCCTGACCTACGGCGCGCTCCTGCCGCTCATCATCCAGCTCGTGCTCGGTGTCGGCCTGCTGTTCGGCGATCTGGTGAAGACGCCGGGCGGCTCGTTTGTGCCGCTCATGGTGATGCTCCTGTCGGCGCCGCTGGCTTTCATCACGCTGATGCTCAACGTTGCGAGTGTGTATGACCGCAAGGCGGCGCGGGGCATCGGCAGCCTGTTCTTTCGCGGCATGCTCCTGGCGCTCAGCGTGCCGCTGCTGATGTTCATCCTGCTTCTGGTCGGGCCGGTGTTCTTGAACTGATGGGTTCAGGGCGGGCCGCCCGCCCGAGCGGCTCGGCTGTGCCCAGCGCCAACACGCGGCACTTTTCGGCACAATCCCGGCTTTGGCTTGGGAGTCGCGTTCATGCGTCCACAGATCCTCTTCGCGGGTGTCATGGTGTTCGGTGTGTTCCTGTCGGGTTGTGCCGCACCGCGCCACCACGCCGCGCCTCCAGTCCAGCCAACGGTCGCGGCCGGTGCCGACGCCGCCTTCCAGCGGCATGTCGACAGCGTGCTGGAGGAGATGTGGGCAGAGTTCCCCGAGTACGCAACTCGTGTCGGCAACTATCGACATGCTGATCGCGTGTCCGTGCCTGATGCGGCCCGCCGTCAGCGGGCGGTGGATTTTTATACCCGCCAGCTGGACGCGCTCGCGAAGTTCGATCCAGCCATGCTCAACGCTTCGAATCGTGTCGATCTGGTGTTGATGAAAAACCGCTTCGAGTCGAGCCGCTGGCAGCTCACCACCTTCAAGTCCTGGCAATGGCAGCCGTCCAGCTACAACGTGGGCGGCGACTTTGGCGTGCTCATCAACACCGAGTTCGCGCCGCTGGAGACGCGGCTCCGCCAGGTGATCGCGCGGCTGCACAAGGTGCCGGCGTACTACGCGGCGGCCAAAGCGGCCATCGACAACCCCACGCTGGAACACACCCAGCTGGCCCTCATCCAGAATCGGGGCGCACTGCGAATATTCGGAGAGGACCTGGAGAAGAAGGTCGCGGGTTCTTCGTTGACCGTCGACGAGAAGGCGGTGTTCACCGCGCGCAATACCGCCGCCAAGGCAGCCGTCAACGGCTACATCGAATTCCTTACCGCATTGGAAGCGAAGCTGAAGCAGGGCGGCGCGAGGAGCTTCCGCATCGGCAAGGACTTGTACGCGCAGAAGTTTGCCTACGACATCCAGTCCTCCATGACTGTGGAGCAGTTGCACCAGCGTGCGCTGCAGGAGAAGGCTGCGCTGCATGACGCCATGGAAAAACTGGCCCGCCAGCTCTGGCCGAAGTGGATGGCGGGCAAGCCCATGCCGGCGGATCGCCTCGACATGATTCGCGCCGTCCTGGATGAACTGTCCAAACGTCACACCAGGCGGGAAGCCTTTGTCGAGACCATCCGCGCCCAGATTCCCGCGCTGGAGAAATTCGTGCGCGAGAAGGATCTCGTCGATCAGGACCCGACCCGGCCGCTGGTGGTGCGCGAGACGCCACCCTACATGCGCGGCGGTGGCGCAGGGGCCTCGATCAGCGCGCCCGGTCCGTTCGATCCGACCGCCAACACGTACTACAACGTGACGCCGCTGGATCATTTCACCGACGCGCAGGCCGCGTCTTTCCTGCGCGAATACAACGACTGGACGCTGCAGATCCTCAACATCCATGAAGCCATTCCGGGTCATTACACCCAGCTCATGCACGCCAACAAATCGAAAAGCCTCGTGAAGTCTCTCTTCGGCAACGGCGCCATGATCGAAGGCTGGGCCGTCTTCAGCGAGAAGGTGATGCTGGACGCGGGTTACGACAATGGCTCGCCGGAGATCTGGATTTCATGGATGAAGTGGAACCTGCGCTCGGTGATGAACACCATCCTGGACATCGAGATCCAGACCATGAACCTGCAGCGCGAGGACGCGCTCCGCTACATGATCCGCGAGGCGTTCCAGCAGGAGACGGAGGCCACGGAGAAGTGGCGTCGGGCGACATTCTCGCAGGTGCAGCTCACCAGCTACTTCGCCGGCTATGCGGAGATCACCGCACTGCGCGACGAGCTGAAGGCGAAGCAGGGCGACAAGTTCACGGTGAAGGGCTTCAACAACCGGTTCCTGTCCTACGGCAACGCGCCGGTGAAATTCATTGCCGAGCTGATGCGGGCGCCCTGACGCCGCCATCGCGAATATCTGAGTACAACCGATGCAAGGCCCGTCCAAGCGCTGGCTGTATTGGATCGTGATCTTCACGGTCATTGGCTACATCGGCGCGCGCCAGTTCAACGCCGAGGAATATCCGGATGACTGGCCGGCGCCCGCGATCTTCCCCGGCTGGCGTGGCGGTTGTCCGAACCTCGCTGGCGATTACGATGGCGTGGACCACCGCATTCCGCGCATGCTGCGCCAGCAACCCGAGTGGGAGCGCGGCATCCGGCCGTGGTTCGAACACAAGGCGAAGGTCGAGCAGGCGTCCGATGGGTCGACGCTGCGCATCACGTTCGCGTTGAATGAACGTGGTCTGCCGAAGCATCGCGACCATGTGCTGCAGCACGGCAGCATGTGGCCGTCGGGACACAGCCAGACGCTGGCGCTGAATCGCAAGGATCACTATGACTGCTCGATGCGCTGGCTCACGCTGGGCACCGTGACCGATGCAGACACGGGTGAGAGCGCGAACGGTCGCGTGCGACTCAGCGTGGACCGGAAAGGCAATCTGGTGCTGGGCTACACCAGGCAGGAGTGGACCAGTTTCGGGACTTTCTTCGGGCAGAACATCGGGCCGAGCTGGAAGACCGACCGCACGCGCTGGATCCGCTGGACGAAGCGGCCGAAGGAAGCGGATGCCGCATTGGCGGCTGTGCAGGCGCTGTCCGTGACCCGCCTCAAGCACTACGCCGTCCATGGCTCGCAGCAGCTCATCGCCTTGGGCAACTTCACTGGAAGCGATGTGTGCGCGCGCTTGTGGGATCAGGCCGGCCCCAATCCCGATGAACCGCGTGCAGGCATCCGCAATTCGGCTGGCTTCATTGGCATGCGCAAACGGTTGCCCGACGGCAGCATCGTCACCGAGCAACCATGCCCGGAAGGCTGGGAGATGCTGCGCGCGACGCAGGTGCAGAACTACTTCGTGTTTGTCGATGAAGGCGTGGCCCGCGACTACCGGGTGGCGTACCGGCCGTTCGCGACGCCTGATGCAACGCCCAAGGTTCTTGAACTGGGCAATATCCAGAAGCTCCCCGCACCCTGGGAAGCGCTGGAGCCGCCCGCACCGCGATCAGCGGTCCAATAGAGCGCTTGTCAGGGTCAACCTTTCCGGCAGTGCGCGCCGTGCCTGCGGCGGCGTGCACGCCCCAACGCTGCGTTATCATGCGCGCGCCCCGCACCCATTCCCGAACCGAAAAAAGTGAGAATCGCCATGCATCGCATCGCAGTGTTCATTCTTCTGGCCTGCCTGTCCTCCCTGTCATTTGCCCAATCCGCGTCGCGCGACGCCAAGGTGCGCGAACTCATGAAGGCGCAGGGACTGATGGTGTTGATCGAGCAGCAGCTCGAAGCCGGCAAGGAGGAGAGCCGCAAACAGGTTCGCCAGATGTCGGACCAGATGTTCATGCGCCTCAAGCCGACGCCGGAGTTCCAGAACAAGTTTGCCAAGGCGTTCGAGGAGTTCGTGATGTCACTGCACAAGACCTGGAACGCAGGCGAAATGGTAGATGTCTGGGCCAAGGCCTATGGTGCGCAGTTCACCGACAAGGAGCTCGATGGCCTGCTCGCGTACTACAAGTCGCCGCTGGGGCAGAAGGATGTCAAGGCGGCCCAGGCCGCCATGCCGGTGCTCACCCAGCACTTCTCGCAGAAGATCGGCCCCATCGTCGAGCGCGAAACCCAGGCCTACATGGACAAGCTGGAGAAGCTGGTCGACGCGTGCAAGTGCCCGCGGTGAATGGCAGCAGCACTGCCTGACCGCATCGGGGCAGCGCGCGCCGCCCGCTGCGCGCTGCGAATATTCGCAGCGCCGCCTACCGGCAGCTGCGGAATTCCCGGCCTGCACCTAATTTGCATCCCTTGCGGCACATGATTGCTTCGATCACCACCTAAGGGATTGCCGGCCGTCGCGGTGTCTGCACCGCGACCTGACTCTCGTCAGCCCCGATTGTTGCCCGTGATGTCAATCGCTAGAGTTTTTTGGCGCATTCGCACACACGGGGAATGAAAAAATGGGCAGATCACCGAGCGTCAGGCCAGGGCGGGTTGCCGTCTGCATGGTTGTTGCGATCCTTGTCTTTCTCCATGCGAATTCGGCAGCGGCGCAGATCAAGCTCGGCATATCCGGGCCGCTGGAAGGCAAGAACGCCGGCTCGATGCTCGAAGTCGTGAAGGGTGCGGAGATCTACATCAACCAGGTCAACGCCAACGGCGGCGTGAACGGGCAGAAGATCCAGCTCATTGCGCGTGACGACAATTTCGAGGTTCAGAAAACCGTCACCGTCGTCACCCGGCTGATCGAGCAGGACAACGTGGTGGCGCTGATGCTCGTGCGCGGCACGCCGCACAACCAGGCCATCCTGCCGCTTATCGAGAAGCATCAGGTGCCGCTCATCGGTCCGTCCACCGGCGCGATGGTGTTTCACCAGCCGGTCAACCGTTATGTGTTCAATGTGCGCACGGCCTATCAGCTGGAGGCCGAGAAGCTGGTCGCCTTGCTGAAAACCACGGGCCTGCATCGCATCGCTGTCCTGAACGTTGCCGATGGTTTCGGCCGGGATGTGTTGAAGGGTTTGAATAGCGGATTCGCCAAGCAGAATCTGCAACCGGCAGTCGAGCTTGAGTTCGACCGGGAGGCGGCAACCAAGGACAGCACCGACTTCATGAAGCCGGTGCTGGACAGGCTGGTGAAGAGCGATCCCCAGGTGATCGTCGTCATTGGCGCAGGGCTGGCAGTGAAGAACGCCATCGTCGCGCTGCGCAACGCGGGCTCGGAAGCGCGCATCGCCACCGTGTCCAACAACGCCTCGACCGCGTTCATCAAGCTGCTCGACAAGCATGCGCGCGGCGTCATCGTGAGCCAGGTGTTTCCGGACGAGAAGAGCCTCACCCAACCGTTCGTGCGCGAAGCCCAGATGGCCGCGTTCAAGCACAAGGTCACGCTCACGCAGGGCATGCTGGAAGGGTTTGCTGCCGCGAAGATTGCCGTGCGCGGCCTGCGCAATGCGGGCACGCCGGTGACCCGTGCCGGGCTGCAGCGTGCGTTGGACAATCTTGGCACCTTCGATCTCGGCGACATGGCGATCAACTATTCGCCGACCGACCACACCGGTCTGGACATGACGGATCTGTCCATCATCACGCGCGACAAGACGTTTCTGCGCTGAGCGGCTCGTGAGCATTGCGAATATTCGCAGTCCTTCCACAGCGGGCCTGCCATGGACGGTGCCGGGGCAGGCGGCGCCGGGTTTCTGATACAGTCCCGCGCTGTTCAAATTGAGGGCGGTGACTGTCTGGCCCGGCCCCTCGCCAAACCATGATGATCCTCACCTTGCCTGCGCGCCAGTCCGGCGCGAGATTGCGGCGCACGTCCGTGCTGGCCGCGACCCTTGCCACATTGTTCTGGGTGGCCTTGCCCGCATCCGCCGCGCCCCGTGTACCGACCGATCCGGCCGAGGTGCTGGAGCGCCTGCCGATCCGCCCCGGCGATGCGCGCGCCCGAGAGATCGCAACACTGCGCGCTGCCGTGCGCGCCGCACCGGATGATCCGGCCGCGGCCGTGAAGCTCGGTGACTACTGGTATGACCTCGCGATGGCCAAGGGCGATCCCCGTTTCATTGGCTACGCCGAGGCACTGATGACGCCGCATTTCAACCATCCCACGCGCAGCCAGTTGCCGGCCGTGCAGACGTTGCGGGGTCAGTTGCGCCAGTACCGTCATGACTTCGACGGCGCGATGGCCGACTTCAGCGCGGTGATTCAGGCGCATCCCGACTTCGCCCAGGCTCGCGCCTGGCGTGGCGCCATCCAGCTGGTGCAGGGGCGCTATACAGAGGCCATGGCTGATTGCGAGGCGCTCAGAACGATCGGCGGCGCGCAGGGCAACGATACGCTGACTGCAGGCTGCATGGGCTTGGCACAGGCCTACGGCGGCAAGCTCGCCGCCGCGCAAGCCACGCTGGAACGCTCGCTCGCGCGCGCGACCGACCCGGGCAACAGACTCTGGCTGCATGCCCGGCTGGGCGAGGTGATGCAGTGGCGCGGCGACCTGAAGGCGGCGGAGAAGCACTATCGCGCCGCGCTGGCGCTCAACATCGAGGACAGCTTCCTGCTCATCTCGTGGAGCGAGTTCCTGCTGGACCAGAAGCGTTACGACGAAGTGGTCAAGTTTCTCGCCGGCTGGGAAAACTCGGATGCGCTCCTGCTTCGCCTGGCACTCGCCGAATCTGCATTGAAGCTGCCCACGGCGGCGGCGCACATTCAGGCGCTGCGGGACCGCTTCGCCGCTGCGCGTGCCCGCGGTGACACCACCCATCAGGTCGATGAGTCGCGCTTCGAACTGCAGCTCAACAACAATCCGGCCCGCGCGCTGGAGCTCGCCATCGCCAACTTCCAGGATCAGAAGGAGCCGCGCGACGCCCGCACGTTGCTCGAAGCCGCCATCGCGAGCGGCAACGCTGCGGCCGCGCAGCCAGCACGCGACTGGCTGGCCGCCAGCGGGTTCGAAGACCCGCTCACGCGCAAGCTGGGCACTGATTCCGCAAACGCAGGCTCAGCGGCAACACCAGGGGCAGCGCCAGGGTTGCCTGCGCCACCGAATGCGCCCGCGAAACCGGGGAGCCAGCCATGAACGCGCGCCGCACGATTGCCGGCCTGATGCTCTGGGCCATCGCCGCCGTGTTCGCGACGCTTTCGCTGCCGGCCGCCGCGCACAAGGCCAGCGATAGTTTTCTTTCGCTCGAAGTGAAGGGCCGCGACGTCAGCGGGCAATGGGACATCGCGCTCCGCGACATCGATTTCGCCATCGGCCTCGATGCCGACGCCAACGGTGAAATCACCTGGGGCGAGGTCAAGGCGCGGCATGACGCCATCGCCGCGTGGGCGCTGCCCCGCCTCAACCTGCGCCGCGCTGGCGGCGACTGCCCGCTCAAGGTGAGCGAGCATCTCATCGACACCCATACCGACGGCACTTACGCCGTGTTGCGCTTCGCCGGGCAGTGTCCCGCGGCGGGCGACACGCTGGGGGTGGAATACCGCCTGCTCTTCGATGTCGACACGCTGCATCGCGGCCTGCTCAAGCTGGATCTGGATGGCGTGCAGCACGCCGCCGTGCTGGCCCCGTCCACCGGCGCGCTCACGTTCAAGTCCGGCGAGACCTCGCGCCTGAAGCAGTTCGGCCACTACATCGTCGAAGGCGTGTGGCATATCTGGATCGGCTTCGATCACATCCTCTTCCTGCTTTCGCTGCTGCTGCCCGCGGTGCTGGTGCACGAGGTCGTGCAACGCTCACGCAAATGGCATGGCGTCGCCCGCTTCGGCGATGCGTTCAAGGAAGTGCTGTGGGTGGTCACCGCGTTCACGGTGGCGCACTCGATCACGCTGTCGCTCGCCGCGCTGGAAATCGTGTCGCTGCCCTCGCGCCTCGTCGAGTCGGCCATCGCGGCGTCAGTGGTGCTGGCCGCGTTGAACAACCTCTGGCCCGTGGTGGACAAGCGCCGCTGGCTGGTGGCCTTCATCTTCGGCCTCATCCACGGCTTCGGCTTCGCCAGCGTGCTGGCCGATCTCGGTCTGCCGCGTGATGCACTGGTCCTGTCGCTGCTCGGTTTCAACATCGGCGTGGAACTGGGCCAGCTCGCCATCGTGGCCGTGTTCCTGCCCGTCGCCTTCGTGCTGCGCGACACGCCGTTCTATCGCGTGATCATTTTCATCGGCGGTTCGGCGCTCACCTTCCTGCTGGCGCTGATGTGGTTTGTCGAACGGGCGTTCGACTTGAAGTTCTTTGGCGGATAGGCAGTGATTGGGGGCGTTGCCTGCTTGGCAGGATGGTGTTGCAATGCTGGGCAGGCTCTGTGGTTTGGCGCCGCCTGACAACAACAACTGATGGAGATTGCTGTGACGAATGGTTCCCACCCGGGCGTACGCCAGTCCGCCGTGTTCGGTATTGCCTGTCTGCTCGCGCTTTGCGCAACGCTTGCCCCGATCACCAGCGTTCATGCCTTCTTTGGCAGTTCGCTCCCCAACGGTCCCTACCTGCGCAGCGAGTTCACGGGCGGCCATCTGTCCAACGTGATCTTCGTGTTCAAGGATGGCAAGGCCGCATCCAATGTGCGCGAGGGCGACCTGGAAAAATTCGACTTTGCCGCCCACAAGGCAAAGATGCCGAAGAATGTGGGCACGTTCAAGACAGGCGGCGACACGCTCACTGTCAACTGGGACGACGGCACGAAGTGGGAGGGCAAGCTGAAGCCCGACAAGGCGGGAGGCTTCGACTGGCGCAGCGCCGGTTACGCGCCGATCAAGCCCTTGGTGCGCGGGGCGGTGCTGGACGGTCGCTTCAGCGGCGGCGCCTCCGGCGCGGGCGCCATGGTCGGCTTCAACTACATCTTCAAGGCAGACGGCACCTACACCACGCTCACCGCAGGGAACGTGACCAGCAAGTCCGCGCGGAGCACGGCCTCGGCGGGAACCAGTTCATCCGCAGGTGGAAAATACAGTGTGTCGGGCAGCACGCTCACACTGACGCCGGCGTCGGGTGCGGCAAAGACCCATCGCATCTATTTCGTGCCGTCCGGCACCAACGAGAAGAAGCCGGACATGCTGATCATCGACGGTATCGTGGCGACACGAAGCCAATAGCTTTGTGTCACATGGCGGTGGGCGAATATTCGCCAGCCGCCGGCTGATGTCTATGCGGTGAACAGCCCGTTCACCCAGCCGCCCTTGAGGTTGTCCGCGGTGAAGAGGGCGGACGAATCGCCGCGAGCCACGAAGTCGCGCCCCAGCTTCAACGCCTCGCCCATCACCGCGGTCCAGATCGCGGTGCCCGCGCTGAGCCGGCGCGCACCGAGTGATCGCAGTGTCGCCGCCACCGGCACGCCGGGCACAGCCATGACGTTGAGCGGCAGCGGCTGCTTCGCCAGCGCGGCGATGTCGTCAGCACTGCTCACCACGGGCACGAAGAGGCCGTCCGCGCCCGCATCGCGATAGAGCGCCGCGCGGCGCAGCGTCTCCGCCAGTCGCTCGCTTTCCGGCGCCAGCTGGCGCAGATATACGTCGGTGCGCAGATTGATAAAGAGGTCGACGCCGGCCGCATTGAGCCGCTTGCGAATATTCGCGATCTTGGCGCAGGTAAGTTCGACGCTCGCGGCGCCGTCTTCCAGATTGATGCCCGCGGCGCCGGCCTCGGCGATCTTCAACACGTTCTCCGCAGCCACTGCCGGATCGTCCGAGTAACCGCCTTCCGCATCCACCGTGAGCGGCACGCTGATCACGCGCGCGATGGCGCGCACGGCGGCCAGCAGCACATCCTGTGGCAGCGCATCGCCGTCCGGCCAGCCGTTGGCCCAGGCGAGGCCGGCGCTGGTGGTGGCGACCGCCTGTGCGCCGGCCTCCTGCATGAGGCGCGCGCTCCCGGCGTCCCAGGCGTTCGGGAGGATGAGCAAACCGGATTCATGCAGTTCCCGGAAGCGGGCGACGTTCGTATTCATGGCGTTTCCTTCTGGTCGATTGATGGAAGTTTCGTGCGGATGGCGAATGCTTGCACGACATGGCGGAATTTTTGCCTCATCGCGTTCGTGCCGCAATGAAGCGGCAGGTCATGTCACCATGACCTCCGAGGTCATGGGCTGGACGATGTGCCAACTCTATAATCCGGTGCATGGCTTCCACCGCGCCTGCCGCCGCCTCATCCATCAAGGACTCCGAAGACACCGCCGTCGGCGCGCTACTGCGCGAATGGCGTGCGGCACGTCGCCTGAGCCAGCTTGATCTCGCATTGGAGGCCGGCGTGTCCACGCGGCACTTGAGTTGCGTGGAAACGGGCAAGTCCCAGCCCAGCCGCGACATGGTGGCGCGTCTGGCGGACGCGCTGGAGATGCCGCTGCGTGAGCGCAACGCGCTCTTCGTTGCCGCGGGCTTTGCCCCGCGCTATCGCGAGACCGGGCTGGCGACACCCGCGCTGGCCCCGGTGCGCCGCGCCATCGAGTTCATCCTCGCGCAGCAGGAGCCGTATCCCGCCTTCGTCATGAACCGCCATTGGGATGTGCTGCACGTCAATGCCGCCGCCATCCGCTTCAACCGCTTCCTGATGCAGGGTGGCGAAAGCCGGCACACGAACATGCTGCACCAGTTCTTCGATCCGGCGGATTTGCGATCTGCCGTGGCCAACTGGGAGGAGATCGCGGGCGACCTCATACATCATCTGCATCTTGAAGTTGCCGCGTCGCTGTCGGACGTTCGCGCCCGCACGTTGCTCGACGAGGTGCTGGCCTATCCCGGCGTGCCTTCGCGTTGGCGGAATCGCGAGCTCGAAAGCGCGCCTGCGCCACTGCTGACGACTGTCTTTCAGCGCGGTGGCTACGAACTGCGCTTCTTCTCGACCTATTCCACCTTCGGCACGCCGCATGATGTGACGCTCGACGATCTGCGCATCGAGTGCTGCTTTCCGGGTGATGACGCTACGGCAGGGTTCTGCCGAGAATTGGCGTTGGCGGAACAGCGCTAGCGATCGTCGCTCCGTTCCCGCCTTCGAGAGAGCGACCCGGTGGATTCGGAATCTTGTCGGCACGATTGATTCCTTCGAGCCGGAACCAACGCTCATGACGCGCTGCGACATCTGAGTTTCACGCTCTGAACGCAGTGCGAATATTCGGATGTCGTTGCTGCGCCGCGTCATCGCCCAAGACGCATCTCGCTCTTACTTCCGGTATCAGCCAACCGGTCCGCGTTGTGCGCCAATCGCCCCGCCCACGGGTCTACCATTCGGCCTCACCCGATGACCGCGTGCGGAGGACCCCGCGCGTGATGGCATCACCGCACGGCCACCGCGCGCCACCCGGCGCGACAGAAGTGCCGCCGGACAATCCACCGGAGGAATCCACCATGCAACGCAAATACAAGATTCTCATCATGGGCGCCTCATACGGCTCCCTGCTCGGCACCAAACTCGCGCTGGGCGGCCATGACGTGACCCTCGTCTGCCTGCCCGCTGAAGTTGCCGCGTTCAACGCCAACGGCGCCATCATCCGCATGCCGGTGAAGGGCATCGAGGGACTCGTCGAAATCAATTCCAAGAACGCGCCCGGCAAGCTCACCGCTGCCGGCCCGGCCGACGTGAACCCGAAGGACTTCGATCTCGTGGCCCTCGCCATGCAGGAGCCGCAGTACCGCACGGCCGGCGCGCGTGAATTGCTCGATGCCGTGGCCCGGGCCAAGGTGCCAGCCATGTCCATCATGAACATGCCGCCCATGCCGTATCTCGCCCGCCTGCCCGGGGTCGACATGAAGGCCTGCCGAGACTGCTTTGCCGACGCGACCGTGTGGGATGGCTTCGATCCGAAATTCATGACGCTCTGCTCGCCCGACCCGCAGGCCTTCCGTCCGCCGGAAGAGCCGGTGAACGTGCTGCAGGTGCGCCTGCCCACCAACTTCAAGGCCGCGCGTTTCGAAAGCGATGCGCACACGCAGATGCTGCGCGATCTGGAAGCGTCGGTGGATGCCGTGCGCTTCAACCACAACGGCCAGCAGATCGAACTGCCGGTGAAGCTGAAGGTGCATGACTCCGTGTTCGTCCCGCTCGCCAAGTGGGCCATGCTGCTCGCGGGCAACTACCGCTGCATCGGCGACACCGAGATGCGCCCCATCAAGGACGCGGTGCATGCTGACCTGGAGCAGTCGCGCCAGATCTACAACTGGGTGGTGCAGCTTTGCGTGAAAATTGGCGCCAAGGAAAGCGACATGGTGCCCTTCGAGAAATACGCCGCCGCTGCGCAGGGCCTGGGCTCGCCGTCATCGGCCGCGCGTGCGCTGTTTGGCGGCGCGCAGTTCATCGAGCGGGTCGACCGTCTGGTGCAGGCTGTGGCGTCGCAGCACGGCATGCGCCATCCCGAAGTCGATGCTATCGTCGCCCGGGTGAATTCGCGGCTGGTGCTGAATCGACAAAAGGCGGCGTAGGCCGTCGCGGGCAAGGAAGTCCAGACCGTCCGGAAAGCGCAGATCGAACGATGAAGACACGGAACAGCATTTCATGCGGTGGCCCGGCCCGGTGGCGTGCTCATGCGCCGGCGCTGACCCTGACCCTGGCCGCGGCATTGTTCTTGGCCGTGGCAGGGCCTGTCCTGGCGGCGGATTTTCCGATCCGCTGCAATGCCGACGGGTACCGGTCCATCGAGCAGCGCATGCCCACCGCCGACGCCAAGCAGCATGGGCCGGATGTCGGGTCGGACGAGTGGAAGTCGACCATCGAGTTCCGTCTCGGCATTCGCGGCAAGCCCGGCATTCCCGCGCGGGGCACCGACGCCTGGTGCGCGCACGTGGCGGGCCTGCTTGCGACGGCACCGGCGGCAAAGGCGGGAAAGCCCGCCAAGGGCCCCGCCTTTTCATGCGCCAAGGTCGAGCCGGGCAGCATCGAATCCCTCATCTGCAACGATGCCGCACTCTCGGCGCTTGACCGCAAGATGGACGCAACCTATGCCGCCGCGCGCAAGAAGGCAGCGAACGAGAGACCGTCCACATTGCAGGCGGAGCAACGCGGGTGGGTGAAGGGCCGCAACGATTGCTGGAAGGCCGACGACAAGCCTGCCTGCGTGAGCGGCGAGTACAAGATGCGCATCGCCGAGCTGCAGGCCCGCTATCGACTGGTGCCGCACACCGGCCCGGTTCGTTACGTGTGCAACGGGGACCCTCGCAACGAGGTGGTGGCGATGTACTTCAAGACCGATCCGCCCAGCCTCATTGCCGAACGTGGGGACAGCGTTTCCTTCATGACCGTCCAGGCGGCGGCCAGCGGCGCAAGCTATCGCGGCCGCAACGAGACGCTCTGGGAGCACCAGGGTGAGGCGACCATTGTCTGGGGCCCGGGCGCCCCGGAAATGCGCTGCAAGGTCGCGCCCTGATCCGATCCTTGACTTGACGGGCCAAGGCCTGAATCATCATGGGGCCGGCATCGATCCCGTCGGGGTCATCCGGCGCACGCCGCCCGCCACCACGATGCATTCGCCACCACGGTGCATTCGCCAACACGGTGCATTCGTCGAGACAAAAGGAGGAAGACCCGCATGAAGCTGACTTCAAGGATTTCTGCACGCGCAGTGCTGCTCGCGACTGCCGCCGCGATGGCGACGCCCGCCTTCGCCGACTACACCATCCGCTGCGGCAGCGTTGGCGGTGGCCACAACACCTGCCGGCTGTCCCGGCCGGGCTACGTCACGATCGAACGCAAGATCTCCGGTGCCCGCTGCGACCAGGGACGGACCTGGGATTTCGACCGTCGGGAAATCTGGGTCGATCGTGGCTGCGAGGCCGATTTCCGGGTGGAGACGCATGATCACCGGGATGGCGACAACAAGGACAAAGCGATCGCGGGCGTGATCCTCGGCGCAGCCATTCTGGGTGCGCTGGCCTCCAACAAGGAGCACCGCGACGACGAGCAGTATCGCGATGAAAACTACTACGGCTCCCGTCATTCATCCTACATTCCCCGGTGGATGGTCGGCACCTTCCGCGGCTACAACCCCCAGTACGGCGCGGAGGTGGAGATGCGGATCAGCGAGGATGGCCGCGTTGTTGCGGAAACCCAGGGCCAGACCCTGCGCGGCTGGATCAACAACCAGAAGCTGCAGATCGGCGGTGCCGTGTTCAGCATCGACCAGACGCGCGAGGGTTTTGTCACCGCACAGAGGGGTGACCGCTTCAACGAAGTTCGCTATCGCCGCATGCGTTGATTGCCGCGGCCCGGCCGCCGTCAGGCGAGTGATCGCAAGGCGGCTGCCCGGTGGCTGATGGTGGCTGATGCGGTTGACGATGCACGGCGGATCAGCACGTCAGTGCGTGTGGCCCGTCCCCTTCGCCGCCGAGTAATGCTCCCGCAACAGATCCCGCCCGAAATCGCCGGTGAAATCGCGCCACACCGTGTGGATGTGATTGCCGCTCGACTGTGACGAGTCGTATTCGATGAGGAACAGTGGTCCCTGGATGCGGTAGTAGTGCGGCTGGCCGCGCTCCGTGCCGCCCGCCCAGCCGAAACGGATGGCGTCGATGCCGCCCGGCTCGTTTCCCACCCGACCGTGGCGCACACGGGCCATGCGCGCGGTGGCGAGGCCGGGTTCAAACGTGTTCGCGTGCTCGCCGATCAGCTTCATCAGCAGCGCCTTCTGTGCCTCGGTCATCTGCAGGGCGGCGAGCCCCACGGCAGGCAACGGCGCGACCTCCGCCTTCGCGCCGGTCACGATGTCGCCGTAGGTGCGCGTGTCGAACACGGCGGCGCGGCGCTGTTCGACAGTGAATGAAGCCAACAGCTCGCGCGCCAGATCCTCCTCCAGCTTCAGCGTCCGCAAGCCCGCTTTCGGTCCTGATTTCACCTCTGCCGGGTTGGCGCCGAGAAAGCTCGGCGTATCCACCACCAGCCGGTCACCCGTGAGCGTGAAATTGAGCGACAGATGATGGCCCTCGAACCGCCAGCCCCAGGTCGCTTTCGCATCCGGCTGGCCGTAGACGGTGAGGTGATACTTCTCCGGGTCGCGGCGCAGCCCGCCGAAGGTCTCGATCTCGCGCAGCACCAGTTCCAGCTCGATGATGTTCGTCACCTTGGCGTGGCCGGCGGCGGAGAGGGCGCGCTTCAGCAACACCTGTGCGGCGGCGCGCTGCTTCGCATCCATCTCCTTCAGCGACACGCCGTTCCGCGAACGGGGGACGAAATGCCAGTCGAAGCGGTCGGCATCGTCGAACGGGCGCTGCGCCTCTTTGCGGAGCGCAGGCGGCAGCAGGGCCAGCCAGGCGGTGGCGGCTTCGCGCATGCCGGTTGCCGCAGAAGCGGTGGGGTGCGGGCCGTCGTGGGCCGAAGCGGGCGTCCCGGCGAAGGCGAGCGTCAAGCAGCAAAGCAACAGGCGAAGATCGAGACGCATGGCGGATTTCCAGGCTGGGTGTGATGGCGAATATTCGCACGACACGCCTGACCAAGACATCGCGCTTGATCGACATCAGATCAAAGCGAGAAAGCGCCAAGCGGGAATGCGCTTGCCGGATAATGAACCCGAGAATTGAATGCCCATCTCGCCCGGAGCTCAGCCATGACCACCCCCCGCCACTTCAACCAGATCGACGCCTGCGTCGACGCCATCCTCGCGCACGTGCCGGGCGACATCATCCTCGGCATCCCGCTCGGCATCGGCAAGCCCAATCCGTTGGTGAATGCGCTCTATCGCCGCGTGAGCGCCGATCCGACGCGCCGCCTGGTCATCGTCACCGCACTTTCGCTGGAGAAGCCGGTCGGCAAGAGCGAGCTGGAAGCGCATTTCCTCGCCCCGCTGGTCGAGCGCGTGTTCGGGGACTATCCCGACCTGGAATACGTGAAGGCGCTGCGCCACGGTGAGCTGCCCCCAAACATCGAGGTGCGCGAGTTTTTCCTGAAGACGGGCGACTATCTCGGCAACGAGACCGCGCAGCAGAACTACATCTCCACCAACTACACCTTCGTCGCGCGCGACATGGCGGTGCAGGGCATCAACGTGCTGGCGCAGGCGGTGGCGGCGGAGGGCGAGGGGGCGGCGCTGCGTCTCTCGCTGTCCAGCAACACCGATCTCACCAAGGAGCTGATCGAGCGCATGCGCGCCGAGGGCGCGCCGCTGCTCACCGTCGCTGTGGTCAATCGGCGCATGCCGTTCATGCCCAACGATGCCGAGATCGCGCCGTCCGCGTTCGATTTCGTTCTCACCGACCCTGCGGCCACGCATGCGCTCTTCGCCCCGCCGAACGGCAAGGTGAGCACGGCCGATTACGCCATCGGCCTTCATGCGGCCAGCTTGGTGGCGGATGGCGGCACACTGCAGATCGGCATCGGCGCGCTGGGTGACGCGATCGCGCAGGCGCTGATCGTGCGCGACCGGCATGGCGACGACTTCCGCACCATCCTCGGCTCGCTTTGTCCCCAGGGCCTGGCCGGGCGCGAGCTGGGTCGGTTCGAGCAGGGGCTCTACGGCTGCTCGGAAATGTTCGTGAACGGTTTCCTGAAGCTCATCGACGCCGGCATCATCCGCCGCCGGGTGTATGCCGACGCCGCGTTGCAGCACCTCATCAACGAGGGCCGCATCGGCGCGCAGGTCACGCCAGCCACGCTGACGGCGCTGCTGCAGGAAGGCCGCATCCATCGGCATCTCAGTGAGCGCGATGTCGCCTTCCTGCTGCACTTCGGCATCCTGCGCGAGGGCACGCGGGTGGTGGGTCACTCGCTAGTGTGCGGCGACGCGACCGCGGCCAACGACCTCGCCGACGAGCAGGCCTTGGCCGTCATCCACGCGTCTATGCTCGGCACGACGCTGCGCCACGGCATTCACATGACCGGCGGCTTCTTCCTCGGCCCGCGCGATTTCTACGAGCGGCTGCGCGCCATGCCCCAGGACGATCTGGCGCGCATCGACATGACCCGCATCGACTTCATCAACCAGCTCTACGGCGACGATGCGCTGAAGCGCGCGCAGCGCATCAAGGCGCGGTTCATGAACACGACCATGATGGTGACGCTCATGGGTGCTGCCGTCAGCGACGGGCTGGAGACCGGGCAGGTCGTGAGTGGTGTGGGCGGGCAGTACAACTTCGTCGCGATGTCGCATGCGCTGCCCGATGCGCGGCTCATCATGATGTTGCGCGCCACTCACGAGAACAAGAAGGCCGGGCTCACCAGCAGCATCGTGTGGAACTACGGCCACGTCACCATCCCGCGCCATCTGCGCGACGTGGTGGTGACGGAGTACGGCGTGGCGGAGCTGCGCGGCCAGTCGGACAGCGAGGTCATCAAGCGCCTGCTGGCGATCGCCGATTCACGCTTCCAGCCCCAGCTCCTGGCCGAGGCCAAGGCCGCCGGCAAGCTCGCCGCCGACTATGAAATCCCGGAATACCAGCGCGACAACCTGCCGCAGCGGCTGGATGACGCGCTGCACCCGTGGAGCAAGGCGGGCCGCCTGCCTGACTTCCCGTTCGGCACGGATCTCACGGCGGATGAGCTCCACATCGTGCGCGCGCTGAAGCGGCTGAAGCGCGCGACCGAACACCCGACCGAACTGGTGGCCATGGCCGTGAAAAGCCTGTGGGAGGACAAGGAAGCGCCGCGCGAGTATCTGGAGCGGCTGGGGCTGGCGGATGCGAAGAGCTTTCGCGACATGTTTGTGCGGAAGCTGTTTGCGGGGAATCTGTAGCCAGAGAATGGTGGAATGTCCTCCCCCTTTGCAAAAGGGGGATAGAGGGGGATTTCGCTACGAACTTACCATCAACCCAAATCCCCCCAACCCCCCCTTTGTCAACGGGGGGATGCCAGGGTGCTGAAGCGTGACGCCAGGTTGCCGCATCCAGTATGCAAGGCTCGCGCCACGCTCACGACCAACGTGCATCCCGTCATGAATCCGAAGGAGACGACATGCGCGACATCTGGTGGAAGCCCTTCGCCCTGGGGCTGATGGCCATTCCCGCAACAGTGGGCGCCGCGCCCTGCGAGCTGCGCAGCGGGCCGCATCGCAACCCGGTCATTGAGCTCTACACCTCCGAAGGCTGCAGCTCCTGTCCGCCGGCGGACCGGTGGCTATCCAAGCTCCGCCAGCCGCTGGCTGAAGAGCCGGTGCAACCGGTGATCATGGCGTTTCATGTGAGCTATTGGGATTACATCGGCTGGATCGACCGATTCGCCCAGCCCGCATTCAACGAGCGGCAGCGCGAGCTGGCCCGGCGCGAGGGCCGCGCGGGCGTCTACACGCCGCAGCTGGTGCGGGATGGCAAGGACTGGCCGCAGTGGTTCCGGTCCGATGCCCGCGCCATCCTGGAGCCCGCGCCTGGCAGGCTGGAGCGGGCGAGTGCGTCGATTCTCCTGCGCCGCAATGCCCAGGGTCTGGTGCAGGCATCGGTGACACCGGTGAGCCCGGCGCAGCGCTGGGAAGCCTACTGGACCGTGACCGAGAACGATCACCAGACCAAGGTGCGCTCAGGCGAGAACCGTGGTGAAGCGCTGAAGCATGATTTTGTGGTGCGCGGCTATGAGCGCGTGGCCGCGACGACTGGCCCCGCTCGTCTCGCCTGGAAGCCGCCTGCTGCGGAAGGCGACCGCGCGCAGCAAATCAATCTGGTGGTGACCGATGCGCAGACCGGCCTGCCGTTGCAGGCGCTCTCACTGGCCTGCGCGGCGCCGCTGTCCTGACGGGCAGTTTCCAGCCCGGATAGAGCAACGCCAATAGCGGACTTTGACGAGAATCCCCACGTCTCGTCATTCCGGCGAAAGCCGGAATCCAGATCTGTCGGGAGAGGGACTTGCCTCCCCCTTTGCAAAAGGGGGATCGAGGGGGATTTCGCCACGAACTTGCCGACAACCCAAATCCCCCCAAGCCCCCCTTTGTCAAAGGGGGGATGTCAGCACCGTGCGCGAGGCGGGCCCTCTCGTTACACGCCCATCTTGTCCAGCGCGTCCGAGAGGTTCTTTACCGTCCGGTCCACGTTGCGCAGCTTCTCCAGGCCGAAGAGCCCGATGCGGAACGTCGAGAAATCCGCCGGCTCGTCGCACTGCAGCGGCACGCCTGACGCACTCTGGATGCCCGCGGCGATGAATTTCTTGCCACTCTTCATCTCCGGGTCGCTGGTGTAGCTCACCACCACGCCTGGCGCCTGGAAGCCATCGGCTGCGATGCTCTTGAAGCCGCGGCTTTCCAGCAGCGCGCGCGCCTTCTTGCCCAGCTCCCATTGCAGATCGCGAATATTCGCAAAGCCCTGCGACTCCGTCTCCTGCATCACGGCGCAGAGTCGCGTCAGCGCGTCGGTCGGCATGGTCGTGTGGTACACGTGCCCGCCGCCTTCATACGTCTCCATGATCGAGAGCCACTTCTTGAGGTCGCAGGAGAAACTCGTGCTTTGCGTCGCGTCGATGGCCGCGCGGGCGCGCTCGGAAAGCATCACCATCGCGCAGCACGGCGAGGACGACCAGCCCTTCTGCGGTGCGGACACGAGTACGTCCACACCCGTGGCGGCCATGTCCACCCATGCCGCACCCGAGGCGATGCAGTCCAGCACGAAAAGGCCGCCCACCGCGTGCACGGCGTCGGCCACCTGCTTCAGGTAATCGTCCGGCAGGATCATCCCGGCCGAGGTTTCCACATGCGGCGCGAACACAACGGCCGGCTTCTCGCTCGCGATGGTCGCGACGACCTCGGCGATGGGGCAGGGCGTCCACTGCGCGTCCTTCGCCTCACTTACCCGCCGCGCCTTCAGCACCGTGCTCTTCGCGGGGATATTCCCCTGCTCGAAAATCTGCGTCCAGCGATAGCTGAACCAGCCATTGCGGATCACGACCACGTTCTTGCCCGTGGCGAACTGCCGCGCCACCGCCTCCATGCCGAACGTCCCGCTGCCCGGCACGAGGATGGACGACTTCGCGTGATAGACGACCTTCAGGATGCGCGAAATCTCGCGCATCACGCCCTGGAACCGCTGCGACATGTGGTTCAGCGAACGGTCGGTGTAGACGACGGAATATTCAAGCAGTCCGTCCGGATCGACGGAAGGCAGCAGGCCGGGCATGGCGGTGTCCTTGGTGACGAGAGAAGAGGATACGACTCAGACCTCGGATGGGTCTGTTGCGGTGCAAAAGATTAGCACGGGAGGGGGTGGGTGAGGCGGCTGGGCGGAATGGGGAGGGGTGTTGTTTTCTTGGAAAAACCTATCAAGGTTGGTGGGGCGGGGAGGGTAGGCGTGTGGCAGACTGAAGTCTAGGTTGCATGATGATTCAAACTGGACCTCAAGGGAGGGTAGTCATATGCCAAGCGCACCAATTCTCTGCCTAGGCGCTCATTGGAAAGCCTGTGATGTGTACTGGAAGACAGCGGCTGAGAATGGCGCACTTTACGGCGTAAACTCAAGAAAGCTAACTGGCCCGCAAGTTAATCATGCCCAACAGACGGGAATCTACATTCTCTACGGAGATTACAAGCCAGTCTATGTTGGGCAAGCCAACGGCAGCCTCTTTGCGCGGCTTCAAATGCACTATCGAAAGGATGATCTCGTTGGACGTTGGGACACATTTACTTGGGTGGGCATGCGGCGAGCACTTTCGGGAGATGACCCGAATCTATCCAACAATGAGAGCAACTTCAATATATCGAAGGGCCAACTACTGGACCACTTCGAGGCTGCCATGATCCACGCGTTCGAACCCCCCATGAACGGTCAGGAGGGGCGATTTGGTGAGGCAGTTATCCGCTACTCGCAAATTCGGGATGACAGGCTCGGCCCCTCCGATCGGGAACTTTTGGAGATGCTGCTCAGGGCAACAAACGCCCTGCCCGATGGCATACGCATCACAGCTACCGGGTGGCGAGAAGATGACTAGGTCCCTGATGTCCACCGAATTTGTATTGGCTCAAACGGGATTGTCGGAGATCTTAGACTGTGCGTCCGAATGGGAGGCATCTTGAACAACCCCAAGGAAAGTGTCATCCCATCAGCAGTGAGTCACCTTTCCCTGCGAAAGGGAAATTCTGAGTTTCTAATAGACAAGTCTGGTGTTCCACTTAGCTGGGATTTGGCTGTCAGTGCGACTTCGCAACAGCTCTCGGAGGCGTTGGGCGCGCGACATGTCGCGTTCTTGCTAGGAGCTGGCGCCTCCTCCCTGATGCACGACACCGAACAGCTTGGCATTCCCACCATGGCGCCGTTGGCGAAAGAGTTTGCCGAAACAACTGGCGTCGATCCAAAAAAGCACTTCCTTACGGCCAACGAAAGGACGTTGCTTGCCGACCGGTATGGTTTGTCTGTCGAAGAGCCGCCGTACAACACCAATCTCGAAAAGCTAATGGAGGTCTTGTTCAGCCTCCAATTCGTTTTGGCGAGCAGTAGCAAAGCTGCCGACGCTGATGGCTTGACGCTAGTTAGGGGGGCGATAGACAAGGTTAAGTCCTATGTGCTCGACAAGTGTACGAAGGGTGCATTTAGTTCATCAGGCGGCGACAAGTCTGTCTTGCAGGTATACAAGAACTTCTATCGCAAACTCGTGATTCGAGATCGCTCTTTGCCGCGTCAATGGGTATTTACCACCAACTACGACCTGTTCAATGAGACCGCTCTTGACCAGTTAGGCATGCAGTATTGCAATGGTTTCAGTGGCACTATCGAGCGGCGATTCAATCCTGCGATCTACCGATACGCTTTGGCAGAACAAATCGATTTGTCTCAACGAAGGTGGGCGGCAGTTGATGGATTCATCTACCTTTGCAAACTCCATGGTTCGGTAAGTTGGATTGAAGATTCTCACGGCCTTTATCCAATCAGGGAACTTCAGGAGCCATCGAGCAGTGGGCAGGTAATGATCTATCCGACACCCGCAAAGCAGAATTCAAGTTTCGGTGCGCCATACTCTGACTTGTTTCGAGAGTTTCAAGGAAGGATCGCGCGGGAGCAAAGCGTGTTAGTAACTATTGGATACGGATTCGGCGATGAGCATGTCAACAACATCATCTACCAGTCTCTGACAATTCCGACGTTTAGACTTGTAATCTTTGCACCGCCAGATGCGAACGCAGAACTGCAGAAACTCAGCGACCTGAATGATCCTCGCATTTGGATGATTAGCGGGCTCACTCCAGAGGGCAAACGCGCGCACTACTTTGAAACAGTTGTAGAGCAATTACTGCCAGCCCTGCCGTCAGACAGGGTTGATCAAGCAATTGCGAAAGTCGTTGACCTACTCATCCGCCCCCAGGATCCAGGCGACGGGACCAATCATGCATGACGATAAGCGGCGAGTAATCGGGAAATTGATCTCAGTAGCCGCCGATCTCTTTGTTGTTGAGATGAACGCTGGCACCGACAACTTTACTGTCGTTGGCTTCGATGACATTCACTACGTTGCTCGACTCGGCACATTTGTGGCTATTCCGGTTAAGACAGACTACGTCATTGCGGAAGTTGTCGGCTTGCGTGAAAGGGACAACGCTGCACCAAAGAAGAATGGTGATGATCTTGAAAAGGCATCTTCGGCGAAGTACCTAGACGTTATTCCTGTCGGTATGCTCCCACAGAAAGTCTCCGGTGAATTCAGATTCGGCGTTTCAACATTTCCATCGTTATATGCAGATGCGATGTATGTACTGGAGAGCGAACTAGACCGGATTTTTGAAACGGCAAACCCTAGCGAGCCCATTCAGGGCAAAGAACCAAACAGCGACTACAAGGCGCTGTCTATTGGGTCATCCGTCATATTCGACGGGTATGACGTGAAAGTCCTGGTAGATGAGTTCTTTGGGGGGCACGCAGCAGTTCTCGGTAACACCGGTAGCGGCAAATCATGCACCGTGGCAACAATCATTCAATCCTTGTTTGCAAAGCCCGATGAATACAAAGCACGCGGGGCCTCCTTTCTCGTCTTTGACGTTAACGGGGAGTATGACGCTGCATTTAAGGCGTTGCCAGAACAGAATATCGGAGTTGCCACTCTCAAACTAGACGGCACAGCGCAGGCTGGGATGTTTCGGCTACCTCATTGGTTCTTAGACATGTCAGAGTGGGAGCTGCTGTTGCAGGCAAGTGAGCGAACTCAGCTTCCAATTCTGCGGGCGGCTCTTGGTTTGACGAGCGTGCTCGGCAAATCGGACAAGAAGAGCAAAGAAGTACGAAAGCATGTGCTCGCAAAGTGTGTACTTGGAGCATTTACATCTCAAGACGGGGCAGTGGGGAAGCGTCAGAGAATCGTTGGGCTCCTCGGGAGATATGGTTGTGACGATCTCACAGGAGAGCTCGTAACTGATCTTGGCTATGACGCAAAGTATGGAAACTTTACCCCGTCTCAGAACGAGGATAAGTTTTTAGAATTGATCAAGGGGCACATCCTTGATGACTTTGAGCTTCCGGGCTACAACAACGGTCCTTTTTCATTTGATGTACTAGGGGAGTGTTTGGATCTCGCGCTCCTCTACGAGGAATCCCAAGGCAACAGTCAAATTCGTGTGTACTGCGCTCAGATGCTCACGCGATTTCAGTCGCTATGTGCGCGCGAAGATTACGAATTCCTTAGATATCAGATTGGTTCTGGTGATTCGATTCCGTCGGGAGAGTCATATTTGTTGCAACTCTTAGGTCTGGACAAGAAGAAGAGTCGGTATCTAAAGCAACAGCAGGTTGTAGTCCTAGACATGAATGAAGTCGAGGACGAAGTCGTAGAGCTAGTTTCATCAGTTGTGGCCAGAATGATTTTCCGACAATTGAGGAAAGCTGACCCGCGAAACAGCTTTCCAGTTCACTGTGTGTTAGAGGAGGCGCATCGCTACATTGCGGAGCGACCTGCCACACATGCTATTGATGCAGTGCGAATCTTTGAACGTATTGCAAAGGAAGGCCGCAAGTACGGGATGTTTCTTATCGTTGCGTCTCAAAGGCCATCAGAGCTTTCAAAATCAGTTCTTTCTCAGTGTTCAAACTTTGTCGTTCACCGTATTCAGAATCCAGACGACCTTCAGCAGATACGCCAGATGACGCCTTTCATTTCTGAAGGTGTTCTAAGAAGGTTGCCCTCGTTGCCCAAGCAGCATGCGCTCGTGTTTGGAAATGCTGTACGACTACCAACAACATTCAAAGTACGTAGGGCAGACCCGAAGCCGCACAGTGATGATTCACATATTCGAGGTCTTTGGTTTCACGAAGCAGGCAAAGCAGCGCTCATTAGACTCCAATGAAGGCATCGTCCAGTCAGGTGGCGCGAATAATCATGCGTCAATTAGGCCGAGATCGATATTCAGGTAGCGAGGATGGAGTGAGTCGGCCTAATCTCGAGACTTCATTGCCGACAGCGAATCGAATATGACAGATAAGAAGTTCAGTGACCTCGAAGAGTTTATGCAGCAGCAGCAGAACTACTTTGCGTCAGAATTTGATCGTATACAACAGCGTGTTCGCGAGGACCCCAGTCTGGCAGGAGCGCAGGCAGAAGAGAATTGGGCTCAATTGTTGCGTGATTGGCTCCCCCATACCTATCACGTTGTAACGCGAGGCCGGATCATTTCGCCAGTAGGTGTAACAACCCCTGAAGTTGATGTCTTGGTCCTACATCCAAGCTATCCCAAGTACCTGCTCAACAAAAAGTACTATCTTTCTGGCGGAGTTGTGGCTGGGTTTGAATGCAAGCTTACGCTGCGGCGCACGCAACTCGGCAAGATCATTTCAACCTGTGCTCGAGTTAAGGAAGTGGGCGGGGGAGCCTTGGCTTACTCTGATGATTTTGATCATTGCTTTCCGCTCTTTGGTGTTCTTTCACATTCACAGCAAATTTCCAAGCAAGAGCATCCAATCGATGTTGCCCTCGAAATTGGTTGGGCGCTCAAGGACGAGATCGCCAAGCAGCTGCACTCGCCAGTAACCGTTCCCGACATGGTTTGCATTGCGGATTTTGCGACGATTTACCGAGAGTACTCGGCAAACGCGCTGCGCTTTGGTGAGGCTTGCGCGCTGCACGATGGCGTCGACGGCGCGGATGATGTGCACCGGAAGCGAGTGAGCTATTCGTGGGCAACTCCAACGCCTGCTCGCCCTGGATCTTCGCTCGCGTGGTTGGTCAAGAGGCTAATGATGGAGTTGACGACTGTTGATCCCAGCCTAGAGAGGCTGCATCGGCACTACGACGATGCCATAAGTACAAGCAGCCATTGTGGTCAATACATTATTCTTCGTCGCAAGCCTTTGGAGCCACCGGAGTCCAGTTTGTCCGACTTATAAGGCGAGAATGCAAAATGAACGGGGCGCGAATGCTGAGAAGCGCGAGCCCAGGCCCCTGAACCAACAATCAAAGGGGCCAGGCTCGTTATTCTTGATCTAAGAGCTGACGCGTCAGTAGCAAACAACGGACCCCAATGAACCAGCAGCCAGAAAGCGCGCCCACAATCATCAAGCCGGACCGAATTGAGTGGAGGCCAGTCGGTCAGTTCAGGATCGACGGACGCCGAGTCTACATCGGTGACTCATGGATGATCGGCTGCGGGGACGTTGATGCACCCGTCACGCCCGGTGTCTACGACATCGACATCAAGATTCATTACTACGGCTCGGACGATCGTGTGGCGCTGCTGCGTGGCCGCTTGGTGGGTTCAAAGCCTGATGGTGAGAGGCTTGCGGGCGAGTTTGGCGTTGACGTTGCATCAGCAGGCGTCATCGACGCGGATGCCTACGATCGATGGCACGCCTCGGACGAAAAGGCCACAGAGGTTTGGCAAGAGAAATTTTCGGCGGGACAGACTGGTGACTACGCAGACTTTTTTCCTTGTGAGCAAATTGGGAGCTCGATGCTGTACACCAGCACGGGTTTCGGGGATGGTGGCTACAACGCGGTGACGCTTGTAGAGGGCGATAGGCCGGTGGGCTTCGAGTTGCGCTTTCTGAGTGACGAGGGATACAGCAACGAGCCTGTGCGGCCAGCGCTCACGCTCAAGGAAAGGGCGTGGATAGCCGTGCTTTTGCCGATCACGATTATCGTTGCCATACCTGTCGTGATCCTGGGCCTCGTCTCGCGTTGGTCCAACAAGTTTTTGAGGATGCACAAGAAGTAGACGTCGCGCGAAAAATTCGGGGTCAAGCCTTAAAAAATCGTGGTTAGCTACCCCGATTCAACGCTCGCCAAAGCCCTGGCTGATCAAATCAAGCCCGCTCTCACCCACGCACGCCTTTGCGCTACAACAACCCTGAGAGATCACTCAGCACATGATCCGGCGCAAAGCCGGAGGTCTCCGCAGGCAGGCCGCCGCGATTGATCCAGAAAACTCGAAACCCGAATGACTTTGCGCCGCTCGCGTCCCAACCGTTGGCGGACACGAAACCGATGCCTTCACAGCCCAGCTTGAGGCCGTCTACCGCCAGCTGATACACGGCAGGGTCGGGTTTGTAGCGGCGCAGCGGGTCGACGCTGATCACCGCTTCAAAGGTATCGGTGAGGCTGTGGTGGGTAATGAGTTCATCGAGCATGGATGGCGATCCGTTGGAGAGAATGCCCAACCGGACGCCTCGTTCACGCAGCGCGGCAAGGGTCGCGGGCACCTCGGGAAAGGTCGCGAGCCGTCCATAGAGTTCGCGCAGTGTCGCCCACAGCGCTTGCGAATATTCGCATTGGTGCAGCGCGCAGGCGTAGCGCAGGGACTCCGCCGTGACTGCCTCGAAATCCGCGTAGCGGCCCATGAGTGTTCGTTGCCAGGTGTACTCCAGCTGTTTGGTGCGCCAGCTCTGCGCCAACTGCGCGCCCTTGCCGGGAAAGTGCGCGTTCAGTTCTGCCGTGACGGATTGCACGTCGAACAAGGTGCCGTAGGCGTCAAAGAGGAGGGCGGGTGGCAGCGACATGGTCAGGACCTCGTCAGGACATCGTGAGCGGTCGTTCATCATATTGAGAATCAAAGGGGCTGTTCAGAATTCCGGAATCGATGACAGCGGCAAGTTTGGCAGTTTCGTGGTCCGTTCACCCTTCGATACCTCAGGGCGAACGGGAACATGGCTGTCGCGATTTCTGGAAAGCTCAATAGGTATGTTATTGCTGATGCGTCGGCGCATGCGAATATTCGCATCTGGCAATGGCAGGGGCCGGGCGCATCACGTTGCCGGGCCGACGGCATCGACACACGGCGCATCGGCGATCCACCATTCCACACCCAAACCGCTTCAGGGCACATCCACTTCCATGGCTTTCGACCTCTTCTTCTACCCCAAAGGCGCCGACCCGAAAAAGGCAGAGCGCGAAGACTATGTCCCGACCAAGGCTGTCGAGCGCAGCCAGGCCGCATTGCACGAGGCCATTCAGGCGAAGTTCGAGGGCGCGCGGCTGGTGTCCTCCTCAACCCAGCCGGGCCATGGCCATTTCGAGGACTTTCCCTCCGGCTCGTTGGATGTGCGGCCGGGAGAGCTTTACTGGAGCCTACACGGCGGTGACTACGACATGGATGCCATCCAGCGCGTCGTGAAGTGGTTCGAATCCCAAGGTTGTCGCTGTGTGGATCCGCAGGACGCGGGCTTCACCACGCCCGAGAAAGCCAAAAAGCCGCGCCCCGCGTCGCGCATGATGAAGACTTGGGACGAATTGCATGGCAGCCGCTTCATGGAGTGGTCGCGCGACGATGTCGAAGGGGAGGCGACGCTGATCTTCAACTTCCCCGACGGCAGGCGCGCGCGCTGTGTCATTTGCGCGTTGCAATCGATTGACGTGCCCGCGATAGCCGCAGGCACAGGCCGTGTGACGGACGTTCAGGTCACGACGGGCCACTTCGACAATCACCGGATCATTCTGGAACCGGCAGCCGTGATCGAAATCGTCGGCATCCACAAAGTGAGCAAGATCGAAGACCCGGTCTGATCCCTGAGTGGAAGGGGGCCGGCACCACGCGTGCGGTCACGCCGCCTCGATCGGGCGGGCCGCCAAAATCTCCTTGCGCTTCTGCTCCCAATACCCCGGCGGCGGGTAGCGCTTCTGGGCCAACAGCTCCTCGAAGGCCTGTGCCCCGACGGTCGCAAAGGGCGCGGGGACCCGGCGCGGGACATCCATCATGCCCATGTCGCGCGGCTGTAGATGGACGATCCAGATTTCTGCGTTGGTGGGCGGGCCGTCCTGTTTCGAGCCCAAGCCCCAGTAGTAGATGACGTGTGAGGTGAACTCCGATTGACCATACCCGTGGCGCGCCGCGATGGCGCGCATGGTCTCGTCGTCCCTGGGGTCAAGGGTGGTTACAAGTTGCTTGGCTGACATGCACGAAACGGTACACCAAGCCTTCAAAAAGTTTGGTCCCGATGGTGCGCATCGTTGTGGGCATCCGGCGCATGCGAATATTCGCATCCTCCTCAACCGAGAGATTGCCCGCCCACCATGTCCGACGTCGCCACCCCGACTGCCGCCCCCGCACCCGACCTCCCCCCATTGCCGGCGCTCACGCCCGGCCGCTACCGCCACTACAAGGGCAATGACTATGAGGTGATTGGCGTCGCGCGCCACAGCGAGACACTGGAGCCCGTCGTGGTCTACCGCCCGTTGTATGGCGAAGGCGGGCTGTGGGTGCGGCCGTATGCGATGTTCTGCGAGACGGTTGTCGTTGACGGGGCATCGGTTCGCCGGTTCGCGCCGCTCGCCGACGCAGCGGCTTGAGCGTTGCCCGCCTTGCCGTGCATGCGAATATTCGCAATCGATTCAGGCCGCCCAACGGGGTTGCCCTGTCTGACGAAGATCGAACAAGGAGACGCGGATGAGTGATTCAACAAGCAATGCGAAATTCGAAGTCGGCATGAAGGCGCGCCGCGAAGTGCTGGGTGACGCCTATGTGGACCGGTCGCTCGCCAACGCGACCGCGTTCACCGCGCCGCTGCAGGAACTGGTGACGGAGAACTGCTGGGGTGCGGTCTGGTCGCGCGATGGGCTGGACCGGCGCACACGCAGCCTGGTGACGATATCCATGCTGATCGCGCTCCGCGCGACGGACGAACTGAAGACCCATGTGCTGGGTGCGCTGCGCAATGGCTGCACGGTCGAGGAGATCCGCGAGGTGCTGCTGCACGCATCGGCCTACTGCGGATTCCCGGCGGCGCTGGATGCGTTCCGCGCGGCGAAGGAAGTTGTGGAGAATTGGGAGAAGTCGGGCGCCGGACAGGGCGGCTGATCGGGCGCAGACACGCCCAGACCTCCAAGGTCGGCTGGCGCGGCACAAGAGTGTCGTGACGTTGAAAGCGGCGCCTGGGCTTGCAAGTTGCACGGGCTGAATTCAAGATGTGCGCTCACTCCCGTGACCGAGGTCCACCATGCGCATCCATGAGTTGTCGTTCTGCATTCTCGCCATCGCCATCCTGTTCGCAATCCCCGGCTCTGACGCCAGGGCTCAGGTTGGGAGTCCCACGCTGCAAGTGACCGACCCCGCCGCCGTGGCGGTGTTGCGCAGTTTGAACTCACGCGTGAATGCGCTGAGCAAGCTCGCGACGGAGTGCGCGGAAAAGAAGCTGGCGCCGCCCGAGCGTTGCTTCTGCCGCTACCCGGCGGAAGTGGAGGCGGTGAAAAAGGAACTGCAGGCTACGCTTCGCGCGTATCCGGACTGGGCGACGCGGGCGGTGGCCTGGACAGACACTTCTTCCGGGAAGCCGATGGGGCAGACGCTCGCCATTGCGCATCTTGGACCGGCGCTGGAGAAGTGCACGGCAAAGTAGGGTGTTGCCCGCAGTGATGCGCACGCTCGCGTGATCCGTGCACGGCCTTGCAATCCAGCCTACGGAATCATCGTTCCGGTCAGATTTCGCCTTGGGGCCGCTGCTACACTGCACCCATGAAACCGGCCCGCCCAGCCCGCCAGCCCCGTCAGTTCCGGCAGAAAAGCACGCGCCGTGCAGCGCGCGCCCTGGCCGCCGTCAGCCACGTTGCCGAGCGCATCACACGACGCCGCGCGCCCCGCGTGGACGTGGCTTCATTGGCGCGCGACCTGCACTACTCCGCAAGCCATCTGCGCGCCTTGTTTCGCACCCGTTCGGGCGAGTCGCTCGGGCGCCGCGCCAAGCGTCTGAGGCTGGATCGCGCGGCGGCGGCGCTGCGGCGTGGCCGACTCAGCGTGGCCGATATCGCGCAGCGCGCCGGCTATGCCAGCCCGGAGGCGTTTGCGCGCATGTTCAAGGCCCGCTTCGGCGTGTCGCCGCGCCGGTTCGCGCGGGGCGAGCGCGCGGTCGGGCCGCTGGCCTGGCCCGTCGAGATGGGGCTGTCGTTGGCGGCCCATTTCGCCTCGCGCCCTGACCATTCATCTGTTGCCGATCCGGAGAGGTCCGCCCATGTCTGAGCTCCTGCATGAGGCGCGGTTCACCGTCGCGTTGCCCCTGCCTTCGGCCACGGCCTGGCCATTGCTCGAACGCGACATCGATGCATGGTGGCCCGCGATGTACCGGGCCGTGGCGAGCCCAAGCCGCATGCGCTTCAGCGCCACGCTGGGCGGGCGGCTGGAGGAGCTGGGTGCGAATGGCGAAGGGGTGCTCTGGTACGTCGTGCAGGCGGTGACGCCGGGGCAGTCGATCACGCTCGCCGGCCATATCGCGCCTCCGTTCGGCGGCCCGGCGCTGTCGCTGCTCAGGCTCACGCTGAGCGATCAGCCGGATGGATCGTCCTGCCTCGAGATTCACGACAGCATCATGGGCAGGATTGATCCGGCCATGGTGGAATCCGGCTGGCGCGACATCTTTGCCGGGTTCGCGGCCCACCTTGCGGCGCTGCCCGGCGGCGCGGGATGACGTCGTTGCTCCGTGTTGTCCTTGCCGCGGCGGCCTTCGCGTGGCTGGGCGCTGCCCGCGCGGAGCCGGCGGCACCGCGGCCGGATGAACTTGCCGTGCAGTTCGTGAGCACCTTCTCGCGGGCCGACGTGGACGGATTGCTTGAGCGGGTGACCGATGACATCGAGATGCTGTCGCTGTCGGACGCGGGGGCATCCGTGGATGTCGCCGGCAAGGCCGCGCTGCGGCAGTTCCTCGAGCGCTACTTCCAACGCATTCGCGACGTGCGCTCCGAGCTCGAATGGACGCGCGTCTCGGGCAACCGGGTCGTGGCGGAAGAGCGGGTCAGCTGGACGTCAGCCAGCGGGCCGCGCAGCCGGCGCAGTCTCTCGGTCTATGAGTTCCGGGACGGCAAGGTCCGCCGGGTCTGGTACTTCCCCGCAGAGTCGCTGGCCTCGCCGGCAAAGCCTGCGTCCTGATGTGCGAATATTCGCCATCCCATCATCAGGCAATTGCGGGGGTTGTCATGTCGGAGCTTCCCGATTTTCTTTCCCGGTCCGGTTACCAGCGCGTCGCACTGCAACGCAGCGGGGTGGGCCACTACCACGTGCCGGCCACGCTGCGCGGCCGGTCGGTCTCGGTGCTGGTGGACACGGGCGCCGATTGCACGCTGGTGAATCTGGCCCTTGCGCGTGAGCTCGGGCTCGCGCTCACCATGCTGCCGGAAAAGGGCGCGGGTGCCGGCAATGCGGCGATGGATGTCTACACCGTCGATGATGCAAGCCTCGAATTTGCGGCGCTGGCGGTGAGACCGAACGCGCTGCTGGCCATGGACCTCTCGCACGCCAACGAGGCCATGGTGGCGCGCGGCCTCGACCCGGTGGAGGCGATCATGGGCGTCGATGTGCTGGAGCGGCATGCGGCGGTGATCGATTACGGCAGCGGGTCGATGTTTCTGAAGCCGTAGCACCGGCGCGCTTCGGGCGATATCGCGGTGGTCGCAGTTTTGTACTTGGCAGTGGTGCCCAGGATCTTGTAGTCGCGGCATTCGACCACGTTGTTTGATGCCGCCGGGGGGCAAACAGGCGTCAGTCAGCGGCAATCGGCGCGCCGACCGCGCGTGGCCTGGTCACGAAAGGCGCGATAGCCCGGGGCGTTCTGCAGTGTTTGAAATGCGGCCCGTCGTAGTGCAGTGACCTGCGCCGGCTGGATGTGGAAGGCTGTGGGAATCGTGAGCACTTCATCCCGAAGTATCGGGTCATTCAGGCCGTTGAGGCCCAGATCGATTGCATGCAGGAGGGGCGGATCGCTCCCATCGCCTTTGGAGGCGGCATTCAACTGTTCCTGCCATTGCGCGACCGCGTCGCTGAATACGAGGGCGGTTTCGCGCGAGTAGCGACCCATTCCGCCGAACACCATCGCGTCCAGCACTTCCAGAACGCTTGGCACGGTGGACTGGCCATCGATCGGGTGCGGACTCAGGCGTTCTGAATTCACCGTGATGAAGACGATGGTGAGCGGGCCGGGATGGGCGCTTCCGCGGCGCAGCTGCGCGAGCAAGGGCACGATGCCGCCCGCCTGTTCAACGTAGTCGACAATCCGGCGGGTACCCAGGTTGTCCGACAGTCCGCCGTCGACCAGATGCAGATAGGCGCGCTTCGCCTGGGTCACGGCTTCGGCCTCCGCCCGGGCGAGCCGGGTGCGGGGCATGTCCTCGGCGCGCACCGCGGGCAGCGGCATGCGGGCGACCGGACATGCGCTGGCATGGTTCTGCACCGTGAGCGGGCTGAAGAGCAGTGGCACGGAACTCGACGCGGCCACCGCGAACGCAAGCGGCACCGCATCGATGGACGAGCACATGAGCTTCATCTGCTCGGACGTGAAGTCGAAGTCCGCGCCGGTGGCAAGGTCGGTCGCGCCCACGATGAGATAGGGATGTGCGGGCTTTGCGGCCAGATCCCCGAAGGTCCTGCCCTGAAACAGGTGGGCATCCAGTTCATCGGCGAGGATCTGGCCGCGACCGTAGTGATCAGAAGTCTGGCGATACAAGCCGGCCGGGCTGAGGGCTGAGCCCAGCAGGCTGCGCTGAAAATTCTTCAGCAGGAAATCCCGCTCGAATCGGTCCAGATGTCCGTTCACGCCATGGAGCACGAGATGCGTGGCTGCGATGCTGCCACCGGAGATGCCGGTCACCATGTCGATTTCCTGGGCAAGCGAGGTCGAGCGACCGTCCCAGCAGAAAGGTTCGGCATCCAGCTCGGCCACGACGGCACTGGCGAATGCGGCGGCCCGCGAGCCGCCCCCGGAAAAACTGGCCACCACGAGCAGGTCGGCGGCCCGGCCGGCATGGAAGAGCTGCGCCCGGCCGTCATAGCGGACGTTTTCATCGGCGGTGAGCGGTGCGTTGCGCCACGCCGCAGGTGCCGCGCAACCACAGAGAAGCGCAGTCAACAGGATGAGCGGGCCCCGGCAAGAGCGCTTGCGGGCCCACTGCATGCCAGCGAATCGCGACACGGCAGCCAGGCCCGGCCCGGTGAAGGAGTTCATGCTCCCGCCGGGGATGCGGCTGCCGCGGCGCGCAGACCGCGCACGCCCGCAGCGAAAAGGTAGATCGCCAGCATCAACAGCCAAAGTCCCCACAGACTGAACGCGATCGGCGCCGCCTCGACGGACGGAATCGCGGGCATCACCGTGTGCAGCAACTCGGTGAAGCCCAGCAACCAGAGCGGAACGGTCAAGAGGCCAGCAATGCCCAACCCGCGCGCCACGTTGCCGTGGGCCAGCATGGAACGGCTGATGCCAACCGTCCAGCACACCAGCAAGCACTGTCCGACGAACTCGCCCAGCAGCACGCCGGCAAACTGGTGTTGCACTTGGAAGGCCATCACCGCCGCCTCACGGCCGGCTGCCGTCGTGTCCGGCGACGCGATCTGCGCCGCAAGAACCGGGACGACGAACACCCAGCGCAGCAGCGCGATCATCTGGATGAGTGCCGAAGTGAGGCCAAACCACGCGGCGAGCGAGAGGCCGCCTGGCTGGCGTGCCGGCCGGATGCTGGACTCCAGCGCCATCACGACCGGCATGAATGCCGCGGCAGAAAGGGCGAAGGCCAGCCAGGTGAATACCAGCGATTCGCCACCTTCATGAAAGCGGGTGAGCACCACGGCGGCGGGCTCACGCAACACATCGTCGTAGCCAAAATTGGCAGCGAGAAGGGCGAAGGGCACATTGCTGGCAACCAGGAAGAACAGGATCCACCCTGCCGCCATGAAACTTGAACGGGGGCTCATGCCGCACCGCCCTTGCGCGAACGTGTCCGCGAGCGGGGGGCGCCGGGTGGAGTCCGCCGTGGCCGTTCAGCAGCAGCCTGATGGGCCGGGCCGGCCGCGGTTGTTCCGGGCGAGTAGGCGCGCTGCAACAGCAGCGCCGCAGCCGATTGCACACGCCGCCAGCCCCGGGCGTCAGACACATCCACGCCGGCGAAGGCCGGCAGTGTCTTTTCACGCAGGGCGAGGTAGTGAATGCCAGCCAGCAGCAGCGCGTTGATCGCCGGGGCATCAATGCCCTCGGGTACGCTCAGCGTGCCCTTCTGCGCCCCCATCCAGCGTTGCATGGCCTGAGAGCGGGCAGCATCCAGCCGGCTCAGCACCGCCGAGGGTTCCACCAGCTCCCAGGCGAGCAGCCGCAGGACCAGCACGTTGCCCCGCAAACCGGTGCTGTAGTCGGTCAGCAGGCGGGCCATGAGTGCGGCGTAGTCCGCCTCGGGTGTGCCGCGGGCCGCGCGCCCGTCTGTCGCAAGCCAGAGGTCCATGCGCGCGCCGATCGCATCGATCACGCCATCCATCCCGCCGAAGTAGCGGTTGACCAGCTTCTTGTCGACACCTGCCCGCCGGGCCACTTCGTTCACGCCCAGTGCGGTGAAGCCGTGCTCGGCAAGCACGGCGATGGCGGCCTCGACGATACGCGACTCGGTGGCGGCACGGTCCCGCACGCGGGGGCTGGCGGCATGTTTACTTGGGGTGGCGCGAGGACGTGTGGCACTTGCGGACATGGCGGTTTCCTGAACAGAGGTTGCTGGGCAATGGTGAAGTCCACGCGGTGCGGGCAGGCAGAAGTGGACTGGCACGGGGTCGGGGAATATGTCCCTGGCTGGAGACATATTAAGTCCCCACGTGGGGACATGTCAACAGAAGTTTCCGACCGCGCGGCATGTACGCGTTCTGTGCGCGTGCTGCATCACTTCTTGAAGGCGTCTGTCTCTCTGAGAGAGTGACCTGGCCCGTCGGCGCCGTGCGGCTTTGGCTCAAGCCTTCGCTTCATGGGCATCGCGTGCCCGGAGAGCCGAACGGCCCGCCGCGCAACCGCAGGCTGAATCGCGGGTCAGCGAGCGGGCTTGCGAATATTCGCAGGTGGCGACAACGCATCGGCCGGCGGCCGCCCATGGCGCACCAGCTTCTTTTCGGCAAGGCCGAATGCGAATTCGATCAGTAGCGCCAGCACGGCGGCGGGGAGTGCGCCGGCCAACAGCGTCGCATGGTCATTCAGGGCGAGCCCGGTCACGATGCGCTCGCCATAGCCACCCGCGCCGATAAACGCGGCGATGGTCGCGGTGCCGACGTTGATGACAGCCGCCGTGCGGATGCCCGCGAGCAGGGTCGGCAGGGCGAGCGGCAGCTCGACATGGCGCAGCATCGCGGCCGGGGGCAGCCCAAGCGAGAGCGCCGCCTCGCGGAGGCCCGGCGGCGTCTGGGTGAGACCGGCATGAGTGTTGCGCACAATCGGCAGCAGGGCGAACAGCGTCAGCGCGATGAACGCCGGCACGAGCCCGATGAGACCCGTGAGCGGAATGAGGAAGGCCAGCAGGGCCAGCGCGGGAATGGTCTGGATGACGCCGGTGATGCCCAGAATCGTGCCGGACAGTTGGGGACGCTTTGCTGCCAGGATACCCAGCGGAACGCCCAGCGCGATGCTGGCGGCAAGCGAGAGGAACACCAACGTGAGGTGTTCCAGCGTCAGTCGCGCCAGATCGGGTGCGAGCAACTTGTGCCAGACCTCGACAGCCAACACAGGTTTGGCGCCCTGTGGCGCGGCTGCGGTCGAGGCTTGCACTGCCGTGCCCGCCGCTGCCCCGGTGCGGACCATCCAGTCCGCCGCGACCTTGGCGAAGGACTTGCCTTCCAGCTCGGCCTCGGCATTCATGCGGCGCATCGCCGCCTCGTCGATGCGGCCTTCCAGTCCCTTCAGCGCCTTCCAGGCGGCGGGAAACTCCTGCGCCAGCCCGGCCCGATGGAGCAGGACGGCATCGTAGCGGGGAAAGTGGCCGCGATCATCGAGAAGCACCGTGAGCCCGTACTTGTCCAGCTTGGCGTCGGTCGAGTAGATGTCGATGACATCAACCTGGCCCTGCGCGATCGCATCGTAGGCGAGGCCGTGATCCAGCCCGCGCGGGGCGGTGAAGGGCAATTGGTAGGCGCGCTGCAGACCGGGCCAGCCGTCGGCGCGGCCGATGAATTCCTGCGAGAACCCGAGGCGCAACTGCGGGTGCGCGGCCAGGTCCGACAGACTGCGAATGCCGAGCTGCGCCGCCCGAGACGCCGGCATGGCCAGCGCATAGGTGTTGTTGAACCCGAGTGGTGCGCTGGCTTCGAGACCGATGCCCGCGAGCTTGCGATTGAGCTCGGCGAGTGGCGGCACCGTGTCCAGTTTGAGGATCTCCCGGGCAATGGTGCCGGTGTACTCGGGATAAAGGTCGATGGCGCGGGCCTGCAGCGCGCCGAGCACGATCGACGTGTTGCCCAGCCCCTGCTGGTGACGGGCATCACGCTCGCCCGCCCCGACAGCCGTCTGGCGGATGATTTCACTCAGCACGTAGGACTCGGTGAAGCGCTTTGATCCGACCACGAGCGGCGCCGCCAGTGCATTGCTGATGCACGTGGCAAGCATGATGAGAGGCAGCAGCGCACGAAAGATTTTCATGTTCGAACAATAGCGGAAGCCCGCTCTGCGCGGCGGAATGCAGGACCGCGACACCGGTGGCCGCGCCGACGGCCAGACGTAAGTGGCAGGCATCGGGCCTGAGCCGGCACGGTTCTCGCGGGGACCGGCGGGTCTTCAGGGCAGTGGATGCATGGAGGCATGCCACGGCGGCAGGCTCCTGTGCGAATATTCGCGTTGAAGCAATCAGCGCCTTCACCGGCGTCGCGGCACTGTCTGGTGCCACTCGAGGATTTCCGATGAAAGACTTCCCGATCAAACTGCCGACGCTCTGGCGGCAGGTGTTTCCCGCCATGCTGTTGGGCGGGCTGACCTCGCGCGGCTTGCTTTGGCTGGAAGGTCAGCCATTCAACTGGCCGGACACGCTGCCGATGATGGCGGTCGCTGCGGTCATCGTGCTCTTGGTTCATTTCTTCCAGCCTTCGCAGGCCGGCGAGGCGGGGCTCCACGTGATGAACACGTGGGGATTCCGCCGCAAGCTCGCCTGGGCCGATGTGCAGTCGGTCAGCTTCGCCCGGCTCTATCTGCTGCAGCCCTCCATGCGTCTTCGCGATGGCGAGGGCCGATCGTACTGGATCGCGATCGACACGCACGATCTGGCGGGACTGCATGAGCTGGCGCGCGCGCATGGTGGCCCCGGTCACCCCCTGACCGTTGCGCTCGAGACGCCGCTGCACAAGCTGCACGCTTGACGGACACACTGAAGCGCTCCGCGGAACGCTTGGCCGTAGCTGCCCCGGCGACGAACTTCGACCGCACTGTGGTGATCGCTGTGCGGGCGTTGGGACCGGTGGCAAAGCGGTTGTCGTCGGCCGCGCTGTTCGACGGCGGGACGGAGGTCGTACAGCAGGACACGACATACTCGCCGGCCCATGTTGCCACCCGGCGGGCAGAGCGCCATCAAAGTTGTGGCGAGCCTGCCGACGCACATGCACCGACTTGCCCGCGAGCTTGCAACCTGCACTGCCAGCGAGGTCAGGGCTCGGCGTTTTTTCGGATGCCCCGTAATACAATGGGTCGAGAGTTGCGTTCCGATCTCAACCGCGTGTCATCAGCGTGCCGCCCGTTGCGACTATCCGCAACGCGAGGCGACTTCATCAGCAGACTTTCCGGAGTTCACCATTTCCATGCGCGTCGCCCTTCCTGCCGGCCCGTTGCTTCTTGTTGCGCTGCTTGCCTGCCCGCTGCTCGTTCGGTCGCAGGCACCTTCACCGACGATGCCGGTCTCCAATTCTTCCACCAGCAAAGCTCTATCCATGACCAAAGTCGCTACAGGCGAGTTCACCGTCAAATTGCTTCCGCTCGGCGCAGAAGGTCAGCCCGATGACCCGATGTACGGCCGCATGTCCATCAACAAGTCGATCACCGGCGGTCTGGTCGCTTCCACAGTCGGCCAGATGCTCACGGCAGGAACAGCGGAAAAAGGATCGGCTGCTTATGTCGCGATCGAGAAGGTGGAGGGCGTGCTCGACGGCAAGATGGGGAGCTTCGCCCTGATGCACACCGGTGTGATGAATCGGGGCACGCCCAGCCTGTCGGTCAGGGTGGTGCCCGATTCCGGCGCGGGAGAGCTTGTCGGCATCGCTGGTGAATTCAAGATCATCATCGCCGGCGGGAAGCACGCGTACGAGTTCCACTACACCTTGCCCTAGCCGCGACGTTGCCTCAACCGTCGCGTCGCTGCCCACCGTGACCCACCCCGGCTGGCAGGAAAAGTGCGGCGATTGCCACATGCTCTACCACCCTGCGCTGCTGCCGGCGCGGTCGTGGCAGCGGCTCATGGACGGGATGAAGAATCACTTCGGTCGCAATGTCGGCATGGATGCGAAATTGCGTGCGGACATCACTGCACTCCTCCTCGACAATGCGGCGGACCGAGTCACCCATTCGCTGTCTCAGGCCATCCTGAAGTCGCTGTCAGCATCCGACCGGCCGACGCGCATCAGCACCACGAAATGGTTCGACGCCACCCACGCGAATATTCGCAAGGTGGAGCACTTCAGTCATTGCGTGGTCTGCCACCGCAATGCCGCGGCCGGGGACTTCGAGGTGGCGCACTAGCCGGGGAGCTATGGTGATTGGGTTTCGTTCGGGCTCGCCACCCTATCAACCTTGATGGGGCGCGGCCCGCGCGGCCTGTGGCAGACTCCCGCAGCCGTGGTGAGAGTGCGAATATTCGCAAGTTCACTCGCGCTCGCTTTTAGCCCAGCCAATTCTGACAACCGCACACCGGATACGCCCCATGTCGATTCCACTTGCCCGCCTTGCCATCGCTGCCATGCTGGGCCTCCTTGCCGCACCGGCCACGGTTGCGCAACCTGCCGTCGCGCCAACCAAGTATGAGAAGGCGGCCGACATTCCGGTCGATGTGTTCTTCCGCCGTGCGCAGTATTCGGACGTGGAGCTGTCGCCCGACGGATCCAAGCTTGCCGCGGTGGTGCCGCTGAATGGGCGGGGCAATCTCGTCGTCATCGACTTGAAGACGCAGAAGACCACCACGATCTCGGCGTTCAAGAGCGAGGATGTCTCCGATTTCGAGTGGATCAACAACAATCGGCTTTATCTGGAGTCGGCCGACCTGTCGGAGGCGACCGGGAGCATCTACACCCTTGGCGCCTACGCGGTGGATGCGGACGGCACGAATCTGCGGGACATGACTTTTCCGCTGGAACGGGGTGCCGCGCGGCAGGCGCGCAAGTCGTCCATCCAGTTGAGCGCACAGGGCGGCCTTTTGTACATCATGAGCCGCACGAATGACGAGTCGGGCGAAGTCATCGCCCAGATCTACGGCCGCAGCCGGAATTCCGCCGATGTCTATCGCTACGACACCAAGACGGGCGCGGCCAAGCTGCTCACGTTTGACACGCCGGGCAATGTCACCCGCTGGGTGGTGGACCGCGATCTGGTGCCGCGCATCGCGGTGCGCGTCGAGGAGCGCACCGATCCGTCCAAGCCGCGCCAGAGCACCATTTGGCATCGGGCAGGCGAGGGCAAGCCCTGGGAGCAGATTGGCATCGCTTCCAGTTCTGATGTGGCCGGTGGCATCACCCCGCTTGCGTTCGACTATGACAACCAGACGCTTTACGTCTCGAGCAACCTGGGTTTGGACAAGCGGGCGATCTTTAAATACGACATCGCCGGCAAGAAGCTCGGCGAGAAGTTGGTGGGCCACCCGCTCATCGACCTGCAGGGCGGTCTCATCTTCAGTCGCAAGAAAAAGTCATTGGTCGGCATCCGCTTCAGCGCGGACAGGGAGGAGACGGCGTGGTTCGACGATGAACTGGGCAAGCTGCAGGCGGCCATGGATCGCACCTTCCCCGATGCGGTGAATGTGATCAGCTACGCACCGGACAGTGAGCGCTACACGCTCATCCATTCGCGCAGCGACACCAATCCCGGCGTGTACTACCTCTACGACGGCGAGACGAAGAAGCTGCAGCTGGTGGCTCGCACGCGAAGCTGGCTGCCACCCGAACTGATGGCCACGCGGCGCTTCGTGAAGTACAAGGCGCGCGACGGGCTGGAAATCCCCGCGTGGGTCACTGTTCCGCGCGGCAGCGAAGGCAAGAAGCTGCCGCTGGTCGTGCATATCCACGGCGGACCGTGGGTGCGCGCGTATCACGGCACGGCCTGGGGCCGCTCGCCCATCGCCCAGTTTCTCGCGTCACGCGGCTACGCCGTGCTGGAGCCCGAGCCGCGTGGCTCCACCGGGTTTGGCCGCAAGCACTACGCGGCGGGCATGAAGCAGTGGGGGCTTGCCATGCAGGACGACATCACCGATGGCGCGATGCACTTGGTCAACGCAGGTCTCGTGGACAAGGACCGCATGTGCCTGTATGGCGCCAGCTACGGCGGCTATGCGACGTTGCAGGGGCTGGTGAAGGATCCCGATCTCTGGCGCTGCGGCGTGGCTTACGTGGCCGTGACCGATCTTGAGCTGATGCAGACCGTGCAATGGTCCGACACGGCGCGCTTCACCGATTTCTACGAAACCGACTTCAAGCGCCGCGTCGGCGACAAGGATGCCGACCGCGAGCAGTTCCAGAAAACCTCACCGGCCAAGAACGCCGATAAGATCAAGGGCGACCTGCTGCTGGTCATGGGCGCCCAGGATATCCGCGTGCCCATCGTCCACGGCACGGCCATGCGCGACGCGATGCAACGCGCCGGGAAGCCCGTGGAATACGTCGTCTACAACGACGAAGCCCACGGGTTCAACAAGCATGAGAACGTGGTCGACTTCTACACGCGGGTGGAGAAGTTTCTGGAGAAGAATTTGAAGCGCTGATGCTTGCGAATATTCGCGGGCGAGCGAGAGGTCGTGTGCGGACAGCTTTCCCGCGCTGTTCCGCTGAAACGGCAGCAAGGCCCATCGTCTGATTGACCAGCGCTTATTTCAAGTTCGAGCGGTGATCAAGCCCGCCGATTCCTGCTACTTCTTCGGGCGCACGACCAGTTCGAACCAGTAGTCGGTGATCTGGGCGACGCAGCGCTGGAACTGGATGAAGTCGAGCGGCTTCACGATGTAGGAGCTGCAGCGAAGCTGGTACATTTTCAGGATCTCGGCATCGCTGCTGGATGTCGTCAGGATGACCACCGGGAGATGGCAGAGATCCGGGTCCTCGGCGATCTCCGCCATGACCTCGCCGCCACCCTTGCGGGGCATGTTCAGGTCAAGCAGCAGCAGATCGGGAAACGGGGCGTCGGCATATATGCCTTCTCGGCGCAGGAATGCCATGCATTCCTCGCCATCGCCCACGACGTGCAACTCGCAGGCGATCTTGGATCGTTTGAAACTCAGCCGGGTGAGTTCGACATCGTTGTCGTTGTCTTCCGCCAGCAGGACGACGGCGGGGCGGAGCGGTTCTTTTGTCAGGTCTGTCATGTTGAAGGCACCGCGGGGTCGCGGGGGAAGTCCAGAAGGAATGTGCTGCCGTTTTTTCCATCCGATTGCACGGCAATGCGGCCGCCGTGGCGCTGCATGATGCGCTGGCAGACCGTGAGGCCGATTCCGTTCCCCGGATACTTTGACTGCTTGTGCAGCCGCTGGAAAATTTCGAAAACTTTATCCTGAAACTGGGGTGCAATGCCAATGCCGTTGTCGGCGACCGAGACCTGCACGGTGTCCGCGGTCAGGGTTGACCCGATGCGGACCACGGGCGGCGCGTCGCAGCGGAACTTGATGGCATTGTTGATGAGGTTCTGGAACAACTGCACCAGCTGCGCCCTGTCGCCGGATACCGTCGGCAATTCGCCCGTCTCGATCCGGGCGCCGGACTCCCTGATGGGTGCATCAAGCAGGACCATCACGGACTGCACCACGGGCTCCAGTGGCACCGGTTCCAGCGGCTCTGTGGCGCTGTCGATGCGCGAATAGGCGAGCAGGTCGCTGATGATCTCCTGCAGGATCGAGGTGGATTGCAGGGCGCGCCTCAGCCACTCATGTCCCTCCGTGCCGATCGCCTGGCCGTAGTCCGCCTCGAGCAGTTGCAGGAAGCCGGCAATGCTTCGGAGTGGTGTCTGCAGGTCGTGCGACGCGACATAGGCGAATCGCGAGAGGTCCTGGTTGCTGTTGAGCAGCGCGGTATTCGCGGTCTGGAGCTCGCGGATCGAGCTCTCCAGCTTTTCGACCATGTCGTTGAAGGTCGCATTGATCTGGCCGAATTCGGCTGCCGAATGAACTGGCAGCTTCACCGACAGGTCGCCATCGGCCACCTTCCGTGCCGAGACGACCAGCCGATCCAGTGGCTGGAGGACGCTGTAAAAGATGCTGATGACGAGCAGGACAATGCTGATGATTAGGAAAAGCTCCGAGACCAGAATCAGTGACAGCCGCCTCTCAACGAAGCTTGCCGTGGACTCGTGGTTCTTTCGCATGAGTCGCTGGCCTTCGGAAATCATGTCCTGAACACGGGCCAGCATCTGCCGGGTCAGCCGGTCCCGGTGTTCCCGGGCAGGGCTGCCCGCCTCGAACTCGGCACCCGCTGCCGGCGCGTCGTCGGTGATCTCCCGGAAGAACTGGCCAAGGTAGACCAGGTTCTGGCGCATGCCTTCCACGGCGAGCCGGTCTGCTCCCGCGCTGACTTGGTGGGCCTCTTCCAACCGCCGCTCAGCTGCCTCGTAGCGTTTGGCCCACTGGGCGCGTGTACGCTCGGATGGGCGCTGGACATACTCCAGCGTGAGGTAGCGCAGCGATGCGAGGCTGACGATCAGCTCGTTCGAGATTCTTGCGTCCTCGACCAGCTCGCGAAGGTCGCGGTTGGACCACTGCAGAACGGCGAAATTGCCTGCGGTCACGGCGACGAGCAGGGCGAGCAGCAGCAGGAGTTTGTTCCGGATGCTCATTCGATCAGGGTGACGTTGAGCGGCGCGATGCTGCGCAGCGGCGCGGTGTCGATGTGCCGGAGGAAGTTGGGGGTTGCAGCGGCGCCCACGAGCTGCCGGCGCCGGCCCCAATCGGCCTGGTCTTCCAGCGACAGCACGAGACCCTGGTCCAGCGTCACGGCAAACCTGAAATTCGGCATGATCCGCTGCGCCTCGCCTGCGCTGATGTCGCCGTACTCTTCCAGCGCGCCGAGAACGATATCGGGGGTCTCGTTGCAGGTTTGTGCGCCCGCGACCAGCGCCCGCAGCAGGCCCTCAACCGCCGGGCGCAGCGTCTGCAGGCGGGCGGGATCGCCGGCGATGAGCCAGCTGCCGAGGTAAAGGCCATCCGGGCCGAGGACCTGGACGCCCGCCTTGTCCTGCGCCTGTGCGGCCGTGATCAGCCGGCTCAAGTGGGGCTCCCAGGTTGCGACCGCATCCACGCTGCCATTCAGGAACGCCTCCTGCATGGCTTGCGGATTCATGTTGACCAGCCGGACATCCTTGTCCGCGACGCGCAAGCGGGCGAGGATTGTCGAAAGCGTGTAGTGGCCCGCCGTTTTTTCGGTCACTGCCACCCGTTTGCCACGCAGGACCGAACCAATCCGCGCAGTCTTGTCCGCACGCACCACCAAAGCGGAATCACCGCTGAACTTGGCGATCGAGGCAACGGTGACAAGCGACTTGCCCTGCATGACGTTCAGCGCGAACGGCACGTCGGCCACAGTGGCGACGTCGGCGTCGCCCGCCAGGACCGTATTCAATGCCTGCAGCCCCGTCTGGCGCTGGATTAATCTTGCACGCACGCCATGGGCTTCGAACTGTCCGGTTGCCGCAGCGGCGATGACCGGGCAGGAGCCGGCATAGCCCGACGACACCGCGATGGAGATCTGATGCAACGGTGCGACAGGCTGTTCCGGCTTGCACGCAAAGAGCAGGCAGGCAAGCGACAGCGCCGCAAAGCGACGGGCATGACTTCCGCGGTCAGTCACCATTTCCCTGAGGCAATCGAACGAGTGGTTTTTGGTTATCCCGGAGCGCGTACGCCGGGTTGTCAGGAAGAGCATAGCCCATGGCGCACGGGATGCGCATCCTCCAATGCCGGGCCTTTGATGTCGATCAATCGCACTGACCGGGGCCGAAACATGGGAGCAGCTCTGCCCGGCAGGCGGGCGCGCCCGTTGCCCAGACGGATCTGTTCCCGGGCGGCCATTCCCGACCACGGGTCACGTCGGGGCGCCACTTTGTTTAGCATGTCGCCATTCCCTCCCCCCGGCAGGCTGCCATGAATCCCATCAGCAAGGTCCACTCCTCCGCCTACATGCAGCGCCTGCAGTCGCTCATCAACGAGCGGCTGAAGCCGGGCTCGGACAAGGCATCCATCGACGCGCGCATCTGGGACATCTTCGGCGAGAGCTGGGCGGTGATGTACACCGATCTCTCCGGTTTCTCACGGCTGGCGGCCGAGTACGGGATCATCCATTTCCTGCAGAACATCCTTGAATCGCAGCGAATATTCGAACCCTGCATCGACAACCACGACGGCGTGCTGGTGAAGGTGGAGGGCGACAGCATGCTCATCCTCTTCCGCCAGCCGACCAAGGCCATCCAGTGCGCGCTCGACATGCAGGATTGCGCGCGTGAGTACAACGCCGGCCGGGCGCCGGAGGACCAGATCCTGCTCTGCGTCGGCATCGGCTATGGCCGCATCCTCACCATCGGCGATCAGGACGTGTTCGGCGCCGAGGTGAATGCCGCCTGCAAGCTGGGCGAGGATCGCGCGGATTCGTGGGAGATACTGGTGACCGACTCCGTGCGTGCGGTGGCGAGCGGCCTGGCCGGGGTGGACTTCGAATGCTTGGACATCACGCCACCCGGCGCGAACGCGGCCTACCGGGTGGTGTCTACGCGGGGCTAAGCCCGGCCTGTCGTGGGGTTGAAAGAATCCGCGCCCAAGCTCGACTAAACTACGTCGGCAGCGTCGCAGCAGCGCACCGCCTTGCTTCGATGTCGGCCTGTTTGCTGTTCCCCAACCCCATCTTTTCCTGGAGACACTCATGATCAGCCTGTCCCGTTCCCGTACCCTGCGTTGCCTGATGTCCTGCGCCGCGCTGGTCGCCGGCCTCACCGCGCTGTCGGCCACCGCGCAGCAAACCTTCCGCGTCACCACCATCCCCGAGGAGGCGGCGACGGAGCAGATCCGCAAGTTCACGCCCATCGCGACCTATCTGGAGAAGAAGCTGGGCATGAAGGTGGAGTTCACGCCGGTGACGGATTACCCGGCGGCAGTGGAAGCCATGGTCGGCAAGAAGGTCGATCTGGTGTGGTTCGGCGGTTTCACGTTCGTGCAGGCATCGCTGCGTTCCGGCGGCAAGGTCATCCCGATCGCGCAGCGTGAAGAGGACACCCGGTTCCAGTCGGTGTTCATCGCCAAGAAAAACTCGGGGATCAAGTCGCTGCAGGATCTCAAGGGCAAGCAGGTGTCGTTTGGCTCGCAGTCGTCGACCTCCGGCCATCTCATGCCCCGCAACTTCCTGCTGGAAGCGAAGATTGACCCGGAAAAGGATTTCAAGCGCGTCGCCTACTCCGGCGCGCATGACGCGACCATCGCGTCAGTGGTGAGCGGCAAGGTCGATGCCGCCGCGCTCGACATCACCGTGTGGAAGAAATTCGTCAACGAGAAGAAAGTCGACACCAATGACGTGGACGTGTTCTACACCACGCCGACGTTCTTCAACTACAACTGGTCGGTGCATGCCGACATGCCGGCCGCGCTGCGCGAGAAGGTGACCAAGGCGCTGCTCGACCTCGACCCCGCCACGCCGGAAGGCAAGGAAATCCTGCAGCTGAACCGCGCGACCAAGTACATCCCGACCAAGCCCGAGAACTACAAGGGTCTGGAAGCCGCGGGCCGCAGCGCCGGTCTGATCTGATCGGTTATCAACATCTCTGAACCGCCGCGCGCAGCAACGTCCGCGCGCGGCGGGCAGGAGTCCTCTTTTGCGAATATTCGCTGAACGTCTGAGCGCCCGCCATCCTGCGGCCAAGCCTGACGCGCCGGCCGCACTGGCTGAAGCAAACTTCACCATCGAGCCGGGCGAGCAGGTGGCCATTATCGGCGCATCCGGTGCGGGCAAGACCACGCTGCTGCATGCGCTCGCCTGTGCGCTGCCGCCATCGGCGGGCACGCTGACGCTGGATGGTTTGTCGCCGTGGCAGTTGTCGCGTCCTGAACTGCAACGTCTGCGTGGTCGTCTCTTTCTGGCTCCCCAGGTGCCGCCGCTGCCGCCGCGCCAGCGTGTGGTCACGGCCGTGCTGGCCGGGCGTCTGCCTGCGCTGGGCTTCTGGAAAAGCCTTGCGTCACTCTTCTATCCCTACGACATTCCGGCCGCACATCACGCGCTGGCCGCGTTCGATCTGGCCGAGAAGATTTTCGAGCGCGTGGATCGGCTCTCCGGTGGCGAACGCCAGCGCGTGGGTCTGGCGCGCGCGCTGTTGTCGCCCGCATCGCTCTGGCTGGTGGATGAGCCGCTGTCGGCCCTCGATCCGCGCCGCGCCGAGCTCGCCATCACAACACTCACCGGCCAGGCGCGCGAGCGTGGCGTGACACTGGTGACCACGCTGCACCAGGTTGATGTCGCGCTGACCCGCTATGAACGCATCATTGGCCTGGCCAACGGCAAGCTGATGTTCGACCTGCCGGCGAAGGACGTGACGCGCGAGATGCTGGAACGGTTGTACGCCGATCATCCCGAGGAACTGGGTGGTCCGGCGCCGGAATTCATCGACCCCGTGCCGCAGCAGCAACCGGCGGTGATGCATTGCCGGTAGTGGCATGACCACGCACCCCGCCAGCCGCGATCCCGCCTGGATGCCGCGCGTCTTCTGGACGCTGGCGGCTGTGGTGATGTTGTATCCGCTGCTCGTTGCCACGGAGTTCAAGCCCTGGCTGCTGTTCGATGAACAGAGCCGCAAGTCCACGCTGAAATTCCTCGCCGACTTTTTTCCGCCGGCCGCATCGGGCGAGTTCCTCCTCATGGTGGCGAAGGAAACCTGGCGCACTGTGGCCATCGCCACGGTCGGCATCGCCCTGGCGCTGGTACTCGCCATTCCGCTGACACTGCTGTCCACGCGCGTGCTGTCCATCTCCGCGCTGTCGGGGCGCATGGCGGCCATGCCCTTCGTGCTGCGCCAGACGCTGCGCATGGCGCTCGTGGTCCTGCGCAGCGTGCCGGAGCTGGTCTGGGCGTTGATCTTCGTGCGCGTGGTGGGGCTGGGACCCACCGCCGGCGTGCTGGCCATTGCGCTCACCTATGCCGGCATGCTGGGCAAGGTGTACGGCGAAATTCTGGAAAGCTCGGAGACGCATGCCTCGACCACGCTGCTGCGCAATGGCGCGGGGCGGTTGCAGACGTTCTTCTACGGCATCCTCCCGCAGAACGCGGCCGAGCTCACCTCCTACACCGTGTATCGCTGGGAATGCGCCATCCGCTCGTCGGTGGTGCTGGGCTTCGTTGGCGCGGGTGGCTTGGGCCAGCAGATGGACAACTCGATGAAGATGTTCAATGGCGGCGAGGTCGCGACCATGCTGCTCGTATTCATCGCGCTGGTGGCACTGGCCGACGCGTTCAGCGCGTGGCTCAGGAAGGAGCTCGGTTGATGGCGCCAATCGATTCGCCGAAGATGTCCGCGCCACCCTTGCCGCCTGCGCTGTTCGATGCGCGCTGTCGCGCGTGCTGGATGGTGTTCGGCTTGATGGTGCTCACGGTGGCGAGCTTCCTGAGTCTCGATCTCGACTTCGCCGCACTCTTCAGCGCCGACGCGCGCCAGTCCATGACGCGATTCGTGAGCGAGTTCTTCCCGCCAGATTTCGCTGCACCCTTCATGAAGAAGGTGGCGATCGGCACGATGGAAACCTTTGCCATGTCGTTGCTGGGCACCGTGATCGCGGCGGGGCTGGGTCTGCTGCTCGCGCTGCCGGCAGCGCGCACGCATGCCGCCGACGCGGCATGGGCACGCGGGCCGACCCGGCTTGTCCTGAACGCACTTCGCTCCATTCCCGAGCTGGTGTGGGCCGCGCTGCTGCTCATCTCGGCCGGGCTGGGACCCTTTGCGGGCACGCTGGCGCTGGCCTTCCACACCACCGGCGTGCTGGGTCGCCTGTTTGCCGAGGCGATCGAGAACGCGTCGCCCGAACCGGCGTTCGCGCTGCGCGCGCAAGGCGTGGGGCCGGTGCGCGTGTTCCTGTACGCAACCTTGCCGCAGATCCTGCCGCAGGTGCTGTCGTACTCGCTCTATCGCTGGGAAAACAACATCCGTGCCGCCGCCGTGCTCGGTGTCGTCGGTGCGGGTGGGCTCGGGCAGTTGCTGGCCTTCCACATGGGACTCTTCCACATGGGCAAGACGGCAACCATCCTGATGGCCATGATCGCTCTGGTGGCGCTGGTCGATATCGCGAGCTATCTCGCGCGGCGGTGGCTCACGCGCTAGTTGCGGTTTGTTGAACCTTGCGCTGAGCGCCGGTCGACGCGGTTGCATGCCGCTTTCGCGGGAGTCGCTTGCCATGCCATTGCACTGCGGCATGACAAATCGGCGAATCCGTGCCTACACTCGGCTCACGATTTGCAACCGTCTCAGTCAGGAGTTGACAGTGCGGCGCAATCTTCCTTCCGCCGTCGGTGCGGCCAAAGCTGTTCAGGCAGTCAAACCGGCGCAGCCTGCGCCGCCCGCAGGCTCGCCCATGGCGGTGCGTGTTGCCAGCGTGCCGCCGGCGCCGCGCGCGAGCTGGCGGGCGCGGCTGTCGCTGCTGCTGCGCGGTGCCGGGGGTTTCGCGGCCACGCTGACCGCGCTGCAGGAAGCGATCACCCGCACGGCAGTGGGGGCGGCGCGCACGTCCATGCGCCTCGGTTCGGTCACTGCGCAATTGAACCGCATCAATACGGCGCTCTCGGAAATGCTGGGTACCAGCGGTCGGCTGAACGAGGACATCAAGCGCATTGCCAGCTCGTCGGCCAGCACGCGCGAAGCGGCCCATGCCATGAACGAGGTGACGCGGGAGGGCCGCGCGCTGAGTACAAAGGGCGCTGCATCCGCTGCGCAGCTCGAAACCCAGATGCGCGAAACCGTGGAACGCATTGACCGACTGGCCGCAGGCGTGGAATCCATCTCGCAGGTCAGCCAGGTCATCGATGACATTGCCCGGCAGACCAAGCTGCTCTCGTTCAATGCCGCCATCGAGGCGGCGCGCGCCGGCGAGCAGGGCCGCGGCTTTGCCGTGGTCGCCAAGGAAGTGGGCACGCTGGCCGAACTCACCGCCCAGCGCACGCGCGAGATCAAGGGGCAGCTGGATCGCGTCACCCAGGAGCTGGGCCCGGCGCGCATCGCGGTTGAGGAGAGCGCCAGCCTCGTGGAAACCACGACCGGCCAGGTGCATGCGGTGGGTGCAGCCATGGATCGCCTCGCCAAGCTCGCGGATACGGTCGACACCCACATGGAATCCATCACCGCGGCAGTGGAGCAACAGCGCGAGGGCATTGCCGAGGTGTTCGCCAAGCTGCAGGCCGCGACCGATTCATCGAAGCAGATCAGTGCCGATGCCGGCGCCATGACCGCCGCAACGTTCGCGCTGTCCGAGCTCACCGAGGACACCTTTCGCCACTTTGGCGAAGTCGACACCGGGACCGTATTCCATCGCGTACTCGGCCTGGCCCGCGAGCTGGCGCGGGAGAGTTCCGGCATTTTTGGTCGAGCCATCGACTCGCGCCAGTGCACGCTCGACGATGTGCTGGCGCTGGACTACCGCGAGATCAAGGGACAGGACATCCGCTCGCTCGCGCATCTGTTCGATGTCAGCCGGGTGCCGTCCAGCGGGTTCACGCCGCCGAAGTTCCGCACCCGCTATGACCAGCATGTCGACGAGGCGCTGATGCGCGCCATGGATGCGATCAAGGCGCGCGAGCCGGCGCTGATTTTCGCGCTGGTCATCGATCTCAATTCCTACGGTCCCATCCACAACCGCGAATATTGCAAGGACTGGACCGGCGACCCGGCGCTGGATCTGGTGGGCAACCGGGTGAAACGATTCTTCACCGACCAGCGCGTGCTGGTGCGTGGTGCGCGCGTCGGTCTGCCGGCCGCGGCGGCGTTGGGGGATCGCGTGCGTCGCGAGGATTTTGTGCGTGCCGGTTGCGAGCTGACGGAACGTCCCGGCGCCGCTGCCGAGTTCCTGGTCCAGACCTATGCGCGCGACACCGGCGCCATCGTGACGGCGCTCACCGTGCCGCTCTTCGTGAAGGGTCAGCGTTGGGGCGCGGTGCTGATGGGGTGGAATACCGACGGGGCGAAGTAGCGCGTCGCTTGCAGGTCGTCACGGATTCGCGACGCATGCGAATATTCGCATGCTGTGCAGCCCGGCGATGAGCCACCCAACCGGGTTGCGTACGCGTATCCGCCCCTCATCACCGTTGGTCGCCATGCCCCGCACAATCACTGCAGAAGATCTCTGGCGTCTCCCCCGTCCCGCCGGTCTGTCCCTGTCGCCCGATGGCGCGCAGGCCGTGTGTTCCGTCACCACCTACGACATGGAGCAGAACAAGGGCAGTGCCAGCCTGTGGCTGCTCTCCACCCTCGGTGGCGAGCCGCGCCGGCTGACCCAGTGCGGCGAACGCGATGGCGAACCCGCGTGGTCGCCCGATGGCAAGTGGATCGCGTTTGTCGCCAAGCGCAGCCGCCCGGACGGCAAGGATGACGCGCCGCAGCTCTACCTGATTGCCCCGGATGGCGGCGAGGCGAAGCGCGTCACGAACCTCGCCACCGGTGTGGCCGGCATCAAGTGGTTTCCGGATTCGAAGAAGCTCGCGTTCATCTCCTGGGTCTGGCCCGACGAACGAGGCGAGAAGGCGCAAGCCCAACGGCTGAAGGCGCTGAAAGAATCGAAGGTGAAGGCGCATGTGGTCGAGCACACGACCTACCGCTACTGGGACCACTGGCTGTCCGATGGCCGCGTGCCGCATCTTTTTGCGGTCAATGTCGAGAGCGGGAAGGTCCGGGATCTCTTCGAGGGCACGCGCTACCAGTTGAATCTGGCCGATCCGGGCAAGACGATGTATGACATCGCGCCCGACGGCCGTGAAATCGCGTTCGGCTTCAATCCCAATCCCGATCCGCGCCTGATCGATGCCGAATCGCTGGTGGCGGTGACGCTGAAGTCAGGCAAGTTCCGTACGCTGGTGCCGGCGTCGACGCGCTCCTACACATCGCCCAGCTATTCACCCGACGGCCGCTGGCTGGCATGCATCGAGCAGGAGGTGGTGGCCAATCCCATGGCCCCCACCGATGCCGTCGTCATCGACCGCTCCAGCGGAAAGCAGCGCAGGCTGGCGAAGGGCTGGGACCGGTCCATGAATGCGCCGCTCGTCTGGAGCGACGACAGCGAAAGCCTGTTCACAGCGGCGGAAGACAACGCGCGCACCCATGTCGTGCGTGTGCCCCTTGCTGGCGGCACGCCTGCGGTGGTGCTGCGCGGCGGCACGGTGACGGATTTCGCGGTGAGCGGCAGCGCGGCGGTCGCGGTGTTGAGTTTCGTCAGCACGCCGCAGATGGTCGTGGCCGCGGACTTGAATGACTCGGAGGCCCTGCCGCGTCGCATCGAGCGCTTCGGCGACGAGGTGTTCGCGCAGTTTCGCCTGGGACAGGTCGAGGAAATCACGTTCCCGGGCTGGAACAAGGAATCGGTGCATAGCTGGGTCTTCTATCCGCCCAACTTCGACCCGAAGAAGAAATGGCCGCTGCTGCACGTGATACACGGCGGGCCGCATCTGCCGGCCGCGGACGGCATCGGCTATCGCTGGAACAACCACCTCTTCGCCGCGCAAGGCTACGTCGTGCTGCACGTGAACTATCACGGCTCGACCAGCTTCGGTGCCGCCTTCACCGAATCCATCCACGGCTGTCGCGGCATGAAGGAGCACGCCGACATCGAGGCCGCCACTGACGCCATGCTGAAGCGTGGCTTCATCGACAGGCAGCGCATGGTGGCCACAGGCGGGAGCTACGGCGGTTTCATGGTCGCGTTCATGAACGGGCGCAACGGCAAACCCGGTGGACCCGGCTACGACAGATCCATGGGCGGTGACCGCTACAAGGCCTACGTCTGCCACGCCGGCATCCTCGACTGGATCGGCAAGTTCTCCGATGACGCGTTCCTTGCCCGCGCGCAGCAGCTCGGTGCCTTCTACTGGGACGACCCGGAGAAAATCGCCACGCAGAATCCGGTGACGAATGTGAAGCACATGAAGACACCGACCCTGGTCATTCACGGCCTGCTCGACTACCGCGTGCCGGATGCGCAGGGCCTCATGTACTACAACACGCTGAAGGCCAAGGGCGTGCCGACGCGGCTGGTGCATTTCGACAACGAGAACCACTGGATCCTGAAGCCGCAGAATTCGAGGCTCTGGTATCGCGAGTTCTGCGCCTGGGTGCAGCGCTTTGCGCCGGGTGGCGGCAGGAAGTGATGAATGCGGCGGCGCTGAAAATCGAATGCTGCGAATATTCGCAATGGCTTGGACTGATGAGGAGTGACGATGAAACGACTGCTTAGACTGGTGATGTGTGCCGCACTTGCGGCATGGGCGCTGAATGCCCCGGCCAAGACGCTCCGCATGGGCATCGCCGACGATGCGACCACACTGGACCCGCACTCGGCCAACATCCTCGGCAACTCGCGCATCCTGCACAGCGTGTACGAGGGCCTGGTCGCACGCGACAAGGATTTCAAGATCGTGCCGGCGCTGGCGCTGTCCTGGAGCCAGCCCGACCCGAAGACCTGGCGCTTCAAGCTCCGACCCAACGTGAAATTCCATGACGGCTCGCCCTTCACGGCCGATGATGTGGTGTTCTCGCTGGAGCGGGTGCTGCATCCGCTGTCGAACCTGAAGTCCTCGGTGCAGGGCGTGGGCTCGGCAAAGAAGATCGACAACCTCACCGTCGATCTCATCATGAGCGAACCCAACCCGGTGCTGATCCTGCACCTGGTCAACTTCCGCATCATGTCCAAGGCGTGGTCGACGAAGCACAACACCCTGGCGCCGCAGAACCACAAGGAGAAGGAGGAGACCTACGCCGCGCGCAACACCAACGGCACGGGCCCGTTCAAGGTGACGGTGCGCCAGCCGGACGTGAAGACCGTGCTCTCCGAGAACCCGGACTGGTGGAACAAGAATGCGCCGGACCGCGGCAACGTGAAGGAAGTGATCTGGACCCCGGTGAAGGCGCCGTCCACGCGCATCGCCGCACTGCTCTCCGGCGAACTCGACATGGTCATCGACCCGCCCATCCAGGATCGCGAGCGGTTGAAGAAGACGCCCGGCGTCAAGCTCCAGACCGGCAACGAGCCGCGCGTGTACTACCTGGCTTTCGATGCCTTCCGTGATGAACTGCTCTACAGCAACGTGAAGGGCAAGAACCCGTTCAAGGATGTGCGTGTGCGCGAGGCGGTGGCGCTGGCCATTGACGTCAACGGCATCATCAACAAGGTCATGCGCGGCTACGGCCGGCCTACCTCGCTCATCGTTGGCAAGGAAGTGCAGGGCTGGGTGCCGGACATCGATGCGCTGCGCAAGGTGGACATCGCCAAGGCGAAGAAGCTCTTGGCCGATGCGGGTTATCCCAATGGCTTCGAGGTGACGCTGGACAGCACCAACCAGGTGCCCTTCGGCGAGATCGCGCAGGCCATCGCACCCATGCTGGCGCAGATCGGCATCAAGGTGAATCCCAGCATCATTCCCAACCCGAGCTACAGCCCGAAGCTGGAGAAGTTCGATTCCAGCTTCTACATCTGGGGCTGGGGGGCGGTCACGGTGGATTCGCTGTATGTGCTGCAGGCGCTGATGCGCACCCAGGGTGCCGCGAAGTCGGGTGACGGCGACGCCAACTTCGGCCGCTACAGCAACCCCAAGCTTGACGCCATCATCGACAAGATCAAGACCGAGTCGGACATGAAGAAGCGCGATGCGCTCATCTTCGAGGCGCTGGCCATCCAGAAGAATGACGTGGGCGTGTTGCCGCTCTTGCAGGTGGTGACGGCCTGGGCGTTCAAGCAGAACGTGACGGCGCCCTTCGCGACCAACAACATTCCCTATTTCTACCGCTTCAGCGTTCGCTGATTCGGTTGACCCGGTGCGAATATTCGCACCGGGTCGGTATCACACCCCGCACACAATAAATGGAAGGGACAATCCATGGAGCCGCACGAAAGCATTGAGGACAACAACGACGACCCGTTCAAGACCCGCTGCGCATTGCTGATCTCGGTGCTGGCACTGGCGCTCGCCATCTCCGGGCTGGGTGGCAGCAATGCCGGCAAGGACGCGGCGATGAACAACCTCCTCGCCGCCAATGCCTACAACTTCTACCAGGCCAAGAACGTGCGCCAGACCGCGTACAAGCTCGCCGCCGATGAGCTGGAGGCGGAGTTGAAGCGGGAGAAGATCGAGCCCGAGCGCAAGGAATTCCTGGAGAACAAGCTGGCTGATTACCGCAAGACCGTCGCCCGTTACGAAAGCGAGCCGGAGACCCGGGAGGGCAAGAAGGAGCTGATGGCGACCGCAAAGGCGCACGAGGCGGAGCGGGACACGGCCATGAAGAAGGATCCCTGGTTCGACTATGCCGGCGCCTTGCTGCAGATCGGCATCGTCCTCGCGTCGGTTGCCATCATCACGCTGCGCAAGTCGCTCTTCGCGGCGGCCGGCGTGCTGGGCATCGTCGGCATCGCCTTCACGGGCAATGGATTTCTGCTGCTGGTCTGATGTGCCGGCATGCCCGAAACAGAGCCCAAAAATCAGCGCTGTTCAGTCGCAGCGGATCCGCCGCGCTTGATCTAATCGGCATTCCGCTCATACTTGACCCATGATTTCCCTGCACACCGCACGCCCTTTAAAGCGCCTGACTGAACACATCCTGTTGCTGATTGCCTCGTTGGCCTGTGTGCCCGTGGCCGGAGCATCCGGCGTCGGCGGCGCTGAGCCAGCGCGACTGGTGGTCATGGGCGAACCGGTCCGGGCAACGAACGAGCCGAACCCTGCGACGCTCGGGGCGCTGGCACCGTTACCGGCCAGAGCGTCCGCCGTGCTGCGCCTACAGCAGCGCATCGAACCGGCGCCGAACAAGGTTTCGCTGGAACTGCAGGCGCGTGAGTTCCCGCTGCAGATTGCCGAGCCGCGTGACACGCTGCAGGCATCGATTGCGCGGCTCAGGGTCGAGTGGTCCGCGCCGGTCGATGGCCGCCGCGTCGCCCGGTTCTCGGTCAATTCCGCCGGCGCCAAGGCGCTGCGGGTGGCGCTGCGTTCCGATTCTGCCCGGCAAATGGATATCCGCGTGCAGGGGAATGCCTTGCAGAAAATGAACGCCCCGCAGAACATTCTTGGCCTTCGCCGCGAAGCGTACTCAAAGGGGTTGCAGGATGACATCTGGACCCCGGTCACCGATGGCGATCAACAGGACATCGAACTCAGCATCGAGGATCGGCCGGAGCTGCGGCTGCCAAAGATCACGGTGCCGTTGATTTCGCACTTTCTGGTGCCGGTTGCGCCGGTGCCTGCGGCCGCCGCTGCACCGGCCAAGGTTTCCGGATCCGCCGTTGACTGCATCGACAACGTCATCTGCCAGCCCAACCCGACCACCGCCTTCCTCAATGCCGCCCGCGCCACGGTGAAGCTGGTGTTCACCCGGCAGGGCAGCAGCTACAGTTGCACCGGGACGCTCATCAATGACAACCAGGTCCAGACGCAGATTCCCTATGTGATCACGGCGGCGCATTGTGTCGACTCGCAGGCCACGGCCGCGAGCACGAATGCCTTCTTCTTTTTCGACGCGGCAGCCTGCGGCAGCGACACGGTACCTTCATTTCGCCAGCTCTCCGGCGGCGCAAGCCTCGTGCATGTCAACACCCTGACCGATGTGGCCCTGCTAAGGCTCAACGATCCGGCACCGCTGGGCAGCTGGTTCTCCGGCTGGGACCCGCAACTGATGCTGGACGGCAGTGCCACGTTGTTCATGCACCACCCGGAGGGCGGTCCGAAGAAGTTTTCGATCGGCCTGACCCTGCCGCCGTCGCTGGAGGATGACGTGACCGGACTGCACTACCTGGTGACGTGGGTCTCCGGATCGTCCGCGGGTGGCAGCAATGGCGGCGGGCTGTTCACGCTGGCGGGCGATCAGTACATGCTGCGCGGCGTCCTCCACGGGGGATCGGCCAGTTGCGCGGTCAGCGGGCAGCCGCAGAATCCGCTGAATCGCGATTTCTTCACGCATCTCGATGAGGACGCCGAGGCGCTCAGGCGCATCCTGCTCGGCGGCCCCGCGCCGCTGCAGAACTACGGTGACCTGTGGAACTCCACGACCGAACTGGGCTGGGGCATGACCATCTTCCAATCGGCGGACAACCAGATACTGCTCGCGTGGTACACCCATGATGAGGGCGGCAACCCGGTCTGGTATCTCTCGCTTGGGGGCAAGTGGGTCTCGGCCGTGCGCTACGAGGGATTGCTGGCACGGGTGATGAGCACGCCGGCTACGATGACCTACGATCCGAGCCGATTGTCCAGCAGCAATGCCGGCAGCGTCGCGCTCGATTTCACCAGCGGCGACCGCGCGAACATGACCTTCACGCTCAACGGCGTGACCCGGACCAAGCCGCTCAAGCGGTTCACCTTCGGCCCCTGAGCGCAGCCCGCGTCGCGCGCTCGGAAGCGGCCGCCAGGGCCTTGCGAATATTCGCGTTGCGGGGATCGGCGAATCCCGGCGAATGACTGCAATGGGCTTGCGGCCAGCGGGGCATGCCTCGTGCCCCTGCGCCGCCTCCTGACTCTCCCTGCAGGTGTGCTGCCTCGGCGGATGTGCCGGGCATCGCCACATCCACCCTTTCCTTTGCTGCGTAGGGTCGGCGGGTCACGTCTTGGTGGCCGACAGCTTTCATCCAATTCACAGGAGCGCAGCCGATGCACGATCACCCGGAACCGACCCATCAACCATTTGGCCGCCGGTGCCTTGCGATGCTGGGTCTATGCGCTGGCGTGGCCCTTTCGGTCTGGCCGGCCGCGAACTCGCATGCCCAGGGCTTGAAACACCCGGATCAAGGAAAGCTGACCGCCACCGGCGGCGTGTCCACGGTGGAAGGCGCGGGTGGCGGCGGGCTCACACCCTGGGCGCTGATCTCGGGCTACGGCAGCCGGGACAGCTTCGGCGGCAACGCGTTCGCCACCCAGGCGCGATCCGATGACTATTCGCTCGGCGTCGTGGGTGCCGCCTTCGGCTGGCGCGACCGAGTCGAGCTGTCCTATGCACGGCAGGACTTCCGCGGCATTGCCGGCGGCCTGAACCGGACCCGGATTGAACAGGACGTGTTCGGGGTGAAGCTGCGACTGGCGGGCGATGCGGTCTACGATCAGGACTCGTGGATGCCGCAGGTCGCGTTGGGGGTGCAACACAAGCGCAATCGGGGCATTCGTGGCCTCGAGGCGCTGGGTGTCGCCCGTGCCACCGACCTGGGCGCACGGCGCAACGCCGGCACCGATGTTTACCTGGCGGCGACCAAGCTGTATCTGGCCCAGAGCCTGCTGGCCAATGCAACGGTTCGCTTTACCGAGGCGAATCAGTTCGGCCTGCTCGGCTTTGGCGGCGACCGCCGCGATGCTCGCGAGGCACGGCTCGAGGCGTCACTGGCCTACCTCGTCACCCCCAAGCTGGTGATCGGCGCCGAGTACCGCATGAAGCCGCGCAACCTGGCGGTGGATGACGAGGCATCGGCGGCGGACATCTTCATCGCGTGGTTCCCCAGCAAGAATGTGTCCGTCACCCTGGCTTGGGTCGATCTCGGCACCATCGTCAAGCCCTTCAACCCCGACCGCCAGCGCGCCGCCTATGTGTCGCTGCAGGCGGGCTTCTAGTCCAGACAAGGAGCACTCCCATGCAATCTCAACGTCACCTGATTGTCCTGCTGGCCGGCTGGACTGCGCGATGTCTCACGGTGTTCGCGCTGGCAGCGGTCTCGCTGTCGGCCGGCGCCAGCGAAAACCTCTATGACACCCAGTTCGGCGGCAAGGCCGGCATGCAGAAGATCGTCAGCGACACGATCGCGCGCTCGCTGGCCGACCCGCGCATCAGCGATTTCTTTGCCGATGCGGACATATCGCGACTGGAGGCCGTCGTGGCCGAGCAGCTCTGCGAACTGACCGGCGGGCCGTGCAAGTATTCAGGCAAGTCGATGCGCGAGGCGCACAAGGACTTCGCCATCCGCACGGCGCACTTCAACTACTTCGCCGAGCATCTTCAGGCCGCCATGCGCGCGCAGGGCGTGCCGAACTGGGCGCAGAACCGCCTGCTGGCGAAGCTGGCACCGATGCATCGGGACATCGCACGCCCATGAGAACGAATCTTTTGCCGATGGTGTGGGCTGGCGTCCTGTTGCTTTCCTGCGCTGCGCTCAGTGAGGCGCGCGCCGCGAGCGTGACCGCGACACTGACTGACCGGGAAGGTAAGCCGCTGCAGCGCGGGGTTGTGTACGTCATGCCCGCCACGGGCAAGGCGCCGGATTCGCCGACCGCGTCGCTGCGCGTGACCCAGAAGGACATGGAGTTCGTTCCGCCCGTCTCGGTCGTCCGCGTGGGATCGAAGGCCGAGTTTCCCAACCTCGATCCGGTGACGCATCATGTGCGCTCGTTCTCGCATGCCAAGGAGTTCAGCTTCTTCCTGAAGCCGGGTGAACCGCAAAAGACCGAAGTGATTCTGGACAAGCCGGGGCCGATCGTCTTCTACTGCATGCTGCATGAGCGGATGCGCGGCTTCATCTATGTCCTCGACACACCCTGGCACGCCCAGTCAGATGGCACCGGAACCGCGACCATCTCCGGCCTGCCGGCGGGCAGCTATCGGGTGTATGCGTGGCATCCGGAACAGGGGCATGTGCTGCCACCGCTGGAACAGTCGCTCACCGTGGCGGCTGACGGTGCGGCGGCGCTGCGGTTCGAGTTTCCGGTCCGCCAGCGCAGGCGCCGCGAATAGGCCTGTTGCCCACAACCTCGGCAGAGACCGCATGGTTGCCGCTTTGGAGGGCCTCCGTCATCATGCGTGGCTATCGATAGCGTCCTGTCTGAGTCCACCCGATTCCGACTGGACCCATCGTCTCGCCACCACTTTGCAGGCAGACCTCAATGACGCCGACTTCACTCGCCTTCCGACTCATCTTGGCCGCAGCGCTGCTGGTCGCTGCGCGGGTTCATGCGCAACCTGCCGACACGCCGCCTGCCAGCAACCCGTCCGTGCAGGAAATGGTCGATGCGCTGAAGCCCAAGCCCGCTCTGGGCCGCTCGCGCAGCCTGGCGCCCGGCCAGCCCGCGCCGCCGCCGCAACCGGGGAAGCTTGAGCTGTCGGTGCAATTTGAATTCAATTCCGCCAAGGTGTCGCTGGCCAGTGTCGACTTGCTCAAAAAGCTTGCTGCGGCCATGAAGGCGCCCGAGCTGGTTGCGGGCAAATTCATGATCGAGGGACATACCGATGCCGTTGGCACCGCCGCCTACAACAAGGATCTGTCCGAGCGGCGCGCTGCGAGTGTGAAGCAGATTCTGGTTGGCGAAGGCATTGATACGGCCCGGCTCACGACTGCAGGCAAGGGTGCTACCGAGTTGATCGACAAGGACGATCCGAAAGCTGCCGTCAACCGCCGGGTGCGTGTGGTGGGCATCATGGAGGGCGACGCGGCCGTGGCGACCACCAAGGCCGCGACAGAGCCAGCGGCCAAGGCTCCCCCGCACGTGGCCGGCAAGGTCACGCGCCTGGTCGGCGAGGCGCGTATCGGCCGCAATCGTGACGGCAAGGCGGTCGAGGTGGTGCTGAAGGATGATGATGTCGTGAACGCGGGTGACACCATCAGCACCGGACCGACTGCATCGGTCGTGGTGGGCATGAACGATGGCGCGCGCGTGCTGGTCCGTCCGGGCACCACCGTGACCATTGCCGAATCGATTGCATCCGGCCCGCTGGGCAAGCTGGTGCAGAAGCTGGAGCTCCTCGTGGGCGCCGTGCGCTTCATCACCGGCGATATTGGCAAACGAAATCCTGATGGAGTGCGCCTGAAGACCCCGACGCTCACCATCGGCATCCGTGGCACGGACATCGAACTGGTTCACGCGCCGCGCACGCGTAGCGGGGCGCCCGGCGGCAGTTTCGTCAAGGTCAACTCGGGTGCGGTGGCGCTCACGGGTCTGGACGGTTCCAATGTCGATCTCGCGGCCGGGGAACAGGGTTCGGCAGCGCTCGCTCCACCTAAACTGCGCGGCGGCGGCACGGCGCCCGCAACCCGCAAGGGCGATGTACCGGCGGATATCTTCGCGCCGCAGGATGGCGATGCGGCGCTGCTCGACATGAAGCGCTGAGCGGAGCGTGTGATCCGCCTTGCGAATATTCGCAGGCAGAGCCCGCCAGACAGTGCAGCGCAGAAATGAAAAGGGCCGCCCGGGAGGGCGGCCCTTTGTCATTGCAGCCTGCGTGCGGCTTACTTCTGCAGGCGACGGCCCAGCGACACGGCGTAGGCGCCCGGACGCGCCATCAGCACCGGGTCATCCGACGGCGCGATGCCCTTCGGCAGCACCAGCGGGTTGAACGTGATCTTGTCGCAGCTGGCACCGGACTCATCCAGCTTTTCCACCACGAGGCGCCCGGCGTTGACCACCTTGCGGCCGGCGGGCAGCGGCACGGTGGCGTCATTGATGACGTCGCCGGCTTCCGCGATCTGCACGTTGAAGTTGAACGCCACGTTGCCCTTGGCGAGGCGGGCCTTCAGCTCGTCGACCAGGAAGTCATTGGGCAGGGCCTTCAGTTGATCTTCGGTCAGTCCTTCCACGCCACGGGCCGGCTCAAACACCCACTTGCCGGCGCGCTTCTTGTTGTCCGGACCGGTGAAGATGAAGGCATTGGTGCCCCAGTAGTTGACCGCGCCGTAGGACGCAGGCACCGGAGCTGACGCCAGGTAAGCAATCTGCGGCTTGGCATCCGGGTGCGAATCATTGAATGCCTTCACCTTGGCCGGGTCCGGTCCGCCCGTGCCCGGAACAGGGCGGCGGGCTTCAAAGAATTTCACGAAGTTGGCCGGCGAGTTCACGAAGAACACGGGCGCAGAGATGTTGGCCTGTTCCCAGCTTTCCTTGCCCGGGCCGTTGATCTTGATGGCGAGGCCGCGAACGGTTTTGCCCTTGTCCGGTGCCTTCGGGTTGCCGCCGCCAATGGAGAAGCGGATGACGGTCGGGATCTCGGCACCCTTGAACACGGCGGCGGTCGAGAGGCCACGGCCTTCCGGCGTGCCGACGAAGAAGCCGGTGGCGCAGACGCCCTTGGCGCCGGAACGGCGGGCGCCGGGCTGCTTGCCGAACACGCCTTCCAGCGCGTCAACGAGCTGGCCGGGGTCGGGGGTCTGGGCAGCGGCGGTACCGGACAGTCCGGCCAGGACGCCGGCGGCAATGACCGTCAGCAGGGGTTTGGACATTCGTTTCATTGTTGGTCTCCTGAGGAAGTGTTGTGTCGGCATGCCGAAGATGTGCCTTCGGCGCTGCGGCGCAAGCTCAGTCGCGGTGAACCAGCGAAGGCTTACAGTGGAGCAGTACGGCACCCGCTTGCGGCTGGATGCGGGTTCGCACCCGAAGTATGCCTGTCCGGGCGGCCTGGCGGATGAAAGTTTTTTGCCCGATCCGGGGGCTTGATTCCGGCAATTTTGTGCGTTACTTCATGGCTATTGGCCGGATTCAGGCATATATTAGGATCAAGGACTTGCGGAGCGAGGTTTTTACGCTTTCGCAGGGTCCCGGATTGTCACGTGTCAGGTTGAATTCGGCAGGTTCCGACCCAACCATATTTGTATGTTTTCGTCCAAAAAGACAGCTCAGCCCATGACCAATGTTCCGGCCGGAAGTCCCCAGTTGCGCAAGATCGCACATGCGGTGCTCGTAACGTCGGCGTTGATCGCGGCGGCCTACGCCTTCTGGCCAACCAGCCAGACCGATGCGGTCAGTCAGGCGGCTGAGCAGCGCGCCCAGATGGACATCGTGGTCAAGGTGCCGGCGTATGCCAAGATGGAAGGCATCACCACGCCGGACTCGGTCGAGGTCAACGCAGGTCACATTGCGCAGGGCTATGTCGACATCGTCGAGCCCTCGACACTGACCGTGTCCTTCAACACCCGCCAGGGCTTTGCGCTGGTGGTGGCCTATGACACGGAATGGGTGAGCAAACTCGATCTGATCGTCGACGGACGCAGCAGCCTCATCGAGGAACCGAATGCGCGCATTCCCGTCATGCGGGACATCGGCATCAGGCGGGAGGTGGATCTGCGCTACCGACTGTTCCTGTCACGCGCTGCGCGCCCGGGCCAGTATGCCTGGCCCGTTTCGATCAGCGTCTCCCCACCACTCTGAGCACCTGACTCGGCGCCTGATTCGTCCCCTTACTCGTGCCCTTACTCGGCCCGTGTCTCGGCCCCTGCCCGGTGACGGCAGGGGTCACGCCATGACCCATGCGGCGTGCCTTTCAGAGTCGGGGCGGGCGCAAGGCATGGCCGCGACTGCGTTCGCGGATGGATTGGCAGGCGAGGCACGTGGTGCTGTGCGGGCTGGCCCGCAGGCGCTCGATGGCGATGCCGTTGCCGCATTCCACGCAGGTGCCATAAACGCCCTCGTCGATGCGCGCGAGCGCGGCCTCGACGGAGTCGAGTTCGCGTGCACGGCGCGCCAGCTCGCTCACCGCGACATCACGCAGCACATCGGTTGCGGGCTCATCGCGACCATCATCGAATGCCGACGGCAGGGAATCGGCGCGGCCATCCAGTTGCTGGCGATCGAATTCGATGGCTTCGCGCAGTTGCCGGGCTTCGGCCTGCAACAGCTTGCGCCACGAGGCCAGGGCTTCATCGGAGAATCGTGAGGCTGTCATGTCACGACACCTCTTCTGGCAAATCGAGGTCGGACTTGGTGATGAAATAAAAACTGGGCGGCATGTTAGCTCCGGAAGATGAATGCACATCTTCATCGTGCGCCTGGAACGGTCATGCCGTTTTGACATGTGTCAAATGCGGTGCAGGCGATTGCCGTGACACCGCGCAGCGGGGAATCGCTGCCGTCAGGGCTTGGGCGCCGCCTCGTACAGCGGCCGCACCACTGCCTGCAGTTGGGTCAGCTCATTGATGCGTGTGGCATGCGAGGGATGGGTGGAGAGGAACTCTGGCGTACCCCCGCCGCCGGCTGCGGCCATCTTGCGCCATACGTTCACGGCGCCCATCGGGTCGTAGCCGGCGCGCGCGGCGAGTTCGATGCCGATGCGGTCAGCCTCGGTTTCGTTTTCGCGGGAGTTGGGCAGGGTGATGAGCACGTTGCCGACCTGCTGCGCAAATTTGATCTGCTGTGCCGAATCGGGCTTGCCGCCCAGTGCCAACTCCAGCAGAAACTGCTGGCCCATGGCGCGTGACACCTTTTCCCGTCCGTGTTCACGCAGCGCGTGCGCGACTTCATGGCCCATGATGGCCGCAATCTCGGGATCGGTGAGTTTGAGTCTGCGGATGATGCCGGTATAGAACGTGATCTTGCCGCCGGGCATGCACGAGGCATTGAGCTGGGGCGAGTCGATGAGCGTCAACTGCCAGTTCCAGCGCTTGGTGTCATCGCGGAACACGCCGGCCTGCGCAATGATGCGGTTGGCAATCTTGCGCAGGCGATCGTACTCGGGGCCGCTGCTGATCAGCTTGCCCTGCGCGCGCGCCTGATTGGCCTGGTTGTTGTAGGACGTCGCGGACATGCGCTCGACCTCTGCGGCGGACACAAGCATGAACTGCTCGCGTTGCACGCCGACCGCGCCCGGGCGGGTGGTCGAGGCACAGCCGGTGAGTATCGCTGCGAACGCGATCGCGAGGACGTGCGGTGCTGCAACGCTTCGAAGTGTCGCGACGAGGTGCCGGGAACGAAATCGCATGCCTGCCTCAGTCCGGGAAATCGAAGTCCTTGTCGCCGCTGGTGATGCCCAGTTTCTCGAACCAGTCCGGGCCCAGCTCGCTGATCGGCTCGCCAGTACATTTCAGTTGCGCGATCGCCTTGCCATTTCGTTCAACCGTGAGGCCGGCCTTGGTGCGGGTCTCGCCTTTCGGACCCCACTTGCCGATGCCGGTGTAGACCACATAGGCGTGGTCGCCCTTTGGAATGCGCAGCCAGGCACCGCCGCCACCAGCGAACGGAACGTTCTCGCCATGCGACACCTTGGCGGGAGCGGCATAGTTCTCCGGCCACATCAGTTCCAGCGGATCGCGACTGTCAGGGGTGCCAAAGCGGTATTGCAGCATGCCGGTGGTCTTGGTGGACTTCTTGTCCGCACACACCGACACCATCTTCTTGCCGGTGCGGCAGGCGAAGACGACTTGTTCCATGCTGGTGCAGAAGCTCGTCTGCCCGGTTGCGGCGGCTTGTGCCGGCTGCTTCGTGGCCACGGCCTTCCCGTCCGGCTTCATGCCGACAATCAGCGGCACGATGTCCGACTTCTTGCAGTCCGGATCGCCCTGGCAGGACGCGGCCTGTACCTTGGAGAGTTTGTAGGTCAGCGCGAAGCGCTTGCCGACATACTTCTTCGGGTTTTCGCAGAACTCGAAGTCCGCCGACTCGAAAAAATCAACACCCTTGTCATCCTTGAAACCGATGTAGCAGGCGATATCGCCCGTGTTCATGTCGACCACGGTGCCGAAGGCGTTCTTGGTTTCCTTGCCGACCTTGACCGTGGCGGAGTGTGCCTGCGCGACTGCCATGGACGGAACCAGCATGAATGGCGATAGCGCGAGCAACCATGCGCCGGCAAGCGAGCGTGCGTGAGTGTTCATTTCCCCAACCTTCCAGATTTTGTTTGACTTGCTGATGGTTTCACCGGCCTGATCTCGGTCGTGCTCGGCGAAGGCGAATATTCGCACAGGCTTCAAAGCAGGGGTAGTCAGGACTTCGCCGCCGCACAGAGCTTGAGATTGACGCGTGTGGCCTTGAGGATGCGAACGTAGATGTCGGCTTCCAGCGGGGCGTAGTCCTCGCGGATTTTCGCGTCTTTCTGCGCTGCGTCCTCCGCCAGCGGCTTCAGCGCTTCACGACAGCCGGGCAGATCCTTCAGTTTGTGCAGGGTGACAGCAAGGTCGTTGCGCAGCCAGGCTTCGGTGAAGGTGCCGAGGAAAGTCTTGCAGTCCTTCAGCGTAGTGCCGAGCAGATTGCGCGCCGCGTCGTAGTTCTTGCCGTCGTAGGCCTTGCGCGCCGCGGCGCGGGTTTTCTCGACCGCATCGATGCGACAGGCCGCCGGCGCCTTCATGTACACGCCATCAAAGCTCGCGCGCACGCCGCAGTAGAACTGGCAGGCCATGCCTTCGTTGCGGTCGACCTTGATGCCGCTCCTTCCCTGCGTGAAGGTGACGACACAGGGCTCCTTCGGCTCATCCCCTTCCAGCGTCGCCTTGCCCTGTTTGATCTCGCCTTCCAGCGAGCAGCTATGGCCGTTGTCACCCACGCTTTCGATGTTGAAGAGGAGCTTGCCGGCCTTGTCGCGCTTCACGACGAGCGTGCCCCATGACTTCTCCGTGATGTACTCGCCCGGCTCGATCGCGGCGGCAATCAAGGGAACGCAGAGCAGGGTGACGACGCCAAGGCGACGCGCGAAGTGATTCAGCATTTCAAGGCTCCTTCAGTGGGCAGGCGGATGAGTTCGGTGATCTGGCCGTCGACTTCACGCAGCTTGAGCGCCGATGCGCGCTCGTCGAAAATGGGATTGATGTCCGGCGGCCAGACCGGCCCGCTGTCATACGCCCAAACCATCTTGTTGTTGGCGACCGTCCACGCGCCGGTGACAGGGCGTGCGTTGGGCTGCGTGCCCGGCCCGGGCTCGGCGACGAAGGTGCCGTCGGCGTTGAGGGTGATGAAGTACTCCACGTCGCGTCGCTTGGAACTCCACATGCCGGCGTAGGCGCAGCGCGGATGCGGTGCGCCACTGCCAGCGGCCGGGCGCTTCTCATTCTTGGCCACGCAGCGCGCATAGCCCTCCACGGCGGCCAGCCGGGTCAGGTACTGCTCGTTGTGTGCCTTGCGTTCGAGACAGTCGACAGTGGCTTCAATCGTCTTTCTGGCCACGCCCTTGTAGAGCAGGAAAATGATGACGATGCTGAAGCCCGCCCAGATGAGCGAGCGGCGCATCAGCCGCGAGTGGTTGTCGTCGAGGTCGAACATGGGGTGCGTGACGTGCGTGCTGTCGTGAAGTGTTTTTCGCCATTATGCGCGCGCCGGACTTTGTGCGACACTCGGATCGAACTCGTCCACCCTGCGCCAGAAGAAGACGCTGCATGACCGACACAAATGAAATGATCGACGAGCGCGTGCGCCTGCATGTTGCCGACGGCATCGCGCATGTGACGCTTGCGCGACCGGATAAGCACAACGCCATGGACTTCCGCATGATGCGCGCGGTGGTTGCGGTGCAGAAGCGCATCCATGCCGATGCGAATATTCGGGTCGTGCTGTTGAAAGGGGAGGGCCCGTCCTTCTGCGCCGGGCTCGATGTGAGATCCGTGCTGGGTGACAAGCGTGCCGCGCTGTGGGGATTCCTTCGCCTTTTCTCACCCTGGCGCAACGTGTTCCAGCAGTGGAGCCTGGGCTGGCGTGATCTGCCGGTGCCGGTCATCGCGCTCATCCACGGCAACTGCCTTGGCGCCGGTATGCAGCTGGCCCTCGGCGCGGATTTTCGCATCGCGACACCCGATGCACGGCTCGCGATCATGGAGGCGAAGTGGGGGCTGATCCCGGACATGGGGGGCACGGTGCTCCTGCGCGAGCTGGTGCCCATCGACATTGCCAAGCGGCTCACCCTGACGGCCGAGGTGCTGTCCGGCGAAGCGGCGCATGAACTCAATCTCGTCACCACAGTGGCCGCCGATCCGTTGGCGGCCGCGCAACCGTTGATTGCGAATATTCGCGAGCGCTCACCCGATGCGGTGGCGGCGGGCAAGTTCCTGCTGCAGCGGGCTTGGCGTGCGAGCGAGTGGGCCGCGCTGGCCGAGGAGCGCAAGCGTCAACGGCAGATGCTGATGTCGCCCAATCAGCGCATCGCGGCGAAGCGCAACGCGGCGGAGGGTGAGTTGCCAGGCTGGCGGCTACCTCGTGTGCGCCGCTGACAGCAGTTTGGCTGGGCGTTCGGATCGCCGCTTGCAGCTTCACGTTTGCGAAGCCATCGACAAGGCCGGCGAAGCGCGCGAAGATGCGCAAACAGCGTCGGGTTGAGCCCGTCGCGCGGAGGTCGAAACCATGAAGAAATCACTGGTGGTCACGTTGGTCGGTCCCGACCGGCCCGGTATGGTCAATGCGGTGTCCGAGCGTGCACTGGCGCGCGGCGCCAATTGGGCAGAGAGTCTCATGGCCAATCTCGCCGGCCAGTTTGCCGGCATCGTCCACCTGCAGGTCGACGAGTCCGAAGTCGAGGCACTGGCTGAGGATCTGCGGGCACTGGCGACGCCGGGAATGCAGGTGGTGGTGGCCGAGGCGAGTCGACCCGTCATGCAAGCGGCGCGGCGCATGTCGCTGTGCCTGGTCGGCCACGATCGTCCCGGAATCATCCAGGCCATTTCCGCCGAGCTCACCCGCATGGGCATCAGCATCGCCGCGCTCACCACGGCCATTGTGAGTGGTGCAATGTCCGGTGAGCAGTTGTTCGAAATGAATGCGGATATCGATGTGCCCGAGGTGGTTGCGCAGGCCGACATTCGCCTTGCGCTGGAGGGTCTGGCCAACGACCTCATGGTGGATCTGGAGTTTGATCGCAAGACCGCCTGAGTGCGTGATGGGCTTGCCGATGACCGCCCCGTACCGCGCCGGGTCACTTGCGCTGCTCTTGATGCTGGCGCTGCCGGTCCGCGCGGACTCTCCGCAGACGGTGACCGTTCCCTGCGCGCGCACCGACAAGGCTTGCGCGTTCCAGAAGTCACTGACGCACAAGGTGCGCACAGTCGAGTTCTGGGAGGCGGTCCGCTCGCGTCCACTGGCCGAGCGCATGGGCGCTGCGCCACCCGAGTTGGTCGAGTACATGAACCTGGATGTGATTCAGCTCGGCATCCCGACGACGCCGCGCGCGCCTGTTTTGACACCTGATTTCGTGGCCGACGTGCAGACCGCAGTGGAAGGCATCCCTGCGAAAATTCGCAAGCTGCTGGATAGGCGTCTCGCCGGTATCTGGTTCGTCGAGGAGATCGGCGGAACCGGCTTCTCGGATATTGTTCGCTGGGGTGCCGGTCAAGGAATCGGCTTCATTGTGCTCGATCCGCGTCAGCTCATGGACCGCCGTGCCAACGAGTGGGCCAGCTGGAAGGAGAACACGCCGTTTCGAAGCGACTCGCGTTTCACCATCGAGGCCATCATCGCGGAAGAGCAGGACAATAATCGCGTGGGCGCCATCCGGTACATCCTGCTGCACGAGCTGGCCCATGTGCTGGCGACGCAAGGTGGCATTCATCCGCGCTGGGACCGGCCGGCGGGTCATGAGCTCAGAATTGGCACCTATCCTTTTCACGCCCTGTCATGGAAGTGGGATGAGAAGCTCGGCCACGTGTCGCTGTTCGATGTGACATTTCCCGACCGGCCCAAGGTTCGCTACTATTTTGGTGCCAATCTTGATGGCGCGCGCATGCTGGAGGCCTATCGCTGGCTGGCAACCACCAACTTTCCGACGTTGTATGCCGCGACGAATCCCGGTGATGACTTTGCGGAGAGTTTCGTCAGCTATGTGCACACTGTGCTGATGAAACGGCCTTGGGCCATCCGGATTCTGGATGGTGGCAAACCCGCGTTCACGTACACGGCGTGCTGGGATCAGCCGCGCTGCGCGGAAAAGCGCAAGCTGCTCGAGGGCATCATTGCGGGGCGATGAAGCGCAAACATCCATCCCGATGCGAGCCGGGATGGATGTTCAACCCTGTTGCCGAGTGATCAGCCCTGGATTGCAGGAAACGATCAGCCCTGGCTTGCGAATGGCCGGCCGAGGCCGCGCGTGATGCGAAACTTCTTCGCCGGTGTGCTGGCAACGGCTTCCGGGACGGACTTGGCGCTGCGCACGGCGATGACTTCAACCCCATCGCCAGCCGGTTCGACCAACGCGTTCACGGCATACTGGCCCAGCGTGTCGACTGCGCCCTGCGCATTGGTGGCTTCGACGTACACCGTGGCTTCAGCGACGAACTGGCCATTGCCCAGCGCCTGCACGCTGTGCGTGACGGTGCGCTGGCGCGCGTTGGCGGGAAGCGCATCCCACTTCTGTGCGACCTGACGCGCGATGTCGGCGCGGCCAGCGGCGATATCGCCTTCGCGGATGTCGGTCACGCGGGCGCGGTCGGCGTAGAGGCGCTCGATGCGTGCCGTGTCACGGCTGTTCCAGGCGCTGTCGAGCGCATTGCTGATGCTCTGAGAAGTCGGTTGGGCTGCGAAGGCTTGCAGGGAGATGGCGGTGGCCAGCGCAGCGGCCACTTGAAGAGCGAGTCTGGTTTTCATGTTTTATGTCCTTGCGTGTAGGGAGGGAGGTGACGCAGCCTGAAAGTTAGGCCTGCACGCATGAAACGTCATCCGGGAAAAGACGAAATGCGGAATTCCGGGATCGAAGCGCAGAGAATGAAGCGGCGGTCACGCTCATGCATGCGCAGCCAAACTAACTGCCCAATATTTCAGCAGCGCATGCGTGCGTATTTCATTTCCATGAATTCTTGCCCCATGGACACATGCGGACACACTCGGCAATGTTGGTCACGGATCGTCGGATACTGCGAGCGTGCGGAGGAAGTCAGTCGTTGATTTCCGTTCCTCGGGTGCGTCTGTCTGCATTTCGTCGGCATGCACTTTCAGTTCAGCGATGCATGTCCGACACTGCATTCACGTGCCGAATTTCTCGGCAGCCCAATCAACAAGGAGTGCACTCATGAGCATGTCGGACGAAATCGAGAAACTGCATCGCCTGCACGGTCAGGGCGCGTTGACGGACGAGGAATTCAGCCTGGCCAAGAAGCGTCTCATTGACGGCCTGCAGCCGGCATCGGAGCGGACGCAGGAGCAATCGGCGCAACGGTCTTACCGGCATGAAAGCCCGATGAATGAATTCAAACTGTCGAACTCGGATCGCTGGATCGGCGGTGTCGCCGGAGGTCTGGCTGAACTGACCCAGATTCCGGCGTGGACGTGGCGCATCCTGTTCGTGCTCCTTGCCTTCCTCCATGGCGTGGGCGTCCTGATGTACATCCTGCTGTGGATCTTCGTGCCGCGCCGGGCAAATCCGGTCGCCGCGCGGGCCGCCTCAAGCGCCCAGAGTGGCACGACGGGCGAGCCACCGCGGCAGGACTGAGTTTTCGGCCGCACGCAGCATCCCGGCAACCTGAAACGCAAACGCCCGGCTGGCCCGGGCGTTTGCGCGTTTACCCAACGGGGTGCCGTTCTGTTCAGTTGCCCAGTCGCATCAACTGCTGCTGCGCATACTGATTGCCCTGCGCTGCGGCGCGGGCATACATCGCCTTGGCAGCGGCGATGTCCTGGGCAATGCCGCCAATGCCCTGTTCGAGGTGATAGGCGTAACCGGCCTGGCCTGCCGCGTTGCCCTGTTCGGCGGCGAGGCGATACAGGCGTCCCGCTTCATTCAGGTCGCGACCCAGTCCGCCCGCACCACGACTGTAGAAGTTGGCCAGGCTGGCCTGAGCCTGCGGATTTCCCTGCTTCACCGCCATCTTGAACCAGCGCACCGCCTCCTCTTCGTCGCGGGTCACGCCGATACCGTTGGCGTAATAGAAGCCCAACTGCGCCTGAGCCGCGGAATAGCCCTTCTCGGCGGCGCGCGACATCCATTTCGCGGCCTCGATCGGGTCGCGGGGCGCGCCGGCTTCACCGCGCTGGTACATCAGCGCCAGCGTGTATTGCGCGATCGGGTCGCCGCCGTCGGCAGCCAGCCGGCTCTTGGCAAAGTTGGGTGGCTCGGGCTTGGCGGTCTTGCCCTCGGCGCTGGCGGCGGCCAGGATGCGCGCGGCTTCAGGTTGGCCCAGTTCCGCGGCCTTGCGTATCCAGAACATGCCCTTGGTCTCGTCCTTTGCCACACCTTGGCCGGCGAGGTACAAGGCGCCGAGATGCGCCTGGGCGTTGGCCACACCCTGCAACGCAGCCTTTTCCAGCCATTGCGCGGCGCGCGCCAGGTCTTTGGGTACGCCGCGGCCGGCCGCATACATCGAGCCCAGCCGGAACTGCGACAGCGCATTGCCCTGATTCGCGGCCAGCAGCGACCACTCTGCCGCCTTGGTGTCGTCCTGCGGGACACCCTCGCCACGGGCGTAAAGCGATGCGAGATTGCTCTGGGCGAGCGCGAAACCTTGTTTGGCGGCAGCCAGATAGAACACCACGGCTTCACCGATGTTCTCCGGCCCGGAACGCTCCGCCATCAGGCCCATCTGGAACTGGGCGGCGGCGTGACCCTTCTGCGCGGCGCGCGAAAGCCAGTCGTAGCCCGCCTTGGTCTCTTCTTCGTTGGCCGCATTCTGGATGGCGAGCAGCATGCCGCGGGCCCCGGCATCGCCCGCCTTCGACTCACGCTCGGCGAGCTCCTTCAGCGGAACCAGATCGGGATCGATGGTGTTGGCGCTGGCGACACCTGCGTACAGGGAAAGGGACAGGGACAGCGCCAGGGACAGGACGGTCGCGACGGCGAAGGCGCGCATTCGGCCGGGGGCGCGGCGGGACCACGCATGCGGGCGGGAGGACAGATCGAAGCTGGTCGGATTCATGGGAATGCTCATCGGCGGGACGGCAGTTGGCTACGAAGAAGGCGAATGTTACTGACTTCGCCGATGTGCTGCGGTTCATGGCCTGCGCCCTTTCCGGCCGGCCAGTACACTCGGCGCCATTCACGTCGAAGGCAAGAGGGGAGCAGGACGGCATGGTGAGCTATGACTTTCGCGGCAAGGTGGCGTTGGTGACGGGTGGGACCGACGGTATCGGCCTGGCGGCGGCGGCGGGATTTCTCAAGGCCGGCGCACGGGTGCTGATCGTGGGCCGTGATCCGGTGCGCGGGCAGCGGGCGCTGGACGATCTGGCATCCGCGGGTGGCGAGGTGGCCTTCCTGTCCGTCGACGTGGCCGATGAGACGGCAGTGAAGGGCATGGTGGCGCACTGTGTCGAGCGCTTTGGCCGCCTCGACTTTGCCGTGAACAACGCGGCGGCGGAGTTTCCGCTGGTGCCGACGGCGGAGATTCCGGTCGATGCCGTGGATCGCAGCATCGCCGTCGACCTGAAGGGCTGTTGGCTCTGCATGCGCGAGGAAATCAATGTCATGTTGAAGCAGGGCGGCGGCGCCATCGTCAACGTGTCGTCGGTCAACGGCTTTGCCGCGTCCCCGATGGCCGGCATCTACTCGGCGACCAAGCACGGCATGAATGGGTTGTCCGCCGCGGCGGCCCGCGAGTACATCGGCCAGGGCATCCGCATCAATACCGTCTGCCCGGGTGCCATCGAGACGCCGCGTCGCCAGCGGCGGCTCATCGGCAAGTCGCCCGAGCAGATTGCCGCGCATTACGATGATCTGAAGGAGCGCGTGCCTGCCGGACGGGTGGGCACGGCCGAGGAGGTGGCGGCCGGCATCCTGTGGCTCTGCACGCCGGAGTCGTCGTATGTCGTGGGCATCGATCTGGTGATCGACGGCGGGCTGTCTGCGTAGCAGATTGTGGCTGGGCGCAGGTCTCCGGAACCATTTTTCAGTGGGGCCGCAACATCCATGGGCGCGCCTCGGATTCACCGTGCCACGTGGTCGGCACTTTCCGGGCGTTCATCGCGATTTGCACGCATTCGTCGCACGACACGTGCATCCGGCGCGGAATCCGGTAAGGTGCGAGCCAGTCAAAAGCCTGGCCACCTCACAAGGGACATCCGGGCCACCAGACCGCACACCAAAACCATGAAGGAGCAGTCATGAAACTCTTGAATATCCTCGGCGCGGCATTCGCCATTCTGCTGGGGTTCAACGTGGCGGCGCAGGATGCCAAGCCTGCCGAGGCCAAAAAGCGCACCGTCGTTCTCGTGTCCGCCGTGGGTGACCAGTTCACCTACCTGCGCCAGAAGGAGTCGGTGGGCTCGCATCTGGAGCCGTACACGCGCCGTGTCGTCAAGGTGCCCAACGGCGAACTTGACAACATCGTGCTGCGCGGCCTGGACCGTGCCTATGCTGCCCAGGATCCCGATGCCAGCCGCATCTTCATGCGCCTCGCGGCCCCGGAAATGGAAGGCGTTCTGCCCCAAGACCGGCAAAAAGTGGCCATTGGCAAGATCATGGAGCAGCTCGCCAAGGCGGATCGCACCGGCTGGGATCTCATCGTCGCGGTCACGCCGGCGTGGCAGTTCTCGGCGACCGGCGGCATGGGCAGCAAGCTGCAGGGGCTCGGCCTTTATGTGCAGCCGCTGGAAAACACGCAGGGCGATTTCGACTCCGAGCTGGGTGGAACGGAAGAGTTCATGACCTCCGATCCCAATGATCGCGCCAAGAAAAAGAAGTCCAACGTTTATGTCGCGCCGTATTCGTACACCCAGCTCTGGGTGATCGATCCGAAGACGCTGAAGGTCATTTCCAACGAAATCCAGAAACAGCACACGAAGCTGTTTGACCCGAACAGTGCCTCGCTCGATGTCCAGAAGCAGATGTCGGTGGAAATGCTGGCCACGCAGATCGAAGGCTTCGTCGAGCGCGCCAGTGCCAAGGCGCTGAAGGATGCCATCGGCACGGTGACGGTGGAAGAAAAGCTGCCGCCCGGCGCCAAGCAGCCAGAGCCCGCGAAGAAGTGAACGACTGACCAGACCTCTCTGGACCAAACGCCCTTGCGAATATTCGCAAGGGCGTTTTTCTTTGCAGGGCCGAAATTTGCCAGCCGCCATTACAATTCCCGCCCATGGAAATCATGGTTCCCTATCTCAAGGCATTGATCCTGGTGCCGCTCACGTTGCTGCCCATCATCAATCCGCTGGCCGGCGCGCCGGTGTTCATGGCCACCGCCGGCACGGACGACCGCATCGTCAAGCGTCTCGCTCGCCAGGTGGCGCTCAACTGCTGGATCGTGCTCGTGGCGTCCATGCTTGTCGGCACTTACGTGCTGGAGCTCTTCGGCATCTCGCTGCCCATCGTGCGCATCGGTGGCGGCCTGCTGGTCGCGGCCACCGGCTGGCGGCTGCTAAACAGCAAGGATGACGACTCGATGCGCGCCGTGCTGGCGCAGTCGCCGGGTGCGGAGACCGAGGCGGAGATCGTGCGCGGCAGCTTCTTCCCGGTGACGTTTCCGCTCACCACCGGTCCGGGTTCGATCGCCACCGCCATCGCGCTGGGCGCACAGTGGCCCAGCACACCGACCCTCTACGTGGCGGCGGCTTCGGTGGCGAGCGCAGGCGCCTTCATCACCGCGCTCATCATCTATCTTGTCTATCGCAATGCAGCCCGGCTGCTGGCCCGGCTGGGCGAGGTTGGCACCATGGTCATGACCCGGCTCCTGGCCTTCATCCTGCTTTGCATCGGGATCGAGATCATGTGGACGGGATGGGTGGAGCTGAACCAGCTTCCGCTGCGCTAGCCGCAGTCCTGGCGTCCATGTCCTGGCGTCTGTGTCCTGGCGCTGCGGGCCTTCACGCGAATATTCGCAAGTCGCGCCCGATTTGTTATGGTTCGCCATCGGCTTTTTTTCCCTTGAGGAGCACGCTCATGCAGCCCATCCGGCAATCCGCAGCCGTCCTGGTTTTTGCCCTGCTGCCCTTCACGGCTTCCGCGGTCACCTTTCTCACCGAGACCAACCCGCCCTTCAACCGGCTGGAGGGCAAGAGCGTGGTGGGTCTCTCGACCGAGGTGGTGACCGAAATGGCCAAGCGCGCCGGCGTGCCTGCCAAGTTCGAGCTGGGCACCTGGGATGTCATGTACTCGCGTGCACAGGCGGACAAGGAAGCCTGTCTCTACTCCACGGCGCGCGAGCTTCACCGCGAGACGCTGTTCCAGTGGGTGGGTCCCATCGCGACAAATGCCTGGGCGCTCTACGCCAAACAGGGATTCACCGGCAAGGTGGAAAGCATCAAGGATGCGGCCCGTTATCGCATTGCCGCAGTGGTCGAGGATGCCAAATCGCAGTATCTGCGCGAGAAGGGCGCCACGTTCCTGGTTGAAGCCCTGAAGGACGAGCAGAACCCGCCCAAGCTCACCACCGACCCCAAGGCCACCGGCGGCAAGGTGGATCTGTGGGTCACCGGCGCCTATCAGGCCAAGGCAGTGGCGGAGAATGCGGGCGTGAAGGACATCAAGAAGGTGTTCAACCTGCGTGATGTGGATCTGTGGCTGGCCTGCAGCCCGCGACTGCCCAAGGCGACGGTGGAGAAACTGCAGGATGCACTGGCCGCCATGAAGAGGGACGGCAGCTTCAGGAAGATTCAGGACAGATATTCGAATCTGCTGGTGAAGTAGTCTTCTCGGATCGCACCATGCAAACGGCCCGGTTTCCCGGGCCGTTTGCTTTGCGCTGCTGCGGTTTGCGCTGCTGCGGTTGCCGTCAGGATGCCTTCTTCACGAAGGCCCGCAAATGCGCCGCCTGCGCCTTGAGCGAGGATTCCTGCACGTACATCATGTGGCCGGCATCGTAGTAGTGGCACTCGATGTTCGGCTTCAGTGAAGGGTCCAGCGCCATGTGGTTCAGCACATAGTCGGCGGCGTAATGCGGCGTGGCCAGATCGTAATAGCCCTGGCCCACGTACACCTTCATCTTCGGATGCGCGCTCATGGCGGCGCGCAGCTTCTCCGCCACGTTCAGCGGCTCATTCTTGGCGCCGAAATCCCACGTCATGTACAGCGGTGAGATCACCTTGTACGGCGTGTCGCTGGCGAACTTGAGTTCGCGCTTCACATAGTCGTTCAGGCAGGCGGCATAGGCGCCATCGAGATTGGTGTGTGCCGGATCCATCTCGAAGTTCTCGCCGGCCGCATCACGCTCGATGCCCTTGAAACGGCTGTCCAGGCGGCCCACGGTGCGCTTCTCGTCACGCAGCAGCGCCTTGCAGAAGCGGTGAATGCCGATGCGCAGGTGGGTCGACTCGATGTATGCCTCGCTCAATCCGGAATAGGCGGCCAGTTGCTTCACCAGCGCCGAGCGGCGGGCCGCAGGCAGCGCGTCGCCGAGGAAGAGCGCTTGCGAATATTCGCCTGCCGTGAAGTCCTCAACCTCCTTGATGAAGGCGGCGAGCGGCTTCTTGGTCAGTGCGGGCGACAGCTTGCCGTGATAGCGGGCGGTCAGCGCATAGGTCGGGAAGAACAGGAGATGCGCCAGATCGTGGCCGGGGCCGAAACGCAACGAGGAAAACTCGAGCGCGCAGGAGATCAGCATCAGGCCGTTCAGGTACAGGCCGTGCTTTTCCTGCAGGTGGCGCGAGAGGCCGGCCGCGCGTGTCGTCCCGTAGCTTTCGCCGGCAATGAATTTCGGGCTGCCCCAGCGCTCGTTGCGCGAGCAGTACAGGCGGATGAATTCGCCCACGCTTTCGATGTCGCGCTGGTAGTTGTGGAACTCGCTCACCTTTTCGCCATCGACCATGCGACTGTAGCCGGTGCCGACCGGATCGATGAACACGAAATCGCTTTCGTCCAGCAGCGAATAGTCGTTCTCCACCAGCGAGTAGGGTGGGGGCGGGGCGTTGCCCTCCTTGTCGAGGTTGACGCGCTTCGGCCCGAACAGGCCGAGATGCAGCCAGACCGATGACGAGCCGGGGCCGCCGTTGAAGGAGAAGGTGATCGGCCGCTTGCTGCGGTCCTTCGCGTCATCCTTGGTGTAGGCAATGAAAAAGATGGTGGCGCGCGCCTTGTCGGCTTCGCGGGTGCCGTCCTTCTCCAAGTCTTCCTTGAGCACGATGGTGCCGCACGTGGCGGTGTACTTGATGGTCTTGCCGCCGATCTTCGCGCTGTGGCGCGTGGAGACGATGTGGTCGGCAGGCGGTGTGGGGGTGGCGGACTTGCTGGCGTCCTCTTTTTTCTGGGTGTCGGTCATGGTGGTGTCTCGATGGCGAAGCGGAAATTATGGGCCATCGCCCGCGCGGTTGCAGTCAGCCATGCGAAAATCATCCTGCCCACCCGTCCCGAGTCCCCCATCCTTGACCACACCCGCCATCCATCCGACCGGCCCCGACCTGCCGCTCACGCCGCTTTCCGAGAATCTCGCCCACCTGCTTGAACGCGCCGCCGGCCAGCCGCTGGCCATTCGCGTCATCCTCGAGGTGCTGCACGGGCGGGGATTCAATCTGCTGCTGATCTTCTTTTGCCTGCCTTTCGCGCTGCCGGTATCGATTCCCGGGCTGTCCACGCCGTTTGGGCTGGCGATCCTGGTCCTCGGTGCGCGCATCGCGCTCCGCCGTGCACCGTGGCTGCCCGATCGGGTCATGAACTTCAGCATCCGTCATGACCTGCTCGAGCGCACCGTGAACTTTGGCATCAAGGTCGCGACGCAGGTGGAGAAGGTGGTGCGTCCGCGGGCTCGGGTGCTGGCTGCGGCGCCTGCGCTGCAATCATTCAATGGCGTGGTCGTGGTCGTGTCCGCGCTGGCGTTGATGGTGCCGCTGCCGCTGCCACTGGCGAACTTTTTTCCGGCCTGGTCCATCATCCTCTTGGGGCTCGGCATGATGGAAGAGGATGGGGCCGCCATTGTCGGTGGCTACATCCTTTGCGTCGTGTCTTGGGGGTATTTCGTCGTTCTGTGGATGCTCGGCATGGCAACCGTGCACCAGATTTTCGGGCTGTGATGCCCGCAGTCCTGTGCACGCCGGCTGTGCCTGCAGAGTCGTCAGTCATCCCGTTCACGCCGCGTCCCGTCGCACGCCGGGCGCAGGCAGTGCGCCAATTGTGTAATCTCGGTTCGTCCTGATTCAGGAGTACAGCATGTCCGACAATTCGTCTTCTTTCTCGCGTTCGCCGTTGGTGCGTTTTCTTCGGGGCGTGTGGCTGACCATCGACTTCAGCCGCAAGCTGGTCATGAACATCATCTTCCTGTTCATAGTCTTCGTGGTGCTCATCGCGCTCATGATGCCGGGCAAGCCGGGTCTGCAGGAAAAAACCGCGCTGGTCCTGCACCTGGACGGGCCGATTTACGAGCAGCGGCCCGGCGAGGCGCGCAGCAAGATGATCGAGCAGCTGCTCGACGAAGGCCCGAAGGAGTATCAATTGCGCGACATCCTCGCCGGTCTGGAAGCCGCGGCGAAGGACCCGAAGATTGATCGCGTTGTGCTCATCTTCGAAGGCTTCGGCGGCACGGGACTCGCGACCTTGCGTGAGGTGGCGGCGGCGCTGGAACGCTTCAAGGCCACCGGCAAGCAGGTCGTTGCCTGGTCGTCCGCCTATGACCAGCCGGCCTACTATCTGGCGGCGCATGCCAACGAAATCTATCTGCATCCGATGGGGCAGGTCTTCCTGCGCGGATTCGGCGGGCATCGCAACTACTACAAGGAAGCGCTGGACCGCGTCGGTGTGCAGGCCAATGTGTTGCGCGTCGGCAAGTACAAGAATTTCGGCGAACCGTTCTTCGCCAGCGGCCCGTCGGAAGCCACGATGGAGTCGGACAAATATCTCTACGACGGCCTGTGGAAGACCTACACCGATGGCGTCGAGAAAGCCCGCAAGCTCCCGGCCGGCAGCGTGAACCAGGGGATAGAGAACGTGGTGAAAGCCATGACCGATTCCGGCGGCGATGCGGCGAAAGTGGCGCTGGATGGCAAGCTGGTGACCGGCCTCAAGACCCGGGACCAATTCCGCGCACTGATGAGCGAGCGGGGCGCGGAAGACAAATCCATTCACAGCTTCCGGCAGGTGGCGTTCAACGACTATCTCGGCACGGTGACGCCGAAGCTCTTCGGCGAGGGCATCGGTGTGATCGTGGCCGAGGGCGAAATCATCGAAGGGCGGGCCCCGCCTGGCACGGTCGGGGGCTTGTCCACGTCGGAACTGGTGCGCAAGGCGCGTGAAGACCAGAACATCAAGGCCATCGTCCTGCGCGTCGACTCGCCCGGGGGAAGCGCCTACGGCTCCGAGCTGGTGCGCCGGGAGCTGGAGCTGACCCGTGCGGCCGGCAAGCCCGTAATTGTGTCCATGGGTGACCTCGCGGCCTCTGGCGGCTACTGGATATCCATGGCGGCCGATGAAGTCATCGCCGATCCTGCCACCATCACTGGCTCCATCGGCGTGTTCGGCATGTTGCCGACGGGCGAGAAGACCATGGAGAAGCTTTCCATCAAGACCGGCGGCTACAGCACCACCTGGCTCGCGGATGCGATGTATGACCCGCGGCGCCCGCTGGATCCGCGCTTTGCCGAGCTGGTGCAGTCCGCCATCGGCAAGATTTACACCGACTTCCTTGCGGGTGCGGCCAAGGCGCGCAAGACGACGCCGGAGAAAATCGACGAGATCGCCCAGGGCCGCGTGTGGAGCGGCGAGCAGGCGAAAGAGCGCGGCCTCATCGACAAGGTGGGCAGCTTCCAGGATGCGCTGAAATCGGCGCGGGAACGGGCCAAGCTGCCCGAGGATGCGCGCGTGGCCTACATCGAGGCTGATCGTGGCAAGTTCGCCGCCTTCCTCGACCAGCTCGGCGGCGGGGCGGCGAAGCTCGTTGCGAAGCATGTCGACCTGAAGCCGCTGTTGCCGGCAGGCGCTCCCGGTCAGGCGGTCAAGGATGTCCGCGAAGAGCTGGGCTGGTTGTCCGAAATCGCGAAGCGTTCCGCGACGGGCATGCCGTTCGGGGTGATGGCGCATTGCCTGTGCGGCAAGTAATGAATGATCGGGGCAATGCAAGCCGGTGCGGTCGCAAGTAGACTCGGCGCTTCATTGTTGAACCCTCTTGTTGACGGAGACTTCATGTATCGCGCTATGCCTTCCCAACGTCCCGCCACTGCCGCGCGTCGGATTCTGGTCCTGACCGCGGCAGTGACGATCCTGTTCGGCAGCTTGCCTTCAGTTGCGCAGTCCGCAGCGGACCTTCAGCGCTGCCGCGATCTGAAGGATGCGGCAGCGCGCCTGGCCTGCTACGACGCGATCCCGCTTGCGCCGACATCGGCCGCAGTGCCGCCTGCAACGCGTGCGACGGCGACCGTTGCACCTGCCCAGGCCATCAGCACCACGCCAGTGGCAGCGGATTTCGGTTTGGAACGCCGTGCCGAACAGAAGCGCGAGGAAGTGAAGACAATCGAGTCGCGCATCACCGGCAATGTTGAAGGCTGGGAACCCAACAGTCGCTTCACGCTGGACAACGGTCAAGTGTGGCAGGTGAGTGACGATAGCCGCTCGTTTGGCAATGTCACCAATCCAAAGGTGAAGATTTCGCGCGGCACGTTCGGGACTTTCTTCCTCGAAATCGAGGGTATCAATGCTGCGCCTAGGGTGAAGCGCATACGTTGATCACCGAGAGTCTCCTGCCGACAGCGGTATCCGGCAGCGGGGATTCGTGGCCGGCTCAGTCAATAGTCCATCGTGAGAATCACGTTGGCGGAGTATGTGCCCACCGCGACATCCTGCTGGGCGGGGATGCGTCCATAAATCGTGTGGCTGGCCAGGCGGATGGGATTCTGCCCCGTGAGCGGCTGCAGGCTTCCGCCTACAGTCACCGTGCCAGCTGAGCCATCTCCCCAAACTGCAGCCGACGAGCGTGAGGCGTTCGCGTAGAGATTGTACGTAAGCGTTTCAGGCCCATTGGTCATGGTACGCGCGGCAAAACTGCCCGTGCCCGCGGAAAGCGATAGGGTATAGCTCACCGTCTCGATGCCGGGTGGCGGATTGCGGATGCAGAGGATCAGTATGTTGGTCGTGGAATCTGTGGGAACGGGGTCCAGCACGTCATAGTTGCCAAAGTTGAGCGTCGAGCTGAAAACGCCGCAGTTGGCTGCAGCGAGCGCAAGCGGGGCGTGCAAGGTGATGACGAGAGGGATGCCCAAGCAGAGCAGTGAGCGCGGTACCAGGCCGAATGGACTTTTCATGAGCGGAGCCTGCAGATGTACGGGCCCAGACGGGGCTGCGGATCGTCTGTGCGCCGGAAGTTGAATTCAATCGTACAGCGTTTGCCATTGCTGTCCACACGCAGCCGCATGGACGGCGAAAGATCGGTAACGAAGGCCTCGCCACCTTCGGCCAGCGGATGCTGCAGCCCTGTTTCCAGATTGGTGACCACGCTGCCTGCCGGCAGGTCGTTTCCGGCCTCATCGATGAAGCGCAGGATGCCGCCGCGCGTATCCTTCACCGGAAAGCTGACCACCACGCCGCTCTTCAGATAGGGCGAGGCATCGAGGCGGAGCGTCATCACTTCGGCACTGAGTGGCAGGTCGGACGGATTGATGGACAACTGGTTGACCTGATAGGGCCTGAGTCGTGCCACGAAAAAGCGCCCCTCGGTATCGGTGCGGCCGAGTTCCTGGTTGTCGAGGTAAACCCGAACATTCGGAAAACCTCCAACCTTTACCAGTCCGAAGCCCTCCTCAACGCGCCGCCCCGCATGCAGGCTGCCGTCAAGATAGGTGAGCGAACCCGAGAAACTGGCGCGAACCGAACGAATGCCGGACAACCTGGCGAACTCCAGGCCGTACTGGCCCGACCGCGATTGCCCCCGCAGGTCTAACACCGCGCGCTGCTGGTCGGACAGCTCCAGGCGATAGCCGAGGCCGTCGCCCGTGGGCACGCTGCGTTGCAGGCTGAGACGCTGTTCGCGCCGCGTGCCCGTTCCACTTGCAGACCAGCCGGAGCTGGCGCCCAGCGTGGTGAGGAAATCAAGTGGCAGCGCATAGTTCAGGTTGATGCTGTGATTGCGATTGCCAGCGAGCGAGGCCGCGCCGGTGAGTGACAGATAGCCCCAGTCGCCGAAGCCGCGCGACACGGTGAGCTGCAGGAACTCGACGGCCGGTTCGCCGGGACGGTTCAGTGAGACATAACCGGCGGACCATGATGTCCCGCCGGCGCCATAGCTCGCGAATGCGGAAAGTTCCCGCCGCGCCGGGCGGATGCCGTTTTGCAACACCGTGCGGAATCCTTTTGAAGCCCAACGGCCCTGCATCCCCACACTGACGGTGGTGGAGCGCCGTTCCCAGGCAAATGAGGTGAGGCGCCCGCTCTGCGGGATGCTGTCCGTTGTCGCTGTAGGCGTTGTTGTCAGCGGTAAGGGCAGTGCCGCCACTTCGTCATCCGCCCGCGAATACGCTTGTCCAGCCGTGACCTGCCCCCAGCCTCCAATCAGCAGTGTGGCGCCCACCCCGCCGGACTGCTGGCGCGCGCCCGCTTCCGCGCCCACTTCGAAGGTCAGCTTTTCGTTCACGCCGCGCCGCCAGACACCTGCGGCGAAGCCCGTGCCATAGCGCTGACTCTCCAAGCCGTAGCCTGCGCGGAGCCGTCCAGCCTGGATTGAGAATTCATCGAGTCCGGGGCGCAGCAAAGCCGTGGAGCCGTACAAGGGCTTCAGGAAAGCCTGTTCGCGGCCGAGCAGGTCGCGCACCACAAGGCGGATCTCGCCCTGGCCGTTGACCGCCGGCAGATCGGTCAGTGTGAACGGGCCGGCCGGCACGGTTTGGGTGCCAGTCAGGATATTGTTGATGTACACATCAACCGTCGAGGGTAGCGCGGTCTGTCCGGTTGCGCTGTTGAGCGGAAAGGTGATGAAGGTGGGACGTGTGTTGAAGTTGGTGGCGTACTGCACGCCAGCGAAACGCGATGCGCCACTCCAGGTGCCAGCTCGGCTGATCGCATCACCGACCCGCAAGGTCGCCACGGCCTCAGGCCGATCAACGGTGAAGGTCGTGTCGAGCCGCACGCCTCGTGTCGTGCCACCGGCATGCGAGGCCAGTACGCCATGGGTGAGCACGCCGAGCGGGGAGAAGAAGCCAAATTCCGCTTGGGCACTGGTGGCTGTGGCGGGTTGTGTGCCCGGGGTTCGCTGGGTCACCAGGTCGTAGGATGCATAGCCGCCGAAGCCGGGCCGGCTGGCGGCGGGCCCCGCTGTCTGGCGGGTGGCAATGGTGGCGGGTTCGAATAAGAACGGATCGGCCACCAGGTCCAGAACCTGCGTGACCTCGTCGAAACTCAGCTTGAGTCCGGGTATGCCATCCAGCGCGAAAAATTTTTGGCCGTCCATTGCTTGCGCAGCGGTGAACTTGTGCAGTGCGAGACGCAGCTCACGAGCAGACACGTCATGCAACAGGAATGCATCGCCACGGCGCATGACCAGTGCGCTGTCCGTGGCGGCTTGGCCGTTGAGCACGATGGCCACGATGGCGGGGTAGGTCGCGTCGGTTGTCGGGTGCGTGGCAGGCGACGTGGTTGCGCCGGTTGCGTCGGCCGATCTGCCAATCACCTCGGCTGCTGCAGCGCTCAGCGCGCACACTGCAAGCGCCAACGCCACCGGCGGCAGCGAAAACGCGATGCAACGGGGGCGACCCCGGCGAAATCGCGTGGCGGATGTCATCGCACCGTGGTGGATGACCCCAGGCTGACTGCGGCATCGACATCACCCGAGTCGGTGCGACCCTTCACCCGCAACGACGTGGCGGGTGCCCGCGTCGTTGGAAGGCGCCAGGTCACGGTCTGTCCGGCAAGGATGTAGCGCGGCTCCTGGGTGGTTGCTACCGGGCTATCGCCACCATCTTGCAGGTTGAATTCCAGGACCTGGACATGCGTGTTTGCCGGGTTGGTTGCGGACACTTCAAGGCGGCCATCCGCGCCGACCATTGCGCGCCAGACCGGCTCGCCGCCGGTGCGGGTCTTGGGGGCGATGAAGATCGGAATGCCAATGTTGAGCGATACCTGCAGGCCCTGAAAGCCGGGCTTCGGCGGTGGTGGGACTTCGGTCAGGTAGATGCGGAAGGTCTGCTGGATGTCTCCCGGCTCCGCCTTGCGCAAGCCGACCCGCACGGTCTGGGTCGCACCGGGTTGCAGCGTGAAAATCGGCGGCGTGGCAATCAGCGCTGTGCTGGGCACGTACACATCCTTGCCATCTTGCTGCGTCCAGTTCACCGGGCGCGACTGAATGACCACAGCTTCCGTTGCGGACTCATTGCGAACGGTGATCGCAGCCGTAGGCGCGGTCGGCGTGAGCTCGATCCGCACCGGGCTGACCTGGAAAGAGCCGGCTGTTGCCGCGCCCGACGCCACCAGGGTGGCACAGATCATGAAGCGAAGAAGGCGTTGGCTTAGGCTGCGCATGGTGGATCACCTGTCCGTCGGGGAGAAAGTGCGACTGTAGCAATGAAACGGGCGCCCGCTCCAGACGGAGTGCGGGCGCCCGTATTGGCGCAATCTGATGCGAAACGATCAGAAAGTAATGGTTGCGGTCACGGTATCCGCGTAGGTGCCGTTCGGTGCCGACTGTCCTGCCGGAATCTGGCCGCAGATGTTGTATGAACGCGAAGCCGTCGACGGTGCCGCAGTCAGCGCGAAGCCGGGCGCAACAGACGCGAACGGTGTCGTGTAGGCGCAGGCAGCGCCGGCTGCGTTCGTCGTGGGCTGGAAAACGTCGTAGTTCAGGAAGTTGGTGCCACCGCTCACGAGGCGCCGTTGCGCGCCGCTGGCATTGAGACCCAGGTCGACCGCGACCGATGGCGTGGCACCCACCGTGCAGACAAGTTGCACCTGGCCATTGGCCTGGCGCGGCGTCCCGGAAAGCGGATCATAGACGCCGAAGGCGATTGGCACAGTGGTCAGAATGCAGTTGGCGCCGACCGTGGCGGAAACGCCGACGGAGCCAGTGGTTGTGGCGGCATGCGCCGAGGCGGCAGCAAGGGTGCCGGCGACGGCGACAGCCAATGCGTTCATGCGAAGAAAGCGGCTTGCGATTTTCATGTTGAACTCCTCGATTGCGGGTGGTGTAGGGATAAGCGATCAGCGAATTGCGCTCTGGGTCAGAAAGTGATCGTGGCGACGACGGTGTCACTGTAGGCACCCGCGCTCACGTCCTGGCTGGCCGGAATCTGGCCGCAGATGTTGTAGCTGCGTGCAGCGTTGCTGGGCGCTGCGGTCAGCACGAAGCCGGGGGCAATCGACGGGTAGGGTGTGGAAGCGCCAGCGCAACTTGCCGCTGGCGCGTTGGAGGCAGGTGTGAACACGTTGTAGCTCAGGAAGGCCGTGCCATCGGTCATGCGACGCGATCCACCCGAGAAATTGTTGCCGTCACCCATCGCGACACTGGGCGCCGTGCCGCGGGTGCAACGGATGCTCAACGTCCCTTCAGCCGTTACCGCCGTGGCGGAAATGGGATCGTAGCTGCCGAAGGCGATGGGGGTGGAGGTGACGCTGCAATTGGCAATGACATTGGTGGTCACGCCAACGTTGGTATTGGTGGTGGCTGCCATTGCATTGAGGCTGATGGACAGACCTGTTGCGGCCAGCATGGCGGGAAAGGTACGCAGAAGTTTGGACATCGTGATGACCTCTCGAAATGAAATGAATGGGTGTGAAGCTTGCGCCAAGCCATCAGGTTAAGTCCCCTGAGGCTTTGATTACGACGCCATTTTGCCCTAGGTAAAACACCTAGCGAATGAAAAAGTTCACAAAAATACAGTGAGTTGAAGGGTCTGGCCATGAATTGTTTGGATGCTGCTATCGATGACATCAATGGCCTTGGCAGGCCAGGCGAATATTCGCGGGTAGAATTTCCCCGATCCATCAAGGTCCGGCACGTACTTCGGGCGAGCTGAGCGGGTGGTTGAATCTCCTTTGCTGGGCTGCCCGGTTGCCGGCGCCCGCGTTCACTGTGTCCTGACGGAGTTGCCAGATGAAATACCTGCACACGATGGTCCGCGTGAGCGACCTCGACGCCTCACTCGATTTCTACTGCAACAAGCTGGGGCTGGTGCTGCAGCGGCGCAACGACTATTCCAACGGGCGCTACACCCTGGCGTTTGTCGCGGCCCCCGGCGACGAATCTGCCGCCATCGAACTCACCCACAACTGGGATCCGGAAAACCTCGGCAGCGCGCGCAACTTCGGCCACATCGCCTACGCAGTGGATGACATCTACGCGACCTGCAAGCGGCTCATGGATGCGGGCGTCACCATCAATCGTCCGCCCCGCGATGGCCGCATGGCGTTCGTGCGTTCGCCGGACAACATCTCCATTGAACTGCTGCAGCGTGGCGGACCCTTGCCGCCGCAGGAGCCCTGGGCCTCCATGCCCAATACCGGCGTCTGGTAGCACGGGCGGCAGCGCCAACCATTCGCGCCGACCAGAACCGGTTTCGCGCCTGCGCCGGGTAGGTTTGTCGCACGGTTCAGGACAGCGGCCCGGGCGCAACCGCAGTATCCGCCTCATGATTTCTGAACCGGAGCCCGCATGAACAACTCTTCCGCCTTTCCCCGTTTCTTCCATGCCGCGACGCAGGCTGCCGGCGGCGTCCAGCAGGTCACCCAGCTCGGATTGCAGTGGTCCTTTCGTTGGGGTATCCGGGCCCTTGCCCTGGCCATCGTCTGGGCTGTCATCAGTCCATCCGCCTTGGCCCAGCGAATCGTCACCACCCCGGCCGGCAAGGTGCTGGCCGGCGATCCGGTCGCGATCAAGCTGGAAGGCTTTGCGCCGGGTACTGACGTGACCATCAAGGCCGAGCGCCCGGTCGTGCCCTGGGGAGCACCGCCGGACAAGCGCGGCCTGTATCGCGCCGAGGCGACCTTCAAGGCTGATGCAGCCGGCGGTGTCGATCTCGCCACCGCGAAGCCGACCGCCGGCAGCTACAAGAAGCCGGACGTACGCGGGCTCTTCTGGTCGCAGGCGCCGGTCACCGGTGTTCAGTCTAATGACATCGCGGCGGACTGGAAGAGTTCGGTCGTCAAGTTTGCCGCCGTGGTGGATGGCAAGGTAGTCGCCGAGGCGTCGCTGGAATTGATGCCGGCGCTGCCGGACGTGAAGACCGACAAGGTTGAACAATTTCCCGGCGCCGTCTTCGCGAATATTCGCGATGGCAAGAAGCGGCCGGCCATCATCCTCCTGGGGGGTTCCGAAGGCGGCAGCATGGTGACCCGCGGCGCAGCGCCGCTGGCTTCGCATGGTTTCGCCGTGTTGGCGCTGCCCTATTATTCGCCGGCCCAATGGCCGTCGATGAAGGCGGAACTGCCCGAGCTGCCCTCCGCGTTTGCCGACATCCCCGTGGAGCGCCTCGATGAAGCGCGCGCATGGCTGCAAAAACGCGCCACCGAAGTGGGTGATGTCGATGCGTCGCGCATTGCCATTCACGGCACATCGAAGGGTGCCGAATATGCGTTGCTGGCTGGCGTGCATCTGGGCTGGCCGACAGCGATTGTCGCCATCGTGCCGACCGATGTGGTCTGGGAAGGCTGGGGCCAGGACAGCAAGGGACCCGTCCAGCCCGGCACGCGCTCATCCTTCGCCTACAAGGGCAAGCCGTTGCCCTTCGTGCCGTACAAGGACTTCCAACAGGAATTCATGGGTTTCCAGACCGGCGAGCCGGTGAAGATCCGTCGTCCGCAAGACAACGGCCGTGCGGCGAATCCCGCCGCAGCCGCTGCAGCCCGCATTCCGGTCGAGAAGATCAAGGCGCCGGTGCTGGTGCTGGGCGGTCAGGACGATCAGGTCTGGTCGTCCGGGATGATGGCGCACAACATCGCGGAACGTCGTGCCGAAGCGAAGCTGGAAACAGTGACGCTCATCTACCCAGATGCCGGTCACTATCTCGGCACCCATGGCTACGGCCCGACCACGCAATACGATGCCGGCCCCAGCAAGAGCGGCGGTACACCGGAGGGCAATGCGCGGGCGCAGTCCGATTCGTGGCCGAAGACTATCGAGTTCCTCAAGCGGACGCTGGGGGGTGAAGCGGGGACTTCGAGCGGCATGCCGCGAGCCCGCTGAACGACCGCGCGATGCAGCGCGCGGGCAGGTTGATGCTGCCGAAGGGACTGCGAATATTCGCAAGACGGCGTCGCGTCGTCCGTGGCGCAAGAAACAGGACAACATGCAATGCGGAACTGCCTGCATTCGCCCAGAAATCAGTGAGACGAAAGGTGTCGTTGCGGTCTGATCGCAAATGTTTCGCCACGCATCAGCACTTCAGGGGTCGGCGATTCTCCCGCACGGCTGATTTTTCTCAGGCTGCCCTTCTCTGCGCCAGGCTGACCACGGCAAGCAGAGTTCGACTGGCGTTTCGCCAATCCAGACCGGCTGTCAGCGAAACACCCACAGACGATAGGCGACATAGTTCACGAATGTCATCAAGATCGTCGTCGTGATTTGGCCCCACCATACGCTCGTCCCTGCCTCGAGCAGGGCCGCCAGCAGCAGGGAGTTCAGCACACCTTGCGCGGCCAGGGCCAGCAGGAACTTCGGGACCGTGACCTTCACCGACTCCGTCGGCTCAAAGACGTGATAGTAGGCGGTGAGGAAGCGGGTCAATGCGCCGGCGCCAAATCCAATCGTGCTGGCGACAACCGGCGCGAAACCGCCTTTGAGCAGCAACGCCATCAATGCGTAGTGCACGGCGACAGCAAGAACGCCGGTTGCCACATGCAGCACAAATCGCTTTGCCCAATCCCACAGCGCGGGACTGAGGCCGGATGTGCGTTCAGTCATGCTTGAGCCTCCGTGCAGGCGTGCCGAGACTGTCGTCCAGGCGCAGACCCACTCGCCACATCAGTCCCATGACGCTCACTCGGACCACACCGAGGCCATAGGCGACCGATCGACTGAAGTTGATTGAGCTCGCGTCATCGAAGTACTTGGTGGGTACGGTGATCTCGCCCAGTCGCCAGTCGTTGAGAATGATCTGTGCCAGCATCTCGTTGTCGAACACGAAGTCGTCCGAGCATGCCCGCCAGTCGAGTTTCTCCAGGAGCTCGCGCGAAAACGCGCGATAGCCGGTGTGGTACTCGGACAGCTTGGCGCCAAGGCACAGGTTCTCGAAAAAAGTCAGCGCGCGATTGGCGACATACTTCCAAAGCGGCATGCCGCCGGCTCGCGCCTTGCCGCCGAGGATGCGCGAGCCGATCACCGCGTCGTAGACGCCCGACTCGATCATGGCTGCCATCGCAGTCACGAGGCGCGGCTCGTATTGATAGTCGGGATGGACCATGACGACGATGTCGGCATCCGTCTTCAGCGCTTCGGTGTAACAGGTTTTCTGGTTGCCGCCGTAGCCGCGGTTGGTTTCATGGACGCGGACGTCGATGCCGAGTGACCGGGCGACTGCGGCAGTGTCGTCACTGCTTGCATCGTCAACCAGCAGGCCGTAGTCCACGATGCCGTGAGGCAAGGCGCGCCAGGTCATCTCCAGCGTTCTCGCGGCGCGATAGGCCGGCATCACCACCATCACCTTCTTGCCGTTGATCATCGTGTCTGCACGCGCGTTTTCAAAGTTGAAAAATTCCACAGCATGAGGTGGGCGTCTTCGTAATCCGGCGTCCCGAAGTGCTGCCGAACCCAAGCCTCGCAATGAGGAAGTCTTGGCAGCAGCTCGGCACGATCATGGGCCAGATAGTACGCGACATGCGTCACGCTCCTTCTCTCCATCTCTGCTATCGAATTGAGATGAACGCCATTGCGCAGTTTGAAGTGACTGTTGGGAGGGACTTCGCCGTGGCGGGTCTGTTCGCAGCTTCCCCACAGGAAGGCCGGGATCACCCGTTGCCGGCTCCACGCTTCCCAGACAGGGCCGAATGGAGCGAATGTCGACCAATAGGTTGGTGCGACGGCGATCACTGCGCTTCCTGGCGGCAAGCTGCTCAACTGTTTCCAGTAGGGCGAGTTGGGCACTTCGGGCAGCTTGAGACGCAGCACATTCTGATCTCTGCGGTACTCGCCCGCGAAGTAGTAGTGATGGGTGTAGGAGTTCGGTCGGTTCAGCCAATCCGGTATCGGCGTCGTGGGGCTCCACAGCACAAGATATGCGATCAGCAGACTGACCTGGAGCGCAGCTCGCATCGCAGCGGGCGCAGTCGCAGGGACGAAGCGGTCAAACAAGGCGACTGCACCTGCCGCAACGGCAAGATGGAACAGTGGCAGTGCGGGCAGGAGGTAGCGGGCAAGCGCCAACGAAACATGTGACCACCAGGGTTTGGAGACGACGATCGCGATCGCCGTGAGGGCGATGCCCCAAAGCAGCCAGCGAACCATCGGCCCCGCGCGCAACAGCGCCGGGGCGCCAAAGAGGGCAAGCGCGCTTCCGATCAGCACAGCGGTTTCGGAGCCGGAGCCCGCCCAGAAGTGGAGCAGGCCCCACCAGGTTTCCAGGTTGGGCTGATCCATGCCTGACTTGTTCGCGATGGCACCCGGGTCGCCCATCAACGGAGGCAGTACGGCCAGCGACATGGCCAACCCTGTCCAGCAGGTCAGCCGGATCAGGCCAGACCAGCGCAACGGCAACTCGCATCGCAGCCATCGGGCGATTGGCGTGGACGCGACGGTGCGTTCAATCCACATCACGACCAATGGAGCAATGAGCAGCGGGCCCGTGATGGCATGGGACCAGATGATCAGGCCACACAGGGCGGCATAGGCTGCGCCCCATCGACGATGCAATTCCTCACCGCGCACCGCATGGACAAGACAGTAGAACGCGGCGTAGGAACCCAGCAGCGTGATCGCATATGTCCTCGCCATGCGCGAGTAGTCGATTAGCATCGGCGACAGCGCCAGCAACAGAGCGAAGAGCCAGAGCACCCGCCGCGAAAAATGGTGACGGAAAAACCATGGCAGCAGAGCGACCGTCAGGAGTCCGCAGAGAAGCATTGGAAAGCGCATGCGCAATTCGCTGACCCCGCCCATCAGGGAGAGCAGCTTGTAATACAGCACGACCGGAATTCCATAGTCGGCAAAGCCATACGTCAGCATGACTTTGGACATCGGGTAGTAGGTGAGTTGGTGCACCGCGTGCCACTCGTCACCGTCCAGGATCTGGTATCGGAGTTGTTCAAGACGCAGCCAAGCCGCAATCAGCATCACCAGCGCGAACAGGCACACCGTGGCCCAGGTGCGCATGTCGGATGTGAGCGGGTATCGAAGGCGGTTCAGGTAGGACACGCTATGCTGCGATGATGATGAGCTGCCGACAATTGGCCGGCGCAAGATAGCTTTCGCACATTCGGAACGCAATAGGAAAGCCCGCTCGGGCGACAAAAATAGTGCGTTTGTCGCTGAAGCCCGACGCAAATTCTCCGCCGCGCGCACTGGATCTGCTCTGAATGCTGCTGCCGATTGGCAGCAGCGGCCGGTCGTTACACCCCCGAATCGACCTTGTTCAGCTTGCGGAAGAGGGCTGCAACCGGCTTGGCAGTCTTCTTCCGCTCCGAGGACGCGGACGCGGATTCAGCCGACTCCGCAGCCTTGACCGCCTGCGGCTCGTAGGGCTTGGAGAAGTCGAAGCTGGGATCCGGCTTGGGGAAATGCGGCGCGTCGATGCGCGACTTCCGGGCGTGCGGGCGGGTCTCGTCGCGCTCGCTCTTGCGTTCGCCCTGGTTGCGCTCGGTGCGCTCGCCACGTCCCGAGCGTTCGCCACTGCTGCGTTCAGCACCTTTGCGCCCACCTTCGGGACGCTCGGTGCGCGCTCCCTGGCGGAATCCATCGCGCTGTCCCTCACTGCGATCGCCCGACCGGCTGCGGCCACGGCGAACTTCCTCGGGAACTTCAACGCGCGTGATGGCGCGCTTCAGCAGCTTTTCGATGCGCGCCAGATAGTCCATCTCGTCCGGGCTTACCAGCGAGATGGCCTCGCCCGGCGTGCCGGCGCGGCCGGTGCGGCCGATACGGTGGACGTAATCCTCGGGCGTGTTGGGAATCTCGTAATTGATGACGAAGGGCAGCTGGTCGATGTCGATGCCGCGCGCAGCCACGTCGGTGGCAACCAGGATTTTGATGTCGCCCCTCTTGAAATCCTCCAGCGCCTTGGTGCGCTCGCCCTGGGTGCGGTCCGAGTGGATGGCGGCCGCCGCGAAGCCGTCGCGCACCAGCGCGCGGGCCAGGCGGTCGGTGTCGCGCTTCATGCGGGCGAACACCAGCACCTGCTCCATGTTGCGCGACTTCACCAGATGCGCAAGCAAGGGCTGCTTCTGCTCGACCGACACTTCGTAAACCTGATGGGTGACCAGATCGGCGGGGGCATTGCGGCGGGCCACTTCGATCATCACCGGATCGCGCATGAACTCGCGGGCCAGCTTCTTGATGTCGTCCGAGAACGTTGCCGAGAACAGCAGGTTCTGCCGCGAGGCGGGCAGCGTGGCCAGAATGCGCTTCAGGTCGGGCAGGAAGCCCATGTCCAGCATGCGGTCGGCTTCGTCGAGCACCAGGAACTGCACCTGCGACAGATTGATGCTCTTGCCCTGCAGGTGATCCAGCAATCGGCCGGGTGTTGCGACGACAATCTCGATGCCACCCTGCAGCGCCTTGATCTGCGGCTTGATGTCCACGCCGCCGTACACGACCACTGCGCGCAGCGGCAGGTACTTCGAATAGGTCTTGACCGACTCCTCCACCTGGGCGGCCAGTTCGCGGGTGGGCGTCAGCACCAGGGCGCGCACCGGGTGTCGGGCAGGGGAGGTGCTGGTGTTCGCATGCGGCGCCAGCATCTGCAGGAGCGGCAGGGTGAAGCTGGCGGTCTTGCCCGTGCCGGTCTGGGCGCAGCCCATGATGTCGCGGCGCTCCAGGGCGATGGGAATGGCCTTCGCCTGGATGGGGGTGGGTTCGGTGTAGCCGGATTCCTCGACGGCGCGCAGCAGCTCGGGCAGCAGGTTGAGGGAGGCGAAAGTCATGGCCGGAAGTCCGTCTGGGGTGCCGTCGGCGGCCGCTGGAGAATATGCATGGCGGGCATTTTAGCGCAGGCAGGCCAATGGGACGGCTCCGTGGCGCCGGCGTGCAGAAATTTGTTCCACGCGGGTAACATAGTCGCATTCTCCGTTCACCCCAGGTGTCCCATGTCCATCACCGTAGAGCAGCTGGCCGAACTCATGGCCGGCATCGTGCGCGCCCAGCAGGCCATCATCGATGCGGCGGAAAGCCAGGAGCCAGGCTTCAAGAACACCCATCTTTTGCCCAAGCTGACCACGGCATCGAACCCGCGCCTGCCCACTGCGCGCCTGATCGATCTGCCAGCCCGGCTGCTGCTTCGTTCGCAGGGCCGCGTGCCCATGGACGCCGAGGCGATCGCACGGGATCTGCGCGTGGCGCTGGGTAACGCTGCGCCTGCGGCTTCTGCAGCACCTCCCACCAGCGCGGCCGAAGGCGAGGACCTGGACTTCTTCAAGTCCTGAAAGTTTGCGCGGTATCAATACGCTGTTGCAGGGCGGGCGCATGCTGGAACCTGTTTCGCGCCACGTGGAGGGTTCCATGAAGCTTCAATTGCTTTTGCTGTCCGCACTGCTGGCGGTCGCGCAGACTGTCTTCGCCCAAGCCGAGCCCGGCCCCGAAGATTGTCCGCAGCCACGCTTCACGGAGTCCGCGCCCGCCGACTATCTCGCGCGGAAGAACCCGGCCACGCCAGATGGCACCGGCAAGCGGCTGTACGAGGGGGCGCCGGACGGTGTCTCCTGCGCGACCTGTCACGGGGTGAAAGGGGATGGCCGCGGCGAACTGTCGAAGTTGTTCAGTCCGCCACCGCGCAACTTTGCCTGTGCGCGGACGGTGCGCGACGTGCCCGATGGTCAGCTCTTCTGGATCATCCGCTACGGCTCGCCGGGCACGTCGATGCCGGCCCATCCGCGCATGAAGGACACCGAAATCTGGCAGGTCGTGCATCACCTGCGGCAACTCGCACGTTGAGCGATCTGGCGGACCTGCCCGGACTGGGCCCGAAGTCTGCGGCCATGCTCGCGGATGCGAATATTCGCACTGTGGCCACGTTGCGCAAACTTGGCGCCGTGCAGGCTTTCCTCGCAGTCAAACGCTGCGATCCGCGCGCGTCGCTCAATCTGCTCTGGGCCCTGGAGGGTGCCCTCACCGGACGGCATTGGCAGGACGTTGCGCGTGAGGACCGCGCACGATTGCTCATGGCACTGGACGACGCGATGCGGTTCGAGGCCCGCTGAACGGACATCCGGCGCATACTGCGCTTCATTGCCACTTTGGAGTGCCGCATGCGCGACGAGAAGATCAAGGTCAAGGTTACCGAGTCAGGGCAGGTGCTGGAAGTCGTCATTCTCAGCAAACGCCCGGAAGTGATCGAGGTGGTGCTGGGGCAGGGCATTCACAATGTCCGCGCCGAATTGCATCCCAATCGTGCCGGCTCCGCCTATGCGGGCAAGGTGATGGGCCGCGAAATCGTCTATGAGCGCAGCCAGGCCGACGTGAAGGCCGAGATCGAGAAGCTGAATCCGGATCTCAGGAAGCCGGTGCGGCGCTGATTCCGGACGCGGTCAGGTCCCGGTCAGTTGCGCATGATGCCAGCGCAAGTGATCCGCCATGAATGTCTGGATGAAGTAGTAGCCGTGGTCGTAGCCTTCGTGGCGGCGTAGCTGCAAAGGCTGTCCGGCTTCCGCACAGGCGGACTCCAGCAGTTCCGGCTTCAGTTGCTCGTTGAGGAATTTGTCGGCCAGCCCCTGGTCGATCAGCAGGCCGCGAGGGAACGGCGCCTTGGTGCGACGCATCAACTCGCTCGCGTCATGCTCCGCCCACCTCGCTCTGTCCGTGCCCAGATAGTTCGTGAATGCTTTGACGCCCCACGGGCATTGCATGGGCGCGCAGATCGGCGCAAAGGCCGACACGCTGCGGAACACGCCCGGATGACGCAGCGCCAGGGTCAGCGCGCCGTGGCCGCCCATTGAGTGACCGAAGAGCCCGATGCGGCCTGACGCGACGCGGAATTGCTCCTGTACCAGCGGAATCAGCTCCTTCGTCAGCCAGGATTCCATGCGGAAGTGTTTCGCCCAAGGTGCTTGCGACGCATCGAGATAGAAGCCCGCGCCGTGTCCCAAGTCCCAGTCCTTGTCCGCGCCTTCAATGCCTGTATTCCTCGGGCTCACGTCGGGGGCGATGAGCATCAGGCCCAACTCCGCCGCCAGTCGCTGCGCGCCGGCCTTGATCATGAAGGTCTCTTCGGTGCACGTGAGGCCGGCAAGGTAGATCAATGCCGGCACGGCGCCGGCCTTCGCCTGCGGCGGCGCGTAGACCGAGAAGCGCATGGGCAGGCCGATTTCGGCGGATGCATGGGCGTAGAACCCCTGCACCCCACCGAAGCAGGCGTGTTGGCTCAGCGTCTCCATCAATAGATGACCACGGAGCGGATCGACTCGCCGCTCTTCATGAGATCGAAGCCCTCGTTGATGCGGTCCAGCGGCAGGGTGTGGGTGATGAGAGCGTCGATGTTGAGCTTGCCTTCCATGTACCAGTCCACGATCTTGGGCACATCGGTGCGGCCGCGCGCGCCGCCGAAGGCGCTGCCTTTCCACACCCGTCCGGTGACGAGCTGGAAGGGGCGCGTGGAAATTTCTGCGCCGGCTTCCGCCACGCCGATGATGATCGATTGGCCCCAGCCCTTGTGACAGCACTCCAGCGCCTGGCGCATGGTCTTGGTGTTGCCGATGCATTCGAAGGAATAGTCCGCGCCGCCATCGGTCAGCTGGATGATGGCGTCGACCACGTTCTCGACATTCTTCGGATTGATGAAGTGCGTCATGCCGAACTTGCGACCCAGCGCCTCCCGATCCGGATTAAGGTCGATGCCGATAATCTTGTCCGCACCCACCATCTTGGCGCCCTGGATCACGTTGAGGCCGATGCCGCCCAGACCGAACACGACCACGTTGGCGCCGGCCTCCACCTTGGCCGTGAAGATCACCGCGCCCACGCCGGTGGTGACCCCGCAGCCGATGTAGCAGACCTTGTCGAAGGGCGCGTCCTTGCGAATATTCGCCAGCGCAATCTCGGGCACCACGATGTAGTTGGAGAACGTGGAGGTGCCCATGTAGTGGAAGATGGGCTTGCCGTCGATGGAGAAGCGCGAGGTGGCGTCGGGCATCAGCCCCTTGCCCTGAGTCGCGCGGATGGACTGGCAGAGGTTGGTCTTGCGCGAGAGGCAGAATTTGCAGGTCCGGCACTCGGGCGTGTACAGCGGAATGACGTGGTCGCCTTTCTTGAGCGTCTTCACGTCGGGACCGACATCGACCACCACGCCGGCACCTTCATGACCGAGGATGGAGGGGAAGATGCCTTCGGAGTCCGCGCCGGACAGCGTGTAGTAGTCGGTATGGCAGATGCCGGTCGCCTTCACCTCCACCAGCACTTCACCGGCCTTGGGGCCCTGCAGATCGACATCCTCGATGGTGAGCGGAGCCTTGGCACTCCAGGCGACGGCGGCTTTGGTTTTCATGGGCGGTCCTGTGGGCGATGAGGAAGAAGATTGACGAAGATTACAACGGACCCAGCGGCGGCTCCTGCATGGCCGCGATCTGCTCGCGCAATTCGAGGATGCGGTCCTGCCAATACTGCTGGGTGTTGAACCAGGGAAACGCCATGGGGAACGCCGGATCATCCCAGCGCCGCGCCAGCCAGGCGGAATAGTGGATGAGGCGCAGCGTGCGCAGCGCTTCGACGAGATGCAGCTCGCGCCGGTCGAATTCACGGAAGTCCTCGTAGCCGGCAAGTACGTCGGAGAACTGACGTGTCATCGAGGCGCGGTCGCCGGAGAGGAACATCCAGAGATCCTGAACGGCCGGACCCATGCGGCTGTCGTCGAGGTCGACGAAATGCGGACCTTTGCCTTCGCGCCAGAGGATGTTGCCGCCGTGGCAGTCGCCGTGGAGGCGAATATTCGCAATGGTTCCAGCGCGCTCAAAGGCAGCCACTACCCCTTCGAGTGCCTGTTCAGTAGCCGCCATCCACGCATCGCGAATATTCGCAGGAATGAAATCGTTGGCCAGCAGCCATTCACGGGGCTCCTCACCAAATGTCGAAATATCCAGCGAGGGACGTGTCGCGAATATTCGCGTGGCGCCTACGTTATGGATTCGCGCCAGGAATCGTCCCAGCCACTCCAATGTCTCAGGATCATCCAGTTCCGGCGCGCGGCCGCCACGACGCTCAAACAGCGTGAAGCGATACCCACCGTGTTGCAGCAGCGTGCGTCCACCGATGACGCTGGGCGCCACGACCGGAATCTCGGCGTCCGCCAGTTCCAGCGCGAACGCGTGTTCTTCGAGAATCTGTTCTTCGGTCCAGCGGCCTGGGCGATAGAACTTGGCGATGACGGGCACGGCATCCTCGATGCCCACCTGGTAGACGCGGTTCTCGTAGCTGTTCAGCGCCAGCTGGCGGCCGTCGGTGCGAAGGCCCGCGCTTTGGAGTGCCTCATCGACGGCGTCGAGGATGAGGTCTGGGGAAAGGTCGGAGAAGGGGGCGGTGCCGGACATGCCGCGATTCTACGCATGCACGTCCATGGACTTCTTCCGGCGATCAGAACACGCCGGCTGCCATTCCCGCCGCCAGGGCCGCGCCGCGGTCCGAACACCGCTTCTGGTCCGCAGGCGTGATGTTCTTGCGCGCCAGGATGGCCTCGGGCGTTTGGGCCTGGGTGATCACCACGACCGGATCGGCGATGCGCTTCAGGCGCAGCCCGGTGGCGATGCGCTCCACCTGCTTCACCGTGCCCTGACCGTCAGAGCCCGCGCACACCATCAGCGCATAGGGCCGGCCGTTGATGCGGTCGAGACAAGGGTAGTAGATGCGGTCGAAGAAATCCTTCATCAGTCCGGCCATCGAAGCGAGGTGTTCCGGCGTGGCGAAGATATAGCCGTCGGCCGCCAGCATCTTCTCCGGCGTGGCGTCGCGGGCGTGCTCGATGTCGATCTCGACTTCATTGCCCGCCGCTTCGACGGCGCCGCGGACGGCTGCCTCCACCATGCGGGCGGTGCCGAACGTGGTGGAAGTCCAGATGATGAGAAGGCGCTTCATGCGAGTCAGTTGGGGTCGGGATCGGCCGGGTCAAGTCAGCGACACGCGATTTGACACTGAAACATCGATGTCATTTGCAACTTTTCGCCACAGGGGTGGTGAATCCGCAGTGGGGTTGTGTTCCCGAACATGGCGCTGGCCCGGCTCAGGCCGCCCGGATAAACGGGAAGCTGCGATGGCGGTCACCGGACAGTCGCGCGATGGCATTGGCCACGGCCGGGCAGATGAGCGCCGTCGAGTATTCCCCCATGCCGTGCACCTTGTCGCCTTGATCGATCAGGTGGACGTGAATCGGCGGAATGTCGCGCATGCGCGGCACCGGCATGTCGTGGAAGTTGGACTGCGCCACGGCACTGTCTTTCACCGTGATGCCGCCAAAGAGTGCTGCGCCGAGGCCCATGACCACACCACCTTCGGTCTGTGCCTTCAGCTGATCGGGATTCACCACTCGGCCGGCATCGACCACGCAATCGACCCGATGCACCTTGGGTGCGCCATCGACAATCGACACCTCCGCCATGAGCGCGAAGCCGGCGTTGTTGTAAAGCTGCAGGCCCATGCCCCAGGCGCGGCCGGCGGGCAAGGACTTGCGCCACGCGGTCTCGGCATCGAGGCGTTCCAGCATGGCCATGGCGCGCGGATTCTTCACGTTGCGCCGGCGGAATTCCAGCGGATCGATCCTGGCCAGCGAGGCCAGCTCGTCGATGAAGCACTCGAGGAAGAAAAGATTCTGCGACATGCCCACGCCGCGCCAGATCCAGGGCGTGAACGGGGAGGGCATGTCCAGCCAGCGGGTCTCGCGATCGGGCAGCTCGTAGACCGGGGACGAGATGCCTTGGCTCGCAAAGAAATCGGATTCGCCGAAACTATTCTTTTGATTTGCGCCAAAGAACGGTTTGCTGATGCTGGGGCAGGCCACCTTGGCGAGGAATGCAGTGATGCGTCCGTCTGCGTCCACCCCTGCCTCAAACTGCGCTGCGGCGGCCGGGCGGAAGTGACCCATGCGCAATTCGTCCGCGCGCTCGATGACGAGCTTCACCGGCGCGGTCGTTTTCATCGCCAATTCGATGGCCGGGCGCACGAAATCGGTGGCCGCGCGGCGACCAAAGCCACCGCCAAGCAGTTCGGTGTGGATGCGAATATTCGCATCTGCCAGTCTGCTCACCGCCTTGGCCGCCTTCAATGTCTCTTCCTGATCCTGCGTACCCACCCAGATATCGAGCACACCGTTCCTGAACTGCGCCGTGCAGTTGAGCGGCTCCATCGGCATGTGCGGGAGATAGGGCGCGTCGTAGATGGCGCTGTGACGGATGGCAGCGGCGGCGAGTTTCTCTGCGGGCAGGCCATCCTTGCGCACGATGACGCCATCGCGAGTGAGCGTGCCACGCAGGGCGGCGACCAGGGCCGCGCTGTCTGCGGTCGCCGCGTCGGGTTCCTGCCACGTCACCTTCAGGCGCTGCTTGCCGCGTGTGGCCGCGAAGAAGCCATCGGCAACGACCGCCAGACCAGCGGATACCGGCAGGACGGCCTTCACACCCTTCACCTTGAGCGCCTCATCCGAATTGAACGTGCCCACGCGGCCGCCAATCTGCGGCGGCAGGACCAGCAGCGCCGTCAACATACCGGGCAACTGTTTGTCGATGCCATAGCGTGCCTTGCCGATGACCTTGTCCGCGCTGTCGATGCGCGGCATGTGCTTGCCGACGATGACGCTGGCCGTGCGCGGCTTTGGCGTCGCCGTGGGCAGCGGCTGCGCGCGTGCGGCGGCGACGAGGCCGGCATAACTCAGACGGCGACCCGAGTCGCGATGGATGACCTGGCCATTCTCTGTGAGGCAGCTGGTTGCCGGCACACGCCATTGCGCGGCGGCCGCATCAATGAGCGCCAGGCGGAGGGACGCCGCGGCGATGGACAGGGAATCGAAAAAGGCGGAGACGCCGGTGCTGCCGAACGTCGCCTGTTTGCGCAGCAATGGATCGCGGAAGCGTTCCAGGTCGGCTGCGGCAGAAACTATACGAATGTTCGCAATGGCGACATCCAGTTCGTCGGCCACGATCATGGCCCATGCCGTCCACGTGCCCTGGCCCATTTCCGACTTGGGGCATATCACAGCGACCCGGCCTTGCGAATCGATGGTGAGCCAGCCTGATTCCGCGCCCATGCGCGGCGCAGCGGGTGCGGCGGCACCGGTGCCTTGCGCGTCAGCGTGTGGCGCGGGCAGGCCGAACGCGACGGTCAGGCCGAGTGCCGAGGACGCCTGCAGGAAGCGGCGGCGCTGCGGTTGTTTGATGGCTGTTTCGAGATCAAGAATGGAAGATTGCATGATGACTCCGGCATTGCGTACGGTGTCATCATGCCTGCGTCAAATCACGCCGGCGCGATCATCCCGACGAAATGCGGAATCGCGGGCGCGGGTTGCGCTTCATCCGGGATTTTTTGCGCCGCACTGGGCGTCACAGTGATTGGGCGTCAGGCCGCACGCCGATCCGTGGCCTGCCCGGCTGCTCAGTCGGCCTTCTCGCCCTTCTCGCCCTTTGACTTCGGCGGCTTGCACGCCGTGGTCACGCGCAGCGTTTCCGTGCCATCCGGTGCCGGTGCGGTGAGGATGGCGCGCTTGCCGGGCCGCACCGACGCGACGCGCGGCACGGCACCGCGCTGATTGAACACGAATTCCACGCGGCAATGGGCGATGGCCTTGTCACCATTGGCGATGACCACCTTGGGGTTGGGACCGCCCGTGGCATCGGCGGTGACCTTCATGCCGTTCATGTCCTTCTTGTGATCGAGATCGTAGGCCAGGGTCGGTAGGGCGACGCTGCACGCGACGAGGCAGGCTGCTGCGAATATTCGCTTCATGATTCGGTTCTTTCTTGTGTGCACCGGGAGTCCAGGCAGTGTAGTCCCGGGCTGGCAAGGACGACAACATGAGGCAAACGGGTAAAATCTTGCGCTTCACTCACGTTCCGCTTCTCGCCATGACCGTATTGCACACCTGTCTGGACATCCTGTCCGGCAAAGCGCCCGCCGATCAACCTGTCACCGTCAAGGGCTGGGTCAAGACCCGCCGCGATTCCAAGGCAGGCATATCCTTCGTGAACGTTTCCGATGGTTCCTGCTTTCATCCGGTGCAGGTGGTCGCGCCCAACACGCTCTCCAATTACGAGAGCGAAGTGCTGAAGATCACCGCCGGCTGCGCGGTGGAGGCGACCGGCCTGATCGTGCCCTCGCCAGCCAAGGGGCAGCCCTTCGAGATGCAGGCCACCGAGGTCAAGGTGGTCGGTTGGGTGGATGATCCGGACACCTATCCCATCCAGCCCAAGGCGCACTCGATGGAGTTCCTGCGCGAGGTGGCCCACCTGCGCTCGCGCACCAACGTCATCGGCGCCGCCACGCGCGTGCGCCACACCATCGCCCAGGCCATCCACCGCTTCTTCCACGAGAACGGCTTCCTCTGGATCCATACGCCCATCATCACCGCGAGTGATGCGGAGGGGGCCGGCGAACTCTTCCGCGTTTCCACGCTGGATCTGCAGAACCTCCCGCGCACGCCGGATGGCAAGGTCGATTTCTCGCAGGACTTTTTTGGCCGCGAAGCCTTCCTCACCGTCTCCGGTCAGTTGAACGTCGAGACGTATTGCATGGCGCTGTCCAAGGTCTATACCTTCGGCCCGACGTTCCGTGCGGAAAACTCCAACACCAGCCGCCACCTGGCCGAGTTCTGGATGATCGAGCCGGAAATCGCGTTCGCGGATCTCTCTGCCGATGCCGATCTGGCCGAAGCCATGCTGAAGTATGTGTTCAAGGCCGTACTCGATGAGCGCGCGGACGACATGGCGTTCTTCGAAGAGCGCATCGAGAAGGGCATCATGGCCAAGCTGCAGGGCATCATCGACAAGCCTTTCGTGCGCATGGACTACACCGAGGCCATCAAGGTGTTGGAGTCCGCCAAGCAGAAGTTCGAATACCCGGTGAAGTGGGGAACGGATCTGCAATCCGAGCATGAGCGCTACATCGCCGAGAAGCACGTCAACGGACCGACCGTGCTGATGAACTACCCGAAGGAGATCAAGGCCTTCTACATGCGCCTCAACGACGACAACAAGACGGTGGCCGCCATGGACGTGCTGGCGCCCGGCATCGGCGAGATCATCGGCGGCAGTCAACGTGAGGAGAGGCTGGACGTGCTCGATGCGCGCATGACCGAAAGCGGCCTCGATCCCGCGCACTACAGCTGGTATCGCGATCTGCGTCGCTATGGCACCGTGCCGCACGCGGGCTTCGGCCTCGGCTTCGAGCGGACCATTGCCTACGCGACCGGATTGTCCAACGTGCGTGACGTGATTCCCTTCCCGCGCACACCAGGCAGCGCGCGGTATTGACGACCGCGATGGTGAGAATTTTCTCGATGCGAATATTCGCAGCATTGCTGCTGTGGGTTGCCACTACGGGTCACGCCCAGCTTCGCAACGTCGAAGGCATCGACAACTACATTGAGATCACGCCAAAGCTGTCCGTCTCAGGCCAGCCCACGGCAGCCCAATTGGAGCGCTTCAAGGCGCTCGGCATCGAGGCAGTCGTGTACATCGCGCCGCCCCAGGTGGGCACCAGTGTCAGGGAAGAGCCGCTGCTCCTCGGCAGACAGGGGCTGCTCGACGCCAACATCCCGGTCAACTTCGGCAACCCCACGCAGGCGGATTTCGACGCCTTTGCGGCAGTGCTCTCGGCGTGGAAGGACAAACGCGTGCACGTGCATTGCCAGGTCAACATGCGCGGCTCGGTGTTCATGTTCCTGTATCGCGTCATCCACGACAAGGTGCCCGCCGAGCAGGCTTACGAAATCGTGCGCAGAATCTGGGTGCCCGACCCGGTGTGGCGCAAGTTTCTGGTTGACACGCTGAGGCAGCGTGGCATCGCGTTTGATCCCCTGTAACGGTCTCAGGCAACAATTCGCAGCGGCCCCCGCGAATATTCGCCTGTTCCACTCTCTGAGCGCACCGTGAACGAATCCGCCAAGTATCTCCACAACCTGTTCTTCAACAACCGGGACTGGGCTGCGCGGATTCGAGAGGCGCAGCCGGATTTCTTCGAGAAGCTGTCTCACCAGCAGGCGCCGGACTATCTGTGGATCGGTTGCTCCGACAGTCGGGTGCCGGCCAATGACATCGTAGGCCTGCTGCCGGGCGAGCTGTTCGTCCATCGCAACATCGCGAACGTGGTCGTGCACACCGATCTCAACTGCCTGTCGGTGATGCAGTTCGCCGTCGACGTGCTGCAGGTGGAGCACATCATGGTGGTTGGCCACTATGGTTGCAGCGGCGTGCGCGCCGCGTTGTTTGGCGATCGGGTCGGGTTGGCCGACAACTGGCTGCACCACATTCACGATGTCAGCGACAAGCACCAGGCGGTGCTGGCCGGGGTGGCATTGCCGGAAGATCGGGTCAACCGCCTGTGCGAGTTGAATGTCGTGGAGCAGGTCGCCAACGTCTGCCAGACCACCATCGTGCGCGATGCGTGGTCGAGGGGCCAGCCGCTGGCCGTGCATGGCTGGATCTATGGCCTGCATGATGGCCTGCTGCGCGATCTCAATGTGACGGCCAGCAGCCTTGACGAGGCGCACGCCGCGCGCCAGATGGCGCCGCAGGCGCCTTCGCTGCCGGGCCAGGCGCGCTAGCCGCCGCGCAAAGCGCGTAGACTGCGGCATTCATTTCAGTCGAATCCAGGAGCGCACAGTCGGCATCGGGCCGGGGAAAGCCATGCACGCCGAAGCGGGTGAGTCATCACCGGCCGGCCATCCCACCCCGATTGGAGACTGACATGATCACCTGGAGCACCGACAAGCTGAAGAAGGAAATCGCCAAGGGCGAAAAGCGCAAGTGGCAGCATCTGCCGCAACTCAAGGCCGAACTCGGTCGCCGGGAGCCCGGCGCCAGCGCGCAGGAAAAGGTCCTCGCGCCCAAGTTGAAATCGCCATGAGCGCCCCTTTCATTGCCGAGGATGTCTCGCTCATCGAAAACAACTTCAGCGCGGATTCCCGCGACAAGGACGGCTTCCGGGTCGTCACCTTCGAGCCGAAGCGCGCGCTGAAGCTGCATATCGCCACCGCACAGATTGTTCACATCGAAACCGTGCGCGACAGCAAGGCTGGCGAAGCCCGAGCCATCATCACCCTGACCAACGGGCAGCGGCTGATCACCCGTCGCGGCGTGCCGCAGTTGCTGGCCGACCTGGGCGGCTGACCGGGGCAGCTGAGCCGCCGAACAGCGCCTGCCCACCAGCACGGGCGGGCGCCCGTTAGAATGACGTTTTTCTTCCACGGGCTGCCCACATGCGTCTCATCGGGATGCTGGATTCCCCCTACGTTCGCCGCGTCGCGATCTCCATGAAGTTGATGGGCTTGCCGTTCACGCACGAATCAGTGTCGGTGTTCCGCCAGTTCGAGCACTTTTCCTCGATCAATCCGCTGGTGAAGGCGCCGACCTTTGTGGCCGACGACGGCACCGTTCTGATGGAGTCGACGGTGATCCTGAACTATCTCGATTCACTGGTGCCAGAAGCGAGGCGACTCATGCCGCCCGGCGCGTTGGCTGCGCGGCAGGTCGGTGTCGCGCTGACCGCGATGGAGAAATCGGTTCAGCTGTATTACGAAGTTTCGTTGCGTCCAGAGGACAAGCGTCATCTGCCCTGGATGGAACGGGTGAGTGCCCAGACGCTTTCGGCCTTTGATCTGCTCGAAGGCATGGTGGGGGCGGGCAAGTCCTGGTTGCATGGTCCGCAACCGATGCAGCCGGATCTTTGCATCGCCATCGCCTGGCGGTTTGCCCAGTTTGTCCTGGCGGATCGTGTGCCCGCCAGCCGGTATCCCGGGCTGGTGGCATTCTCGATCCTTGCGGAGGCGCTGCCGCATTTCGTTGAAACGCCACTGGAGTAGGTGCGATGATGGCAACCATGAATTCATCCCGGCCCGACGCTGTTCGTGCATTCACTCTGATCGAGCTGGTGGTGGTGCTTGCCATCATCGGTATCCTTGCGACCATCGCGACACCGACCCTGATCGACCGCGTCATCCGCGAGCAGGTGCAGGAGGGCGAGAAAATGGCGGAAGTGGCTCAACGTGCTGTCGGCACCATCTATGCGGCCAAAGGCGCCATGCCGGTCGACAATGCGTCTTCGGGCTTGCCCCAGCCGGAGAAGATGGTCGGCGATCTCGTGGAGTCTGTCCACGTGAAGGAGGGCGCCGTGACCGTGGTCTACGGCAACAATGCCAACAGCGCCTTGAAAGGCAAGAAACTGACCTGGCGCCCGTCCATCGCACCCAACGTGAAGGTGCTGGGCATCGAATGGCTGTGCCATCAGCGCCCCGTGCCCGAGGGCCGGGAAGCGCAGGGCAAGCTGGAAACCGATATCGAAGAACGCTACCTGCCCCTGAAGTGCCGGGACATGAAGAAGAAGACCTGAAGCGGGCTTGAATTCGGTGGGTGCGACGTCATCATGCGGGCGTTGCGTCGGAAATCCGAGCCTTATGCGGGAACTGATCTGAAATGAAAAAGCTCACTGCGGCTGCCGTGGTTGTCGCCACCCTGTTTGCGGCCTGCGAATTCGCCGGCGTGGAAGCCGCGTCGCCACGCACTGTCACGCCTCGTGGACCCCTGCTGGCCGAAGAAAAGCAGGTCGTGGACCTCTTCCAGAACGCCGCACCGTCGGTGGCCTACATCACCACCGAGCGGCTGGAGCGGAATTTCTTCACGGTGGAGGTCGCCCAGGGTGGCGGCTCCGGATTCGTCTGGGACGCCCAGGGTCATGTCGTCACCAATTTCCATGTGGTGGAAGGTGCGCGGTCCGTGTTGGTCCAACTGGACGCTGGTCAGCCACTGCAGGCGGAGGTGATCGGCGCTGCCCCCGAATACGACCTCGCCGTGGTGCGGCTGAAAAATGCGCCGAAGACTGCGCGGCCGATTCCCATCGGCACGTCGGCCGACCTGCGCATCGGCCAGTCGGTCTACGCCATCGGCAAGCCGTTTGGCCTCGAGCGCACGTTGACCCGCGGCATCGTGAGCGCGCTGGATCGCGACCTGCCCACCAGCAACTTCACCGAGATCGCCGGTGCCATCCAGACGGATGCAGCCATCAATCCCGGCAACTCCGGCGGCCCGCTCCTGGACAGCGCCGGGCGCCTCATCGGCGTGAACACCGCCATCCGTTCCGCGTCCGGCAGCTCGGCCGGCATCGGCTTCGCCATTCCGGTCGACTTGGTGAATCGCATCGTGCCCTCGCTCATCGCCACGGGTACCGCACCCAAGCCCGGCATCGGCATCGTGGCCGTGAACCCGGTGCTGGTCGCCCGCGCGGGCATCAGCGGCGTGGTGGTCGAAGATGTGCGCCGCGGCTCGCCTGCCGATCAGGCTGGCCTGAAGCCCCTCAATCGCCGCACCCGCGAGATCGGCGACATCATCGTGGCCATCAACGGGGTGAACATCGAAAGCATGTCGGCGTTCACCCGCGAACTGGACCGCGTGGGCATCGGCAAGTCGGCCGAATTCACCCTGAAGCGCGATGGCAAGGAGCGCAAGGTGCGCATGCATGTGATCGATGTCAGGGAGTCCGCCGCCGCAAGGCTGATCCCGGGCTGAGCATGTTCACCAAGGAGTTCTGGGAGCTCGCTTCCTTCGTCGTCACGGTGATCGGCCTGCCGCTCGCCATTGCGACCTTTCTCTACCAGGCGCGGCGCGAGCGGGCCAATGAGGAAGAGGAGGAGTACCAGCTCCTGAACGACGCCTACATCGACTTCCTCGAGGTGGTGCTGAAGCACCCGGATCTGCGCCTGCGCAGCAATGCGCCCACGCCCAACCTGACGCCGGAGCAGGAGGAGCGCATGCTGGTCATCTTCGACATGCTGATCGCCCTGTTCGAGCGCGCCTACCTCGTGGCGCATGACGAAAACATGGCGCCGGACAAGGCGCGGCGCTGGAACTCATGGGAGGATTTCATGCGGGAGTGGTGTCGCCGCGAGAATTTCCGCACCCGTCTGCCCGAGATGCTGCGCGGCGAGGACCCCGAGTTTTCCCACTACATCCGCAAGCTGGCCGAGGAGGAGGCGCGCGCCACCGGCCCGGCCTGATCGGCAACGACCAGAAAGTGAGTTTGAACATGCGTCACCTGCC
>JANRIX010000062.1:0-7720 GCA_033764435.1 Burkholderiales bacterium
GAGATCATGTTCGGGCGCCTGAAGGACTGGCGCAGGGTCGCCACACGCTACGACAGATGCCCGAAGGTCTTCCTCTCAGCCATCGCCCTCGCCGCAACCGTCATGTTCTGGCTATGAAAAAAGAACGAGTCCTGACCCTAAGGAAGGGGCACGCATACCATGGTCCCAAGGCCGGACCCTCGGCATCGCAGCTGTCACCTCGACCTCCCGCAGCATCCCGCCCGCGATCAGCCCGTTCCGCACCCAGACGAGCGCTTGCCACCAGTCTTCATACCCGCGCCGGGCGGTCTCGATCTGCTGCGGGTGTGGCGAGAAGGTGACCGGGCAGGCGAGGATATCGACGGTTTTCCATGTGGCGCGCGCGCCCGCGCCGCGTGCGCGGATGCGCTCGGTGCCCACGACGATGGCGCCCGCATGCGTGCCATGCTGGTTCTGCTTGATCATGGTGGGCACGCAGCGCGGGACAGCGTCGGGCATCCAGTCCGGGGTGAGTCCAGCACGGGCCAGCTCGGCCAAGCGGATCGCCATGCGCTTGCCGCCGAGGCTATCGGGGATCCCGGCGACGGTGGCGGCGATCACCTCGGCGTCCTCGTGGGTATAGCTGCCGACCTTGTGCTGGCCGCCGTCGATCTTGCAGCCCAGCACGGCACGCTGGAGGAGGACGTATTCTAGGCCGAAGCCGAACCCTTCCTCGGTGATGTCCTCAGGCAGCGGCAGTTCAAGCCGAGCCTGTTCGATCCGGAACGCCCATTCCAGCGCTGCCTGCACACCCAGCGCGCGTCGAACGGATCGACTGCCAGCACGGACGATCGGTCGTTGCAAGGTCATCGAACACCTCGCTCGCGCAGGCGCTGAGCCGTCACGAGGCCACGCGCCAGCATGGCGTCGCGCATCGTGTTGCTGATCGCGCTGACCGGCAGGTAGCGGTCGGAGTTGACCAGATCGGCGTAGAAGACAGGAAGGTCGGTGATCGACTTCGCAGCCGGGGCGGGGGGCGTCTTGGGCTTCCGGCGTTTCCGGCCCGCATCCTCTGCCTTGCGCTGGGCCGCGCGCTGCATCACGCGGTCTAGCGCCTTCGGCCCATCGGGCGGTTCGGGGTGCTCCTCGCGGCTCGCCTCGGCCGCGGCGATGATCTCCGCCTCGGTCAGCCCCAGCTCGTCGCGCCAGCGCTGGACATGCAGCCGGGGCGGCCAGCCTTGCCACCAGCCGGGCAGGGCGACTGGCTCGAGGCCCAGCGCTGCCAGCAGATCCCCGAACACCTCATCGGAAATCGCCGCGCGCGCCTGCGCGCCCTCCTCCTCCTTTACTGGTTCACTTAGAGGTTCCCTTACAGGGTTAGTGTCCGAAATCCGGACACGGCTTTCGGCATTTTCCGGACACGGGTCAGCGGAAAAATCGGACACGGGTTCCGCGTCAAACCCGTGTCCGAAATCCGGACACGGCAGACCATCGGCCGCCGCATCCAAGCGCAAACCCTCTGCCGTGTCGGCGATTAGCGCACCTGCACATTCCCCGTGTCCGGTTTCCGGACACGGCACCACAGCCACAGGTGTGAAGCCCGGCTCAAACCCCAGGATGTAGCGGGTCGGCAGCTGGCGCTTGGTAAGGGGATCGAGCCGCCGCACGCGCCGCAGCAGGCCCACAGCCTCAAGCTGGCCGAGGTGATCGTTTAGCGTCGACCGGCTGATCTCGCAGTCATGCGCCAGCCGGTCCTGCGAGGGAAAGCAGCCGTAGTCCGGGTTGAACCGGTCGCAGAGGTGCCAGAGCACGATCTTGGTCGTGGGCTTCAGCCCGCGCTGTTTGATGGCCCAGTTGGTGGCCTCGTGGCTCATGGCGCGGGCCTCCCAACGGGAGGGGCGATGCGTGTGGTGAACCCGTGATCCGCCAGCGCGCCCAGCGCATCGTCGAGGCTACGCACCAGCGCCCAGCCGAATCCCTGTGCCTGCACGGCGTCGCGGAACGCCTCCTGTTCCGGCCGCAATCGCCCCTTCGGCGCCTTCAGCTCGAGGAACAGGACACGGCCCTCGCACAGTACCATCAGATCGGCGAACCCGGCATGGACGCCCATGCCGACGAGGATCGCCTGGCGCTTGGCGCCGCGGGGCCCGGCATCGGTCACCTCGTTGGCGCAGTGGTGAATGATGGCGGTGCGGGGCAGGGCGATGCGCAACGCCTGTACGATGGTGCGCTGCAGATCAGCCTCCGGGGTGCCACGGCGTTTCATTGTGCGGCCCTCCCATGATCTTCGCGCTGGGCCCGACGAACTGGCCGCCGCGCGTCGATCACCACCAGCAGGCGCTGGGCATCCGCACGTTCGGCCGGGGTCTCGCCATGCTGAACCAGCACGTTGCAGGCGAGCCGGATCAGGAGGTCGCTGTGATGCGCGACGTCCGCGATGACGGCGCGCGCCTCGGCCACGCGGTCGGCGGGCCAGGCGGAGCTGCGGGGCTGGATGGTCATGACCGCCCCCGCGTCTTGCGCACCGGATGGGCCTGTTCCTGCGCCCGGATCCACTCCTGGATGGCGGCGCGGCGATAGAAGGTCTTTCAACCTATGCGTGTGCATGGCGGCCCCTGGCGGCGGGCTTCCCACCGGGACAGCGTGTCGGTCGTCAGGCCCAGCGCCCGGGCCAGCTTCTCCCGGCTGATCCAGTCGGCTAGCAGGTCGGGGATGTCTTCGTCGAGATCGGTCTGGATGTCCTTCATGGGCTGCTCCATTCGCCTTTTGCCCCTTTGGTGGGGCAGCGCCAGCGAAGCAGAGCGTGACGAGCGGAAGACAGGCGGAAGGTGGAATTGCAGGCCGCTACTCCGTTCCACCCCCTGTTTCATTGAGGTTTTTGCCTTGAGGTCCGCTAGAGTCGCCGCTGGACGGAGTCTCGGGAACCGCCACCCGAGCCGGTTCCGGGCGGCGATCCATGCGCCAGCGTTACCACTCTCTCCGGGGCGGGCCGATTGACCGGCGTTCGGACGGATTCGCCGGTTCTGTCGGGGCCGGAATTGCCGGAATGGGTCGTTCCGGTCGCGTTCCGCAGGCCCTCGACGATATCCACCGAAACTCTGCCGACGAAGGTCGAAGCGCACGGGATATCTGTTGCAGACTCGCCCTTCGGCTGAGTAGATTCGCCGTTGAGCAGTCCATAAGAATCGAAAAGACGAACGCAGTCGGATGCGCACGCCGGTCACGGTGTGCCTCTGGCTTACAGGCGGTTTTCCTCGACGACGTGCTCTGAACACCCAGTACGCCCACGTGCTCGGCACGGCGGGTCATTTGTAACCTGCATGCCGACGGCCCTGGCCGAAGGATGCCGCATGTCTGAAAGGAGTTTCCCGATGCCACTGCCCCCCGTCGCATTCTTCTCGATCTACGAAATCGCCGTGCGCTGGGGCTGTCACCCGGCCGATGTGGCGGGCCGGGCAGCGGCAGGGCATCTGCATGTCGTGGCGGGCATCCCTCCGGTCCTCTGCGGCGAGGAGACAGTGGCCGGTATGGTCCAGGTGCCGATGGCGGAACTGATGGGGATGTTCCGGCGGATGGGCCCGAGCGACGAGCAGGCCAGGCTCAAGCGGGTCATGCCGCTTGGCAGCAAGACCTGGCTCACGATCACCCATCCGGCCGAGGGGGTTCTGGTCCGGTCGTCCGACCTGCTGCTGGATGCCGGAACGCTGCAGGCATTCGAGGAGGAGCGTGATCTCCTGCGGCGCCCGGCTTCCACCATCGGGGCCAGCCCGCGCTACGATTGGGACGCGATGTATGCGTGGCTGACATGGTTCCTATTCGAGAAGGGCGTGCCCGATACCCAGACCGCTCTGGTCACGCAGGTACAGGACTGGTTCGTCCAGAACTCGAAGTCGGGCGAGGTGCCGGATGAGAGCACCATCCGCAAGCGGCTGTCCTCGCTCTGGCGCAAGCTGCGCGGCGAGGATGCCGTGTGAGGGTCAGGCCGACTTCGGCAGGTCGGCCCCCTCCTGCGCCGCGTCATGGACAAGGCGCGGTCGCGGCCGCAGGAGGCTGGCCACCGTGTCGACGCCCGCGCGCAGGAGCGAATCCATCAGGTGCGCGTAGCGCTGGGTGGTCTGCACCTGGCTGTGACCCAGCAGCTTGCCGATCATTTCCAGCGATGCGCCGCCACTGACCAGCAGCGAGGCGAAGGTGTGGCGCAGGTCATGGATACGGACGTCGGCCAGCCCGGCGTCCTTTTGCACCTTGGCCCAGAAGCGGCGAATTTCCCGGACGGGCTGGCCGACAGTGTCGCCCGGGAACAGCCACGGATTGCCGCTCGGTACCGCCTGCTGGCGTAGCCGCACGATGGCGGCCACATCCTGCGAGATTGGCACCCGGTGAATCTTGCGCTGCTTGGTCGTCGAGGCGGGCTTCGACCAGATGGCATAGTCGAGGTTGAACTGTTCGAACCGCGCCGTCCGGACCTCGCCCACCCGGGCGCCGGTCAACATGCACATCCGGATGATCGCCGCGGCGCGTTGGTCCTCGGCGGCATCCAGCACGGCCGCCAGCCGAGTCAGTTCCTCTGGCGAGAGGAACCTCTCGCGGGCGTGTTCGATGCGCCGATGGAACCCCTGCGCGGGGTTGTCCGCCCGCCATTCCCATTCCACGGCGAGCGTGAACATCTTGCGCAGGACTTCACCCATGCGGTTGGCGCGGATCGGTGTGGGCTTGTGACCCTGCAACTTGCGGGCCCGGTTTTTGGGCTTCGCCTTGCAGGGGCGGGGGCGGCCCTCGGCCACGAAATCGAGGAACTTCGCGACGTCGGACTTGGTGATCTCCGTCACCAGCCGGTTGCCCCACGCCGGTTCCAGCATCTTCTTCAGCATCGACACCTGGTCGCCTGCATTGGTCTTGGCGAGTTTCGGCAGGTGTTCGGCGATGTAGCGGTCGATCATGTCGGTGACGCGCGGGGCCCCGCGCCACTCGTCCCGCGCCGCCAGAGGATCCTGCCCTTCATCGATGGCGCGGCGTAGTTCCTTGGCGCGTTCGCGCGCGGCGGTGACGCTCCATTCCGGCCAGCGCCCGATGGTCATTCGCCGCTGCCGCCCGGCGTGCCGGTAGTCGATGGTGAAGGTCCTCGCGCCGGAGGCCTGCACCCGTGCGGCGAAGCCGATCACGTCCGTGTCGAAAATCTGGTAGCTGACACCGGGCTTCGGTTCCGCCTCGCGCAGGGTTTTCTCACTCAATTTCAGTCTCTTGACCATGCATCCCGCCTCCTTGCCCGACGACACGGGCGTAAACCCGCGCCACTATCAAGTCGGACCACGAGGCAGGGACCGGAAGACAGGCGGAAGGTGGAACTGGGGCGGGGAGGGGCGTTCCTAAACAAGAATTCAATGGGTTAGTCAGCTTGGGTCAGTTGATGGCAAGGCATGTTGTAATGTTCAAGCTTCGCTTGGCCTTGGCCCAGATTGCCACAGCTTCCGCCTCACGCTAGCGTACGGTCACTTTACCTTGCAGAAAGAGTCTGTTGATATATATGGCAACGCTTGGCGAGCTTTGTGATTCGGGTGTCCTCGACATCATTGATCCCTTGGAGCCCGATGAGCTGCCATGGAGAAGACTGTATGGGACAACAGAGTTCCTGGGGTGGCTCGACCAGGTCCTGCCCGCACTGGGCCACAACCCTCTGTATGCGGAACTCACTCCGCTTGAACAAGTTTATGCTTTGTTCGCGGAATATGTATCAGGAGACGACTTCTTTTCGGATCGCCGCTTCAAGAAACTCAGTTGGACGCCTGATCGATACGTTTGGGAGCTCAAGACAGAGGAAGTCAGGATCTTTGGATGGGCGCCGCAGAAGGATGTGTTTGTCTGCTGCTTCGGGGATGCGGCCGACAGAATCAAACTCGAAAACAGCTATGGGCGATACATGGCGCAGACGGTCTATGTACGCGAAAACATCGCTCTTGATGAACCGAAATGTGTGATGGGAGGAAGTTACACAGATGTCATATCAAATAAAACTTGATCCAAAATCACGCAAATCGGCTCGCTTTATATCGCTTCTTCAAAAAAAGATTCAGAAGGCATTCGTTGCGACTGGAAAGACGCAGCAGGAGGTTGCAACGATCCTTGGTGTTGATCGATCTGTGATCAATCGTAGGCTAACTGGCAGCGCAAATCTTACGGCCCGTTCGATTGCGGAGTTTGCGTATGCTTTCGACAAGGACATCTACATTGAATTCATTGATCGCCCGCGAGTTAAGCACGCTAATATCGCGAAATCTTCTGACCATGTGCTTCAGCTGCAGAGTCAACTCGCTGCTCGAGCAAGCGGAACAATAAGCCCAGACTCAATGTTCAAACTTGAAAAGATTGCTTCATGACGAAAGACGCCTACGGAGTCACTGTCTTCTGCGACGACATAAGACATGAAGTAAACGGGAAAATGACCTTGGTGGGCTGTTATGCTTCCGAGCTGAATTTCAGCGGCCCACCGCCTGGGATTTTGCCGACATTTGCTGCACTTGTTAATCTTCGCTTTCCTCGTGAAAGCCACTTCGAAACCCTAACACTGCATGTCACGAAGATCGAGGGTGGGGATTCGACAGAAATTTTCTCTGCTGAGACGAAATTTACGCCGGACGCATTCTTGGATAATTCAGAAGTTGAGGCGAACGATTCAAGCGAGAAGATTCTTTCGGTTGTGATCCCCATACAGTGGACACCGTTGGTCATTGCAGCCCCTGCCTTGATCCGAGTGCGTGCGAAGTTGGACTCGGGAGAGGAAGTGCGTGCAGGATCTTTGACAATTAACTTTCCTGCGACCATCAGCGAAGAAGAAAACCCGTCTTGAGCTACCTGTATTTTGTGGTCCTTTGTGTTCTCTGCCGAGGCGTAATGGCGCCGTCACATAGATTGTGGTCTGCGCCTCGCTGATGGTGCTCTTGTCAACGCCTAGTCAACCCGTGAATGCCACAACGAGCCCTCTGAAATCCGTCGAAGCTCAACGAAAGCCAGCAAGATACCGAGCAAAGCCTTTATGCTTCAAAGGCTTGCAACTCAATCCATTGAAACAAAATAGGTTTTAAAATCTGCTGGCTACGGCTCATAACCTGAAGGCCGCAGGTTCAAATCCTGCCCCCGCAACCATCTTTACTTGCGCCCCCGTAGCCAACGCTGCGGGGTTTTTGCTTTGTACGGAAATCGCAAGAATTCCAGCAAGATCGCCCTGAACATCGATCTCCAGCTTGCCGTTGAGCGGCGTCAGGATGATCTTGTCCACCAGCGTCCGCAACACCTCTGCAGCTTCAACACGGCGTTCCTCGTCGTCCCCCTGAAGCGCATCATAGAGCTGCTGGACCCGCCTGCGGTATTGCAGGGCCATGCTCGGGTGCAGCATCGGGGGCGGTTCCTGTGCCTCTCCAAGAAACCGCTCAAGCTCGGCCTTCCGTATCTCAAGTCCTCTGCTGCGCTCGCGTACCATGTCGACTGACAGCGCGTCCTTCAGATACAGGTCCAGGATCTTGTCGATCTCCCTCTTGATCTTCGCATGTTCAGCCTCGGCTGACCCGATACCTGACCTCGCCTCCATCCGCAGCCGGTTCATCTCCTGTGTGAAGACCTCGCAGAAATGCGCGAAGAGTTCGGGATCAACGAGCTTCGTGCGCAGGGCGGTAAGCACGCGGGCCTCGAGTTCATCCCGGCGAATGTTGAGGCGGTTGTCGCAGGTGCCTTTGTTGCGTGCGGTCGAGCAACCGATGAGCGTGGCCGA
>JANRIX010000004.1:0-1634 GCA_033764435.1 Burkholderiales bacterium
GGGTGTCACGCTTGAAAAGCTGCTCGTTACCCACGGGCATCTCGACCATTGCGGGCAGGCGGGGATGCTGGCGGACGAACTCGGCCTCGACATCGAAGGCCCGCATGAGGATGACCGCTTCTGGATCGACCAGCTCGATGACGACGGCCCGCGCTGGGGGATGGTCGCCAAGAGCTTCACCCCGACCCGCTGGCTCAAGCAAGGCGACACGGTGACGGTGGGGGAACTCACGCTCGACGTGATCCATTGCCCCGGCCACACTCCCGGCCACGTGGTGTTCTTTCACGCGCCCAGCCGGTTCGCGATTGTCGGCGACGTGCTGTTCCAGGGCTCGATCGGCCGTACCGATTTCCCGCGCGGCAACCACCAGGACCTGATCGATTCGATCACCCAGCGCCTCTGGCCCCTGGGCGAGGACGTGATGTTCATCCCCGGCCACGGCCCCACCAGCACCTTCGGCCGCGAGCGCAAGACCAATGCGTTTGTGAGCGACTACATGTTGAGTTGAACATCCTCCCGTTCAGGAGAGGATTACATCACCCGCATCACGATCAGCGCCGCCACCACCGCGAGGCCAAGTTGCACCAGCATCGTCAGCAGCGTGCCGACCATCCGCCCGGGTCCAGCCTTGCCGCCGTCCATCCCGAAGCCATGCGCCACGCGGCCAAGGAAATAGGCCGCCGCGACGTAAGCCAGCCACCAGCTACCTTTGCCGGCAAGCTCGATCCCCGCGATCAGCAACAGCACGAAGCCGGTGTTCTCGACATAGTTCAACTGCGCGCGCATCCGGCGTTGGAGCGCCTCGCTCCCGCCGTCGCCAACGCTGATCTGAAGCGCGGTGCGCAAGGCGCCGATGCGGATGCCGAGCCAGATGTTGAGCACGGCCGCCGCCGCTGCCGCCGCGAGCGTCACGGGAAGAATGATCATGTGCGAATGAACCCCTCATTGATACGCGCCCTTGCTAGGCAGACCCGGGGCGGCTTGCAACGCGCGAATTTTTCGCTATAGCGCGCCGCTTCCCGCCGCTGCTGGCCAAGGAATGCGCGCAAGTCTCGTGCTTGTGTGCGCACCCTCCTTGCCTTAAGGGCGGCCTTCGAGAATCGCAGGCGCCGGTGGCGCGAACGCATAGTTATTTGAGGAAATGGTGCCGCCATGGCTGTCCCCAAGAGAAAAGTATCGCCCTCCCGCCGCGGCATGCGTCGTTCGCACGATGCGCTCAAGGTCGAGGCATTCCACGAATGCTCGAACTGCGGCGAGTTGAAGCGCCCGCACAACATCTGCGGCCACTGCGGCCACTACAACGGGCGCCAGGTCGTCGCCGTCGGCTGAGTGCCGCTGGCCCTTACCCCTGACCGGAGATCGGCTCGATGAACCTGCCCCGTATCGCCGTCGATGCGATGGGCGGCGATGAGGGCGTGCGCGTCATGGTCGAAGGTGCCGCGCTCGCGCGCCGGCAGCACGACAAGTTCAAGTTCCTGCTGGTGGGCGATCAGGCACGGATCGAAACGGCGCTCGAAAATCACCCGAACCTGCGTGCGGCCTCCGAAATCCTCCATTGCGAGGATGTGGTGGGCGGGGACGAACTCCCCAGCAAGGCGATCCGCCGCGCCAAGACCACCTCGATGGGCCTGGCC
>JANRIX010000006.1:0-1537 GCA_033764435.1 Burkholderiales bacterium
GAGTGCCGTGCTGAAAAACAAGGAGACTGCCCATGTCGCTCAATGGTCGGATCAGTGAGCTCGCTGCAAAGCACCGCCACCTGGACGAACAGATCGCCGCCGAACAGAAGCGCCCCTCCAGCGATGATCTGACGGTCCGGAATCTCAAGCGACAAAAGCTGAAAATCAAGGAACAGTTGCGCCAGCTGAAAGCCAGCTAGGCCGCCGCCTCCATTGTTGTCATCCCGATTGTTGTCATCCCGGCGAAAGCCGGGACCCAGAATCTTTGTGCTGGGCCCCGGCTTCCGCCGGGGTGAAACGGATTGGGGTGGGAAGCGCCTCAGACTTTCGTCAGCTCGGTCACGCCGCGCTTCGAGTAGGCCGCCTTGAATGCCGCGACGGTTTCGGCGGTATACTCAGGCGAGTAGACCGTGGAGACTTTCCGGAACGTCGCGGTCACATCATCCCGCGTCAGCGTCACCACCGTGTAGCCATGGCCGAACGGATCGTGCCAGATGATCTCGTCATTGGCATTGGCAATCTGCTCGCCCAGATCCGGTATCGCTTTGACGTAAGCGCCAAGACCCGGTGAACTGATCGAAGTGCAGCCGAACTCGACGCCGCGCCGCTCGCCGCCCGCATCAAACAGTTCGTTGGCGTAGGCCGTGTGCGTATCACCGGCCAGCGTCACCAGCGAAGCGTTGGCCTCCCTGGCACTCGCATAGAGCCGCTCGCGCGCCGCCGGATAGCCGTCCCAGGCGTCAAGATTCCAAGGCAGACCCAGCGCGGTGAATGGAATGAAGGCAAGCACTTCCGGCCGGTCCTGCGCGTCGATCTGTTCCTTGGTCATGGACTTGGTGAAATCCGGCAGCTTGTTCTTAGCCATCACCACCTGGTTGGCCAGCACCTGCCAACTTACGCCGGACTGGACGGATGCCTTGAACTCTGCCGCCAGCCAGGCTTCCTGCTCACTGCCCAGCATCGTGCGCGTGGGATCGGCCACCTTCGCCATCGTCGCCATCACCCGCGCGCCAATCTCTTCCTGCGTCGAGGCCCCCGCCAGCGCGTCGCCCCAGCTCATCGGCTCGGAGCGTCCGGTGAGCCGCGATTCCAGCGCGTGCAGGGTTGCCACATCGCCGAAGCGGAACGTGCGCCAAACGGCGGAGGTCACTTCGCCCGGTTTCGGCTCACGCAGCGGCATCCATTCGAAATAGGCCTGCAGCGCACGCTGCTTGCGCTCGGTCCAGTCACCTTCGCCCTTGTCCGGGTTGTGGTTCTCGGCGCCGGTCCGGTAGGAATCGTTGGTGCTCTCATGGTCGTCCCAGGTGCAGATCCAGGGCGCGGCCGCATGCGCGGCCTGCAGGTTCGGATCGCTCTTGTACTGCGCATGGCGGCGCCGGTAGTCCGACAGCGAGATAATCTCCGTTGCCGGATCATGCTTGCGGCCGAGCTTCTCGGCGATGTCGCCGCCATAGCCGTCGGTGCCATACTCGTAGAGGTAATCGCCAAGGTGCACGATCGCATCGAGGCCTTGTTCCTTCGACAATTCCTCATAGGC
>JANRIX010000007.1:0-116462 GCA_033764435.1 Burkholderiales bacterium
TCACGTGGCGCGATCCTGAAAATGTCGCGATCGACGACGATGAAGTCGGCCCACTTGCCCGGTTCCAGCGAGCCCAGCACATCCTCCTGATGTGCGGCCCATGCAGCGTCGAGCGTGAAGCAGCGCAGGGCCTCCTTCAGCGTCATGGCTTCGTTGGCGTACCAGCCGCCCTGGGGCTGGTCCTTGTCGTCCTGGCGCGTCACCGCCGCGTGCAAACCCAGGAACGGATTAGCCGGCTCCACCGGAAAATCAGAGCCACAGGCGATGCGCGCGCCGGACTTGAGCAGGCTGCGCCAGGCGTACGCTCCCTTGATGCGCTCGGCGCCGACGCGGGCCTCTGCCATGTTCTTGTCAGATGTGGCGTGAATGGGCTGCATCGACGGGATGATGCCCAGGGCGGCGAAGCGCGCGATGTCATCAGGTGCGATGACTTGCGCATGTTCGATGCGATGGCGCTTGTCCTTGATCGGGTATTGATCCGAGAGTGCTGCGAAGGCGTTCAGCAGTTGCCGATTGGCGGCGTCGCCGATGGCATGCGCCGCGACCTGGTATCCGGCCTTGATCACCCTCTCCAGATCGGCGCGCATCAGCGCATCGCTCTTGAACAGCAGACCGTGCGATGCCGGCGCATCACTGTACGGCGCCAGCATGGCGGCCCCGCGACTGCCCAGTGCGCCATCGGAAAAAAGCTTCACGGCGCGCAGCGCGTAGCGATCGCTGCTCTCCGTCTTAGGCGGCCCCGTCCGGGTGAGCGTGTCAAAGACCGGGCCTGCGCCGGCAATGGCGCCATACACGCGTGTGGTGAGCAGCCCCTGTTGCGAATATTCGCGATACAGCGCGTCAGTCTCCACGTTGACGCCCATGTCGTGCACCGACGTGAGACCCACTGAGCGCAAGTGCGTGAGCACGGCATCGAGCGCGGCGCGATTCTCCGCTTCAGACAATGGCGGCATCTGACGCTCGATCAATCCCATCGCGGCATCGATGAGCACGCCGGTCGCGTCGCCCTTCGCATCGCGTTCGATGCGACCACCCGGCGGGTCAGGCGTGTCGCGGGTGATGGCCGCGCGTTGCAGCGCCAGCGTGTTCGCCCAGCCCGCGTGACCATCAACGCGCCGCAACCAGACGGGCCGGTCCTTCACCACCGCGTCCAACTCGGCCGCGGTGGGGAATCGGCCGAGTTTCCAGACTTCCTGGTTCCAGCCGCGTCCGCGAATCCAGGCCGCATCAGGGTGCTTGCGCGAATATTCGCTGATGACGCGTTGCGCGTCCTGCAGTGTTGCCGTGCCGCGCAGATCGAGCGCGGAGAGCGCAACACCCTGGCCCATGACGTGGCCGTGCGCATCGATCAGCCCCGGCAGCACCGTGCGGGCCCTGCCGTCAATGCGAGTCGCGCCAGCGCCCTGCTTGCGCGCCACATCGCGCGCGCCGGCGAAGATCACCTTGCCAGCCGCATCAATCAGGAGCGCCTGGAACCGAATCAGCTCACCCGCCGCGTTCAAGGTGTAGCCATTGACATTGTCGATCAGTGTGATCGGTCCCGATCCTGCGGCCACCGTTGCGCGAGTCTGCTGCGCCATCCCGAGGGTATGAACGGCCAGCAACAGGGCGGCAACGCAAGCGCGCAGGATGGGACGTGGCGATGCATGAACGTGATGGCACATGGCTGTGACGACGGATCAATGATGATCGATGGCGAAGGATGCTGCCGATTCTAGCCGCAAGCCACTTGCGCGCGACTCGGGGAATGTCGCCAGCATCCATCACGGGTTCCACCCATGCGGAATCGGGAAGAACCCGAATGTTCCGCTTGTCGCCCGGCCGCTAAAGTGGGGCCAAGTCCGCTCGCCCCCAATGCAGCAGTACCAGATGGCACGTTTCAGGGGCGGCGCGCCGGACACTGACCTGCTTGCAAGTTCTTTCAATCCTCCCTAGAGCAAGACGAGCCCGCCATGACAGCACCGGTCCGAACCAACGATCTCTCCATCCGCGCCGCCGTGCGCGCCTATGTCGGCCTCAACATGCTGGCGACTGCGCTGCTGGCCTTTGCCTGGCAGTACGGCGCCAACGAAACAGCCGCGCTGTGGCAAACCGAGCTCGGCCCGCGGACCATTGGCCTCATCGCATTGGGTGTGCTGCTGTTCGCCCAGATGCTGGGCGCGCGCTTCCTCCTCCGCCACATCTCCAGCCGCATAGAGTTGCTGGCGGACGCAGCGGAGTCGCTGCAGTCGGGCGACTGCGATCTCACCAGGCGCCTGCCGAAACTTTCCGGGGGGCTGGGCAGGCTGACCCAGGCCCTGAACGGTTTCGTCGCGCAACTGCAGGCATTGGTGATCGAGATCACTTCACGCGCGGGCAACATCGCGGGTGCCGCGAGCCAGGTGAGCCAGGGCAGTCTCGATCTGTCATCGCGCACCGAGCAACAGGCCTCGACGCTGGAGGAAACAGCATCCAGCATGGAGCAGTTCACCCAATCGATGCGCCAGATTGCCGACGGCACACGCGAGGCCAGCAAACTGGCTGACGCAGCGGTGCAGGCGGCCGGCCGCGGCGGCGACGTGGCCATACGGGCTGCGACCCAGATGGAAGCAGCCAAGGAAAGCTCGGCGCAAATCGGCTCCATCGCCGCCGTGATCGACAGCCTGGCCTTCCAAACCAATATCCTGGCCCTCAACGCGGCGGTTGAAGCCGCCCGCGCCGGCGCGCAGGGCCGTGGGTTCGCGGTCGTCGCGGGCGAGGTGCGTGCATTGGCGCAAAAGAGTGCCGAGTCCGCCCGCGAGGTGAAGTCCCTGATCCAGGACGCCACAACGCGAGTCGAGACGGGCGCGCAACTGGCCAACGAGGCGGGCGCCGCCATCCCGCAAGTCGTGGACGCCATCCGGGAAGCCGCACGCATCATCGAGACCATCGCCGTCACCACGCGCGAGCAGACAGCGAGCATTGAGCAGGTCAACCGCGCCATTTCCCAGATGGAGCTCGCCACCCAGCAGAACGCGGCCCTGGTCGAAGAAACCAGTGCGGCGGCGGATGCCATGCGGGAGCAGGCGGATCAGTTGAATCGGTTGGTGGGGCGGTTTCGTGTGGCGGGGCCGACTGCGGAACATGTGGCTATTGCGCGGCCGGCTAGATCTCGTCAGGCCGGTTCGTCCGCCGCGTCCTCAAAGTCACCCGCACCGCCCCCACGGCTTGTGCCGGCGCTCGCCGCGCGAAGATGAAGCGCCTGCCCAAATGTCCTCCCAGAAATGCACAAAGCCCTGCAGGAAAAACCTGCAGGGCTTTGAATTGGTAGGACGTACTGGATTCGAACCAGTGACCAACGGATTAAAAGTCCGCTGCTCTACCAGCTGAGCTAACGTCCCAAATTCCGGCAACCGACCCCGGAAAGCCCGAAATTATAGCGGAATCCGGAATCCCGGGTCAAACCTGTTTTGCAAAGCGGGCGTAAACCGGGACTCAGCCCTCACGCATCAGTCGCCAGTACTGATATTTGAGCGTGGCCACACAGCCCGCCATGATGCCGGCCAAGGCGATGAAGGAGCCCAACGCCAGCGTGGACACGCCCGTCACACCCTGCCCGATGGTGCAGCCCATGGCGGTGACGCCGCCGAAGCCCATGAGCACCCCGCCGATGATGTGATTGCGCAGGTCACTCACCTGGGTGAAGCCTTCGGCACGCCATGAGCGCGTCGCCAACGAATAGACCAGCGCGCCGGCGAAGAGGCCCAGCACCGTGGCAATGCCGAACGTGAGGCCAAGCGACTTGTCGCTCCACAACATGAGCAACTCAAGGATGAACGCGTAGGGTGCCACGAAGGTCATGGACTCCAGCGTGCGGCTGTTGGTCCCGAAGTAAACCGTCTCCAGCGTGTCCGGATTCTCCCCGTAGCCGATATGGCCGGTGACGTACCAGCCCAGCGTGACCGCCAATCCCCAGGCGGTTCCGGCGAGGATGCCATCGACGTTGTGGCGGAACTCGCGGTCCTTGAAGATGAAAGCGAAGAGCCCCAGCGCAATCAGCCCGGAGACAATGAGGAACCCTTGCTTGCGATCGAGCCCGAATGCGGATTGCAGCAGCGTGGGGATGTCCTGTGTCGGCACACCGCGGCCGGCGAGATCCACTGCGGCCAGATCAACCGAGTTGATGCGCCACACGCCGAACAGGCCGCGCATGGTCATGTAGGCACTGATGGCGAGGAACACAAACACGATGATGGACTTGGCATTGCCGCTGCCCATGCGGAGCAGCGTCTTGCTGCCACAGCCTGACGCCAGCGTCATGCCGATGCCGAACAGCACGCCGCCCACGGCGTAGGAAAGCCAGGTGAAATTCGGTCGCGTGTAGAACGCCTTGCCCAGATCGATGAGTCCGGCGTGGTGCAACGCCTGCGTGCCGACGATGGCCACCGCAATGGCCAGCAGCCACATGCGCATGCGCCCCCAGTCACCCATGTTGACGATGTCCGACAGCGCGCCCAGGGTGCAGAAGTTGCTGCGCTGGGACAAAGCGCCCACCACGAACGCGGCGGCAAAGCCGGCGGCGACGACAGTGTGAGTGAGGGAGAGCGTGGTGGACACGATAAGACTTCGATTCAGGTGGCAAGACGGAACGACATTTTAGTCGCGCCGCGCCCAGCCAGCCTTGCATTAGCCGTGGCTAAAGCATTTACCCGCAGCGCAGGGATGAAGCTACCGTGTCAGGCGACGTAGCGGGTGGGATCAGGAACGCCGGCGCGCTCGAAGCCTTCGCGGCGGAGGCGACAGGCATCGCACCGGCCGCAGGCACGCCCCTGATCATCGGCCTGGTAACACGAGACCGTGCCGGTGTAGTCCACGCCCAGCCGCCGCCCTTCGCGGATGATGTCCGCCTTGGACAGCCCGATGATGGGCGTTTCGATGGCAATGGCCGCCCCCTCCACGCCGATCTTGGTCGCCAGGCGCGCCATCTGCTGGAAGGCGGCGAAGTATTCCGGCCGGCAGTCGGGGTAGCCGGAGTAGTCGACTGCATTGGCGCCACAGAAAATCGCATCGGCCTTGAGCACCTCGGCCCAGCCCAGCGCCAGCGACAGCATGATGGTGTTGCGCGCCGGCACGTAGGTCACCGGAATGCCGGCGCTGGCTTCGGTGGGCACGCGAATATTCGCATCGGTGAGCGCGGAACCGCCCCAGCCGGAAAGATCCACCCGCACCACGCGGTGCTCCACCGCACCCTGCGCCAGCGCGACTGCGCGCGCGGCGTCCAGCTCGGCACGGTGACGCTGGCCATAGTCGACCGAGAGCGCGTGGCAGGTGAATCCGCGTTCGCGGGCGATGGCGAGCGTGGTGGCGGAGTCGAGCCCGCCCGAAACGAGTACAACCGCGCGTTTCATGTCGGCACTCATCGACCGCGCTGCTCGCCCCAGAGAATCTTGTGCAACTGCACCTGCATGCGCACCGGCAGCTTGTCGCGCAGGATCCACGCTGCAAGATCAGCCGGCTTCACATCGGCATGGCTCGGCGAGAAGAGCACGGGGCATTTGTCCGCCAGCGAATATTCGCGAAGGATATCGCGGGCCCACGCGTAATCTGCCTCGCTGCACAACACGAACTTGACCTCGTCGTGCGACGTGACCAGCGCCATGTTCTCCCAGCGATTCTTGTCCACCTCGCCTGAACCGGGCGTCTTGATGTCCACGATGCGCGAAACGCGGGTGTCGACCTCGCTGATGTCCAGCGCGCCAGAAGTTTCCAGCGATACCGAGTACCCCGCTTCCACGAGGCGGTTCAACAAGGTGAGGCATGCACGCTGCGCCAGCGGCTCGCCGCCGGTGACGCACACATAGGGCGTGCCATGCGAGGCGACCTCGGCCATCACATCGTCGATGGCGCGAGTATTGCCTTCGTGGAAAGCGTAGGCCGTATCGCAGTAGCCGCAGCGCAGCGGGCAACCGGTGAGGCGCACGAACACGGTAGGCAATCCGGTGCGGCTGGTTTCCCCTTGCAGCGAAAGAAAGATTTCGTTGATGCGCAGCGTATTGTCGACGCGACTGCCCTCACGAACGAGGGAGGCTTTCTTCCCTTCGGCGGCGCTGAGGACAGCGGCAGGAATCTTGGTGAACAACATGGCGAATATTCGCTTTTACTAACGCCTGAGCGACTGCAACCGCGTGCGCGCCTTGGCGGCGGCCTCGGTGCCGGGATACTTGGCGATGATGTCTTCGAGCGTGTTGCGCGCCGAACCGGTGTCGGCCTGCTCGATCTGGATGGACCCGATGGCGAGCAATGCATCGGGCAGCTTGTTGGACTCGGGATAGAGCTTGATGAGGCTTTCCTGCGCCGCCATCGCGTTCTTGTAGTCCTTCAGGTTGAAATGGCTGATGCCGATCCAGTACTGCGCATTCGCGGCTAACGTGCTGCCCGGCCAGGTCTGCAGGAAGCTGCTGAAGGCTTCGACCGCGCGCGTGTAGTCACCCTTCTTGAACAGGTTCTGCGCCACGTCGTACGCCTTGTTCTCGGCAGCCGGGTTGGGTGGCGCTGCCGGGCGGCTGTTAGCCGCGGCCACTGCGGCTGGCGTGGCGGCGTCAGTCGTTGCGGCTGGGGTGCCGGCGGTGGCGGCGCCACCAGGCTTGCCAGTCTCCAGACTGCGGAGGCGTGTGTCGAGGTCGACGTAGAAATCGCGCTGGCGCTTTTGCACCTGTTCGCTTTGGAAATTCAATACTTCAATCTGGCCGCGCAGCTTGGCGATCTCGGCATTCAGCATCTCGATCTGCTGCAACAACTGGATGACGCCCAGACTCTTGATCGCCTCGTCGAGCTTGACCAGCTTGTCGTCGGTCGAGAGCTTCTGGTCGGCGACGACCTTTCTCAATTCGGCAATCTGCCGCCGTGCTTCCTCGTCGTCGAACAGGCCGGCCTGCGCCGGGGCAGCGAGCCCCAGCGCGGCACAGACCAGCAATCCCGTGAGACGGCGACGCATCAGTTACTTCTTGTAGACGATGTCGGCACGACGGTTCTGCGACCAGGCTGACTCGTCATGGCCGGGTGCCTTCGGCTTCTCTTCGCCGAAGCTGACCGTCTCGATGCGAGCGGCCGGTACACCGACCACCGTCATGATCTGCTTCACGGCATCGGCACGACGCTGACCCAGGGCAAGGTTGTACTCGCGAGAACCGCGTTCATCCGTGTTGCCTTCCAGCGAGATGCGAGAAGTCGGGTTCTCCATCATGAACTTGGCATGCGCCTGGACCAGCGTCTGGCCTTCCGGCTTCACCACGTTGCTGTCGTAGTCGAAGAACACGCTGCGACCCGACAGTACGCCGCCCGGCTGCGGCTCAACCAGGGAGACTCTGCTGGGCGTGGTCGTGGACGGCGGAGTGGTGGCCGTGGGGGCCGTCGGCGCCGTGGCTTTGGGCGTTTCGGTGACGGGCGCGGGCGCGTCGGTCTTGGGTGTGCTGCCACACGCCGCGAGCAGCAGCGCTGCCGCGAGGGCCGGAACGATACGATAGGTCTTGTTCATGCGTTCACTCCTTGTAGTGGGGTTGCGTCTGGACTCCAATGAAACAGGCGGCGGCCGAGCTCTCTTGTAGTTATGGTTACAAAGTTTACTTCACAAACGGTCCCCAGGCAGGGTCGCGCACATCGCCACTGGCCGCGGTGAGGCGCTGCTTGACTCGCCCGTCCACCGAAACTGCCGCGAGGCTGCCGCGCCCGCCTGTCGTGGATTCATAGAGAATCACCCGCCCATTCGGGGCAAAACTGGGGGACTCGTCGAGCGGGCCATCGGACAGCACAGTGCTTTGTCCGCTGGCAATGTCAAGCAACGCGATGCGGAATTTGCCGTCGTCACGCTGCACATAGGCGATGGAACGTCCGTCTGGACTCACCTTCGGCGTCACGTTGTAATTGCCCTCGAATGACAGGCGTTGCGGCTGCCCGCCGCTCGCCGGCGCGCGATAAATCTGCGGGCCACCGGATCGATCGGAAATGAAGGCGATGAAGCTGCCATCGGCCGCCCAGTCGGCCTCGGTGTCAATGGCAGCACTTTCAGTGATGCGCCGCGGCGTGCCACCCGTTGCCGGAATGATGTAGATCTGTGATGTGCCATCCTTGGTCAGCGTCACTGCGAGCTGCTTCCCGTCGGGCGACCAGGCCGGCGCGCTGTTGTTGCCGAAGAAATTGGCGACCGTGCGCCGCTCGCCGGTGGCGAGGTTCTGCACCACCACCGTGGCCTTCTCGCTCTCGAATGACACGTAGGCAAGGCGAGTCCCGTCCGGCGACCACTTGGGCGAAATGATGGATTGGCCCGACGCCAGCACCGTCTGGGCGTTGGCACCGTCGGCATCGGCCACCTGCAACTCATAACGCGAGCCACGCTTGATGACATAGGCGATGCGGGTGGAGAACACGCCCTTGTCGCCGGTGAGTTTCTCGTAGATTTCGTCGGCGATGCGATGCGCGGTGGCGCGCAATTGCGTGGGTTGCACCAGATAGGAAAAGCTCGCCAGCTGCGTCTGGCGGGCCACGTCGAAGAGCCGGAAGCGCACGTCGACCTGACCACCCGGCGCAGGACGCAGCGAGCCGATCACCAGCGCCTCCGCATTGCGGGCGGTCCAGTCGGCGAAGTTGACTTCCGACGGCTCGGTGGGCGGCGGCGCGATACCCGTGGCGGGCACCAGACGGAAGAGGCCGGTCCGGGCGAGGTCAGCACTGATTACAGGCGTCACCGACTGGGTGGCATCCTCGTTGCCGAACGGCACGATGGCCACCGGGATCTGCTTGCCGGCGCTGGTGGTGATATCGATGGTGAGCTGGGCATGAGCCAGCGTGCAGATGCACCAGAGCAGCACGGCTCCAAATATTCGCAATGACTTCATTTTTCGTGCTTGATGTTCAGGGTGATTTCACGGTTGTTGCGGAACAGGTCCGGATCAGCCGGGGTGGGCCACTGGCGAATGCCAGCGATGGCGCGTTCGATCGAGTCATCATACACGCGGTTCCCCGAGCGCTTGACCACCACCGCCTCGAAGACAGCACCGGTTACCAGGAGTTTCAGCCTCACCTGGATCTCCGGGGCACCCGTCACCGAGTCCGGCACATTGGCTCTTGAACGGATGAGCGCGCGAATCTGGTTGGCCCAGTCGTCAAGAAGTTTCTGCTGACGGGTCGCCGCCGCACGCGCGGCCGCGTCTGCCTCTGCCTTAGCCTTGGCCTCCTGCGCCTTGCGCGCCTTTTCCTCGGCGAGGCGCTTTTCGTCCTCCTTGCGCTTCTTCTCGTCCGCCTCGCGCTTCTTCTTCTCGGCGGCTTCCTTCTCCTGCTTCTGCTTCTTCTCTTTTTCCTTTTCCTTCTCGATCTTCTTTTTCAGCTCGATGTCGGCTTTGGAGGGCTGGGGCGGCTCGACCTTGACCGGCTCCGACTTGGGAGGCTCGGGCTTGGGCTCCACCTTCACTGGCTCAGGCTCGGGCGGTGGCGGCGGTGGCTCGGCCACGGGGACCGTGGGCAGACTACTCCACAGCTCTGCGGTAAGCGGTATGGGCGCCTTGGTCTGCCAGCTCACCCCGAACACCAGCACGGCGGCAAATCCCGCGTGAACGAGCGCCGCCAGGATGAAGGCCGGCACCTTGCCCGGTTCGGGACGCTGTTGCAGGGCGGCGGCACTCATGAAATCGCGTCAGGGATTGGCGGGTTTGACCAGCAGGCCCACACGCTTCACCTGGTTCTGCTGCAACACATCCATGACCCGCAGCACTTCCTCGTAGCGCAAATTCTTGTCGGCGGCGATTACGACTGCCAGGTCGGGACGCGCCTTCTGCAATGCCTGGACGCGCTTCACCAGGTCTCGACGATCAATCGGCTCCTCGTTGCCGCCCGCCTGACGGTCGACCAGCATGATCGAGGCGTCCTTCTTCAACCGCACCTCGAGTGGCGCTACAGGCGGATTGCCGCTCTGGCCAATGGACGGCAGGTCAATCTGCCCGGGCACCAGCAGCGGCGCGCACACCATGAAGATGATGAGCAGCACCAGCATCACGTCGATGTACGGCACGACGTTGATGTCACTCATGGCCCTGCGGCCACGACGGCGCCGGGAGTAGGTGGCCATCAGCCCGCCTGCCTCTGCAGGATGTTGGTGACCTCCTCCATGAAGCTCTCGTAGCGATTGGCGAGTCGGTCGATCTGCGCGGTGAAGCGGTTGTAGGCGATCACGGCCGGGAGGGCGGCGAAGAGGCCGATGGCGGTAGCGATGAGCGCCTCGGCAATGCCGGGCGCCACCGAGGCCAGGGTGGCCTGCGCGACATTCGACAGGCTGCGGAAGGCGTGCATGATGCCCCACACCGTACCCAGCAGGCCGATGTACGGGCTCACCGAGCCCACTGTGGCAAGGAAGGAGAGATGCGACTCGAGGTGGTCGAGTTCGCGCTGGAACGTGGCCTTCATGGCGCGGCGCACGCCGTCCATCAGCGCGCCGATGTCGCCGCCCGCACGATTCTTCGACTTCATGAACTCCTTGAAGCCGGCTGCGAATATTCGCTCCATGCCTTCAATCTCGTCGGCGCGGTTGCTGGCGTTCTGGTAGATGCCCACGAGATCATTGCCGCCCCAGAAGTGCGCCTCGAACTCGTCCGCCTCGATGCGCGCGCGGCGCAGGGTGAAGAGCTTCATGAAGATGTACCACCAGGACATCAGCGACGCCAACACCAGGATGCCCATCACGATTTTCACCACGAGGCTCGCCTGCATCACGAGCTGGATGAGTTCCATGTCTTGCGAAACGTTCAAGTCGCCGCCTCCAGTTTTTTGGCCAGTTCCTCGGGAATTGCAACGGGCTTGAAGCCCTCCACGCTGACACAGGCAATGGTCACCCGCGCACGCACCAGCACATCATCGACATCGTTGCGGATCTCCTGATGGAAGATCACCCGCACCTTGCCCACCTGCTCCACCTGAACACCGACCGCAAGACTGTCGTCAAGTTTCGCCGGACGCACGAAATCGGCCGCGATACCCGAAGCCACGAAGACCACGCCATGCTTCTTCGCCAGCATCTGGTGGGTGAAGCCAAGCTTGCGCAGCCACTCGGTGCGCGCACGCTCGAGGAATTTCAGATACTCGGCGTGGTAGACCACACCGCCCGCATCCGTGTTTTCAAAGTAGACACGGATAGGAAACGCGAAACCGAACAAATCGGGTTGCAGCAGCGGCTTGGCGGCGGCACGGCGGGCGGATTTGGGCACGGTGCTGGGCATCAGAACAGCTCACCTTCGTTTCGCCCGGATGAGGGCATGCCGGCAATGCCGAAGTGCTGGTAGGCGAGTGGTGTGGCCATGCGGCCGCGCGGCGTGCGCTGCAGATAACCCTGCTGGATCAGGAAGGGTTCCAGCACATCCTCGATGGTGTCGCGCTCTTCGCCAATGGCGGCCGCCAGGTTCTCGACGCCGACCGGGCCGCCGTTGAATTTCTCGATCACCGCCAGGAGCAGCTTGCGGTCCATCAGATCGAGGCCGATGGCATCGACATCCAGCATGCGCAGTGCCGTGTCGGCCACCGCCTTGGTCACCTTGCCATCGGCCTTGACCTCCGCATAGTCGCGCACGCGTCTCAACAGGCGGTTGGCGATGCGCGGCGTGCCGCGGGCGCGCGCCGCGATTTCCAGCGCGCCATCGTCCGCCATGTCCACGCCCAGCAGGGTCGCGGAGCGCGCGACGATGGTCTGCAACTCAGCCGCGTTGTAGAACTCCAGCCGCGCGACGATGCCGAAACGGTCACGCAGCGGATTGGTCAGCATCCCGGCGCGCGTGGTGGCGCCGACCAGCGTGAAGGGCGGCAGATCGAGTTTCACCGATCGGGCTGCGGGACCTTCGCCGATCATGATGTCGAGCTGGTAGTCCTCCAGCGCGGGGTAGAGAATCTCTTCGACCACCGGGTTCAGGCGGTGGATTTCATCGATGAAGAGCACGTCATGCGGCTCGAGATTGGTGAGCAGCGCAGCCAGATCGCCGGCACGTTCCAGCACCGGACCGGAAGTCTGTTTCAGGTTCACGCCCATCTCGCGGGCAATGATGTGCGCGAGCGTGGTCTTGCCCAGCCCCGGCGGGCCGAAGAGCAGCGTGTGGTCCAGCGATTCCTTGCGCGTGCGCGCCGCCTCGATGAAGATCGAAAGCTGGTCGCGGATTTTTTGCTGCCCCACATACTCGGCCAGCAACTTGGGCCGCAGCGCGCGCTCGGCGGCCTCTTCAGCCGGTGACGAGGGCTTGGGCGAGATGAAGCGGTCTTCTTCGATCATGGCGCTTTATGAACGTGCCAGAAGTTTGAGCGCCTGGCGGATGCCGTCGGCAACAGACAGATCGGCGGGCAATTGCTTGATGGCCGACAGGGCCTCGCGGTCATTGTAGCCAAGGGACAGCAGCGCATTGAGCACGTCATTACCCTTGGGCGCGGGTGAGCCTGCCGCTGTTGCGGGCAGCGCTGCGACCACCTTGTCCTTCAGCTCCAGCAGGAGACGCTCCGCAGTCTTCTTGCCGATGCCGGGCACCCGCACCAGCATGGCCGTGTCCTGCGTGGCCACGGCCGCGGCAAGATCGTTGACCGAGAGACCGGACAAGACGGCCAGCGCAACTTTGGGGCCAACGCCGCTCACCTTCAGCAATTGCCGGAACGTGGCGCGCTCCGCATCCGAACCGAAGCCGTAAAGCAGGTGCGCATCCTCGCGGACGATAAGTTGGGTGTGCAACGTCACCTTCTCACCCGTGGCAGGCAAGTGATAGAACGTGCTCATGGGCACGTCGATCTCGTAGCCCACGCCGTTCACGTCCACCACGACCTGCGGCGGATTCTTCTCGGCCAGGACGCCCGTGATGCGCCCGATCATGCCGGCCCGCCGATGAGCCGTCCGCCGCGCATGCGATAGCCGCGCGTGGAGAATCCGCCCAGGCCAATGCCGCCATGGGCGTGGCAGATGGCGCAGGCCAACGCATCGGCCGAATCGGGACTGGGATAGCCCGGCAGTCCCAGCAAGCGCTTGACCATTTCCTGAACCTGTTCTTTCTTGGCGTGCCCGTTGCCGACCACGGATTGCTTCACCTGCAGCGCGGTGTATTCGGCAACAGGCAGGTCGTGATGCACGGCCGCGCAGATGGCGGCCCCGCGTGCCTGGCCCAGCAGCAGCGTGGATTGCGGGTTGACGTTCACGAACACGATTTCGATGGCGACTTCAGTCGGGGCATGGCGGTCGATGACTTCCTCGACGGAATGCAGGATGCTCTTCAGCCTCAGCGGCAGCGACTCTTTCTCGGTGGACTTGATGCAGCCCGAGGTCACGTACTGGAGCTTGTTGCCCGCTTTTTCGATCACGCCATAGCCGGTGACCCGCAGCCCGGGATCGATGCCGAGGATGCGAATATTCGCAGTGGCGGTGGACAGGGTCACTGCGGTGCGTCCCCCAGGACCACCGCCGTGCCGGTGACGGACACCAGCACCAGCCCTTTGCCGCTGCCGTGAATGACGTAGTTGATGCTGGTGCCGACCAGCGCATTGCCGCCGGCCTGCTGCACGCCTTGCATCACCGCCTTCAGTGCCGAGTCGCGCGCGCTGGGAATGACCTTGTGATACGCGTCGGAGAACGACTTGGTGCCGGGCGTGAAGGTGACCACATCCACTTCCGAGCTCGCCTCGCCGGTCACGATGCCGAGATAGCGCTCGATGCGCCGCCCCTCGACCGTGGGCGTCGTGGTGATCAGGACGTTCAGCCGGTTTTCGGTCACGGCCACGCGGTCACGCGCTTTCCGACTCAGGCATCACTGCGGACGTGTACACCTCCTGGACATCGTCCAGACCCTCCAGTGCGTCCAGCAGCTTCTGCATCTTCACCGCATCGTCTCCCGAGAGCTCGGTCTCGTTGGTCGACTTCATGGTGACTTCACCGAATTCGGCCTTCAGCCCCGCCTTCTCCAGCGCCGCTTTCACCGCGGAAAAATCATAGGGACCGGTCACGACCTCGAAGCTGCCGTCCTCGTTGGTGATGACATCCTCGGCGCCGGCTTCCAGCGCCGCTTCCATGAGCTTGTCCTCATTCGTGCCGGGCGCGAACATGAGCTGGCCGCAGTGCTTGAACAGGAAGGCCACCGAGCCGTCAGTGCCCATGTTGCCGCCGTACTTGCTGAAGGCATGGCGCACTTCGGCCACGGTGCGCGTGCGGTTGTCGGTCATGGTGTCGACGATGATGGCGGCACCGCCAATGCCATAGCCCTCGTAGCGGATTTCCTCGTAATTCACCCCTTCCAGTCCGCCGGTGCCGCGTTTGATGGCGCGTTCAACGGTGTCCTTCGGCATGTTGTTGTCGAAGGCCTTGTCCATTGCCAGCCTGAGGCGAGGGTTCGAACCGGGGTCGCCGCCGCCCAGGCGGGACGCCACCGTGATTTCCTTGATGAGGCGGGTGAAGATCTTGCCGCGCTTGGCATCCTGGCGACCTTTGCGATGCTGGATGTTGGCCCACTTGGAATGTCCTGCCATGATCGTGATTCCGGATGAGAAACGGATTGAAAACTGAGTGCGTAATGTTACCATCCACTCACTTAATTTCCGTCCCAGCCAGCCTCTTCGACACGATTTCTGCGCCATGGCCGATCCCCTGCTCATCGCTCGTTCGCCCGCCAACTCTGCCGAGAAGGAGCCCCTCGACCTGACCCTGCTGCCGCAACTGGCCAACCGCCATGGTCTGATCACCGGCGCGACCGGCACGGGCAAGACGGTGACCCTGCAAAGCCTGGCCGAAAGCTTTTCGAAAATCGGCGTGCCTGTCTTCATGGCGGACGTGAAAGGCGACCTCACCGGCATCAGCCAGCAGGGCAGCCTGAGTCCCAAGCTGGCCGCCGTGTTGCAGGAGCGCGGACTGGAAGCACCCGAACCGCTCGCATGCCCCGTCACGCTCTGGGATGTGTTCGGTGAGCAAGGCCACCCGGTGCGCGCCACCATCTCGGACATGGGCCCCTTGCTCCTGGCGCGGATGCTGGATCTCAATGAAACCCAGGCCGGTGTCCTGAACCTGGTGTTCAAGATCGCGGATGACCACGGTCTGCTCCTGCTTGACCTGAAAGATCTGCGCGCCATGCTGCAATTCGTGGCCGACAACGCGAGCCAGTTCACGACCCAGTACGGCAACATCAGCAGCGCCAGCGCGGGCGCCATCCAGCGCGGCCTCTTGCAACTGGAGACGCAGGGCGGCGACAAGTTCTTCGGCGAGCCCATGCTCAATATCGAGGACCTGATGCAGACCGCCGGCGGCAAGGGCGTGATCAACATTCTCGCGGCAGACAAGCTGCTGACGTCGCCGCGACTCTACGCCACGTTCCTGCTATGGTTGCTGTCCGAGCTCTTCGAGTTGCTGCCGGAAGTGGGTGACCCGGACAAGCCCAAGCTTGTCTTCTTCTTCGACGAAGCCCATCTGCTGTTCAATGACGCACCGAAAATCCTGCTGGAGCGGATTGAACTGGTGGTTCGATTGGTGCGGTCCAAAGGCGTGGGCGTGTATTTCGTCACCCAGAACCCGGTCGACATTCCGGATACGGTGCTGGCCCAGCTTGGCAACCGGGTGCAGCATGCACTGCGCGCGTTCACCCCGCGCGACCAGAAGGCCGTCAAGGCCACCGCCCAGACCATGCGCCCGCGAGCCGGGCTGAACATTGAGGCCGCCATCACCGAACTCGCCGTCGGCGAGGCGCTGGTGAGCCTGCTGGACGCCAAAGGCCGCCCGAGTGAAACGGCGCGCGCCTACGTGTTCCCGCCAGGCAGCCAGATCGGACCGATCACCCCCCAGCAACGGCAGGCGCTGCTCGCCAACTCATTGGTGGCGGGCGTGTACGAAAAGGCGGTGGACCGCGAATCTGCGTACGAGAAGCTCAAGGTGCGCGCCGAGGCGCAGCCACCCGCTGCCGGGCAGCCAGGGGCGGCCACCGGTGCAACCAAAGAGAGCGGCGGCTTTATGGGTGGCCTGAATGACCTGCTGTTTGGCACCACCGGACCGCGCGGTGGCAAGCAGGACGGGCTGGTGCAGACCGCGGCCAAATCGGCTGTGCGCACCATGGGCACCACCATCGGCCGGGAAATCCTCCGCGGCGTACTGGGTTCCATCACCGGCAAACGCAGGTAGCACTGCGAATATTCGCAAGCACTCGCAATAGAGGGAGACGACAACATGCCTAAGGCGCAGCGCGGCGAACGCCGCAACCAGATCCTGCAAACCCTGGCAGAAATGCTGCAGGACCCCAAGGGTGAAAAGATCACCACCGCGCTGCTCGCGAAAAAGCTCGACGTCTCCGAAGCTGCGCTGTATCGCCACTTCGCCAGCAAGGCCCAGATGTATGAAGGCCTCATCGAATTCATCGAGACCAGCATCTTCTCGCTGGTGAACAAGATCCAGTCCGAAGAGCCTGCCGGCATGAAGCAGCTGGAAGCGCTGATGGCCATGCTGCTCACCTTCGCGCAGAAGAATCCCGGCATGGTGCGCGTGCTCATCGGCGACGCACTGGTAAACGAGGATGACCGCCTGCAGGCGCGCATCAATCAATTGCATGACCGCATCGAGGCGTCGCTCCGCCAGAGTGCCCGCCAGGCCGTGACCGATCAGGCACTGCCCGCCAACTGGGACATCAACGCCTACGCCAATACCCTCCTCGCCTTCGCGACCGGGCGCTGGCACCAGTTCGCCAAGTCCGGGTTCAAGCGCATGCCGCTGGACATGTGGGGGGCACAGTGGCCGGTGTTCGCGGCCTGACGCACTGACCCGGCATCGCTAATCATGCTCACCGTTCTGGAAACAGAGCGGCTGATCCTCAAACCGCTGGCGCCAGGCATGGAGCGCGCCATGATCGAGTATCAGCAATCCAACGAAGCGCACTTCCGTCCATGGAACCCGCCGCCTGTGCCTGGCGAATATTCGCTGGAGCGCTGGAGCGCGCAATGCGCGCAGTCAGCCGCGGATTTTGAGGCCGGACGCGGTTACCGCTTCATCGCGTTCAGGCGGGACGTACCGGACCAGCCCATCGCGGTCGCCAACTACAGCCAGGTCTCGCGCGGCCCCTTCCAGGCATGCTTCCTCGGCTACCAGATCGACCGTCATTGCGAGGGCAAAGGGTTCATGCGCGAAGCGCTTGTCGCAGGCAACCGCTTCATATTCGAGACTGCACGACTGCATCGCATCCACGCAAACTACGTCCCTGCGAATATTCGCAGTGGCCGGCTCCTGGCCAGGCTGGGCTTCACCATAGAAGGCTATGCCAAGGACTATCTGTTCATCGACGGCGCATGGCGGGACCATGTGCTGACCTCGCTCACTCATCGACACTTCGACACCGGCTGGCTGATGCCGAAATGAAAATGCCACCCGAAGGTGGCATTGTCATTGAAGCGGACAACACTCAGGCCAAGGTGTCGGCCCAGATATTCTTCGCCCAGTTCATCGCATAGCTGCCTTCCAACTCGTTCATCGCCGCCGACACGCCGCCCGAACCCGGCACGGTCTTCATGGTCTTGTCCTTGGTGTCGTACTTGTGCACCGAGGCCACGTGAACGACCAGCTTGTCGGAGACAAACGAATAGCAGGTGTTGGACAGCGTGGGCGCCTGGCTGGGCGGCTGGCCGTTGAGCAGCGCCACGATCGCGGCGGCGCAGGCTTTGCCGTGGCCGTTGGCCATATGGCCGGATTTCGGCATCAACGGAGCGATCTGCAACGCATCGCCCAGGAGATGCACGCCCGGCGCAACCTTGGATTCGTACGTCAGCCAATCGACTTCACACCAGCGCTTGTTGGCGGTGATGAAGGGTGCCGCGATGTTGCCCGCCTTCATGGGCGGCAGCACATTGAGGACTGCGCCCTTCACGTCCTCAAACTCCAACTTGATCGCACTGCCCTTCACGTCGACATCGATCGCCTTGCTGTTCGGACGGTACTCGATGATGCCCTTGTAGAGGTCATTCCAGGCCTTTTTGAACAACGGTCCCTTTGAGGTCACGTCACCGTTGGCGTCGAGCAGCAGCACCTTGGACTTGGGCTTGGCGGCCTTGAAGTATGCCGCCACCTGGCACACACGCTCGTACGGTCCGGGCGGGCATCGATAGGGTGCTTCCGGCATGGAAAGCACGTAGACGCCACCATCGGGCATGGCTTCCAGTTGCTTGCGCAGCGCGACCGTCTGCGGACCGGCTTTCCAGGCGTGCAGGATCTGCGCCTGCGCCGCGGCGTTGTTGAGGCCGGGAATGGCTTCGTACATGAAGTCGATACCGGGTGCCACGACGACGCGGTCGTAGCTGATGGCATCGCCCTTGGCGAGGCGCACCTGCTTCTTCTCGGTATCGATGGCGGTCGCCATGTCGCGCACGATCTGCACGCCATGGTTGTTGGTGAGGCCAGTGTAAGGCGTGGTCACATCAGCGATGGTCTTGAAGCCGCCCAGCACCAGGTTCGAGATGGGGCAGGAAACGAACGCTTCGTTCGGCTCGACCAGGATGACCTCGATGCCGGGGTCATACATGCGAATGTACTTGGCGGCCGTGGCGCCACCGTAGCCACCACCGACCACGACGACGCGGGCCTTGGAAGCCTTGCCCACGGTGGCACATCCGCTCAGCGCTGCCAGGGTGGCGGCGGCACCCGTGGCCTGGAGAAAGTGTCTGCGATTCATGCTCATGATGTCGTCCCTTTCCTCAAGGCTTCTGGTTGGCGAAGTAATCACCCAGCGCGGCGATTTCTTCCGCGCTGTAACCCTTGGCGATCTGGTGCATCAGTGTCGCGCTGCGCTTGCCATCCTTGAATTCCTGCATGGCATTGACCAGCGACTCCTTCGGCCGTCCCGCGAGCGCCGGCACGGACGAGCCGGCCTGCGTCTTGCCGTTTGTGCCGTGACAGGCTGCGCAATTGGCGGCCAGCGCACGCACGCCGCTCGGACTCAAGTCCGATGGTGCGAATGCCGGGGGCGGGGGTGCTGCGGGCGCAGCGGCAGGTTGCTGCGCGATGGCGACGCACGGCAGCACGGCCAGCGCCACGATCCCAAGCGATCGGTTGAACATGTCTCCTCCAGTATTTGGTATCAGGACAGGCTTGCAAGATTACGCCTCGCGGCAACGAATCCCCAGCCTGTCTCCGCATCATATTAGTTGCGACTAATAAATGAAAGGGCCGCCTGAATTGTTCAGGCGGCCCCATTTCTTCCCGGTTCGAACCGGGGAATGCGTGTCAGGCGTCCTGCGGCACAGGGTCCTGCTTCTCTTCATTGATCTCCAGAGAGACCTTCCCGTCGCCGTCTACGCTGATCGTGACCTTCCCGCCGCCAGCCAGGCGGCCAAACAGGAGCTCGTCCGCGAGCGCGCGGCGAATCGTGTCCTGAATGAGGCGGGACATCGGCCGGGCGCCCATCAACGGATCGAAGCCATTCTTGGCGAGGTACTTCTTCAATGCGTCGGTGAAGATCACCTCGACCTTCTTCTCCTGCAGCTGCGACTCCAGCTGCATGAGGAACTTGTCGACCACGCGCATGATGATGTCTTCGTTCAGCGGCGCGAAGCTGATGGTCGCATCGAGGCGGTTCCTGAATTCCGGCGTGAAGAGGCGCTTGATCTCGGCCATCTCGTCGCCGGCTTTCTTGTCCTCGGTGAAACCGATGGACGTCTTGGAGAGCTCCGCCGCACCCGCATTGGTCGTCATGATGATGACGACATTGCGGAAATCCGCCTTGCGACCGTTGTTGTCGGTGAGCGTGCCATGGTCCATGACCTGGAGCAGCACGTTGAAGATGTCCGGATGCGCCTTCTCGATCTCATCGAGCAGCAGCACGGAGTAAGGCTGCTTGGTGATGGCCTCGGTCATGAGGCCCCCCTGGTCGAAACCGACATAGCCGGGCGGGGCGCCGATGAGACGCGACACTGCGTGACGCTCCATGTACTCGGACATGTCGAAGCGGATCAGCTCCACGCCGAGAATGAAGGCGAGCTGCTTGGCCACCTCGGTCTTGCCCACACCCGTGGGACCAGAGAACAGGAAAGAGCCGATGGGCTTGGTGGTGTTGCCGAGACCCGAGCGAGCCATCTTGATCGCAGCCGACAAGGCCTCGATGGCCTTGTCCTGGCCGAACACGACACTCTTCAGATCGCGATCCAGCGTCTTCAGCGCATTGCGATCATCAGACGACACGTTGCGCGCCGGGATGCGGGCGATCTTGGCGATGATTTCCTCGATCTCACCCTTGCCGATGGTCTTCTTCTGCTTGGACTTGGGCGCAATGCGCTGGGCAGCGCCAGCCTCGTCGATGACGTCGATGGCCTTGTCCGGCAGATGACGATCATTGATGTACTTGGCGGCCAGTTCCGCGGCGGTGGTGATGGCGCCAGCGGTGTATTTCACGCCATGGTGCGTCTCGAAGCGGGTCTTCAGACCGCGCAGGATTTCAATGGTCTCGGCCACGGAGGGCTCGTTCACGTCGATCTTCTGGAAGCGACGTGAAAGCGCATGATCCTTTTCGAATATGCCGCGGAATTCGGTGTACGTCGTGGCACCAATGCACTTGAGCTGTCCGGAAGACAGGGCAGGCTTCAGCAGATTGGAAGCATCCAGCGTGCCGCCCGATGCAGAACCTGCGCCGATGAGTGTGTGGATTTCATCGATGAACAGAATCGCATTCGGATTCTCGATGAGCTGCTTCAACACCGCCTTCAGGCGCTGCTCGAAATCACCGCGATACTTGGTGCCGGCCAGCAACGCACCCATGTCGAGTGCATACACTTGGGCCTTGGCCAGCACTTCCGGGACCTCGCCATCGACCACGCGCTTGGCCAGACCTTCGGCAATGGCCGTCTTGCCCACGCCGGCCTCGCCGACAAGAAGCGGATTGTTCTTGCGGCGCCGGCAGAGAATCTGGATGACCCGCTCCAGTTCGTTGTCACGACCGATCAGGGGATCAATCTTGCCGTCGGCAGCCAGCTTGTTGAGGTCCTGGCAGAAACTGTCCAACGCACCACCGGCGCCCTCCTGCTCGGCGTTTTCCTGCTCGGGCTCTTCCTTGCCACCGCTCGCCGGTGCGCTCTTGGAAATGCCGTGCGAGATGAAATTGACCACATCCAGACGCGACACGCCCTGCTGGTGCAGGTAATAGACGGCATGCGAATCCTTTTCGCCATAAATGGCAACCAGCACGTTGGCGCCAGTGACTTCCTTCTTGCCGGAAGACTGGACGTGCAGGATGGCACGCTGGATGACGCGCTGGAATCCGAGCGTGGGCTGGGTATCAACATCACCTTCGCCAGCCACGGTCGGCGTGTGCTGCTCGATGAACTCGGTGAGCGACTTGCGCAGCTCGTCCATTTTGGCCGCGCAGGCCTTCAGCACCTCGGACGCGGAGGGATTGTCGAGCAGTGCCAGCAGCAGATGCTCCACGGTAATGAACTCGTGGCGCTTCTGCCGCGCATCGACAAACGCCATATGCAGGCTTACTTCCAGCTCTTGGGCAATCATTCCGTGTCCTTCCGTCTGCTGATCATGTTTCTTCCATCCCGCACATCAGCGGATGCTGATGCTTTCGTGCGTGCGCGGTCACCTGCTCCACCTTTGCCACCGCGACATCCTTGGGATAAATCCCGCAGACACCCCGGCCCTCAGTATGCACTTTGAGCATTATCTGCGTCGCGCGTTCGCGCCCAACGTTGAAAAAGCGTTGCAAAACCTCCACAACAAATTCCATGGGGGTGTAGTCGTCGTTGTACATGACGACTTGGAACATGGGGGGCGGCTTTACCTTGCTTTCCTGGGTCTGGAGTGCCGAATCCCCTTGCTGCTTCGTGGCCATCTGCTGTGTCCGCATCCTGCGCTGTGTGATGCCCTCATTATATGGACAACGCCAGCGGGCTTTTCAAGCCACCCTGATCGCGCGCCGGACGGATTTCAGCATCCGCACGCAACCTATTGACGCAACAAAGATTGTCGGGTAACAATCAGCTTTGGAGTTTGGCTTCAAGCGTGTCTGCAGGACCGGTTTGCCTCGTTCGTGTCTCCGTGGCTCCCCCTGACTATCCTTGAACACAAACGATATCCGGGGCTCCACCCTGACAACTATTTGAGGAAGCGAATGGCAACTGGAACAGTCAAGTGGTTCAACGACGCCAAGGGTTACGGTTTCATCACGCCGGACGACGGCAGCGAGGATCTGTTTGCACACTTCTCCGCCATCCAGATGAATGGATTCAAGACTCTGAAGGAAGGGCAGAAGGTCAGCTTCGAGGTGACCCAGGGCCCCAAGGGCAAGCAGGCATCGAACATCAACAACGCCTGACGTCGGTATTCCTGTAAAAAGCCCCTGTCCGCAGATGCGGCAGGGGCTTTTTCTTTGCCGCGCCCGCTTACTTTCCGCCTGCCCCACCCTCCCCAGCCCACAACCTGCCCGAGCGCCCATTGAAATCCCGCCTGCTCCTGTTGAACAAGCCATTCGGCGTGATCTGCCAGTTCACGACGGGTACCACGGGCAGCGACAAGCCGACGCTGAAGTCCCTGATACCCGTGCCGGGGGTGTATCCGGCCGGTCGGCTGGACACGGATAGCGAGGGGCTCTTGCTGCTGACCAATGACGGCGCGCTGCAGGCACGCATCAGCCACCCCCGGCACAAGCTGGAAAAGGTCTATTGGGCCCAGGTCGAGGGCGTACCGACCCAGCAGGATCTCGCGCCCGTCCGCCGAGGGCTGGATCTGGGCGACTTCGTGACAGCGCCAGCCACTGCGCGCGTGATCGATGAACCTCCGGGACTCTGGCCGCGCGTGCCACCCATTCGAGTGCGCCAGGCCATTCCGACCAGCTGGGTGGAGTTGCGCCTGCACGAAGGCAAGAACCGGCAGGTGCGGCGCATGACCGCCAAGCTGGGATTTCCTACCCTCAGGCTGATTCGGGCGGCCATCGGGCCGTGGTCACTGGACACGCTCAAGCCAGGCGAGTGGCGCGAGGCCGATCCCGGGCTGCCGCCGCCACCCCGAACACGAGCTTGATTGGCGGCCCGCAGGCCTCACCTAAACCAGCTTGCAGGGTCAATTTGGGATAATCCGGCCATGGAAGGCAAAAAACGCATTGTTGTGGGCCTGTCTGGCGGGGTGGATTCCGCCGTGTCGGCACTGCTCCTGAAGCGCGCAGGTCATGACGTCATTGGACTCTTCATGAAGAACTGGGAGGATGACGATGACGACGAATACTGCTCGACACGCCAGGACCTGATCGACGCGGTCTCGGTGGCCGACAGGATTGGCATCGACATCGAGGCGGTCAATTTTGCCGCCGAGTACAAGGACCGCGTGTTCGCCGAGTTCCTGCGCGAATATTCGGCGGGCCGCACACCCAATCCCGACGTGCTGTGCAATGCCGAGATCAAGTTCAAGGCCTTTCTCGATCACGCGCTGCGCCTGGGCGCGGACTGGATCGCCACGGGACACTATGCCCGCGTCGAGGAGCGGGATGGCATCTTCCGCCTGCTGAAGGGTGTGGATGCCTCCAAGGATCAAAGCTATTTCCTGCACCGGCTGAACCAGTATCAGCTGTCCAAGGCGATTTTTCCGCTGGGCGACATGTTGAAGAAAGATGTGCGCGCATTGGCGGCAGCGGAAGGCCTGCCCAATCACGCCAAGAAGGACTCGACCGGCATCTGCTTCATCGGCGAGCGCCCGTTTCGCGAATTCCTGTCGCGCTACCTGCCCCGGCAACCCGGCGCCATGGTGACGCCGGAAGGCGAGGAAATGGGCGAGCACCAGGGGCTGATGTACTACACGCTGGGACAACGGCAGGGACTCGGCATCGGTGGGCGCCCTGACAGTTCGGGCGAGCCCTGGTTTGTCGCGGCCAAGGACATGGCCGCGAATCGACTCATCGTCGTGCAGGGACACGACCACCCTCTGCTGCTCAAGCGCGAGCTCAATGCGGCGGATGTTTCGTGGACACGCGGAGCGCCGCCGACCGGTGACGATGCCACGGATGCAAGTCTCGCGGCCAAGACGCGCTATCGTCAGCAGGATGCGCACTGCGAATATTCGCAGGCCGACGGGGAAGGATTCAGCCTGAAATTCACCGAGCCGCAGTGGGCCATCACGCCCGGCCAGTCAGCCGTCGTCTATCGCGGCGACGAATGCCTGGGTGGCGGCATCATCCAGTAAGCCCTGCAGGCTTCAGACGCCGGGCTTCGTATCCGCGAAGGATGGACGGCTGCCGATCTTGTCTGCCCAGCCAGAGAGGCCCGGGTGCTGTGCACGCCAGTCGATCTCCGGCAAACGGAACTCCAACCAGAACAACGCGCAGGCCAGGGAAACATCGGCCACGGTGAGATTCACGCCGTGACAGAAGTCCTTGTCACCCAGATCTCGCGCCGCCATGGCAATCGCTGCGTCCACCTTGCTGCGTTGGCGCTTCATCCAGGCCTCACCTTCGGGCGTTGACGGGCGCTTGCGCTCAAGGAAGATCGCGATGCCCGCGTCGGCGATGCCATCACCCAATGCTTCCCAGCGCTTCACCATGACGCGCTCGCGACCGGATTCGGGAAACAGCCGGCTGACCGGAGAAACCCCGTCGAGGAATTCCACGATGACGCGCGAATCAAAGATCGGCGTTTCATCGTCAAGCAGCAGCACGGGCACCTTGTTCAGCGGATTGAACTGCGGCACCGTGGTGTCGGCATTCCAGGCATTCTCCTCGACGAAATCGAAGTCGATGCGCTTTTCGGCCAGCACCACGCGCACCTTGCGGGCATAGGGACTGGTTCGGGAGGCGACAAGTTTCATGGGCATGGTGATTTGCGAAGAGTCGCAGCGGGTTGTGGATGGAAAAGGCGCGAAGTATAGCACCGGCCCCATGATAAAATTCGCGTTGTTTCTCTCTCTGGCGCAGCCATGTCAAACACTTCCTCGAGCCCTGCGCTCAGCGCACTCACCGCGCTCTCCCCTCTTGATGGCCGGTATGAGCGCAAGTGTGCGCCTTTGCGCGATGCATTCAGCGAGTTCGCGCTCATTCGGGCACGCATCCACGTCGAAGTCGAATGGCTCATCGCATTGTCACAGTGGAACGAGGTGCCTGAGTTGTCGCCCTTCGCCGCGACCACGATCAGCGAGTTGCGTGCCCGCGTGGCGGCGTTCTCGGTGGCGGACGGTGAACGCGTCAAGAGCATCGAGGCCACCACCAATCACGACGTGAAAGCGGTCGAGTATTGGCTGCGGGAGACTTTTGCTGCCAATGCGGAGGTGCAGAAGGCCGGGGAATTCATCCACTTCGCCTGCACCTCCGAGGACATCAACAACCTTTCGCATGCCCTGATGTTGAAGCAAGGGCGCGACGCGATCCTGCTGCCCGCCCTGGATACCATCATCGCTTCCCTGACCGCCCTCGCCCACCAGCTCGCCGAGCAGCCGCTGCTGTCACGCACCCACGGTCAGGCCGCCTCGCCCTCCACCATGGGCAAGGAAATGGCCAACGTCGTGCATCGCCTGCGCACCGCACGCGAACGCATCGCGGGCGTCACCCTGCTGGGTAAAATCAATGGCGCCGTGGGCAACTACAACGCCCACCTTTCCGCCTACCCTGATGCGGACTGGGAGAGCTTCGGCAAACAGTTCGTCGAATCGCTCGGCATCACCTTCAACCCCTATACGATCCAGATCGAGCCGCATGACGCGATGGCAGAGCTTTTCGACGCCATGGCGCGGGTCAACACCATTCTCATCGACCTGAACCGCGACATCTGGGGCTACATCTCGGTTGGCTATTTCAAGCAGAAGGTGAAGGCGGGCGAGATCGGTTCCTCCACCATGCCGCACAAGGTCAATCCGATCGATTTCGAGAATTCGGAAGGCAACCTCGGCATCGCCAACGCGCTCCTTCGCCACCTCGCCGAGAAACTGCCCATTTCACGCTGGCAGCGCGACCTCACAGATTCAACCGTGCTGCGGAACATGGGTGTCGCCTTCGGCTATTGCCTGCTGGCCTATGATTCCTGCCAGCGCGGACTGGGCAAGCTGGAGGCCAATCCGGGCCGCATGAACGAGGACCTCGACGCCAACTGGGACGTGCTCGCCGAGGCGGTGCAGACGGTGATGCGCCGTTACGCTGTGCCGAATGCGTATGAGCAGTTGAAGGATCTCACCCGCGGCAAGGGTGGCATCCAGAAGGATGCCCTCCACCGCTTCATCGACACGCTCGCCATTCCGGACGCGGAGAAGCTGAGACTGAAGCAGCTCACGCCGGCGAGTTATACCGGCAAGGCCGCCGAACTGGCTCGCCGCATCTGACGCCGTCAGTTGTAAAGCAAAATGCCCGGCTCACCGCGAACCGGGCATTTTTCTGGTGCAGCAGGCGTGCGTCTTGAAGTCAGGGCGAGAGTTGGGGATTCAACTTCTGAACACCCGCGAGCTTGTTGAGCGCGTTCACGTAGGCCTTGGCCGACGCGACGACGATGTCGGTATCGGAACCGATTCCATTGACGATGCGTCCGCCTTTCGACAGCCTGACGGTGACTTCGCCCTGCGAGTCGGTCCCCTGGGTGACGTTGTTGACCGAGTAGAGCAGCAGCTCTGCCTCCGAATGGGCGATGGTCTCGATGGCCGAGAACGTTGCATCCACCGGACCGGCGCCGCGGCTTTCCGCGTGCTTTTCCTTGCTGTCCTCGGCAATCGTGACCTTGGCGAACGGCTGCTCGCCGGTCTCGGTATGAGCCGTGATCGACACCAGCTGGAAATGCTCCACTTCCGGGGTGACTGACTCATCGGAGACCAATGCGTGCAGATCCTCGTCGAAGATCTCCGACTTCTTGTCGGCCAACTCCTTGAACTTCTGGAACGCCGCATTGAGCGCACCTTCGCCGTCCAGTTCAATACCCAGTTCCGACAACCGGGTCTTGAACGCATTGCGACCGGACAGTTTACCCAGCGTGAGCTTGTTGGTGTGCCAGCCCACGTCCTGCGCGCGCATGATTTCGTAGGTCTCGCGATGCTTCAACACACCGTCCTGATGGATGCCGGACTCATGCGCAAACGCGTTGGCGCCCACCACGGCCTTGTTCGGCTGCACGGGGTAGCCGGTAATGGTCGACACCAGTTTCGATGCGGGCACGATCTGCGTCGCGTCGATACCTGTCTCGACGTTGAACACATCCTTGCGCGTGCGCACCGCCATCACGATTTCTTCCAGCGAGGCGTTGCCAGCACGCTCGCCCAACCCGTTGATGGTGCACTCCACCTGTCGGGCACCCGCGCGCACGGCGGCCAGGGAGTTGGCAACTGCCATGCCAAGATCATTGTGGCAATGCGTGGACCACACCACCTTGTCGGCATTCGGAACGCGCTCAAGCAGAACCCTGAACCGGTCTGCCCAGAGATCCGGAATGCTGTAGCCCACGGTGTCAGGCACGTTGATGGTTCGAGCGCCGGCGTCAATCACCGCCTCGAAAATGCGGCAGAGAAAATCGATCTCGCTGCGAACTGCATCCTCGGCAGAAAACTCGACATCATCGGTCAGCGTGCGCGCGAACTTGACCGCGTCTACGGCCGCGGCCAGGACCTGTTCGGGTTGCATGCGCAGCTTGTGCTGCATGTGGATGGGTGATGTCGCAATGAAGGTATGGATGCGGCCTTGCGCGGCCGGCTTGATCGCATCGCCTGCCTTCTGAATATCGCCGGCCTGGGCGCGCGCCAGGCTGCACACGGTGCTGTCTTTGATGGCGCTGGCCACCGCCTGCACCGCATCGAAATCACCCGGACTGGCCGCTGCAAAGCCGGCCTCGATGACATCAACACGCATCTTTTCCAGTTGCTTTGCGATACGGACCTTCTCCTCCTTGGTCATGGAGGCCCCGGGGCTCTGCTCGCCATCGCGCAATGTGGTGTCAAAAATGATCAAACGATCCATGGAAATGCTCCTGAAACTCGGAATGCGAATATTCGCAGGCTACTGAAAGCCTGCCTGGAATGTATTGCTGGAAAAAGTGAGGAGAATTATGCGCGCGCGGGGCGCAGCAGCAGACCCAGGCCCAGAACCGGGACCAGGAGAAGAGAAACGCTGAGAAGGCGGATCTGCTGCGTCATGATGAAAACACTATAGCCCGCAATCGTTGCTCGAGGCAAGCCTCAGGATGCGCCCGGCGGCGGGACATCGGGAGGCACGTCTTGCGAAGTCTGCGCGGCTTTCGGGCGGGTCAGTCGCACGGCGCCCATCACATAGCCTGACAACGCGTAACAGACGAACAGCCCGAACAGGACGTGCGAAGGCTCAATGGAAATCAGCAGGTACGCAACCACGAACGCAGGCACCACCCAGAACGGGACGCTTCGACGCAGGTTGAAATCCTTGCCGCTGTAGTACGGGACATTCGACACCATGGTGATGCCGGCAAAGAGCGTCACCCCCCAGGCCAGCCAGGCGACATCGCCGCCCTTGACGTGATAGTCGTTCAACACCCAGATCAGGCCCGCCACGAGGCAGGCTGCTGCCGGGCTCGGCATGCCCTGGAAGAAGCGCTTGTCGACGACACCAATGTTGGTATTGAAGCGGGCCAGCCTCAGCGCAGCACCGACGCAATAGACAAACGCAGCCACCCAGCCCCATTTGCCCATCGGCTTCAGGGCCCACTCGTACATCAGGATCGATGGCGCGACGCCGAAAGACACCATGTCGGACAGGCTGTCGAACTCGGCACCGAATTCGCTCTGGGTGCGCGTGAGCCGCGCGACGCGTCCATCCAGGCCGTCAAGAACCATTGCGCAGAAAATGGCCACGCACGCCGTTTCGAACCGCCCGTTCATGGCCTGCACGATGGCGAAGAACCCGGCGAACAGTGCGGCTGACGTGAACAGGTTGGGCAGAATGTAGATGCCCTTCCTTCGCCGCTCAGCGTTGAGCAATCCTTTGCGGAATTTGGGTGCCGGAGAGTTCATCTTTCGGATCCGGGATTGAAGAGAGCCATTGTAGCAACCCGTTCCGGGAGCAGACTGGCTGAGCCCGTCAAATCAACGTTCCCATAGCCTCGCCCATGCGAATCGGACCGGCGGGCTGCCATGCCGGGTTCAAACGCATGACACCGGGCGGGAACAGCAGCACCACCGTGGAGCCCAGCAGAAAGCGGCCCATTTCAGCGCCCTTCTCCAGATGCACTGCCTGGTTGCCCACATAGTCCCACTCGCGAATATTCGCAGGCCGGGGCGGATTGACCACGCCATGCCACACCGTGGCCATGCTGCCCACGATGGTTGCGCCGACCAGCACCAGAACGAACGGCCCAGACTCGCCCTCGAAGTGACAAACCACCCGCTCGTTCCGGGCAAAGAGACCCGGCACGCCACGCGCGGTGACCGGATTGACCGAGAACAGATCTCCGGGAACGTGCACCATTCGCGTCAGCCTGCCTGCGCAAGGCATGTGGATACGATGGTAGTCACGCGGGCTGAGATACAAGGTTGCGAACGATCCGTTCTCATATTGCCGTGCGCGTATGTCGTCGCCCCCAAGGAGTGCGACGGTCGAATAGGCATGGCCCTTCGCCTGAAAGATCTGGTCACCCGCGATCGGCCCCAACTGGCTGATGGCACCGTCCACCGGCGAAACAAAGTCCGCGTCTGAGAGTGGGCGCGCGCCCGCCTTGAGCGGCCGGGTAAAGAATTCATTGAATGTCGGGTAACTGGCCGGATCGGGATTTGCCGCCTCGGCCATGTTCACGCCATAGCGCTGAATGAATCGACGGATCATGCGCGTGGTCAGGCCACCGCCTTGCCAGGTGGCCGCTTTGCCTGCCAAGCTCGTCAATGCCTGCTTGGGCAGAAGATATTGGGGTAGTACCGAGAGATTGTCTGACATAAATGAAAGCGGCGGACCGGAGTCCGCCGCCATGGTCTGCTTGATGGGATCGCCCGGTTAGTTTCGGCTCTGGTCAACCAGTTTGTTCTTCTTGATCCAGGGCATCATACCGCGAAGCTTCTCGCCAACCTGCTCGATCGGGTGCTCGGCGAGAAGACGTCGGCGGGCCTGCAAGGTAGGCGCGCCAGCCTTGTTCTCCAGGATGAAGTCGCGTGCGTATTCGCCGGTCTGGATCTTGCGCAGCGCTTCCTTCATCGCGGCACGGGCTTCGGGACCGATGACCTTGTGGCCGGTCACGTATTCGCCGAACTCCGCATTGTTGGAGATGGAATAGTTCATGTTGGCGATGCCGCCCTCGTAGATCAGGTCCACGATGAGCTTGGTTTCGTGCAGGCACTCGAAGTAAGCCATCTCGGGCGCGTAGCCGGCTTCCACCAGCGTCTCGTATCCGGCCTTGATGAGCTCGACGATGCCGCCGCACAGAACCGCCTGTTCGCCGAAGAGATCCGTCTCCGCTTCCTCGCGGAAGTTGGTCTCGATCACGCCGCCGCGGGTGCCCCCGATGGCGCAGGCATAGGACAGCGCAATGTGCTTGGCCTTCTTGCTGGCGTCCTGGTGCACGGCAATCAGCGCGGGCACACCGCCGCCTTGAGTGTAGGTGGAGCGCACGAGATGGCCGGGGCCTTTCGGCGCGATCATGATGACGTCCAGGTCTTCACGGGGTGTGATCTGGCCGAAATGAATGTTGAAGCCGTGAGCGAATGCCAGCGCCGCGCCCTTGCGAATATTCGGCTCGATGTCGTTGTAGTAGACATCGCGGTGGTTCTCGTCCGGCAGCAGGATCATGACCACATCCGCGCTCTTCACGGCATCGCCGATTTCCTTGACGGCAAGCTTGGCTTTCTTGGCCTTCTCCCACGATGCGCCGCCTTTGCGGAGGCCCACCGTGACTTTCACGCCTGATTCGGCGAGGTTCTGGGCGTGGGCATGACCTTGCGAGCCGTAACCGATGATGGTGACCTTCTTGCCCTTGATGAGGGAGAGGTCGGCGTCCTTGTCGTAATAGACTTTCATGTGATGTCCTGGTGTTCTGAGTTCAGAGCGGTTGAGCAGTGTGTGGGGTGAGACTGGGCAAGCGGATCAGACCTTCATGATCCATTCGCCGCGTCCGAGGCCGCAGGCCCCGGTGCGGGCAGTTTCCAGCACCATGGCGCGGCCGATGGCGTCGAGAAACGCGTCCAGCTTGTCGCTGGTGCCCGTCAGCTCGACGGTATAGGACTTGTCGGTGACATCGATGATGCGCGCGCGGAAGATATCCGCGGTGCGCTTCACCTCCTCACGGTCCTTGCCGGCTGCGCGCACCTTGACGAGCATGAGTTCGCGCTCGAGGTGCTTGCCCTCGTTGAGATCGACGACCTTGACGACGTCGACCAGCTTGTTGAGCTGTTTGGTGATCTGCTCAACCACATCGTCCGATCCTGTCGTGACGATGGTCATGCGTGACATCGTCGGATCCTCGGTCGGGGCGACGGTCAGCGATTCGATGTTGTATCCGCGGGCGGAAAACAGTCCCGATACGCGGGACAATGCGCCCGATTCGTTCTCGAGCAGCAGTGAAAGTATGTGCCTCATCAGCGTGAGTCCTGGTGCGAATATTCGGAAGGTGAAATGGCGGCTGGAAAATCAGAGCTCTTCGGAGAGGATCATCTCCGAAATGCCCTTGCCGCCCGGTACCATCGGGAACACGTTTTCCGTCTGGTCCGTGATGAAGTCCAGGAACACCAGCCGCTCTTTCAACTTCATGGCTTCAACGAGCGCGCCCTCCACATCGGCCGGCTTGTCGATGCGAATGCCGACATGGCCGTACGCTTCGGCGAGCTTCACGAAGTCCGGCAACGCATCCATGTACGACTCCGAATAGCGGTTGCCGTAGAAGAATTCCTGCCACTGCCGAACCATGCCCATGTAACGGTTGTTCAGATTCACGATCTTGATGGGCATGTGGTACTGCTTGCAGGTGGACAGCTCCTGAATGCACATCTGGATCGATGCCTCGCCAGTGATGCAGGCGACCGTGGCATCGGGATGTGCGAGCTGCACACCCATGGCAGCGGGCAGGCCGAATCCCATCGTGCCGAGCCCGCCTGAATTGATCCAGCGGCGCGGCTTGTCGAAGCCGTAGAACTGGGCAGCCCACATCTGGTGCTGACCCACATCTGATGTGACAAAGGCATCGCCGCCAGTGATCCTGTGCAGCGTCTCGATGACAAACTGCGGCTTGATGAGGTCGCTCTTGCGGTTGAACTTCAGGCAATCCTTGGCACGCCAGGTATCGATCTGTTTCCACCATGCCTTGAGGGCGGCTGCGTCGGGCTTGGCCTTCTCTTCGCCAAGCAGGGCGAGCAAGTCGACCAGCACTTCCTTCACATCGCCAACGATTGGCACGTCTACCTTGACCCGCTTGGAGATCGACGACGGGTCGACATCGATATGCACGATGCGTCGGCCGGCGTTGTAGAAGTGCTCCGGGTTGCCAATGACCCGATCGTCGAATCGTGCGCCGATGGCGATCAGCACATCGCAGTTCTGCATGGCCATGTTGGCCTCGTAGGTGCCGTGCATGCCCAGCATGCCCACGAATTGCTTGTCAGATGCGGGATAGGCACCCAAACCCATGAGCGTGTTGGTGCACGGGAATCCCAGCATGCGGACAAGCTTGGTCACCTCGGCCGACGCATTGCCCAATACGGCGCCGCCGCCAACATAGACCATCGGCTGCTTTGCCTCGACGATCATGCCTGCGGCCTTCTTGATCTGGCCGGCATGTCCCTTGACTGCCGGACGGTAGGAGCGCATCTCCACGTCCTTGGGATAGGCAAACGCGAACTTGTGCTGCGTCACGTCCTTGGGAATGTCCACCACCACCGGTCCCGGGCGACCGGTCTGGGCCACGATGAATGCCTTGCGAATGGTGGAGGCCAGCTCTGCAACGTCCTTCACCAGGAAGTTGTGTTTTACGCAGGGCCGCGTGATGCCGACGGTGTCGCACTCCTGAAACGCATCCTGACCGATGGCATGTGTCGGAACCTGGCCCGTGATCACCACCATGGGAATGGAATCCATGTAAGCCGTCGCAATACCCGTGACGGCATTGGTGACGCCTGGGCCGCTGGTCACGAGTGCAACACCCGCGCGCCCCGTGGCGCGCGCATAGCCATCGGCGGCATGCAGCGCGCCTTGTTCGTGACGTACCAGTACGTGCTTGAATTTGTCCTGCTTGAAGATCTCGTCGTAGATGTTCAGGACCGCGCCACCCGGATAGCCGAATACGAATTCGACACCCTCTGCCTGAAGGCAGCGAATGACGATTTCCGCGCCGGTGATTTCGGCGGCGGTGCTTTGGGTGTGGGGAGCATCCGAGAGCTTCATGACAGTACCTGCGGGTGAAGTGGAAAGCGGGATAGGCTGCACGGCGCAATGCCCAGAGGGCGAGACCGGCATTGATCTTATGTTGCAGTGCGGAAAGTCCCAACCATACCCATAAACCGCTGGGGCGGTCAAGCAAGTGAGCCAGTTCAACATGGCAGCCCGTACCCTGTCGCACAGGCGCTGCTATTGCCGATGCTAGACTGCGACCATTCCGCCCTAGTTCGGAGCGCAATCTGGCCACCCGCGACGAGATTTCCGCATTTCTCTCAGGCATTGAACGACGTGCGTTCAAGCAGTGTGCATTCGCCGTTCGCGACGACGACACGGCGCTCGACATTGTTCAGGACGCCATGATGAAGCTGACGGAAAACTACTCGGATCGTCCGGCAGCCGAACTGCCTCTGCTGTTCCAGAGAATTCTGCAGAACACCATCCGTGACCACTTCCGTCGCCAGAAAGTGCGGTCCAACTGGACCAGCCTCTTTTCTGCGTTTGGCAGCAAGGATGACGAGGACGATGTCGACATTCTGGAAACTTTGGAGGTGGAGGACACCTCCAATGTGCCGACTTCACCGGCAGCGCAGCTCGAGCAGGCTCAGGTCATCGCCGCGATCGAGGCTGCGGTCGCCGACCTTCCCACACGTCAACGTGAAGCGTTCCTGTTGCGTTACTGGGAGGAACTCGATGTGAATGAAACCGCAACGGCAATGGGTTGCTCCGAAGGTAGTGTGAAGACCCATTGCTCCCGTGCGGTGCACGCACTGGCCAAGGCCCTGCGAGCAAAAGGCATAACCCTATGATTGATAAAGAGAAAGAGATTGGATCGCGCGCCGCTCAATGGCTGACTGCATCGACGCAGTCTATTGAAGCTCGTCATCTTCAACGCTTGCAGGCCGCAAGGTTTGCGGCGCTGGAAGCGCTGCCCAATGAACTGGCGTCAGTTCAGTCGACCAGAGGAAATCAGGTCACACTGGGTCTAAGCTGGCTACAAAAAGTATTGATCGTCACGCCAGTGATCGCATTGCTGCTTGTGTTGGCAAGCGCAAACTTCAGCAAAGACGCAAATTCCGACATCGGGGAGCTGGACGCGGCCCTGTTGACCGGTGAACTGCCCATCGATGCCTTTCTGGATGAAGATTTTGATGCTTGGCTGAAGGGAAGCGAATAGCGCCATGCGAATTTGGCTGACGGTGCTAGTGATCACTTGCTGTTCTTTTATTGCACCACCAATCCAAGCACAAGCGACTGACAAGGCGAAGCCCGAGGTCGGTCAGACAGCTTGGAGCACCCTGAACAACAATCATCGAAAAATCCTCGCGCCGCTGGAAAAGGACTGGGCCACGCTACCCGGTAGTCAACAACAGCGGCTGATCGCGGCTGCACGAAAGTATCCCGACATGCGTCCGATTCAGCAGGAACGATTTCAGGAGCGCATCACAACCTGGGCGCGGCTGACACCCGAGCAACGCAATGCTGCTCGGGATACCTATAAGGATTTGTCCCGTCTCCCCCCGGAAAAGCAGCACGAGCTGCGCGAAAAATGGAAGGCCCGCAAGGCCGAAAAGGCAGCGGGCTCCGAAGATGCCACATCGGGGCTGAACGCGAAGTAACTGATTGGGGCGGTCCGGGCCTAAAATGCCGATCCGTCAAATCCATAGCCGAGCACCGTACGTGACGTCGACGCACCATCCCCCAGCCAGTTTGGGTCGCAGACTGGCAAGCATGACCTACGAGTCTTTATTGCTCGTTGCCCTGATTCTGGTCATGACATTTCCCTTTGTGGGTTTCACTGGCGGCGTGGTCAGCACCGGTTCACGCATCGCGCTGCAGCTCTACCTCGTGCTGGTCTGCGGCCTGTACTTCGTGTGGTTCTGGCGCCATGGCGGTCAGACGCTGCCGATGAAGACATGGCGAATCCGGCTCAGGACCGCTTCAGGCAGCGTCCCCAGCACCAGGGAGGCGATTTTGCGCTATCTGGCGGCATTGGCTGGGATGCTGCCGCTAGGATTAACTTTCTGGTGGGCCCTCGTTGATCGAGATCGACAGTTCCTCCATGACCGCATGCTGGGCACGCGAATCGTTCACGAGGCGACTTGACGACCCTGCCGAATTGAATTCTTCGAAGCGGTGAGCGTCCGTTATCAGGCGGCCATTCGGCTGCGTGGATGATCCATCCAGGACAGGGCGAGCAGAATGCAGCCGAGTATCACCAGCGGCGGCAACAGCGTGGTCATCAAGGGCGACCAGTCGTTAAGCAGGGCCAGGTGACCGGAAAGTTGCCCAAGAAAGTGAAAGCCCACGCCAAACACGATTCCGATCAGGATTCGCGTGCCCACACCACCAGCCCGCGCACTTTGAATTGCAAACGGCACAGCGACTAGCATGAGCACGACCAGCGCAAAGGGCCGCACCACCTTGAACCACAGCGCCAATTCATACTGCGTGCTTTTCTGCTTGTTTTCCCGCAAGTGATCGATGTACGCGGAAAGATTGGCCAAAGACATCTCCGCCGGTTTGACTCGGAGCGCACTCAGCAAATCCGGCGTCAGCACAGATCGCCACTCGAGTTCCGCATGGTTGTCCACCCGTGTTCCATTGGTCGAGAAAGTCGTTCGCTGAATCTCTGAGAGGCGCCATTTGCCGTCGCTGCTGAACTGCGCGGTTTTTGCGTGGCTGATACGCAGCAATCGCGAGCGGTCATCAAACTCGTAAATGCGCACACCCTGCAACACCGTGTCTGGTGTGACGGCTTGGATGTTGACGAATGAGCGTTCGTCCTTCACCCAGAAGCCGCTGCGAAATTCCTGCGCCACGACCGAGCTGCTTGCCTGAAGGCGCAGTTTCTTGGACGTAGCTTCAGCGTAGGGCACCACAAACTCGCCGAACGCGAAGAGCACGACTGCCATCGCGCTGCCGAGCATGGCAATCAATGCCGCGAGACGGGCGAGTGACAGACCCGAGGCGCGCATGACCGCCAATTCGGACTGGAGCGAAAGCCGGCTCAACGCCAGCAACGTGCCAATCAACAGCGCAAGCGGCAACACCACGTACGCGTTCGAAGGCAGGGACAAGGTCACCAGAATGAGGATTCGCAGCAGAGTAAAGCCTGGACGCCCCACATCGCCCAGTTCGCGAATGAAGTCGAATACGAGAAAGAGCGCGAGCAATCCCGCCATCACCAGCAACGAGGCCAGCAGGATTTCCTTTGCCAGGTAGCGAAAGACAACACCCATGAACAGCGCCTAGCCAGACTTTCCGGTGCATTGGGCCACGGTTAGCCCAGCACTGCCGCAAAGATAGGCCACGGCCAGCACGACACCGACCCAAAGCCAGAAGCAAATGAAGAATGCAACCAGGGGCAGATGGGTATCACGCACATAGCGCGTCGGCGTGAGCCACCGGGCGAGCTTCACCGCGGGCAGCGTAATGATCCTGAAAATGCCATAGACAATGTTCTTCTCGCGATTTGCGCCTGCGAAGAGCGCAACCATGCCCTGACCAATCAAGGCCACCGCAGCGACTTCGACGAGCGCCTTGCCAATCAGGAGAAGCTTGATCTGCGTTGCTAGATCCATGAATTTCGGTCACCCAAGTAAAAAGGCCCGCACCTTTCGATGCGGGCCCGAGATGGTATCAACGACTCGTCAGTCGGCGCCAGTCGTCACCATGCTGTCACCCTTGATAACCGGGTAACGCACATGATCGACCAACTGCTGCGTCTCCTGATCAGGCGCGGGTGTCAGCAAGCTGACGATAATGATCGTCAGGAAGCCAACCGGCACACCGAACATACCTGCAGAGATCGGCTCAAGACCGAACCACTTGGTAATCGGCGTGGTTCCGAACCACTGGATGAATACCGGATAGGTATGCAGCATGTAGTACAGACACAGACCGAGACCAGCAACCATGCCAGCAATTGCGCCCCACTTTGTTGCGCGCTTCCAGAAAATACCCAGAACCAGCGCGGGGAAGAACGCAGAAGCCGCTATCGAGAACGCTGCACCGACTAGGAACAAGATGTTTCCTGGTTTCAGCGACGTAACGTATGCGGCCACCAATGCGACGACCAGCAACAGCACCTTGGAGATCGTCACCCGCTTCGCCGTGGAGGCATCGGGATTGATGATCTTGTAATACAGGTCATGCGACAGAGCGTTTGCGATGGTCAGCAGCAGTCCGTCTGCAGTGGAGAGCGCGGCAGCAAGACCACCAGCAGCCACCAGACCCGAAATCACATACGGCAATCCCGCGATTTCTGGCGTCGCCAGCACGATGATGTCTCCGCCGATCACAATTTCGGCCAGTTGCACGAGGCCGTCCTTGTTGATATCGACGATCGTCAGCAGAGACGCATCCACCGCTCGCCAGTTCTGCACCCATGCCGGCAGGTTGGCAAACTGCGAACCGACCAGATTGGCATAGACCTCGTACTTCGCCAGCACCGCCAAGGCGGGCGCCGTGAAATACAGCAGGAAGATGAAGAACAAGGACCAGAACACCGAGACTCGCGCCTCATGCACCGATGGCGTCGTGTAGTAGCGCATCAGGATGTGCGGCAGCGCAGCGGTACCGAACATCATGCAGAACACGATGCCGATGAAATTCCACATCGCCGTGTCACGGGCCTTTTCGTCCTTGCCGGGATAGGGCGTAGCATGCGGACGCGGGGGACCAGTACGACCATTGGCAGCTGCCTGATCCGCTTTCCACTTGGCTTCTGCAGCCTTCGGGTCAGCCGGGAAATCCTTGACCGCCTTCTGTGCTGCCTCGATGTCCTTCGCAGGTGCGGAAGCAGCCGTCAATTCGGCGACTTTGTCTTCCAGCTTCTTTTTCTCCGCGCCGTAAGAATCAGGCAGTGCCTTAATCTTCGCCGCAGCATCGTCGGCACGCTGCTTGAATATGCCGCGCACCTCCAATTCCTTGGGATCGTTCGTGAGCTTCTTCTCCAGCTCCGTCACTTTCTCAAGCTGCTGGCCATAAACCAGCTGCGGAAGCGGCACGCCAGTCTGCTTCACGGACAGCCACACCACCGGGATCATGTAAGCGATGATCAGGATGATGTACTGCGCCACCTGCGTCCAGGTCACCGCCTTCATGCCGCCCAAGAACGAGCAGACCAGAATACCGGCAAGGCCGACAAACACGCCGACCGCGAACTCAAGGCCGGTGAAGCGGCTAGTGATGAGGCCCACGCCATAAATCTGCGCCACGACGTACACGAACGAGGCGAGGATGGCGGCGAAGATGCCGATCGAGCGGACGAAGTTGCCGCCGTAGCGGGCACCGAGGAAGTCCGGAATGGTGAACTGACCGAACTTGCGCAGATACGGCGCAAGAAGCAGTGCGACCAGACAGTAACCACCGGTCCAACCCATCACAAACGCCAGACCGTCAAAGCCGGACAGGTACAGCGTGCCGGCCATGCCGATGAACGACGCGGCCGACATCCAGTCGGCACCGGTTGCCATGCCATTAAACAACGCTGGCACCCGTCGACCCGCGACATAGTATTCCGCAACATCGAGGGTGCGGCTCATGACGCCGATACCGGCGTACAGCAGGATGGTGGCGACGAGGAAGCAATAACCGATGTACTTCCGCGGCATCCCCATCTGCTCGGCAATGGCGAGCAGGATCACGAAGGTGATGAAACCACCCGTGTAGAACGTGTAGTACTTCTTGAGTTGGGCCTTGAATTGGGATTGGGAGACAGTACTCATTCTTCCTCTCCTTCCGCAACATCGTGCTCAACATCGAGCTTGCGCATATACATCGCGTAATAGCCGATGATCACAACGTAGATGATCAGGGAACCTTGGGCCGCCATGTAGAACGATAATGGCCAGCCGAAGAAATTGATGGTCGCCAGCTCCCGCGCGAAATAGGCCATCACATAGGTTGCGACAAACCAGATGAGCAACAGAATTGCGCTGATGCGCAGATTCTTTCTCCAGTAGTCAACGTGCTTTTCCGTTAACTGCATTGACTTCCTCCTATCGTTATAAGCGACGCTGTTGATTTGAGTGCGAAACTTAAAGCAACTGGCCGATTTTTTATTGATTTGTTTTTGTTGTTTATGGAACGGACACTGGCGAAGTATAGGGGCAGACTCATGGGCGGTCAAAAGGTTTGTCCGCCCGTTCCCCGGCCGCCAAAAATTGGTACTTGATCGGTCTTGCGAAGCCCTGCCGGGGCCTCAGCCGGGTGTCACGATCTGGGCTCGCGCTGCCGTAACCAGGCATACTCCGCCGCCAGACGCCTTACCTCATCGCAACGCCGCACGCCCGCCTGATCAAGGGCGGGCATCAGCGCCAGCCACAATTGCGCGGTGGCGACAGCATCCGCCACCGCCCGGTGACGTTCGCTCACCCGAATATCAAAGTCGGCGAGCCAGTCGTCCAGATTCTTGCCTGTCTGCCGCTCGAGCGGGCCAGGCTTGAGTACAGCCGGGCAGAGATGGGCAAGATCCAGCCAGTCCCGCTGCAGATCGATCCCGAGATAGGCAGCGCAGGCACGTCTGAGCATGCCCTCGTCAAAGAACGCATGGTAGGCAATCAGCGGATCGCCCCCGATGAAGCTCAGGAAGTCCAGCAGCGCCTGGCGGGGTGACACACCCGAACGCTGTTCAGCGGCGGCGATGCCGTGGATCAGAATATTCTCGTCGCTGCTCACTGCTTCCTGGCGGAGGACCACCTCGAAGCTGTCGGACAGCTCGACCGCATTGCCCCTGACCGCCACTGCACCGATGGCGATCAATCGATCATTGCGAAGGTCCAGCCCGCTCGATTCCACATCTACGACCACCCAACGCTGCTCTGCCAGGCTTCGCGTGGATGGTGCGGTCGGCAGCGCATGCCACGCCTCAAACTGCATTCGCTGATCGGAATCCCAATCCGCACGATCAGGCGCCCTTCCCATCAGCTTCTGCCACCAACCCGCCATGTTCAGGCCTGGTAGTCGAGTTCAAGTCGGCTCTGCAGCTTGCGTGCCTGGCGCAGGGCCTCCTTGAGAATTCTTCGATCAAGTGCGGACAGCCGCTCCGGATCGACCCGGTTTGGCGGCAATGGAATCGGATTCCCCGTCGCCGGGTCGCCAGCCTCAGGATCGCTGCTTCGCAGTCGCAGCATCTGGATGAAGTGAAAGCCGTCGATTGCGGACACGATCTCTTCCGCCGACAGCCTCATGCGCGGCCCCGCCACCCTGAGGCGCTCGGCCGTGTTGGTCGCCGACACGCCATGCGCCAGTGCGAATATTCGCGCTGCATCAATGAACGGCCGCGCGCCATAGCGCTTCAGATCTATGGTGCCGGGAAACTCGCTGTCATCCGGAACAAAATCCCGCAGCAAGCCAAGGGGCGGGCGCGCCTGAAGTGCATTGACCGCCATCTGGCGCAGGAACCCCGCTTGTCGCTGCGCGTGGTCATTGAGCCAGGTGCGCAATCCGTCGGCCAGTGTGAACTCGCCTGCAAGTGGTCTGAAATCAAAAAAGATCGCCGCGTTCAGGAGCGCATCCGGCGTGCTGCTGCGCATCCAGTCGGTGAACAGCCCGCGCCACTCCGGCTCCGCCAGGCACCAACGCGGATTGCGCGCCATGATGTCTCCCTTGCAGAGCGGGAATCCGCACTGGTCGAGAATGGCATTCACCTCGCCCGCCAGTTTCAGAAGTGCCGCACGAATGTCATCCACCGAGCTCTCCGCGGAGTGCGGCGCAAAGATGATGGCGTTGTCCTGATCGGTGGCCAGTGTCTGTTCCATTCGACCCTCGGATCCGAGGCCCAGCCAGCACCAACGCGCCGCCACGCCACCCAAGGATGCCGTTGCGAGCGCGATGGCGCGTTCGACCACGGCATCGTTGAGCGTGCTCACGAACTGGGTCAACTGCTCGGCCGCCACGCCCTGCGCGAGCATGCCGCCCGCGAGCTTCCGCACTTCGGCTGCCGCGTGGGCAAGCGCAGGGGCGCTGTCGGCGCTGTGAATGGCCTTGCCGATCTCGCCGGGGGACAAGCGCTGCAACGCGAAAAGATCGCGTTCCGACACGACGCCGGCCAAGCGGCCGTCTTCAACGACGAGCACGTGGCGGAATCGCCTGCGTGCCATGAGCTGGGCCGCTTCAAACAACGCGGCCGTCGAAGGAAGGAACTGGGGATCGCGCGTCATCACGCGCTCGATGGGTAGCGCCAGATCAATGCCTTGCAAGGCCACGCGATCCAGCACGTCACGCTCGGTAAAGATGCCGATCGGGCGATTCGAGTCATCAACGATCACCACCGAGCCGATGCGCAAGTCGTGCATCTGTTGCAGAACCGCGCGAACAGGCATTTCCGCAGGCGCGGTGACCGTCTCCCGGCCCAACAACGACTTGAGCGGCTGCGCCATGGCACCGGGCCCGGCCATGCGGCCCGCATACATGTTCTGCACACCCCGGCGGGATTGTTCAACCAGATTGGACAGGCGCGCAGTAGCGTAATGCCGAAACTCGCGACTGCGGTCCATCAGATCCTCGAACAGCGCGCCATCCAGTTCATGGCAGAACGTGTCGCGCGCAGCCCGAAAACACAGATTGGTGGGCCTGCGGCCGAGGATTGCGCCGACCGGGAAGCACTCTCCTTCGGACAAGGTCAAAGCGACCACGTCCTTGCCCCCGGCGTCAGGACTGTTGCCCCAGCCCTCCACCAGGCCGCGCTGCACGATGAAGAGCTGGGTCACCTGGCCATGGGACGGCTCCAGAATGACGGTGCCCGCAGCGTAGTAGCGCAGCCGAAATTTTGCGGCGGCCTTGGCCAAGAGGCCGGGATCCATCGCATCAAAAGGCGCGTGCCGCCGCAGGTCGGCAACGGTGGACGCGATCAGGGTCGGCGCAGGCTGAGCCATCGCTTCAATGCCGCGGCATCCGTACGGATGCCGCGGGCATCAGGCGTCACATCGACTGCTTGAGTTGATCCAGGATGGCCGGATTCTCCAGCGTGGACACATCCTGTTTGATTTCCTCACCCTTGGCGATCGAGCGCAACAAGCGGCGCATGATCTTGCCCGAGCGGGTCTTGGGCAGGTTGTCACCGAAGCGGATGTCCTTGGGCTTGGCGATGGCGCCGATTTCCTTGGCCACCCAGTTGCGCAGCTCCGCCGCGATTTTCAGGGCCTCGTCGCCATTCGGCCGCGCCTGCTTCAGCACGACAAATGCACAGACCGCCTCGCCGGTGAGGTCGTCCGGGCGCCCCACCACGGCCGCTTCCGCAACCAGCGGGTTGGCCACCAGCGCCGACTCGATCTCCATGGTGCCGAGGCGGTGACCGGAGACGTTCAGCACATCATCGATGCGGCCCATGATCCAGAAGTAGCCATCCAGGTCGCGATTCGCGCCGTCGCCGGCCAGGTAGTAGCCGCGCAGTTCTTCAGGGTAATAGGACTTCTTGAACCGGTCCGGGTCCCCCCAGATGGTTCGGATCATGGACGGCCAGGGCTTCTTGATGACCAGGAAGCCGCCCTTGCCGTTTTCCACGTCGGCGCCTGTCTCATCCACGATGGCCGCGGCCACACCGGGCAGGGGCAGCGTGCAGGAGCCGGGCTTCAACGGCGTCACGCCGGGCAGCGGCGTGATCATGTGCCCGCCGGTTTCGGTCTGCCACCAGGTGTCGACAATCGGGCAGCGCGCGCTGCCGACCGTGTTGAAGTACCACATCCAGGCTTCCGGATTGATCGGCTCACCCACGGTTCCTAGAAGCCGCAGCGACGAAAGATCGTATTGCTTGGGCAGATCCGGGCCCAGCTTGATGAGGGAGCGAATCGCCGTCGGTGCGGTGTAAAAGATGCTGACCCTGTGCTTCTGGATGACTTCCCAGAAACGGCCGGAGTGCGGGAAGGTCGGCACGCCCTCGAAAATGATCTCGGTGGCGCCGACTGCCAGCGGTCCGTAGGCCACATAGGTATGGCCCGTGACCCAGCCCACATCGGCGGTGCACCAGAAAACGTCGTCTGGCTTGATGTCAAACGTCCACTTCATGGTCAGGATGGCATGAAGCAGATAGCCGGCGCTGGAGTGCTGCACGCCCTTGGGTTTGCCGGTGGAGCCCGACGTATAGAGGATGAACAGGGGGTGCTCGGCATTGACTGGCACCGCTTCGCAGGTATCGGCCTGGCCTGCGATGGCGTCATGCCACCACTTGTCCACCTTTGCATTCCAGGCGACGTTGCCACCCGTGCGCTTGAACACGACCACATCGCGGATGGATTCGCATCCGCCCATGGCCAGCGCCTCATCGACAGCGGCCTTAAGCGGAATGTTCTTGCCGCCGCGCGGCCCCTCGTCGGCCGTGATGACGGCAACGGCACCCGCGTCGATGATTCGCTCCTGCAGGCTCTTGGCCGAGAAACCACCAAACACCACGGAGTGCGTGGCGCCAATGCGGGCCAGCGCATGCATGGCGAACACCGCCTGCGGTCCCATCGGCATGTAAACGATGACCCGCTCGCCCTTCTGGATACCGAGCTTCTTCAGACCGTTGGCCAGCTTGCAGACCTCGTGATAGACCTGCTTGAAGGTGTAGGTTTCGGCGGACCCATCATCCTTCTCGAAAATGATGGCGACCTTGTTCGGCTGCGTGCCCAGGTGGCGCTCCAGGCAGTTGGCGGAGACGTTCAGCTCGCCATCCTCGAACCATTTGAAGAAAGGGGCGTTGCTTTCATCCAGCGCCTTGGTGAATGGCTTGCTCCACTGGACGTTCTCCCTCGCCATGCGGGCCCAGAACCCCGCGTGGTCTGCCTCCGCTTCCTTGCAAAGCGCCTCGTAGGCGGCCATGCCTGACACGTTGGCCTGGGAAACGAATGCCTGAGCGGGTGGAAACACCCGGGTCTCATGCAATACGGATTCGATCGTGCTCATTGCTTCTCCTCGTCAATGCTGGACGTTCATGGTGGGGGGGTCACCGGACACGGACCGCATGATTTTCTTGTTGTTGTTGGAGCGGCTTGGGTAGCTGCGTTTATAGCACACGCGATTCTTTGCCGGCCAAACCGCCGGCCGAAGCATCGGAACAGGTCGCGTCGCTTGAATGCTTATAAAAGATATCTTATATAAGAGTTATTGACGCAGCGCAACATCGGTGCTAATTTTTCCCTGCACGCTGCCTGAAGCGCATACGAAGCTTCTGGCATTCGACGTCACGATCTAACCGTAACATATTGATTGACAAGGGGAATAACCATGTCCGCCCGCGAACCCCAAGCCCACACCGCCGCCCAGTCGCTGACCGAAAGGGCTGACGCGATGTTGTTGGGCGACTATTGGCCCGGCATCCAGATCTACTATCCGCCGGTCAAATATGCCCCATCCTTGGGCATTTACGAGGACCTGGACCAGGCCGCCGCGCGCTTCAAGAAGCATGCCTACGGCACGACCTCTCACACGCTGCTCTTCGACCTGGAAGACGGCTGCAGGCAGAAGGAAATGTCGCGCGAACTGCTGCGCCGGGAACTGCCCAACCTGCCGCGGCGCAAAGAGGTGCAGATCGCAGTGCGCATCAATCCCTTCCGCACCGAGGAATACGAAAAGGACCTGATCATGGTCCGGGATCTGGCCGATCACTTCGATGTGGTCATGCTCGCCAAGGCGGGTGAAGCCTATGGCGCACCGGAAATCCGCGACCTGTCCGCCGTATTGGTCGGCCTCAACAGCCGGCTCACCATCCAACCCATCATCGAGCACCCCAAGTCGCTCAAGATCGCGCCCGACCTGATGCAGTACCCCACGGTCAAGCACGTCGTATTCGGCATCCACGACTTCTCCAAAGCCATGGGCATCCAGATCACGCCACGCAAGTGGACCGAGGAACTGGCCTACTTCATGAACCAGGTGCTGTTCGAGGCACGTATCGCCGGCAAGGGCGTCATCGGCGGCGTGGAAACCCTCATTGGCCAGAACCCCATGCCCGAGTCCATCGTGGAAAACGACGACGTGCGTCGCTGGCTCGACCTGCACGGCGATGAGGAATCCCGCGTGGTCTACAAGCACGCCTGCGAGGAATCGGCGATGGGCATGACGGGTAAGCAGGTGATACACCCGAGCCACATCCATCCCTGCAAGGTCGCCTACACACCCTCCCCCTCGGACATCAAGACCAAGATCGCGATTCTCAAGGCGGCCATTGAAGCCGATGCCCTGCTGGGCGGCGCGATCAAGTTCAATGGGGAGATGCTGGACCCGCCCATGTTCGGCAAGGCCCTGCAGACGCTGCTCCGCGCACATGCGCTGCATGCGTTGTCCGAAGACGACACCCACTTTGCCATCGAAGTCCTGCACAAGCTGCCGGCCCAGGTGGTGCGCGAGAACTGGCCCTACGGCGTCATTCTCTGATTTCCACCCACAACGCCATTGCGAATATTCGCAGCGATTCAACCCACGCCGACACCGCCATGAACGCACGTACGCCCCTTGCCCCCTTTCCAGTCTGGCACTGGCACTTGCCCGAGTTCTTCAACATCGGCGTCGCCTGCACGGACGCGCATCTTGGCACCGAGAACGAGAATCGCATCGCGATGATCGTTGAGGACGACACGCTGGGCGAATCGCGCGCGACATTCAAACAGCTTGCAGAACGCACCAGCCAGTTCGCGCAACTGCTCAGAAAGCATGGTGTTGCGCCAGGCGAGCGTGTGCTCATCCGGCTGGCCAACAGCCTCGACTACCCCACCGCGTTCCTGGGCGCAATGAAGGCCGGCTGCGTGGCTGTCCCGACCTCGACCCTGCTGACGGCCGAGGAAGTGATCTATCTCGCGAAGGACTCAGGCGCTGCGGTTCTCACGCTTGACCACCAGACCTGGGCCGCACTGTCGACGCGCCTCGAGGAACTGCCGTCGGTGAAGCTGGTGTTGCTCTCTGGCAAGGGCGAAGTCGTGCGAGCAACCGGATTGCCAGTGCTGGAAGTCGGCACCGCCCTTGGCGCCATCACGGCCTGGTCTGCGCCGCACGCGACCCGCGCCCACGACCCCGCCTATCTCGTCTATACGTCGGGTACCACCGGCTACCCTAAGGGCGTGCTGCATGCGCACCGCGCCCTCATCGGACGCGAGCCGGCATCGACCTACTGGTTCCATTTCGATGAGAACGGCGAAGACCGCATCCTCCATTCCGGCAAATTCAACTGGACCTATGTACTGGGCTCCGGCCTGATGGACCCGCTCTATCGCGGCAAGACCGTCATCGTGCATGAAGGCAGGAACGACGCGGGCCTGTGGACGCGCCTCATCGCCAAGCACAAGGCCACCATTTTCATCGGCGTGCCGACCATCTACCGCCAGATCGTGCAAAAGACGACAGCGACCAAAGCCGATGTGCCAAGCCTGCGCTTCTGCATGAGCGCGGGCGAGCATCTGTCCGACGAAATGCTCGGCCAGTGGCGCGCGCGCTTCGGCATGGACATCTATGAAGCCGTCGGCATGTCCGAGTTTTCCTACTACCTCTCGCAAAGCATCTTCCGCCCCATTCGCGCAGGGTCAGCCGGATTCCCGCAGCCGGGCCACGACATCAAGCTGCTCGATCCGGAAACACTGCAGGAAGTCGCACGCGGAGACGAGGGCATGATCGCCATTCCCGAAGATGATCCGGGCCTCTTCCTGCGCTACTGGAATCTTCCGGAAGAAACGGCAAAGCTGCGCCGCGGCGGCTGGTTCCTCACCGGTGACTACGCGCGCATCGACGACGACGGCTATCTCTGGTTTCTCGGCCGCAAGGACGACATCATCAAGAGCTTCGGCTATCGCGTCTCACCTTACGAGATCGAGCGCGTGTTGAAGTCGCATCCCGAGGTCGCCGACTGTGCCTGTGTCGGCGAAGCGCTGGAAAAGGACAAGCTCCTGGTGGCGGCCTACGTCATTCCGCAGCCCGGCAGCGCGGTCAGCGCCGACGAGCTCTTTGCCTTCGGCAAGCAGCATCTCGCCGCCTACAAAGCGCCCAAGGTGGTGTATCTGGCGCAGGAATTCCCGCGGACCAAGAATGGTAAAATTCTTCGTCGCGAAATCAGTCCGGTGATCGCCTCGTCGCGTTCGACGGCGCAATCATCCGGCTGAAACATCCGCAGCGCAGACTGCCGCAGATTCTCCGATCCTCGCAAAGGCAACTTTGCGAGGGCTTTCCATTTGTCTTCACACAACAATATCCGCCGCCAAAAGAATCCCTATGAATCCCGACCAAAAACTGCGCCCGATGAAGGCCCTGCCGAACTTCATTTTCATGAGCCGCTGGCTGCAGCTGCCGCTCTATCTCGGCTTGATCCTTGCCCAGTGCGTCTACGTGTTCCATTTCTGGGTGGAGCTGGTCCATCTCATCGAGGCGGTGTTTGGCAACACGAAGGCGCTCGAGGCATTGGTGAAGAGCATCGGCTACTCGCTGCCACCGATACTGGACGCTTCAGGCGCGGTGATCGGTTACGAGAAGCCCCAGCTGAACGAGACCATCATCATGCTGGTCGTGCTGGCACTGATTGATGTGGTGATGATTTCAAACCTGCTCATCATGGTCATCGTGGGCGGCTATGAGACCTTCGTGTCGCGCATGCATCTGGAGAACCATCCCGATCAGCCGGAGTGGCTGTCGCATGTGAATGCCTCGGTCCTGAAGGTCAAGCTCGCCACTGCCATCATCGGGATCTCATCCATCCACCTGCTGAAGACATTCATCAATGCGGCCAACTACAGCGAAAAGGTGCTGCTCTGGCAGACACTGATCCATGTCGCATTCCTGTTTTCCGCCATGGCCATTGCCCTGTGCGACCGCATCATGCAACCCTCCGACCACGCGGCCAAGGCGAAAGATGGCCGCGCGCACAACGACTAAGCCGCCTTCTTCGAGGAACCGCCATGCCCGCCATCAAGCAGGAAGATTTCATCCAGTCCGTCGCAGACGCCTTCCAGTACATCAGCTACTACCACCCGACGGACTACATCGCCGCGCTGGTCGAGGCGTACAAGAACGAGCAGTCGCCGGCGGCCAAGGACGCGATGGCGCAAATCCTCATCAACTCGCGCATGGCGGCGGAAGGCCATCGCCCCATCTGCCAGGACACCGGCATCTGCATCGCCTTTGTGCGCATCGGCATGGACGCCCGCTGGGACGCAACGTTGACCGTCTCGGAGATGGTCAATGAAGGCGTGCGGCGCGCCTACACCCACCCGGACAATCCGCTGCGTGGTTCGCTGCTCACCGATCCGGATGGCAAGCGCATCAACACCAAGGACAACACGCCGGCGGTGACGCATGTGGAGATGGTGGCGGGCGACAAGGTGGAAGTCATCGTCGCGGCCAAAGGCGGCGGCTCCGAGAACAAGTCCAAGTTCGCCATGCTGCTGCCCTCGGACAACATCGTGGACTGGGTTCTGGCCCAGGTGCCGACGATGGGCGCCGACTGGTGCCCGCCCGGCATGCTGTCCATCGGCATCGGTGGCACGCCGGAGAAGGCAATGCTCATTGCCAAGTGGGGAATGATGGAATCCTTCGACATGCATCAGCTGCAGGCGCGCGGCCCGAAGAATCGCGCCGAGGAATTGCGTCTGGAAATTTTCGAGAAAGTGAACGCGCTTGGCATCGGCGCACAGGGGCTGGGTGGTCTTTCCACCGTTCTTGATGTGAAGGTGAGCGAGTACCCCACCCACGCCGCGTCCAAGCCCGTTGCGCTCCTGCCGAACTGCGCCGCCACCCGCCACGCGCATTTCACGCTGGATGGCAGCGGCCCGGCGCGACTGGATCCGCCGTCCCTCGACCTCTGGCCGAAACTTGCGCTGGACTTCTCCCAGTCGCGCCGTGTCAACCTCGACACGCTGACCCGCGAGGAAACCGCCACCTGGAAATCCGGTGACCGCCTGCTGCTCACGGGCAAGCTGCTCACCGGCCGCGATGCCGCGCACAAGCGTCTGGCCGACATGATGGCCAAGGGCGAGAAGCTGCCGGTCGATTTCACCAACCGCTTCATCTACTACGTCGGCCCGGTCAATGCGGTCCGCGACGAAGCCGTCGGCCCGGCGGGCCCGACCACGGCATCGCGCATGGACAAATTCACCGACGTCATGCTGGCCAAGACCGGCCTCATCGGCATGGTGGGCAAGAGTGAGCGCGGGCCCATTGCCATCGAGGCCATCAGGAAGCATCGCGGCGTGTACTGCATTGCCGTGGGTGGCGCCGCCTACCTCGTGTCCAAGGCGATCAAGCAGTCTCGCCTGCTGGCGTTCGAGGATCTGGGGATGGAAGCGATCTACGAATTCGATGTCGTCGACATGCCGGTCACAGTCGCGGTCGACCAGGCAGGCGATTCCGTGCACAAGTCCGGCCCGGCCGAGTGGAAAGCCCGGATCGGCAAGATTCCCGTCGTCACTGCATAAGGGCTTCACCCTCTTCTCATGCGGCGCCTGGCGCTTCTCGATTCCTCTCCGGCGCTCAGGCTCCGCATCGACCAGTTCGTCAGGGAACAATGGCCCGACGCGACCATCGACCTCGTCGACCCGACGACGGAGAATCTCGATGTGAAGCGCGCGGCGTGGGAAGGCTATGACGCGCTCATCATCGGGTTCATCGAGGATGCCGTCGCGGCGCTGGACCTGGTCTATCTGCTGAAGAACCACGCCGCAGCGCCCCGCGTGCTCTACCTTGCGAGCAACGAGTTCCAAAGCCGCGGCAGCGAGGCGTTCCTGGCGCTGGCACAGGCATCCCTGCCGCGAGAGACACTGAATCGATTCGATCTGCGCAACACGTTGGGCTCGATCCTGCCGGGTGACGCCGGCAATCCGCTCGACACGGCCACCCGCGCCATCACCGCCCATCTCAAGTCCCGGGAGGCCGAGGCACGGCAACCCGCGCAGCAGTTTCTGACCACAGGCCCCATCACCGCCTTCCCCGCCATCTCGCCGCGCATCGCCGTGCTGGACAGCTCCTATGGCAGCCGCACGCTCATCGGTCTGTTTCTGCACCAACGCTGGCCCAACGCGGTGATCGACAGCATCGACCCGTTCACCGAGACCATGCACGGATTGCATTCCATCGCCGCACCAGACGCCAACCTGGTGATCATCGGCAGCATCGGATCGGTGAGCGAGGCGACGAACGTTCTGGCCAAGTTGCGCAACCGCCCGCTGCCACCGGGGGTCATCCTGCTGGTGAGTGCAGAGCTGGAAGCGGTGGCGCCGCAGCTAGCGGAAGCGGGCGCGCATGCGGTGCTGCTGCGTGAATCGCTGTCTGCGCGCGATCTCCTCGATGCCGCCACCCGGCTCATGCGTCAGGAAGGCGAACCACCACTGCCGAACGATCCGTCGCGGGCCCAATTGCCGAGGTTGCAGGCGCGCGGCCGGTTCTCCCTGACCGTGCAAGGCAGGCGCCAGGATATCTGCATCGAACGCTTCCGCATGCTGGGAAGACTGTCTGGCAACGAGAACAATCATGTCTTCTATGCGGAGCGTCTGATGGACCGCAAGCGGGCCGTGGTGAAGGTGATGAATGGCGCACCGATTGAACAGCGCAAGGCCCTGCACAGCTTCATTGACCTGTACGTCTACCTCTCTGCGAAAACCGAGCGCTGCCTGGTCAAGGTGCTGGACGGCGGCATCGCAGGTGACTATCCGTACATGGCGTTCGAATACCTCGTCTCCGGTGATCTCCGCCGCGCCATGCAGGAGCCGCTGGCACCACAGGATGCGCTGCGCATCACTCGCATGATCGCGGGTGCCCTGTCGGTGCTGCATGCCGACCGCCTGGCGCACATGGACATCAAGCCGGAAAACGTGTTCTTCCGCGATGACGGGTCCATCGTGCTCATCGATTTCACCCTGGCCACCCGCTTCGGCCTGGTCGCCGGCATGCGCGGCGTGGGCGAGGTCATGGGCACGCCGTTCTACATGAGCCCCGAGCATGGCCAGGGCCTGCCGGTCGACGGCCGCAGTGATTTCTACAGTCTCGGCGTGCTCTTCTTCGAAATGCTCACCGGACAGAAACCTTTTGCCGCCGAAGGGGCGGCCGCCCTCATCTACAAGCACATTCACGACGAAATTCCGCTGCTGCCGCTCCGCTTCCGCGCATACCAGCCGCTCGTCGACCGCCTCATGGCCAAGCGGCCGGAGGACCGTTTCCAGGACGCGCGCGAGCTCCTGCCTGCGCTTGATGCTCTGCTGAACGCGCTGGCTCCAGCACGCCAACCATGAACGATCTCACCCAACCCCTGGTCGTCGGCTCCGCTGACGCCTACGCCCTCGCCCCGCAACTCGCCAAAGGGCGGCCACTGTTCATCATCACTGCGAGCGCCGCCGACGCCGAGCGCCTCGCCCAGGAGCTGGCCTGGTTCCGGCCCGAGCTCACGGTATGCCGTCTACCTGACTGGGAGACGCTGCCCTACGACCACTTCTCGCCGCATCCCGACCTGGTGAGCGAGCGCCTGGCCACGCTGTATCAATTTGCGGAAGGCCAGGCCGATGTGGGCATCATTCCGGTCAGCACGGCCGTGCTCCGCTTCGCGCCACGCGAATATCTTGCCGGGCGGGCGTTCTTCATCAAGGCTCGAACCCGCCTCAACATCGGCAAGCTGCGCGAGCAGCTGACCTTCGCCGGCTACACCCACACGGCGCAGGTCGTTGCCCCCGGCGAATATTCGCAACGTGGCGGCATCATCGATCTCTTCCCCATGGGCAGTGCCGTGCCCTATCGCATCGATCTCCTTGATGACGAGATCGAGAGCATCAAGACATTCGACGTCGATACGCAGCGCAGCATCTATCCCGTGCCTGAAATCCGCCTGCTCCCCGCACGCGAATTCCCCATGGATGACGCCGGCCGCGCGCGCTTCCGCGAAAGCTTCCGCGACCGTTTCGAAGGCGATCCGTCCAAGAGCCGGCTGTACAAGGACGTGACCCACAATGTCGCGCCGCCCGGCATCGAGTACTACCTGCCGCTCTTCTTCGAGTCGACGGCCACGCTCATCGACTATGCGCCGGCGGGGGCGAGGATCTGCCTGCATGGCGACGTGCATGGCGCCGCCCAGGCATTCTGGAAGGACACGAAGAGCCGCTACGAACTGTTGCGTGGCGATCGCGAGCGGCCGCTCCTGCCACCCACGGACATCTTCATGCCGGTGGAGGAATTCTTCGCCTCGCTGAAATCGTTCGAGCGCGTTGGCACGGAGCTGGCCGCCACGGCCTGCCTGCCGCTGCCACCGCTGGAAATCGACCGGCGCGCGGAAGAGCCCACCGCACGTCTGAAGCGATTCCTGGACAGCTTCCAGGGCCGCGTGCTGATTGCGGCCGAAAGCGTGGGCCGGCGCGAGACCATGGCGCAGTTTTTCGCCGAACACGGGCTTGCCATCCCGCCGGCTGAATCGCTGGACGAATATTCGCAGTCGGACGCGCGGGTCATGCTGTCCGTGTCCCCGCTGGCCGCCGGCTTCATCTCGCCGGACGGCACACAGGCGTTCGTCACCGAGGCCGAGCTTTACGCGACACAGGTGCGCCAATCACGCCGCCGCGATGGCCGCCACAAGTCTTCCACCGAAGGCATGCTGCGCGACCTGGCCGAGGTCAAGATCGGCGATCCGGTCGTGCATGCGCAGCACGGCATCGGCCGCTACCTGGGCCTCGTCAGCATGGACCTGGGTGAAGGCAGCATGGAGTTTCTCCATCTTGAATATGGCGGCGGCGACAAGCTCTATGTGCCGGTGACGCTCTTGCATGTCATCGGCCGCTATACCGGCGCCAATCCCGAGTCCGCGCCGCTGCACAAGCTGGGCAGCGGGCAATGGGAAAAGGCCAAGCGCAAAGCCGCCCAGCAGGTACGCGACACGGCTGCCGAGCTGCTCAACCTCTATGCCCGCCGCGCTGCGCGCCAGGGCTTCGCCTTCCCGCTGAAGGCGCATGACTACGACACCTTTGCTGGCAGCTTCGCCTTCGAGGAAACGCCGGACCAGGCTGAAGCCATTCGCGCCGTCATCGAGGACATGACCTCGGGCAAACCGATGGACCGCCTCATCTGCGGGGACGTGGGTTTCGGCAAGACCGAGGTCGCGTTGCGGGCCGCCTTCGTGGCCGTCATGGCAGGCAAGCAGGTGGCCATCCTCGTGCCGACCACGCTGCTGGCCGAGCAGCATTTCAACAATTTCTCCGACCGCTTCGCCGAGTGGCCGGTGAAGGTGGCGGAGCTGTCGCGCTTCCGTTCGCCCAAGGAAGTTGCAGCCGCTGTGAAAGGCTTGGCCGAAGGCACCATCGACATCGTCATCGGCACCCACAAGCTCATCCAGAAGGACGTGAAGTTCAAGAACCTCGGTCTGGTGATCCTCGACGAGGAACACCGCTTTGGTGTGCGCCAGAAGGAAGAACTGAAGGCGCTGCGCGCGGAAGTCGATGTACTGACACTCACCGCCACGCCCATTCCGCGTACGCTCGCCATGTCGCTGGAGGGCCTGCGCGATTTCTCCGTCATCGCCACGGCGCCGCAGAAGCGCCTGGCCATCAAGACCTTCGTTGCGCGGCAATCCGACGGCGTCATCCGCGAGGCGGTGTTGCGCGAACTGAAGCGCGGCGGCCAGGCCTATTACCTCTACAACGAAGTCGAGACGATCCAGAACCAGTACGAGAAGCTCGCGGCGCTGCTGCCCGAGGCGCGCATCGCCGTCGCCCATGGACAGCTGCGCGAGCGCGAGCTGGAGCAGGTCATGCGCGACTTCTACCACCAGCGCTCCAACATCCTGCTGTGCTCGACCATCATCGAGACCGGCATCGACGTGCCCTCGGCCAACACCATCCTCATCCATCGCGCGGACAAGTTCGGTCTGGCCCAGCTGCATCAGCTGCGCGGTCGCGTCGGGCGCTCGCACCACCAGGCGTATGCCTACCTGCTGACCCCGCCCGAGGAAGCGCTGACCTCGAATGCGAAGAAGCGGTTGGAAGCCATCACCATGATGGAAGACCTGGGTGCCGGGTTCCATCTCGCCATGCACGATCTGGAAATCCGCGGCGCAGGCGAAGTGCTGGGTGACTCCCAGAGCGGCGACATTCAGGAAATCGGCTTCACGCTGTACACGGAGATGCTGGACCACGCCGTGCGTTCGCTGAAGGCTGGAAAGGAGCCTGATTTGTCGCGGCCGCTCAATGTCGCGACGGAAATCAACCTGCACGCCCCGGCGCTTCTACCGGAAGACTATTGCGGCGACATTCACGAGCGGCTGGTGCTCTACAAACGACTGGCCAACTGCGAGACCTTCGACGCGCTGGAGCGGCTGCAGGAATAGCTCATCGACCGCTTCGGTCTGCCGCCGGAACAGACCGAGACGCTGCTCGCGAGCCATCAGTTGCGCATCGCGGGCAAGCCGCTCGCCATTGCCAAGATCGATGCAGGGCCCTCGGCCATCGTGATCCAGTTCGGTCCCGACACGCCGCTGGAGCCGCAGAAGGTCATCCAGCTTGTGCACAAGCACAAGAAGTACAAGTTGGCCGGCCAGGACAAGTTGCGCATCGAAGGCGACTGGCCCGATGCGAATATTCGCGTGAATGAAGTGAAACGCGTGCTGAAGGAATTGTCGACGTGACGACGCACAATCTCATCATCCAGGGCGCGGACGTTTCCACGCCCGACCTGAAACGCCTGTATGTCATCGCCGAAGCCAGCGGCATCGAGCGCATTGCCGACATGGCTTTCCGCCTGCCCAATGCGAATATTCGCAAGCGTGACGATATCGCCCTGCACTGCGATGCCGCCGCGCTGGACTGGGCGTTCATGCCGGCCGGGCGCAAATGGAGCGATCTCGGGCTCATCGCCATGGACATGGATTCCACGCTCATCACCATCGAGTGCCTGGACGAGATTGCGGATTTCGTTGGCAAGAAGGCCGAGGTCGCGGCCATCACCGAGGCGGCCATGCGCGGCGAAATCGCGGACTGGAAGGAGAGTTTTCGTCGCCGCGTTGCACTGCTGGCGGGCCTCGATGTGTCGGCCATGGAACGGGTCTACAACGAGCGGCTGCAACTGACGCCCGGCGCGGAGACACTGATTGGCGCCGCCAAGGCGGCGGGCATCAAGTTGCTGCTGGTGTCAGGCGGCTTCGTTTTCTTCACCGATCGGCTGAAGGCCCGGCTCGGCCTGGATTACGCGTACTCCAACACCGTCGAAATCATTGATGGCAAGTTCACCGGACACGTGCTGGGCGATCTGGTCGACGGCGAGGGCAAGGCGCGGCATGTCGCGCGCATCATGGCTGAACTCGGCATCACGAAGGACCAGGCGATAGCCATCGGCGATGGCGCAAATGACCTGCCGATGATGCGGGTAGCGGGAACAGGTGTCGCTTTCCACGCCAAGCCCGTCGTGCGCGCGCAGGCGACCTGCGCGCTCTCACATGTCGGGCTGGATGGCGTGGTGAATCTGTTTGCGCACTGAGCGCATCTTCAAGCTGCGCGGCGGGGCGACTGGCCGCGATGCAGCACGCGATCGGCAGCGAGCACCGCCCAGGGTGCATGCGGCTCGTTGCCACGCAGCTCAACGTAATAAGGCGTGAAGTCCGGCGCGGTCGCGTCGAACAGCTCCTTGAAGTCGCGGATGACGAAGTACGTCTCCTGATAGGTGTCGATCTTGTAGCGCGTGTTCATGATGCGCATGAGATCGAAGCCGATGCGGTTGGGGTCGGGGCTGTCGATGCAATAGGGCAGCTCGCCGCCCGAGGAAATGATGCCGGCGCCATAGGTGCGCAGACCTTGCGGGGTTTCGATGAGACCGAATTCCACCGTGTACCAATAGAGACGGGCCAGGAAGTCGAGCGCGTTCAGCCCTTCCGCCTTCAGGCCACCCTTGCCATAGGCTTCGAGGTAATCCGCGAACACCGGATTGAAAAGCAGCGGCACATGGCCGAAGAAGTCGTGGAAGATGTCCGGCTCCACGATGTAGTCGAATTCTTCCGGCGTGCGCAGCCACACCGTCACCGGGAAGCGGCGATTGGCGAGATGCTCGAAAAACGTCTTGTCCGGCAGCAGTCCCGGCACCGCCACGATTTCCCAGCCGGTCGCGGCCTTGAGCTTGGGATTCACCTCGGCAAAATCCGGGATGCCTGCGCTGCAATCCAGCGCATTCAGCGAGTCATTGAATTCCTGGCAGGCGTACTTCGGAACCAGTGACGCCTGGCGCTGATACAGGCGGCGCCACAGCTCATGTTCCGCCTGCGAATATTCGCGCCACGGCTGGTCGACCGTGTAGTCCGGCCGCATGTGCTCGTAGTTGCCGCGCAGTTTGTGATCGGTTTCGCCAGCCATGTTCGTGTCTCAGACGTACTCCTCGACCTTCTGCTCGATGGCACCGAAAATCGTCACCCCCTGATGATCAAACATCTCGATCTTCACGCTGTCGCCAAACATCAGGAAGTCTTCCTTCGCCGCACCCAGCTCCACCTGCTCGACCAGCCGCTTTTCCATGATGCAGGCGTAGCCCGTCGCCTTGTCGTGATTGGAGATGGTGCCAGTGCCGATGAGCGTGCCGGCCTTCAGCTCGCGCGTCTTGGCGGCGTGGCTGATGAGATCGAACAGGCTGAACGTCGCATCTTCACCCGCATTGGGATTGCCGAACCACTGGTCGCGCACATGGCAGACCATGCGCAGATGCACCTTGCCGCCATCCCACGCGCCACCCAGCTCGTCCGGCGTCACCACGACGGGTGACAGCGTGTTGTAGCCCTTGCCGTTGACGAAGCCGAAGCCCTTGGCCAGTTCCTGCGGGATGAGCTTGCGGTAGGACACATCGTTGATGAGCGTGATGAGCCGCACGGCCTGCGACGCTTCCGCCGGTGTCGCACCCATCTTCACGTCGCCCACGATGCAGCCTACTTCGGCTTCCAGATCCACACCCCAGTCCTCGGACAGCACACGGATCGGATCACGCGGACCCAGCATGTCATCGGCGCCACCCTGATACATCAACGGGTCGGTGTAGAAGCTCTCCGGCACCTTGTCGTTGCGGGCGCGGCGCACGCGCTCCACATGCGACAGGTACGCCGAGCCATCCAGCCACTGATAGGCGCGCGGCAGCGGTGCCGCGATCTTGCCGCTGGAGAGTGCCGCCTGGAAGTCGAAGGCGTGGCGCTCGTTGCCGCATTCCAGGCTTTCGTACGCATCCAGCAGCGCGCGCTCGACTTTCGTCCAGTGCTCGATGGCGTACTGCATGGTGGGCGCGATGCCGCTGGCTTCGACGGCGCGGGTGAGGTCACCGTTGACGAGAAGCAGCGTGCCGTCGCGGGTGGGGCCTTTGAGGGATGCGAGTTTCATGAATCGTTCTTTCCACTTTCATTTTCCGTTCGCCCTGAGGTATCGAAGGGTGAACGCACTTGTTTGATCCGACGCCGAACGAAACGGCCAGCCTGTTAAATCGTGGCCCATTCATCCTTCGATGTGCGCAGCACACCCTGTGCTGAGCCCGTCGAAGCATCAGGACGAACGGGGACGGGAGTTGCGAAGTTCGCTGTACTAAAGATCAGATTCTCACCTCAAATGTTCCGGCAAGGGATTCCTCGTACCCCATGCGAGTTGCTGAATTCGTTTCCAATCACCGCGCATCAACGCTTCCTTCTTTGCACGACTCCAGCCCTTTATGCGCCGCTCCATTTCCAATGCTTCAACCCTGCTGCTGAAGGTCTCGCAAAACACCAGCTCAAGCGGTAGTCGGGTTGAAGTGTAGCCCTCAATCTCCCCTGCTTGATGACTGGCCAGCCGCTTCTCAAGATTGTCAGTGTGGCCAGTGTAGTAGCTGGAATCGGCACACTTGAGGATGTAGACATAAAACGCCATGGAACAGATAGCTTGCGTTCGTCCTTCGATACCTCAGGACGAACGGGGAATGGACGCCTTGTCGAATCCGTTCCACACGGCGTCGTAATCACTCTGCGCCGTCTTCAGCGCATGCGCGGTCGGTGCGAACACATGACGGCTTTCAAACATGAATGCCAGCGTATCCGCGAGATATTGCGGCTTCAGGTCGGCAGTCGTGGCCTTCTGGTGCGACGCCTTGTCCGGCCCATGCGCGCTCATGCAGTTGTGCAGCGACGCACCGCCGGGCACGAAGCCACCGCCTTCCTTGGCATCGTAGACGCCGTGGATCAGGCCCATGAATTCGCTCATCACGTTGCGATGGAAATACGGCGGGCGGAAGGTGTGCTCGGCCACCATCCAGCGCGGCGGGAAAATCACGAAGTCGCAGTTGGCCGTGCCCGCCGTGTCCGACGGCGAGGTCAGCACGGTGAAGATCGACGGATCGGGATGGTCGAAGCTCACCGTGTTCATCACGTTGAAGCGCGCGAGATCGTACTTGTAGGGATAGAGATTGCCGTGCCACGCCACCACGTTGAGCGGCGAGTGCGAATATTCGCAGGCCCAGAGATGGCCGCCGAACTTGGCCACCACTTCGGTCTTGCCGCTGTCTTCAAAGGCCGCGACCGGCGCCAGGAAATCGCGCGCATTGGCGAGACCATTGGCGCCGATGGGGCCCAGGTCCGGCAGTTGGAACATGGCGCCATAGTTTTCACAGAGGTAGCCGCGGCTCGGGCCGCTGACTTCGACGCGGAACTTGACGCCGCGCGGCACAACCGCGATTTCGCCGGGCGCCGCGGTGAGCACTCCAAACTCCGTGACCAGCGTGATGACACCCTGCTGGGGCACGAAGAGCATCTCGCCATCGGCGCTGTAGAACGCGCGATCGACCATGCTGCGATTGCAGGCGTACACATGCACGCCGACACCCGTTCCGGTCGCGGCGTCGCCGTTGGTCATGAGCGTGACCAGCCCGCCAATGAAATCCGTGGGTGCTGCAGGGATTTCAACTGGCGACCAGCGCAGGCGGTTGGGCGGCGTCGCTTCCTCATGACACGGCCCGGTGCGGAGCAAGCCATCGTCCATGCGCTTGAATGCACCATGCATGGCCGACGGCAGCAAACGGTACTGCCAGGAGAAGAAGTTGTGCGTGCGCGGCGCGGTGAACGCCGTCGCGGAAAACTGTTCCGCGTACAAGCCGAACGGCACCTGCTGCGGCGAGTTCTGGCCGATGGGCAACGCACCCGGCACGGCCTCGGTTTCGTGACGATTGCCGAAGCCGCTCTGGTACTTCAACTGCAGGGCCACACTCTGATCGTTCATGGCAGCCTGCCTTCGCTCAGACCACGCCGCGCGCGATCTGGTCCGCCTCGATCGACTCGAAGAGCGCCTTGAAATTGCCCTCGCCGAAGCCCTCGTTGCCCTTCCGCTGGATGATCTCGAAGAAGATCGGGCCGATCACCGTCTCGGTGAAAATCTGCAGGAGCTTGTCTTCCTTGCTTTCCTTGTCGAGACCTTCGCCGTCAATGAGGATGCGGTTCTTGCGCAGACGAACAAGGTCCTCGCCATGGTTCGGGACGCGTGCATCGACGCGCTCGTAGTAGGTGTCCGGCGTGTCGAGAAAGCGCACCTGCTTGCCGCGCAGCATTTCCACCGTCTCGTAGATATTCGAGGTGGACAGCGCAATGTGCTGGATGCCCTCGCCGTTGTATGCATCCAGGTATTCCTGGATCTGCGACTTGGTGTCGGAAGGCTCATTGATCGGGATGCGGATCTTGCCGCACGGGCTGGTCAGCGCGCGCGAGGTGAGGCCCGTCTTCTTGCCCTTGATATCGAAGTAGCGAATTTCGCGGAAGTTGAAGAGCTTCTCGTAGAACTGCGCCCAGGTGTCCATGCGGCCCACGTACACGTTGTGGGTGAGGTGATCGATTTCCAGCAGGCCCGCGCCAACCGGATTCTGATCCACACCGGCGATGGGCATGAAGTCGACGTCATAGATGGAGCGCGAACCGTAGCGGTCGATCAGATAGATGAGGCTGCCGCCGATACCCTGGATGGCGGGAATGTTCAGCTCCATCGGGCCGACGGGGCCTTGGTACGTCTTGGCGCCCAGTTCCAGCGCGCGCTTGAACGCATAGGCCGCATCCTTCACGCGGATGCCGAAGGCGCAGGCGGAGGGGCCATGCACGCGACCGAAGGATTGCGCAAAGCTGTCCGGCTCGGCATTGACGATGAAATTCACCCCGCCCTGCTTGTACAGCAGCACGTTCTTGGAGCGGTGCTTGGCGACGGCCGTGAACCCCATGGATTCGAACAGCGCGCCCAGGGCGGCCGTGTCCGGCGCGGTGTACTCGACGAACTCGAAGCCGTCGGTGCCCATGGGGTTATCGAACAGATCTTTGCCGGCGGTGGCGGACATGGGCATCTCCTGATGATCAAAGCTGATGAAGGTCAAAACGGGGCGCAACCAAAGGACCAAATTATAGGTGGGCCAAGCTGCAATGTGCTTGCCATTTCAGGCAGGCGGGTGCGAATATTCGCAATATCCTTGCGAATATTCGCAGTTGCCCACAATTTTCTGCCGAATTCATCCACCGCCGCCTGCCAGCCATGTCCGCCACCCGCTTCAGTCGCACCGACCTCGCCATCCTCGCGCACCTGCAGAAGGACGGCCGGCTCACCAACCAGGAGCTGGCAGAAAAGGTGTCGCTGTCGCCCTCCGCCTGCCTGCGTCGCGTGCGGGCGCTGGAGGAGGCCGGCGTCATCCGCGGCTACGTCGCCCTGCTCGACCCGGCCAAGATCAATCTGTCGTTCGTGGGCTACGTCAACGTGAAACTGGAAAAGCGCGGGCGCATGCCCACCGACGCCTTCGCCAAGGCCGTGCGCGACTGGCCGGAAGTCGTGGGCTGCCACGCGCTCACCGGCGACATGGACTACCTGCTCCGCATCCACGTTGAAGATTTGCAACATTTCTCTGATTTTGTGATGAACTCGCTGTTGAAACATCCGGGTGTCATCGATGTGAAGTCGTCATTCGTTCTGGAAAGCATCAAGGACACGCAGGCCCTGCCGCTCACGCATCTTGCCGGCCGCTGAACCCGTATCCATCCTGAACGTCAAAGCCAAGATACCCGCCGAACCGCAAGGAGAACCGCCATGAACACCCTGCTGCGCCGCGCCACCCTTCCCCTCGCCGCCCTGCTGCTTGCCGGCTGCGCCAACGGCCCCCTGTTTGAAGGCCCGCCGCCTATCTCGCCGGAGCAAGTGGTCGACATGGCCAAGAAAGGCGATAGCGCCGCCACCATCATCGGCGAGCTGCAGAAGTCACGCACCATCTACAGCCTCACCGCCTCCCAGTTCGCCCAGCTCTCCAAGGACGGCGTGCCCGATGCCGTGCTGGATTTCATGCAGCAGACGCATCTGAAGGAGATTGAGCGCCAGGCGCGACGTGACGCACAGTTCGACGCGTGGTGGCAGTACGGGTGGTATGGGCATCCGTTCTATTCGACGCCTCGCGTTGTCTATGTGAGACCGCCTCGCACGAAAGCCGCAGGAGAAAAGTAGCCGAACGGCGTCGAGGCTTCGCGCTGCGGGGTTTCCTCGCCCGATGCAGCGGGCTCCGGCGCCTGTCGGCGCGCCGCATGCGGCGCGAATTCCCGACATGCGTCCCCGCATGCGGGGCCCCTGTTCCGCCCTTCTCACTCGCACGCCCCGCGTTGACTACGTGAGACCGCCTCGCACGAAAGCCGCAGGAGAGAAGTAGCTTCAAACAACAACGGCCGCGGAAGCGGCCGTTTTGCATTGCGAATATTCGCAAGCGCCCTACAGGAACATGTAGGTCCGGAAGAGCCCGCCGCTTGCCGTCATGAAAAACAGCATCGGGAACGACAGCATCAGGTTGACGCGCGATGCGAGGAAGGCCAAACGCCTAGCCACTGCCTTCTCCGCATCGGTCGCGGGCGAGAGTCCCAGTACCTTCTTCTGGCTGGGCCAGATGAGCACCCACACGTTGAACAGCATGATCGTGCCGAGCCACGCGCCGACCCCGATGGGAATGTAGTTCCGCTCCTTGAAGAGCATCGCGTCGTCGATATTGACGCCGAGGATGGCGGCCCCGGCAAGCCAGGTCACGACCGCCGACCAGCGGAACCAGAAGAGCGCGCGCGGCGCGACATGCTTGGTGATGCCGGCCGCCGTGTTGTCCTTGTTGGCTGCGGCCAGCGCCTGCACCTGCACGAAGTTGAAATAGAACAGCATGCCGACCCACATCAGGCCGGCGCCGATGTGCAGCCAGCGGGTGAGCCCGTACTGAAGGAAGTTGCCCCAATCCATGTTCAGCCCTCAGCGGCGCCGGGCCGCCCCAAGCCGCTGATCCGCCCCCTCTGGGGGTCGCGCACGAAGTAAGCGTGGGGGCCGTTCATCATGCCTGCATGAGATTGCGTACCAGCAGGTACAGCACGATGGTGAGCAGGATGCCGCAAGCGATGGTGCTGGGCAGGCTGTCTAGCGGATTTTTCACGGAGGCGACGCGCGAACAAAAGAGGCGGCGATGGTAGCACGCGCCTCAATGAGGCTCGCCCGAAGCGGATGGGCCGCGCGCCGCGCAGGCGGCCGGACCGTTTGGAACTCAGGCCGCTGCCAGTGCTCCGGCTTCCACGGCCGCGATGGCCTTGGCTTCGTGAATGTCGTGCGCGTAGCCAGACACCAGCAGCAACCCCGACAGCAGGTGCGCCACCGCCACCGGCAGCGCCTGCTTGCCATGCAGGATGCCTTGGGTCCACTCTGCCACCGCGCGCGGCTGGGCGGGACGTGCATCGCCCGATCCGTTGTCGGCGGGAAACAATGCCTGCCATGCATGGGCGTCGCGTTCGCGCCAGGAGAGATCACAGCCCGGTTTGCCAAACACCGCACTGCCCCGCGCACGGAGCAGCGCCGCCGCTTCCGTGGCGATCATGTCCACCCGATCGGTCGTCTCCGCCGTGCAGGCCACCGCCTGCGCCGCGCCGTCGCTCACAGGCATGAGGAGCGAAGCAAGCACATGGCCGGGCGTGTCTGCACCCAGTCGCGCCTTCTGCGCCATCATCGCTGCCAGGCCCGGCGCCACCAAGGTGAGTGGCAGCAGCACCACTTTGCCGGCGGCGCACTGGGCCTCGGCCTGGGCGCGCGTGGCGCAGGGCAGCACGCCCAGCTCGCGAAAGACCGACGTGACCGCCATGCCGCCCGTAGTTTCGAACGCGCCGTGAATGATCACCGGCACGCCCAGACGTTGCAGCAACAATGCCGTCACCGGGAGCAGCGGCGCCGCGACCGCGCCGCCCACCGCGCAGCTGAAATTGGGCAGCACCACTGGTCGCGCCGGACCGCCCGATGCGGGCAGCGACAGCGGCTGCATGCGGGCCGCGACCGCATCCTTCAGGCCCATCACCACCGCAGGCGCGGCCGCGTGCCGCGAGAGGCCGGAGAGCAGCGCCCCCGCTTCGAAGTCATCTACCCCGCCGTCGAGCAGGGCGGCAGCGGCCTGGCAGGCGTCGGCAACCGTGAAGGCCGACGACAGTTCACCGGGCTGATTGAGGAGGCGCAGCAGGGAAACGATTTCAGACATGCGACATTCCGGCAGAAGAGACTGCCGAGACCAAAAGCATCAGTCGTGCCAAGACTGCAGTGCCATGCGCATTTGAGAGTGCGGGCACGACTGGCGCAACAACGTGCTGAATGCGCTGCAGAGACATTCCAGCCGCGGCTGCACCAACGCAGTGCTGCTGCGCTGCAACAGATGCACCAGTATCAGCCGGGCGGTCCCGGCGTCCAGGTCCGCCAGCCGGCCAGGAGCGGAAAGTAAAGCGCCAGCCTGACCGCGCCGCGCCGCCAGTCGGGCAGGTACAACGCGGCGTAGCGGGTGAGCTGCGCCCGATAGCGTTCGACTTCCTGATCCAGGAATGCGTCCACATCGCCGCCCTCGTGCCCGCCGGTCTTGTAGTCGATGATCCAGCGGATGCCTTCACCATCCGTTCCCATTTCCACAAACGTGCGGTCGATAACTGCATCCACCTGCGCGCCTTTCACGAGGCCGGTGAGGCGGACCTCGCAGGCCGCATCGTGATGGGCTGAGAGGATCCAGCGGCCGCGCTCATCGGCGATCGTGCGGTGCAATGCATGCACCACCCGATCCACCGCCGCCTCCAGTCCATCTTCCGCGACACCCAGCTGGCGCAGCGCACGCGCGATGGCGCCGCGCGATTGCACAATCTGTTCAGGCGTGAAGGAAGCAAGCCCGCGCTCCGCGATGCGCTGCAACCAACGATGGGTCACGGTGCCGACATGGCGTGCAGTGGGCGACGCCCAGTCGAACGGCACGTCGGCCCAGGCCACCTTGGCGGCCGGTGCGAATATTCGCATCGCGTTGTCGGCCACTGCGGGCGGCGTCCAGTCCGTGACGAGACGGGTGAGCGGTGCGCGCGTGTCCGCAATCTCGGTCTCGACCGCTTCACGCAAGGGTGTCGCCGCACTCGCCGCCTCGATCTCCGCACCCACCGCAGGCCAGAGAGACATGAGCAGGCTGGCCGGTTGCGGCGACTTCAGCACCACCCCGCCATCCTTGTCGACCTTGCGCACCAGCGTCGCCACAAGATGCAGGTTCTCGCGCGCCCGCGTTGCGCCGACGTACAGCAGCCGCGTGCGCTCATAGGCTTCCCGCTGATCGGCGATGGCGCGGATGGCCGCACTGATGGGGTCGGTGGCGGTGCCCGTTTCGGTCACGGGTGCGAGCAGCAGTTCGCTGTCCTCAGCCTCCGCGCCGTCATGACCCACGCGCTCCACCCAGGTCAGGAGCTGCCTGTCGTTCACCTGGGGTTTGCGCGCCAGACCCGGAATGATGACCGTGTCGAATTCGAGCCCCTTGGACTTGTGCAGCGTCATCACCACGAGACGCGCATCGGCAGCAGGGTCGGGTGCGGCGTAAAGCTGGCCCAGAGATGCCTCGAAGGCCGCCAGATCGGGCAGTGTCCCTGCCAGCTCCTGGGTCGCGAGATGATCGAGATACAGCGCCGCATCATCCAGCCCACCGCGCGGATCGACGGTGGCCGGCCCGCCCAGCGCGTGCCACGCGCGTTCCACGCGACCGCGCAACGTGCCCCGGCGCGCATCGGCCAGCACCGGCTGGAGCGCCGCGACCAGCTTGTCTGCGCGCGCCCGGCCATCCGGCGTCAACGGCATGCCCGTGTCGCGCAACGCATCCCACAACACCCGCTCGCGCCCTTCCGCATCGGGTGTGGCCAGCGCATCCAGATCCGCCAGCGTGAGCCCGCACCACGGCGCGCGCAGGATCGCCAGCCAGGCGATGCGATCCGCCAGATGAATCAACGCCCGCGTCAGCGCCGCGAGATCGCGCACCGCAGCCCGCCCGGCCAGCGGGTCGATGTCCACCGCGCGGAACGCAAGGCCCGCCGCCTTCAATGCCGGCACGATCTCCATGAGCGCCGGCCGCGACCGCACGAGGATCGCGATGCTGCCGTCGGGATTGCGCTGGCGCGCGGCTTGAATGAGTTCAACCACGCGCTCCGCCTCGCGCACCGGCTGATCCGCGAACAGCGGATGCAGCGTCACCGCGTCCCCCGGCGCCGCATCGTGAAACGCATCGGCGCGCACATGCGGCACGGCGCCCAGGCTGATGTCCTCGCGCGCGGGCATGCAGCGTGCAAACGTGGCGTTGACCCAATCCACGACACCGGCGCGAGATCGGAAATTCACCGACAGCGTGAGCGGCGTGAGGCGCACGCCACCGATGCCTTGCGCACGCGCTCTCAGGAACAGCCCCACCTCCGCCTCGCGAAAGCGATAGATCGACTGCATCGGGTCGCCCACCAGAAACAGTGTGCGCCCGTCACCACCCTCATCCATTCCCCAGCCCGCGGTCAGCTTCTCCAGTAACTCGAACTGGGTGAATGAGGTGTCCTGGAATTCATCGACCAGCAGATGGCGGATGCGATAGTCCAGCGCCAGCGCGAGATCGGTCGGCGCATCCGGTGATCCCAGCGCGCGGCTGGCGGCTTGCGCGATCTCGGCGAAATCGCATTCGCCATGGGCCGCGAACACGCTCCACAACTCCGCCGTCGCGCGCGGCAGCAGCCTGGCGATGGCTTCCAGCACCGCCCACTGCGCCGGCGAATATTCGCGGGGCGGCAGGGTGCGAATATTCGCAAGGGCCATGCGGAAGTCATCTGCGTCGGCCAGCGCTTCGAGATGCTCTGCCAGCCGCGCCTTCATCGACTTGGAGAGTTCCTTCTCTTCCTTGCTGCCTTCGGCGGGGAAACCGTGATTCTTGTTGATGCCTCGTGGCTTGCGCCAGTCATCGTCCCGGGTGAGCAGCAGTTCGGCAAGCCCATGCCAGATGGGCATGTCGACTTCATCGTCACCAGGCATGCCGTCCACATCCAGCAGTGCACGGATGGGCGAGTCCGACTCCACCAACGCGAGGTTGCCGCCGGCCCATGCGCCGATCTCCAGCAATTCGGCCAGCGAGTCCGGCGCAGACGCCAGAACCGCCGCCATGCCTTCCTTGCGAATATTCGCAAGCGCCCCTTCGAGGTGCGCGCGATTGTCCACGCGCGGCAGATGGCGCAGCCATTGGTCGCGGCGCGCGAGCATGGCCGCCAGCAGCTCGGTGGCACGCGGCAGATTGTTGTCCAGATGCGCGAGCAGCGCGGCCACATCGTCAGCGACCGGATCGTTCGATTCCAGCAACGCCAGCGTTGCGCGCGCGGCCTCCTTGAACAGCGCGGCGGCATCCTCGGTGATGCCGGGCTGCGCGCCGAAGCGCGCGATGAGCGGCATCTGCCGGGTGAGCGATGCCGACAGCGAATCAATCGTCTGCATGCGTAGCCGCGACGGGTTCTCGGCAATGTGCCAGCCGCGTGCCGCATCGCGCGCGACGGCCGCGCGCGCCAGCCGCCAGGTTGCGCGGCGATGGGGTTCCTCTGGCTCCGGCCCGCGCGCGATTGCCAGCGCCTCCAGCACGCGTTGCGCCATTTCTGCCGCAGCCTTGCGGGTGAAGGTGATGGCCGCAATCTCCTCCGGCTCGTCCACGATGGCGAGCAGCGCCAGGCAGCGCTGGATGAGAAGCTCCGTCTTGCCCGAGCCCGCCGGCGCCTGCACGATGAAGCTCTGCGCGACATCGAGCGCGGCGGCGCGGGCGGCGTGATCGGTCACGGGGTTACTCATCGACGACCCCGGTTTTCCTGGCGTTCACGACAACCTTCTTCCCGTTCGCCCTGAGGTATCGAAGGGTGAGCGGGCTGTACGCTTCGCAAGCCGTTTCTTGGACACGACGACGCGATCAAAGGCAGGACCAGAGCTCGATCTCTCAGCGCAAGCATGCGTGACCCATTTGTCCTTCGATACCTCAGGACGAACGGGGATGGATGTGCGCGTTCTTCGCGGCAGCTAAGAAGCATCCTGCTCACCTCCAGCTTCTTCCTCATCCATGTCATCGATGCGATCCGCCACCCGACAAAGTCGATGCAGATCGCATTGCTCGCAGCTCTTCGGCGACTTCGGATCGACCGCCGCCTGACCCGCGATGAAGGCATCGCCCAGCGCAGTGATGGCGTCGCGCCATTCGGTCACGCGCCGTTGCCATGCCGCTGACGCGGTTTCACCTTCCATCGCCTCCGGCGTGCCGATGCCGCGCGCGATGCCGGGTGCCGCAGCCAGTCCCTTGAAGCCCATGTCGTCCAGCCGCACCTGCGCGAAGGCGAGTGCTGCGACATCTTCCGCATCCGCCAACAGATAGAGCGGCAATTGCGGTTCGTCCAGCCGCTCACCGTCCCAGCTCGCGACCGAGCTCTTGCCGGTTTTGTAATCGATCACCATTGCGCGGCCGGCCAGTTCGCCCGCCAGCACACGATCCATGCGATCCAGCCGCACATTGAGCGGCAACGCGCCCGCCTGCACGACGCGCTTTTCTTCCATCGCCTCGACGCGGAACGGGGCGCGCGTCTTCTCCACTTCCAGCCAGAGCCGCACCAGCCGGACAAGCCGCGCCGATTCGATGCGCGCGAGTCGCGGCGTGGCGCGGAGGGGCTGCGCGACACGATGCTGCGTCAACACGTGATCAGTCGCTTGCTGGACGAGCGCCATGAGCGCCGCATCATCTTGCGAAAGCAGGGTCGCCTGATCCTGCAACTCGGTCCAGACGCGTTGCAGCACCGCGTGCAGCAGAGTGCCGCGCTGCATCGCATCCAATCCCGGCTCAGGTTCGGCCAGCGCGACCGCACGCAGGCGATGGCGCGCGTGGGCGCGGAACGGGCACGCGGCCTGGTCGCGCAGCGCTGACACGCCGGAGGGCAGCGGCGCCGTCGCAACAACGCGGGGTGCGATGTCATCGCGCAGCGATTCCAGCTTGCGCGCGGCCAGCATGCATGCGGCGTCATCCGCCTCTGCCACCGGCACGACGTCCGTTAGATCCACGAGCCGCACCGACTCGATCAACGGGCTCGGCAGCAGCTCGCGGTCGCCCTCCCGCGCAGCGTGACTGAACACCACCTCGGGTGCTGCCGCGAGCCAGCCTTCGGTGATGCGCCGGTCGACGGCGAGCGCCGCCGTCGCGGACGCTTCGGGGATGCCGGCACCGCGTTGCAGCATCACCGGCAGGAACGGATGCGGCCGCGCGGCCAGCGGCCAGGCGTCCGCCGTGAGGCCGGACACCCAGAGATGATCGAAGCCGATGCCGGCCGATTCCAGTATGCCGAGCGCCTGCACCGGCAGCGCCGCCTGCTCCGGCTGAAACAGCGTCTCGCCCGCGAGCCGGCGCACGCGCGTGAGGGCATCGGCCAGAGTCATGCGTGGCAGCACGCGGTCCAGCGCAGACAGGCCCTCCAGCAATGCGCGAAAACGCGCCAGCGTCTGATGCTCGATGGAATCCAATGCGCGGTCGCCGGGAAAGCCCGCCGCCTGCAGCCACTGGGTGAAGCGCCGCCCCCATTCGGACGGCGGAATGCGCAGCGCATTGGCGCCGGCTGCGGCCGCCTTGAAGGCATTCAGCCGGGCCGCAAACACCGGTGCCGCGAAGCGGGCGCGGCCGATCGCGCCGGTGATACCCTCAAGCGTTTCCTCAGCGAAGCAGATTTCGCGCAGCGCCGCATCCAGCCGCGCGCGTGCGGTCGCCTCTTCAATCGCGCCGCCCAGGAACGGGCTGCGGACCAGCACGCTCCAGTCGGCGAAGGCCAGCGGGCGCTCCCGCCCAGCGTCGAGCAACATGAGCGCGTCATGCACCAGCGGCCACTCCGTGAGCGCGATGCCCAGCGACACGTCGACCGCCGCGACGCCGTCGTCCCCGGGCTTCAGCGCCGATGCGAATATTCGCAAGACATCCTCGCGCCGCTCGCCAAGGTCCGGCACCACGACACCGACTCGCGCAGCAGGGTTGGCGATCAGTCGGGCGCGCGCCCAGCGCGCAGCGGCGGCCAGCTCGACGTCCGCATCGGCGCACACAACACGGCGCGCAGTGGTGGCGGAAGGTTGATGGGCTGAGTCGACTTCCTCGACCTGCGTGCCCGCACTCTCGAACGCCGCCAGCAACGCGTTCTGCGCCGCCGTGCGCAACTCGAACCCGGCCAGGAGCAATTGCATCGGTCGCTGCCAGCCTTCGGTGGCCAGCCGGCTCGCCACCCAGTCGGGTAGCCGCGCGTCATCGATGCAGCCCGCGCGCCGGCATTGCGCCTCGTAGGCGTCCGCCCAGGCGGCAAAGGCGCGCGCGTCATCCGAGAGCGGCACCGATTTCATTCGCGGCCAAAGCTGCCACGCATGGGCCAGCGACCACGCGCTGGCGCACTGCGCCGCCGTCTGCGCCACCGAGAGCAGGCCCGCATCGACGGCCGCGCGCGCCACCGCCTGGTCCCACAACACCGTGGCTTGTTCATTGGAGAGCAGGATCGGCGCGCTGTCATCGCCGGCTTCGGCAATGCCCTCGAAGCATCGAGTGACGAACGCGGGCCAGGGAAGAATGTCGGCGCTGTGCCAGACCGAGAGCCCGGCTGCGCGCTGCGCCGCGTCGAATGCGTCCTTGTAGTGCTGGGCCAGACGCCGGTTGGGCGTCAGGAGTGTAGCGCCGCCGGCGAGGCGGGCGAGGAGATCAGGCTGCATGTCGGCCAGGCACCGACACGGTGAGGCGAGCGCGCATCGGCACCGACCGCGCGCAGCTCACATCACTTCTCCAGCAGGTGCGCCTTTTCCTTCACGTCCTTCCAGTCGTCCGCGTCAGGCGGCGCGGGCTTGCGCTCGACGATCGCCTTCCAGCCCTTGGCCAGTTCGGCATTCAGCGGAATAAAGGAGCGCTGGTTCTCGGGCACGTCGTCCTCGGCGAAGATGGCCTCGACCGGACACTCGGCCACGCACAGCGTGCAGTCGATGCACTCATCCGGATCGATGACCAGCATGTTCGGCCCCTCGCGGAAACAATCCACGGGACAGACATCGACACAGTCGGTGTACTTGCACTTGATGCACGACTCGGTGACCACGTACGTCATCGCAAACCTCGGACACTTCGGGAAAGGGAAAGGGAGCTGCCAAACGAAGGCGCGATTCTACCAGAGGGGGCGGGGTGGGTTGGCCGGTGTCCGGGCAAATCGGCGGCATACGGATCTTGAGGCCTGGTCAGCCGGTCGCTGCGGGATTGTTCTGAGGTCAATAACGTTTGAATTCACCGGACTGCGCGGCTTTTCGCGCAGGTCCGGTGGAATGATGGGTTCGGCGTCTTATGCATAGGGATTGACGCCTCCGTATGTATTGAGGAGTTCGATAAGCTCGCCCGCGTACCAAGAACCAGTGCCTGCTAGTTGGGCTAGCGTCGGAATAGCAGACTTGCCTTCATTCATAGCCAGGATGATTGCGGCGCACTCACGTATGAAAACTGGCAACGAGTTGTCGAGGACAATGCTCTTCAATAGCTCCGCAGCGTTTGGTAGCGACGAGATGATTGCCTCAACAGACTGCCCAATGGCACCACGGGAAATAGAGCCCTCTTCGTCAACAAAGCCAAGGAGCTTCACAACCTGCTCACGCGAAAGCTGCGCTAGCAAGGCTGTAGCGTGGGCCTTGGTCTCTCTCGTAATGGGCTCGCCAGAGTGGGCGATGTCACCGTGCCACGGAATATGCGCAAGGAAGTAGACGAGCACGGGCGGAATCTCAGATACCGGCTTTTCAGCAAGACGCTGAACAAAACGGTCCCAGACTTCCTGGACATTCGGATAACGTCGAAACAAAACGATTAAGCCCAGATACGACTCGTCGGGTTTGCTGGAGCCAAAAAGCTTGAATGCCTCAGCTAACGACAGGTCTGGAACTTCACGGAGGACCGTTGGGACGAACAATTTTGAGAACGTGGTTCGGTCAAACCGACTTGCTTCACTGGTGTGGAAACGAATGACGGAATTGCTTGGGTGGTCCTTGAGGTAGCCCTTGATGTTCACCCAGTGAGCAACTCCAAGCGCAGGGACATACACAATCCCTACGACCGGAAGCGGGTGGTTAAGCCAGTAATCTCGGTGGCTTTCAATCGGAATTAGGCACTCTTCGCCCGTGGCGTTGTAGTAAGACGGGCCAGACTTGACCTGTACTGCGACTTGGCGGTTTAGCGGTTTTTCGTCACGTACCAACTCAATGAGCCCGTCAATGCCAAGATCGTTTTCGGCTTCGATCTTATGGAACAGCGAGCCGGCTCCTTCAATCGCCGAGCGGACGAAGTTGATTCCATTCTTCGCTGTGACGTTTGTCTGCTTGTAGAGAACCATTGGGCTCAAGACGCCGAACTAGATTTATGCAGCATAAATGCCGGATAACATTCCGCCCCACCGCGTAACACACCGAAGCGATCCTCGGTAACCCCTTGAATCCACCCGCATTCTGGACGAGAGCGCTGCATAACACCTCCATAACAGAGTGGAAGAAAGTTACCTGCGACAATCCGTTACCGCAAGTATCGCGAAGCGCGAGAATCTGCCCCGATTCACGCTCCACCAGTCGATAGGCGATCCCGCAGGGATTCCTTGATCGCGAGACGCGATCAAGGAACAATGTTCGCCATCACCCCCGCTTCAGGAGAACTCCCATGTCCGTTCGCAGCTTCCTGTTCTGCACGCTCATGGCGGCCAGCGCGTCGCTCCACGCCGCCGGCCTCGGCCCCATCGTGATCCATTCGGCGCTGGGCCAGCCCCTCAATGCGGAGATCGAGATCACCACGCTCGGGCCGAAGGAATTCGAATCGCTGAACGTGCGCGTGGCGAGCCCCGAGCTCTACAAGGAGCGCGGCATCACGTATCAGGGCCTGGTGCGCAACATCCGGCTCGTGCCGACCAAGCGGGAGAACGGCAGCGCGTATCTCAAGGCAACGACCGTCGGGCCGCTGAACGAGCCACTGGTGGACCTGCTGGTGGATTTCGCCTGGCCGGGCGGACGGCTGGTGCAGAAGTATTCGCTGGCGCTGGACCCGCCGCGCTAGGCAGCGCGGGTTCAACCCGCCGCGTTTGACGCTTCCTGTCACATTGGGCATCATCGCCCGGCTCATCGGGCCGGGCGCAAGTTGCGCCGCGCACGGCACCCGGACACTTTCCCGCAGTCTTCCCACGGAGTCCCCCATGAAAACCACCTTCAAGCTGAGCGCACTGTTGATGTCTTCCGCGCTCGCGTTCACCCTGGCCGCCGGTACGGCCACCGCCAAAACCCTTCGCTGGGCCAGCCAGGGCGATGTGCTGACAATGGACCCGCATTCGCAGAACGAGGGTCTGAACAACACAATGTCCGACCACGTCTATGAGCCGCTCATCACCCGCGGCAAGAAGCTTGAGCTGCAACCGGCGCTGGCCGTGTCGTGGAAGGCGGAATCGCCGACGGTGATGCGCTTCAAGCTGCGCGACAAGGTGACGTTCCACAACGGCGCGCCGTTCACGGCTGATGACGTGGTGTTCTCCATTCAGCGCGCGCTGGAAAAGACGTCCGACTTCTCCGCCTACATGCAGGGCATCGAAGGTGCGAAGAAGGTGGACAACCTGACGGTGGACATCATCACCAAGGGCCCGAACCCGACGCTGCTCGATCAGCTCACCGAAGTGCGCATCATGAACAAGGCCTGGGCCGACAAGTACAACGCGCAGCGCCCGCAGGACTTCAAGAACAAGGAAGAGACTTTCACCGCGCGCAACGCCAACGGCACCGGCCCCTTCGTGCTGAAGACGCGCGAGCCGGACGTGAAGACCGTGCTGGTGAAGAACTCGAACTGGTGGGGCAAGCTGGAAGGCGACATTGATGAAGTCGTCTACACGCCCATCAAGTCTGACGCCACCCGCGTTGCTGCTCTGCTGTCAGGCGAACTGGACCTGGTGCTGGACCCGCCGGTCCAGGACATGGACCGCCTGAAGCGCGACGGCAACCTGAAGGTGCTGGAAGGCAACGAGAACCGCACCATCTTCCTCAACTTCGACCAGGGCCGGAACGAGCTGCTCTATTCGAACGTGAAGGGCAAAAACCCGTTCAAGGACATCCGTGTGCGCCAGGCCATGGCTCATGCGATCGACGTGAACGCGATCCACAAGCAGATCATGCGTGGTCTCGCCCTGCCCACGGGCTCGCTGATCGCACCACAGGTGCGTGGCTATTCGAAGGAGTTTGACAACCGCTGGCCGCTGGATGTGGCCAAGGCCAAGAAGCTGATGGCAGACGCCGGCTATCCGCAGGGCTTCGAGGTCACGCTGGACTGCCCGAACAACCGCTACATCAACGACGAGAAGATCTGCCAGGCGATCGCGTCAATGCTGGCCAAGATCGACATCAAGATCAAGCTGAACTCCATGCCGCGGGTGAACTATTTCCCCAAGATCCAGAACATGGACACCAGCATGTATCTGCTGGGCTGGGGCGTGCCGACGTTCGACGCGCTGTACTCGCTGCAATCCATCCTGCGCACCAAGGGCGCGGGCGGCGACGGCAACTGGAACTTCTCCGGCTACTCCAACCCGAAAGTGGACGCGCTGGTCGACAAGCTGAAGTCCGAGCCGGATTTCACCAAGCGCGCGGCCTTGGCAAAGGAGGCGCTGCAGCTCAATCTCGCCGATGTCGGCCACATTCCCATCCACCACCAGGTCATCCCCTGGGCGATGCGCAAGAACGTGACCGCCGTGCACCGTGCGGACAACCGCATGCATGCCAAGTGGGTCACGCTGAAGTAGCCTGGCTCGCAGATGACGTGAAGCTCAAGTAGCCGGAACTACTGCCGTCTCCAGACGGTCACAAACAGCTATAATTCGCCGCCCGTCAGCGATCCTGACGGGCGGTTTGTTTTGTAGCAGGCAGTCGTAAAACTACTGCGCAGGCCAATTTCGGGATTGCGGTGCTCGCCGTAGATAAGAACGGCTGCCGCAGTTGGCAACCACGTCGCCCCGAACTTGACCCGCTCGCTACGTTTTCCAACAGCCTGCGAGCCACCAGCTAAAAGCCACAACAACCGAGGAGAGACCATGCGTTCAGTGCGCACGCGTTCGCGAGCGATTGCGAATATTCGCATGGCCTCCGCATTGCGAATATTCGCAATCGCCGTTGCCTCCACCACGTTTCTGGCGGTGCCGGCATCAGCCAAGACGCTGCGCTATGCCAGCCAGGACGACCCGCAGACGGTCGACCCGCATTCGGCCAACCTGCTGGTGACGTCCCGGGTGGTGTCGCAGATTTACGAACCGCTGGTTTGGCGCGACGACAAGTGGAAGCCGATCCCCTGGCTTGCCACGTCATGGCAGATGGTCAACGACAAGACCTGGCGCTTCAAGCTGCGCGATGGCGTGAAGTTCCACGACGGCGCCACGCTGACCGCAGACGATGTGGTGTTCTCCACCGAGCGGGCGCTCTCCCCCACGTCGCAAATGCGCACCGCCATTCAGGGGATTGTTGCCGCGAAGAAGATCGACGCGCTGACGGTGGAGTTCACGCTCGCCGAGCCGAACCCCGCGCTGCTGTCGCATCTGACCAACTTCCGCATCATGAACAAGGCCTGGGCGGAGAAGAACAACGCCGTCCGCCCGCAGGACTACAAGGCCAAGGAAGACACCTTCTCTGCGCGGAACGCCAACGGCACGGGCGCCTTCAAACTGGTCGAGTGGGCGCCCGATGTGCGCGTGCGCATGGTGCGTCATGCCGACTGGTGGGGCTTCGCTGCCAAGGCGGGCAACACCAATCTCACCGAAGTGGTGATGCTGCCCATCAAGTCGCCGGCCACGCGTCTCGCCGCGCTGGTGTCCGGTGAGGTCGACATCGTCATCGACCCGCCGACGCAGGACGTGCAGCGCCTGAAACGCGCGCCGCACCTGAAGGTGGTCGAAGGCAACGAGATCCGCGTGCAGTACCTCGCCTTCGACATGCATCGCGACGAGCTGATCTACGGCTCGGAAAAGCAGAAGAATCCGTTCAAGGACATTCGCGTGCGCCAGGCGGTGTATCACGCCGTCGACATCGACATCATCAAGAACAAGGTGATGCGCGGCATGGCGCGCCCCACGGGCACGGTGGTCACGCCGGAAGTCATCGGCTACGACGCCAGCGTGGACAAGCGCCTGCCGTACGATCTTGCGAAAGCCAAAAAACTGCTGGCCGATGCCGGCTACCCGAAGGGCTTCGATGTCACCCTGGACTGCGGCAACAACCAACCCGCCGCGGATATCTGCCAGGCGGTGGCGGTGATGCTGAACCAGGCCGGCATCCGGGTGAAACCAAATATCGTGGTGCAATCCGCGTTCTTCCCCAAGATCGAGAAATACGACACAAGTTTCTATTTGTTGTCCTGGGGGGGTGGCGTCACGGCGGATTCGGCGTATACCCTCAATCTGCTGTTGCATTCGGTCGGGCAGAAGGGTGAAGGCGACTTCAACATGGGCCGCTGGGTCAACAAAGACGTGGACGCGCTCATCAAGCTGATCCGCAGCGAAAGCGACACTGCCAAGCGCAATGCGAATATTCGCGAGGCGCTCGCCATCACCGCCCGTGATCTGCCCGTCATTCCACTGCACCAGCAACGCATTCCCTGGGTCATGAAGCAGAACGTCGATGCCTGGTTCTCGCCCGTCAACACCGTGTATTTCTACAAGACCCGATTGAACTGACATGCTCGCGTTCGTCATCCGCCGTTTGCTGCAAAGCGTCCTCGTGATGTTGGCCGTGGCCTTCATCGCGTTCTCGCTGTTCAATTTCGTGGGCGACCCCGTGTCGCTCATGCTCCCGCCCGAGGCCACGCAACAGGACCGGGAGGAAGTCAGGAAGACTCTCGGCCTGGACCAGCCCTTCTACGTGCAGTTCAAGGTGTTCATCACCAATGCACTGCAGGGCAACTTCGGCATCTCGCTGCGTCTGGGCCGGCCGGTCTCTGCACTGCTCGCCGAACGCCTGCCCGCCACGCTGGAGCTGGCCTTCGCCGCCGCAATCATCGGCCTCTTCATCGGCATCCCGATGGGCGTGTACACGGCGTTGAAGCGGGAGAGCTGGATTTCCCGTGCGTTGCTCACCACCTCACTCATCGGCGTGTCGCTGCCCAACTTCCTGATCGGTATCTTCCTCATCCTCATCTTTGCGGTGTGGCTGGGCTGGTTGCCCTCCTTCGGCCGTGGTGATGTGACCCAGATCGGGTTCTGGACCACCGGGCTCCTCACGGCCACCGGCCTGAAGGCACTCATCCTCCCGGCCATCACGCTGTCGTTCTATCCGGTCACGCTGATCATGCGGCTGGTGCGCTCCGAGATGCTGGAAGTGCTGCGCACCGACTACATCAAGTTCGCCCGCGCCCGCGGCCTGACCAACCGCTCGGTGCATTTCGGTCACGCTCTCAAGAACACGCTGGTGCCCGTGATCACCATCACCGGCCTGCAGCTGGGCGGCGTCATCGCCTTTGCCATCGTCACCGAGACGGTGTTCCAGTGGCCGGGCATGGGATTGCTCTTCATCCAGGCGGTGCAGTTCGCCGACATTCCGGTGATGGCGGCCTATCTCTGCCTCATCGGGTTCATTTTCGTGGTCATCAACCTCATCGTCGACATGCTCTACTTCGTGGTCGATCCGCGTCTTCGCGTCGAACGCCCGGGTGGAGGAGGACACTGACATGGCAACCAAGCAATCCATGCTGGCCCGTGCGCTGGACAGCGACATCTTCTACAGCTTCAAGCGCTCGCCACTCATCATCATTTCTGCCCTGGTCACGCTGATCTGCATCCTCGGTGCGGTGTTCGCGCCCATCCTGGCACCGCACAATCCGTTCGACCTGGCCTCGCTCAATCTGCTGGACGCATTCACCTCGCCCGCCTGGACCGACAACGGCAAGTCGCAATATTTGCTCGGGACAGACGACCAGGGCCGCGATGTGCTCTCCACCATCATGTACGGCGCGCGCATGTCGCTGCTGGTCGGTTTTCTCGCCACCATGCTGGCCATGATCCTTGGCGTGTCGCTCGGCCTCATCGCCGGCTATGTCGGCGGCAAGGTCGACGCCTTCATCATGCGCGTGGCCGACATCCAGCTGTCCTTCCCCGCGATCCTGATCGCGCTGCTGATCGATGGTGTCGCTCGCGTGGCGCTGCCGTAGGACCAGCACGACACGCTGGCGCTTTACGTGCTGGTGATCGCCATCGCCGCCTCCGGCTGGGTGCGCTATGCCCGCACGGTGCGCGGCTCCACACTGGTGGAACGGAACAAGGAATATGTGCAGGCAGCGCGCGTCATCGGGCGCAGCAAGATTGCGATCATGTTCACCCACGTGCTGCCCAACGTGCTGGGCCCGGTGCTGGTGCTGGGCACGCTGCATATCGGCGAAGCCATCATCACCGAGGCCACGCTGTCCTTCCTCGGTGTGGGCGTGCCGCCGACGCAGCCTTCGCTCGGCACGCTGATCCGCATCGGCAACGATTTCCTCTTTTCCGGCGAGTGGTGGATCACGGTGTTCCCCGGTACGGCCCTCGTCATCCTCGTGCTGGCCATCAACCTTCTGGGCGACTGGCTGCGCGACGCCTTGAATCCACGACTCAGATAGGAGCCACCATGAACCGTTCTCTCATCCTGGCCGGCCTCGTCCTGCCCTTTATCGCCGCCTGTGCAATCACGCCCGAAGCCGGGAAACCCGCCGAAGTCACCGGCATGCTGTCCGATGTCGTCGTCGCCAATCGGTCCGCCACTGGCATCCTGACTGTGGATGGCAAGCCCGTGGAAGGCAAGGTGGTCGCCATTCAATCCGGCAAGCGCACGGTGCGCTTCCTGGCTTTGCCGATTCCCGGCCACCGGGGTGGCGAAGTAAAGAGCCTTGACCTGAATGTAAAACCTTGCACCCGCTACTACATCAACGCCCAACGCCAAAACGCCCGAACATTGGATTGGGAGCCGGTGATTGGCAAGGAAGAACCCATGGCGGGCTGCAAGTGAAGTCCGCGCTTGCAACTGCACTGTTACTCTCCCTCTCCGCCTGCGCCATCACGGGCGTGAGCGAGGTGACCGGCGAGCGCTACTCGCGTGTGGAGATGAACCGCTCTGCCGCGATCATCCTGGATGTCGATGGCCGGTCCAGCAACGACCGCTACGTGCGTGTCGAACCGGGCAAGCGCGTCATCCGCATGCAGGCCTTCCCGGTGTCCGGCTTCCGCCAGGGCGAAGTGCGCACGCTGACGCTCGACATGAAGCCCTGCGTCCGCTACTACCTCAACGTGCAACGGAAGACCGGCATTTCCCAGGACTGGGAGCCGGTTATCGACAAGGAAGAGCCGTTGCCCGGCTGCAAGCCTTGATCCTTTAGCCTCCCACCGACGTTAGCTCCTGCGAATATTCGCCATGACCACATCCGCTTCCAATCCATCCTCGGCACCGCTGCTTGAAGTGCGCCACCTGCGCGTGGAGTTTCCCACCCGCCGCGGCGTGCTCACCGCCGTGGACGACATCAATCTCACCATCGCACCGGGCGAAGTACTCGGTGTCGTGGGCGAGTCGGGCGCGGGCAAATCGCTAACCGGCGCCGCGATCATCGGCTTGCTGGAGCCCCCGGGGCGCATCGCGGCGGGCGAGATCCTGCTGAATGGCCGGCGCATCGACAACCTGTCGTACGAGGAAATGCGCAAGGTGCGCGGCCGCGAGATCGGCGCCATTTTCCAGGACCCGTTGACGTCGCTGAATCCGCTCTATTCCATCGGCCGGCAGATCATGGAAACCATCATGACCCACCTGCCGGTGAGCGAGAACGAGGCGCGTGAACGCGCCATCGCGCTGCTGCAGGAAGTGGGCATTCCCGCCGCGGAAAAGCGCATCGACCACTATCCCCACCAGTTCTCCGGCGGCATGCGCCAGCGTGTGGTGATTTCGCTGGCACTCGCCGCGCAACCGAAGCTCATCATCGCCGACGAGCCGACCACGGCGCTCGATGTGTCCATCCAGGCGCAGATCATCACGCTTCTGAAGAAACTCTGCCGCGAGCACGGCACCGCCGTAATGCTGGTGACCCACGACATGGGCGTCATTGCCGAAACGGCGGATCGCGTGGCGGTGATGTACTCGGGCCGCATCGCCGAAATCGGGCCGGTGCACGACGTCATTCACAACCCCCAGCATCCCTACACCGTCGGCCTGATGGGCTCCATTCCCAGCATCGGCCAGGATGTGGAACGCCTGCCGCAGATCGAAGGCGCCATGCCGCGCCTGAACGCCATCCCGCAGGGCTGCGCGTTCAATCCGCGCTGCACCAAGGTGTTCGATCGCTGCCGCACCGAGCGCCCCGAGCTGCTGGATGCCGGTGCCACGCGCGCATCATGCTGGCTGCACGCCAAGAACAAGGAAGCCGTCCATGGCTGAGTCCAAACCATTGATCGACGTGCGCGGCCTGGCCCGCGATTTCGATGTCTCCCGTCCCTGGCTGAACCGTGTGCTGGAAGGCCAGCCGCGCACCTTCCTCAAGGCAGTCGACGGCGTGTCGTTCACCATCAACCGTGGTGAGACTCTGTCCCTGGTCGGAGAATCCGGCTGCGGCAAGTCGACGGTCGCGCGCCTCATCTGCGGCCTGTATACGCCCACCGCGGGCGAGATCCTCTTCGACGGTCAGGACATGGCGCGGGCGACCGGCGAACAGCTGAAAGCCATCCGTCGCCGGCTGCAGATGATTTTCCAGGACCCGTATGCCAGCCTGAATCCGCGCTGGCGGGTAAAAGACATCATCGCCGAGCCGATCACGGCGCATGGCATCACCCAGGACCAGGCCGAAATCGACAAGCGCGTGGCCGACTTGCTCACACAGGTGAAGCTCTCACCGCTGGATGGCGAGAAGTTTCCGCATGAATTCTCCGGCGGCCAGCGCCAGCGCATTTCGATTGCGCGCGCGCTGTCATCCAACCCAGAGTTCCTCATCTGTGACGAACCCACCTCGGCGCTGGACGTGTCGGTGCAGGCGCAGATCCTGAATCTGATGAAGGACCTGCAGCGCGAGTTCGGCCTTACCTATCTCTTCATCTCGCACAACCTCGCGGTGGTGTCGCACATCTCCAACCGCGTGGGCGTGATGTATCTCGGCCGCATCGTGGAAATTGCCGACACGAAGACGCTGTTCAACCGCCCGCTGCATCCGTACACCCAGATGCTGCAGTCGGCCATTCCCGATCTCAAGATGTCGGGCAAGGCGCGCACACCGGTCGCGGGCGAAGTGCCCAATCCGCTGAATCCACCGTCGGGCTGCACCTTCCATCCGCGCTGCCCGCATGCCAACGAGCGCTGCAAGAGCGAGCGGCCGGAGCTCAAGGCCCACGACGGTGCCCAAGTGGCCTGTCACGGCGTGGAAGAGCGGCGCATCAGTTTCCATCCGCAGTCCGCCGCAACAGTGTAGTTAAATGGCTGCACCCGCAGCCCAATCCGCAGGAGCGCCCATGCGAATATTCGCAACACTGCTGACCCTCACGCTGGCCAGCACGTTCGTCCACGCCCAGACCGACACGGTCTATCAGCAGCCGCCCAAGGCCATCCTGGACGTGCTCGATGCGAAGCCGAATCCCGGTGCCGCCATTTCGCCAGACGGCAACACGCTGGCGCAGATCGAGGCACGCCGTTACCCGAGCATTGAAGAGCTGGCGCGGCCGTGGCTGCGCATGGCGGGGGATCGCATCGATCCGCTGTCCAATGGCCTGCACCGCGTGGCGCACATCCAGTCGCTCACGCTGCGTCCGCTTCTGGACGCCAATGCGACAGCGCGCAAGGTCACGCTGCCCGCTGGCGGTTCGTTTCATTCGCTGCGCTGGTCGCCAGATGGCAAGCGCTTCCTGCTGAAGCGCCGCACAGACAAAGGAACCGAGCTGTGGCAGGGCGAGGTGGCGACCGCCGCGGTAAAGCCGGTGGTCGGCGTGTCGCTGCGCGCATGGATGGCGACCGACGTGGTGTGGCTGTCTTCGGACGAGATTCTCGCCATCACCGTTCCGGAAAAGCGCGGGCCCGCGCCGCTACCGCCCAAGGCGCCGAGCGGCCCCATCGTGCAGGAAAGCTTCGGCAAGGCGTCCGCCGAACGTACCTATCAGGATCTGCTGAAGACACCGCATGACGAAGCGCTCTTCGCCCACTACGCATCGGGCCAGATCACGCGCGTCAATCTCAAGACCGGCGCGCGGAAGACCATCGGTGCCCCGGCGCTCATCGCCGACATCGACGCGACCGGCGACGGCAAGGCCATGCTGGTTCAGCGTTTGGTCAAGCCGTTTGGCTTCACGCTGCCATGGAGCGAGTTTGGTCGCACGGTCGAACTGATCGGCATGGACGGCAAGCTGCTCGCCAAGGTGGCCGATGTGCCGCGCCGCGAAAACGTGCCCATCCAGGGCGTGATCAAGGGGCCGCGCAACTTCTTTGCCTCGCCGCTCGATGGCGCGGTGTATCTGCTCGAAGCGCTGGACGATGGCGACCCGAAGAAGAAGGTGCCGCATCGCGACCGCCTGCTGCGTCTCGACCCGCCGTACTCTGCTGCGCCACGCGAGGTCTATCGCGCGGCACATCGCGTCAACCGCGTCAGCTTCCTCGAAGAAAAGGACCGTGCGCTGATCGTCGACTTCGACCGCGATCGCGTGTGGATTGCCGGCCGCATCGTCAACCTGGCCGGTCAGCAAGGCGACGCACCCGCGCTGTTCGACCTGTCCGCGCGCGACCGCTACAACAATCCGGGCAACCCGGTGATGAAGCCGCTGCCCAATGGCGGCAGTGTGGTGCGCGTGGTCGATGGCGCGGTACTCACCATCGGTCCCGGCGCCTCGCCCAAGGGTGATCGTCCCTTCCTCGACCGCATCAATCTGGCCGACAAGAGCAAGACTCGACTCTTCCAGGCAGGCGAAGCCGAGTATGAAATGCCCATCCGCGTGCTCGACGACAAGGGCGAGCGCATCGTGACCTCGCGCGAGAGCAAGACCGATGTGCCCAATCTGTTCCTGCGTGCCGGAAAAGCCGAGCCGGTGATGCTCACGCGCAATGTCGACACGGCGCCACAACTGCGTCAGCTGAAGCGCGAACTGGTCAAGTTCAAGCGCGCCGATGGCGTGGAATTGTCGTTCTGGATGGTGCTGCCGCCGGACTACAAGCAAGGCGAGAAGCGGCCCACGCTGGTCTGGGCCTATCCGCTGGAATTCACCGACGCCACGGTGGCCGGCCAGGTCTCCGGTTCTCCCAACCGCTTCACTCAGATCGGCGGCACCAGCCATCTCTTCATGGCGCTGGAAGGCTACGTCGTGCTCGACGATGCGACCATGCCGGTGGTTGGCGCGCCCGATGTGGTGAACAACACCTTCATCGAGCAGATCACCGCCAACGCCGAGGCCATCATTGCCAAGGCCGAGGAGCTCGGCATCACCGACCGCAGCAAGGTTGCCGTCGGCGGTCACAGCTACGGCGCCTTCATGACGGCGCATCTGCTGGCGCACACCGATCTCTTCAAGACCGGCATTGCGCGCAGCGGCGCCTACAACCGTACCCTGACGCCCTTCGGCTTCCAGTCCGAGCGACGCAGCCTCTGGGAAGCGCCGGAGACCTACATCAAGCTCTCGCCCTTCATGGTCGCCAACAAGCTGAAGGAACCCATCCTGATGATGCACGGCGAGGCCGACAACAACTCCGGCACGTTCCCCATGCAAAGCGAACGCATGTTCCAGGCGCTGGCCGGCACCGGCGGCAATGTGCGCTACGTGGTGCTGCCGCATGAAGCGCATGGATACGCATCTCGTGAATCCGTGGGCCACACGCTCTGGGAAATGTCATCCTGGCTGAAGCAGCAGCTGGGTGATCCGCGCGCGGCGAAGTAGGTCTCGCGAATATTCGGAACATGGCCCGCGCCTTCTTCGCCCTCTGGCCCGACTCGTCCGTGCGCGAGCGGCTGGCCGTGCACGCCGAGGAAATCGCGAAGCAGTCAGGCGGCAAGGCGGTCAAGCCCGACTCACTGCACATGACGCTGATTTTCGTGGGCAACGTGGCGGACGACAGGCTGGCGCGCCTGGCCGCAGTGGTGGACCGCATCAGCAGGAAGCCCTTCAGCATGGGACTCGATCGCCTGTCCGCCTTCGCAGAGCCGGGCGTGGCCTGGGTGGGCACGAGTCATGTGCCCTCGGCGCTGTACGACATCCAGGCGCAGCTCTACATGGAACTGGAGAACGCCGGGTTTGAAGTCGAGCAGCGCCGCTTCGTGCCTCACATCACAGTCGCGCGCAAGGTGACGAAGGACGTGAAGGATCGTCCGATCGACCTCATCCTCTGGTCAGCGCGCACGCTCTGCCTCGTACATTCCGACACCAAGCCGGAGGGCTCGGTGTATCAGGTGGTCAAGACATGGAAGTTGTGATGGTTGTGATGGTTGTGCAGGCTCTCAGGCCTGCGTCCGCACTCTCATGCGGAGCGGGTCGCTGCGCTCCCGACCCGACCCGGTTAGTTGAAGCGGAGGGTTGCAACTCCGTTCCGGCGGCAGACCTCAGTTCGACTTGCCCTCGTCCGCTTTACTTTTCGCGGCCTCGGTGCCCGCCTTCATCTGCTTCAGCCACGGATCCCAGTCAATCGGCTTTTCCTCGAAACTCTTCTTGAGATTCTTCAGTACACCGGGCCATGCGCGACTGAAGTAGGCATGGGTCTTGTCCCATTCGCCGCCCTCGCCGAATCCGCCGTGAAAGAGCGTGACCTGCGTGTCATCGCCGTGGGATTCAAAGCGCAGCGTGACATAGGTGCGCTGCTTGCGCGCCTCCGGCAGACTGGGCGGCGCGTTCCAGGTGAAGGACACCATGCGATTTTCCTGCAGCGCGAGGTAGCGCATGTCGTCGGCGCCCTTCATGCCCGGCTCGGCATAGGGGTTCATGTGGATTTCGAACAGCCCGCCCACGCGCGGCTCGATGACTGCATCAGGTGCAAAGAATGTGCGGATGCCGTCGCGCGTGGTCCACGCCTTGTAGACAGCAGCCGGACTCGCCTTGATGGTGATCGACTCATTGATTACCTTGGCCTGAGCCCAGGCAGGCGGAGCGGCAAGCAAAACCAAGCATAGCAGACTGCGCATGACTTCTCCTTGTAGTGCCAGAGAAAACAGATAAGACTCGCCAAGACTATAGGGCCACCGCGAACGCCATCGTGTAGCGATTCGTGACGACTGCAACATCATGCAATCCGCGCCGCCAACCCGTTAGCCGAGCCCGCGTTCCCATGCCGGCCGACCGCCGAAATGGCGGGCCAGAAACTCGACAAACACCCGCACTTTGGGTGGCACATGGCTGCGCTTGGGATACACGGCATGGATGCCCAGCTCGGGCAGCGAATATTCGCTGAGCAGCCGCACCAGTCTTCCGCTGCGCAATTCCTCGCCCACATAGAACGATGGCGTGAGCAGGATACCCACGCCGCGCAACGCGGCTTCGCGCTCTGCGATGCCGTTGTTGGCGCGCAGGTTGCCGGTGACGGCGACTGCGATATCGCGCCCGCCCGGCGCGCGGAAGCGCCAGACATTGGCCGCTGACGCGTACTGATACAGGATGCAGTTGTGCGCTGACAGATCCTCGGGCGTCTCCGGCGTCCCATGCTCGGCCAGATACGACGGCGCGGCGCAGACCCATTGGCGGCAGGTGGCGAGACGGCGTGCGATGAGCGAGCTCGGCGCCATGCGCTGGGTGATGCGCACTCCCACGTCAAAGCCTTCCTCGACCAGGTCGACCTGGCGATCATCCATGCGCAGATCCACCTGGATATCCGGATGGCGACGCAGGAACTCGGGCAGTGCGGGTGCCAGCTCCAGAATGCCGAAGGACATCGGCGCATTGATCTTGAGCGTGCCACGCGGCTCGCGCTGCAGCCGGGTGATGGCGCCCTCGGCTTCGGCGATGCGCTCCAGGGCACCCTGGCTGGCCGCGAAGAGCTCCGCACCCGCCTCGGTGAGCGAGAGCCGGCGCGTGGTGCGGTTGAGCAGCCTCACGCCCAGCCGCTCCTCCAGCCGGGTGAGGTACTTGCTCACCACCGCGCGCGAGAGCTCCAGCTCGTCAGCCGCGCGCGTGAAGCTGCCACGCTCCACCACGCGCACGAAGACGGCCACATCGGTCAGGTTGTCCACAGCGTGTCCATGTCGGGATTGGTTTGTTTTCGTGAACAATCATATGCCAGCGCCCCCGTTTATCCAAGGGTGCGCCATCCCTACCATGCTCACACGGCGACCCAACAACCAACGCCGATTCTTCCTCATTCAATGGAGCATGACCATGAACTACGACTTCAAAAAAGCGCACGAACACTTCACCGCCAGAAACGCCTTCACCACCGGCCCGCATGAATTGCTGGGCATGATCGACCACAAGGCCGACATCGTCATCGTCGACGTGCGCCTGCCCTCCGACTTCCGCAAGGGCCACGTGCCGGGTGCGGTGAACCTGCCCAAGGGGCGCTGGGAAAAAGGCGCCGACGCGGCCGGCCTGTCGAAGGACAAGCTCAACGTCCTCTACTGCTACAACCAGCAGTGCCACCTGGCCAGCGAAGCCGCCGAACTTCTGGTGAAGCAAGGCTACCCCGTCATCGAGATGGAAGGCGGTTTCGCCACGTGGGAAGCGTTCAACCAGCCCGTTGAATTGCGCAACCCGCCGGTTGAGGCCCTGCAGCAGGCAGCCTGAGGCAGATGATCATGGACAACCGTTCACTGCCTGACTACGGCGCGCTAGTGCTGCGCGTGACGCTCGGCGTCATGTTTCTCGCCCACAGCGTGTATCTCAAAGCCTTCGTGTTCACGCTTTCCGGCACGGCGCAGTTCTTCCAGTCCATCGGACTGCCGGGGCCGCTCGCCTACATCGTGTTCGCAGCCGAGGCGGTGGGCGGTGTCCTGCTCATCCTCGGCTGGCGCACGCGAATCGTCGCCGCCGCGCTGGTTCCGGTACTGCTCGGCGCCACCTGGGCGCACTGGGATGCGGGCTGGCTCTTCACCAACAAGGGGGGCGGCTGGGAATATCCGCTGTTCCTCGCGTTCGCCGCGGCAGCACAGGCGTTGCTGGGCGCGGGCGCGTGGGCGCTGGATGGCGACGCCGATCTCGGCCGAACCAACGCTGTCCCAATCTCCGTCAGGCGGGGCGCGGCCTGACGACCGGGGCGGGTCCAGCCCGCCCCAACCTGATATGGAAGCGAGGCCGGATTGGGTTACAGAATCGGCGGCGCTGACTCAGCCTGCGATCAAGACTTCGGCTTGCGTGGTTGGCTGCGCAGCCAGCTGGTATCCCCTCGCTGCAGGCGGCCATGGAACTCGGTCACCAATCTCGCAAGCAGGTCCGCATCTACGCCCTTTGATCGCAAATGGGCGCTGAGTGCTGATTCGTAATCTCCTCCGCAGATGCCGGCGCCCCAGCAAAGCTGCAACGTCTTGGGGCTATCGGCCCTGCAGTCTTCGCCCATTCTGCAGGCCATCAGCTCAGCGGCCGCGTACCACAACATTTCTCCACCTTCGCGCGCTGGAAACATGCCCTCGAAACGGGAAGTATCCGATCGGTACATAAGGAGGTTCTTGACCGTCAGATGCATCGATGCATCCATGACTTCCTTCAATACAGCCTTGCCCTCTTGAGAGCCGAGATTGGCAGCGTCCAGCCTGATACCCATCGAACGAAAGCGTTCGAATTCTGGTGTGGCTCGCAGTGCCTCCATGAATGCTTCACTCATAAAACCTTCCGGGAAGATTCCTCGACATACCTCCCGCGAACGTCGGTATGCGGCGAGCCGGGTTGGCAAAGGCGCAGCGCCAAAAGACAAACTGCCGCGCATACCGCCTTCAACAAAGCCCTCCTCCGCGCTCTGCATCCACACGTCCTCGGTAGTCTCGATGCTGCGACAGTGGACCTTCAATGTAATGGCCGCGTACTCGATGAGCCCGGGATCCTTCGAGAGGAGCATCTCCCTAGCAGTGAGCTTCTTTTCCGAAGGACCGCCAAGGACGGCGGGACTGGGCGATACGGCAATGGCTGCAAGGGCGGCATCCAGTGAGGCTGTGCCGGATGCGGCACGCGCTTGATTGCCGCTTGGTTCCAGCTTAGGTTCATCGTCGCGGTAGAGCAGCCATGCGACGACGATGGCAATCGACGCCAGAAGCACAGTCACGCCGGCAACTCGGGTACGCCACGTACGCAGCATCACCAGCCCATCCCCCGCGCCATGTACACTGCCGCGAGCGGAATGAACGCGGCGAGATGCACTTCGATCATCTTGATGCGGCGCAGCGCCCGCTGGTCTTCCGGCGCAGGCCGAAAGCCGGCATCAGCCCGCGCGGCGCGCGCCCAGCGCAGAAGTGCCAAGGTGGGCTTGATGGACAGCAGCGCCACGACGACGAACAAGCCTGTCTTCACCCAGAACACCGGGTTGCTGGCATAGAAGGCCGCGCCCTTGGCACCTGCGAATATTCGCAACAGCCCCGTGATCAGCACCGCGACGGCAGCGCCGCCATACCAAGCATCACAGCGCGCCAGCAGCATCGCCACGCGCGCATCGACCTCGCCACGCAGCAGCATGATTTCCGCCGTGAGAAATGCGAACAGGACGAAGATGGCGATGAAGTGCAGATACGCCAGCAGCGCGTCCTGGATCATCCGCGCAAGCCCAGCCTGTCGATGCGCGCCATCGCTTCTTGCAGTCGCGCGATGGGGCGGGTGTAGGCGATGCGGATGTGCTTCTGCGGTTCGTTCGCACCGAAATCGTTGCCCGGGGTCACGGCCACATGCGCCTCGTTCATGATGCGGCGCGAGAGATCGTAGCTGCTGGGGCCCAGCGCGCTGGAGTCAGCGTAGATATAGAAAGCCCCCTGCGGCACGACCGGTACGCCGAAGCCCAATTTTCGCAATGCAGGGATGAGGAAATCGCGGCGGGCGTGCAGCTCGGCACGGCGCGCTTCGAGAATCGCAATCGTCTCCGGCTTGAAGGCCGCCAGCGCCGCGAACTGCGCGGGTGCCGAGGCGGAGATGAACAGGTTCTGCGCCAGCGTCTCGATGGTGCGCACATAGGCGGGCGGCACCACCAGCCAGCCGAGGCGCCAGCCGGTCATCTGGAAATACTTGGAGAAGCTGTTGATGACAAACACGTCGTCACCCAACGTGAGTGCGGTGGAAGGCTCCACGCCGTAAGTGAGGCCCTGATAGATTTCATCCACCACCAACGTGCCACCCAGGCGCGTGACTTCATTGCGAATATTCGCAAGCTCTTCCGGAGCCACAATGGTGCCCGTCGGATTGGCGGGCGAGGCCACCAGCGTTGCCACGGTTCGCTCGCTACAGTGGGGCGCGATGTGCTTAGCCGCGAGTTGATAATCCGTATCCGGCCCCACCGGAATGCCGACCGGCACACCATCGACGGTGCGCACGAAATGGCGATTGCAGGGGTAGCCGGGGTCGGCCATCAGGACTTCATCGCCGGCATTCAGCAACACCGCGAACGTCAGCAACAGCGCCGCACTTGAGCCGGCGGTCACGACAATGCGTGACGCATCCACCTTCACGCCGTACTTGGTCTCATAGAACCCGGCGATGGCTTCACGCAAGGGCTTCATGCCAAGCGCGGAGGTGTAGAGCATGGGCTCGTCGCGCAGCGCCTTGATGGCGGCCTCGACGATGGGCTCAGGCGTCCGGAAATCGGGCTCGCCGATTTCCATGTGGATCACATCCTTGCCCTCGGCTTCCAGCTGGCGGGCGAGGGTCTGGATCTCCATCACCTCGAAGGGGGAGATGTGGGACATGCGCTGGCTGAGGCGGCGCATCCTGTCATTCATTGCAGTTCCTCCCAAGCCTTCGCCACCCGCTTCACCGACACCGGCATCGGCGTGCGCAATTCCTGTGCAAAGAGCGACACGCGCAGCTCCTCGACCATCCAGCGGTACTGCTGTGCCGCAGGTGACAACCTGTTCTTCATGTTGAGCAGATTCTGCCACAGGGGTTTCAGCTCTCTCAGCCGCTCTATGTCGCGCTCCATGGCGCCCTGCTTCATCTTGTCGAGGCGGAGTTCGATGGCCTTGAGATAGCGCGGGTAGTGGTTCAGTTGTGCGAAGGGTGTCGCAACAATGAAGCCTTTCCAGAACAGCAACTCCAGCTGCGAGCGGATGTCCGGCTCGACATGCTCCCAGGTCTTGAGGAAGCGATCGTCGAGACGCTTGCGAATATTCGCGAGGAGAAGGAAGGATTCATCCATCACTGCCAGCACTCGCTGTGCGTTCGCGGCGAGATTGGATTTGCGGGTGTCGCGGCGCTTGTGGAATTCAGTCTGCTCCCGCGGCAGGCTGTCAGCGAGAAAAGTCTCTGCCACGGCAGCGGCCATGATCTCGGCCTTCAGCGAGTCCATGGCGTTGGGTTCCGGAGGGTTGCTGAGCAGGGAATATTGAAAGCCCGCGTTGGCGGAAGGCTTCAACCCACGTTGAATTACCCTCGCCTGTTCGGACAGCTCCAGAATGAGGAGCCTGACCAACCCTGATCGATGCGTGCGCAACGATTCTTCCTTGTCATCCAGGATGCGAATATTCGCAGACGTCCCCGCATCCACCAGCGCCGGATAGCCGTTGTACCTCACGCCGTTCCGTTCGAAGTTGATCTCCTCGGGCAAGTCACCGAATTCCCAGCGCACCACGCCGTCACGCTCCAGCGTATTGCGGTGGAGCGTGGAGAACATGGTGCGGGAGGCATCGGCGAACTGTTCCTTCAGCGCAGCGAAGTCGCGACCCATGGCCAGCTCCGCGCCATCGGCATCGATGATGCGAATATTCGCGAAGAGATGCGGCGGCACGCGGGATAGATCAAAGTCCGCTGCGGTCACTGTGGCGCGCTTGTACTGCGACAGGAAGCCCGCCAGCATTTCGTTCAGCGGTCGCTCGGCGCGCGACAGATCGCGCATGCCGTCATGTCGCCAGAGCCATTCCATGAACGCACTCACCGTGTCCGGAATGGGCACGAACTGGCTGCGGAAACGCTGCGGGAGCGTCTTGATGAGTGCTGCCACCTTGTCGCGCAGCATGCCCGGCACCAGCCACTCAAAGCGATGCGGCTCGACCTGGTTCAGCACGGACACGGGCAGCGTGATGGTGACGCCGTCCATGACGTGACCTGGCTCGAAGCGATACTTCAACGGATAAACACCCGCCCGGTGCTTCAGCGACTTGGGGAAGAGCTCCACCGTGATCTCGCTGGCTGCGCGGCGCATGAGCGTCTCTCGAGTGAAGAGCAGCACGTTCGGATTCTGCTTCTCCGCGTCCTTGCGCCACTTCTCGAAGCCGGCGCCGTTCACGATGTCGGCGGGAATGATGGCGTCGTAGAGCTCGTACATCGCATCGTCGTCGATCAGCACATCCTGCCGCCGCGCCTTGTGCTCCAGGTCCTGGATTTCGGCCACCAGCTTGCGATTGGCGGTCAGGAACTTGCCGTGCGTGTCGAATTCGCCGGTCACCAATCCCTGGCGGATGAAGATCTCGCGCGAATCCTTCGGGTTGATGCTGCCGAAGTGCACGCGTTTGCGCGGCTGGATGATGAGGCCGTACAGCGCCACCTGCTCATACGCCACGACCTGCGCGGTCTTGCGATCCCAGTGCGCGTCGAAATGGGTTCGCGTCACCAGATGCGCGCCGAGATCCTCGATCCACTCCGGCTCAATGCGCGCAACCGTCCTTGCGAATATTCGCGTGGTCTCGGTGATCTCGCCCGCCATGATCCATTTCATGCGCGTGCGTTTCTGCGTGGCGTGCTGCGCCGACTGGCCCGGCAGGCGGAATTGAATGGCGCGCACGCCGAGATAGTGGTCTCCCTCCGGCGCCTTGGTGCCCACGTTGGCCAGCAGGCCGGTCAGCAACGCGCGATGCACGATGTCGTAATGCGCTGTCTCGCCGTTCAGCTTTCCACCTTGCTCGGCCATGAGTTCAGCCAGCTGGCCGTGGATGTCGCGCCATTCGCGCATGCGGAGCGGCGACAGGAAATTCGCGATCAACTCCTGTGCGAATTTGCGGTTGGACTTCTTGTGCTTGAGCTGTTCCTCGTACCAGTTCCACAGCTTGATCCAGGCGAGGAAGTCGGATTGCGGATCGGCCCATTGCTCGTGCTTCAGCGTGGCTTCCTGCTGCTTGTCGTGCGGCCGCACGCGCGGGTCCTGCACCGACAGCGCGGAGCAGATGATGAGGAGTTCGGTGAGACAGCCCGTGGCCTTGGCCGCGAGCAGCATGCGGCCGATGCGCGGGTCGATGGGCAGCTTGGCCAGCTCATGGCCCAGCCGCGTCAGGTTCTTCTCGGCATCGACCGCGCCCAGCTCGAACAGCAGCCGATAGCCGTCCTCGATCATGCGTGGGCTGGGCGGCTCGACGAACGGGAACTCGGACACGTCGCCCAGACCCAGCGCCTTCATGCGCAGGATCACGCTGGCGAGCGAGGTGCGCAGGATTTCCGGCGTGGTGAACGGCGGACGATCGTCGTGGTCTTCTTCCGCGTAGAGCCGGATGGCGATGCCCGCCGCCACACGACCGCAGCGGCCCGCACGCTGGCGCGCTGAGGCTTGCGAAATCTTTTCGATCTGCAGCAGGTTGATCTTGGAACGCGGCGAGTAGCGGTTGATGCGGGCCAACCCGGAATCGACCACATAGCGGATGCCAGGCACGGTGAGCGAGGTCTCCGCCACGTTGGTCGACAGCACGATGCGGCGGCGCCCACCGGTCGAGAAAATCCGGTCCTGCTCTGCGGACGAGAGCCGTGCGTACAGCGGCAGTACTTCTGTGTGCTCGGGATGGTGCTTGCGCAGCGCCTCAGCACAGTCGCGGATTTCGCGCTCGCCGGGGAGGAACACCAGCACATCGCCCGACTCGTGCGTGTGAGTCAATTCGTCCACCGCCTTCAACACGCCATCGGCCAAGTCGAGTGCCTCGCCCTCCTCGCTTTGAAGGTATTCCGGGTGATAGCGGATTTCCACCGGATAGGTGCGCCCCGACACCTCGATCACAGGCGCAGGCTTGCCATTGATCGTGAAGTGGCGGGCGAAGCGTTGGGGGTCGATGGTGGCCGAGGTGACGATGACCTTGAGGTCCGGCCGACGCGGCAGTAAGCGCTTGATGTAGCCCAGCAGGAAATCGATGTTGAGGCTGCGCTCATGCGCCTCGTCGATGATGAGCGTGTCGTATTGCAGGAGATCGCGGTCACCATGGGTCTCGGCGAGCAGGATGCCGTCCGTCATCACCTTCACGCACGCGTCGGGATGCGTGTGATCCTGGAAGCGGATCTTGAAGCCCACGGCCTGCGGTGCCTTGAGTTCAAACGCGAGACGCGACGCCAGCGAGCGCGCGGCGATGCGGCGTGGCTGGGTGCAGCCGATGAGCCCATGCGTGCCGAGGCCCAGATCGAGACAGATCTTGGGCAACTGCGTGGTCTTGCCCGAGCCGGTTTCACCGCAGACGATGACAACCGGGTGATCGCGGATCAGTGTCGCGATGTCGTCGCGCTTCTCGGCGATGGGAAGGTCATCGGGGAACGTCGGTGCCGGCCGTTTCGCCGCGCGCGCATCGATGCGCGCCTGTGCGGCGGCCAGCGCGTCTTCGAGCTCCTTCTGCGTCCGGTCGAAGGGCTTGCCTGCGCGCTGCAGCGACTTCAGCTTGCCGGCCAGGCGGACGAGCTTCTCCCGATCCGCGAGGAGGCAGCGGGAAAGAAGATCGTCGGTGGCCGCGCCTGGGGCAGCGGATGCGGGGTGTGCCATGAAGCCGGATGTGTTGAACGGTCCGGCATTTTACGTGGGCCGCGCCGAAGCAGGCGGCCGCACGCGGCGGCGCGATTCAGGCCGCGTGCTTCAGGTGCCCATTGCCCCGATCGCGCGCGATGACGACGGCCACGCGGCCAGGCATGTCTTTCTCGATCTCGATGGGCGTGATGTGAAATATCGCCTCGACCGGTGCGTGGTTGGCGTCCCGGAAGGTGGTGGCCACGGAGCTCGCGGCTGCGCTCATGGCCGCTGCCTGGATGGCACGTGCCGCCTCGCCCCGCGCCTCACCCGGAAAGAGCAGCGGCAGCAGCGGCTCGCCCAGCATCTGCTGGAGACGGCTGCCAAGGAGCTTCTCGGCCGCTTCATTCCAGGCGAGCAGGTTGAGGGAACGATCGCATTCGAGCATCGCCAGCGGCGTGTTCTCGAAGTGCCGGGTGAGCAGATCCGCGCGACCCTGTGCCTTGCGCGCGGAGTTCAGCCGGACTGCCGCCCGATGGGCAAGATTGCTGTTCTCGCGTACCAGCTGCGCATTCGCCTCACCCAGCCTGGCGAGCAGTTCCTCGTTCTGGATCATGAGCCGCAGCCGATCCTTGATGCGCGAATGCTGCTGCATCGCAACGCCCGTGATGGAGGCCACGAACACGATGCCCATGAGCAGGCCAAAGGAATCGAAGTTGGCGCGAACCAGCCCGAGATAGAGCAACGGCGGGATCACCGCCGGCAACGCCAGCGCCGGATGCGCCCACTTCAACGGTGCGTAGGATGTGACCGACCCGCCGACAAAGCAGCAGATCACCATGATGATGAAGATCTCGCGGTAACTGTCGCCAGTGCTGATGAAGACGGAACCAAGCGCACCCCAGAGGCAGCCTGCGGCGAGATTGCCGATGATGACCAGCTGGCCCCAGGTCGCAGGCTCGATGTCATGCACGCGGCCACGCATGAACCAGATCATGCCGCGATAGGCTGTCGCGGCCGTGAAGAGCAGAAACCAGATGATCGCGGATTGGCCTGCGCCGGTTTCCAGCAGGACGCCCAGCGTCAGGCCCGCGCCGAGGAACGGAACCAGGGTCGTGAAGGGAACGAAGCGATAGAGCTCGTCGACCTGCATCGCGGCGAGCTTGCGCTCGTGCTCGGCCGTCCACGGCATGGCTGGCGCAGGCGGTTGCTGACGGGCGAGTGCGGCGGGGTCGGGTCTCATGGGCAGAACGCGAGGAGGTGCTGTGAATCAGGCCGCGCGACGTGCATCGCCGGTGTCGCGCCAGTCGGAAATGACAATCGCCACCCGGAGTGGCGCGTCCTTGCCTGCGCGGATCGGCGTGATGTGGAACGACCCCTTCTTTCCGCGGCGATCCAGGGTGACGAAGTGACCGCGCACCGAAAGCGGGGAGTTGCCAAGCGCCTTGCGGACGGTCACGGCCACCGCGCTTTCCTCGCCATTCTCACCGTCCACGCAAATGGCGGGCAGCAGCGGCTTGCCGCGCAGGGTGTCGATGCTGTGTCCCAGCAGGTTCTGCGCCGCTTCATTCCATGCGACCAGGTTGAGATGGTCGTCGCACTCCAGCATCGCCAGTGGCGTGTTCGCGAAGTGCATCGTGAGGAGGTCGGCGCGATCCTTGGCGCTGCGCGCAGCCCGGGATTGCACGGCGGCCTGGTGTTCCAGATCGCTGTTCTGCTTCATCAGCGAGGAGTTTGCCGCCGACACCCGGCGCATCAGCTCGCGGTTTTCCAGGATGAGGCGCAGCCGCTGGTTGATGCTGCGATGCTGCTGCAGGGCGATGCCGGTCACGAGAATCATGAACACGAACGCGGTCAGCGCCGAATAGATGTGGACGCCGTCACGCATGAAGGTGAGATAGAAGATGGGCGGCACGACCGCGGGCAGCGTCATGGCCGGATGCGCCCACTTCACCGGCGTGTAGCTGGAGATGGATCCACCGACGTTGCAGCAGATGACCATGATGATGAAGAGTTCGCGGTAGCTGGGCGTGGTCGGGAACAGCACCGTGCCGAGAATGCCCCAGAGGACGCCGGACGCGATGTTGCCAATGATTGCAAGCTGGGCCCAGGTTGCCGGGTCGGACCCGGGGTCGCGGGCGCGCGCCATGATGATGGCGGCCCGGTAAAGCGTGACCAGGCAGAACATCACGAACCAGTAGACGCCGGCCAGGCCCGCGCCCGTGTCGTTCAGCACCGCAAAGGTGAGACCCGCACTGAGAAATGCCCCGCCGGTGGCAAAGGGCATGAAGCGATACAGCTCGTCCACCTGCATCGCGCGCAATTCGCGCTCGTGCGATTCGTTCCAGCCCGCGATTCGGGGCGTGTCCACCATGGCCATGGGCGATTCTCCTGAGCCCGTCTGTCGCGAGCTTGATCCGTATCAAGCACTGTGAACTGGTTCACACCCAAATAATGTGAACCAGTTCACAAAACCACGGATCTCAGTGAAGCGAATTGCCTTGAACAGCGCTGAACATCGGGGATACCCCTAGACACTCACCAGCGATTCACCCAGTTTCAGAGTCGTGTGATCAGCGAGGATGTGTCGAAGCGATTGCCGCCCGCTGCCTGGACCTCGGCGTAGAACTTGTCGACGATTTCCGTGACCGGCAGCTTGGCGCCGTTCCGCTTGGCCTCTTCCATGCAGATGCCGAGATCCTTGCGCATCCAGTCCACCGCGAAGCCGAAGTTGAACTTGCGCTCGACCATGGTCTTGCCGCGATTTTCCATCTGCCAGGATTGCGCGGCACCCTTGCTGATCACATCAAGAACGAGCAGCGGATCCAGCTTGGCCTTCTCGGCAAATGCGATGCCCTCGGAGAGCGCCTGCACCAGGCCGGCAATGCAGATCTGGTTGACCATCTTGGTGAGCTGTCCGGCACCCGATGCGCCCATCAACGTGACGGCCTTGCCGTAGCTGTCCATGACCGGCTTCGACTTGTCGAAGGCGGCCTGGTCCCCGCCGCACATGACGGTGAGCTTGCCGTTCTCGGCACCCGCCTGGCCGCCGGACACTGGCGCGTCGATGAACGCCACACCCTTGGCTTTTGCGAGGTCGTACAACTTGCGGGCGGCATCGGCCGACGCAGTGGTGTGGTCGACCAGGATCGTGCCGGCGCTCATGCCGGCGAGCGCGCCGTCCGGCCCCGCCGCGACCGCGAGCAGATCGTTGTCGTTGCCCACACACATGAACACGATCTCGGCACCCTTGGCCGCTTCAGCAGGGGTCACGCCATGGCTGCCGCCATGCTTTGCGACCCATTCTTTTGCCTTGGCTTCGGTGCGGTTGTAGACGGTGACATCAAAGCCTTTGGACTTGAGATGGCCGGCCATGGGGAAGCCCATGACGCCGAGGCCCAGGAATGCAACTTTCATGTGGGGATCTCCGATTGAGGTGGCGGATGACAGGTGACGGCGAACGCAATCGCGACCAGCCGATGTTACCTGTTAGCCATCACGAAACATCTGTTACTGCCTGTTAACCCAGTTCGGCGGCGTTTCACCCTTCAATGCCGCCGTCAGGTTTTTCGCCGCCAGCCTGAGCATGGCCATGCGGGTGGACCGCGTCGCGCTGCCGATATGCGGTGTCAGCACGACATTCTTCAATTGCGAATATTCGCTGTTGAGTTTGGGCTCGCCCTCGAACACATCCAGGGCCGCACCAGCGATGGCGCCCGCCTTCAACGCCGCGACCAGCGCGGTGTCATCGACAATGCCGCCGCGTGCGGTGTTGATGAGGATCGCGGAGGGCTTCATCTTGGCAATGTCCTCCGCCTTGATGAAATGGTGTGTCGCGGGCGAGTACGGCACCATGACAACCAGGAAGTCAGCTTCGCGCAGCACGCGATCACGATCCTGCGAATATTCGCAGTTGAGCTTCGCCTCGGTCGCCGCGTCCAGCCGCGTGCGGTTGTGGTACAGCACGCGCATGTTGAACCCCTGCGCGCGCCGCACGATGGCCTGGCCGATGCGACCCATGCCGATGATGCCGAGCGTGGCGCCGAAGAGATCGGCACCCAGCCAGCCCTTCAGCGCAAAGGCTGTCTTCCAGTCACCCCGCCGTACGAACGCATCACCCTCCGCCACGCGACGCGCCGCAGCCATCATCAGTGCCCAGGTGAGATCGGCCGTGGCCTCGTTCAACACCTCGGGCGTGTTGGTGACCTTGATGCCCCGCTTGGTTGCCGCTGCCACGTCAATGTTGTTGTAGCCCACGGCGATGTTGGAAATGACTTTCAGGTCGGGACAGCGTGCCATGACGCTGTCGTCGATCTTGTCCATCACGGTTGTGAGCACACCCTGCTTGCCCTGCAGCTTCTCCGCAAGCTGATCCGGCGTGAACAACACGTCGTGCTGATTGGACTCGACGATGAAATCGCGTTCGAGGTCGGCAATGACCTCCTCGAACACTTCGCGGGCAATGAGAATGGACGGCTTCATGTCTGATCAGCGATAGAGAACCTGCGGCAGCCACAGACCGATCTGCGGGAACATGTAAAGGAGGAAAATCGCGAGGATCTGAATGCCCATGAACGGCAGCATTCCCATGAATATCTGATTGAGTGTCACATGTGGTGGCGAGACACCCTTCAGATAGAACGCTGCCATCGCCACTGGCGGAGACAGGAATGCCGTCTGCAGATTCAGCGCCACCAGCAGGCCGAAGAACAGCGGATCGATGTTGAACTTGGCCAGCAGCGGGATGAAGATCGGCATGAAGATCACGATGATCTCGGTCCACTCCAGCGGCCAGCCGAGGATGAAGATGATGGCCTGCGACAGCAGCAGGAACTGGATCGGCGTGAGGCCGAGCGACAGCACCCACTTCTCGATCAGCTCCTGGCCACCCAACAGTGCGAACGCCGCGGAAAAGATCGAGGACCCGACGAAAAGCCAGCACACCATCGCCGAGGTCTTGCCGGTCAGGAAGACGGACTCGCGAACCGTGCCGCCCAGCTTGACCTGGAACGTGGCCAGCAGGCACCAGATACCGATCGCCGCCATCGACAGCCAACCCACCCAGACGGGCGGACCCTCAGTGAGCACTTCGGCCTTGAGCAGGATGAACCAGACGACCGCAATGAGGCCAACGATCCAGAACGGTGCCCAGGTCTTCAGCACACGCCTCGATTCCTCCTTCGGCCGCGCGATCGCCATGTAGACGGCCGCCAGAACAAAGCCCCCCAACGATCCGATGGCCGCTGCCTCCGTTGGCGTGGCGAGACCAAAGACGATGGTGCCCAACACCGCGAGGATCAGCACCGCCAGGGGGAAGAAGGACCCCAGCAGCATCTTGAAGATTTCCAGCCGGGTGAAGGTGAATATTGAATAGAACACCAGCAGCGTCACGACGCCCACGCCGACCACAATCCAGAACGCGTTGGGCGCCGGGTGGCGCGCCTGCTCAGCCTTGGCGGCCTTTGTCACGGGCTTGGCGTCAGCCTTGTCTGCGGGAGGTTCCGCAACCTTCTCCGCGCCGGGCGGCTCAGCCACGCCGTCAGCCGACTTGGGCGGTTCGGACAAGCCGCTGTCCGTCTTGAGCGGCTCTGAAAGACCGGTGTCCTCCTTGGGTGGTTCGGCCAGACCCGCGGGCTCGGCCGGCGCAGGCTGGTCCAACGACTCGCCGCCCATCTGCTGCAACGTGGAAGTATCTTGTACCGCGTCGGGCTTGGTGAGCGAGTTCCAGGTGAGCCCCATGATCACGGCGAAAACAATCGCTGGCGCGAGCAACACCATCAATTCCCGCAGCAAGGTACGCGTCGGCACCGCTGCATTGTTGCGCCCCTTGAGCGCACGCAGCAGCTGAGCCAGCGCATTCTGTGCGCCCTGAACCCCCATCGATTGAACATGCGCGGGCATCGGCACGTGGCGTTCGCTCTCCGGCAGCGGCGGCGCCATGCTCGGCTTGACCTTGGCGATGATGATCACGTAGATCATGTACAGGAGCGCCAGCATGATGCCGGGGAAGAAGGCGCCCGCATAAAGCTGCACCACTGACACGCCGGCGGTCGCGCCGTAGACGATGAGCATGACCGAAGGCGGGATGAGAATGCCAAGACAGCCGCCGGCGGTGATGGCACCGGCCGAAAGCTGCACGCTGTAACCGGCACGCAGCATCGCCGGCAGGGCCAGGAGGCCCATCAGGGTCACCACGGCACCGACGATGCCGGTCGCGGTGGCGAAGATGGCGCAGGTGACCAGCGTCGCGACTGCCAGCGATCCCGGCACGCGAGCCAGCGCAAGATGCAGGCTCTTGAACAGCTTCTCGATCAGGTTGGCGCGCTCAACCAGATAACCCATGAAGACGAACAGCGGTATCGAGATGAGAACGTCATTGGTCATCACCGAGTACGTTCGCTGGACCATCAGATCCAGCGTACGGGCGATAGCCTGTCCGGAATTACCGATCTGCTGGTGGTAAGAGAAGAACGCGAAAATCATCCCCATGCCCATCAGCGTGAACGCGGTGGGGAACCCCAGCATGATCGCGACCACGACCAGCGACAGCATGAGCAGGCCAAGATGACCGCTGCTCATATTGCTCCAAGGCATGAAGATGGCCGTGGGGATGATGATCAGGGCCATGATGACAAAGCCGAACCACAGTTCCTTCCTCATGATTTGGCTCCATGGCTCTGGGCAACCACGTACTGATCGAGTTTGGCGATGTCTTCGTCTTTCACGTGCACCATTTCCTTGAGTTTCTCGACATCGACTTCCTCGACGTCATGCTCGCGCGAGGGCCATTCGCCCTCCTTGATGCAGATGGCGCAGCGAATGATCTCGACGATGCCCTGTAGCAGCAGGATGGCACCGGCGATTGGGATCACGGTCTTGAAGTGATAGATGGGCGGGCCGTCGGCCATGATCGAGGAGTGCTCCTTGATCGCCCAGGACTCGCCCGCGAAGATGTACCCGGCATAAGCCAGCGCCACCACGCCGGGAATGAAGAACAGGATGTACAGAATGAGATCAAGCGTGGCCTGCACGCGGGGCGGGAAGAATCCGTAGAGCACGTCGCCGCGCACATGGCCGTTCTTCGCAAGCGTGTAGGCACCGGCCATCATGAACAGCGTGCCATACAGCATGAGCATCACGTCGAAGGTCCAGGCATGAGGGTTCGACAGGATGTAGCGGGAGAAGACCTCCCAGGAAATCAGCAGGGTGAGCAGGATGATGGACCAAGCACCCAACTGACCCAGCCAGGTGCTCAGCTTGTCCGTGAACAACAGAAGTTTCTGCATGCGGTCACCCGATGTGAGGGCAAAAAAAATCAGCCATCCCGAGTAGACGGGATGGCTGATGTCTGACTGGGCTGATCAGCCCTTCTTGGCCGGCGCGGCAGGCTTCTTCGCGAAGAAGTGCGTATGTGCCATGCGCTGGCTGACATAGGTGTCGAGCTGCCAGCGGACCGCGCGCTCTGCGAACGCGCGCTGCGAGTCATAGATCTTCTTGAACAGCGGATTCTCGGCGCTCTTGGCGGCAGCGACCTTGTCCCACTCGTCCAGCTGCTTTTGCAGCACCGGGTCGGGCGTCTTGTAGAACTTCACGCCGTTCTTGGTCTGCAGTTCGATGTAGTCCTTGGAGTAACGATCGACCGCCTTCCAGGACATGTCCGCCGATGCGGCTTCCACGGCATTGGCAAGAATCGACTTCAGCTTGGCAGGCAGGGCATCGTACTTGGCCTTGTTGAACAGGATCTCGAACTGTTCGGCGGACTGGTGGAAGCTCTGCAGCATGCAGACCTTGGACACATCCGGGAAGCCAAGGATCTTGTCCGACGTGGCGTTGTTGAACTCGGCGGCGTCCAGCAGGCCACGATCCATGGCGGGAACAATCTCGCCGCCCGGCAGTGCGTTCACCGCAGCACCCAAGCCCTTGAAGATGTCGATGGACAGACCCACGGTGCGGAATTTGAGGCCCTTGAAGTCATCGGCCTTGGTGACCGGCTTCTTGAACCAGCCCAGCGGCTGGGTGGGCATCGGGCCGTACAGGAAAGACACCACGTTCAGGTTGACGGCTTTGTAGACCTCGTCCAGCAGATCCTTGCCGCCGCCATACTTGTGCCAGGAGAGCAACATGTTGGCGTCCATGCCAAAGGCGGGGCCGGATCCCCAGAGGGCCATGGCCGAGTTCTTGCCGTACCAGTAGGCCACCACGCCGTGTCCGCCGTCGAGCGTGCCCTTGGACACGGCATCGATCAGGTCGAACGCCTTGACGACTGCGCCAGCCGGCAACACTTCGATCTTGAGGTCGCCGCCGGACATGTCATTGACTTTGTTGGCGTAGTCCACGGCATACTCGTGGAAGATGTCTTTGGCGGGCCAGGTGGATTGCCAGCGCAGCGTCGTGGGGCCCTGGGCCTTGACGATGGCCGGGAAGCCGGCGATCGCGGCACCGCTGGCGGCCGTTGCGCCGGCCAGGAATTTGCGACGGGAAGAAACGGACTTCTCGCTCATGATGAATCTCCTCTGGGTAATATTATTGGCCCGGTCTCTGCGGCCGAACGGCGCAGCATGTCGGGACTTCGAGAGAATACTCCTTGATGCTACGACCGGTATTGGCCTGTATCAAGCTAGGGTATTCGAGTATTGACAAAAACGGCGATTTGATCTTGCGCGAGACTTCTCCTGTCATGGACCGAGCCAGGCTCACCCCATCCGCGTCCCCGGCCGCGGGACGTGGCGGGCGGGCCTGGCTCTGGCTGCTGCCCTGGGCGACTGCAGCACTCTTCCTCGCGTTCGTGATCGCCCTGCTCTGGATCCTCTACCGTCACGATGCCGAACTGCAGCGCAGCCAGCTGCTGCGCGACATCCAGGGCGTCGAGGTCAATCTCACGCGGGAGCTGCTGGATGACCAGAAATTTCTGGACGGGCTGGCCCGCGAGCTGCTGGAGGCCGGGATGCCCGCCGACACCTTCCGCGCCAGCACGGAGGACTACCATCGCCGCCGCCCCGCCATCCTGGCGATCACCTGGAACGCAACCGATGGCAACAGCCGCTGGGTCACCCCGGCGCGCCGGTCGGCAGGCGACATCGTGCGCGAACGCCCCGCCACGGCCGAACTTGAGCGAATGCTGCGGCTCACCCATGCGATGGGGCGCCCGACCTATACCACCGCCTATCGCGACTACGAAGGGCGGCTGCTGATCGAATACCACACGCCGCTCGTGAAGGGCGACGAATCACTCGGGACACTGAGTCTCACCTACAACCTGAAGGCGCTGGCCCAGCAGCTCGTCCCCACCAGTTTGTCCGAGCGCTATCGGCTCGAATTTTCGGAGGCCGGCGCCGAACCCACCTCATCGGGCCTTGCGCCGTGGCTGGGCGAGGAACGCCTGGCACAGTCCATCCCGGTCACCCTGCCCTGGCGCGAGGTGCGCCTGCTCGCCACGTCCTATCGAAGCGAATCGATCCTGGCCAAGCACGCGCCCGGCGCGGTGATCCTGATGCTTGGCCTGCTGGTCGCATTCGGACTGGTGTTCATGCGTCGCCAGATAGGCCGGCGGCTGGAGGCAGATGCTGCCCTGCTGGCCGCGCACGAACAATTCATCACGGTGCTCGACTCGCTTGACGTGGCCGTGTACGTGGCCGATCTGGACAGCGGCGAGTTGCTCTATGCCAACGACCAGAGCCATCGCCTGTTCGGCGAAGGCCTGACGAATATTCGCGACCTCGAGGCCGGCATGGACCCGCGGCCGGTGGACACCTTCACCGCGGCCGCGCTGCAACCGGCGGAGAGTTCCACGCCGCCCGTGCTCAAAGGCGAGTTCGCGTGTGGCGATCATCGCTGGTTCCTGGTGCGGGCCAAGGTTGCGCGCTGGGTGGACGGTCGGCTGGTTCGGCTCCACAGTGCCGGCGACATCAGCGATCGCAAGCAGGCCGAGGAGACGGCGCGTCACCAGCAGCGCAAGCTGGAGCAGACGGCACGCCTGCTCACCGTTGGCGAGATGGCGTCCACACTGGCCCACGAAATCAATCAGCCGCTCTCGGCCATCAGCAATTACCACATGGGCTGCGTGCGCCGCATCCGCGACGGCCAATGGAATGCCGACGAACTGGCAGCCACGCTGGAAAAGGCGTCGGTTCAGGCCGAGCGCGCCGGCAAGGTCGTCCAGCGGGTGCGCGACTTCCTGCGCAACCGCGAACCCAACCGCGCTGCCGTCGCGGTCAACGATCTCGTGCGCGAAGCCTGCCGGCTGGTCGAGGACGATGCGGACAAGGCCGGCATCGCGCTGCATCTGCAGCTGGGACAGCAGCTGCCACCAGTGATGGCCGATCGCATCATGGTTGAGCAGGTCCTGCTCAATCTGTTGCGCAACGGGATGGAATCCATGCCTGCCGAGGGCGCACGGGCACTGTCAGTTGCATCACGCCTGACGCCGGAAGGCGCGGTGGAGGTGTCTGTCGCCGACCAGGGGCACGGCATCGGCCACGCCGTCGAGGCAGAGCTCTTCGCGCCATTCTTCACCACCAAGGCTGAGGGCCTCGGCATGGGCCTCAATATCTGCCGCTCAATCATCGAGATGCATGAGGGCAAGCTCTGGTTCACCCGCAATGACACGACAGGGACGACTTTCCGCTTCACCCTGCCCATCGCCCAATGACGCCTTCCCCGGTCACGACCGTCCATGTGGTGGATGACGATGAAGCCCTGCGCGATTCACTGCGCTGGCTGCTGGAAGGTCACGGCTTCGCGGTCCAGCCCCATGAAAGCGCGACCCACTTCCTGGAGGGCAAGTCGCCGTGTGCGGGCAGCGTCATCCTGCTCGATGTGCGCATGCCCGGCATGACCGGCATGCAACTGCATGATCACCTGTTGAAGCTGGGTGTGACCGCGCCCATCATTTTCATCACCGGTCACGGCGATGTGCCGATGGCTGTGGAGGCGGTGAAGAAAGGTGCTTTTGATTTCCTCGAGAAGCCGTTCAACGACGAGAAGCTCATCGCCTTGATTCGTCGTGCGGCCGAGGCGGAAGCGATGCGGGCAAATCCGAATGCCCAGACGTCACCCAATCCGACGCCGCCCGCCGGACGCCTCCACACGCTGACTGCGCGGGAACGCGAGGTGCTGGACCTGGTCGTGGCCGGGCGACTGAACAAATCGATCGCCGACGACCTCGGCATCAGCATCAAGACCGTCGAAGCGCATCGCGCCCGGGTGATGGAGAAGATGCAGGCAAAGTCACTCGCCGAGCTGATCCAGCTCACTCTCGCCGAACGCGGCTAGTCCGCACGGCGGATCAGCGGAAGAAGATCAGCGTCAGCAGCGCGAAGATCGGCAGCAGGATGCCGCATGACCAGAGCATGTAGCCGAAGAAGCTCGGCATCGCGATGCCGCGGTCCTCGGCGATGGCCTTGATCATGAAGTTGGGCGCGTTGCCGATGTAGGTGTTGGCGCCCATGAACACCGCACCAGCGGAAACGGCCAGCAGCGTGTTCGATAGCGTGGTCATCAACACCTTCGGATCGCCACCTGCCAGATTGAAGAACCCCAGGTAGGTCGGTGCGTTGTCGAGGAAGCTGGACAGCGCACCCGTCAGCCAGAAGTACATCGCATTGATGGGCTGCCCGGCGCCATCGGTCACCAGCGCCACCAGCGGCGCCAGCGCGCCCTGGTTGCCTGCCTTGAGGATGGCGATGGCCGGAATGATGGTGATGAAGATGCCGACGAACAGCTTGGCCACCTCGAGGATGGGGCCCCAGGAATAGGCATTTCCCTCGCGCGCACTGGCCGGGGTGAGCTTCCAGGACACGAGGGCGATGCCGAGCAGCAGCACATCGCGCACCAGATTCTGCAACTCAAGCGGTGTGCCAAAAATGTCGAAGCGGATGCCGGGCTTCCACATGCCGCTCATGAGCACGCAGCCGACGATGGCACCCAGCAGCAGGAAGTTGAACTTGCCATCAAAGCTAATGCGCTCGGTGTCGGGCGTGGGGTCCATGCGCGCCGGGCGTTCCTCCTTGCCGTGATGGTAGAAGTAGTAATCGATGGCATAGAAGAGCACGAGCAGGATGCCGGCTGAAATCAGCATGGGCAGGAACATCGCCTTGGCGGTCCAGAAAAAGTCCACGCCCTTCAGGAAACCGAGGAACAGCGGCGGATCACCCAGCGGCGTGAGCGAGCCGCCGATGTTGCCCACCAGGAAAATGAAGAAGACGATGACGTGAACCTTGTGCTTGCGGTTGTCATTTGCACGGATGAGGGGCCGGATGAGCAGCATGGCCGCACCCGTGGTGCCCATGATGCTGGCGAGCCCCGTGCCCGCCGCGAGGATGCCGGTGTTGAGCCCCGGCGAGCCATGCAGGTTGCCGCGGATGTAGATGCCGCCTGCCACCGTGAACAACGCGAGCAGCAGGATGATGAAGGGGATGTATTCCGCCACCAGCGTGTGCACAAGCTCATGCCCGGCCACGCCGCCACCGTACTGCACAGCGAACGGCACCAGAAACGCCAGCGCCCAGAACGCGGACACCTTGCCGAAGTGCTGGTGCCAGAAGTGCGGCGTTGCCAGCGGCATGATGGCAATGGAAAGAAGGATGCCCGCGAACGGCACGACCCAGGCCAGCCCCATGTTGGCACCGCTGAAGCCCCCTTCGGCGGCGAAGACGGGCGAGGTGAAGCATCCGGCCAGAAGGCCGGCAATGATCAGGAAAGCGCGCATGGTGGTGGGTGCGAATATTCGCTAAGGTTGGGCCGGAGCGGAAACGACCCAAATCTTAGCAGGCGGCGCCCGGCCCGCGGCGCGCCGTTTGATCGTCAGGGCTCTCCACGCCACGCCGCGCACTGACGGTTCACCACCGATGACAGCGCGCCATGCTTCTCCATCCAGCTGCGCAGAAGCTCGGCCTCGCTGGTTTCGCGTGCGACCTGCTCGCGAATATTCGCAAGCGGCACCTCAGTGCCCATGGTTGCCGAACGGTCCGACAGCAGATCAAGCGTCTGGCGCACATCCTCGTGCAGCGTGCGATGCTGCTTAGTCCAGGGATCAATGAAGTTGCCCTTGAGTCCGAAGCGGCAGGCCTGGAAGCGGTTGTAGTTGTAGACCTCGTAGACGTCCCGGATCGGCTGGGTGGCGCGATCGTCGAACAGATGCGCGCCCAGCGTCTGTGCATACGCTGCCAGCGCGGCCGCCTTGTCCACGGACAGCGGCGTGTCGCACACCCGGATCTCGATCGTGCCGTACTCCGGCTTCGGGCGGATGTCCCAGTAGAAATCTTTCATCGAAGACACGATGCCGAATCCCTTCATGCGATTGAAGTAGGACTCGAACTCGTCCCACGACTGCACGAACGGCATGCATCCCGACAGCGGGAACGCGAACACGACGTTGAGGCGGGAGGACTGGAAGCGGCTGTCTTCGCCCTGATAGAACGGTGAGGCTGCCGATAGCGCGATGAAGTGCGGGATGTAGCGCGACATGCGGTGCAACAGGTACACGGCGTCGTCACCGGACGGGCAGCCCAGATGAATGTGCTGGCCGAACACGGTGAACTGCTTGGCGAGATAGCCGTACAGATCAGAAATGAAGGAGAAGCGCGGACCGTCGAATATTCGCTGCTCGCTCCAGCGGTGGAACGGGTGCGTGCCGCCGCCGGCGATGCCGAGATTCAATCGATCCGCCTGCCGCACCAGCACATCGCGGATGGCACGCAGCTCCTCAACCAGCGTGCCGTAGTTTTCATGCACCGAGGAATTCAGCTCGATCATGCCCTCGGTGATCTCGGGCTTGATTTCGCCCGGGCACTTCACACTCTGCAGCAGATACAGCAGATCCGGCGCGCCGCGTGATAGGTTGTAATCGCGGCGGTTGACGATCTGCAACTCGAGCTCCACGCCCATGGACAGGGCGCGAGAGGTCTTGAATTTCATCTCGTCATCTCCGCCCGATGGCGCCGGCGGCGGCCCGGGTGGTGTATCCGCGGCGGATACGACAGGGTCCTCCGTCGCCGGCTGCACCGGCAGCTGTGGTTCACTCATACTGAAGTCCTCGCATTGTTTTCCGTTGGCATTGCTTCATTGCTCATGCGAAGCGCCACCTGCACGGCGATGGGACCGATGATTTCAAGAATAGCCACCGTGGCGTAGACGATCTGGGTCAACTGGCCACCCAGCTCCGGGTACAGCGCCGCCACATCATGGGCCAGCACGATGGCCGACCCCGAGAGCGGCAGCATCGCGACCGACAGCCAGAGCGCCTTCTGCCACGAAATGCCGCTGGTGGAGGCGAGCGCGGTGAGCGCAATGGCCTTGCCGCAGAAGCGGGCCAGAATAAGCGCAAGCGCCACCCAGCCGCCCGCGACCATGGCATCAAGCTTGAGACTGGCCCCCACAACCACGAAGAGGACGATGATGAACAAACGCCCGGTCCCAAGCAGATCGACCTCGCGCAGGTTGATCTGATCAAGGTTCCGCGTGACCGCGCCAAGCATGAGCAGTGAGATAAGCACCGAGAGTTTGAGCACCTGGGCAATGCCAACCGCCAGCAGGATGACCGCGACGATGACCACGAACTGGCGACCCTGACGCGGCCCGACCAGACGGGCGAGACCCAGCAGCAGATAGCCGCCCGCAAGACCTATCAGCAGTGAACCCGCAAGCAGATAAAGCGGATGTGCCAGCGCCGAGTACAAATTCACGCTGTGCGAGAGATGCAGGCCCGACCAAAGCATAGTGACAGCAAGGAAGGCCATGATGCTGTTCAAAGCCACCACAGTCATTGCGCGCTCTACCAGCTGACCTTCCGCACGGAGATCGCGTGCCACCATCAGCACGACGGCAGGCGACGTTGACATTGCGATGCCCGCCACCAGCGCCGCAACCAGCGGATCGACCCCGAGCAGGATGAGCATGCCCAGGACGAACACGAACGCGAGCGCACCCGCCGCGACACCCGCTACCACAACCCACGGATTGCGCCGGTACCAGGTGAGGTCCAGATAGCGCCCCGCTTCAAACAGCAGCATGCCCAGCGCAATGTCGACAAACACGCGGGACTGCGTGATGAAGTACTGGTCGAACCAGTTCAGCACGCCCGGACCGACCAGTACGCCAAGGAGTACATAGCCCGTCACCTTGGGCAGCCGGAGCAGGCGGTAGAGGCCCTCACCCGCGCAGAATCCCGCAAGCAGCAGCGCGCCAAAGAGCACGATGCCGCTGAAATGGAACGGAAACGCCGGTAGGAAGTTGAGTTCGTTCATGCCATTTTCCCGAGCGAGGTGCGCAGGGCCTAAAGCCCCGGGTGGTATTGGAATTATTGCGCGGCCGCATGGCAGGCCGGTTGATGTCAGCCTGTGTTTGGTCAGGGTACGCCAACAAGGTTCCGCATGCTAACGCCAAAAATGGGCAATTCACAGCAGACGTGGCATCATCGACAGCATCGATGATGAAATCATCCGGCATCGATGCCGGTCACAATGACTCCATGAACCCCAAATCTTCCGACCTGCGCCGATACGACCTGAATCTCCTCGTCGTGCTGGATGCTCTGCTTGATGAAGTCAACGTGACCCGTGCCGGCGAACGTGTCCACTTGTCGCAGTCCGCGACGAGTGCTGCGCTGGAGCGTCTGCGCATGACGTTCAACGACCCGCTGCTGGTGCGGGTCAAGGGCCGCATGCAACTCACCGCCTTCGCGAAGCAACTGAAGAGCCCGCTCAAGCGCGCGCTGCTGGCCGTGTCCACGACTTTCCAGCCCCCTGCGGAATTCAAGCCCGCAACGGCCGCCACGGTGTTCCGGTTGGGCATGACCGACTATCTCGGCTATCTCGCCCTGCCGCGCCTGCATCACATCCTGGCGAGCGAAGCACCGCGTTGCGCCATCGCTGTCACGGCGGTGCTGAAGGATGCCGCGCTTGATCAGCTGGAGGACGACGACCTTGACCTGGTGGTCATTGTCGACCCGCCCAAGCGGCCCAACCTGCACACCCGGCCCGCGCTCAAGGAACGCTTCGCCTGCGTCATGCGTGAAGGTCACCGCCTTGCACGCGGCCCGATGAGCCACGCTGCGCTGCTGGCCGCATCACATGTCCGCATCCAGACGCACGGCAACGCGCGCAGCCTGGTCGATGAGGCACTGGCACGGGTGGGCACGCCACCGCATGTGGCGGTCACCGTTCCCCACTTCGGAGTTGCGCTGGCCTTGCTGAAGGACAGCGAGCTGGTGGCGATCATGCCGCGCCGCATTGCCGAGAGCCAGGCATCGCCCCTCGGGCTCGCCGTGCGCGACCTGCCCTTTCGAATGCCCGGCTATGGCATGGAAACCTGCTGGCATCTGCGCACCCACAAGGACCCCGCGCACATGTGGTTCCGTAAGCATCTCGCCGACGTGATGGCCGATCTCTGAATCGGCCACTGAATGAGAGGTATCGATGCCATCGATACCTGGTATTGCAACAATCGATTGGACGGGTCTGGTTACCCGCATTACGCTTCACCCGTTCGCTCGTTTTGCAGCCTGATCCTTCTGGTGGCTGCGAGCGCGCGGTACAAAGTGCGGCGTGACTCCTGCGGGATTCACCGGCTTGGCCCAACGGCTCGGGCAGTGGTTTCCAAGGAGATCGGGGACAGGCGCAAGCCTGTCCCTATTTTTTTGTCTGGCGGATTCCGGGGGTTCAGGTCAGGATGACGTGAACCCGATACGGCCCATGCGCGCCTATCACTATTGTCTGCTCGATATCGGCCGTGCGAGACGGGCCCGACACAAAGAACATTGCGCGCGGTGGCTCCCCGACTTCCTTGCGCACCAGCGCGAACGCGTCTTCCATCGTTGGAACGATCCGCGCCTTGGGCACCACGCAGATGTGGGTTTCGGGCAACAGCGCGTTCAGCTTGGGCTGATCAGGCGAGGACAGGAGCAGCAAGGTGCCGGTCTCGGCGATGGCGCAGAAGCAGCCGGTGAAGCCGACCGTGTCGTCCTTGTTCGCCGCACGCGCGGCGTAATCGATGCCGGCGGCAGGCCAGTGCAGATGCGAATATTCGCGCCAGCCGGCCACGTGCTTGGCAAGCTTCGCTTCTGCACAGTAGCGCGCCACCTCATGCGGCACTGTGGCTTCATCCACTTCAGCGAAGGTGGTGAGCAGTCGCTGGCATTCGCGCTTGAACAATCCAAGTGAGTCGCCGGGCTGCGCCGCGAGCGGCTTCGGGCCCACGCGGTGCTCGCGAATATTCGCATGCACCAGCGCCATTTCTTCTGTCGTCGTCGGGCCGCTCCTTCCCTGCTGCCGGCGGATGCGGGCCAGAATATTCTCGCGGGCACTCATCGCTTGCCCCGCTTCTGCGCATACAGCTCGCGGAAGGTGCGGCCCTGCGGCGCCGGCATGTCGCGCCCTTGCGTCCAGCCGTCGATGCCGGGCAATGAATGGATCAGCCGGTCGCGGCCGCCCAGCCAGGCACCGACTCGCGCGCCCCATTTGCTGAGAAACGCATACAGCCCGGACCGCTTGGCCGCGAAGGCCCACAGCGCCATCGGGATACGCTCGGAGAGCGGACGCAATTGCATGTCGTGCTGCCGCTCGCGGAGCTTGCGCATGAGATCGGGCAGCGGAATCTTCACAGGGCACACCACCTGGCACTCACCACAGAACGTAGCCGCATTGGGGAGGTCGCCGGCGTTCTCGATGCCCACATAAGTCGGCGTGAGGATGGACCCCATCGGCCCCGGATACACCCAGCCATACGCATGACCGCCCACGTTCTGGTAGACCGGGCAGTGATTCATGCATGCGCCGCAGCGGATGCAGCGAAGCATCTCCTGCATGTCGGTGCCGACAAACTTGGTGCGGCCGGCATCGACCAGAACGATGTGCATCTGCTCCGGCCCATCCTGATCGCCGGGCATTTTTTTGCCGGTGGTCAGCGTGAGGTAGTTGGCGATGGTCTGCCCGACCGCGCTGCGCGGCAGCAGACGGATAAGTGTCGCGAAATCCTCCAGTGTGGGAATGACCTTTTCCACCCCGGTGATGACGCAGTGAATGCGCGGCACGGTGGTCACCATGTCGGCATTGCCTTCGTTCGTGACGGTGAGCGTCGTGCCTGTTTCGGCGATGATGAAGTTGGCGCCACTGATACCCATGTCGGCAGTCAGGAAGTGATCGCGCAAGGCATCGCGGGCTTCGCGAGTCATGGCTGGAATGTCGGTAAGCCGGGGCTTGTAGTGCGCCGCGACGAACAGGTCCGCGACCTGCTCCTTCGACTTGTGCACGGCCGGTGCCACGATGTGCGATGGCGGCTCTCCGGCCAGCTGCAGGATGTATTCGCCCAAGTCGGTTTCAATGGGCTGGATGCCGGCCGCTTCCAGGCGCTCGTTGAGATTCACTTCCTCGGACACCATGGACTTCGACTTGGTGGCCTTCTTCACACCGTTCTCTTTGGCGATCCGCACGATGATGTCGCACGCCTCCGCTGCCGTCTCCGCCCAATGCACGACTGCACCACGCCGCGTCGCGTTGGCTTCGAACTCGAGCAGATAGGCATCCAGATTGGCGAGGCACTGGTCGCGCAGCGCCGCCGCATGCGTGCGGATGGCCTCCCAGTTCTCGACTTCGCTCACCGCCTTGGCCCGGCCGTCTACGAACTTGCCCTTGGCCTTCTGCATGTTGCGTTGCAGGACGGCGTCGTTCAGCTTGGCTGACGCGTTCTGCTTGAAGTGCATGGATTGGACTTGCATCAGCGGTCCTCCCCGGCAGCAATTTCGGCGAAGTGTTTTACCTGCGTGGTCATGTCCCCTTCACGTCGCAACCGCCCTTCAATGTTGAGCAAACAACCGAGGTCGCCCCCGACAATCGTCGATGCCCCGCTAGTGCGAATATTCGCGCACTTGTTCTTGGCCATGCGCGTGGAGATTTCACCCAGCTTGATGGAGAACGTGCCGCCGAAGCCGCAACATTTCTCGCAGTCGGCCATCTCCGCGATTTCGGCGCCGGCCATCTGCAAGAGGTAACGCGGCTGCATCTTCACCGAGAGTTCGCGCAGGCCCGAGCAGCTGTCGTGATAAGTCACCGCGCCTTCGAACTTGCCAGGCACGGTCTTCACGTTGAGCACGTTGATGAGAAAGTCGGAGAGCTCGTAGGCCTTGGCGGCCAGCGCCTCGAAGTCGCGCTGCTCCGGCGCGCCTCGGAAGAGATCGTTGGCGTAGTGAACCTTGATCTGGCCGATGCAGGAGCCGGACGGCGCCACCACATAGTCGCAATCGCGGAACTCGGCCAACACCTTCAGGGCGAGTTCTTTGGAGATATCCCGCGCTCCGGAGTTGTAACCAGGCTGGCCGCAGCAGGTTTGTGTTTCGGGATAGATCACCTTGCAGCCCGCGTCTTCAAGCAGCTTCAGAGTTGCGAAGCCAATGGACGGGCGGGCGAGGTCGACGAGGCAGGTAACAAAAAGGCCAACCTTCATGGCTTGGCCTTCTGGCAGTCAGGGCTGGGGGAGGCTAATGCGCGCATCGCGCGCGTTATGCCGACACCAACGCCCTTCAGGCGGGCGAGGTCGACGAGGCAGGTAACAAAAAGGCCAACTTTCATGGCCTTGAGTGTAACGCTAGCGCGGCCGACGGGCGTCGACCCGGATCAATTTCTAACTGGTCGCGCGCGGCGTGGCAGCGACCTTCTGCGTCTCCAGCCACTTCTTGATGCGGTTGGCATCGCCAATGCGGGTAAGGCGGCCCCAGGAATCCAGCAGCACGATGACAACGGGGTTGTTGGCGATGGTCGCCTGCATGACCAGGCACTTGCCCGATTCACTGATGTATCCGGTCTTGGACAGCCCGATGTTCCAATCATGATTCTTCACCAGCGCGTTGGTGTTGTTGAAGCCCATGGGCTTCTTGGCGTTGGGCAGCGTGACGTGGAGCTCCGGCGTGGTCGAGAATTCGCGGATCTGTGCATAGCGTGCGGCTTCCGACACCAGCGTCGCGAGATCCTGCGGGCTGGACACGTTGCCGGGCGCCAAGCCGCTGGAATCGACAAAACGGGTGTTGGTGAGATTCAGCAGCTTCGCCTTGGTGTTCATGGCCTCGACGAAGGCCTCGATGCCGCCGGGATAGTTGCGGCCCAGCGCAGAGGCTGCGCGATTGTCGGACGCCATCAGCGCCAAACGCATCAGATCTTCACGACGGAATGCACTGCCAATGGGCAGGCGGGACTTGGTGCCCTTGAGGAGATCGATGTCCTCGTTGGTAATGGTGATCGCCTCATCCAGCGGCAGCTTGGCATCCAGGACGATCATCGCCGTCATCACCTTGGTGATGGAGGCAATCGGCGTGACGGTGTCGGGATTCTTGGCGTAGAGCAGCTTGCCGGTGTTCTGGTCATAGACCAGCGCGGCGGTGGATTGCAGATTGGGTTCGCCGTCCTTGGTGAAGTCCGGCACCGCAGCGGCGCGGGTCGACTTGGCTTTGACCAGCTTGCCTTTGGCCGACTGCTGGGCATGAGCCATCGGTGCGGACAGCGCTGCGGCCAAGCCCAGGCAGCAAAGCACGGAAACGAAGTAAACAGCGCGATTCATGTACCACCCCGGATTTCAGCGAACCGCCACCATAGCAAAGATGACTGGTTCATGACAACATTTGTTTGAAATTCAATGCAATAAGACAAAATCGTGAGCAACCGACTGAGCCCCCACCCGGATACCCTTGCCGTGCACGCCGGTCAATCGCCTGACTCGGCCACCGGCGCCCGGGCCGTGCCCATCCACCAAACGGCTTCATTCGTGTTTCCGGATACAGACCACGCCGCCAGCCTGTTCAATCTGGAACGGGCCGGGCATGTCTATTCCCGGCTGTCGAATCCGACCGTCTCGGTGCTGGAGGAGCGCATGGCTGCCCTGGACAACGGCGCGGCCGCCATCGCCACCGCCAGCGGTCAGGCGGCGTTGCACCTCGCCATCGCCACCCTGATGGGGTCGGGCGGGCACATCGTGGCTTCCTCCGCGCTCTACGGCGGATCGCACAATCTGCTGCACTACACATTGAGTCGTTTCGGCATTTCCACCACTTTCGTGAGCCCACGCGATATCGACGCATGGCGCGCAGCCATCCGCCCGGAGACGCGATTGCTGTTTGGCGAAACGGTCGGCAATCCCGGACTGGATGTGCTCGATGTACCCACTGTCGCCGCGCTGGCTCATGAGCATGGCCTGCCGCTGCTGGTCGACGCGACGCTCACCACGCCCTGTCTCTCCCGCCCCATCGACCAGGGTGCTGACTTGGTGCTGCATTCCGCCACCAAATTCCTCTCCGGCCACGGCGTCGTCATTGGCGGCGTGCTGGTCGACGGCGGTACGTTCGACTGGGACGCGTCGGGCAAATTTCCGGCCCTGACTGAGCCGTACGACGGCTTTCACGGCATGGTGTTCAGCGAGGAATCCACAGTCGGCGCGTTCGCGCTGCGCGCACGGCGCGAGGGCCTGCGCGACTTCGGCGCGTGCATGGCGCCGATGACCGCGTTCCAGATCCTGCAGGGCATTGAAACGCTGCATCTGCGCATGCCGCGCCATGTGTCCAGCGCCCGGACCATTGCGCAGTTCCTGTCCACGCATGCCGCGGTGGCGTCGGTGTGTCATCCGGATCTGGGGAGCCATCCCGATCACGCACTGGCGAAGCGCTTGCTGCCGAATGGCTCGGGCGGCGTGCTGTCGTTCGAACTCAAGGGTAGCCGCGAGGTTGCGAGACAAGCGGGTCGCAAGTTCATCGAGAAACTGTCCCTGTTCTCCCACCTCGCCAACATCGGCGATGCCAAGTCGCTGGTGATCCATCCTGCATCGACCACGCATTTCCGTATGGATGCGACTGCACTTCAAGCAGCGGGTATTGGCGAAGGCACGATTCGGCTTTCCATCGGGCTGGAGCATCCGGACGATCTCATCGAGGATCTGTCGCGCGCGTTGCACGCATCCCAGAAATAGTCGATGAAGTTCCTCGTCCAGAACCAGCCCTGCTACGCCTACACCGGCGGCAAGCCCTACGACGCCGGCAATCCCGCGCTCGTGTTCATCCACGGTGCCGCCAACGACCACAGCGTGTGGCATCTGCAGTCGCGTTACTTCGCCCATCACGGCTGGAATGTGCTCGCGATTGACCTGCCGGGGCATGGGCGCAGCGCCGGTCAGCCGCGCGCAAGCATTCGCGAATATTCGCAATGGCTGATTGCGTTTCTCGACAACGCGAATATTCGCCGTGCTGCGTTGGTCGGCCACAGCATGGGCAGTCTCATCGCTCTGGACACTGCGCTTGTCGCGCCCGACCGGGTGACGAGCATGGTGCTCATCGGCGCTTCCACACCGATGCCCGTCAGCGACACGCTGCTCGCTGCCGCCAAGGATAACACCGCCAGCGCAATCGAAATGCTCGTCGCCTGGGGCCACGGCCCGCGTGCACGACTGGGCGCAAGCACTGTGCCCGGCGCATCGCTCACGGGAACCTACCGCAGACTGCTCGAGCGAGCCCACGCCGGCGTGCTGCATGCCGACCTCGCCGCCTGCAATGCCTATGCGGTGGCACCAGACGCCCTGGCGGGGTTGCGGACACCTGCGCTCATCCTCGCCGGCGACCGCGACCAGATGACACCTTCGAAGGCGAGCGCAGGCCTGGCCAAGCAGCTATCCCACTCAGCGCTGGTGACCCTGCCCGGCGCCGGTCACGGCATGATGTACGAAGACCCCGACCGCACCACGGACGCGATGCTCACGTTCCTCAAGCGGACGCTGGGCTGACCAACCCCGCATCGGCCCGCGCAGCCTCCTGCTGCTGCAGGCGCCACATCTCGGCGAACTTGCCTTCTGCTGCCATCAGCGCGGTGAACGTGCCGCGCTCGACGATGCGCCCGCCTTCCATCACCAGAATCTGATCGGCATCGACCACCGTTGACAGTCGATGGGCGATGACCAGCGTGGTGCGCTCGGCCGAGATTTCCTTCAGCTCTGCCTGAATGGCCTTCTCGGTGCGCGAATCGAGCGCGGACGTGGCCTCGTCGAAAATCAGGATCGCAGGATTCTTGAGCAGGGTGCGCGCAATGGCCACCCGCTGCTTTTCGCCCCCGGACAACTTGAGGCCGCGTTCGCCCACCATGGCGTCGTAGCCGTCGGGCAGGCGCTCGATGAAATCGTGGATATGCGCGGACTTGGCGGCTTCCAGCACCTCTTCGCGTGTTGCATCCGGGCGACCATAGGCGATGTTGTAGTAGATCGTGTCGTTGAACAGCACGGTGTCCTGCGGCAC
>JANRIX010000020.1:0-1654 GCA_033764435.1 Burkholderiales bacterium
ACGCCTTCCTGCCTCGCCCTCGCGACCAAACGCGCATGCAGGCTTCGTGGAACACGCTGCCGCCACTGGCCGCTCGCTTCGCTCGGCTTTGGAATCGGATCACCATGTTTGGCGCAACTGAGCAGATACGATTTCACGGCATCGTACCCATTCTTGATTGCTTCCTCCGGCGTGTCTCCATCCGAAATGCAGCCAGGTAGATCCGGATACTCAATCGCGAAGCCACCACCGTCCTCTTCCGAAAGTGGGCGAATGGTGAACGGGTAGGAGTTGATGAGCGTCTTGTCAATCTTCATTGTTCTCACCTGTTCGGTCAACTAAGTCCACAACAGCCGCACGTACACAGGCTTGATGGGCCGGTGTGCAGGGACGGAGAGCCGTCCCGCGTTGGCATGCCGGAACACGACATGGCTGGTCCCATGCTGATCGTGATTGATGCCCAGACTGTCCGCGACGACCTTGAGATCCTCAATTCGCCAGTCGCGCCGATTGCGGCGCATTTTGGCGATGAGTTTTCTCGCGTTCGACACACCGACATGGTACCACCCGCGATACCACCCATACTCTGATGGCTGCCGACAACAAGCTCGAACTCGTCGTCGAAATCGACACGAACAGGGCTAATGCGTCCATCAAGAGCGTCAACTCCAGCCTGTCGAGCATGGAGGCGGCGGCCGCCAAGAGCGCGCGCGGGGCGTCTGCCGGAATCGATGGGCTGACTGCTTCCATGGTGAAGGGCGCCGCGGCCGGCACGGTTCTGGGCCACGCCTTCGAGCGGGCGCTGGGTTGGCTGAAGGAGTACGGCACCGAGATCGTCAAGTACGCCGCGCGCACGCAGACCCTGGGTGTGGTCACCAACCAGCTTGCAAAGGTCAACGACTACAACGCCGCCTCCGTGAACCGGTTGGTGGATCGCATCAAGCAGCTCGGCGTGTCCACCCAGGAAGCCCATGGCGTCGTCCAGCGAATGATCTTCGCGGAACTGGATCTGTCGAAGGCGACGGATCTCGCGCGCGTGGCCCAGGATGCCGCCGTCATCTCTGGCGTCAACTCCTCGGAGGCGCTCGAAAACATCATCAAGGGGATCACCACCGGCCAGACCGAACTGCTCCACACGATGGGCCTGCAGGTCTCCCTCGAGCAGGTCATCCGTGAGGAGACGAAGAAGCGCGGCCACGCCCTGTCGGAGGCAGAGAAGCGCGAGGCGATGCTGAACCGGGTCCTCCAGGAGGGCGTCAAGATCCGGGGCGTCTACGAGGCGGCGATGGGCACCGCCGGAAAGCAGATGACCTCGCTTACGCGCCTCTGGCAGGAAGCGAAGAACGCCTTGGGCGAGCAGTTCCTGCCTGAGTTCTCGAAGCTGATCAAGGTGCTGTCGGAGTCGCTCGAGTGGGTGCGCAAGAACTCGAGCGAGATTGCCAGCTTCGTGAAGATCTTCGGCGCCACGGCCGTTGGCGCTGCGGTCGGGCAGTTTATCAGTTGGATGGCGGCGGCTCGGACGTCCGTGCTGGCTCTGAATGCCGCGATGGCGCTGAATCCGTGGATTGCCGGCGGCATGCTGATTGCGGCTGCGGGCTTCGTCGGCTACGAGCAGTATCAGAACTTCCAGAACCAGCAGAAGGCGATGGAACAGGACATCCGGGATGCGACCATC